>CAVQUV010000033.1:0-60914 GCA_963716855.1 uncultured beta proteobacterium | reverse complement strand
GGCGGCCACCTGTTCGCGCAGCCAGCTGTGCGCCGGCTCGTCGTCGGCGCGCGCGCTCCAGGTCATCGCGAGCGTGAAGCCGGCCGGGCGCACCGGCGAGCGATGCACGACGAGCGGATAGCGCGCCGCGAACCGCTCCGCGACGCGCTCCGGAAGCGTCGCGATCAATTCCGACTCCGCCACGACGGCGGGCACGAGCAGGAAGTGCGCCACCGTGGCGCCGGCCCGGCGCCTGCGCCCGGGATCCGCGAGCGCCGGATCGGCCTTCGCGGCGCCGGCCGCCGCATGAACGACGACGTGACGTTCGGCCGCGTAGGCGGTCGCCGTCAGCCGCTTCGCCACGCGCGGATGGTGCCTGGCCGCGATGCACGCGAACCGCTCGGCGAACAGCGCCTCGGACCGCAGCTTCCCGGACCCGCCGCGCAACCCGGTCGCGATCACGAGGTCGATCTCCCCGCTCTCCAGGCCTCGGCGCGCGTGCGCGGGCTCGAACGGCTCGAATGCGAGCGCGGCGCGCGGCGCCGCCTGCGACAGCGCGCGGACGAGCGCCGGGCCGATCACGAACGACGCATAGTCGCTCGCCGCGATGCGAAACGTCTGCTCGCAGAACGCGGGGTCGAACACGTCGCGCCCGGCCAGCACCTCGCCGATGCGCTCCAGCAGGTCGCGGAACGGCGCCGCCAGTCGCTGCGCGCGCTTGGTGAGCTGGAGGCCGCCGTCGCGCGCGACGAGCAGCGGGTCGCCGACCAGCTCGCGCATCCGGCGCAGCGCGAAGCTCGCGACCGGCACGCTGGCGGCGACGAGGTTCGCGACGCGATGGAACTGGCCGGCGCGCAGCAGCGCTTCGACCGTCTTGAGGAGGCCCGCGTCGAGCGCCTTCGCGAGGTTCGGGATACCGAGCTTCAACGGACGAACTGGTCGACGTAGGTCGGGCCGAGCCCGACCTCGATGTAATGCTTGCGGCACATGTCGATTTTCGAGAACACGTCTTCGTACGCGGTCTGCCGGCCCTGCTCGTCGAGATAGATCATCGCGCCCGAGATGTTGAAGAACGTGATCATCTCCGGCACGTCGTCGGGCACGATCAGCGTGTGGATCTCGCCCGGCGGCTCGTAGACGAAGCTGCCCTCGGTCGCGACCCAGTCGTGCTCGAGGTAGCGCCACTTCCCCTTGATCACGTAGCCGACGACGAGCATCGGATGGCGATGGCGGTGGAGCACCCCGCTCTTGCGCACGCGCAACAGGTTGCACCAGCCGCCGGTGACGGTGTTGAGCAGCAGCGGGCGGAACCAGACCTCTTTCGCCTGCGGTACCCAGACGCGCTCGTCGTCGGGGATCGCCTTGATCGCGATCTCCGGCTGGATGCCGGCGGAAGGCAGGACGAGCGGTGCGTTCATTCAGACGTCACGGACAATCTGGCGGACGCCATCATACCGGTCGCGCGGCCAGCAGCGCGCGGACGGCCTCGGGCCGCGGCAGAGGCGCGACCGCGCCGAAGCCGGTCGTGGCGAGCGCCGCCGCGGCATTCGCGTAACGGGCAGCCGCGAAAACCGAATCTCCCGCGCAGAGCCGCGCGAGCGTCGTGCCGCAGAAGCAGTCGCCGGCACCTGTCGCGTCCACCGCGTTTACTTTGTGCCCGGCGATGCGCTCGCGCTTCGCTCCGTCGCTGACGATCACACCCTCGGACCCAAGCTTGAGGAACACCGTCCGCGCGCCGAGACGATGCGCCCAGTCGACGATGGCGTCGGCCGCCTCGAGTCCGCTCAGGGCGCGCGCGTCCTCGATGCTTGGGAAGAAGTAGTCGGTGAGACCGGCGGTCGCGCCGATCATCGCCCGCGCGCGGGCAAGCGGCCATAGTTTGAGCCGCAGGTTCGAGTCGAACGAGACCTTCGCGCCGGCCGACCGAGCCGCCTCGAGCGCCGCGAGTATCGTGTCCGCCGCGCTCGCCGAGATCGCGATGCTGATCCCCGAGGCGTGAACGAACTTCGCTGCATGAATCATGTCGAGCGGAAGATCCGCGGGCTGCATCCGGCTCGCCGCCGAGCCGGCGCGCAGGTAGCTGAATACGTGTCCCCGCGGGCCATGGCTCACCCAGTAGACCGCCGTATGGGCCTGCGGGTCGATCCCCACGCGCGACGAGTCAACGCCCTCGCTCTGCCACAGGTCGAGGAACATGCGCCCGAACTCGTCGTCGCCGAGGCGGGTGAAGTAGGCGGCGCGCGCGCCGGAGCGCGCCGCGGCGATGATCATGTTCGACGAGTCCCCGCCGAAGCCCTGCAGGTAGCGCAGGTCGCCCGGCTTTGTCTGGTTGAACTCGATCATCGGTTCGCCGATGGAGACGATGTCGACCGCACTCATCGCGGCACGCTCAGATGCGGCCGTACTTGGCCAGCCCTTCCTTCAGCGACTTGGCCTGCACGATCAGCTTTGCCTGCTCCGCCTCCCGGGCGTCGATTTCCAGTGCCATCTTAAGCACCGCCTCAGCGTGCGCGCGCGGCACGCAAACTGCGCCGTCGCCGTCGGCCACCATGATGTCGCCGGGATGGATCTCCACCGGCCCGATTCTGATCGGAATGTTGCCGCCGAGCGTCTTGAAGCGCCCCACGGTGCTGCCCGGCGAAATCGATCGCGCGAACACGGGGAAGTCGTAATCGCGCTTGATCTCGCTCACGTCGCGCACGCCGCCGTCGAGGATCGCGCCGGCGAACCCGCGCGCGAACGCCCCCGCGGTCATCAGTCCGCCCCAGATCGCCACGTTCGGTTCGCCGTCGATCGCGATGACCATGACGCTTCCCGGATCGGCGGCGTCGATCAGTTCGAGCGCGTGCTGGGGCGGCCCGGCATTTGGCTCGGGCCCCTCGCGGACCGTGACTGCCGGACCGACGACCCGCCGGTCGTTGACGCGCGGTCGGATGTCATGGTCGAGGTAGCCGCGGCGGCCGGCGACCTTGTCCACGCTGTCGGCGATGGAGGCAATGGCGACAGTGCGGAAGCCGGCGACGAGTTCCTGAAGGTTCATTCGAGACTCCTCATGGCGGTTCGGGAAAACTTCGCGCGTGAGCGATCACGCGCTCGAAGCCGTCTGACGCGAGCGCAGCGGCGTCGGCGACACGATTGCAATCCGGGTCATTGGGCCCACCGGTTCAGCCAGTGCTTCGGAGGCTCGCCACGCAACACGCGCGCCACCTCCTCCGCGGCCTTCGTCTGGAGCTCCGCGACCGACTCCTCGGAGTACCAGCCGTTGTGGTCGGACAGAACAACGTTGTCGAGCAGGAACAGCGGGTGGTCGGGGCGCGGCGGCTCGTTCTCGTAGACATCGATGCCGGCCCCGAAGATGCGACGCTCGCGCAGCGCCTCGATCAATGCCGCCTCGTCGATCAGGGGCCCGCGGGCGGTGTTCACGAGAATCGCGGTGGATTTCATCAGGCCGAGTCGGCCGGCGTCGATCAGGTGATGCGTCTCCGGCGTGAGCGGAGCATGGATCGAAACGTAGTCGGCTTCGCGGCACAGCGTATCCAGGTCGACGACCTCCGCACCCGGCGCATCCCGCACGAACGGATCGTAGACCAGCACCCTATTGACCCCCATCCCCCGCATCTTCCGCTCGAAGGTGCGCGCGATGCGGCCGTAGCCGACCAGCCCTAGCGTGCGTCCTGCGACGCGGTACATCTTCTCGTTCCGGGAGACGTTCCATGCGCCGGCGCGCACCGCCCGGTCGCGCGCCGCGACGCGACGCACGACGGCGAGCAGGAGCGCGATGGCCTGGTCGCTCACCTCCTCGGCGCCGTAGTCCGGTACGTTGGCGACATAGATGCGCCGCTCGCGTGCCGCCGCCTGGTCGATGTTGTCGACGCCTATTCCGTACCGAACGATCGCCTTGCAGCGGGTCGTCCCCGCCACCGCTCGCGCGGTCACCGGCGACTCGCGCACGAGCACGGCGTCGGCGTCGCGCACCGCCTCGACGACCTTGGACTCGTCACGGTCGCAGGCGCGAAGGACGACCTCGGCGTCGAACGGCGCGAGGATGCGCCGTTCGATGTCGTACGAGTCGTAGCCGCTGTCGACGACGACGACGAGACAGGTCACTTCTTGGTCGAGTCGATCGCCTTGAACAGGCTGTCGACGTACTCCTTGCCGATCTCCTTCTCCGCCCACTGCTTCACCGGAGGCTGCGCGAGCTTCTTGAATTCGCCGATCTGCGCGACGGTCGGCGTGTAGACCTGCATGCCGACCTTCTCGAGGATCTGCTTGGCGTTCTTGTCCTGGTCGCTCGTCATCTTCCGGTGGATCGCGATGGCCTTCTGCGCCCCCTCGTCGACCGCCTTCCGCTCGGTCGACGTGAGGCCCTGATAAAAGCGCTCGTTGATCAGGTAGGCGTGAATCGACCAGACGTGGCCGTCCAGCGTCGCGTACTTCTGACTCTGGTAGAGGCTGGCGGCAAGGATGTTGGTGACACCGTTCTCCTGGCCGTCGACCACTTTCTGCTGCAGCGCGGTCGGGAGCTCGGCCCAGGGAATCGCGGACGCGGACGCGCCGAGTGACTCCACGAGCGTCTTGAAAACCGGCGAGGGCTGGATGCGGATCTTCATCCCCTTCATGTCAGCGGGTGTCTGGATCGGCTTCTGGCTGTTGGTGAAGTGCCGCACGCCGTTGTCGGCCACCCCGAGCATGCGGATGCCGGTCTTCTTGACCATGTCGGCGCTGAGAACTCGTCCTTCCATTTCGAGTCGTACACGCGCCAGGCGTGCTCGTGGTTCTCGTACAGGAACGGGAATGCCGAGCACGCCGATCGGCTTGTACACGGTGGCGATCGCGCCATCGTGCGCGACGGCGAGCTCGAGCGTTCCGAGCTTGAGCCCCTCCATCGTCTGCTGATCCTTGCCGAACTGGCCGGCGGGATAGATCTCGACCTTGATCGAGCCGTTGGTCGCCTTCTCGACGTGCTCCTTGAAGGCGAGCGCGGCGACGTGCTTCGGCTGGTCGTCCTTGGCCGGCTGGAAGTGCGCGTACTTCAGCACCTTCTGCGCGTGGGCCAGCGGGCGCCGCCAGCAGCACGGCGGCGGTCATGCCGAACAGCAGTTTCGCGAGCTTCATGGGTCTCTCTCCTCTTGCGGCGATGTAGTCCGATTCAACGCGTGTATCCGAACACGCCGGGTAGGTGCGTGCTGCATGGCGGAATCAGGGTCAGACAGCAAGCAGCACGACGAGCTCTGCCCCGAGCATCGGGACCAGCTCGCGCGACATCTTGCCCATCGATACGCCCGAGACGATCGAAGTGATCGAACAGCAGCGCGCCGACCGGCGGCGTGATCATTCCGAGCGTGAGGTTCAGCACGATCACGACAATGGCGAACTGCAGCGGATCGATGCCGGCTGCCAGCGCCAGCGGCGCCAAGATCGGCACGAAGATCATGACGCCCGGGAGCGGCTCGATGAAGAGCCCGCGAGCAGCACGAAGACGTTGATCACGAGGAACAGATCGCGACCGCGTGCTCAGATGGAAGCCGCCGATGCCATTGCGCGATCGTCTGCGGAATCTGGAGCGACGGTGAGCACCCAGCCAAAGCACCCAGTCGCGACGATGATCAGGATCGACGGGGTGACCAGCGCCGCTGCGGAGAGAACTTGCCGGCAGCATGTCGAGCTTGAGCGTGCGGTACGAACACTTGCCGACGAACAGCGCGTAGAAGACCGCGACCGCCGAGGCTTCGGTGGGCGTGAACATGCCGAGTGAGGATGCCGCCCGATGATGATCGCGGCAGCGCAGCGCCGGCATGCGCCTTCCACGAAGCTGATCGAGAGCTCGCGCAGCGCCATGCGGTCGTCGCGCGGTGCCGATAGTCGCGCCGCACGCTGATCCAGTGGTTCATCACCATCAGTGCCAGGTGAGCATGAGCCCCGGGATCACCCCGGCGAGAAACAAGCCCGCCATGATCGACACGCGGCTGTCGGTCAGCGCGTAGATCGATCATGATGATCGACGGCGGGATGATCGGCCCGATGATTGCGGTCGACGCCGACAGCGCCGCCGCGTAGTACTTGTCGTAGCCGGCCTTCTTCATCATGCGCATGTGACCGCGCCGGGCCCGGCCACGTCGGCGAGCGCCGAGCCGCTGATCCCGGCGAAGAAGCATCAGGTCACGTATGTTCACGTGCCCCAGACCGCCGCGCACGTGCCCGACGAGCGGTTGGCGAACCGCGCAGGAGCGTCGGTCGTAATGCCCGCTCCGGTCATCAGCTCTGCGGCAAGGATGAAGAACGGCACCGCCAGCAGCGGGAAGCGGTCGATGCCGTCGAAGATCGTTGCGGGACCGAGAGCGAGGGATGAGCTTGCCCTCGACCAGCAGCGCGACGAGCCCGGCGCTGACCATGGTGAGGGCGATCGGCAGGCCGATGAGCAGGCCGACGACGAAACACCGCGAAGAGCGTGGCGCTCATAGCACTGCAGTTCCTCCGCGGCCGGGTCTTCCCAGTGCTTCGAAGCGGCGCGCGACGAAGTCGCGCCAGAAGCAAGGCAGCTGCAGCAGGAACACCGCCGAGCCGATCGGGATCGCGAGATAGACGATGCCGAAGTTCCGAGTTCAGCACCGGCGTCTCCTGGTTCCAGGTGAAAGTGGCGACTGAAAGCCCAGCCAGGTCATGGCTCCAAACGCGGTCGATCGCGAACCAGAACGATGACCGCGACGCAGCACCGGGCGGCGTGCTCTGGCAGCAGGTCCTGAAACGTGTCGACGGCGACGTGCGCGCCGTACGCGCAACGCGAGACCCGAGCCGAGGTATCGATCCAGACCATCTGTACGGGTCAGCTCCTCGACCCAGATGATCGAGAAGTTGAAGACGTAGCGCGAGACGACGTTGGCGAAGACGAGCACCGCCATCGTCGCCATGAGCGCGATGACGACCCACCGGTTCAGCCTCACGAACCAGTCATCGGCGACGGCGAGCGCGCCGGACCGCCCCAGCGTTGCCTGGGCGTCGTCCATGTCCCTCCTCCTCGGGTACGGCGGGTCTTGCGTCCGCCGCTATTGCCATCTAAGATATCAGATATCAGACATGCGAAAGCAAGATGCCGCTCGAATCGAAGCTCGACCGCCCCAAGAGCCTCACCGACCTCGCGGTGGAGCGGATCCGCGCCGCGATCGTCGAGGGCGGGCTCGCCTTCGGGGAGCAGCTATCGGAGGCCGCGCTCGCGGTCAACCTCGGCATCTCCAAGACTCCGGTCAGAGAGGCGCTGCTCCGGCTCAGGATGGACGGGCTGGTCGACATCCAGCCGCAGCGCGGCACGTTCGTGTTCACGCTCGACGCGGACGAGGTCAAGGAGCTCACCGCGTTCCGCGAGATCATCGAGACCGAGGCGCTCGGGCTCGCGATGCGCCGCGATCGGCTCGGTCTGGTCGAGACGCTGAAGGCCAATCTCGCCCGAATGCCGAAGGGGAAAGGTTTCGATCCGCGCCGCGTCCATGCGCTCGACACCGAGTTCCACGAGGCGATCGTGAATGCCTGCGGCAACCGCCACCTGATCGCCGCCTACGGCCTCGTCGGCCATCGCATCGAGGCATTGCGCTATCGCCTCCCGGTCGGCGACGAGCAGGTGGAGCACTGCCAGCAGAACCACGCGCGCATCGTCGCGCGGATCGCCGAAGGCGACGTGCGCCGCGCCGAGGCCACGCTGCGCGAGCACGTCCTCTCGACGGAAGACTCCTACCTCGCAGCGAGCCGCAACCGCACTGGCGGGAACTGAACGGGCCGCGGCGCACCGCTCGCGTCGACGTCGCTACCCGGACCGCCTCTGATTGAACTCCAGCATCGGCTCACCGATGGCGAGAACATCAGCGGTCATGCCGACGAGACGGTCGGATCGAGGAAGCGCCGCGCGCCCGCGATGACGCGAGCGATGTCGCCGGCGGCGAGCGCGTCCTGGTCGAGGAGATTGTTGCCCACGCCGACCAGCGCCGCGCCGGCCGTGAAGTAACGCTTCATGTTGTCGAGCGTGACGCCGCCGGTCGGGCAAAGCAGCACGTTGGGGAACACGGCGTGCAGCGCACCCGAGATACCCGGGCCCGCCGATCGAGGCCGGGAAGACCTTCACGATGTCCGCACCTTCGTGGTGCGCAGCCAGGATCTCTGTCGGCGTGAATCCGCCGATCAGCGCAGCGCGCCCGGCCTCGTGCGCGACGGCGGCGAGCCCCGGCACGACGCACGGCGACACGAGGAACTGCGCGCCGGCGTCGACGCACCGGCGCGCCGCGTCGAGGTCGGTGACGGTGCCGGCCCCCACGGTCGCGGTCGCCCCGAGGCGCGCGTGCAACTCCGCGATCAGCTCCACCGCGCCGGGCGTGGTGAGGGTGATCTCGAACGTGCTGAAACCCGCCTCGCGCAGGCAATCGACGGCGCGGATCGTGGTCGCAGCCGACCCGAAGCGCAGCACCGGAACGACGCGCTGGGCGACGAGCAGATCGCGGATCCGGGCAGGGGTCGTCATAGGGAAGGCGGACACCCGAATTCTTGCACGCCCTCCCCCGCGGGGGGCGGGCCTCTATATAATGCGCTCCCCGCCCGCGTTTACCGCCGGCGCCTGGTGACCGTGACCGACCACATCCTCGAGACCAAAGGCCTCACCAAGGAGTTCAAGGGCTTCGCCGCGGTCACCGGCGTCGACCTGCGGGTGAAGCGCGGGCAGATCCACGCGCTGATCGGGCCCAACGGCGCGGGCAAGACCACCGTCTTCAACCTGCTGACCAAGTTCCTGGTCCCGACGCGCGGCACGATCGCGTACAACGGGATCGACATCACTCACGAGAGGCCGGCGCAGACCGCGCGCCGCGGCATCATCCGCTCGTTCCAGATCTCCGCGGTGTTTCCGCACCTCTCGGTGCTGGAAAACGTGCGCATCGGCCTGCAGCGCAAGCTCGGCACGTCGTTCCACTTCTGGAAGTCGGCGAAATCGCTCGAGCAGCTCAACGGGCGCGCGCTGGAGCTGCTGGCCTCGGTCGATCTGCAGGACCTCGCGTCGACCGTCACGGTCGAGCTGCCCTACGGCCGCAAGCGCGCCCTGGAGATCGCCACCACGCTCGCGATGGAGCCCGAGCTGATGCTGCTCGACGAGCCGACCCAGGGCATGGGGCACGAGGACGTCGCCCGCGTCACCGCGCTGATCAAGAAGGTCGCGGCGAACCGGACGGTGCTCATGGTCGAGCACAACATGAACGTCGTCTCGACCATCGCGGACACGATCACGGTGCTGCAGCGCGGGCAGATCATTGCCGAAGGTCCGTACGCCGAGGTGTCGAAGAACCCGCAGGTGATGGAAGCCTACATGGGCACCGCGACCGCCGAGCTGGGAGGCGCGCATGGCTGACGGGCGCGAATTCCTGCGCGTCACCGACCTGCACGCCTTCTACGGCGAGTCGCACATCCTGCACGGCGTCGACTTCAGCGTGAACCGCGGCGAGGTCGTTACGCTGCTCGGGCGCAATGGCGCGGGCCGGACCACGACGCTGAAGTCCATCCTCGGCCTGGTCGGACGGCGCACCGGGTCGATCATGATCAACGGGCGCGAATCGATCGCCCTGCCGCCCCACCGCATCGCGCACCTCGGCCTCGGCTACTGCCCCGAGGAGCGCGGCATCTTCGCGAGCCTTTCCTGCGAGGAGAACCTGCTGCTGCCGCCCCCGGTCGCCTCGGGCGGGATGAGCGTCGACGAAATCTACGCGATGTTCCCCAATCTCAAGGAGCGCCGTTCGAGCCAGGGCACGCGGCTCTCGGGGGGCGAACAGCAGATGCTCGCGGTCGGCCGGATCCTGCGCACGGGCGCGCAGATGCTGCTGCTCGACGAGATCTCCGAAGGCCTCGCGCCGGTGATCGTGCAGGCGCTCGACCGCATGATCCGCCACCTCAAGGAAAAGGGCTACACCGTCATCATGGTGGAGCAGAACTTCCGCTTCGCCGCGCCGCTCGCCGACCGCTTCTACGTGATGGAGCACGGCCGGATGGTCGAGAGTTTCGCCGCGTCCGAGCTCGACGCGAAGATGAACATGCTGCACGAATACCTGGGTATTTGACCCGAGTACATTAGCGAGGAGGGAGAAGTCAATGAAACGCAAAGCTCTATCGATTCTGGTTTCGGCGGTGCTCGCCGGGACGGCGAGCTACGTCGCCGCGCAAGGCAAGGCCGCGCCGCCAGCAAAGATTTCCGGCGACATCGTCAAGATCGGCGTCCTGACCGACATGTCGGGGCTCTACTCCGACCTGGGCGGGCAGGGCTCGGTGGTCGCGGCGCAGATGGCGGTCGAGGACTTCGGCGGCACGGTGCTCGGCAAGAAGATCGAAGTCGTCGGCGCCGACCACCAGAACAAGGCGGACGTCGGCGCGCAGAAGGCGCGGGAGTGGATCGACCGCGACGGCGTCGACATGATCACCGACGGCCTCAACTCCGCTGTCGCGCTCGCGACCGCAAAGGTCGTCGCGGAGAAGAAGCGGATCCTCATCGACACGGGCGCGGCGTCGACCCGCCTGACCAACGAGGACTGCACCCCCTACACGATCCACCACACCTACGACACCTGGGCGCTCGCCAACGGCACCGGGCGCGCGGTCGTCAAGCAGGGCGGGGACACCTGGTTCTTCCTCACCGCCGACTACGCGTTCGGGCATTCGCTCGAGAAGGACACGGCGGACGTGGTGAGGGCGACCGGGGGCAAGGTGCTCGGTCAGGTCCGCCACCCGCTGAACGCGTCCGACTTCTCCTCGTTCCTGCTGCAGGCGCAGTCGTCGAAGGCGAAAATCGTCGGGCTCGCGAACGCCGGCGGCGACACGATCAACTCGATCAAGGCCGCGAACGAGTTCGGGATCACCAAGAACCAGGCGCTCGCTGGCCTCCTCGTGTTCATCACCGACATCCACTCGCTCGGCCTGAAGGCCACCGGTGGGATGTACATCACCGAGGCGTGGTATTGGGACCTCAACGACGAAACCCGCAAGTGGGGCCGGCGGTTCTTCGACAAGATGAAGAAGATGCCGTCGATGATCCACGCCGGCGTCTACTCGGGCACTCTGATGTACCTCAACGCGATCAAGGCGACCGGGACCGACGACGCCGACACGGTGATGAAGTGGCTGCGCGCCAACAAGCACAGCGACATGTTCGGCAAGAACATGGTGCTCCGCGAGGACGGCCGCCTGGTGCACGACATGTACCTGCTGCAGGTGAAGAAGCCCGAGGAATCGAAGGCGCCGTGGGATTACTACAACGTGCGCGCGACCATCCCGGCGGCGGAGGCGTTCCAGCCGCTCGCGGCTTCGCGTTGCCCGCTGGTGAAGAAATAGCGTCGTGATCCCCCGGGGCCGCACGGCCCCGGGGGGCGCGAGGGAAGAGGGGGACCGCGTGGAGATCTTCGGCGTTCCGCTGCAGGCGATGCTCGGGCAGCTGCTGCTCGGGCTCGTCAACGGGTCGTTCTACGCGATCCTCTCGCTCGGGCTCGCGGTGATCTTCGGCCTGCTCAACATCATCAACTTCTCGCACGGCGCCCTTTACATGATGGGCGCGTACTGCGCGTACCTCCTCCTCGAGCTCCTCGGCCTCAACTACTGGTGGAGCCTCGTCCTCGGGCCGCTCATCGTGGGCGCGTTCGGGATCCTCATCGAGCGCTTCCTGCTGCAGTGGCTGTACAAGCTCGATCACCTGTACGGGCTGCTGCTGACCTTCGGCCTGTCGCTGATCATCGAGGGCGTCTATCGCGAGCGATTCGGCGTGTCGGGCCAGCCCTACCCGGTGCCCGACGCCCTGCGCGGGGCGACCGACGTCGGCTTCATGATCCTGCCGAACTACCGTGCCTGGGTGGTGCTCGCCTCGGTGCTGGTCTGCCTCGCGACCTGGTTCGTCATCGAGCGCACCAAGCTCGGCGCATACCTGCGCGCGGGCACCGAGAATCCCGAAGCTGGTGCAGGCGTTCGGCGTCAACGTGCCGCTCATGATCACGCTGACGTACGGCTTCGGCGTCGCCCTCGCCGCGTTCGCCGGCGTGCTCGCGTCCCCGATCATCCAGATCAACCCGCTCATGGGATCGAACATCATCATCGCCGTGTTCGCGGTGGTGGTGATCGGCGGCATGGGCTCGATCATGGGGTCGATCGTCACCGGGCTGGGGCTCGGCGTGATCGAAGGGCTCACCAAGGTCTTCTATCCCGAGGCGTCCGCGACGGTCGTCTTCGTGATCATGGCGATCGTGCTGATGGTGCGGCCGGCCGGTCTCTTCGGGCGCGAGAAATGAGCCGGCAGACCGTCGTCTATCTGGTGGTCTTCGCGCTGGCGCTCGGCGCGCCGTTCGTCGGCTACCCCGTGTTCCTCATGAAGGTGCTCTGCTTCGCCCTGTTCGCGTGCGCCTTCAACCTGCTGCTCGGCTTCACCGGCCTGCTCTCGTTCGGCCACGCGGTGTTCCTCGGCTCCGCCGGGTACGCGGCGGGACACGCGATGAAGGTCTGGGGCTTCACCCCCGAGGTCGGCCTCGCCTTCGGTGCGGCGGTCGCCGCGGCGCTCGGCTTCGTCATCGGCTCGCTCGCGATCCGGCGCGCGGGCATCTACTTCGCGATGATCACGCTGGCGCTCGCGCAGATGGTCTACTTCATCTGCCTGCAGGCGCCGTTCACCGGCGGCGAGGACGGCCTGCAGGGCGTGCCCCGCGGCAGTCTCTTCGGCCTGATCAGCCTGAAGGACGACCTCACGCTCTACTACTTCGTCCTCGCGGTGTTCGTCTTCGGATTCTGGCTCATCCACCGCACCATCCATTCGCCGTTCGGGCAGGTGCTGACGGCGATCCGGGAGAACGAGCCGCGCGCGCTCTCGCTCGGCTACGACGTGGACAAGTACAAGCTGGTCGCGTTCGTGATCTCCGCGGCGCTCTCGGGGCTGGCCGGCGCCACGAAGACGCTGGTGCTCGGCTTCGAGACCCTCACCGACGTCCACTGGCACATGTCGGGCGAAGTCGTGCTGATGACGCTGGTCGGCGGTCTCGGCACGATCTGGGGGCCGGTGGTCGGCTCCGGGCTCATCGTGACGCTGCAGAACGAGCTCGCCGACAAGGCCGGCTCGTGGGTCACGGTCATCACCGGCGGCATCTTCGTCCTCTGCGTGCTCGCCTTCCGGCGCGGCATCGTCGGCGAGCTCGCCGCGCTGTTCAAGCCGCGCAAGCCCTGAGGCCGGGCGGCGCCCGGCCGCGCTCTTACCCCGGAGGTTCCCGATGAATGCGCCTTCCGAATTTGGCACCCTCAAGCTGAAGGACCGCGCCCTCTTCCGCCAGCAGTGTTACATCGACGGTGCGTGGCGTGACGCGGACGGCGGCGCGACCCTCGCCGTCACCAATCCCGCGACCGGTGAAACGCTCGGGACGGTTCCGAACCTGGGGGCGGCCGAAACGCGCCGCGCGATCGAGGCGGCGAACGCGGCCTGGCCCGCCTGGCGCGCGAAGACCGCCAAGGAGCGCTCGGCGATCCTGCGCAAATGGGCCGAGCTGATGATGGCGAACCAGGAGGACCTCGCGATCCTCATGACCGCCGAGCAGGGCAAGCCGCTCACCGAGTCGCGCGGCGAGATCGCGTACGCGGCCTCGTTCATCGAGTGGTTCGCCGAGGAAGGCCGGCGCGTCTACGGCGACACGATTCCCGGGCACCTGCCCGACAAACGCATCGTCGTCATCAAGCAGCCGGTCGGCGTGTGCGCGGCGATCACGCCGTGGAACTTCCCGGCGGCGATGATCACGCGCAAGGTCGGCCCGGCGCTCGCCGCGGGCTGCACGATGGTCTCGAAGCCCGCCTCTGCAACGCCCTTTTCGGCGCTCGCGCTCGCCGAGCTGGCCGAGCGCGCCGGCGTGCCGAAGGGCGTGTTCAGCGTCGTGACCGGCAGCGCGAAAGCCGTCGGCGGCGAGATGACGTCGAACCCGCTCGTGCGCAAGGTCACGTTCACCGGCTCGACCGAGGTCGGCAAGGTGCTGCTCGAGCAGTGCGCGCGCACGGTGAAGAAGACCTCGATGGAGCTCGGCGGCAACGCCCCGTTCATCGTGTTCGACGACGCCGACCTCGACGCGGCGGCGGACGGGGCGATCGCCTCGAAGTACCGCAACGCCGGCCAGACCTGCGTCTGCGCGAACCGCATCCTGGTGCAGGACAGGGTCTACGACGCGTTCGCGGCGAAGCTCGCCGAGCGGGTCGCGAAGTTCAAGATCGGCAACGGCCTGGAGCCGGGCGTCACGATCGGCCCGCTGATCGACGAGGCGGCGGTGAAGAAGGTCGAGGAGCACGTTTCAGACGCGGTCGCGAAAGGCGCGCAAGTCGTCATGGGTGGCAAGCGCCATGCGCTCGGCGGGCTCTTCTTCGAGCCCACGATCCTCGCGAACGTGAACCCGTCGATGAAAGTGACGCGGGAGGAGACCTTCGGCCCGGTCGCGCCGCTCTTCCGGTTCAAGGACGAGGCGGAGGCGATCCGGATGGCCAACGACACCGAGTTCGGGCTCGCGGCGTACTTCTACGCGCGCGACCTCGGCCGGGTCTGGCGCGTCGCCGAAGGCATCGAGTCGGGCATCGTCGGCATCAACACCGGCCTGATCTCGACGGCCGAGGCGCCGTTCGGCGGCGTCAAGGAATCCGGCCTCGGCCGCGAGGGCTCGAAGTACGGGATCGAGGACTACCTCGAGGTCAAGTACCTCTGCATGTCCGTCTGAGCGCGCCGCGAGGCACGCTCACGGCCGGCGCTCCCGGGCCGTCGCCTCGCGCGCGAGCCACCCCTGGAGCCAGCGCTCGTCGAGCTTGCCGCTGCGCGCCTCGGCGCGATGCGCGGCGTCGTACAGGTAGGTCCGCGGTAGCTCGCCGCGCCACGCGCGGTCGACGGCGAAGCGCACGCGCTCGGTGAATTCGTCGTCGAACATCCACGTGTCGACCGGGCCCGGGTCGTAGCGGGACAGGAACGCGTTCACCGTCGCGCGCTCGCCGGCGGTATCGGTGGAAACCAGCAGGATCGAGAGCTGCGGGTACCGTCGCCGGACCGAGCGCCACACCGCCATCTCGTCGCGGCACGGCTCGCAGTGGATCGACCAGAACGCCAGGACAAAGGGCTTTCCGGCATGAGCTTGTCGGATCGCCTCGATGGTCTCCGCACGGAAGGGCCGCAACTCGTGCGCCCCGGCCGAAAGCACGGACAAGCACATCATCGCCGCGCCGACACCGGCGAGCCAGATCGCTTTCACGCCGCGCGGCCGATGCATCATGGAAGGCGGTGGACCGAGAGCGGTTCCTGGCGGGTGTTCCAGAACACGTAGAAGCGCCCCTGGCGCTCCAGCACGCGCGGCTGGTCGGACGCTCCCGCCGTCGCCGCGATGTCGTACTCGCGCCAGGTGTCGCCGCCGTCGTCCGAGCGCATCGCGCGCAGCTGCGAGCGCCGGCCGTCGAACTCCTTCCAGGCCACCGCGACCTGCCGGCCGCTGATGGCGAGATCCGCATGCTCGGCCGTGTCGCGTCCAACGCGTCGCTGCGCGTCAATGCCGTCGCCGCTCAGGCGTCCGTAGAAGACCCCTGCGCGTTCCGGTGCCTGAGTGAACCAGACCGCATGGAGCCGACCCGCCGCGTCGGCGGCGAGCGAGGGTCCGTGATGGGGGCAGACGTCGATGCGCCAGTCGTCGAAGGTGGCGCGCCGGACCTCGCCGGCGCGGCCGTCGGGGTGCATCCGCGCGATCGCATGGTCGCGGATGTTGGGCGCGAACACATGCCGCCACATTGCGAGCACGGTGCCGTCGTCCCGCGGCAGCAGGGCGATGCGGCAGCATTCGCAGCTGTGATCGGCCAGCTTGAAGTCGCCGCGGAAGCTTGCGCCGCGGTCGCTCGAGACGGCGAAGTACACGGCCGCACCGCGATACGCATCGGACTTGGCCTTGGCGGCCGCCACGCCGTCCCGCTTGTCGATCCAGACGATGAACACCTGGCCGCTGCGATTCACCGTGACCGAATCGAAGCGATGCGTGATCTCCTGCCGGTCGGTGTGGACGGTGACCGGCGTGCTGAAGGTGCGGCCCCCGTCGACCGACCGCGAGAAACGGATGTCCCCCGTGTAGGGCTTGCCGAGGGGCTTGGTCCACGTGACGTAGAGTTCCCCGCCGGAGCCCGAGACGATCTTGGGACGCGAGTCGCCGTCCGCGCCGATCTCCTCCGGCGCGGCGTTGACGGGGGCGGGCTTCGACCACGTGCGGCCGAGGTCGTCGGAGCGACGCGCGACGACGTGACGGCTTTCCCGGTAGACGCCCCAGAGTGCGCCGCTCGCGTCGAATGCAGCCGAGGCGCCAAGACCGCTGCCCTCCGCTTTAGCACCGTGGGTCGTCGAAGCGGCGTCTTGGTGGTGGTGCGGCTCGTGGGCAGGCGCCAGCGCCGGCGTCAGGAGCCCGGCGCACAGGAGCATTGTCCATGCTCGAACCGGCGTTCTTGTTCGCATCTTCCTTCCCCCTTCTTGCGACCGTATCCTCGGCGGCCTTCGATACACAGCCGTACGCCGTTCCGCGCTATCCGCGGAACGGCCGCGCAAATGTCGACGGGTCTAGGCGAGCCGCGGCGGTGCGCGCGGCGGGGGAGTGAGGCGAGGCGGGAAGCCGGCGGTGACTACCGGCGCGTCGAGCGTTGGCGGCTTCGATGCAGCGGCGCGGAGACTCGCCGTGGGCCTGCGATCGAGAAGCGCGGTCGCCGCACCGGCCTTAGAGCAGAACCAGCAGTGATCATTGTGCTGTGCGTCCGTCGGTGCCGGCGCACCGGAGCCGTCCTGACCGGGCGCGAATGCGACGCCGCTTGCGCTGCAGATATCGGCGGGCAGATCGTGGCGTGGGGAAGCCCGCCAGCCCGAATGAGCGGACGAGATCACGCCGAGCAGCATTGCTGCCAGCGCAATCCAGGTCGTCAGCCGGTTGCAACGGAGCGCGTGCATGTGGCGCGCATACTACGCGCCGAACTTTCACGCCGTCAAACGGGACGGCGCAGTGCTACGCGCTCACGTCCCGGAACCCGCAGCCGTCCCTGATTTCACGCAGACCGCAGGCGCCTTACTGGCCGGACTTGCGCAGCGGGTGCACGTTCGTCGGCGCCTTGGCCTCGGCCTTGAGCTGGCGACGGATGCGCGCGAAGGTCTTCGCGACGTCCGTCCCCGCCGCTGGCGTGTACCGGAACCCCTGCGAAAGGCAGGAGACGTGTCCCTTGGGTAGCAATCTCTGCATGGCGGCTCCAGTGCGCACGACGTTCAACGCGCTCCACAGTAGTCGCCCGCCGCCCGCGCGTCATTACATCCTTCGGCGGAGGGAGGGGTCGGCGGAAAGGCTTAGGCCACCGCGGACCGGCACCTCCGTCCACTCAGGGCCTCCCGGACGCACGGTACTCAGTCGACCGTCGCCCCCGAGGCCTTCACCACCGGCGCCCATTTCGCGATCTCGGACTTGATCAGCGCGCCGAACTTCTCCGGCGAGCCGTACACCTCGGCCGATCCCATCTCGGCGAGCCGTTGCTTGACCTCCGACTCCGAGAGCACCTTCGTCATCTCGGCGTTCAGCTTGTCCACGATCGGCTTGGGCGTCTTGCCGGGCGCAACCACCCCGTACCAGGCGATCGACTCGTAGCCCTTCACGCCGGATTCGTCGAGCGTCGGCACGTTGGGCAGCAGCGCCGAGCGCTTGAGCGAGGTCACTGCGAGCGCCCGCACCTTGCCGCCTTTCAGCTGCGGGAGGATCGGGATCAGGCTCTCGAACGCGATCGGGACCTGGCCCGCGATGAGGTCGTTGATCGCGGGGCCGCTCCCCTTGTAGGGGACGTGCACCATCTTCGTCCCGGTCAGCTGCTTGAAGAGCTCCGCCGAGAGGTGCTGCGGCGTCCCGTTCCCGGCCGAGGCGTAGCTGTAGGCGTCGGGCTTCGCCTTCAGAAGGGCGAGAAGCTCCTGCACGTTCTTCGCCGGGAACGACTCGTGGACGACGAGCACCAGCGGCACGGAGGCCACGTGGATCACCGGCGCGAGATCCTTCTCGGGGTTGTACGGCAGGCTCTTGAACAGGGTCACGTTGATCGAGAGCGGCCCGCTCGCCGCCATCAGGATCGTGTAGCCGTCGGGCGGCGCTTTCGCCACGAAGTCGGTGCCGACGTTCCCGCCGGCGCCCGCTTTCGACTCGACCAGGAACGGCTGGCCGAGCGATTGCTGGAGCTTGGTGCCGACGAGCCGCGCGAGGATGTCGGTGGTCCCGCCCGGCGGATACGGCGTGATGAACTTGACCGGCTTCGTCGGGTAGTTCTGCGCCGCCGCCGGCGCAGCCGCGAGGACGGCGACGGCGGCCGTCAGGGCGAGCTTCAGGATGCGATTCATGTTCTCTCGCTTCTCCTTGATCCAAGTGTGAAGTCTACGCTGCACCACGCGGTTAGCCTCCGGCCGGTTTTCTCGTTCAGCGCGGCGCCGGCACCCTCTTCCCGTCGCGCGTCACGCAATCGCACTCTCCGTCGCCGATCAGCGGCTTCGACCAGGCCCCGCCGGCGAAGCCCTCCTTGAGGCACGCCTCCCTGCACTGCCGTTGCTCGTTGGCGCGCAGCGTCACGACGACGAGCACGACGACGGCGATCGCGAAAACGATCGGCACCTTGGCCTGCCAGAGGATCGAACCGAAGCGGGTGGACATGACGCGTCGATTCTAGCCGACGCGCGCACCACCCCGGCGCTGCGCGCCACCCCTCCTCAGGGAGGAGGGGAAAACAAAACCGCCCGGAGCTCGCGCTCCGGGCGGTGAGAGGCTACGCGTCGACGATCAGCTGCCGATGTGCAGTTGGTAGCGCCCGCCATTCGACATCGTGCAGGTGCCGGTGCCCTGCGTCGTCGAGTTCATCTGGTACTGGCAGTTCATGTACGTCCGACGCTACCGGGGCCTAGCGCGCCTCCTTGTCCCCCTCGCGCGTCATGACGATCCGCGCGTTGCGCGCGAACGTCATGTACGACCACGCCCAGTCGGCAAGCACCATCAGGCGGTTGCGAAACCCGATCAGGAAGTAGATGTGGATGAACAGCCAGAAGAGCCACGCCGGCAGGCCCCAGATCTTGAACGGGCCGATCACCGCGATGCCGGCGTGCCGGCCGATCGTCGCGAGCGAGCCGTAGTCGCGATAGCGGAACGCCTGCGCCGGCGCGCCGCGCAAGCGGGCGAGGATATTGCGCGCGGCGCAGCGGCCCATCTGCTTCGCGGCCGGCGCGATGCCCGGCACGGGCTTCCCGTCGCTCGCGACGGTCGCCAGGTCTCCGATGACGAACACCTCGGGATGCCCCGGGATCGAGAGATCCGGCGCCACGGCCACGCGCCCGGCGCGATCGAGCGGCACGCCCAGCGCCCGCCCGAGCGGCGAGGCCGCGATGCCCGCCGCCCAGACGACCGTGCCCGCCGCCATGCGCACGTTGCCGAACTGCACGCCGTCGGCGTCGATCGCGGTAACCATCGTGCTCGTGCACACCTCCACCCCGAGGCGCTCGAGCTGCCGGCGCGCCTTCTCGGAGAGATCCGGCGGATAGGTCGGCATGACGCGCTCCGCGCCCTCCACGAGCACGACGTGCGCGCTGCGCGAGTCGATGTGCCGGAACTCGTCGCGCAGCGTGTGCCGCGCGATCTCGGCGAGCGTGCCGGCGAGCTCGACGCCGGTGGCGCCGCCGCCGACCACGACAAACGTCAGCAGTCGCCGCTGCGCCGCGGGGTCGGTGGCACGCTCCGCACGCTCGTACGCGAGCAGGATCCGGCGGCGGATCTCCATCGCGTCGTCGAGCGTCTTCAGCCCCGGCGCGAAGCGCGCCCAGGCTTCGTGCCCGAAGTAGCTGTGCGTCGCGCCGGCCGCGACGATGAGGTAGTCGTAGGCAAGCGCGGTGCCGTCCTCGAGCACCACGAGCCGCCCCGGAACATCGATCGTGAGCGCCTCGGCGAGCAGCGTGGTGACGTTGCGCTGCCGGCGGAAGATATAGCGGATCGGTGCGGCGATCGCCACCGAGGCGAGTCCGGCGGTCGCGACCTGGTAGAGCAGCGGCTGAAAGAGATGATGGTTCTCGCGGTCGATCAGCGTCACGCGCACCGGCGCGCCCGCGAGCGCCTTCGCCGCCGCCAGGCCGCCGAAGCCGCAGCCGAGGATGACGACGTGGGGAACTCGCTCGTCCTGTGCCATCGCGACCCGGAGCTTTACACAACTTTACGCCCCCGATAAACCGGTGAAACGGGTCGCGGCCAGACTGTGCTCCATTCCTGCCGTTGCGCAGGTGTACCGACGAAGGAGCAGAGCATGACGCAAGAGACGAACGAGACGAAGCAGCCCGACTCCGGCAAGCCGCGCCGCCCCTGGCGCCGCATCGCGATCGCCACGCTGATCGGCGGCCTGGTGGCCGGCGTCGGCGTCAAGGCGTTCGCCCACGGCGGGGGGCCCTTCGGCGGCGGATTCGGCCACGGAGGCTGGCACATGGGCCCGGGCGGGCAGATGGATCCGGAGGCGATGAAGCGTCGCATCGATGCGAGCGTCCGGTGGATGCTGGCCGACGTGAATGCCTCCGAAGCCCAGCAGCAGCGCATCGCCGGCATCGTGGAGGCGACGATGAAGGAGATGGCGCCGCTGCGCGAGAAACATCGCGAGGCGCGGCGGGCGGTCATGGAGCTGCTCACGAAGCCCAACGTGGACCGCGCCGCGATCGAAGCGATCCGCGCGCAGGAGATCCAGTCGGCCGACGCGATGTCCCGACGCTTCGTCCAGTCGCTCGCCGACGTGGCCGAAGTGCTCACCCCGGAGCAGCGCGCCCAGCTCGCCGAGAAGATGAAGCAGCGGCGCGGCGGGCACCGTCGCGGCTGAGCGCACCGTGCAGTCCGCCGGGTGCGGTCCCCCTGCACCCGGCGTCTCCCCGCGCCGCGGCCCGCTCCTCCTCGGGGCCGCGGCGCGATCTTTCCCGCCTGCGGTGCGGCTACACTTCGCCCCTCGTTCCCATGCGCGCGATCCCGTGACCGACCGCATCCTGATGATCGAGGACGACGCGCGGCTCGGCGACATGGTGCGCGAATACCTCAGCGATTCCGGCTTCCGCGTCAGCGTGCGCGAGACCGCCGCGGACGGTCTCGCGGCGCTCGCGCGCGAGCCGTGGGACGCGCTGGTGCTGGACGTGATGCTCCCCGACATCGATGGGTTCGAAGTGTGCCGGCGCGTGCGCGCCGCCTCCGATGTGCCGATCCTGATGCTCACCGCGCGCGGCGAGCCGACCGACCGCATCGTCGGGCTCGAGCTCGGCGCGGACGATTACCTGCCCAAACCGTTCGAGCCGCGCGAGCTGCTCGCGCGCCTGCGGGCGATCCTGCGCCGGCGCGGCGCACCCGAGAAGCGCGCCGGTTCGTTGCGCTTCGGCCGGCTCGAGATCGACCGCGACGCGCGCATCGTGCGCGTCGACGGCGCGGAGCGTCCGCTGACGAGCTATCAGTTCGAGGTCCTCGTCGCAATGGCGGAACACGCCGGCAAGGTGCTGTCGCGCGAGACGCTGATGGATCTCGTGAAAGGCGCGGCGCTCGAGGCCTTCGACCGGTCGATCGACGTGCATGTCTCGCGCATCCGCGCCGCGATCGAAGAGGATCCGAAGAAGCCGCGGCGAATCATCACCGTGCGCGGCGCGGGCTACGTCTTCGCCAAGCTGCAGGATAGCGATTGATGCAGCGCCTCTATCTGAAGCTTTACCTCACCGTGGTCGCCAGCCTGTTCGTGTTCGTGCTCGCGGCCGGCTTCCTGTGGCGCGAGCTCGTCACGGCGTCGCCTCCGCCCGGCCTCGATCTGGCCGCCGAGGTCGCGCAAGGCGCGCTGCCGCCCGCAACGGAGCCGCTTGCGTCCCAGCAGGCGGCGCTCGACCGGCTCTCGGCGCACGGCCGGATCAACATCGCGCTCTACGCGTCCGACGGCACGCGGATCGCCCAGGTCGGGCCGGATCTGCTCGCTCCGCGCGAGGGACGCCGTCGCTTCAGCGGACCGTGGCACCCGGGGCGCGTCTGGACGCTGGAGCTGCCCGACGGCCGCTGGCTTGCCGCGCGCCTGCCGCGGCGCGAGCGGCCGCCGCTCGCGCCATGGGGACTCTTCTTCGCGCTGGGCCTCATCGCGCTCGCGGTGGCCGTCGGCGCGTACCCGGTGGTCCGCGGGGCGACGCGGCGTCTCGAGCGGTTGCGTTCCAGCGTCGACGCGCTGGGCGGCGGCGACTTCACCGCGCGCGTGAAGGTCGAGGGCAGGGACGAGGTTGCGGCGCTCGCAGCGAGCTTCAACCGCTCGGCCGCGCGCATCGAGAGCCTCGTGGGCGCGCACCGGACGCTGCTGGCAAACGCCTCGCACGAGCTGCGCTCGCCGCTCGCCCGCATCCGCATGGCGACCGAGCTGCTGAAGCGCGAGGCGAAGCCGGCGCTGCGCGCGGAGCTCGAACGCGACATCGCGGAGCTCGACGCCCTGGTCGACGAGATTCTCGTTGCGAGCCGGCTCGACGCGGTAGCGGACCTCGAGGTCCGCGAGGAGGTCGACCTCCTCGCGCTTGCCGCCGAGGAGTGTGCGCGCACGGATGCGGCGCTCGACGGCGTGCCCGTCGCCGTGCGGGGCGACCCGCGCCTGTTGCGGCGCCTCATCCGCAACCTGCTGGAGAACGCGCGCCGCTATGGCGCAGGCACGCCTATCGAGGTGACGCTATCGAGCGGCGCCGGCCCCGCGGTTCTGCGGGTGTGCGACCGTGGCCCCGGAGTGCCGGAGGCCGAGCGCGAGCGGATCTTCGAGCCTTTCTATCGTCCGACCGGGACGCGTGAACCCGAGGGCGGTGTGGGCCTCGGTCTTGCGCTCGTACGCCAGATCGCGCGCAAGCACGGCGGCGAGGCGAAGTGCCTGCCGCGCAACGGTGGTGGGAGCCGCTTCGAAGTGACGCTGGCGCGCTAAGACGCCGAACCGCGCAACGCGGGTGCCGCGTCAGGATAGAGCCGTTCGAGGAGGTCCAGCGCCGCTGCGGCGAGCTGGCCACGCAGCGCAACGCTCAGGCGCGCGGTGTCGCAGTCCCCGCTCCGCTCCGCCCAGAGGGTCTGCAGCGCGTCGTGCCGCAGGATCACGGTTTCGCCGACGGCGTCCTTCCAGAACGCCGGATGCTCGCTTTGCGACCACTCGCCGCGACCCCGGCCGTAGTGCGCGATCGCGAGGTAGCGCAGGAGCGCGGACGCGAAAAACCCCTCGAGAAACTCGTCGCTCCAGCGAACCGCCGTCTCCTGCGTGCCGCTGACGAGGTTGTAGCCGCGCGCGATGCCGGCGGCGCCGAGCGCGCCGAGCACGCCGCCGACGAGGAGCCCCGCGCCGAAGGTCAGCCCGCCGGTCGCCAGGTCCGCCTTGAGCCCGGTGAGCGCGCCGGTGACCAGTCCGCCGAGGACCGCCGCCTTGCCTTCGCTCGCGCGCGTCTGTACGGCGAAGTCCTCGGCCAGCCGCGCGAGCACTTCCGCCGCGGCGCGGCCTTCGAGCTCGTGAATTTCGATGAGGCGGTCGGTCGTTGCGCGCACGTCGGCGTCGACCCGCTCCGCAAGCCGTTGCATCGCGAGCTCGTTGGCGGTGGGCTCGCCCTCGCGCCCGAGGCCGAGGGCGACGCCGACTTCCCGGAGGGCGGCGCGCACCCCGCGGTCGGCGACCGGCTCGCGGTCGCACGCGGCGCGTGCGAGCTGCGTCGCGAGCTGCCCCATCGCGGCATCGAATGTCGCCATGCGCCGTGCGCGCCAGGCCGCACCCAGACGGTCGAACGCCGGCCGCTTTTCGTCGGGGAGCGCCTCGGCGACCGCCGCGAGCAGGGCGAATTCCTGCACCCAGCACCGCGCGAACGCATCGAGCGTAAGGACGGCGCGCACGATCCGGTGCCCGCCGAGGTGCGCGCGCCAGCGCGCCTCCTCCGCCGCTTCGTCGGCGCGCGGCCGCGGCGCACCGACCTGATTCAGCAGGACGATTGCGGGCTTGCCGACCCACTCCAGGATCTGCATCTCCGGCGCGACGTATCCCGCGTCGCCCGGGTTCTCCGCGGCGTTGACGAGGTAGAGCACGACGTCCGCCTGGTCGCGCACATTGCGCACCGCCTCCTGGCTCGACCAGAAGGGTCGGTCGCGCCAGCGATCCCAGACCTGCGACACGAACCAGACGATCGGATTGCCCGACTGCCGCAGGCGGTTCGCCAGACGCACGCTGTCGCCGAAGCCGGGGGTGTCCCACAGCGCCAGCGCGTCGCCCTCCGGCGTTTCGATCATCGTCTGTGCTTCAGCCACGGCCGTGACGTGCGGCGCGTCGCGGACCTCGCCCAGCGTACGCCCGAGGAGCGTGCGCGCGAGCGTCGTCTTGCCCACGTTCGTGTGGGAGATGAGGCTCAGCTGGATCCGCGCGGCAGCGCTCACCGGACGCTCGCCATCCGGAGTGCGCGGTCGATCGCCGCATTGAGGTCGCCCTCGACGACCGGGAGTTCGGGATGCTCCAGATCCGCGAACACCGGCGTGATCCCCTGCGCCTCGGCCAGCGCGCGCCAGCCTTCGCGCCGCTTCACGAGCCGCACCGACTCGGCCGGGAACCGCGCGCGAAACCCGGACTCGTCGAGCAGCGCGACGAGCGGGCTGCCGCCGCCGAGCGCGACGGCGAGCGCGGCGAGGAACGCGCCGTGATTCTCGGGCTCGGGCGTGGCCGAGAAGTTGAACAGCGCCACCGCCAGCGCGAGCGGCGCCTTCGGAACCAGGCTGTCGGGCATCGCGTCCTCGCCACCCCACGCCACGCCTGGCGCAATCGAGACCTCCGCACGCGTCCCGAATACGCGTCGGAGCGCGGCTTCCAGGCCGAGCGTGGCCTGCGGCGAGAGCTGGTACCCGTAGGGCACCACGCGGACGCACGCCGCGTCGCCGGAGATCTGCCGCGCCAGCCGCTGGAAATACACGTCGCCGAGCGGCATCGGCAGGTTGCGCGCGAGCCGGCGCGCCGACCACCAGGTACCGACGGCGAGCAGCGCACGCGGCACGAGCACGACGATTGCGATGGTCACGGCGTAGAGATGAATCCACGGCGCGGCGTTCTCGCCGATGCCCGCAGCCCCGAACCGGATTGCGTCGAGCCCGGCCGCGTCGGGCAACTCGATCCCGGTCATCGCGGCGGCGGGCCCGAGCGCGAGGCCGAGGACGGCCCGCACCGCCTCCGCATCGAGGAAGGTGCTCTCCCAGCCGGCTCGGTACTCGAGCACCAGCCCGCGCACGTACAGACCGACGATCGCGCCGAGCGCGAATGCGAAGGCGCCCCGGTGCAGGACGCTCGCGATGCGTGCAGCGTGCAAGCGGGAGGCGGCGCGCGCCCAGTCCTGCGCGAACGCCGCGAGCACGCCGCCGACCCGCGCGTCGTGCGCCCCGTCGGCGAGCGCCGGTACGCCGCGTGCGAGACGCGCGACCGCGCCGGCGATCGGGCCGAGCGATTGCTCATTCCGGCGCAAGGCGCCCCACGTGCCGTGCAGAACGATCGCGGCGTAGACGAGGACGTTCCACGCGAGCACGGCCAGAAGCGGGAACGCCAGCACGTTGATCCGCTGCGCCGTGCCGATCCGATCCACCGCGAAGCCGGCAGCGAACGCGGCGAGGACCAAGGCCGACCCGACCCACGGGCGCCAGGTCGCCGCGCGCAGCGCTCGCCCGATTGCGGCGTGCGCGTCCGACAGTCGCTCGATCGCGAGCGACGCGCGGCGCGCGATGAAACGGTCGAGCGGCGCACCCGCGCCGACCACTTCCGCGGCCGCACGGCTCGCCCACGCCCGGTCCTCGTCGCTCCAGAGCGCGCGGCCGGCTTCGGTCGACTCGACCGCGCGCACGAGCGCGACTTCCCGGGCTGCGGCTTCATTCATGGGTTGGCTTCGCTGCGAGGTGGATGACGCAGCTCGAGTCTACTACGCACGCGCGCGCGGGCCGCCGCCGCGCGCCGCACGCCGGCGGCAGCTGCTTCCGGATCAGACGGACGCGACTGCGGCGCCCGTCGGGGTCACTGCTCCGCCTTCACGCCGGCGGTATTGATCACCTTCGCCCACTTGGCGATCTCGTCATTCATGAACTGGGCGAGCTGGTCAGGCGTGTTCCCGACCGGCTCGATGCCCATCTGCACGAGCTTCTCGCGAAGGTCCGGTGCGTTCACCGCTTTCGCGACTTCCTGCGCGACGCGCGCGACGATCTCGCGCGGCGTGCCCGCGGGTGCGAGAAACGCCACCCAGGTCGCCGATTCGATCGGCGGGCCGCCGGCCTCGGCCACGGTCGGCACCTCGGGCGCGCCGGCGACGCGCGCCTTCGAGAACATGCCGAGCGCCTTGATCTTGCCCGAACGCACGTGCGGCATCAGCGAGCTCGGCACGTCGACGAGGATCTGGATGTCGTTCGCCATCAGTCCCTGCAGCGCGGGCGCCGTGCCCTTGTACGGCACGTGCACCATGTCGACGCCGGCGGTCTGCTTGAGCAGCTCGGTCGTAAGGTGCGCGGCGGCGCCGATGCCGCTCGAGCCGAACGAGATCTTCCCCGGATTCGCCTTGGCGTAGGCGATCAGCTCGCGCATGTCCTTCGCCGGGAACGCATTGCTCGCCGTGATGATCAGCGGTGCGCTCGCCACGAGCGAGACCGGCGCGAAGCTCTTGACCGGATCGAACGGGAGCTTGCCCGCGTAGAGCGTCGCGTTGGCGGCGTGCGCCGCGATGACGGTAAGGAACGTGTAGCCGTCGGGTGCCGCCTTCGCTGCGAGATCGGCGCCGAGGATCGAGTTCGCGCCGGGGCGGTTCTCGACGACGATCGGCTGCCCGAGCGCCTCGCTCACGCGCTGCGTCACGAGGCGCGTCACCGTGTCGGTGATGCCGCCAGGCGTGTACGGGACGATCCAGCGGATCGGCTTCGCCGGCCAGGTCTGGGCATGCGCGGCCGCGGCGACGAGGAGCGTCGCGGCGAGCGCGGCAAGATTGCGAAGCGTCGTTGTCATGGGCTCTCCTCCGCAGAGATCAGGGAATCAGGATCGACGCGCCGGTCGTACGCCGCGACTCGAGGTCGCGGTGCGCCTGCGCGGCGTCGGCGAGAGCATAGCGCTGGTTGATCGCGACCCTGAGCGCACCGCGTTCGAGCATGTCGAACACGCTGCGCGCGATCGAGCGCAGGTCCTCGGGGTTGGCAGTGTAGTGGAAGAGCACGGGCCGCGAGAGCGTCGTCGACTTCGCGGAGAGCGCGCCCGGATCGATCGGATCGATGCTGCCAGAGGCCTCGCCGTAGCTCGCGAGGTGGCCGCACGGCGCGAGGGCCTCGAGCGACTTTCCGAAGGTGTCCTTGCCGACCGCGTCATACACGACCCGCACGCCCCTGCCGCCGGTGATTTCCTTCACCCGGGCGACGAAGTCGTCCGCGGTGGCACGATCGGATAGTCGCAGCCGTTCGCGCGCGCGATGCGCGCCTTCTCGTCGGTCGACACGGTGCCGATCACGGTGGCGCCGAGGTGCCTTGCCCACTGGCACAGGAACAGTCCGACGCCGCCCGCGGCCGAGTGCACGAGGATCGCGTCGCCGCGGCGCACGCGAACCGTGCGACGGAGCAGGTACTCGGCCGTCATCCCTTTCAGCATCACCGCTGCCGCCGCCTCGTCGCTCACGTGCGGCGGCAGCACGACGAGCTGATCGGCCTGCATCGTGCGCACCTGCGCGTAGGCGCCGACCGGCGGGCACGCGTAGGCGACGCGATCGCCGGGGAGGATGCCGACGACGCCCTCCCCGACGTCGATCACCTGCCCGGCGGCCTCCATGCCGGGCGTACCCGGCGGGGTCAGCAGCGGATAGGCTCCGGTCCGCACGTACACGTCGATGTAGTTCACGCCGATGGCGGTATGGCGAAGCCGCGCCTCGCCCGGCCCGGGTGAGGCGGCCGAGACGCGCGCCATCGCGAGCGTCTCGGGCCCGCCGTGCCGCGCGATCACGATGCCCTGCCCGTCCATCGTCGCGCGGCCGGGTCGCGGCGCGGCAGCCCGCGAGGCCGCGGCGGGCGCAGTGACACGCCGGCCCTCGACGAGCGCGCGGACCGCCGCGATCCCGCCGTCGTACACCTCCTCGCCGACCATGCGCGCGAGCTGGGCCTCGAGGCCGGGCGGGGTCGCGAACTGCGAGCGCCAGTCCCAGAACGTGCGGTTGCCGTCGGTGACGCGCTTGAGCGTGACTTTTGCGACGTAGCCGATCAGCGGGATCGGCGAGTCGAGGATGCAGTAGGTGAACGAGTGGCCGCGATCGTCGAGCTCGAGAAGCTGCTCACGCAACTGCGCGCCGTTGCGGAGCCGGAAATTACGGACCGCGCCGATCTCGTCCGGCGAGCGCTCGGCCTCCAGGTGGCTCTCCGCGACGATCGGGTGCCAGCGGTCGTGGCCGTTGAAGTCGCGCAGCACGCCCCACACCGCCTCGATCGGCGCGTCGATGATGGTGGAGCGGATGACCTTCGGCACGACTGCGTGCCGCTAGCGCTGCAGCTGGCGCTTGAGATTGTCGAACGCCGCCTGGAATACGCCTTGACCGACCTGATCGGCGAGCGTCTGCTGGCGCCCGAGCTCGCACTCGAACTCGGCGGTCCACTCCGCAAAGGTGCGCTCGCCGTCGGTGACTGGCGTCAGTTTGAGCGTTGCGACGTAGTTGTGCACGCCCATCGGCGAGGCGAGGATCGAGTACGTGACGCTGTACTCGTAGTCCGAGAGCGCGAGGAGCTGCTCGCGGATGTTCCCGCCGTCCTTCAGATTGAAATTGCGGATGCAGCCGACGCGATCGGCGGGCAGCCCGTTCTCGATGCGGCTGTCCGCGACCGCAGGTACCCACCGCGGCAGGCCGTTGAAGTCGCGGACGTGACCCCAGACCTTGTCTGCTGGGGCGTCGATCACCGAGGACGTGTAAACCTTGACCATACCTAGACACCCTCTGACTTGGGGGACTTACAAGGGGAAAAGGGAAGGGTTGGGACCCTTCCCTTCCCAACCTTGCCCCCTTGTTCCAGCGGGTCGGGGGCATCGATGACGCTGGAGGTGTAGACCTTGACCATCTAGCTTTGCCCGGTCACTCCGCCTTCGCCGCGGGCGGCTGGTACCAGCGGAGGGGCGACTTTCGTGATGTCGCCGCCCACGATGCCGATCTCCTTCAGCAGCGCGTCGACGATCGGCGCCTGGGCGCGGTAGCGGAGCGCGCTGTTGACGACGTTGTCGGCGATCCCCGCCCCGTCCCCGCCGCCACCGTTGCCGCCGCCGTTGCCGCCGCCGCCAAGGCCGTCGACCTGCAGGATGCGGATGCTCTCGAGCTTCTCCATCGGCTTCACGCTCTCGCGGATGATCGAGTCCACCTTGTCGACGAGCCGCATCCGGAACGCCGACTGGCGCGCCTCCGGCGTGAGGACGTTCTGCGCCTCGTTCATCTGCTTCGTGCCGGCGGCGTCGATCTCGTAGCGGATCTTCGCGGCGAGCGCGCGGATCTTCTCCGCTTCCGAGTCGCCCTCGGCGGTGCGGCGGCGCGCGTCGGCACGGTCGCCGGCCGCCTGCTTCTCGGCCTCGGCCATGCGCTGAATGCGGATGGTCTCCTTCTCGACCTCCTGCGCGGCGCCGATCAGCTCGATGTCCTTCCTGCGCCGTGCGACCTCCAGCTCGCGCGCGGTGAACACCTTCTCCTCGGCAGCCACGGCCTGGGCGCGCGCAAGGTCGGCCTCCGCCTGCGCCTCCGACTGGGCGCGCGACTTTTCGGCGACCTCGATCGCACGGGTCTGCTCGGCGAGCTCGAGGGTCTTGCGCCGCTCGATCTCGAGCCCCTGGATCTGCTGCTCGCGCGCGATCCGCTGCTCCTCGACCGCCCGCTCCTGCGGTGATCTTTGCGAGCTCCACCTCGCGCGTCGCCTCGATCCGCGCCTGCTCGGACTCGCGGTCGCTCTGGGCGCGCTTGCGAGCGAGCTCGGCGCGCTGCTCGGCGCGCCGCACCTCGAGCTCGCGCTCCTGCGCGAGGCGCGCGTATTCGCTGTCGCGATCGATGTGGAGCGCGAGCTTCTCGGACTCGAGGTTCTTGTTCCGGATCTGGATCATCGTGTCCTGCTCGATGTCGTTCCGGATCTTCTTGCGGCGCTCGATCTCGTCGGTGAGCTGGGTGAGGCCCTCGGCGTCGAACGCGTTGGAGGGGTTGAAGAACTCCATGCTCGTCTGGTCGAGGTTGGTGAGCGAGACCGACTCCAGCTCCAGGCCGTTCTTGAGCAGGTCCTCGGCGACGGCCGCCCGGACGCGCTTCATGTACTCGCCGCGCTTCTCGTGCATCTGCTCCATCGTGATCTCGGCGGCGACGGCGCGCAGGGCGTCGACGAACTTGCCCTCGAGCAGCTCGCGCAGCTGGTCGGGCTGCATCGTCCGGGTGCCGAGCGTCTGGGCGGCGTCGGCCACCGCCCCGGGGGTCGCCTTCACCCGCAGGTAGAAGTCGGCGACGACGTCCACGCGCATCCGGTTCTTGGTGATCAGCGCCGACTCGCGCCCGCGCCGCACCTCCAGGCGCAGCGTGTTCATGTTCACCGGAATCACGTCGTGGATCACCGGCAGCACGAGCGCGCCGCCGTTGATCACGACCTTCTGCCCGCCGAAGCCGGTGCGCACGAACGAGACCTCCTTCGTCGAACGCCGGTACAGCCACGACAGGATGTAAAAGACGACGACGATGACGATCGCGGCGACGATGATGCCCAGGATCGTCCAGCCGATGGTGGCGCCGGTCATAGCTCTCTCCTCGTTATGCAACGCGGCGGATGCGCTTCGCTCCGCCGCTCCTGATGCTCTTGAACTTCTTCGTCTGCTCGGTCAGCGCCGCCTCGGCGGGCAGCCGCTCCATGCTGCTCGCCCCATAGAAGCCGTGGCAGGTCGCGCAGTTCGCGAGGATGTACTCGGCGTCCTTCGGCATCGAGATCGGCCCGCCGTGGCAGAGCACGACCACGTCCTTCCTCACCTTCAGGGCGGCTTCTGCGCACGCGTCGATCACCGGCACGCAATCGGCGAGCGTGAATGCGGTTTCCGCGCCGATCGCGCCGCCGGTGGTGAGGCCGAGGTGGCACACGATGATGTCGGCGCCGGCCCTGGCCATGTCGCGCGCTTCGTCGGGATTGAAGACATAGGGCGTGGTCAGAAGGTCGAGCGCCTGCGCCCTGCGGATCATGTCGACCTCGAGTCCGTAGCCCATGCCGGTCTCCTCGAGGTTCGCGCGGAACCTGCCGTCGATGATCCCGACGGTGGGAAAGTTCTGCACGCCCGAGAAGCCCATCTCGCCGAGCTGCCGCAGGAACGGCTCCATCAGCACGAACGGGTCGGTGCCGTTGACGCCGGCGAGCACGGGGGTGTGCTTCACCACCGGCAGCACCTCGGCGGCCATCTCCACGACGATCTGGTTCGCGTTGCCGTAGGCCATCATCCCGGCGAGGGAACCGCGGCCCGCCATGCGGTAGCGGCCGGAGTTGTAGATCACGATGAGGTCGATGCCGCCCGCCTCCTCGCACTTCGCCGAGAGGCCGGTGCCGGCGCCGCCGCCGACGATCGGGATGCGCGCGTCGATCATCTCGCGGAACTTCTTCAGGATCTTCTTTCTGGGGATGCGGGCCATCGAAATATCCCTCAAGCCGCGAGCCGATCCCGCGACACGTCGTTGAACGCCGCGACCAGCGCGTCCGAGAAACGCGGGTCGTTGATGTTGTACGGCAGGCGCACGAGCTGCCGGTTCGGTCCCGGACGGAAGGTCTCCGCGATCGCGCGGAACAGCGCCGCGTCGGCTTCCGGGTCGTGGAACGGCCGGCCGGGCGCATCGAGCGCCGAGACCCCGCCCTCCGGGATCAGGAAGCGCACCGGCCCGTCGCACCGGTTGAGGCGCTCGGCAATCCAGCGCCCGACCCGCGCGTTCTCCGCGGGCGTGGTGCGCATCAGCGTCACGTTCGGGTTGTGCCTGTACAGGTTGCGGCTCCGGAACTCGGCGGGCACGGTGTCCATCGGGCCGAAGTTCACCATGTCGAGCGCGCCGCACGACACCACGTACGGAACGCGCGTGCGCGCGATCGCACCGAAACGGTCTTCCGTGCAGGGGAACACGCCGCCGACGAGGAGATCCGGTACCTCGGTCGTGGTCACGTCGATCACGCCCGTTACGAGCCCCGAGTCGACCAGCTTCTCCATCGACTGCCCGCCGGTGCCGGTCGCGTGGAAGGTGAGGCAGTCGTACCGGTCCTCGAGCTGCTTCACGACCTGCTGCACGCAGGGCGTGGTGACGCCGAACATCGTCAACCCTACCGCGGGACGCGTCTCGCGCCGCGCGCCGCGGCGCCCCGGCGCGATCGAGTGCGCGATCATGCCGCCGAGCGCATGCGCGGCGTTCGCGAGCACCTGCTCGGAGATGCGGTTGATGCCCTGCACGTCGACGACGGAATACATCATGCAGATGTCGGAGGAGCCGACGTAGCCCTTCACGTCGCCCGAGGCGACGCTGGACACCATGACCTTCGGCACGCCCACCGGGAGCGCGCGCATCGCGGCGGTCGCGAGCGACGTGCCGCCCGACCCGCCGGCGGAAATGACCCCGGCGAGGTCGCGGCGCGTGAGCACGAAGTGCTCCAGGGCTTCGGCCATCGCGCTGACCGCGGACCCGCGATCGCCGGTGAACACGGCGCGCGCGCCCTGCGGATGGTGCCGCGCCACCTCGCTGGGGCCGACGTCCGCCGGCGACGGCCGCTGCGTGGTCGCGACGTCGACGGTGATCGCCCGGACGCCGAGACGCTCGAGGCAGCTCTTGATGAACGCGAGCTCGCGACCCTTCGTGTCGAAGGTCCCGACGACGTAGGCGTTCCGGCCGACGATGGCGGACACCGGGATCGTCGCCGGCGTGGAAGCGTCCTCGCGCGCCGCCTCGGACTCGGCGGCCGGTGCCGGCGCTGCGGCGGGCGGGGTGTCGGTGCTCCAGGCGTTCGGCGCGTCGCGGCGCGAATACGGCCGCAGGTTCTCCAGCGGGGCGCTCTCGGCGGCGTCCTGGCTCCCGCGCCGCACCTGGAAGACCTGCGCGGACGCCTCGCGCGGCGGCGGCGCGGCGACTTCCGCGGCCTCCTCCTCGGCCTCGCCCGAGCGGATGCCGAGCAGGCGCTGCTGGAGGTCGCGGTCGGCACGGAGCTCCGCCGCGCTCGTGTCGTGCGCGATGCGACCGTTCACCATCACCAGCACCCGGTCGGCGACCGAAGTTGCGACGCCGAGGTTCTGCTCGATCAGCAGCACCGAGATCGACCCGTCGGCGGCAAGGCTCTTCAGCATCGCGACGACCTGGTCGACGATCACCGGCGCGAGGCCCTCGGTCGGCTCGTCCATCACGAGCAGCCGCGGGTTGCCAAGCAGCGCGCGTCCGATCGCGAGCATCTGCTGCTCGCCCCCCGAGAGCTGCGCGCCACCGTTCCCGCGGCGCTCGGCGAGCCGCGGGAAGGTCGCGTAGACGCGTTGCACGGTCCACAGGTCGCCCTTGCGGTCCGCGGTCGGGCGCCGCGCCGCGAGACGCAGATGCTCGTCGACGGTGAGCGAGGGCCACACCCGCCGTCCCTGCGGCACATAGCTCACGCCGTGCTCGACGACGCGGTTCGGCGCGAGGCCGAGGATCTCGACGCCCGCGACCTTCACGCTGCCGCGCGCGGCGGGCACCAGTCCCATGACCGCGTTGCAGAGCGTCGACTTGCCCATGCCGTTGCGGCCGACCACGCCGAGCACCCCGTGGGCGAGTGCGAGCGACACGTCCTGGAGCGCGTGCGCCTGGCCGTAGTACACGTCGAGCCCGTCGATCGCGAGGATCGGCGCGTCGGGAACGCTCGGGCGGGTGCGGGAAAAGATCGCCATATCAGTGGTGCTTCTGCTCGCCCATGTAGATGGCTTGCACTTCGGCGTCGTTCTCGATCTCGTCGGGCGTACCGTGCTTGAGCACCCGCCCGTTGTGCATCACGGTCACGCGCTCGACCACGCGCAGCGCGATGTCGAGGTCGTGCTCGATCAGCACGAAGCCCATGTGCTCGGGAAACGCGCCGAGTAGCGCCACCAGCTCGCGGCGCTCGGCGGGCGAAAGCCCGGCCGCGGGCTCGTCGAACAGGATCAGCCGCGGCGCGCCGGCGAGCGCCATGCCGATCTCGAGCTGGCGCTGCTGACCGTGCGCGAGCGAGGACACCGGCTGGTCGGCGATGTGCGTCAGCCGCACTCGCTCGAGCAGGTCCTGGGTCGCCGCGCGCGAGGGGTGCGACGCGCGCGGGCGGAAGAAGCTGAAGCGGCCGCGCGCGACACCGCGCACGGCGAGAAAAAGGTTGTCCCGCACGGTGAGGTCGCGGAACAGGAGCGACGACTGGTAGGTCCGCCGGATGCCCTGGCGGATGCGCTCGTAAGGCGGAAGCTGCGTCACGTCCTCGCCGAAGAAGCGCACCGTGCCCGTGGTGGGCGGGAAGTCGCCGGTGATGCAGTTGAACAGCGTCGTCTTGCCGGCGCCGTTGGCGCCGAGGATCGCGCGACGCTCGCCGGCGCCGACCGAGAAGGAGATGTCCTCGATCGCGCGCAGGGCACCGAACGCCCGGGTGACGCCCTCGAGCGTGAGGGCGTCGCCCGAAGCGAGCGGCGCGGCGGCGGTAGCCATGCGATCCCCGGGGGCGTTGCGGCTACGGGCAGTTCGGCACGTCGCGCGAGCCGATTTTGAACTCCTCCTTCGTCATACCGAGCATTTGGTTTACGTTTTCGGTCTTCTTAACCACCTTGTTGTAGAAGCCACCCTGCGCGTCCTTCGCGACCTCGGTGATGAAGCTGGGTCCGATCGCCTGCCGGTTCGCGTCGAGCTTCACGTCGCCCACTGGCGTCTTCACCGTCATCTTCGCGAGCGCGTCGCGATACTTCTTCTGGCCGTCGGACAGGTCGCCTTTGACCGCGTCGAGTCCCTCCAGCGCGGCTTTCATGTTGACGTAGTAGACGAACGCGAACAGCGACGGGCTCGGGTAGCCGTCCTTGAAGTTCGCCTTGTAGTCGGCGACGAACTTCTTCCACTCGGGCGTGTCGTATGCGTCGGCGATCGGGCCGGCCGAAAGCGTCCCGAGCAGCGACTCGCGGCGCTTGCCCTTGTAGTTCAGGATGTCCTGGCTGACCGTGATCGAGCCGCCGACGATCGGCTTGTCGCCACCCGCCTGCTCGTACTGGTTGAGGAAGTTCACCGCGTCGGCGCCGCCGAGCACGACGAGCAGCGCATCGACGTCCTTCGGGATTTTGGCAATGACCGACGAGTAGTCCTTGCCGCCAAGCGGCACCCAGGCCTTGACCGGCACTTTCCCGCCGGCCTTGCAGTACCCGACCATGAAGCCCTGGACCTGCGAGTACGGGAAGGCGTAGTCCTCGGCGATCACCATCATGCGCTTGTAGCCGCGCTTCAGCGCCTCCTCGCCCAGTCCGACCATCCATTGCGCCCCGTCGGTGTTGAAGCGGAAGAAGTTCGGCGATGGATTCTCGAGCGTGGTCGCCTGGGCCCCCGACGAGCCGTTGATGAAGGTGATGTTCGGCTGGGTCTTCGAGTATTCCTTGACCGCGATGCCTTCCGATCCGGACAGGGGCCCGACCATGATGTCGACCTTGTCCTGCTCCACCAGCTTGCGGGTCGCGTTCACCGCGACGTCGGGCTTGGCGTCGCTCGACGCCTTGATCACCTCGATCTTCTTGCCGCCCGCCATGCCGTTGTGCTGCTTGACCGCGAGTTCCGCGCCGCGCATGCCGTCCTGGCCGCCGGCTGCGAATGGGCCCTCGAGGGTCGCAAGCAACCCGATCTTGACGACCTGCTGCGCATGCGCGCCGCCCGCGAGCGTCGCGCCGAACGCGCCGACCACCGCGGCCGCGGCAAGCGTGCGCGTGAACGTTCTCCTGCTGTGCTTCATGTCTTCCTCCTTCGGGTGAAGCGGCTTGCTCGCCGCGATTTCTGGGAACGGTTTTCCGCCGGCTCAGCGCCTCGCCGGCGGGCCCGTGCGCGCCTGCCCCGCTGCGAGCCGCGCGCGCAGGCGCGACCACAGACCGAGCAGGCCGTCCGGGGAGAACAGCACGATGGCGAGAAATACCCCGCCGATCAGGAGATTGAACCGCTCGCGGTCGACGAGGTCGATGGCGAACGTCTGGAGCAGCACGAACACGATCGCGCCGACGAACGGCCCGATCGGGTGCCGCATGCCGCCGAGCACCGCGATGATCAGGATGTTGATCAGCCAGCTCGTGCCGACCGAGCCGGGCGTGATCAGGCCGTTGTACCAGACGACGAGCACGCCGGCGATCGCGGCCAGGAGACCGGCGACGGCGTACGCGGCGACGCGATGCGCCGTGACGTTGTAGCCGAGCGAGTTCATCCGGCGCGGGTTGTCGCGGATCCCCTGCAACGCGACGCCGAACGGCGCGCGCACCAGGTACTTGACGAAGAAATAGCCCGCCAGCGACCAGAAGAGCACCAGGTAGTAGAAGGGCAGGGGATCGCGCCAGTTCACGCCCAGCACGGTCGGCGGAGAGACCTTCTGCAGCCCCTGGAAACCGTTGAAGACGCTGTAGTTCTGCAGCGCGAGGTAGTAGAACGCGGTGCCGATCGCGAGCGTGATCATGATGGTGTAGATGCCTTCGGTGCGCACCGACAGCCAGCCGATGAAGGTCGCGCAGACGGTCGCGATCGCGACCGCGAGCGGGATCACGACCCACCAGGGCCAGTTGAGGCTGATTTCCGCGGTGCCGCTCGAGCCCAAGATCGCGACCATGTAGCCGGCGATCCCGGCGACGGTCATCTGCGCGAGCGACACCATCCCGCCGTACCCGGCGAGAAAAGTGAGCGAGAGGGCGATCAGCCCGAGCGCGAGCGACTGGGCGCCGATCTGGAAAGTGAAGAAGGGCGTCGCCGCCCAGGGATAGATCAGCACGAACGCCAGGACGAAAACGTGGCGCGCGGACACGCGCTGCCAGATCCATTTGAGCCAGCCCGGCGCCTCCTGAGCGGAGTAGTCCGGCAGTCCCTCGGGGGTCAGGCGCGCCGGTGCGCTCTCCCCCCACGCGTCCTCGCGCGCGCCCGGGAGACCGACGTCGCCGCGACCGCCCCACGTGGAGCGGGCCCATGCCTGCCGGGCGGCGCCGAAGTTGACCGCCTTGCGCCAGACCGCGCTCACGCCGGCCGCCCCAGAATCCCGCGCGGCCGGAAGGCGAGCACGAGGACGAGGATCACGAAGGTGAACACGACGCTGTACGTCGATGCGTAGGCGAGGCCATACGTCTCGGCGAGACCGAGCAGCGTGGCACCCAGGGCCGCGCCGGTCACGCTGCCCATGCCGCCGACGATGACGACGATCAGGGACGCGAGCAAGAGGCGCACGTCCTCCCCCGGGACCATCGACAGCTCCACCGCGCCGATGACCCCGCCGAAGCCAGCCAGTCCCGCTCCGATCGCGAACGTGACCGCGAACACCAGATTCACGTTGATCCCAGAGGCGGCGAGCATCATCCGGTCGTCGACCCCGGCACGGATCATCATCCCGACCCGCGTCCGGTTGAGGAAAAGCCACAGCAGGATGCCGATCGCGATCCCCACGGGCAGGAGCGACAGCCGGTACGACGAATACGCGCGGATCACCGGAATGTCCCGGATCGGGCCGCTCAGCCAGTCGGGCGGCGAGAGCTGATGCACCTGCGCGCCGAAGACCCAGAGCAGCAGGTCGGCGATCACGATCGACAGCCCGATCGTGACCATCGTCTGGCGCAGGTCCTGGCCCTGCATGAATCGGAAGATCGTCACCTGCATGATCAGCCCGACCAGAGCCGCACCCAGGAAGCCGCACGCCAGCGCGATCACGAAGTAGCCGGTCTGCTCGGCGACCGTATACCCGAGATAGCCGCCGAGGAGGTAGAGCGATCCGTGGGCGAGGTTCACGTTGCGCATCAGCCCGAACACCAGCGTGAACCCGCTCGCGACGATGAAGTAGAGCGACGCGAGCGTCAGTCCGTTCAGCATCGTGACGAAGAACAGGCGGGCGTTGTCCGCGATCGCCCAGATCGCGAACAGCGCCAGGGCCGCGGCGAGCACGGCCCAGAGTGCGTTCTTCCAGAATCGCGCCACTCAGCCCCCTGCCACGCAGACACGCGGAGGGTGCAGAGATTCGCAGAGGCTACCCACGCTCGAGGCCCTGCTGCGTACGCTGCGCTTCCGCGTCACCGGTATTCACGCCACGGAGCGCGCAAACCGTTGCGCCGCGCCGACGTCCGGCATCTTGTGGAAGGCGCCGTCCTTCATGATCGCGAGCAGCTTGTCGCGGTTTTGCAGGATCGAGATGTTGGAGAGCGGGTCGCCGTCCACCAGCAGCAGGTCCGCGAGATAGCCTTCCCGGATCTCGCCCAGCTCGCCGCCTTTCATCATCATCTGCCCGCCCCAGCGGGTGCACGAGATGATCGTCTCCATCGGCGTCATGCCGAGATACTTCACGAAGTACTCGAGGTCCTTGGCGTTCTCGCCGTGCGGCGCCCACGCGAAGCCGTAGTCGCCGCCCGGCAGCACGCGGATGCCGCGCTTCAACATCGCCTTCATGCTGTTGACGGTGGCCTCGAGCTCCCGCTCGTAGCCCATTCGCTTTGCCTGCTGGTTGTCGATGCCGACGACCTCGCCTTCGTTGAGCAGCCGGATCTGTACCGAGATGCCCGGGGCGACGAAGATGCGGTCCTTCGCCGCTTCGAGCATGTCGAGCGCCTCCTCGTCGGCGAAGCTGGCGTGGTAGACGATGTCGAGACCGTGGCGCATGCTCTGCTTGATCGAGCCGGTCGAGCGCGCGTGGCAGGAAACGCGCTTGCCCCGGATCTTGGCTTCGCGGACCGCGATCGCCACTTCCTCGTCGCTCATCCAGTTGGTCGTGGCGTCCGCCCCGGGAACCAGGTTGTCCCCGGACAGGTTGAGCTTGATGGTGTCCACGCCGTACTTCAGGAACATGCGCACCTGCTTGCGCATCTCCTCGGGCCCGTCGACCACGAGGCCGAAGGACATTTCCGGGTACGGCAGGTGCGGCAGCATGTCGTCGCCGAGCGACCCGGTGACCGTGATCTCCTGGCTGGCCGCGAGATAGCGCGGCCCCGGGATCTGCCCCGAGTTGATCGCTTCCCGGATCACGCAGTCGAGGCGCGGCTTGGGGGTGGCCGCCCCGACGCACGAGGTCCAGCCGTAGTCGAGGTACTGCTTGGCCACGCTCGCGGCCCAGAGCGTGTGCTCCTCGTGCGGCAGCTTCTGGATGGCGTCCAGCGTCTTGGAGTTGGTCCAGCCGAAATGGGTGTGTGCCTCGCACATGCCCGGCATCAGCGTTGCCCCCGCACCGTCGATGACGGTCACGCCCGCGGTGGGTAGCGTGCGCAGGCCGCGCCCGACGCGCTGGATGCGGTTGCCCTGAACCAGGACTTCGCCCGTGAAAGGCTGCTGCCCCGAGGCGTCGAGAATGCGAACGTTCGTGAAGAGGATGTTGGGCACGACATTTCTCCTATGCAAAGCGCGCCGGCGGGCGGCGCGCGACCTCGGTCTCCGGCGTCCCGTGGGAGACGCCATCCTTCATCGCGGCGAGCGAGCGGTCAGGGCGGTGCACCGCGTTATCCCGACGGTCGCGCGTGCGCATCTCAGCGCCGCCCGAAGTAGAACTCCCGCAGTTCCGCGCCCACCTCGTTCGCGCGCTCGATCGTCGTCCAGTGGCCGCAGCGGTTGAAGACGGCGACGCGCGCGTCCTGCATCATGCCAGCCATCGCGCGCACGCTCGAAGGCGGCGCGATCTGGTCCTCGTCCCCCGTGACGAGCAGGGCCCGGCAGCGGACCTGCGCCAGGTCCGCGGCCTCGGCCGCCGCGAGCGCTTCGCTCAGCTTCGCGTAACCCTCGGGGTCCTGCCGCATCAGGAGCTCCCGAACGAAGGCAGCGGCGACGGGCTGGTTCGTGCGCGTGTCGGCCGAGGTGGCCACCTGGAGCAGGGCCGCGGCGACCTCGGACATCCCCTCCGCGCGCACCTTTGCGGCACGGTCGCGCAGCCCCTGACGGCCGGCGTCGGGCGGCGCCGGCAACGGGCCGATCAGGGCCAGGCTCTGAACGAGTGACGGATGCTGCACCGCGAGGTGCTGGCAGACGATGGTGCCCATCGAATGACCGGCGAAGTGGGCACGCGCTATACCGAGCACGCCGCACAGGCGTACGACCGCGTCGACTAGGCTCTGAATGGAGACGGACGCCGCTGCAGGCGAGCGGCCGGCGCCCGGCAGGTCCGGCCGAATGGTGCGCAACCGCGGCGCCAAGGCCGGCATCTGCGGCGACCAGACGTTCGACGTGCCGCCGAGGCCGTGGACCATGACGAGCGCTTCGCCCGCGCCGTCGATCTCGACGGCCATGCGCTCGATGATCTGCGTGCTCAACGCAGGTTCTCCTTTGGCGGTGCGCGGGGTCCTCTTGTTGCGCTGCGCGTGTGCGCGACGCTTGCGACCTTCCGGAGCGGAGGACTATATTGAGACGCGTGTCTCAGGTCAATACGCGCGTGTCTGGATCAAGAAGGCCTATCGTGCAGAGGGGCAAGTCCGCCGTTGCAGCGCGGGAGACGCCCCCGCGCGGTCCGCGCGCGCGCATGCGCAAGGCGCTGATCGACGCCGCGATCGCGATTTCGAGCCGCGGGATCATTCCCTCGGTGACCGACGTGGCGGCCGAAGCGCAGGTGTCGCGCGCAACCGCATACCGCCACTTCCCGAGCCAGAGCGTGCTCGTGCAGGCCATGGTGATCGAGGCCCTCGGGCCGATCTGGCGCTGGGTGCCCGAGTCCGACGACGCCGAGGAGCGCGTCGGACGGCTCCTCGGGTTCGGTTTCCGGCGCATGGACAACTACGAGGCGCCGCTGCGGGCGGCGCTGCGCCTCGCGCTCGACCAGTGGGCGCGCGAGCGCGCCGGGACCATCGGCGCCGAGCCGCGCATCGTGCGCGGCAACCGCATCCGCCTGCTGCGGCTCGCGCTCGCGCCGCTGTCGCGGCGCCTCCCGAAGCGCGCGTTCGACCGGCTCGTGCAGGGGCTGGCCATCGTGTTCGGCACCGAGACGATGGTCGTGCTGAAGGACATGTTCGGGCTCGAAGGACCGCAAGTGGCCCAGGTGGCCGAATGGGTGGCCCGCTCGCTGGTGCGCGCGGCAATCGCCGAAGAGACCGCGGGGGCCTCCGTCGCCCGCGCGCGACGCCCGCGTGGACGCGCCGCGCGCGTCGTCTGACGCGTCACTCCAGCGCGTCGATGTTCCGCGGCCAACTCTTGTGGAGCAGTCGCGACAGCGCCCGGTCGGCCAGGATCTTCCCGCCCGTCTGGCAGCGCGCGCAGTAGTTCACTTCGTTCTCCGCGTACACGATCCGTTGGACCGGGGCACCGCACACCGGGCACGGCTTGCGGTAGCGTCCGTGGACGGCCATCCCTTCGCGGAACGCGGTCACCTTCTCCGGGAATTCATCGCCGGCGTCCGCACGCAGCCGCGCCGTCCAATCCGACAGCGTGGCACGCGTCGCATCGTAGAGCTGCGCGACCGCCGCCTCGTCCAGCGAGGCAGTGTGCGCGAGGGGCGAGAGGCGCGCGCGATGGAGTATCTCGTCGGAATAAGCGTTGCCGATGCCGCTGAAGAGCCGCGGGTCGGTGAGCGCGCGCTTGAGCGTGTGGTTCTCCGACTTGAGCCGCGCGGCGAACATCGCGAGGTCCGTGTTCATCACCTCGAGGCCGCCGGGGTCCATCGCCGCAACCGCCTGCTCGCCCAGCACGAGATGCAGCGAAGCGCGACGCTTCGTACCCGCTTCGGTGAAAACGAGCTGACCGTCGGGGAACTCGAACGTCGCGAGCGTGAGCCGTCCGGGCGGCTTCGCGTTGCGTGAGAGCCAGCGCAGCCGGCCCGCAACCATCAGGTGGAGCACGAGGAACAACTCGCCCTCCAGCGCGAAGACGATGCGCTTGCCGATGCGCCGCAGGCCGAGGATTCGCTTTCCTTCAGCGGATGCGATTGGCGGAACAGCCGTGCGGAGAATGAATGGATTGGCGAGCCGAACGCGCTCGATCGGTTGCCCGACCACCCGCTTCTCCAGCGCCTCGATGTAAACCGCTATGTCCGGAAGCTCTGGCACCCGCCGCCCTTGCTCGCGTTGAGCGGCAGCTCGCTCCCCGCTCGAACGCAAGCAGATGTTACGTCACGCGCCGCCGCGTCTCACGGAGCCCCGGCGCCCATTCGCGTGACGGAATATCAGACGTTGAATCTGAAATGCATGACGTCCCCGTCATGCACGACATACTCCTTGCCTTCCACCCGCATCTTGCCGACCTCCTTCGCGCCCACCTCGCCCTTGTTGGCGACGTAGTCATCGAACGGAATCACCTCGGCGCGGATGAAGCCGCGCTCGAAATCGGTGTGGATGACCCCTGCGGCCTGGGGCGCGGTCGCGCCGACCTGGACCGTCCACGCACGCACCTCCTTCGGACCGGCGGTGAAGTAAGTCTGCAAGCCCAGAAGCGTGTAGCCCGCACGGATGACGCGGTTGAGGCCGGGCTCGTCCATGCCCATGTCCGCGAGGAACACCTTCTTGTCTTCGTCGGAGAGGTCGCCGATCTGCGCCTCGAGCGCCGCACAGATCGGCACGACCGGGGCGCCTTCCTTCGCTGCATGCGCGGCGACGCGCGCGAGCAGCGGGTTGTCGTGAAAGCCGTGCTCCCCGACGTTGGCGACGTACATCGTCGGCTTCATCGTGAGCAGGAACAGCGGCCGCAGGACGAACAACTCCTCCTTGGAGAGATCCACCGTGCGCGCCGGCATCGCCTGGTTCAGGACGGGCTGCACCTTTTCGAGCACGGCGACCAGTCGCTGCGCCTCCTTGTCCCCGCCGGTTCTCGCGACCTTGGCATAGCGCGCGAGCTGCTTCTCGACGGTCTGCAGGTCGGCGAGCGCGAGCTCGGTGTTGATGGTCTCGATGTCCGACACCGGGTCGATCTTGCCCGCGACGTGAACGACGTTCGGATCCACGAAGCAGCGCACGACGTGCGCGATCGCGTCGGTCTCGCGAATATTGGCGAGAAACTGATTGCCGAGGCCCTCGCCCTTGGACGCGCCGGCGACGAGACCCGCGATGTCGACGAACTCGACGGTGGCGGGGATGATTTTCTGCGGCTTGGCGATTGCAGCGAGCTGCGCGAGGCGAGCGTCGGGCACCTCGACGATGCCGATATTCGGCTCGATCGTGCAGAACGGATAGTTCTCGGCGGCGATGCCGGCCTTGGTCAGCGCATTGAACAGGGTCGACTTGCCGACGTTCGGCAGGCCGACGATTCCACATCTCAAACCCACGTCACATCACTCCTTCGTTGCGGGCGGCGGTTTCGGCGCGGGTCCTTGCCCTTGTCCGTTTCCCGTTTCCCGGTTGCTCCGCGCGATGCAGTCTTTGCATCGCGCCCTGCATGTCGCCGGCCAGCACGAGCGACATGATCTCCAGTCCGCGCTCGACCGACGCTTCGATGAGCGCGCGCTCGTCTGGAGTCGGCGAGTGGAGCACATAGTCGACGACGACGTCGCGGTCGCCCGGATGGCCGATGCCGATCCGCAGCCGCCAGAATCCCTGCGTGCCGAGCTGCGCCTGGATGTCCTTGAGGCCGTTGTGTCCGGCCACGCCGCCGCCGAGCTTCATCTTCGCCGTGCCCGGCGGGAAGTCGAGCTCGTCGTGCACGACGAGGATCTCCTCCGGCTCGATCTTGTAGAACCGCGCAAGGCCGCCGACACTCCTCCCCGACAGGTTCATGTAGGTCTGCGGCTCGCACAGCCACACGTCGCCGGCCGCGGCCGCGATCCGCGCGACCAGCGCCTGGTGCTTCGAGTCCTTCTTGAGCGCGGCACCGTGCGCGGCGGCAAGCCGATCGACCAGCCAGAAGCCGACGTTGTGCCGGTCGCGTGCGTGCTCGCGTCCCGGGTTGCCCAAACCTGCGATGAGCTTTATCGACATAGAAAAAAGGCGCGACGGTCGCCCGCCGCGCCCTCGTGGCTGCGCTCCGCCTTACTTCTTCTTCTCTTTTTCTTCCTTGGCGGGCTTCTCGCCTTTCTCGGGCGCGGCCGCTTCCGGCTTCTCCGGCTGCTGCTTCGCCGCCGGCACCATCGACGCCGGCACGACCTCCTCGGCCACGGCCGCCTCCTCGACCTCCGCCGCGCGCGGGATGCTCGCCGACGCGACCACGGGGTTCTCGCCACGATGCAGGACCGGCTCGACGCCCGCGGGCAACTTCAGTTCCTTCACGTGCACCGAGTGGCCGATGGTGAGGTTCGAGAGGTCCACCTCGATGAACTCCGGCAGATCGGCGGGCAGGCACGAGACGTCGAGGTCGTTCAACACGTGGTTCACGACCGCGCCGGCGTCCTTCACCGCGGGCGAGTGCTCCTGGTTCACGAAGTGCAGCGGCACGCGCATGTGGATCTTCTGGTCGGCGAGCACGCGCTGGAAATCGACGTGCTGGACCTCGAGCCGCCATGGGTGCATGTTCATCGCCCGGAGCAGCACCTGCTGCGGCTGCCCGTCGAGGTTGAGCATGATCACCGAGGCGTGGAACGCTTCCTTGCGCGCCGCCTGGAAGAGCTCGTTGTGGTTGAGCTCGATGTTGACCGGTGCGTCCTTGCCGCCGTACAGGACGCCGGGAACCCGCCCGGCATGGCGCAGGCGGCGGCTCGCACTCGTGCCTTGCACCGTGCGCTTCGCAGCGCCGATTTCGATCTTCATGTGTTGCTCCTAGGTTGAGCCGGCAGGCCCGCGACCAGGCACAGCCGGTATTGCGAAAACCTTCTACTCCATGAACAGCGAGGACACCGAGTCCTCGTTCGAGATCCTGAGGATCGTCTCCGCCAGCAGCCCGGCAACCGAGAGCGCGCGGATCTTCTTGCACGCCTGGGCGTCGGGACGCAGCGGGATCGTGTCGGTCACCACCACCTCGTCGAGCGACGACTCCTCGATGCGGGTCACTGCGTTCCCCGACAGTACCGCATGGGTACAGTAAGCGAGCACGCTGATTGCGCCCTGTTCCTTCAGCGCCTCCGCCGCCCGCGCGAGCGTGTTCGCGGTGTCGACGATGTCGTCCATGATCACGCAGGTGCGGCCCTCGACCTCGCCGATGATGTTCATCACTTCCGAGACGTTCGGCCGGGGCCGCCGCTTGTCGATGATCGCGAGGTCGGACTCGAGCCGCTTGGCGAGCGCACGCGCGCGCACTACGCCGCCGACGTCCGGCGAGACCACGATCACGTTCTCGTAGTTGTGCTTCCACACGTCGCCGAGCAGCACCGGCGCGGCGTAGACGTTGTCCACCGGCACGTCGAAGAAGCCCTGGATCTGGTCGGCGTGCAGGTCCATCGTGAGCACGCGGTCGATGCCGACTGCGGCGAGCATGTTGGCGATCACTTTCGCGCTGATCGCGACGCGCGCCGAACGCGGCCGCCGGTCCTGGCGCGCGTAGCCGAAATACGGCATCGCGGCCGTGATGCGGCCGGCGGAGGCGCGCCGCAGGGCGTCGACCATGACGAGCAGCTCCATGAGGCTGTCGTTGGTCGGCGTGCACGTCGGTTGCAGCACGAACACGTCCTTGCCGCGGACGTTCTCGAGAATTTCGACCATCACCTCGCCGTCGGAGAACTTCCCGACGACGGCGTGCCCGATCGGGATGTTCAGCCGCTTGACCACGTTGTGCGCGAGCAGGGGATTCGCGTTCCCCGTGAACACCATCAGGTTCTCGTAGGCCATCGGTGTCGTCGCGTGATTCGGGTCGGAAAAATCGCCAGCCGCGAGGCGCCTCGCGGTCGGCGACGTGGATTCTCTTTAGGGCTGGTTGAAAAAATGGCTGGGGAGGAAGGATTCGAACCCTCGTATGGCGGAATCAAAATCCGCTGCCTTAACCAGCTTGGCGACTCCCCAGTTGCCGAATCAGAATCATTGCGCGGGGGCGAGCGGATGACGGTCCAATCCGCGGACCGCCCACGCACGCCATTCCCCGGGAACCTTTGCCGCGACCGCCCGGGCCTCGTCTTCGTGCTCGAATGCAGCGAACACGCTTGACCCGGAGCCACTCATCCGCGCGTCGCCGTGGCTCGCCAGCCAATCGATTGCCCGCGCGACTTCCGGAAATCTCGCTCGCACCACCGGCTCGAGATCATTCCTCCCGAGCCCCGCGAAAAAGGCCGTAATTCTGAGCGGTTTCGTATCTCGTGTCAATTCGCCTGCAGCGAAGATTTCCCGCGTCGAGACAGCGACTTGCGGCGCGACGACGACGTACCACGCGGGGGGCAAATCGAGCGCCGTCAACACCTCGCCGACCCCCTCGCCAAGCGCGTTTCGGCCGTACAGAAAAAACGGCACATCGGCACCGAGCGCGAGGCCGAGGCGGGCCAGCTCCGCGCGCGCGAGCCCCGTTTCCCACAGCTCGTTCAGCGCGATCAACGTGGTCGCGGCGTCCGAGCTTCCGCCCCCCAGGCCGCCGCCGATCGGGATGCGCTTCTCGATCGCGATGGTCACCCCCAGGGCGCACCCGGTCTCCGCCTGGAGCAGGCGCGCGGCGCGCACGCTGAGATCGATGTCCTCGGGAACGCCCGGAAGCGGCGCCGCGATGCGGATCGCGCCGTCGTCGCGCGGTGCGAAGGCGAGCGTGTCGGCGAGCTCGATCAAACGGAACACGGTCTGCAGCAAGTGGTAGCCGTCGGCCCGACGGCCCACGACGTGCAGCATGAGGTTCAGCTTTGCCGGCGCCGGCCAGAGGCGCTCCCACGCGGCGCTCATGGGCTTACCTTGGCGCTGCGCGCCAAGGATTCGCGCTTGTGGCGGCCCGGCACGCTCATCGGGGCACGACCTGCCATTCCTCGATCGCGAGCCGGATGTCGAGTGCGCCGCGCGTGAGCCGCAGGCGCCTGGGCAGTCGTCCGTCGTCCTCGTACGCGAGATACTCGATCGTCCAGCCCTGCTGGCGCAGCTCGGCGAGCTGCTTGCCATCGTAGCGCGCCTCGGCCGGTACACCGGGCTGCGCCCGTCCCCGCACCCAGTCGGGCAGTCCGTCGAGCGGTAGCGCATATCCGAGCGCCTGCTCGGTGAGCCGCTCGGGATCGCTCGCGCTGAACCGCTGCCGGTCGGCGGCAACGAGCGTGTAAACGCCCTCGCGCCGTGTGATCTCGGCGATGCCCTGCCCGAGCGGGGTCGAGATCACGAGGTCGTCGTCGGCGTCGCTGTGCCGCCACGCGACGCGACCGCTCGCGGCTTCATCACCGTAGCGCACTGCGACGCGCCCGACCACCGCGAATTCGCCCGCGCGCGGGACCGGTGGCGGGAGGCTCGCGCAGGCGCCGAGGAGCGCCGTGGCAACAGTGGCAAGAAGGTGGATGGAGTGCGTACGCATCGCGCTCCGCGCGACGCGCGCGCGGAAAGGCCGGGCTACTTGCCGAGCCGCTGGACGGTCTTCGTCAGGACTTCGCTGTCGGGCGTCTTCTTGAGCGCCTCGTCCCAGACCTTGCGTGCCTCGTCGCGACGGCCGAGCGCCCACAACACCTCGCCGAGGTGCGCCGCGATGTCTGCGTCGGGGCGGAGGGCGTATGCGCGCTGCAGGTACTTGAGCCCCTCCTCCGCCTTGCCCTGGCGGAACAGCACCCAGCCCATGCTGTCCATGATGAACGCGTCGTCGGGAGAGAGCTTGAGCGCCGTGTCGATCAGCTCCTGCGCCTCCGCGAGGCGCTGGTTGCGATCGGCGAGCGTGTAGCCCAGCGCGTTGTACGCGTGCGCGTGGTCCGGCTTGATGCGGATCAGTTTGCGCAGGCTCGACTCCAGGATGTCGACGCGGTCGAGCTTCTCCGCCAGCATCGCGTGGTCGTAGAGCAGGTCGGGGTGGTTCGGCAGCTTGTCGAGCGCCTGGTCGACGACTCCGAACGCCTCCTTCTCCTGCTTGGCGTCGCGCAGCAGCTGCGCCTCGGCGAGGATGAGCTGCACCCGCTGGTCGTTGCTCTGCGCGTTGACCTGCTGCAGGTACTTGCGCGCCCCGTCGAGGTCGCCCTGCTTCCACAGCACCTGCGCGGAGCGGATCTGCGCCGGCATGAACTGCTCGCCGCGCGTCACTTCCGAGTACCACTGGAGCGCGTCCGGAAAGTGCTTCTGCTCCTCGGCCACCTGACCGAGGTAGAACCGCACGGCGTTGCGGTCACGGTACCCGAGATCGAGCAGGCGTTTCAGGTTGGTCTCGGCGGCGGGCCAGTCCTCGAGCTGCATCGACAGCACCGCGACGGAGAACACGACGTCGGTGTTGTCGGGGTACTCCTTGACCAGGCGTTCGAACTCGAGGCGCGCTTCCGGATACTTCTTGTCCGCGACCAGCATGCGCGCGTACGCGAGTCGGACCTCGCGCGATTTCGGGTACTCCTTGAGGTACTGCGCGAGACGCTCGCTTGCGGCGGCGTTCGACTTCTTCTGCAGCAGTTGCGCCTCGAACAGCGCCGCGAGCTCCCAGTCCGGCTTAAGCTGCGAAGCGGCGCGGATCTCCTTCAGCGCGATGTCGTCCTGCTCCGCGTTGGCCGCGCTGGCGGCGACCGCGAACCGGGCCTGCGCGAGCGCCGGGTACGGCGCGGCCAGGCTCTGCATCGCGCGCAGCGATGCGCCCTTGTCCGGATTGCTGGCGAGCAGGCGGTTGACCTGCAGGAAGCCGTCGCCCCTACCCTCGCCCGACGCGGCGAGGATGCGCATCAGGTAGGGCTGCGCCTCGTCCACCCGATTGGCGCTGACGAGCAGGCTCGCCGCTGCCCCGAGCGCGCGCGGCGAGTCGGGCGCCGCATCCGCCCAGACCTTTGCCGACTCGATCGCCGCTTCCGGCATGCGGGCCTCGAGCGCGATCTGGGTAGCGCGCTCGGCCACGCGGGGATCCTTCGTTCTGCGCGCGAGGTCGGAGTAGGCCTGCGCCGACAGCGTCGCGTTGCCGCGCTGGCCGGCGATCTCCGCCAGCAGGAACTCGTACACCGTCTCGTCGGTGAGCTCCTGCTTGGGCAGCGCCGGCTCGCGGGCGCTCGTCGCGCCGGGCTCGTCGGCTGACGGTTTCTTTGCGGCCGCCTCGGCATCCGGTGCTTGCGCGCTCGCGGTTCGCGAGGGCTGGCCCGCACAGGCCGCGAGCAACCCTACGAGCACGGATAGCGCGAGGGCGCGCAGCGCGCGGCCAATCACCAATCGGGGGAGTAACGGAGTCATAGGGAGTCGCCGGTGCTGCCGATCAACAAGCGAGTTTAGTATATATCCCCGCCGCTACAAGTAGAGCGTCTCCGCCGGAGCGGAGTAATGCAGGGCCGCTGCGAGAGCGACGAGCGTTCAATGCCCGAACTTCCCGAAGTCGAGATCACCCGGCGTGGCATCGCCCCCTTGCTCCGGAGCCGCACGATCACCGCCGTGACCGTCCGCGAACCGCGACTGCGCTGGCGCGTGCCGACGCGGCTGCGAGCGACGCTCCTCGGCACCCGGATCAAGGCGGTCCGCCGGCGCGCGAAGTACCTGCTGCTCGATTGCGGCAAGGGGACCCTGATCGTCCATCTCGGCATGTCGGGCAGCCTGCGGGTCGTGCGCGCGGGCGAACCGCCGGGACCCTACGATCACTTCGATCTCGGGTTCGGCGACATGACGCTGCGCTTGCGCGACCCGCGCCGCTTCGGCGCCGTGCTCTGGCACGCCGGCGATCCCGCCCGCCACCCCCTCCTCGCGCACCTCGGCGTGGAGCCGCTCTCCCCTGCGTTCACGGGGCGGCTCCTGCACGCGGCAACCCGCGGCCGGCGCGTGGCGATCAAACAGGCCTTGATGGATCAAAAGGTGGTGGTGGGCGTGGGCAACATATACGCGAGCGAAAGCCTCTTCCGTGCGCGCATCCACCCACGCACGGCCGCCGGGCGGCTCTCCACCGCGCGCTGCGAGCGGCTCGCGGAAGCGGTGCGCGGCACGCTGCAGGACGCGCTCGCCGCAGGCGGCAGCAGCCTGCGCGACTTCGTGCGCTCGGACGGGTCGCCGGGTTACTTCCAGCAACGGCATTTCGTCTATGACCGCGAAGGCGCGCCTTGCCGCGTTTGCGGGTCGCTCGTGCGCCGCATCGCCCAAGGGCAACGCTCGACCTGGTATTGCCCTGATTGCCAGCGCCGCTGAGGTCTTGGATCCCGCCTCCGACCTCATATTTCCTTTTCGAGTCGAACACTTGCGGCATTCTGTGCACATGCTACAGTAATCACGCATGGACACGTCCGCCGTCCCGCCGGAAGTCGCCGCGAGCCTGGTCAAGCGCTTCGAGGACTACAGCGCCTGGCGGGCCGACGTGGCGGCGCGGATCGTGGCGTTCCGGCGCTGGCTGCACGTGAACGAGCTCGCCGACGCCCAGACGGAGCTGCGCATCGCCCAGCTTCTCGAGCGGCTGGACGAAGACAAGCTCACGATCGCGTTCGTCGCTGAGTTCTCGCGCGGCAAGTCGGAACTGATCAACGCGATCTTCTTCGCCGACTACGGCCGGCGCCTGCTCCCGTCGTCCAGCGGCCGCACCACGATGTGCCCGACCGAGCTCGCCTGGGACCCCTCGGGGCCGCCAGCGATCCACCTGCTTCCGATCGAGACCCGCGCGACCAACGCGACGACGAGCGAATTCAAGCGCTTCCCTGACGAATGGGAATGCGTGCCGCTCGACGTAGGCGACGCGCGGTCGCTCGTGGAGGCGTTCCAGCAAGTGCGCGCGACCAAGCGCGTCCCGATCGAGGAGGCCAAGCACTACGGGCTCTTTCTCCAGCACGAGACGAGCCAGTCGGCGGGTTTCGCCGCCGATGGCATGGTCGAGATCCCGCGTTGGCGCCATGCGGTCATCAATTTCCCGCACCCGTTGCTCGAGAAGGGGCTGGTGATCCTCGATACCCCGGGCCTCAACGCGATCGGCGCCGAGCCCGAGCTGACGCTCAACCTGTTGCCGAACGCCCACGCGGTCCTGTTCGTCCTCGCCGTCGACACGGGCGTCTCGAAGAGCGATGCCGATGTCTGGCGCGAGTACCTCGCGCTCACGCCCGGCCACCAGAAGGGGCGCTACGTCATCCTGAACAAGATCGACACGCTGTGGGATGGCCTGCGCAGCGAGGAGGAGGTCGACGCCGAGATCGACCGTCAGATGGGCTTCGTCGGCGAGGTGCTGGGCGTCCCCGAGGAGCAGGTGCTCGCGGTGTCCGCGCAGAAGGGGCTGGTCGCGAAGATCACCGAGGACGACCGGTTGCTCGGCCGCAGCCGCCTGCCCGTGCTCGAGCGCACCCTATCGGCACAGCTGATTCCCGGGAAGCAGGCGATCGTGCGGGAGACGACCCGTCACGAGGTCGTCGACCTCCTGCTCAACACGCGCTCGATCCTGGAGGCGCGGCTGACCGGCGTGCTCGAGCAGCTCGCCGATCTGCGCAGCCTCCGCGGTCGCAACCTCGACGTGGTCGAGGAGATGATGCGCAAGGTGCGCTTCGAGAAAGAGGAGTTCGAGCGCGGGCTGGCGCGGTTCCAGGCCACCCGTGGGGTGTTCTCGCAGCTCACCAACACGCTCTTCACGCACCTGGGCATGGACGCCCTGAACGACGAATCGAAGCGCGCCCTGCGCACGATGAGTCGCGCGCGGATCACGCCACGCCTGCGCGCGGCCATGCAGGGCTACTTCGACGGCGTGCGCGGCAAGCTCGAGCGTGCGAGCGACGTGATCGCAGAGATCCAGACCATGATGCAGGCGATGTACCGCAAGTTCGCCGCGGAGCACGGGTTGCGCCTCGCCGCGCCGCAGGGCTTCTCGCTGCTGCGATTCCAGAAGCAGTTCGACCGGGTCGAGCGCACTTTCCAGGTCCAGTTCGACACCGTCTATACGATGCTCACGAACGAGCAGCTCACGCTGACGCACAAGTTCTTCGATACGTGTGCGAGCCAGGTGCGGCGCATCTACCAGTACGCGAACAAGGAGTCCGAGGCTTGGCTGCGCGCGATCATGTCGCCGATGGAACTGCAGGTGCGCGAGCACCAGATGCAGTTGCGGCGCCGGCTCGAGTCGATCAAGCGCATCCACCAGGCCACCGACACGCTCGAGGACCGGGTGGGAGAGCTGGAGGAGGTGGAAACCACTCTGATGCACCAGCTCGACACGATCCATCACCTCGCTGCGGACATCGATCGCGTGCTCGACGCCGCGGAAGCGCCCCTCGCCAAGGCAGCCTAGGCGGCCCGATCAGGCGCCTGCAATCCGCTTTTCTTCCGCGATCAGGCGCCGGCTGCCAGCTTCCTCTCCGCGGTCAACCGCAGGTATTTCTCGAACAGCTGGTCATTCGTCTCGATGAAGTCCGGATCGAGCGGGATGCAGTCGACCGGGCAGACCTTCCGGCACTGCGGCGCGTCGAAGTGTCCCACGCACTCGGTGCACCGGTGGGGGTCGATCACGTAGATTTCCGTGCCCTGCGCGATCGCGCCGTTCGGACACTCCGGCTCGCACACGTCGCAATTGATGCACTCGTCGGTAATGCGCAGCGCCATTGCGCCCGCCTCCCGCTACCCGCCGAGCTGCGTCACTTTGGCGCGCAGGCGCTCGTTGACGATCGGGTGGACGAACTTCGAGGCGTCGCCGCCGAGCAGCGCGATCTCCCGCACGATCGTCGCGGAAATGAACTGGTAGTTCTCGTCGGGCGTCAGGAAGACCGTTTCAATGTCGGGAATGAGGCTGCGGTTCATCCCCGCCATCTGGAATTCGTACTCGAAATCCGACACGGCGCGCAGGCCGCGCACGATCACCCGCGCCTTCTGCGTGAGGACGAAGTCGCGCAGCAGGCCGCTGAAGCTGAGCACGGTCACGTTCGGATAGGCCGAGAGCACGTCGCGGGCCATCTGCACCCGTTCGTCCGCGGCGAAAAACGGATGCTTGAGGCGGCTATCGGCGATTCCGACGACCAGGCTGCCGAATAGCGCGGCCGCGCGCCGCACGAGATCCTCGTGTCCGCGCGTCAGCGGATCAAACGTCCCCGGGTAGACAGCCTTGATCACCTTGGTCTCCCCTCTCCAGGAGCTGATAGTGCACGGCGCCGGCGCGACCGTGCTTGCGCACGCGCCAGGGCGGCTCCGCCGCCACCGCCGCATCGCTCTCGACGTAGACGACGGCACCGCGCGCGAGCACGCGCGCGAGCCCTGGCAGGACCTCGGCGACGAGTCCGCTCCCGTAGGGCGGATCGACGAACACGATGTCGAACCGGCCGGCGCCCGGCGCGGCGAGGAAGTGTAGCGCATCGCCGTCGACGAGCCGGAATCCGCGTGCGTCGAGGCGCGCCGCGTTCTCGCGCAGCGCTGCCGCGACGGGACGCGAGCGCTCGACCGAGACGACTTCAGAAGCGCCGCGCGAGAGCGCCTCGAACCCGAGCGCGCCGGAACCTGCGAAGAGGTCGAGGCACCGCTTGCCCGCGAGGTCCTGGCCGAGCCAGTTGAACAAGGTCTCACGCACGCGATCCGGCGTGGGCCGCAAGCCAGGCTCCGCGGGGAAAGTGACGATTCGGCTGCGCCACTCGCCGGCAATGATGCGCACGCGGCCGGGGCGCGCGGGCGGTGTGCGAGGCGTGCGGGTCCGAGGGCTCACGGGAGGCGCTCTGCTAGAATCGGCCGCAGATCTTAGCCCTGTCTTTGCAGCTCACCGCGCCGGCGCCCCGTGTTCTCTTTCCGCAAGAAGCCCGTCGACGCTGCCCAGGAGGCTTCGTGGATCGCCCGCCTCCGTCTGGGCCTGAGGAAGACCGGATCGCAGCTCGCCGGCGTATTCGGCGGGAACCGTGTCGACGAGGCACTCTTCGAAGAGCTCGAGGGCGCCCTAATCTCCGCCGACACCGGGCTCGACGCGACGCAGCACCTCCTGGAGCGGCTTCGCGCGCGCGCGAAGCGGGACCGCCTGGAGACCCCGCAGGCGCTCAAAGCCGCGCTCGCCGACGAAATTGCCGCGCTCATCGCGCCGCTTGAGCGCGCTTTCGACGCGACGGCGCAAAAGCCGTTCGTGATCATGATCGCGGGCGTGAATGGTGCCGGCAAGACCACGTCCATCGGAAAGCTCGCGAAGTGGCTCCAGGGAAACGGCCTCTCGGTGCTGCTCGCCGCAGGCGATACGTTCCGTGCAGCGGCGCGCGAGCAGCTCGTCGCCTGGGGAGAGCGCAATCGCGTTGACGTCGTCGCGCAGGCAGGCGGCGATCCCGCGGCGGTGATCTTCGACGCAATCGCCGCGGCCCGGGCGCGCGGCGTCGACGTGGTGATCGCCGACACGGCGGGCCGGCTGCCCACCCAGCTCCATCTCATGGAGGAGCTGAAGAAGATCCGGCGCGTCATCACCAAGGCCGATCCGAGCGCGCCACATGCCGTGCTGCTCGTGCTCGACGCGAACACCGGGCAGAACGCGCTCGCGCAGGTGAAGGCGTTCGACGAGGCGCTCGGGCTCACCGGCCTCGTCCTCACCAAGCTCGACGGCACGGCGAAAGGCGGCGTCGTCGCGGCGATCGCGAAGACACGCCCCGTCCCCCTGGCGTTCATTGGCGTGGGAGAGGGGATCGACGACCTTCAGCCCTTCGCCGCGCGCGAATTTGCCGCTGCGCTGCTCGACTGAGGATCCGACGCTGGCGAGCCCCGCGATCGCGTTCAGCCACGTCTCGAAGCGCTACCGGGAGGGTTTCGAGGCGCTGCGTGATGCGAGCTTCGTGGTCGATGCGGGCGAGTTTGCCTGCGTGACCGGCCACTCGGGGGCCGGCAAGACGACCGCGCTCAAGCTCGTTCCGGTGGTCGAGCGTCCCACCTCCGGGTCGGTGGTGGTCAACGGTCAGAACGTCGGCGCGCTGCGGCGCGGGGCCATCCCGTTCCTGCGTCGCAACCTGGGCCTCGTCTTCCAGGACCAGAAGCTCCTGCACGACCGCAGCGTGGTCGACAACGTGATCCTGCCGCTCGTCGTGTGCGGGAGCGCACCGGGGGAAGCCGCGCGGCGGGCGCGTGCCGCGATCGACAAGGTGGGCCTCGCGGGCCGCGAGAAGTCGATGCCGATCGCGCTCTCCGGCGGCGAACAGCAACGCTTGTGCATCGCGCGCGCGGTCGCAAACCGGCCGTCGATCCTCCTCGCCGACGAGCCCACTTCGAACCTCGACCCCGACGCGGCAGCCGAAGTGATGGCAATCTTTAAGGCGTTCCACCAGGTTGGCGTCACCGTCGTCGTCGCGACCCATGACGCAGCGCTTGTCGAACGCTTCGCCACCCGCGTGATCCATCTCAGCCACGGCCGCGTGATCGACGCGCGGTGGGAGAAGGCCGGCGCGTGAGAGCGTGGCTGCGTCATCATGCGCACAGCCTCGGTGCGACCGTGCGGCGGCTCGCGCGCACCCCCTTCGCGTTCGCACTGAACGCGCTGGTGATCGGCGTGACCCTCGCCCTGCCGCTCGGCGCATGGGTGCTTGTCGTGAACCTGGAGCGACTCGCCGGCCACCTCGGCGCGGACCCGCAACTCTCGGTGTTCCTGGCGACTGACGCGACCCGCGCTGACGGCACGCGGGTTGAAGCGGCGCTGAAAGGTGCGCGCGGCGTCCGGTCGTTCCGGTTCGTGCCCAAGGACGAGGCGCTCGCCGAAATGAAGCGCGCCCAGGGGCTCGCCGAGCTTACAGGGTCGCTTGGCTCGAATCCGCTGCCCGACGCGTTCATCGTCGCGCTGGTTCCCGGTGACGCGACCGCCGCCGAGCGCCTGGCAGCGGATCTCCGCGCCGTCCCGAAGGTGGCGCACGTCCAGCTCGATGCGACGTGGGTCAAGCGGCTGGAGGCGATGCTGCGCCTGGGCGGCGTCGGGGCGGGCCTGCTGGCGGGGCTGCTGGCGCTCGGCCTGGTCGCTGTAACGTTCAATACGGTCCGCTTGCAGATCCTGACGCAGCGCGACGAGATCGAGGTGAGCAAGTTGATCGGAGCGACCGACGCCTACGTCCGCCGACCGTTCTTCTACCAAGGAACGCTCGTCGGCTTGGTCGGCGGCCTGGCCGCGCTGGCGTTGGCGGCGGTGAGCGTGGGCGTGCTGAACGGCGAGGTCGGACGGCTAGCGGCGACCTATGGGTCGGACTTCCGCCTGCAGCTCCCCGGGCTCGGCGACCTGGCTGCCGTATTGGCCTTCTCGAGCGCGTTGGGCTGGTGTGGCGCCTGGCTGTCAGTGAGTAGACACTTAGCCGAGATCGAGCCAGATTAGCGGACCCTCAGACTTGCCTCGAGACCATCGGCTAAAGTCCGAGTGAACTTCTCGGGCAATTAGCACTCCAATTACGCGAGTGCTAAAATCGACGCGGGAGGTTGATGAAATATGAGCAGCGTTTTGGCGTACCCGGTTCCGTCGGCAGCGGGCAGCCTGGATCACTACATCCAGGCGGTGAATCGTTTTCCGCTTCTTACGGCCGACCAGGAATCGCAACTTGCGCGGAAGTTCCGCGCCGACAACGATCTTGATGCGGCCGGTCAGCTCGTGCTCTCGCATCTGCGCGTGGTGGTAGCCATCGCGCGGGGTTACCTCGGCTACGGACTGCCGCACGCCGACCTGATCCAGGAAGGCAATATCGGCCTGATGAAGGCCGTGAAGCGCTTCGATCCGGAGCGCGGCGTGCGCCTGGTGTCGTTCGCGATCCACTGGATCAAGGCCGAGATGCACGAGTTCATCCTGCGCAACTGGCGGCTCGTCCGCATTGCCACGACAAAGGCGCAGCGCAAGCTCTTCTTCAACCTGCGCAGCATGAAGCCCGGCCTGGAGCCCCTCACACCGGACGAGATCCGCAACATCGCTGGTGCCCTGCGGGTTAAGCCCGAAGAGGTGGCCGAGATGGAGATGCGCCTGTCCGGACAGGAGGTCGCGCTCGAGCCGGCCGGCGACGACGACGAGTCGTATGCGCCGATCGCCTACCTCGCCGACCCGCAAGACGAACCGTCCAAGGTGCTGGAGGACGAGGAGGGCACGCGCTTGCGCGCCGAGGGCCTAGCGACCGCACTCGCCGCCCTGGATCCGCGCAGCCGCCGCATCATCGAGGCGCGTTGGCTGCGCGAGAAGGACCCCGCGACGCTGCACGAGCTCGCGGCCGAGTTCAAGGTCTCGGCGGAGCGCATCCGCCAGGTCGAGGCCAAAGCGATGGAGCGAATGCGCCACCTCATCGAACCGCGTTGACCGACTAAGCCCGCTCGCCGCACGACGCCCGGTACCCACCGGGCGTTTTCACGTCTGCACTGCGGACGCGGGGCCCTGACCGGGCGGCCGAGGAGAATTTCGACTTCTCCGGCCCCGCCCTCCCCTTGTCGTCGCGCGGGCGGCGTGCGACAAGGCCACCGGGATTCGAACTCGGGAGCGGCGGCGCCTTAATGCGGCCCCGCCGGGATTCATGAGGCTTGCGCAGGAACTCTTCTGGACCGGACGCGTGTCGCGTGGCGGCTTTTGGTTGCGGCATGCGCTGCTCGTACCCGCCGGGCTGTTCCTCGCGATCGCTGCCGAGGACCTGATCGGGCGGCCGTGGGATCTCGTTTTTGTGGGCCTGCTCGTCGCGTGCCTGCTGTCCGTCTGGGCACGACGCCTCCACGATCGCGGCCACAGCGCGGCTTGGCTGCTTGCAGTGATCGTGCCCGTTCTTGGCCCGGCGCTGCTCCTGCTCGAGTGCGGACTGCGCCGAAGCGCGCCTTCCGCCGCACGCTTCGGCCCGCTCCCCGGGGCGCGCGCCGACTACCTGACGGTCAAACCCGGCGAGGCCGTCTGATGGCCGAGAACCATCACATCGTCAACGACGTCACGCAACTCAACCCAGTGCGCGTGATGGCGATCGTCGCGCCGACGTCGATCGAGGACGTCCAGGAGGCCGTACGCCGTACGTCGGGCCCGATCTCGATCGGCGGCGGCCGGTTCAGCATGGGCGGGCAGACCGCGAGTCCCGGCAGCCTGCACTTCGACATGCGGTCGATGAACCGGATTGTCGCGTTCTCGCCCGAGGCGCGGACGATCCGCGTGCAGCCGGGGGTGCGTTGGTGCGACATCCAGCGCTTCGTCGACCCTCATGGCCTCGCGGTCAAGATCATGCAGACGTACGCGAACTTCACGGTCGGCGGCTCGCTCAGCGTCAACGTGCACGGCCGATACGTGGGTCTGGGCCCGCTGGTGCTCTCGGTAAGGTCGCTCAAGCTCGTGCTGCACGACGGCTCGCTCGCCGAAGCGAGCCGCGAGCTCAACCCGGAGCTCTTCTTCGGCGCGATCGGTGGATACGGCGCGCTCGGCCTCATCGTCGAGGCGGAGCTCGACCTGGCGCTGAACTCGCGCGTGAAGCGGGCGGACGCAACCATGCCGCTCAGCGAGTACTGGTCGCATTTCCGGAGCGCCGTGCGGAACGATCCGAAAGCCGTGTTCCACAACGCGGACCTCTACCCGCCGCACTTCAGCCGCGTGCGCGCGGTCACGTGGTACGAGACCGATGAGCGCGCAACCACCGCCGACCGCCTGCCGCCGCTGTCGGCCTCGTACCCGCTGCATCGGTACTTCGTCTGGGCCGTATCCGAGACGCCGCTCGGCAAGTGGCGCCGCGAGAAGATCATCGATCCGCTCCTCTACCTGCGCAAGACGGTCCACTGGCGCAACTACGAAGCCGGATACGACGTCGCCGAGCTCGAGCCGCCGTCGCGATCGGAACGCACCTACGTTCTGCAGGAGTACTTCGTCCCGGTCGAGCGGCTCGAGGCGTTCGTACCCAAGATGGCCGAGGTGCTCCAGCGGCACCGCGTCAACGCGCTGAACATCTCGATCCGGCACGCGATGCCCGATCCGCATACCTGTCTGAACTGGGCGCCGACCGAGACGTTCGCGTTCGTGCTCTATCACAAGCAGCGCACCAGGGAAAATGCCAAGAGCCGGGTCGCCGTCTGGACGCGCGAGCTTATCGAGGCGGTGCTAAGCGTCGGTGGCACCTTCTACCTGCCCTATCAGCCGCACGCGACGCCCGAGCAGTTCCATCGCGGCTACCCGAAGGCAGCGCAGCTGTTCGCGCTCAAGAAGAAGGTCGATCCGCACTTCCGGTTCCGGAACTCGCTCTGGGACAAGTACTACGCGGGCGGGCTGGCTGGCGGTACTGAGCGGACGCCGGCGGACCCGGCGGGCGAGTTCCGCGCGGTGTTCGGCGACGTGCGCCTGAAGGACGATTTCTATCGTTTCCTGCAGAACGTCTTCCGGACCGTGCCGGAGGATCGGCTGCATCACTTGATCGACGAGGCCTGCCGCCTGCATCGCGACGACGAGGCGATCTACCGCCACATCCAGCACGCGCTGCCCAGGATCCGGCCCGCCCTCGCCGACCTGCGCTTCGCGGTGCCGGCGCTCGCCAAGCAGAAAGCGGAGATGGCGCGTCAGACCCTCGAGATCCTCGACTCCGGCCGCAGGATCGACGGCTATGCCGAGATCGGGTCCAAGGGCCGATACTGCCGCAGCCTCGCGCGCCGGCTGCGGCTCGAGGGAACGGTGTATCTCGTCGATGAAAAGCCGCCGAGTTTCTCGCCGGTCGACATCCTCGAGCGCGGACAGCTCGCGAAGCTCGGCACCTATGTACCGCTTGCCGACTACGCTCCGATCCCGGAAGCGATGATCCCGAGCGAAGCGCTGGACCTCGTGACCTGCTACGTCGGGCTGCACCACATGACGCCGCAGCAGCTCGTGCCGTTTCTGCGCTCGGTGCACCGGATCCTGCGTCCCGGCGGAGCGTTCGTGGTTAGGGACCACGACGTGGCGAGCGAGCGAATGCGCCTGCTCGTGTCGCTCGCCCACACCGTTTTCAATGCTGGGCTCGGGGAGCGCTGGGAGACGAACCTGCGCGAGCTGCGTTTCTTCACCAGCGTCGCGGAGTGGGTCGGCCGGCTGAACGCCGTCGGGCTGGTGGACACCGGCCACCGCCTGCTCCAGGCCCACGACCCCACCGACAACACGCTGATGGCCTTCGTCAAACCGAAGACTGCGAGTGAGCAAGATGACCCGTCGAAACCGATCGCAGGCGCTCTGGACGGCGGTGATGCTGGTGGGCACGGTGCTCACGGCGTCCGCGTCGCGGGCCGCTGAGCCGCCCTCGACCCCCGCCGAGCACCGGCGCGGGCCGGAGCAGACCTACCTCACGTTCCCGGAGTGGTATCTCGTCCATAGCCCGGCCGAGTACGCGACCTATCTCGGGAGCCATGCGCCGAGCGGCTTCCCGCTGTTCGCGCACATCGGGCAGTTCTGGCAGAGCTACCGCGCCGTCTCGTCCGCCACCGCCGAGTATCCGTTCAATGGCGGCTATCACTTGATGGTATCGGTGATCGGGACCAGCACGACCGTCGAGTACGGGCTCAAGGGTCTCTACGAGCGCACTGCCGGCCGTCTCGCCGAAGCAACGGCCGGTGGCGCGCGCACTGACGAAGATGACTACGCAGCGCGGGTCGCCCAGGAATATGTGGATTTCATTCGGGAACAGCCCTGGTACGAGTTCGACTTCTGGTCGCGGCTCAAGGGCCTCTGGGCGAGCGTACCGTGGTGGGGTCCGCACCTGCTCCGCAAGTGGGAGCGGCGGTATGCCCTCACGACCGAGTACCTGGTGAAGGACGGCTACGCGCGGCTGATCAAGGTAGGGACGCAGTCGATCTACGACGCGCCAAGACCGACGACCGCGGTCGCCGTCGATCGCCTGCCCGCCGGCGCCGCCGCGAAGCTTCCCGACCTGGCTTTGCTGCAGACTGCGCCGGATGGTTCGGCCCTGGTGCTGGTCCCGCGCTACGCGGCCTTCAAGGACCACGCCGCCGCGCTT
>CAVQUV010000032.1:0-423370 GCA_963716855.1 uncultured beta proteobacterium | reverse complement strand
GGGCGCCGCGTCGTCGGGGTGGATGTCGAGATGTGGCTCCTTCTCGGCGTCGAGGAAGAGCGGCAGATTGGCGAACGTGAGTTGAGCAGGTGGCGCTGCGGCGGCGAGATGATGGCGAGCGGATAGGTCTTCGCGCGCGCCGGATCGCTCTGCACGGATTCGATGGGCGGCGTGAACGTGGGCAGCGGATCGAGGCCCATCGCCTTGGCCGTCTCGCTGTAGAACTCGCACTTGCCCGACGGCGTCGGGAAGCCGCCCTCGGCGAACGGCGCGTAGACTCCGGCACGTTCAGTCGCTGCCAGCCCTGCGTCTGCAGCGTCTCGAAGGTGATGCCGGCCATGCGCGGATGCGTCGTGTTCAGCGTCTGGCGAATGAGCGTTTCGTCGTCGTCGAAGAGCGCCGGTTCGGTGAGCCCCATCGCCTTCGCGATACGCCGGAACACCTCGGTGTTCGGCAGCGCCTCGCCCACCGGGGCAATCGCCGGCTGGTTGAGCAGCACGTAGAGGTGCCCGTACCACTTGTGGAGATCGAGGCCTCGAGCTGCGTCGTGGCCGGCAGGAAGATGTCGGCGTAGTCGGCGGTGTCAGTGAAGAAGACGTCGTGGACGACGGTAAACAGATCCGGCCGCGAGAAGCCGCGCACCACTTTCTCTGAATCCGGCGCCACGCAGACCGGGTTCGAGTTGTAGACGAAGAGCGCCTTGATGGACGGTGTCGCCTCGAGCAGCGCGTCACCAATGGAACTCGTGTTGATTGTGCGCGGACGCCGCCCGGCCAGCAGATCCGGACGCTCGAGCGCGGCCGTGTTCATGCCGTAGAAGTCGCCCGTGCTGAGCAGCACGCCGCCGGCCGGATCGCGCCACGCGCCGACGAGCGCCGGCAGGCAGGTGATGGCGCGCACGGCCGCGCCGCCGCCGAAGTGCCGCTGTAGGCCGTAGTTCACGCGAATCGCCGCCGGACGCGTGGTGGCGTAGTCGCGTGCGAGCTGCACGATCGTGGCGGCGGGAATGCCCGCAAATCTCGGCCGCACGTTCGGCGGGTACTCCTTCACACGTTCGACCAGCTGGTCGAACCCGACCGTGTGCTTCGCGACGTAGTCGGCGTCGTGCAGGCCTTCACCGATGATGACGTGCATCATGGCGAGTGCGAGTGCCGCGTCGGTGCCCGGCGTGACGGCGATGTGGTCGGTGCCCTTTTCCGCGGTGAGGCTGCGGTACGGGTCGATCACGACCACGCGCGCGCCCTGGCGCTTGGCTTCCTGCACGCGCGACCAGAAGTGCAGGTTCGACGTGATCGGGTTCGAGCCCCAGATGAGGATGAGCCGCGCCGTCGACCCGCTCCGGATCCATCCCGCACGCGAGCCGCCGAGCGTGATCTTCATTCCGGCCTTGCCGGCCGACGGAGCAGAGGTGCGATCGAGCCGCGACGCGCCGAGCCGGTTGAAGAACCGCCGGCCCATCGAGTGCCACTGCACGTAGCCCATGGTGCCGGCGTAGTCGTAGGGGAGATGCCCTTCGGCTCCTCCGCGACGATCGCCTTGAACTTCGCGCGATCGCGTCGAGCGCCTCATCCCAGGAGATGCGCTCGACGAGCCCCTGCCCGGGCCCTTCGGCCGACACGTCGGTGCGGATGCACCACCCGATCGGCCGCGTAGGTGCGCTCGAGATACCGCGCGACACCTTCGTGCACAGCGTGCCGTCGGTCCACGGGTGGTCCTTTGGCCCGCCCACCTTGATGGCGACGCCGTTCTGCACCGTGGTTTCGAGCGCGCAGGTGTCGGGACAATCGTGCGGGCAGGCGCCCTTGACGATGCGGCGTGAGGTCGAGCGGAGGTCGTCGGTTCCCATCGGCGGTCTCGCGGGCGGAAGGCTGCCGGGATTCTACGCCGTGGGGCGCGGGCCTCGGCTCGGCCATTGGTGGGATGGAAGCCCCGCCCGACGTTGGGGACAATGGCGCACCGACGGAGGAGCCCCGCCATGGCAAACACCTACTACGACGACGGCCTGCTCGACGAATACGAGGGCGGCGGCGCCGACATCGTCGCGCTCGGCGACTCGTGGTTCCACTACCCGGCAGTCAATCTCCTCGAGGCGCTGAACCGCGCGCTCTCCCGTTCGTTCGTGATTGCCGCGTACGGCGAGAGCGGCGCCAACGCCGTCGACTACATGAAGCCGCGGCACCTGCCGTTCTGGAGCGGTCGCGTCGAGCTGAATGCGATGCGGATGAAAGCGTTCCTCCTCTCCGGCGGCGGCAACGACTTCGCGGGCATCCGCGACTTCAGCCGGATCATCCGGCCCAACTGCTCCGCCGCCACGAGCGTGGCCGAGTGCTGGGCTGCCAACGAGCCCGACGGGCTGCTCGGCCGCATCGGGGACGCCTACGAGCAGATCATCGCGCGCGTGCGGGCCGGCGGGTTCGCCGGCGCGGTGGTCGTCCACAACTACGACTACGCGATCCCCACCGGGAAGGGCTTCTTCCTCTTCGGCAAGTGGCTCAAGGCGCCGATGGACCTGGCGCAGATTCCGAGCGCCCTGCGCCGGCCGCTTATCCGCGAGCTGATCGACCGCCTGGAGACGCTGCTCAAGGGGCTCGACGATCCGGTCGCGCAGGTGCGGTTTGTGGACTCGTCCGGGACGCTCACCGAAGCCGAGTGGGCGAACGAGCTGCACCCGACGCCGGACGGATTCGACCGCATCGTGCGCGAGCGGTGGATCCCGGTCGTCGCGCCGCTGCTCGGCGTCGCGGTGCCGACCGCGGCAATGGTCGCCGCGAAACCGGCGAAGAAGAAGCCGACGAAAACGGCAAAGAAGAAACCGAAGAAGACTGCGAAGAAGCACGCCTAACGCCCGGTCGCGAATCTCCGGTACAGCGGCATCATGAGCGCCGGCAGCATGTACATCGGAATCTGGCCCAGCGCGAAGAACATCACCGTGTCGAAGCACGCTGTCCGCGAGCGCGACGAGCACGAGGCCCATGTTGCAGTTGCCGGTCATGAGGCCGATCCGCCTGTCAGCGCCCGGCGCACGCCGAGCCGCAGGAAGGCGAGCGTGCCGGCCGCCTGCAGCACGAGGTTCGCGGCGAAAGCCGCCGCAAGCGTGCCGAGCACGTACCCCGGCCGCGCCAGGAACGCGGCGGCGTCCATGATCGCCACCGCGAACACGAGGAGGCTGAGCACCGCGCAGGGCGTCGCAGCGCACGCGCGCCCCGCGCGAGCCGCGCTGCTCCAGCGCCGGCGAGCCGCTGCGCGACGAGCGCAACGGCGAACGCCGCGCCCACCATCCAGCCGAGCCGGAGCATGAAGGTCGGCAGGTCGATCGCGAGCTCGAGCCCGAGCAGCGGCAGCGCCACCGCCGGCAGCGTGAGCGGCACCAGCGCGGTCGTCACGACGATCACCACGACGGCGAGCGCCGCGTCGAGCCCGACGAGCAGGCTGACCGTCGCGCACATCGTCACCGGCGAGGACGCGGTCATCAGGACGATCGCGTGCTCGAGCGCGGCCGGGAGCGGCAGCCCCTGCAACGCGAGCCACATGAGCGCCGGACTCACCGCGAGAAGCCACACCGTCACGACCGCGATCAGCGCCGGCCGGCGCGCAGTCGCCCAGGCGTCGCCAGTCGAGCCGGAGCAGCGCGATGGTGAGCGGCACCAGCAGCGCGGGCACGAGCAGCGGGCGCGCCGCGGCCGCGAGCGGCGGCGCGGCGAGGCCGAGCAGCACGCCGCCCGCGAGGAAGAGCGCGCCGTGCCGCCCGACGTAGGCGAGCGCGCGGACGATCACGCGCGGACTTGCGCGAAGGCCTGCTTCAGCGCGAGGGACGCGCGGCTGATCGCGTGATGCGCGGCGGCGATGGCGCCGCCCATCGTCACGAAGCCGTGGATCATTCCCGCAAAGCACTCATAGGTGACCTTCACGCCGGCGGCGCGGAGGCGGTCGGCGTAGGCGCGGCCCTCGTCGAGCAGCGGGTCGAAGCCGGCGGTGATGACGTACGCGGGCGGGAGCCCGCGGAAATCGCCGGCGCGCAGCGGCGAGGCGCGCCAGTCGGCTCGTCGGCCGGACCGCGCAGGTAGTTGTCCTTGAACCAGAGGATCGCGTCGCGCGTGAGCATGTAGCCGTCGGCGAACGCCGCGTGCGAAGGCGTGTCGGCCGCCATGTCGGTCCCCGGGTAGATGAGCGTCTGCATGGCGATGCGCGGCCCCCAGCTGTCGCGGAACGCGATCGCGACCGCGGCCGCGAGGATTGCCGCCCGCCGAATCGCCGCCCACCGCGAGCCGCGACGCGTCGACGCCGAGCGCGTCCGCGTGCGCGTGGACCCAGTGAGTAGCAGCCACCGCATCGTCGAACGCGCCGGGGAACTTGTGCTCCGGCGCGAGCCGGTAGTCCACCGACACCACCGCGCAGTGCGCGAGGTTCGCGAACTCGCGGCAGGGCACGTCGTGCGTGTCGAGATCGCCGATGGTCCACCCGCCGCCGTGGAAATAGACGAGCACCGGCACGGCCTCGCCCTCCGGCGCGCCGAGCGGGCGGTAGAGGCGCACCGCGATGTCGCCGGCCGGACCGTTCGCGCGCAGGTCCGTGACGCGCGCGACTTCGGGGGGCGCGGCGGAGAGTTTGCCGCGGGTCTCGCGGTAGAGCGCGCGCGCCGCAGTTGCGCCGAGCTGGGAATAGGCCGGGAGGTTCGCGCGCGCGACGCGCTCGAGCACGGCGCGCGCCTGCGGGTCGAGCTGCATCGCTTTGCGTGCCTGCCCTAGCGGCGGTCGGCCAAGGCCGCGATCATCTCGACCTCGACCAGGAACTCGGGCCGCACGAGGCTGCTGACGCCGACCATCGTGCTCGCCGGCTTGTGGCCTGCCGGAAGGAACTGCGCGCGGACGTCGCGCATGACCTGGACCCGCTCGGCGTCGAGGGCGACGACGTAGGTGACCATCTTGATCACGTCGGCGAAGCTCGCCCCGGCGGCAGCGAGCGCCGCCTTGAGGTTCTCGTACACCTGAACGGCTTGCGCGTGCAGGTCGCCCTCGCCGACCACCCGGCCGGTCGCATCGAGCGCGACCTGTCCCGAGACATAGACCGTGCGGCCGGCGGAAGCGACCGCGACGTGCGAATAGTGCGTGGGCACCGACAGCTCGAGCGGGTTGATGAACCGGCGTTCCATGGCAACCTCCTCTACGCGACGGCCGGCACCCGTCGCCGGGTCATGAGCCACAGCACCGCGAACCCGATCGCCGCGACGAAGGGAATCGCGAGGTAGTTCAGCGTCTGCCAGCCGTTCGTCTCGATCAGCATCCCCGACGAGAACGAGGACGTGGCCATAACGAGGAAGATCAGCATGTCGTTCGCGCCCTGCGCCTTCGCCTTCTCGGCCGGGCGATAGGTCTCGGTGAGCAACGCGGTGGCGCCGATGTAGAGAAAGTTCCAGCCCACGCCGAGCAGGAAGAGCGCGGCCCAGAAGTTCGCCACGTCGATCCCGGCGAGCGCGATGCCGATGCAGACGAAGTTCAGCACGACCCCGGCGAGCATCACGTTCAGCACGCCGAAGCGCTTGATCAGGTTGCCCGGTGAAAAAGGAGGGAGCGAACATGCCGATGACGTGCCACGAGATGACGGTCGCCGCGGCGCCGTACGGGTGGCCGCAGATGCCCATCGCGAGCGGCGTGGCGGTCATCAGCAGGTTCATGACGCCGTAGCCGAACGCGGCGGCGAACACCGCGACGACGAACGCGGGCTGCGCGACGATCTCGCCGAGCGCGCGCCCGGACTCCTTCGCTTCGGCTTCGGTCGGCGCCGGGATGTCGAGGAGGCGGATCACCGCGAGCACGACGCAAAGGAACACGATCAACGTGAGGTACGCGCCGAGGAACGCGGTGGGCAGCGCGTCCTTCGTCCACTTCGACACTGTCGGGCCCACGATGCCGCCCACCAGACCGCCGGCGAGAACGTAGGAGATCGCCTTCGCCTTGAAGTCGTGGGCGGCGGCGTCGGCGGCGGCGAAGCGGTAGTACTGTCCGAACGCGTTGTACACGCCGAAGATCGTGGTGCCGGCGACGAAGAGCCAGAAGTTGGCGACGTAGAGCGCCACGCAGCAGACCGACGCGCCGAGGATCCCGACGAGCGTGCCGAAAGTGAACCCGCCCGTGCGCCCGATGCGCTTCATCAGCAGCGAGGCGAAGAACGTCGTGAGCGACGCGCCCACGACCCAGCCGGTCACCGGCAGCGTCGCGAGCGACTTGTTTTCCGCCAGCGCGTACCCGGCGAGCCCGTTGAGCGCGATCGCGGTGGAGTTGTTGGTCAGGAGCAGCGCCTGTAGCGCGGCGAGAACGGCGACGTTCTTCTTCTGCTTGCCGGCGACGCTTGCAGTCATGGCGGGGCGGGAAAAAACAATGGCGCGAGTATAACAACCCGCGCCATCGCCTCGACCCCGGTTCGGCTCACTTGTTCACGAGCTTGGTCCAGAGGAACAGGATCACGAGCGCGCCGACGACCGAGGCGACGAATCCGACCGGATCCCCGACCTTGTAATAGCCGAGCAGTTGGCCTGCGTAGCCGGCGAGCAGCGCTCCGCCAATGCCGAGCAGCGTCGTCAAGATGATGCCCATGATCTGCCGGCCGGGCATCACCGCGCGCGCGATCAGGCCGACGAGAAAGCCGATGATCACTGTCCAGAGCAAGCCCATGGCGTCCTCCTTGCGTCGCGGTGCGCGTCAATCCATCGGGATGCGGATCTTCTGTCCCGGGAAGATCAGGTCGGCGTTCTTGATGACCTCGCGGTTCGCTTCGAAGATGCGCGGGTACTTGTTGGCGTCGCCGTAGTACTTCTTCGCGATGGCCGACAGCGTGTCGCCCTTCACGATGATGTAGTACTCGACCTTCTCCTTGGGCTCGGGCACTTTCAGCCCCGCGATGTTCACCTCGCTGACGCCCTGGATATTGCCCGCGATGAGCACCGCTTTCTGCATCGCCTCGGCGGTCGGGCAATCGCCCGCGAGGGTGCATTTGCCGTCCTTCGCGTCATAGGCCACCTGCAGGTTGGTGATCCCGAGCATAGCCGTCTCGATCTCCTGGCGGATCTTGACCGAGGCGTCCTCGGGCTTGGCTTCCGGCGGGAAGATCTTCTTGCCGATGTTGCGGACGAAATCGAACAGTCCCATGGGTATCTCCTATTGTTCGTGCGGAGGGGAGGCAGCGCGCGCGGCGAGCGCCGCGTCATCGAGGATGCTAGCACGCTGCGATTGCCGCGTCCTGCGCGCGCCTCCGGCGACCCGCTATGATCCGCCCCTGCCGGAAGACACCCATGCGCCGCGCCCTCCGCCCGCTGCTCGTCGCCGCGTTCGCCCTGCTCGCCGCCGCACCGGCGTGGGCGGCTTCGATCATGCACGGCTTCGCCGACATGGCGAGCATGACGCTCTGGGTGCAGACCGACCGCGCCGCCCGGGTCGTCGTCGAGCTGCACCCGGAGGCCGATCCGTCCAAGCGCCGCCGGGTCGAAGGCGTGACGCGGCCCGAGGACGACTTCGCCGTGGCGCTGCGCCTCGCGGGCCTCGATCCCGGTACGCGTTACCGCTACACCGTCGCGGTCGACGGCAAGCCCGCCGCGGAGCCCGGGCGCTTTGCGACCCAGCCGTTCTGGCAGTTCCGCACCGAACCGCCCGAATTCTCGGTCGCGTTCGGATCGTGCTTCTACGTGAACGACCGTTTCGACCGTCCCGGCCCGCCGTGGGGCGCCGACTACCCGATCCTCGACGCGATCGCTTCGCAGTCGCCCGACCTGATGCTCTGGCTCGGCGACAACGTCTACCTCCGCGAGCCGGAGTGGACGTCGATCGAGGGCATGAGCGCGCGCTATCGCGCGATGCGCGCGCTGCCCGAGCTGCGCCGCCTCGCGCGCGCGACCTCGCACGTCGCGATCTGGGACGACCACGACTACGGGCCGAACGACTCCGACGCCTCGTTCGTCATGAAGGGCGCCGCGCTCGAGGCGTTCAAGCGCTACTGGCCGAACCCGTCCCACGGCCTGCCGGGCGTGCCGGGCGTGTTCGGCATGCTGACCTTCGGCGACGTCGACTTCTTCCTGCTCGACAACCGCTTCAACCGCTTCCCGAACCGCTACCCGCTGACGCCGGAGAAGCGCATGTTCGGCCGCGCGCAGCTCGAGTGGCTGAAGCAGGCGCTCGTCGCCTCGCGCGCGCCGTTCAAGGTCGTGGTCGCCGGCGGGCAGCTCTGGAACCGGGCGAACCGCTTCGAGGCGTTCCACAACTTCCCCGTCGAGCAGAAGGCGCTCGCCGACTGGCTGCTCGAGCAGAAGATCCCGGGCGTGGTGTTCCTCTCCGGCGACCGCCACTTCGGCGGGCTGTGGCGCGTCGAGCGGCCCGGGACCTACCCGCTCTACGAGTTCACCTCGTCGCCCCTCACCGCCGGCCCGGTCGCGAATCCTTCGGTCGACGAGCGCGACAACCCCGAGCTCGTGACGGGGACGCTGGTCAACCAGCGCAACTTCGGCATGCTGCGAGTGAGCGGGCCGCGCGCCGAGCGCGTGCTCACGCTCGAGGCCTACGACGCAGGCGGGAAGCTGCTTTGGCAGCGGCGGATCGCAGCCGCTGAACTGCGCTAGGCCGGGGCGGCGCTGCCTCGGGCGGCCACTCGGCGTGGATCGCCTCGATCACGCGCCGGCAGTCGCGGATGTGCGCCGCGCCGACGAAGCGCATGGCGCTGTAGCTCAAACCCGCCGACACCGCCTGGCCGGCGAGCGGAACGAGCCGCGCCGCCGTCTTGGTCGTGACCCGCATCCCGACCTTCACCAGCGCCTGCAGGATCAGGTCGCGCGTGATCATGCGGCCGACCATCGCACCCCCGAACGCGACGATCGCCTTGTAGACGAGCACCTTCATCGTCGGATTGAGCTCGTCGATCTGGTCGGGCGTCAGGCCGAACTCGCGGTTGATCGCCGGAATCAGCTGGGTCAGCAGCGCGACGTCGGCGGCGATGTCGAGGCCCGGCAACGGCAGCGGCACCAGCACGGCGCCCGCCGAGACGAGCGCGCGGCGGGTCACCATCGTGCGGCACCGCGCGGCGGCCGCGTCGAGCTCCGCCCGGCTGCGCGGCAGGCGGAGGACTTCGGTGCCCTTCACTTTTTCCGCTGCTCGTACTCGGCGACCGCCTTCTTCAGGTCGGTGAACTCCTCGCAGCCGAAGAAGCAGAGGCGGTCGAGGGCGAAAAGGTGCTCCTTCGCCTTGGCGAGGTCGCCTTTCATGAGGTAGGCCTCGCCGATGTACTCGTGCGCGCCGCGATGGCGCGGGTCGAGCTTGAGTGCCTGGTCGTAGTGCTTGAAGGCCTGGTCGAGGTTGCCGGTCTTGCGGTAGGCGAAGCCGAGCCAGTTCTGCGCGTCGGCGTTGCGGGGGTCGCGCGCCGCGACCTTCGCGAACGCGTCGACGGCCCCCTTCCAGTTCTGCTCGCGGATCGCGGCCTTGCCGGCCTCGACGTCGGGGTCGGCCGGTAAGCTGACGGACGCGGGAGCGGAGTTGCCGTCGGCGTGCACCACGGGCAACGCCAGACTAGCGGCCAGAACAAGGGCAGCGGTCGCGAGAGCTCGGTTCATGTCGGCACCTCCTGGACGGTTTCGTCGATTGCCGGGACGGATTATATTGGGCCGCTCCGGTGTTCTTGTTACGCCCCCGCCGCCCGAATGGATGACCCGATGCCGCGCCTCGTCCTCACCGTCCTCGCCCTCCTCGCCGCGCTCGCGGCGGCTCCCACCGGTGCGCAGCAATCCTCGCGCGACGCCGCGTATGCGTCCCTGAAGTCCGCCGACCCGGTCGAGCGCGGCCGCGGCGTGGTGCTGCTCGCGCGCGAGGGCCGGATGGCGGACGTCCCCGCCCTGATCGCGGTGCTGCGCGACCCGAACACCGAGCTTCGCGCGCTCGCCGAGCAGGCGATCTGGGTCGTATGGAGCCGCTCCGGCGACGAGCAGGTGGACAAGCTGTTCGAGCAGGGCATCGACGAGATGAACGGCGGGCGCGTCAAGGAGAGCCTCGCCACCTTCACCCGCATCATCGAGCTGAAGCCCGACTTCGCCGAAGGCTGGAACAAGCGTGCCACGGTCTACTTCGTCGCCGGCGATTTCGACAATTCGCTCAAGGATTGCACGGAGGTCCTCAAGCGCAATCCGGTGCACTTCGGCGCGCTCGCCGGCTGCGGGCAGATCTACGCCCAGACCGGCGAGTACGAGAAGGCGCTCGACTACTTCAAGCGCGCGCTCGCGGTGAACCCGAACCTCGAGGGCGTCGAGTTCAACGCACGGCTGCTCGAGCGGTTTCTCGCGGAGCGGAAGAAGAAAGGCGTCTGATTCCCGCGGCCCCCGCGCCGCCTGCCCCTACGTCGCCGCCCGCGCGAGCGCATCGCGCTCGCGCCGCACGGCGTAGGTCTGCAGATTGCAGTACCCCGCGCGCAGCGGGCCGGGCTCGACGCCCGCCGCGCGGGCGCGCCGCAGCATGTCGCCGACGATGTGCTCGCCCTCGGTCCGGTTGCCGGACTCGACGTCGCGCAGCATCGACGCGGTGAACGTCGAGCCGCGCTCGAGCAGCAGCTTGCGAAACGCGGCGAGCGCCTTTTCCCGCGGCGCATGTCCGGCGGCCGCGGCGGTGCGCGCGCACGCGTCCAGCGTCTCGGCGATCAGCGCCGCGCCCTCGTCCGCGGCGACGATGTCGCCGACCGCGCCGCGCATCAGGCAGGTCATCGTCGCGAGGGTCGTGAGCAGCACGAACTTCTCCCACAATTCCTGCGCGACGTCCTCGGCGAGCACCGCATCGATCGGGGTCTTCGTGTACAGCGCGTGAAGCTGCTCGAGCTTCGCGCGGGCGTCCGGGCGGGTCCCGGGCAGCAGGCCGTAGGCGATGCGGTGCAACGGCCCGAGCTGGACCACGTCGCCGTCGGGCGTCAGCGTCGCCGGAATCCCGCAGGTGCCGCCGATCACGCGCCCCGCGCCGAATTCCGCGATCAGCCGGTCGACGTGCGCGAGCCCGTTGAGCAGCGGGAGCACGTGCGTCGAGGGACCCATGGCGGGTCGGACCGATGCGATCGCCGCGTCGAGGTCGTAGGCCTTGCAGGTGAGCAGCACGAGGTCGTACTCGGGCCGCACGTCCGGCTGCTTCACGAACTTCGCCGGCACGGTGAAGTCGCCGTGCGGGCTCTGCACGACCAGTCCGCGCGCGGCGAGCTGCTTGGCGCGCCGGTCCCGCACGAGGAACGTGACGTCGCCGCCGACCTGTACGAGCCGGCCGGCGAAGTAGCCGCCGGTCGCGCCGGCGCCGAGGACGAGGATCTTCATTTGCAAGGGCCTCTTGGGCGACGAAGTCTAACGCTCCAAACGGCAAGCCCGCCTCAAAGGCGGACCTGCCTCCACGGCTTCAGCTCCTTCGCCCCGAGCGGCGACGCGCAGGCCGCCGCGGCGGCCAGGACCAGCGCGAGTCGCGCGAGCCTCATTGCGCCGCCATCGCCGCGCCGACCGGCGTGCCGGCGGTGGTTCCCGCGGGCCGGCCCTGCTGCGCGAGGATGTGGGCCTCCTCCGCGAAGAACTCGAACCGCCGCACCGCGTGGTCGCGCTGCTTCGGGGTCAGCGTGCGGTCCACGTCCACGACGAGCGTCACGAGCCGGTCTTCCCATTCGCGCGCCATGCGCCGGTGCTCGGGTCCCCGGTCACGCTCCCAGTTGACGAAGTAGTCGCGCATCCGCGCCGCGAGATCCGGGCTCTTGCGGTGCTCGCGCAGGAGCCGCACGAACTCCTGCTGCCGGCGCTTGCGGTCGTCGAGCCGGATCTGGTTAAGCTGCGGCTGCGCCTGCGCGAAGCGCAGGATCAGCGCCTCCTGCTCGGGCGTGACGCTGCCGAGCCAGTCGTCGAACCAGCTCGTCAACCGCTTGGCCCGCGCCCGGGTCTGCTTCGCGGCGTCGCCCGACAGGAACTCTTTCGCGAACTTCTCGTTGTTGTCGGCGAGCTTGCGCTCGAGCGCCTCGAGGTTGTCGGGGCGGAAGCTCGCGGCGACGGGGGCGAGCTCGTCGACGCCCTGCTCGACGGTCACCTGGTAGCGGGCGCGAACGGCGGCGATGGCCCAGGCGACGTCCTCGCGCGTGAGCCCCCGGTTGAGGCGCTCGCCCGCGCCGCTGAACAGGACGGCGTACCGGGGCAGTTCCTCCCGACGGTGCCAGGCGTGGAAGCGAACGATCTGCGCTTTCAGCTGGTCCGACTGCTCGCCGTGCAGGTCGAAGTACTCGTGCGCCATGAACCGCAGCGCGACGTCGCCATTGTTGTAGGCCACCCGCATCGCCGAGCCGCAGCCGGACAGGGCCGCGGCGGCGACGACGGCGAGGAGGATCCGGCGCATGTCTACCAGTAGGGCTCCACGGCGACGTGCCCCGGGTCGCGATGGCGGTGGCGCTTCAGCCCGCGCGCCTTCAGCGCGTCGGTCACGTCCATGACCATGTCCGGATTGCCGCAGAGCATGACCTGGGCGCTCTGCGGCGCGAGCGCCACGCCCGCGGCGTGCTCCAGCCGCTCGTCCGCGATCGCCTCCGGCACCCGGCCGGCGAGCGCGCCCGCGTGCTTCTCGCGGCTCACGAACGACACCGCGCGAAACCGGTCGCGGTGCCGCGCGCCCACCGCCTCGATCGCGTCGCGATAGGTGAGGTCGGCGGCGTGCCGCACCGCGTGCACCAGCACGATCTGGCGGAAGCGCTGCCAGGCGGTGTCGCATCTCAGCATGGACAGGAACGGACCCAGACCGGTTCCCGTCGCGATCAGCCAGAGGCTCTCGGCATCGGGCACCTCCGACAGGGTGAAGAGACCCGACGCCGCCGGTGCGAGGAACACGACGTCCATCGGCTCGAGCCGCGCGAGCCGGGGGCTCAGATGCCCTTCGGGGACGGTGTTGTAGTAGAACTCGTGGGGCCGGTCCTTCGGCGCGTTCACGAACGAGTACGGGCGCGCGATGAACTCGCCGGCGACCGGCAGCGCGAGCTTCGTCCACTGCCCCGGCTCGAACGCGCCGACCTCGGCGTCGATCTGCAGCGAGAAGAGGCGATCGGCCCACTGCTTCTGGCCGACCACGGTGCCTTCAATCCATTTCCCCATGGGTCAAATACCGCGCGCCTCGCCCGGCACCCGATCGGCGCGCTGCCCCCCTCACCCCGACCCTCTCCCCCAAGATCGGGGGAGAGGGTGCTCGGCATGGAAACCGCGGTGCGCCGATGAAGCGCTTAGTGGCTTCGCGTGCTCTATTCCTCATTGAACGAGAAACGGCTCCATCTCGAGGGACTCGAGCCGGTCGCCGACGATCACGATGCTGCCTCCGCGCCGGCGCCGACCATCGTCGCTGAACTCGAAGGTATAGACGCGGCGGAGTGTAACGCGGCCCTCGGCGTCGCGCGTCGGCCGGGTGCGCGTGCACAGCACCGTGTCGTCGAGGAACTGCAGCCCCTCGCGCTCGCAGGCGCCGCGCCCGGCCAGGACCGCGTGCTCGCGCGCGCGCATGCTGTCGTACCAGAACCAGCCCGCCGCCGCGATGCCGGCGAGCGCGAGGGACTCGCCGACCATGCTAGAGACCGGCCGACGGGCTCGGGAAGCGTGCGTTCACCGCGTCGATCGCGGCGACCGCGTCCGGGGAGAGCGTGATCGATCGCGTGAGGAGGTCCGCCTCGAGCTGCGCCACGGTGGACGCGCCGACGATGGTGGACGCGACGAACGGCCGGGTGCGCACGAACGCGAGCGCGAGCTGGGCCGGCTGGAGCCCGGCCTCGCGCGCCACCCGCACGTACTCCGCGGCCGCCTGCGTGACCGGCTCGCGCTGATAACGGTCGCCGAAATCGGGGAACAGCGTGAAGCGCGCGCCCGGCGGCCGCGCCCCGCCGAGGTACTTGCCCGCGAGCACGCCCATCGCGAGCGGACTGTACGCGAGGAGCGCAATGCGTTCCCGGTGGCACGCCTCCGCGAGATCCCACTCGAACGTGCGGTTCACGAGGCTGTAGGCGTTCTGGATCGTCGCCGGCTGCGGGAGGCCGTGGAGCTTCGCGAGGCGCGCGAACTCGCACACGCCCCAGGACGTCTCGTTCGACACGCCGTAGTGACGGATCTTGCCCGCGCGGACGAGCTCGTCCATCGCCTCGATCTGGTCGAGGATCGGCGTCGCCGGCTTCTCCTTCGCCGCGTCGTAGCGCATCGTCCCGAACATCGCGACGTTCCGTTCCGGCCAGTGGATCTGGTAGAGATCGACGTAGTCGGTGCGCAGGCGCCTGAGGGTGTCGTCGATCGCCCACCGGATGTTCTTCCTCGTGAGCGCGGTCTCGCCGCCGCGCACCCACTCGCGGCTGCGCCCGGGCCCGGCGACCTTGCTCGCGACGATCAGCCTGTCGCGCGGCTGGCGCGCGAGCCACGCGCCCAGGATCGCCTCGGTGCGCGCGTACGTCGCCGCCCCGGGCGGCACCGGATACATCTCCGCGGTGTCGATGAAGTTGACCCCGTGCTCGACCGCGCGGTCGAGTTGCGCATGCGCCTCGCGCTCGTCGGTCTGCTCGCCCCACGTCATGGTGCCGAGGCAGAGCTCGGAGACGCGCAGCGCGGTGCCGGGAAGGAGGCGGTGGTTCATCGTGCGCCGCGCTCAGCCGTAGTGCCGGGTGATCCAGTCGCAGACGAGCGCCGGCTTGTCCGAGTGCTCGCGCTCGACGGTGCACTTCCACGTCGTCTGCACGCCGCCGGGCAGGTCCTCGAGCTCGTGCAGGACGAAGTGTCCGCGGATGCGCGAGCCGGCGATCACCGGCGCGGTGAAGCGGAGGCGATTGAAGCCGTAGTTCACGCCCATCTTCTGGCCGTCGATGCGAAACGCGCTCTCGCGCAGGTGGCTGAGGAGCGCGACGGTGAGGAAGCCGTGCGCGATCGCTCCGCCGTACAGCGACTCGCGCGCGGCCCGTTCCGGGTCGACGTGGATCCACTGCCGGTCCTCGCCGACCTCCGCGAACGCGTTGATGCGCTCCTGCGTGACGACGAGCCAGTCGCTCACCGCCACTTCCTTGCCGAGAAGCGGTCGCAGCTCCTCGACCCGATAGCCCTTCGCGCTCATGGCGCGGATTCTGCCACGCGGTTGCCACCGGCGCGGGCGCGGGCGAGAATCCCGCGCGTCATCGTCGCGTAACGATCATGCCCTCGACTTCGTCATGCCGGCGGAAGCCGGCATCCAGCACGCCCTTCGCTCGTGCAAAGCGTCGCGCCTGGGCCCCGGCTTTCGCCGGGGCGACGAAATCGTCCACAGCGGACTGACCATGCCCCCGACCGCGAAGCTGTTCATCCTCCTCGGCGCCCTCGCCGGCGCGGCCGGCGTCGCGCTCGGCGCGTTCGGCGCGCACGCGCTGAAGGCGCGCCTCGCGCCGGACGTGCTCGCGATCTGGCAAACCGCCGTGCAGTACCACTTCTGGCATGCGCTCGGCCTCGTCGCGATCGGGATCCTCATCGCGCTCGCCCTGCCCGGTTCGGTGATCCTGAGATGGGCAGGCTGGCTGATGGTCGCCGGCATCGTGCTCTTCTCCGGCAGTCTCTACGCGCTCGCGCTGACCGGCGTGCGGGCGCTCGGCGCGGTCGCGCCGTTCGGCGGCGCCGCGTGGATCGTGGCGTGGGTCCTGCTGGCGGTCGCGGTGCTGAAGAGCTGAACGCGGCTAGTCCTCGTAGATCATTTTCTTCGTCATCCCTCCGTCCACGACGAAGTTCTGGCCGGTGACGAAGCCGGCGGCATCGGACAGCAGGAACGCGACCATCGCGGCGATGTCCTCCGGGATGCCGACGCGACCGGCCGGGTGCTGGGCGTGGTCGGCCGCGGTTAGCGCAGCCGGTCTGCGCCGCGCGGACTTCTGCGAACTGCTCACGTCGATCCAGCCGGGGCTCACGCAGTTCACCCGCACCTCCGGTCCGAGGCTCACCGCGAGCGCGTGGGTCAGCGCGACGAGTCCCCCCTTGGACGCCGAGTAGGCCTCGGTGTTCGCCTCCGACTGGAGCGCGCGCGTCGAGGCGACGTTGACGATCGCGCCGCGCGCCAGGCGCAGATGCGGCGCGGCGTGCTTCGCCATCAGGAATGCGCCGGTGAGGTTCACCCCGAGCTGGCGGTTCCAGGACTCGAGCGTGAGCTGCTCGACCGGTACCCGCGGCGCGCGCGCGATGCCGGCATTGTTCACTACGGCGTCGATCCGGCCGCCGTGCCGGTTCGCGGCGGCGATGCACGCCGCGACCGAAGCCTCGTCCGCGACATCGGTCTCCGCGAACCAGAGCGGCCCGGCTCGCGTGAGCTCGGCGAGCGTCTCCCGGCCGGCCTCGGCGTCGCTGTCGGCGATCACCACGCCATACCCCGCCGCCAGGAGCCGCGCCGCGATGCCTTTTCCGATGCCTTGCGCGCCGCCGGTGACGATCGCGATCTTTCGTTCACCGCTCATCGCTTCTCCAGCAGCTTGACGATCTCGTCGTAACCGCGCGCGCGCGCAACGTCCGCCGCGGTCTCGCCGGCGCGGTTCTTCACGTCGCGGTTCGCCTTGGCGCCAAGCAGGAAAGCCACCACCTCGACGTGCCCGCCGTCGGCGGCGCCGTGCAGCGCGGCGTTCCCTTTCCCGTTCTGCGCGTTCACGTAGGCGCCCCGCTCCACCAGCAACCGCGCGACGCCCAGCGTACCGGTCGCAGTCGACCAGAAGAGCGGCGACTCGCCGTCCTTGTTCGCGAGGTTCACGTCGGCCTTGCGCTCGAGGAGCAGCGCAACCACCGTCTCGCCCCCGTTCATCGCGGCCGCGTGCAGCGGCGTCTCGCCGTTCCCGGTACGCGCGTTCGGATCGGCCCGGCGCTCCAGGAGCACTCGCACCGCGTCGGGCTGCCGGTTCTCGGCCGCTTGATAGAGCGGCGTCTCGCCGGCGGCGTTCGCCGGGTCGATCTTCGCGCCGCGTTCCAGGAGCAGGACGAGCGTCGCCGGGTCGCCGAGCGCGGCGGCGCGATGCAGCGGCGTGTCGCCGTCGGCGTCGCGCGCCTCGATGTCCGCCTTGCGCTCGAGCAGGAGCTTCACGACCTCGTCCCGGCCGCCCGCGGCGGCAAGGTGCAGCGCGGTCTCGCCGCGCTCGTTCTTCGCATTCGGGTTCGCGCCGCCGCGGAGCAGGCTCCACGCGCGCTGTGCGTGTCCCGTTTCGGCCGCCTCGAGGAGCGACTTGTCGTCGCCTTGCGCGAGCGCGGCCGTCGCGGCCGCCGCGCACAGGGCGATCGCCGCGATCCGCCTCAGCGTGCCCATTGCTGGCGCGCGAACTGCACGACGAGCATCCCGACCATCAGCCACAGGAACCCGCGCAGCCACTTCGCGTAGGTCGCGGTGCTCACGCGATCATGGACGCGGTGCCCGACGAAGAGCGCGGCGAGCGCGACGAGCGCGAACGGCGCGGTCGCGATCCAGGTGGCGAGCCCGACGCCGCCCGCGCCCGCCCAGGTGGCGATCTGCGTTCCCTTGCCGACGAGGAAGCTCAGGTTCATCACCTGCACGAGCGATCGCGGATTCAGGCCCGCCAGCATGAAGTAGACGAGCAGCATCGGTCCGGCCACGTTGACGGTCGCCTCGAACACGCCGGCCAGCACGCCGGCGACGACGGCCGAGACGGTGGAATGGCGTTTGACGAACGGCACGTCGGTGTGCCCGAGGCGCTCCATGTTCAGAAATGCGAGCAGGAGGCACGCGAGCACCAGCAGGAAGGGTTCGCTCGGCGCGACGATCATGATCCGCGTGCCGACGTAGGCGCCGGCGAGGAGGCACAGCGGCAGGAACCAGAACCGTCCGATGCTCTCGCGCAGCCTGCCGCCGCGGAACGCGTTGACGAGCGCGACGGCGAGCGTGGGGACGAGCGACACGACGATCGCGACCTTCAGGTCCAGCGCGAGCGCGAGGAGCGGCGTCGCGACCACCGGAAAGCCGAAGCCGATCACGCCGTGCGCGAACCCGGCGGCGAGCATCGCGACGCCGATCAGGGCGAGCGTGAGGGGCGGCAGCGCGGCGAAGTCGGGCATGGCGGTGCGTGCGCGGCCCGCGCGCACGCCGCGCCTCCGCTCTCAGGCGCGGGATTTTATCGGAAGCGAGGAGGCGGCCATGCCGGCGAGCCGCCGCACGACGCCGACCGTCTCCTCGGGCGAGAAGCCGTACGGAAAGAACGTCTGCTCTCCGGACGCGGCGTCCGGCCGCCCGCCGAGCCGGGCGAGGTGGTCGAGCGCGGTGCGCAGATGGACGCCGAGCAGCGCCTCGACGGTGGACACGCGCGCGTTCAGGCGCGCTTCGCCGATCGTCTCGAAGCCGAGGCCGAGGCGGAAGACGTCGGTGTGCTGCGCCGGCGCCTCGATCAGGCCGTAGTCGCACCCGCAGACCCCGCCGGCGAAGAGGTACGCGGCGTGGAACAGCCCCGCGACCGCGCGCTTCGGCGCCGAGTTCATGTCCACGGAGAGGCGCACGAACTCGCACACCCGCGAGCCGGCGTCGCGCAGCGCGGTGGTCTCGTCGCGATAGAGCTCGTCGGCGGCGAGGCCCTGGCCGGAATCGAGCCGCACGCCGAGCGACCCGACGAACTGGCCGCTCTCGTGGGCGAGGAACGTATAGAGGAACGGATCCTGGCGCGCGCCCGGCATCGGGCCGGTGGCGTCGGGGCCGCGCTGGCGCAGGCTGTCGACGCGCCGCTCCTCGAACATCCGCGCCAGCCGGATCTTCAGCGAGCCGCGCGGCTCGCCTTCGTCGAAGCGTGCCGCGGCGGCGCGGACCAGCGTGAGGCTCCGGAAGCGCGCCTGCTTCGGCGCCACCGTCGGCACGCCGAAGATCGTCTTCGCGGTAAGCGACTCGCTGGGCCAGACTCCGCCCGGCTTGCCCTTGGACTGGTCGGTCACCTTTCCTCGCTCAGAACGTGCCGAATCCGCCCATCTTATCCCTCCCACGCGTCGAGTTTAACCAAGACGCGGGCATTTCGGTCGATCGGCGTGACGGGATGCCCGCCCGGTCCGGCCGCGGACGCCGCCGTCACCGCCCGCGCTTGCAGCACCAACGGGGCTCCACTACCCTTCCGGGAGCAGTACTCGCAGGGAGTCTGCCCCGACAACCCCAACAATACGGAGGATCGCCATGGCCACCGACCCTTATGCCGCACCGCGGGCACGCGTCGCCGATGTGCCGGCCGGCTCGCCCGGCGGCAATTTCGTTCCCGAGGGCCAGGCGGTCGCCGCCGGCAACGGGTGGCAGTGGATCGTGGACGCGTGGGCGCTCTTCAAGGGCCAGCCCGGGATGTGGATCGCGATCATCGTCGTGTTCTTCGTCCTGTTCTTCCTCGTCAGCCTCGTGCCCTTTGTCGGCAGCCTGGCCGGCGCGCTGCTCGGCCCGGTGTTCGCGGGCGGGATCATTCGCGGGTGCCAGGAGGTGCGGGACGGGGGCGCGCTCGAGATCGGCCACCTCTTCGCGGGGTTCAAGGCGAACACCGGCAAGCTGGTGATGATCGGCGTGTTCAATCTCGTCGCCTGGATCGTCATCGCGGGAATCATCATGCTGCTGGTCGGCGGAAGCATCTTCGCGGCCATGATGGGCGGCGGAGACGCGAGCGTCGCGCGCACCGCCGCCGCGGGAATGTCGATGGTGCTCGCCGTCCTGATTGGCCTCGCGCTCAGCATCCCGGTCTACATGGCGATCTGGTTCGCGCCGGCGCTGATCACCCTGAACGACTTCGAGCCGATCCAGGCGCTCAAGACGAGCTTCGGCGCGTGCCTGAAGAACATCGTGCCCTACCTGCTCTACGGCGTGATCCTGTTCGCGCTCGCGATCGTCGCGAGCATCCCGCTCGGCCTCGGCTGGCTCGTGCTCGGCCCGGTGCTCGCGATCTCGGTGTACACCGCGTACCGCGACATCTTCTACGTCGGGTGATGCGCGCCGCGCCCGGACACGATCGCGTCACCCGCTAGCCGCGTGCTCGACACCGCGCGGCGCATCGCGACGCCCGAGGGCATCGAGCTCGCGCTGCGGCTCGCCGGGCCGGTGCCCCGCGCGCTCGCGTGGGTGGTCGATCTCCTGCTGCGGCTCGCGATCCTCGGCGTGCTGTCGATGGTCCTCGGCGCGCTGGGCAGGTTCGGCATGGGCATCTTCTTTCTCGCGTGGTTCTTCCTCGAGTGGCTGTTCCCCGCGTGGTGCGAGGTCAACTGGGGCGGCGCGACCCCGGGCAAGAAGGCGCTCAACCTGATCGTGCTGCACGACGACGGCACGCCGGTGCGCTGGCCGGCCGCGCTCACGCGCAACCTCCTGCGGGCGGTCGACTTCCTGCCGCTCTTCTATTGCTTCGGGCTGGCCGCGATGCTGATGAACCGCGAGTTCAAGCGGCTCGGCGACCTGGCGGCGGGAACGATCGTCGTGTACACCGAGCCCAAGCCGCGCGGCTTCGCGATCCCCGAGGCCCCGCCGCTCGCGCCGCCGGTCGCGCTGACGCTCGCCGAGCAGCGCGCGATCCTCGACTTCGCCGAGCGCACGCCCGGCCTGACCGAGGAGCGCGCCGAGGAGCTGGCGGCGATCCCGCGCGGGCTGGTCGGGCGGCTCGAGGGGCGCGCGGCGGCCGAGCGGCTGGTGCGCATCGCCAACTTCCTGGTCGGGCGGCGGTAGTGAAGGCGAATCCGATGCCGGAGGCATCCGTTTTCTGTGGTCGGGGAGCACGAGGAGGCGCCGCGGAGCGGCCGGTTGGGGCGGAGGGGCCCCAGCCCTCCTTGGGCCCCCTCGTAACGTGACGGCGAACATGCGCCAGGCGGTGTTCGAGACGCGGCACGGGCCCGACTGGGGCCGGTTCGAAGCCTGGCTCGACCGGCACGAGAAGCTGCGCCGGCGCGCGCCGGCGCAGCCGGACGCGGAGGCCCTGCCCGACGCGGACGTCCCGCGGGCCTATCGGCACGTGTGCCAGCACCTCGCCCTCGCGCGCGACCGCGAGTACAGCCCCGATCTCGTGGATCGCTTGAACCGGCTCGCCTTGCGCGGCCATCACCTGCTCTACGGCGCGCGCGGCAGCCGGGGCGCCGGCGCGCTCGAGTTCCTGGTCGGGGGTTTTCCGCGGCTCGTGCGCGCGGAGCGCGCGCTGGTGATCGCGGCCGCGTGCCTGTTCTTCGGGCCGCTCGTCCTGCTCCTCGCCGCGCTCCAGTCGCATCCCGATTTCATCTACTACCTCATGCCGCCCGAGGCGCTCGCGCAGTTCCAGGAGATGTACAACCCGGGCAACCGGCGCCACGGCATGCGCGACGCCGACGACAACGTCGCGATGTTCGGCTTCTACATCTGGAACAACGTCAAGATCGGATTCCAGACCTTCGCGAGCGGGATCGCGTTCGGGCTCGGCTCGATCTTCTACCTCGTCTCGAACGGCGTGCTCATCGGCGCGATCGCGGGCTACATCACCCAGGTCGGCTACGGCACGCCGTTCTGGTCGTTCGTGTCGGGGCACAGCGCGATGGAGCTGGTCGCGATCGTGATCTCCGGCGCGGCGGGGCTGCGGCTCGGCGGCGCGCTCGTCGCCCCCGGCCAGCAGTCGCGGAAAGCCGCGCTCGTGGCCGCGGCGCAGCCCGCCGTGCGGCTGATGTACGGCGCGGCCGGCATGTTCCTGATCGCGGCGTTCATCGAGGCGTTCTGGTCGCCGCTCACCGCCTTCCCGCCGGTCACCAAGTACCTCGTCGGCGCGATCATGTGGAGCGTCGTCCTCGGCTACTTCCTGCTCGGAGGCCGCGGCCGTGCAGCTTGAGCGGCTGAGCGTGGAGCTGCGGCCGCGCGGCGGCTGGGAGTCGCTCGACCTCGGCTTCCAGATGGCGCGCGCGTGGTGGCGGCCGGTGTGGGGCACGTGGCTCGCGGTGTATCTGCCGCTCGCGCTCGCGTTGTTTGCCGCGTTCCACGACAAGCTCTGGGCCGCGGTCCTTGCGCTCTGGTGGCTGAAGCCGCTGCTCGACCGATTCGTCCTCTACGTGGTGAGCCGCGCGGTGTTCGGCGCCCCGCCGACCGTGCGCGAGACGCTGGGCGCGTGGCGCGACGTGCTGAGCCCCGGCGCGCTGGCGGGACTGACGCTCTTCCGGATCGACCTCGCGCGCTCGTTCATGCTCCCGGTGTGGCTGCTGGAGAAGCAGACCGGGCGCGACGCGCATCGGCGGCGCAAGGCGCTCGGCCAGCGCATGCGCTACTACGCGGTGTGGCTCACCATCCTGTGCGCCCACTTCGAGGCGCTCGTGTTCCTTTCGCTCGGCGTGGGGGGCGACCTGCTCGCCCCGGCCGGCGGCGACGCCGGCTTCGAGCTCCGCAATCTCTTCCGCAGCGGCGAGGGCGCGGCCTGGGACTGGATCGACTTCGCGTGCTACGTCCTCGCGGTGTCGGCGATCGAGCCGCTTTACGTCTGCGCCGGCTTCGCGCTCTACCTCAACCGCCGCGCGATCCTCGAGGGCTGGGACATCGAGCTCGCGCTGCGCCGCCTCGACGAGCGCCTGCGCGGCGCGGTGGCGGCAGCGCTCGCGGCGCTCATCGTCGGGCTCGCGGTGCTCGTCGCCCCGCCGCCCGCGTTCGCGGCCGACAAGTCCGCAAAGCAGGAGGTCGCCGAGGTCCTGAAGGCGCCCGAGTTCCAGGAGTACCGCGAGGGCAAGACCTGGCGCTACCGCGGCGAACAGAAGGATGCCAAGCGCGCGCAGCCGGACCTCGGCTTCTGGTCGAATCTCGGCCTGTTTCTCGCCGAGATCGCCGAGGCGGTCGTCTGGATCGTCGCCGCCCTCGCGGTGGTCGCGCTGATCCTCGTGCTGCGTCGCTGGGTGCCCGCGTGGCTCGAGCGCGAACCGAAGGCCTACCGGCCGCCCGATGCCCTGTTCGGGCTCGTGCTCGCGCCCGAGTCGCTGCCGGACGACGTCGCCGCGACGGCGGGCGCGCTCGTGCGCGCGGGCCGGCTGCGCGACGCGCTCTCGCTCCTCTACCGCGGCGCGCTCTCGGTGCTGGTGCATCGCGACCACGTGGCGCTTGCGGAAGGCGACACCGAGGGCGACTGCGTGCGCGCCGCGCGAACGGCGCTGCCCGCGAATGCCGGCGACTACTTCGCGCGCCTCGTCCAGACCTGGACGGCGGCCGCGTACGCGGGACGGCTGCCCGACCCGGGCGGCGCGGAGGCCTTGTGCCGGGAGTGGGCGCCGCACTTCGCGTCGCGTGCTGAGCGGAGTGCAGGTGCATGAGCCGCACGATCGTCGTCTGGATCGTGCTCCTCGGCCTCGCCGCGGCCGGGGCAGCGTGGTTCTTCAGCAACTACGAGCGCGTGTCCGAGAAGCAGTGGGTCGGCTACTCGGGCGAGGCGCGCCACAACCAGTTCCTCGCCGCGGAGCGCCTGCTCGCGCGCATGGGCGTCGCGGCGCGGCACGTGAAGACGATTCCGGAGCTGAAGGAGCTGCCCGTCAACGGCACGCTGATCCTGCCCGACCGCCGCGAGGCGCTCACGCCGGACGCGCGCATGGCGCTGCTCCTGTGGGTGGAGAACGGCGGGCACCTGATCGTCGAGGACGAGAACAGCCGCGTGCCCGACCCGATCCTCGACGCGTTCGGCGTGACGCGCAAGCCCGTCAAGTCGCCGGGCAAGGTGTCCCCGTTCGAGGCCACGCTGCCGCACGCGCCCGCGCCGATGAAAGTGGAGATGCACTCGATCCAGTCGATCGAGGCGCCGCAGGCGAAGGTGCGCGTCGACGGCAAGCAGGCGACGCACCTCGCGCACTTCGACCGCGGGCGCGGCCGGGTGACGGTGCTGAACGACCTCGACTTCCTGCGCAACCACTCGATCGGGCGCCTGGACCACGCCGAGTTCCTGTGGCAGATCGTGCGCTTCCAGCCCGACACGCCCGCGCTGTTCGTGTTCGACAACCCGCAGAAGCTCTCGCTCCTGCGCTGGCTCGCCGACAACGCGTGGCCGCTCGTCGCCGCCGCGGCGCTGCTCCTCGCGGTCTGGCTGTGGCGCGTCGCGTCGCGCTTCGGCCCGGTCGCGCCGGATCCGGAGCCGGCGCGCCGCCGCCTCCTCGATCACCTGCGCGCGAGCGGGCGGTTCCAGTGGTCGCGCGGCGGCGGGAGCGCGCTCGTCGAGGCCGCGCGCGAGGCCGCGCTGCGGCGCGTCGGGCGCGCGTATCCGGACTTCGCCGGCCTGACCCGCAACGAGCAGCAGGCGCGGCTCGTCGAGCTGTTCGCCATCCGCGCCGAGGACGCGCAGAAGGTCCTCGCGCCGGCGCATCCGCGCACGCCGGGCGAGCTCATGACCGCGGTCGGCGTCTATCAGCGCATCCAGGAACGACTGTCCGGAAAATCGCAGGAGAACGGGAGCAGGAAATGAACACCACAAGCAGGATCGCGCCGGAGCAGCTCGAGCAGGCAGTGAAGGTCGTGAACGCGATGCGCACGCAGGTGGCGCGCGCGATGGTCGGTCAGGCGGAGGTCGTCGAGCAGACGATCGCCGCGCTGCTTGCCGGCGGCCACGTGCTCATCGAGGGCGTGCCGGGACTCGGCAAGACGCTGCTCGTGCGGGCGCTCGCCAAGACCTTCGACGGCAAATTCGCGCGCATCCAGTTCACGCCCGACCTCATGCCGGCGGACGTCACCGGCCACACGCTCTACGACCAGTCGACCGGCCAGTTCACCACGCGGCGCGGGCCGGTGTTTACCAACCTGCTGCTCGCCGACGAGATCAACCGCGCGCCGGCGAAGACCCAGGCCGCCCTGCTCGAGGTGATGCAGGAGGGCCAGGTCACGATCGAGGGCACGGCGCACCCGCTCGAGCCGCCCTTCATGGTGCTCGCGACGCAGAACCCGATCGAGCAGGAGGGCACCTACGCGCTCCCCGAGGCGCAGCTCGACCGCTTCATCCTCAAGGTGCGCATCGACTACCCGCCCGCGGGCGAGGAGACGGACATGGTGAAGCGCGTCACCGCCGGCCAGGTCGGCGACAAGCTCAACGTCGAGCCGGTCGCGACGCTCATCAAGCCGGGTGCGGTGGTCGCGCTGCAGACGATCACCGCGGCGGTCGGGCTCGACGATCGGGTGCTCGACTACGCGGTGCGCATCGCGCGCGCCACGCGCACGTGGAACGGCGTCGCGGCGGGCGCCGGGCCGCGCGGCGGCATCGCGCTCGCGCGCGTCGCCCGGGCGGCCGCGTTGATCGCGGGGCGCGACTTCGTGACCCCGGACGACGTGAAGCGCATGGCGCTTCCCGCCCTGCGCCACCGCGTCACGCCCGCGCCGGAGCTCGAGATCGAAGGGCACTCGAGCGACACGATCCTCAAGGCGCTGCTCGAGAAAGTGGAGGCGCCGCGCACTTGACCGCCATTCCGGCGAACGCCGGAATCCAGTCATGGCGATCGAAAGGCGACCATGCGTCTACCTACTCGCAAGTCACCGCAATGGCACGCTCTACGCTGGGGTGACATCGGACCTCGTGAAGCGCGTTTGGGAGCACAAGAACGATCTCGTCGAAGGATTCACGAAGAAGTACGGCGTGCACACGCTGGTGTGGTACGAGGTGCATGAATCGATGGAGTCTGCGATTACGCGGGAAAAGACGATCAAGGAGTGGAAGCGTCGCTGGAAGCTCGAGCTGATCGAAGCCTCGAACCCGGATTGGCAGGATCTGTATGCGAGTCTGCTTTAACTGGATTCCGGCGTGCGCCGGAATGACGAGCCGGTAGCGTGCTGATCCCCGCCCCCCGACTCCTCTGGCTCGCCGCCGCGCTGGTGGCGCTGGGGCTCGTCGCGTCGCTCTTCGCGGCGTTGGCCGTGGCCTGGATCGTCGCGGCCGTTCTGCTGGTGGCATTCGCGGCGGTGGATGCGCTCGCTGCACGGCAGATCCGTCCGCCGGAGGCGCGGCGCGTGCTCCCCAGCTCGCTCCCGCTCGGCGTCGCGCACGACGTCGTGCTGCGCCTCGCGAACGAGGAGGCCGCGGCGGTGACGTGCGACGTGCACGACCACTACCCGCCCGGCGTCGAGCCGAAGGGGCTGCCGCAGCGCGTGACCGTTCCGGCGCGCGGCTGGGCGGAAATCCGCTACAGCGTCCGCCCCGTCAAGCGCGGCCCGATCGAGTTCGGCCTCGTCGAGCTGCGGCTCGTCTCGCGCGCCGGGCTGTGGCAGGTGCGCCGTCGCGTCGGCGAGGCGACGGCGACGCGCGTGTACCCGAACTTCGCCGCGCTGACGAAGTTCGCGCTGCTCGCCACCGACAACCGCCTGTCGCAGATCGGCGTGCTGCAGCGGCGGCGGCGCGGCGAGGGCCTCGACTTCCACCAGCTGCGCGAATACCGCGAGGGCGACGCCCAGCGCCAGGTCGACTGGAAGGCGACGGCGCGCATGCGCAAGCTCGTGTCGCGCGAGTACCAGGACGAGCGCGACCAGCAGGTGGTGCTGCTGGTCGACTGCGGGCGGCGCATGGGCGCCCAGGACGGCGACCTCGCGCACTTCGACCACGTGCTGAACGCGGCGCTGCTGCTCGCTTACGTGAGCCTGCGCCAGGGTGACGCGGTGGGATTCCTGACCATGTCGGGCACCCACCGCTGGCTCGCGCCGCGCAAGGCGCGGGCGACGGTGAGCCTCATCCTCAACCGCGTCTACGACCTGCACCCGACGCTGCACACCACCGACTACTACAGCGCCGCGCTCGAGCTGATCAAGCGCCTGCGCAAGCGATCGCTCGTCGTGATCCTGTCGAACCTGCGCGACGAGGACGACGACACGCTCGCCCCCGCGCTCGGCCTGCTGCAGTCGCGCCACCTCGTGCTGTTCGCGTCCCTGCGCGAGCAGATCCTCTCGCGCGCGCTCGCGACCCGCGCGGACACTTTCGACCGCGCGCTGACCCACGCCGCCACGGCCGACTACCTGCAGCGTCGGGAGCTCGCCTTCCGGCGCCTGGAGCGCGGGGGCGCGGTGTGCCTCGACGTCGAGCCCGCCGAGCTGCCGATCGCGCTGGTGAACCGGTATATCGATATCAAGCGCAGCGGCCGGCTGTGACGCAGTGCCCCGCGCCGACCGCGGGGCGTGACGGATGTGTCGGCTTGTTCCTTCGAAAGCCCTCGCCCGGGCGGGAAAATTCCCGCTTCGGCAACCGGACCGCCGCTCTCCATGAAGCGCACGCTCTACCAGATCCTCGGCGTCGAGAATGCCGCGACCGCGCAGGCGATCGCGGCGGCCTATCGCACCAGGCTCGAGGCGCTTCAGGCCGCGCCGGGAAGCGACGCCGCTGCCATGACCCTGCTGCGCGAGGCCTACCAGGTCCTGTCCAACGCGCCGCAACGCGCCGCCTACGACGCTTCGCTCGCGGCGCCGCCCGGCGCGGCGCGGCGCGGACGCGCGGTCCGGATCGACGACGAGTCGGGCGCCGGCTGGGCGATATGGGCGATCGGCGGTACCGTGGTGCTGATCGCGCTCGGCATCTGGGGGTGGAAGGCGCGTCCGGCGCCGAAGCCCGAGATGCAGGGACCGCCGCGCGTCGTGATCACGCAGCCCGCTGCGCCGCAGGCCGCCGAGCCGGTCGCACCCGCGCCCCAGATCGCGATCGCGAGTGCTGCGCCGGAGTCCGCCGCCCCCGCGGCCCGCTCCGCCGAGGACGTCTTTGCGCAGGTGTCCGTGAGCGTGGCGCGCGTGAACGCGCTCGACGCATCGGGGCGCATCACGATGGTCGGCAGCGGCGTCGTCGTGGATCGCGGCGCGGTGATCACGAACTGCCACGTGGTCAGCCGCGCGGGCTCGGTGCAGGTGAAGTTCGGAGGCGACATGCACAGCGGAAGCGTGGACGTTGCCGACGAGGAGCTCGACCTGTGCCGGCTGAGCGTGCCCGGCCTCGACGCTCCCGCGGTTCAGGTCGGACGGGTGGGGTCGCTCCGCACCGGGCAGCGCGTGTATGCGATCGGCGCGCCGCAGGGGCTCGATCTCACGATCAGCGAGGGCATCGTCTCGTCCCTGCGCGACGTGCCGGGCGGCACCGTGATCCAGACCACCGCGCCGGTGTCGCGCGGCTCGAGCGGCGGCGGCCTCTTCGACGCTTCCGGTCGGCTGGTGGGCATCGTGACGTTCCAGCATCGCTACGGCCAGAACCTCAACTTCGCGCTGCCCGCCGACTGGATCGGCGAGATGCGCTCGCGCCACTCGTCGACCGCGTCGACCGGGTCGTCGGGCGAGGTGAGCGGACGCGCCGCGCCGGCGGTCGCGCAGCGCCCGGCGGACAATTCGCCCGCGAGCCTGATCGTCGGGGTCTGGCAGTGCTTCGGCTCGATCTCGGGGCGGAGCGGGACGTACACCTACGGCCCGGACGGCGCGGTGACGCTGGTCTCCAACGACGGCATCCGCGGCGCGGGCCGCTACACCATCGCGGGCAAGAGCGTGCGCTACAACATGTCGAACGGCAGCTTCGCGTTCACGATCGAGCACCTCGACGTGCAGCGCATGGTGCTCAACATCGGCTCCGCCGGGCAGCGCCTCGCCTGCGAGCGGCGCTGACGCGACCGCGCGCGCGCCGAATCGCGCCCGGTCAGGCGCGCGCGGCCGAGTGCTTGCGCCCCACCAGGTACTTCGTCCCCTCCGGCCCGTGCCGTTCGCTGTGCTCGCAGCCCGCGGCCATCTCGAAGATCTCGCCCGCGCGGTAGGTCCGCGTCTGGCCCTGCGAGGTGAGGGTCACCTCGCCGGCCAGGACCAGCGCGCGCACGTCGAACGGGTGCGAGTGCGGCTGCGTGATCAGGTCGGGCTTCGCCTGCTTGGTCTCGACGTCCATATAGCCGGCGCGCTGCAGGCCGGTCTCGAACTCGGCGGCGTTCATTGCGGGTCCTCCTTCGGGTCGATGCGACGCAAGCCAAACTCTATCGCAGGTCGCGCGCCTCAGCACACGTCGGCTCCGCGCTCGCGGAGCAGCGCGCGCAGCACCGACCGATGGCAGCGCGACTCGTCGGCGCAGTAGCACCCGACGGAGAAGTCCGCGCCGTGCGACAGCGCCGCGAAAACGTCGAGCACCCGGCTCGCGCCGGGCGCCGCCATCTCGGCGCGATAGCGCTTTACGAACGCGGCCCACTCGCGATCGGTCGCGGCGTCCTGCGCGAGCTTCACGGTCGCGTCCGACGGCGCGAGGTTCGGGAACCAGACGTCGTACCAGTTCTCCGACGCGAACTTCGCCTTGGGCACGCCGCGCGGCGGGCGGCGCACGGTGCCGATGCGCAGGCCCTCGCCGGGGGCCCGCGCGGTGCCGAGACGCACGATGCGGATCGTCATGTCGCGCTCACTCCCGAGGTTGCGGCCGGGCGGCGGGTCCGGGAGCAGGATGGTAGCCTGCGCGGGCGGGAGAGCGGGCATGACCTACGAGCTGATCGACGGCACGGGCAAACCGATCAAGGCCTGGACGCGCGGCGTCCCCGTCGAGGAAGAGGCCAAGGCCCAGCTGCGCAACCTGGCGAGCCTGCCGTTCGTCTTCCGGCATATCGCCGCGATGCCGGACGTGCACTGGGGCATGGGCGCAACCGTGGGCAGCGTGATCGCCACCAAGGGCGCGATCATCCCCGCCGCGGTCGGCGTGGACATCGGCTGCGGGATGATGGCCCAGCGCACCACCCTGACCGCGGCCGACCTGCCCGACAGCCTGGCCCGGTTGCGCTCCGCCATAGAGGCGCGCATCCCGCACGGCCGCACCCACGACGGCGGACCCGGCGACCGCGGCGCGTGGGGCGAGGTGCCGAGCGCGAACCGCTACGCACTGCGACCCCACCTCGAGACGCTTCGCGCGATCGTCCAGAAGCACCCGAAAATCGCGTCGGCGGCGGACCGTGCCGCGCTGCACGCCGGCACGCTGGGCACGGGCAACCACTTCGTCGAGGTGTGCCTCGACGAGGACCAGCGCGTATGGGTGATGCTGCACTCCGGATCGCGCGGCATCGGCAACCGGATCGGCTCTTACTTCATCCAGCGCGCCAAGGAGGACATGCGCCGCTGGTTCGTGAACCTGCCCGACGCGGACCTGGCCTACCTGTCCGAGGGCTCGGTCCTGTTCGACGACTACTGCGAGGCGGTCGGGTGGGCCCAGGGTTACGCGCGCACGAACCGGGAGCTGATGATGGTGGCCGCGCTCGACGCGCTGCGCCGGGCCGTGCCGAAGCCGTTCGCCTGCGACGTGGAGGCGGTGGACTGCCACCACAACTACGTCGCGTGGGAGCGCCACTTCGGCGAGGACGTGATGGTTACGCGCAAGGGCGCGGTCAGCGCGCGCGAGGGCGAGCTCGGCATCATCCCGGGCTCGATGGGTGCCAAGTCGTTCATCGTCGCCGGCAAGGGAAACCCCGAGTCGTTCTGCTCGTGCTCCCATGGCGCGGGCCGCGCGATGTCGCGCAACGAGGCGAAGCGCCGCTTCACGCTCGACGACCATGCGCGCGCCACCGCCGGCGTCGAGTGCCGCAAGGACGCGGATGTGATCGACGAGACGCCGGCCGCCTACAAGTCGATCGACGCGGTAATGGCCGCGCAGGCGGACCTGGTGGAAGTGCGGCACACGCTCAAGCAGGTCGTGTGCGTGAAGGGCTGACCCGCGCCTGGAACGCGAGCGCTGCCGCGCCCGCGACGGCGCTACAACCGTTCCGTGACGAGTACGCGGCCCTTGGCGCCCAGCGCGGTCGCGCCGTCCTGGCCCCGGATGCGGCCGCGGAGCTCCACCACTTCGCCCTGGAGCTTCTCGTTCGGCGTCACCTTCACGACGAGCCACTCGAGCTTCACCGTCTCGTCGGCGAAGACCGGCCGTCGGAAGCGCACCCAGAACTCGAGCCCGACCATCGATCCTTCCTTCGAGAAGTGCGACGCGGTGAGTCCGAGCAGCAGTGCGGTGGTGTGCGTGCCGCTCGCGATGAGGCGGCCGTAGCGGCTGCCGGCGGCGAACGCCGGATCGTGGTGGACGGGGTTCGTGTCCCCGGCGGCCTGCGCATACGCGGCCACCATCGCGGGCGTCAGCGTGACTTCGGACGAGAATCGTTCGTAGGGTCGGGCGCGCGGCATCTCAGCGCTCCTCCGCGAAAGGCTTGCCAAGGACGCGCCCTCCCCGCGTCGTCGCGCTGACGTCGTACGCCTGCTTGCGCGCACGGTTCATGCTGCCGAGCGGCCGGAGGTGCGCCGTGTTCCAGGGATTGAACGCCGCTTCGGTCTCGATGGTCGCCGCCCACGCGCGGGCCGCCGGATCGGCGAGGTCCCGGCGCGGGATGACGACCCGCCCGATCGGAACAAGCGGCGCGTCCTCCTCCTTCCATTCCTTCGATGCATCCTCGATCGGCGTTCGCGCTTCGTCCACGAAGAGCTGCACGTGGATCGCGAACGTCCGGTCGCCCTGCCGGAGATCTTCCCTGAGCTGCTCGGTGAGGAAGTCGGGGTCATCCCCCGAGCAGCGCACTTCCCCGTGCGGGACCGGCACCGCGACCAGCTTCAGCGCGACGGCGCCGAGCCGGAACGGAACCCGGCTCCAGTAGCGTTGACTCGTGAGGCTGATCCTGACATCGGGTGTGGTGGTGGCCAGATTCGCGGCGACCTTCGCCGCCCTGCACGGTCCGAGTGCGAACGGGAGCTTCACCACCGCCACGAACATGTTGTGGTTCGCGAAGATCTCGCCGGCCTTGACGAAGGTCACCGGATCGGGAGCGAACGAAACCGGCGTGTTCGACAACAGGAAATCCTGCGGACCATCATCGGTCACCAGCCGGAACGCGAAGCCGCGGCCGTCGAACGAGCTGTCCTTCCGATGGTGGCTCTGCGCCCGCGAGAACCGGCCGAACCCCTCGTACTTCGCGCCCGGTCGAAGGAAACCGATCTGCAGCGCCGGCGGAAGCTCATCCGACACTTCGAACCGGATCTTCAACGGATCGCCCTTGTTGTGGAACGCGCGCCTTATCGTCGCCGCGTCCAGAGCCGAGACGGTCCGCTGGATCGCCGGGACCTTCGGGAGGACTTCGGCGAACAGCCGCTGCTCCGCTTCGGGGCTGCCGCCCATGAACGCCTCTTTCCATCGCGTCGCTGCTTCCGCCACCGGTTGCTCGGACATGTACTCCCCCTATCCTGGACACCCGCCCGCTTAGTCTGACCGAGTTTGAACCTGGGACTGTAACGGTGAACCCTTGGAGACCGCTTGGTGCGGGGCATTGGGACTCGTCGAAGGGTCGGGTCGAGGGGCCCGGGTGACGCAAAAAATGCCCCGCCGCGGCGGGGCATTGGGATCGGCTCGCACCGCACGCGGACGCGGGCACGCCCGATCAGCGCGCGGTCAGGAAAACTTGGTCAGGATCGCGTTCATCTCGTCCTTCGAATACGCCCGCAGCGTCTGCCCGCGGATGTTTCCCGCCGATCCGATGGCCAGTGCAAATGCGGATACGGACGCATCGTCGGGCGCTTCGACCGTGACCACCATGTCGTACGCTCCTTGCGTCCAGAAGATCTCCTTCATGTTGGCCCCGAACTTCTTGGCTGATTCCCGGACTGCGTCGGCGCGCTTGGTGGTGTCCTTGACGTTGCGAATACCCTGGTCCGTGAAGTTCGCGAGCATGATGTAAGTTGCCATGGTGATTCTCCGGTAGAAATTTCAATTTCGAAGTGGGGCCGCGATCTCGCACAGCGCTGGCGCCGGCCCCCTGGCGCCTGCCGATTCATTCAAGTCACCGAGTCCGCGGCGTTCCGGCGCGCGGGTCCGGAGCGACGGATCGCGGCCAGTGCGCGCGACGCGCGCGTCTCGATCCGCTTGCAGAGTGGTACAGGTGGTACCGAAAGAGCGGGCCCCGCGGCCCGAAGGCAAGAGCTCAGGATCAGCCGGACGGCTGGTTCCCTATTCTTGTTCCATCGCGGAACGTAACGAGTCTACGCCCTCTCCGGATCGGTGCAAGCGCGCGTGGCGAGGTAGAGACTGGATGCCTTCTAGCGCGGCGCGACCGTCTCATGCTCGAATCGGTGTCTGGTACTCGATGTTGGCGTCAACTTGACTGGGGCCTTGGCGGTACCGTACATCGGACAGCAGGCGGCTCAATTCCTTCTTGACCACGGCGTAGCACTCGCACGCGCGGGTCTCCAGTCCGGACCGCTCGAGCACCGCAATGTGGCCACGGCGGTAGCGAATGACACCGGCGCGCTGCAGTTTCCCGGCGGCCTCCGTAATGCCTTCCCGGCGCACGCCGAGCATGCTGGCGACCAGTTCCTGCGTCATGATCAACTCACGCGAGGGAACTCGATCGAGGGTCAACAACAGCCAGCGGCACAGCTGCTGCTCCACCGAATGATGCCGATTGCAGGCCGCGGTCTGGGTCATCTGTGTGATCAGCGCCTGGGTGTAGCGCAGCAACAAGCGCTGCATCAAGCCGGCGCGATTGAATTCCTGCTTCAGCAAGCGGCCCTCCAGCCGGTAGGCGTGGCCCGCGGTCTGCACCACGGCCGAGCTTGGCGTGGTGTCCCCTCCCATGAACAGCGAAATACCGACCACGCCTTCATTGCCCACCCCCGCGGTTTCGGCCGACGCGCCGGACTCCATGACATAGTGCAGCGACACGATGGCGGTGGTGGGGAAATAGGCGTGCTGCAACTGTCCGCCGGGTTCGTAGAGGATTTCACCGAGCGGCATCGGGACCAGCTCCAGATGCGCAGCCAGGCGCTCGAACTCCGCCGTCGGGCAGGGCGGCGAGAAGATGGTTTTGATTCGGGCTATGGGGTGATGAGCATCGCCAGCGCGTCGAGATCTTGCGCTCTATTTCTTTGCGGTGAGTTCCACGCCGATTCCGCGGTAACCGATGAAGCGGCAGGACTGGTTGAACATCGGCTCCCCGCTCACCTGAAACTTCTGTTGCGAGCCATCGGCATTGACGCGGCTGAAGACGAAATCCAGGAATGGCTGCCGGGCTGCAATGGTTGCCTGCAGTGCCTCCCGCTCCGCCTCGTTCCAGCCTGCCACCTGAGCATCCGCTTGCGTCGCCCGCCAGGGCGTCGACCCGGATTCCGAGCATCTCCAGGACCGGGCCGGAAACCTTGGTGAAGTTCCCGTTCTCGTCCTGCTCCCAGTACCAGTCGGAGGCCAGCTCGGTCAGGCTGCGATAGCGGGCTTCGCTTTCGCGCAGTTCGGCGGTCCGTTCCTGCACCGTCTGCTCCAGCACCTTGCTGTAATTCTCGAGCTTCTTGTACAGCAGCCGCACTTCCAGCATGTTGTGGATGCGCGTCTTGACTTCGACCAGATCGAACGGCTTGCTGATGAAATCCTTTGCGCCGGCCTGCAGCGCGCGCAGCTTGTGGCCGGGCTGGGCGGTGATCACGAGGACCGGAAGATAGCCGTCCGCGTCGTTGGTCTTGAGGCCTTCGATCACCTGGAATCCATCCATGCCGGGCATCTGCAGGTCGAGCAGGATCAGGTCGTAGCGGTTCTTGCGATGCAGCGCGCAGACCTCGTGCGGATTCATGGTCGAGGCAACGCGGGTGTAGCCGGCGTCACGCAGCATTTGCTCGAGCAGACTGACATTGGCCTCCTGATCGTCGACGATCAGGATGCTGGCGTTGAGAATGTCGGGCTCGGCAACCATCATGCTTGTTCCTTCGATGGCCGCGCGGCCTGCTGCCGTTTGCGAATAAGTCCAGTGCCACGTCCAGCGCATCCATGAACTGGTTGACCTTGATGGGTTTGGTGAGATAGTTGAAGAATCCGGCCTCGAGGCCCTTCTCGATATCGCGGGGCACCGCATTGGCGCTGAGCGCGATGATGGGGATATGCGCCGTCGACGGGTCTGCGCGCAGGATTTTCATGGCTTCGATCCCGCTGATGCCGGGCAGGTTGATGTCCATCAGAATCACCTCCGGCTGATAGGCGCGCGCAAACTCGATGCCGAGATTGCCGTCCGCCGCGCTCAGCAGGCGCAGGTCGGGGCGGCGCGCAATGAGTTGCTCGACCAGCTCCAGGTTGGCCGGATTGTCTTCCACGTAGAGCAGGGTGCGCAGCGGCGTGCCGTCCGGCACCTGCGGTCGCGCCAGCGCCGCGCGCTCGGCTTCCCGAACTGCGAGCTGCGGCGCGCTCGTCAGGCTCAAGTTCGATCCAGAACACGCTTCCCACCCCGACGGCGCTATCCGCGCCGATGGCGCCCCCCATCAGTTCGACCAGCCGCTTGGTCACCACCAGGCCGATGCCCGTGCCTTCCTCCGCGCTGGCCTCCTTGCCGAGCCGATTGAACGGCTGGAAAAGCTGCGCAAGCTGCTCCGGAGCCAGTCCCGCGCCGGTGTCCCGGACGCTGATGCGAATCGAATCCGGCGGCGCTCGGCGTGCACTCCACGGCAACCGCGCCTCCCGGCTTGTTGTACTTGATTGCGTTGAAAAGCAGGTTGATCAGAACCTGCTTGACCCGGGTCCGATCGGCTTTGACGAAGTAGGGGATCTCGAATCGCGGAAACGTCATGCCGATGCCGCGCTTCTGTGCCTGCGGCTCGATCATGGCCCGGCACTCGAGCATGACCTCGGCCAGCGAGACCGGCTCCCGCGACAGCGTCACCTTGCCCGACTCGATCAGCGCGAGATCGAGGATCTCGTTGATCAGCTCCAGCAGGTACCAGCCCGCCTTGAGAATCTGGTCGAGGTTTCGCTTCTGGGAGGGCGTCGGCGGCGGAGCGCCGGATTCCATGAGCTGGGCGAAACCGAGGATCGCATTGAGCGGCGTGCGCAATTCATGGCTCATGCCGGAGAGAAAATCCGTTTTCGCGCGGTTGGCCTTCTCCGCGGCGGCCATGGCCTCGTTCAGCTCCGATTCGACGCGCTTGCGCACGGAATTGTCGGTGCCGATCAACAGGTATCCGATGATGTCGCCATAGTCGTCGCGCAGCGCCGTGATCGACACGACGGCCGGAAAGCGGCTGCCATCCTTGCAGATATAGGTCAACTCATAGATGTCCTCGATCCCGCGCGAAGCTTTGAAAGCCAGTGCCTCGAAGCCCGGCGCAATGGGGGTTGCGAGCTCGAGGCTCAATGCCTGGGCGCGCGCCATCACCTCCTGCGGATCATGAATGTCGCTCGGGCTGATCCTGTTCACGACTTCGGCGGCCGTGTAGCCCAGCATGCGCTCGGCGCCGACATTGAACAGCTGGATGATGCCCTTCTCGTCGGTGGCGATAATCGAGAAATTGGCGCTGGTGAGAATCGCGTTCTGCAAGGCCCCCGCTTTGAGCAATGCCTTCTGGCGGCGCGCTTCGGTGGTGCCGTCCGCCTCGGTGGCGTCGTCGGCAAGCGGTGGGAGCGTATTCCTGTTTCGGACATGGCCGATCTCCGTGAAAAGCGTGGGACGAACCGGAGAGGGGATCTGCGCTTGCCGGGCCGGCAACGGGAAATTGAGACCTCGCACAGTCGGAAAGAAAAGCGCCTCTCCCAAGACGGGTCGTGATAATCACGGCCTTTCCGACGGCCGTCTGTGCGCTGGGGCACACAAGCGGGTCTATAGCGCCCGGACTGGCCCGGCTCGGCCGGCGTAGCGCCGGCGGGTCGGACCGCGCCACTAAGCGCCCCGAAGCTGACAGGTCCCGCTTTTACCGACTCAAACCCCGGGACAATGGGGTGTGCTATGAAGCCTGAGTCTTCTGCAGCGGCCCAAAGAACATGCGTCGCACCTTGTCCGCTCCGATCACGCGAACGAATTCGCTCGTCGTGCAGTACATCAAAATCAATACCAGCAGGAAGATCTGGATGGCCCAGAAATGGGGCCACACGACTTGCGCGAGCAGCTTCTGATTACCGGCGACGAGACTTCCGGTCTCGCGCCAGAAATCGACGAGATGCTCCAGGTAATGGACCACCATGGCGATCAGAAAGTAGATCGCGGTTTTCCAGGCGACGTTATAGGCAAGCGGCTTTTCGGGATAGCGGTTGATGAACGGCAGCATGTCCGCGATCAACACCGCCTTGCCGAGAATCAGCGCTGCCACCGTCACGGATACCGACGTGCCGAGCGCGATCCCTGATCCCTTCAGCATCAGAATGCGGACGATCGCAACCAGATGCAGGGAGACGAAGAAGAATATCGTGGGTGGGAGAAGCGCCTCGATCTCTTCTTTGATCTTCGCGGATAGTTTGCTCATGGCGTCTCGATGGAGGTGGGGTTGAGTGAAATCATGGCGCATATATATAGTGACACTTGGGAGGCTGCCATGGACAGACTGTCGAAGGCCGCGCTGGCGCTCGTCCTGGCCGCCGCCGCCGGCGCCGCGGTTGCGCAGTACCCGGTCAAGCCCGTCCGCCTGGTCGTCGGCTTCCCGCCCGGCGGCTCGGCCGACCCGACCACGCGCATCATCGGCGCCGCGCTCGCGGAGCAGATGGGCCAGCCGGTGGTGGTCGAGAACCGGCCCGGCGCCGACAGCGCGATCGCGGCGGAGCAGATGACCCGGCTCCCGCCCGACGGCTACACGATCATGTTCGCCTCGAACAGCGCGATGACCGCGGCGGTCGCGCTGCGCAAGACAGCCGCCCTACGATCCGCTCGCGGACTTCACGCCGATCTCGATGGTCGGGCGCGCAACGGTGTTCTTTTACGTGCATCCCGCGGTGCCGGCCGCGACGCTGAAGGAATTCGTCGAGTACGCGCGCGCCCACCCCGGCAAGCTCAACTACGGCACCGGCAACCCGCTCTCCATCCTGTACAACGTGCAGCTCATGGAGTCCACCGGCATCAACATGGTGCACGTCCCCTACAAGGGCGAAGGGCCGCTCAATCCCGACATCCTCGCCGGGCGCGTGCAGTCGTCGTTCCTCAGCACCGGCACGGCCGTCTCGTACGCCAAGGACGGGCGGCTGCGGGCGCTGGCGGTGCTGCTCGACCGGCGCAGCCCGCTCCTGCCGGAGGTCCCCACCATCGCCGAGGCCGGCGCGCCGGCGGTCACCGTGCGCCAATGGGCCGGCGTGTTCGGCCCGCCGAAGATGCCGCGCGAGATCGTCGACCGGCTCAACAAGGAGGTCAATGCGGCGCTCAGGCGCCCCGATGTCCTCGAGAAGATGCAGGGCTACGGCTATGCCGCTGAGGGCTCGACGCCCGAGCGCCTCGCCGAGATCAACCGCGACGATCTCGCGCTGTGGCGCAAGCTCGTGCGCGAGGCGGGCATCCCCCTGGAGTAACGCCCGGGCGCCATGGATCCGCGGTAGCGACAAATGACTGTTGGGCTGAACCCACTTCCACCGATGGACGGTGCCGGAGCCGAGAATGCGACATCCGTCGTGTTCGCGGGCGGCGGAAATCGCTGCGTGTGGCAGGCGGGTTTCTGGACCGAAGCCGCGCCGCGCCTCGGTCTCGCGCCCGCGCGCGTCGCGGCCGCGAGCGCCGGTGCGGCAATGGCGTGCGTTGTGTTCGCCGGGCGATTCGCGCATGCGCTCGCGCATTTCAAGGCCGCGACCGGCGCGAACCGGCGCAACGCCTATCCCGCGAACTGGCTCCGCGGCCAGCCGGTGTTCCCGCACTGGGCGATGTACCGGCGCGCGCTGCTCGAGACGATCGACGCGGCCGCACTCGCGCGCCTTCATGGCGGGCCGGAAATCGTGGTGCCGGTGACGCGCAAGCCGGCATGGCTCGGGACGCGCTCCGCCTTCGCCGTCGCGGGCATCGCGGACGCGCTCGAGCACGCAATCGCGCCGACGCCGCATCCGCGCTTTGCGCACCGCCTTGGCTTCCGTGCCGATTACGCGCGCGTGCGCGACTGCGCGACGCCGGAGACGCTCGCGGATCTCGTGCTCGCCTCGTCGTGCACGCCGCCGTTCACGCCGCGCCTCGACTACGGCGGGCGCCCGGCGCTCGACGGCGGCATCGCCGACAACGTGCCGGTCGACGCCGTCGGCGACGGGCCGACGCTCGTATTGCTCACGCGCAGCTTCCGGCGGCTGCCCGCGCATCCGGACCGGACCTACATTCAGCCTTCGGCGCCGGTGCCGGTCTCGAGCTGGGACTACACCGACCCGGCCGGCCTGCAGGCGGCGTTCGACCTCGGGCGGCGCGACGGGGAGGCGTTCGCGGCGGCGCGTTAGACTCGCGGCTCCGGTTTCTTCCGCGTCCTGGAGTCTCGATGAGCTGCTGCCACCCCTATTTCACCGCGACCGAAGGCGGCGACCAGGCGTTCGTCGTCGACGCATCGCGCCTCGTCTTCGGCAACGGCACGCTCGCCGAGGCCGGCGACCATGCGAAGGCGCTCGGGATGAAGCGCGTCGTGGTCTTCACCGACAAGGGCGTGCGCGGCCATCCGTACGTCGAGACGGTCACGCAGTCGCTCGCCGGCGCCGGCATCGACCACGCGGTCTACGACGCGGTGCGGGTCGAGCCGACCGATGCGTCCTTCCGGGACGCCGCGCGGTTTGCGACCGAGGGGAAATTCGACGGCTTCGTCTCCGTCGGCGGCGGCTCCGCGATCGACACCTGCAAGGCGGCGAACCTCTACTCGACGCATCCCGCCGACTTCCTCGCGTACGTGAACGCGCCGATCGGCGAAGGCCGCGCGGTGCCCGGCGCGGTGAAGCCGCACATCGCCTGCCCGACCACCTGCGGCACCGGCTCCGAGGTGACGGGCGTCGCGGTGTTCGACCTGGCTGCGCTGCACGTCAAGACCGGCATCAGCTCGAAGCTGCTCAAGCCGACGCTTGCGCTGGTCGACCCGACCGTCGCACGTTCGCTCCCGGCGAACGTCGTCGCGGCGAGCGGCTTCGATGCGCTATCGCACGCGCTCGAGGCGTACACGTGCGTGCCCTACTCCCGCCGCAAGAAAGCGCCGGACGCGAATCTGCGCCCGGTGTACCAGGGCGCCAACCCGTGGAGCGACGCCATCGGCACGGAGGCGCTGCGGCTCATCGGCAAGCACCTCGTGCGCGCGGTGCGCAACGCCGACGACGTCGAGGCGCGCACCGAGATGATGTATGCGGGAACGCTCGCGGGAATCGCGTTCGGCGGCGCGGGCTGCCACATCCCGCACGGGATGTCGTACGCGGTGGCGGGACTCGTGCGCGAGTACCGGCCGCGGGACTACCCGCAGGAGAAGGCGATGGTCCCGCACGGCATGGCGGTGATCCTCAACGCGCCGGCGGTGTACCGGTGGACCGCGCCGGGCTGTCCCGACCGGCACCTGCACGGCGCGGAGTGTCTCGGTGCGGACGTGCGCGGCGCGACGCCCGCGGACGCGGGCGAGGTCGTTGCCGGAAGAATCATCGAGATGATGAAGGCGACGCTTTTTCCGAACGGTCTGACCGCGGTCGGCTTCGGCGCGGCCGACGCCGGCGCGTTGGCGGAAGGCGCATTCCCGCAGCAGCGGCTGCTCGCGAACTCGCCGCGCCCGGTGGCGAAAGCGGACCTCGCGAGCCTGTTCCTCGGGGCGATGCGCTACTGGTGATCGGCTGATCGGTCTCGACCGGGCCCTCGCGCAATTGCGCCTCGCCGACGACTCGCTCGTGTCCCGACCGGGTGGCCTCCGGGGGCGGGGCCGTCCATTGCGCTTTTTCGCCTAGCCCACCAGTCATATTCCATTTGCAGCGGCATAGCGTATCTTTGGCAGGATACGAGCCGTATGCCACCGGCATCGGCGCACACCCGAGGAGCGAGGGAACCATGAAGCGCACCGCATTCGTCGTCGCAACCCTGGTCGTCGGCGCGGTCGCCGCCGCCGCGGTGGTGTCGAAGGATCATCAGTCGGCCGGGGCGACGATTGTGGCTCAGGCGACCTCGCCCGCGGCCGCGCCGCCGGCCGCGGCCGCGGCGAAGCTCCCGGACAACCCCGGCTTCTACGCCGGCGAGGCGGGGATGTCGCCGTCGGAGCGCGCCGGGCGCGAGATCTGGTACAAGGCCACCGCCGGCAACGCTCGCTTCCACACTTACGTCTTCCAGCAGCGCATCGGCGTGCTGGTCGACTGGTACCGCGTGCTGCGCGCCGACCAGCGCGACGATCGTTTCGCGGCCTATGGCCTGATGAAGGATCCGGGCTGCTGCATGCCCGGCGCCGACGGCTGCCCGGCGAAGAGCCTCGACGAGACCTACGGCTTCGACTGGTGCCCGGGCGACGACGAGCTGCTGAAGTTCGTCGGGAAGGACGGCTACCGCGACCCGGCGTGCGACTTCCGCGACGCGCCGGCCGACCCCAAGGACGTCCACGCCGCGAACAAGGACCAGCGCCAGTCGCCCTGCGACCTCGCGTTCGGCACCTCGACCGGGGCGCTCGGCTATCGCAAGTTTCCCAACCCGCGCTTCGACCCCAAGCGCTGGCTCGAGGTCAACAAGTCGGCCGCGAGCTGGGACGGCTTCCGCGCGCCCGTCTCGACCCGGCCCGGCGAGGTCGGACGCCGCCTGGCGGACGGCTCGATCGAGCCGCCCTACCTGATCGGCACGTCCTGCGGCTCCTGCCACATCGCGTTCGATCCGCTCAACCCGCCGAAGGATCCGGCGAACCCGCAGTGGGAGAACCTGAAAGGCGCGATCGGCAACCAGTACCTGCGCATTTCCGAGCTGCTCGGCTCCGGGATGCCCTACGCATCGCTCGAGTACCAGGTGTTCGCGCACGCGCGCCCCGGGACCTCCGACACTTCGGCGATCCCGACCGACCGCGTCAGCAACCCGGGCACGATCAACGCGATCATCAACCTGCACCAGCGCCCGAAGTTCCCCGACGAGGACGTCATCAAGTGGCGCAAGGTCGCGGCGTGTTCCGCGACGCCGGCCGCGGGCACGAAGTGCTGGTGCGAGCCCGGCCGCGACGGCAAGTGCTGGCTGCAGTCGCGCGGCAAGGAAGAGGTCCATCACATCCTCAAGGGCGGCGAGGACTCGATCGGCGCGCTGGAGGCAATCCAGCGCGTGTACTTCAACATCGGCTCGTGCTCCGAGCAGTGCTGGGTCAACCATCTGACGGACCTGCGCCAGCTCGACCCGCAGGCGCGCAACTTCGGCCAGTCGCCGTTCGACATCGGTCAGTGCCGTCGGGACTGCCCCAACTTCCGCGCGATCGAGGACCGCCTCCCCGACATCGCCGCGTTCCTGTTCTCCAAGGAGAACCACGCGACCGATCTCGCGGTCGCGCGCCACAACGAGCTGAAGGCGAAGGGCGCCAACGCCTCCTACACACAGGACAACCTGGTCGCCGAGCTGGACCGGCAGTTCGGCGCCGGCGCGGTCGCGCTCGGGCGCGAGGTGTTCGCGACCACCTGCGCGCGCTGCCACTCGAGCATCCCCGAGGCGCAGGGCGGCGCGTTCAAGAACCGCGACTTCCGCGCGCTCGACGAGAAGACCGGCCTGCGGCGCGACTGGCTCGGCAACGACCAGGCGACGCTCGTCAGCGAGGTCGGCACGTACCGCTGCCGCGCGCTGCACTCGAACCACATGGCCGGCCACGTGTGGCAGGAGTACGGCTCCGAGACGCTGCGCGCGCGCGCCGCGGATCCGAACGTGAAAGAGCCCGCCGACGGCGGCCGCAGCTACTACCGCAACATCTCGCTCGTCAGCCTGTGGGCCCACGCGCCGTTCATGCACAACAACGCCATGGGACCGGAGATCTGTGGCCAGCCCAAGAACGCCGAGAACGTGTTCTACCGCTCGCCGTACGTCGACCGGCAGACGAAGGAAACCCTCCCGGCGGAGAAGGCCCCGGCCTGCTGGCCGTACGACCCGAGCGTCGACGGCCGGTTCAAGCTCTTCGTCGCGTCGATGGAGGAGCTGCTCAATCCCGGCAAGCGCGTCCCGAAGATCACCCGCTTCGACGTCGACGTGCCGCTGCCGGTGGGCCTGCGCACCGTCGAGGACGGCAAGGAGAAGCAGCTCGTCGGGATGACCGTCGTGCTGCCGAAGGGGATGAACTCCGCCGGCCTGGGCAACTTCGACCACAAGGCGTTCGTGCGGGACCTCCTCGAGCTGAAGCTGCGGCCCGACGCGCTGAGCGGCCGTCTCGCCAAGCAGTTCGGCGCCGACGAGGCGAAGGTGCTCGCCGCCGAGCTGCAGTCGGTCGCGGCGGAGCTGCGCAAGGCCCCCGACCGGCCGATCGAGACGATGCGCCAGCACCGCAAGCTCGTCGAGTTCTACTCGAGCTGCACCGCCGACGTCGAGAACGACGGCCACACCTTCGGCGAGGACCTGCCCGAAACCGACAAGAAGGCCCTGATCGCCTTCCTCGCGACGCTGTGAACGAGGGGACCGCCATGAGCTCGGCACGCCGCATCGCCTTCACACGCAGCATCACTGCGGGCCTCGCCGTGGGCCTCGCCGCCACGCTCGCCGGCTGCGACGCCATCAACAACCTGCTGCATCCGCCGCCGGACATCAAGTTCGCGCCGGCCGGGGAGGCCTACGCCGCGAAACCCGACTTCGCGGCGGTCGAGCACGAGTTCCCGCTTTCGACCGCGGAGCTCGCGAAGCTCACGCCCGACAACATCGTCAACTACAGCCAGGAGCAGCTCGACCAGATCTACGCGCGGCTCACCGCCGGCCCGATCCCCGACGGGCCGTTCGAGGGCAACCTGGTGTTTCCGATGGGCGCGAGCGGCGACCGCCGCCTGGCCGAGATCGTCGGCGGGCTGCCCGGCTTCGCGGTCGAGCTGAAGCTGCACCGCGTCGAGGAGCTCGGCCGCCTGCTGTGGAAGGGCAAGGTGTTCTACCGCGGCGACCGGCTGCTGCGCAACCGCATCGAGGACCTCACCCTCCTGAAGCCGATCGTCGACGACCCGGACTCGGTGCCGAAGATCAACGTCAACGGCAAGGACCAGTGGCTGCTCTTCCCGGCGCGGCTGTACTGCGGGCAGAGCCTGCTCGACGGCCGCCGCGAGTCGATCATCATCGACTACTTCTTCTCCGACGGCCTGCCCGGCTACCGCGAGAAGCCCGACTTCCTCGCCGGACGGAACGGCATCAAGGTGCGCGACGAGATCCGCATGGTCCGTCCCGGGTTCTACCTCGGCCGCGCCTACACGGGCCGGGTGTTCCTGCTCAACTTCACGCTCTACAACAAGGACATCGCCGAACGCGACGGCGCGGCGTTCCAGAAGGCCGGGACCGTCAAAGAAGACTGCTGGCCGGGCACGCAGGCGCGCCAGGTCGTCGCGGCGAAATAAGGCACGATGCGCGGCGCGGTCATGGCGACGATCGCGACGGCCCTGCTCGCGTTTCCGGTCGCGCCGCGCGCCGCGGACGCGCCGGCGTGGGCCGTGAACCCGGCCGCGCCCGGGCCCGATGCGCCGCCGGCGGGGCGTTCGCTGTTCGACTTCGTGGTCACGCGCGAGGCCGGCGGAAAGCGCGTCTACGACGTCCCGTTTCCGTTCACGGCGCTGGTGCAACGCGTCGCCGAGCGCGCCGGCTGCGCGGGCCGCGAGCCGTGCGTGAAGCAAGTGCTCATCCCGCTCGGGCGATCGCTCCAGCGCACCGCGGCCTCACCGGAGTTCTTCAGGCATCCGCGCGTGGTGGCGGCGATCGTCGGCGAGGCCGCACGGGGAAGCGTGCCGCTCGCGAAGGACCGGCTCTACCTCGGCTACCAGGAGAAGTCGAACCTCGTCGAGGTGATCAGCTGGAACGAGGCCGCGGGCCGCTTCGAGTTCCAGATCGTGCGCGACTATCGCGCGGGGGGAACGCCGGAGGTCGTGTACGCGCGCCGCGCGATGTGCGCCGCCTGCCACCAGAACCTCGCGCCGCTCTTCTCGCGACAGGTGTGGGAGGAGACCAACGCCAACCCGCGCGTCGGCGCGCTCCTCGCCCGCGCCGAGGGCGACGGAGGCCGCGAGCGTGCGGCGTATCACGGCGTCCCGATCCACCGCGGCGTCGACGTTCCGAACGCGATCGACGCCGCGACCGACCGGGCGAACCTGCTCGGCGTCTGGCAGCTGCTGTGGCGCGTCGGCTGCGGCGACGGCGCGGCGGGTGCGCGCTGCCGCGGCGCGGCGCTCGTCGCCGCGCTCCAGTACCGGCTCACCGACGAGCGCGCGTTCGACGAGCGCTCGCCGGCGTGGCGCGACGAATTCCTGCCCGCGTTCGGCCGCGCCTGGAGCGCCCGCTGGCCGGCCGGGATCGCCATCCCGAACCCGGACGTTCCGAACCGCGACCCGCTGCCGCCCGAGGGCGCGCGCGGCGCCGCGGGGCTCGCGGCCGCGCATGTCCCGGCCGCGTTCGAGCCACTCGCGCCGCGCGCGCCGCTCGAAGTGTGGGCCACGCCCGGGCCGGAGACTGCGCGCCGCCTCGTGGCCGGCCTCGCCGAATTCGTCACCGCGGCCGACATCCGCGCGCTCGACCGCCGGCTCGCGGCGCGCGCCGGCGGCGAACCTCCGGTCGAGCGGCGCCGCGAAACGCCATGCGAGATCGCCTGGACCGGGTCCAGCGCGCGGTTCAAGTGCGTCGGCGCGGGGGACACGCCGCTACGCGTGGCGGGGCGCCTCGACCTCCGCGGCGCGAGCGTCGCGGGCGGCGAAATCGGCGCGCTCGAGGTGGACGGCGCACCCCCGCTCGAGCTTCTCGAGGTGGCGGCCGGCACGTTCGACGCCGGCACCGGCCGCGCGGCGGTCACGCTCGGCAGCCGGGGCGCGAACGCGCGGCTCGCCGACGGTGCCGCGATCGCCGGCATCGCGCTCGCGTGGAAGCCGGCCGAGGCGCGGGCCCGGGGTGGCGTGCGCGAGGTGTCCGCGCGCGCGACCGTCACCGCGATCGACGACTTCGCGCCGGTGCGGAGCGCCGTCGCCGCGCTGGCCGCCGAACCGGGCGACGCTGCACCGCTCGCCCCTCGCGCCTTCAGCCGGGCGCGGGTGCTCGCGCCGCTCTTCGCGCAGCTCGGGGTCCCGGCGCGCGAGTGGTGCTGCGAGGACTCGTCGCGGCTGCCGGAAGCGGTGGTCGAGGCGCCCGAGCCGCCGATGCCCGTCGACGGCGCCGCGGCGCCGTTCGCCGCCTTCTATCCGCTGTGCGCGAGCTGCCACGCGACTGCGGAGCGCTCGCCGCCGAATTTCCTCGCCGGCCCGCCGGAGCGGGTCGTGGCGAGCGTCAAGCACTGCGCGCCGCGCATCTACGCGCGCCTCGCGCTGTGGGGCGCTGCGCCTGCGGCGCGCGACAAGACGCCGATGCCGCCGCCGTTTCCATCGGCGCGCGGGGAGGCCTATGAGCCGGCGCCCGCGATCGCCGGGCTCGAGCGCACCGCGTCCGAACTCGTACGCGCGGAGAGCGGCGCGGCACCGCGGCTCGACGTGCTGCTGGCGAACGGGTACGAGGCGTTGCGCCCGTGCCTGCCCGGGTGAAGGAGGAAGGCCGTGACGCCGCAGTCCCAATTCATGGTGGTGGCACGGGTCACACCGGGCGGCGAGCGCGGCCTGCGGGAACTGCTGGAGACGATGAACTCGAAGCCGGGTATGGCCGACCCGGCGAACGCGGTCCTGCCGTTCGGGCAATTCGAGCGCCTGCATTTTGCGCGGCTGGCGGTGCTGGACGATCCGACGCTCGGCGACATCGAAGCGCACGGCGTCCCGCGCCCGAGCCTGCCCGTCTACCTTGCGTTCATCGGCAGCTGTGACGGGCCCGCAGGCGAGTGCATCGCCGATCTGGCACAGCGCGCGGGCACGGGCCTGCGCCGGATCTTCATGCACTGCGACGGCTTCGACGCGGAGGGCGACCTCCTGGCCTGGATGCAAGCGCATCAACGTCCACTCGCTGCCAATTACATCAATTGGGTCGGTCGCACGGTGCGGCAGGTCAAGGAGGAAAGCGCACTGCGACGTGCTCTCGCCGCGAAAGTGCCGCGCGCGCCGCTCGCATCAGCCGCGCAAGCCCAGCAACTCCGGCGCGAGCTGATCGACTTCGTCGATGCCGAAGTGAGCGCCGGGAGGCTTGGCCTGACGCCGCCTGAGCCGACACCCCTGCGCTGGCAAATCGCGAAGCTCCTGCATCTCGTTGCGATTCCACTGGCGGGCCTGATCCTGCTGCCGTTTCTGATCGTCCTGTCGCCGCTCCTGATCTACATCTTGCGCACGAAAGAGAACAACGACGCCGAAATCTGCCCGCCGCCGGACCGCGCGGTGCTGCTGGAATTGCAGGATCTGGAAGACTACGACGTGACCAACCAGTACACGGCGTTCGGCTCGGTCAAGCCGGGATTGTTTCGCCGCTCGCTCGTGACCGTGCTGCTCGTGCTGATCGACTACACCTGCCGCCATATCTTCACGCGCGGTTTTCTCGCACGCGTCCAGACGATTCATTTCGCGTTCTGGGCCTTTCTCGATGACAAGCGCCGGCTCGTCTTCACCAGCAACTATGACGGCGGCCACGAGGCCTACATGGACGACTTCATCAACAAGGTGGCGTGGGGCCTGAATCTCGCTTTCAGCCACGGCGTGGGCTGGCCGCGCACGCGCTGGCTGGTCGCGCGCGGAGCGCGCATCGAGAACAAGTTCAAGCACTACCAGCGGCGTCATCAGTTGCCGACACAGGTCTGGTACCACGCCTACCCGGGCCTGGCCCTGGTCGACCTCAAGCGCAATCAGCGCATCAGGGAAGGGCTGGAGCTTGCGAGCGTGACCGATGCGCAGGCGCAGGCCTGGTTGCGGCTGCTATGAACGCGATCCCGAGCGAGGGTAGGTCGGTGGAACTGGACGACGTTCAGGGCCTGGTGCGGTTCGGGTACAAGCACCTGACGGAAGCTTGTTTTCTCCTGCTGCGCGTCAAGGATCCGGCCGCTGCGCGCGCCTGGTTGGCGCGGGCCCCGGTAACGAGCGCGGTCAAGGCCGATCCACCGCCCCAGACTGCGCTCCAGATCGCACTCACGAGCGAGGGACTGCGTGCGTTGGAGGTCGCCCCCGACCTGTGCGCGGAGTTTTCAGCCGAATTTGTCGCCGGCATGGCCAGTGACGCCGCACGCGCGCGCCGTCTGGGAGATGTCGGCGCCAGTGATCCCGGCAAGTGGCTATGGGGCGCCGGCGAGCGGGTACCGCACGTCGCCGTGCTCCTCTATGCCGGGCCCGGGCGGCTGGCGACGTGGGAGCGGGAGATCGAGGCGCAGTACGCAGGCGGCTTCGTGCGCATCGAACGCCTGTCGACGTCCGATATGCGGGGCGTGGAGCCGTTCGGATTTGCCGACGGCATTTCACAACCGGAAGTCGATTGGGAGCGCAAGCGCCCGGTGCGCGACCGGGACCAGCTCGAGTACAACAACGTTAATTGTCTCGGCGAGTTCCTGCTCGGCTATCCCAACGAATACGGGCTCTACACACCGCGTCCGCTGATGGCTCCACAGCGTGACCCGGGTGCTCTTCTGCCGAGGGCCGAAGACGCACCGGACCAGGCCGACCTCGGACGCAACGGCTGCTATCTCGTGCTGCGCCAGTTGCGGCAGGACGTGCAAGGCTTCTGGCGCGAGCTGGACCGGCAAGCGGACGGCGATGCGGACTTGCGCGAGCGGCTGGCCGCGGCGATGGTGGGCCGAACGAAAGATGGCGAACCCCTTGCAGCGCCAAGCGGGGAATCCGTCGCTGGCGGCGCTTCGACGCCGCGATCGAAACTGAACGACTTCACCTACCAGGCCGATCCGCGGGGCCTGCGCTGCCCGTTGGGTGCTCACATTCGACGGACCAATCCGCGCAATGCGGATTTGCCGCCCGGTGGGCGCGGACTCCTGTCACGCCTGTGGCGCATGCTGGGATTCAACGCGGCGGCACTGGAGCAGGACCTGGTCGCATCCACGCGCTTTCATCGCCTGCTTCGCCGCGGACGCGGATTCGGTGCCGGCGTGGCGCCCGCGCTGTCTGCGACGGAATCCCCGTCCAGCGCAGATACCGGGCTCCATTTCATCTGCCTGGCGGCCAATATCAAGCGCCAGTTCGAGTTCGTGCAAAGCGCGTGGTTGATAGGGAGCAAATTTGCCGGGCTCACCGAAAGCGATCCATTGCTGGGCCACCGATTGCCGGACCCGGGGGATTCGCCCACCGACGGCTTCTCGATTCCGCAAGCCGATGGTCCGGATCGGCGGTTGAGCGGCCTGCCGCAGTTCGTCACCGTGCTGGGCGGCGCCTACTTCTTCCTGCCCGGTATTCGCGCCTTGCGTTACCTCGCAACGGCGCGCTGAAAGGGATCGCGATGCAAAGGAACGTGTTGGGTTCGATGACGAGCCGCCCGGCGCCGCGGGCCGCTACCGGCTCGGTACTCCTGAACTGGATCAGCGATACGTCGCTGCGACTGCTGCAGCTGCAGCGGCGCATCGATCCCTGGATGCGTCCGGCCTTCGATGCGGTGCTGCGCGACCCGATCGCGCGCCTGACCACCGCGTTGATCAACGGGCGGCGCCCGAACGAGGGACTGAGGATTGCCGAGGAACGGGTGCAGCCGGACGAAGAGGCGTCGCTCCAATCGATCATCGATACCTTCCGGGACCAGATGCGCGGGCTCTGGAAGCCGGGCGGATTCGAACGCGGCGGAAACACCAAGACCCACGGCATCGTGCGTGCGGAGTTCATCGTCCACGACGGCCTGCCGCCGCGGTTCCGGCACGGCATCTACGCGCAACCCAAGACCTATCGCGCATGGGTGCGCTTTTCCGGACCCGGCCCGTACGTGACGCCGGATATCGACGACGTGGGTTTCATGAGCATCAGCATCAAGCTGATGGGCGTTCCCGGCCCCAAACTGATGGACGAGGAGAAGTTCACGCAGGACATGTTCGGCGTGTCCACGCCTACTTTCGTGACGCCGGACACGAGCGCGAACGCTCAGTTGCAGCGCGAGAGCCTGAAGAACGCATCGATTTTCTACTTCCTGAATTTTCACCGCCCGCACGTGCTGGATTTCATCATGCAGGGACTGTGGATCAAGACCCAGAGCAGTCCATTCGAGGCGCCGTACTTCAGTTGCGTGCCCTATCTGCTGGGAGAAGGGCAGGCGATGCAATATTCGGTGTGGCCGAAGTCGAAGAGGAAAACGCCAATCCCACGCCTGCCGCTGCGGCCGCCCGACGACTACCTGCGTAACGCCATGGTCGCCGCGCTCGATCAGGGCGATGTCGAGCTTGACATTCGCCTGCAGTTGCAGACCGATCCTCATCTGATGCCGCTCGAAAACAACGCCGTGCTGTGGCCGGAGCGGCTGTCGCCCCGCGTCTCGGTGGCCACCTTGCGCATTCCGAGGCAGAAATTCGATTCGCCGGCGCAGATCGCGTTCGCGCGACGCCTGTCCTACAACCCGTGGCACTGCATCGCCGAGCATCGCCCGCTCGGCAATCAAAGCCGGGCCCGGCGCCGGATGTATTTCGAGTTGTCGAAGTTCCGGCACGACATGAACGGTGTGCCGCACTACGAGCCGAATGGGGATGAAACCTTTAACTAGACGCGCTCGCAGCCTTAACGCGCTTTGCGCGTTAATGCTGCCGCCGGGAGCCGCTCCGCGACCTGCTCGATCCGCCCGCAATGCGCCCGGCGGTGTTCTGGCGCGGGTACGACGTGTCTGACCGGAAGGACGTCGGCTTCGACTGGAAGTCCGACGAGGCGAAGCGCGTCGGCACGAAGCACAACACGTCGCTGCGCGCCAACTCGAACCGCGGCCGCGCGTTCGGCGTCGACCTGCCCGAGCGCGACAAGGACGCGCTGCTCGAGTACCTAAAGACCCTCTGACCGGCGGCGCAACCGTGGCCCACATCTTCCTCAGCTACGCCAGCGAAGACCGCGACCGCGCACGCCAGCTCGCGGTCGACCTCGAGGCGCTGGGGTGGGCGGTGTGGTGGGACCACAAGCTCCAGGCCGGCAAGACCTTCGCCGGCGTCATCGAGTCCGAGATCAAGAAGGCGGATTGCGTGCTGGTACTGTGGTCGAAAGCCTCGATCGTCTCGCGCTGGGTCCGCGACGAGGCGAACGAGGGGCTCGAGCGCGGCGTCCTCGTGCCGGTGCTGATCGACGCGGTCGCCCCGCCGATGGGCTTTCGCAGCATTCACGCCGCCGATCTCATCGGGTACGACGGCGACCAGACCTCGCCCGGCTTCCGCCAGCTCGTCGCCGACCTGAGGTCGCTGCTGGCGCCCGCCGCCGCCCCGGTGCAGGCGCCGAAGCGGGTGGAAACCGAGCGCCGCGGACCGGGCGTCGACTGGAGCAAGTGGGGGCGCCGGCTCGTCCCGGCCGCCCTCGGCCTCGTGATCGTCGGCGCCGGGACCTATGCCGTCATGCGCTACCTGGGCGGCGCCGATCGCCGCACGGCCGAGTTCGAGTCGCGGCAGAAGGCCTTCGACGACGCGCGCCGTCGCGCCGAGGAGGAGGCCGCGAAGCGCCAGGCGGAGCTGGACGCGAAGCAGCGGAGCTTCGACGAGAAGACGCGGGCGGCCGAGGCCGAGGCGGCGCGTCGCGCGGAAGAGGAACGGCGCATCGCGCAGGCCGACGCCGAGCGCACGCGCGCCGCGGCGGAGGCCGCGCGGAAAGCCGACGAGGAGAAGCGGCGGCAGGTGCCGAAGGCGCAGCCGAAACCGGTCGCACCGCCCACGCCCGCGCCGCAGGCCGCCATCGCGCCGCCCGCCCCCGCGCCCGCGGCGCCGGCCGCGGAGGCCCAGAAGCCCCCGGCCGTCGAGCCGGCGACGCCGAAGGTCGCCGTCGCGGCGCGATCGCCGCTGATGCCCGCGCCGGGCGACACCTGGACCTATCGCTACGTCGACGGCTTCCGCCGCGCCGAGGTCGCGCGGCTGACCTACCGGGTCGACGCGGTGAGCGAGGCCGGCGTCGGCGAGTTGCTGCGCGTGTCGAACCGCCCCGACTACCAGAGCCGTATCGTGGTCGCGCGCGAGCCGCGCTTCACCGGGCATCCCGGTCTCGAATACGCACCGCCCGATCTCGCGCCCTACCTGCAGGCGTTCTTCAAGCTCGACGACGGCGCGTCGCTGCCCGCGGTGAAGCGCCAGGTCTCCTCCGATGGCACCATCGAGATGGCGATGCGGATCGCGGGACGCGAGCAGGTGACCGTGCCGGCCGGCACGTTCGATGCGATCAAGGTCGTGGCCGAGGGGCGCGGGAGCACGTTCATCAACCGCATCCCGCTGCACTCGATCGTCACCATCTGGTATGCGCCCGCGGCGAAGCGCTTCGTCAAGGTCGACGCGCGCTCCTACGAGCGCAACGTGCCGCAGGAGCTCGCCACCTTCGAGCTCGTCGATTTCACGCTCGTCAAGTGAGCGCGACGACCGACCCCACGACGCTCGCGATCACGGGCGAACTGCCGTCGGTGCTGCTCGGCGGCGCGCTCCTCGCCCTTCCCGTCTCGCTGCTGCTGCTCTGGCTGTACCGCCGCGCGGTGCTGCGGTCGATGAACACCGCCGCTCGCGGCGGGGACGCGACGGCTCAAGTGCGCACGGCGGCGGCGGGACCGGCTAACGCGCTGAACATCGCGTTCGCCGACGCACGCTCCACCGCGAATGCCGCACCCGGGCTCCGGGACGTGATGCGCGGACCCTGGCACGCCGCGGCCATCTATGGTCTCGGCGGAATGGCATACGCCTGCGTGATGTCGGTGCCGTGGATCGCGTTCACCGCCGACGCCGGCGTCGGGCCGGTGAAGCTCGCGACGTTCTTCTGGACCTTCCTGTGGCCGGCCGTCATCGCGGCCGGAATCGTGGCCGGCACGACGCGCGCCGCGCGCCTCAAGCTGCTCGGCGCATACGCCGGCGTGTTCGCGCTGATCGCGGTCATCGCGCTCGCGCGCAGCCCGGATCTCCGTTGGTACGATCCGGCGGTCTTCTGGGTCATCACCAACGGCGCGGAGACTGCGCTGCTGTTCCTCTTTCTGGCCCGTCCGATCCGCGCCGTCGGACCCCTGGTCGTGACCTTCGCCGTTCTGGCCCTGGGCGGCAGCTTGCTCGCGCTCAAAGTGGTGGGCGCAAGCGACGACCGGATGCGCGCGGCGGTCGAGGCCGGCGCGCTCCTCGGCCTCGGCGGCACGGAGATCTTCGTGTACACGCTCGTGTCCGGCTTCGCGCTCTTCGCCCTCGGCGGCTGGATCGTGCTGCGCCGGCTCGGGCAGCGCTACCAGCGCAAGCGGCTCTCCGACGAATCGCTCACGATCGATACGGTGTTCCTGTTCTTCGGCATCAGCCAGTCGGTCGCCTTCGCCTTCGAAGGCGCGACCTGGGCGGCGACGGGGCTCGCCGCGTTCCTCGCCTACAAGCTCGTCACGATCGTCGCCTTCGCATTGCTCCGGCGCCGCCCGGTGCCGGGACCGCGCCGGCTGCTGCTGCTCCGCGTCTTCGCGCTCGGCAGCCGCTCGGAACGGTTCTTCGACGTGCTGCGCGCGCACTGGCTGCGCCTCGGGAGCGTGTCGATGATCGCCGGCCCGGATCTCGTCACGAGCACCGTGGAGCCGCACGAGTTCCTCGAGTTCGCGAGCGGCGAGCTCGCCGGGCGCTTCGTCACCGGCCGCCCCGACCTCGAGCGGCGGATCGCGGCGATCGACCACGCGCGCGACCCCGACGGCCGCTATCGCGTGAACGAGTTCTTCTGCCACGCCGACACCTGGCAGATGACGATGCACCGGCTCGTCGAGGAGAGCGACGTCGTCCTGATGGACCTGCGCAGCTTCGCGCCCGCCAACCGCGGCTGCGTGTACGAGCTCGGCGAGCTGCTCCATGCGATCGAGCTCGCCCGCGTGGTATTCGTGGTCGACCGCACCACCGACCGTCGATTCCTCGAGGCGACGCTGCGCGTGCTCTGGTCGGCGGTCGGGCCCGGCTCTCCCAACCGCCGCTCGCCGGCACCGACCGCGCGCCTCCTCGCGGTGGAGCGCAGCACCGCCGCCGAGATCCGCGGCCTGATGGCGACGCTGCTCGACGCGGTCGCGCCGCGCCCGGCGCGCGCCGCCGACGCGGCGATTCCCGCCGCTCACGCGCCGCTCGGCCGTTAGGTGCCTACAACTGCCGGGTGTCGATCCAGGTGACCCGCCCGGTCCGGCGCTTGACTTCGTTGTACATGTGCGCGGTCCCGCCGGGGCCGTCCCCGCCGCCGCCGTTCCACAGGCAGACGAAGCGCACCTTGTCCACGCCCCATGCCAGCGCGGTGTACAGCAGCCACAGATTGCACCGCTCGTACGCGCTGGCGCCCTTCGGCAGCGGCCCCAGCTCGGCGGGCATGATCCGGGGCGCGTCCTTCAGCTGCGCCTTGACCGCGAAGTAGCGCTCGCGCCAGCGCTCGCCGTCCTTGGACGTCAGCAGGGACTCCTCGATGAACTTGGGTTCCTCGAAGGGGAGCAGCAGCATGCCGCGCACGCCGCGCTGCAGGCAGGCCTCGAGGAACATCAGATCGCCGCCGGCCGCGCCTTGCGTCAGGGCGAGATCGCCTGCGCCCGCGCCGAGCTGGTCGAGCGCCGCGGCGATCCTCTGCGCGGCGATCGGCTCCTTGTCGGCCGGAAAGCGCGGGCTCGCGCGGTCGGGCGCGTCGACCATGTGGCCGGAGAACAGGAACACCTGTCGCGGCAGGAACGGCGGGTTCGCGCGGGCGATCTCGCGCTCAACGATCTCCAGCGCCGCGCCGGTCTCTTCAGGGCGGAACTCCAGGTCGCGCAGCAGCGTCAGCGTCTGGAGCGTGGAGTCGAGGGCGAACCAGTCGCGGTTGGCGGCGGCCACCGCAACGCGGAACTCGCGGATCACGGCTTCCTTCGGATTGACGAGCAGGCACAGCTCCGCGTAGCTCGCGCGGGCCCAGTAGTCCTTGGGGTCGCGCTCCTGGGCCGTCAGGCTGGCCCAGAGCACGCCGCCGATCAGGTTGTCGACGACGGTCCGGTCCGGTGCGCCGCCCAGATGCTTCAGCAGCACGTGCAGCGTGAGCGAGTTGATGCCCGAGTAGTAGTGGGATGGATCGGTGATGAAGGCCTTGCGATACGGCCCGATCGCCTCCTGCAGGCTCGCCTCCTCGGCCGCGGCCGCGGCCCGCATCTGCGCCGGCGTGTCGCCCTCGCGCCGCCAGCGGCTGATCCAGTCGTCCTTCCCGACGCGGCCGGCCAGCGACCAGACCTCGGGGTCGCGGGGAAAGTCCTCGGTCAGGAGCCGCACCCCCTCGCGGGCCTCCTCGAAGCGGCCCAGCCGGCCGAGGCAGATCACGCGCTTCTCGCGGCTCGCCTTGTCCTCGGGATCGATTGCGAGCGCGGCCTCGAACTGCTCCAGGGCGAAGTCGAATTGCCGCAGCTTGAGCAGGCTGTTCGCCGCGGCGCGCTTGGCCTCCAGCCACAGCGCGCGGGTGGGCGTCTCGTCCGCAAGCACCAGGATGTCGCCGGGCCGGTTCTTCTGCCGCGCGATCTCCATGCGGCTGCGCCACGCTTCGTAGGCCTGGCTGAACTCGTTCCGCTCGGCGAGCAGCAACTCCCGCCACGAGGGCTCGCGCAGGTGATCGAGCAGCGCGTAAACGGGACTGACCGGCCGTGCGGTGGCCGCCTCCAGCGTGGCGCGCGCCATGCCGGCGAGCACGTCGCGATCGGCCTGCAGGTGCGCGGCGTCGGGCGCCCCGTCCTTCAGCCGATAGTTCAGCTTGCGGTCGGTGTAGATGTCGAACGGCTGGGTCGGACGCGGCCCCTGGACGATCACCACGCCCCGTGCGCGCAGCGCGTGCCGCACGCCGAGCTCGTACCAGACGTTGGGGTTGTCCAGCGTCAGGTCGGCGACCACCAGGTCGGCGACCAGCAGCTCCTGGAACATGTCGGTGCGGATGTCGCCGGCGCGGAGCTCCTCGTCGGCCCGGAACACCTCCCAGCCCGCCGCCTCCAGCGCGGGCCTGATCAGCTCCGCGTACACCCGGTCGAAGTTGATCGGCTGCCCGTCATGACCGGGCTTGGTGCCGAACGGCATGGCGATGAAGGCGTGCGGCTTCATGCGCGGCCCGCGCTCAGATGTCGATGTTCTTCACGTAGTCCGCAATGAAGGGCTGCACGCGGCCGGCCAGGGCGTCCTTCGCCGAGTTCAGGCGCTCCATGCTGACGGCCAGCTTGGCCGAGGCCTTCTTCACCTCGGCGCTCTGCGCGGAGGTCTTGAAGAACAGCACCTGCGTGATGGTCCGGTCCGCCTGGATGCCGAAGCAGAGGAGCGAGATCTCCGGGGATCCCTGCGCGTCGGCATCGACGTAGCTCACCTGGAACTTCGCGCCGCGCGCGTGCTGGCTCGACTGGTCGAAGAGCGTGATCCAGGGCGAGCTCGCATCCATGTTCTGGAGACCGTTCAGCACCGCGATCACGATCGACGCGGCCGCGGCCTGCGGCCCGAGCAGCAGCGCGAGCACCGGGATGATCTCCTTGTGCACCCAGGCGTCCTGGTCGCTCACCTGCTGCGCCTGGAAATCGAGGTCCCGAACCTGCCAGCCGATGTTCTGGAGCACCTCGATGTACTTGTCGTACCAGCGGAAGACGTCCTCCGTCTGGGCAGTGACCTTGTTGGCGGCGAGTTGCGCGAGCAGGATGCTGTCGGCGATGGCGCCGCGCACGCCGGCCGGCACCGCGGCGGTGAACTCCGCGAGCTGCGCGCCGACGGCGACCGCCTCGTGCTTGTCCGAGAACTCGATCGCGGTCGCGGCCTCGAATGCGGGCGGGGCAAAGGGAAGGTCCAGCTTCAGGACGTAGTCGCGCGCGGATGCTGCCAAAGTCTTTATCATCGTTTGCCCTCCAGGGTTTTCACCGTCGGGAGATAGAATCTCCCACCACCATACGGGCCGCGGCCGATCGCGGCCACGCGACTTCCCCGTCGCCCGCCGGGGCCTATGCAGTTTGGTCGATTGGCCAAGGAATGCCGCGTGCCCTACAGTGTGCGCCGAGAGCCGGGTCGACGTTGCCGGCCGCGCTCGAGCCCGGGCCGCGGCGGCGGAACGCGGTCCGCATCAACAGGAGAACACCATGCCGTCCCCCGCCTTCGAGAGCGCGCTGCCCTTCATCCTGCGTTGGGAGGGCGGCTTCGTGGATCATCCCGCCGACCCGGGCGGACGCACGAACAAGGGCGTGACGCAGAAAGTCTACGATGCATGGCGGGCGCGGCAGCAGCTCGCCCGGCGGGACGTCAAGCTGATCGAGGACCGCGAGGTGCAGGCGATCTACGAGAGCGGCTACTGGCTGCCGCCGCGATGCGATCTCCTGCGGCGGCAGCTCGATCTCGTGCAGTTCGACACCGCGGTCAACATGGGGGTCGGGCGCGCCGTGCGTTTCCTGCAGTCGGCGGTCGGATGCGGCGTGGACGGCGACTTCGGGCCGCGGACGGAGCGGGCGGCCGCAGCCTGCGACCTCGGCCGGGGAATCGGGGCCTACTGCGACGCGCGCGAGGCCTATTACCGCCGTCTCGCCCGGCAGAACCCGGACCTCGCGGTCTTCCTGAAAGGCTGGATGAACCGGCTCAACGCGCTGCGTAAGGAAGTCGGCCTCCCGGGCTACGAAGCGGCCATCGCGCTGGACTTCGGCGCTACCGGCTACGTCGCGAGGATTCCGGACCTCGGCGAAGACCCGGCCTACGACTTCTAGGAATCGGCCCGTCGCCGCCCGGAGATCGACTGCTTCGACGCCCACGAGGGGAAGCGCACCATGCCGCACGTCACCTTCATTCACGGAATCGCGAACAAGCCGCCGGCGGACGATCTCCTGCGCATCTGGCGGGACGCCCTGGCCGAGGCCGCCGAGCCGCTGCCCTTGGGCGATCTCGGCGTGAGCAGCTCGCTGATCTACTGGGCCGACCTCCTCTACGAAAAGCCGGAGGACGACCTCTCGGCCTACGAAGGCGTGCTCGAGAACAGCGCCGCGGCGATCGACGGCGGCGGGAACGCCTCGCCCCCCCGGCCGCAGAGCGCGGAGGAGGCGGCGTTCATCGCGGCCCTGCGCGCGAAGATGACGACGCTCTCGGACGCGGAGCTCGAGGGCGCCGCGCCCGTCCCCGCGCCGGCGGCGTCGCAAGGCGCGCTCGAGCGCGTGCCGTTGCCCTGGTTCATCAAGAAGCGCGTCCTCGAGGCGTACTTGAGCGACGTGCACCATTACCTGTTCGATGTGGAGTTCGCGCCGCCGGGCCGCACCCCCGCGGTGCGGATCCAGCAGACGATCCGGCGGCGTTTCGCGGATGCGGTCTGCGCGCCCGCGGTCACCCGACCGCACATCGTCGTCTCTCATAGCATGGGCACGGTCATCGCCTACGACTGCCTGAAACGCGTCGCCGATTGCGCGGCGGTCGACGGGTTCATCACTCTCGGCAGCCCGCTCGGCCTCGACGAGATCCAGGACAAGCTGCAGCCGGGCTGGAGTCGCGCGGACGGGTTCCCGCACGAGCGGGTCGCCGGCGACTGGGTCAACCTGTTCGACCGGCTGGATCCCGTCTGCGGGTTCGACCCCCTACTCGCGAGCGACTACCGCAAGGGCGGCAAGTCGGCGGTCGAGGACATCGCGGTCCAGAACGACGGCGCGTGGCGGCACTCGATCACGAAGTACCTGCGCCAGAAGAGCTTCGCCAGCACGCTGCGGCGAATGCTCCGCGTCTGAGGCCGGGCGCCATGAGCGCCGAGCCGACCGTCGACGAGCTGCGCGAGCGCGCGAAAGACGCGCTGCAGCGCCTGCGCGGGCTGGGGAGCGTCGAGGATCTCGCCGGCGCCAAGCGGCTCGTCGAGGCGCTGCGCAACGTCCGCGACTACGAGACCATGGGCCAGGTCGCCGAGGCGGTGAGCCGGCGGGACCCGAAGGATGCGAAGAACCGCCGCCTCTACGCGCAGTACCTGATCGACACCGGCAAGGCCACCGCGGCGATCGATCTCCTGCGGCCGCTCGCCCAGCGGCTGCCGAAGACCGACCCCGAGGCGGCCGAGGCGACGGGCCTGCTCGGCCGCGCCTACAAGCAGATCTTCTTCGATGCCGGCGACAAGACGAGCGCGGGGGCGCGCGAGGCGCTGAAGCAGGCCATCGTCGCGTACCGCAAGCCGTTCGAGGAGGATGCCGCGAACACGTGGCACGGCGTGAACCTCGTCGCGCTGCTCACCCGCGCCCGCGGGCTGGGCCTGCGCCTCGCCGCGGACCTTCAGCCCCGGGACGTTGCGCAGAAGGTGATTGCGACGCTCGAGGCGACGCCCGCGGAGAAGCGCGACGAGTGGTATCTGCCGACGCGCGCCGAAGCTTCGCTGGGTCTGGGTGACTGGGACGAGGTCGAGCGCAACGTCCGGGCCTATGCGGCCGCAGACGACGCCAAGGCGTTTCAGATCGCGAGCACCGTACGGCAGTTCACGGGGGTGTGGGACCTGGAACAGACCGATGACCGTGGCCGGGGCCTCGTCAACATCCTGCGCGCGCGACTCATGGCGCTGCCGGGCGGCGGACTGGAGCTCGGGCGCGCCGAGCTGCAGCGCTTGCGGGCCCAGCCGGAGCCGGACCGAACGCAGCTCGAGGCGGTGCTCGGCACGGAGGGACCGCAGACCTACCGCTGGTGGAAGACCGGGCTCGACCGCGCGCTCGCCGTCGCCGCGATCCGCCCGCAGCTCGGCAGCCGGATCGGCACGGGGTTTCTGGTGCGCGCCGGCGACCTCGGCCGGGAGCCCAAGGACGAGCTGCTGGTCATCACGAACTTCCATGTCGTCAACGAGCATGGCGCGAGCCCGGGGATCCGTCCCGACGCGGCGGAGGTCGTTTTCGAGGCCGCCGGCGCGGACCGCGCCTACGCCGTGGGCGAGCTCCTCTGGAGCTCGCCGCCCGATCGCCATGACGCGAGCCTGCTGCGCCTGAAGACCCCGGTGACGGGGATCGAGCCGCTGCCGGTCGCCGCCGCGCTGCCGGTGGTGGAACCGAACGCGCGCGTGTACATCATCGGCCATCCGGGCGGACGCGATCTCGCGTTCTCGTTCCAGGACAACGAGCTCCTCGATCACGAGGGTCCGCCGGCGGGCAAGCCGCAGATCCCGGACGTCTGCCGCCTCCACTACCGCGCACCGACCGAAGGCGGAAGCTCGGGCAGCCCGGTGTTCAACGGCAGGCTCTGGGAGGTGATCGCGCTCCACCACAAGGGCGGCAAGATGGGCATGCCGAGGCTGAACGGCAAGGACGGCACGTACGCCGCGAACGAAGGGCTCTCGATCCGGTCGATTGCCGCGGCGTCGAAGAGTTGACGTCGAAGCGCCCCGCGAACGGGGTCACGACCGGCCGCCGGGCGCTCGCGGGCGCACTATGCCGTCCGCATACTAGGCTATCCTGCCTATCGCTAAGCGCCATGCATCTTTGCAACAATCGGCGCAACCGGGGGAGTCCGTGGCAAAGATCTATCTCTCTTCGACGTTCCAGGACCTGAAGGACCAACGCGAGGAGGTCGCCAGGAGCCTGCGCCAGCTGCGACACGAGGTCGTCGGCATGGAGGACTACATCGCCGACGGCTCGCGCCCCCTGGCGAAGTGCCTGCGCGACATCGCCGGTGACCCCGCGCAGAACCTGCCGGCGTGCGACCTCTACGTCGGCATCTTCGCGAAGCGCTACGGCTATGTGCCGGATGAGCCTGCGAACCCGGAGAAGTGGTCGATCACGGAGGCCGAGTACCGTACCGCGCTCGGCGCGCTCGGTGCCGAGCAGTGCCTGATCTTCCTCCTCGACCCCAAGACCCCGTGGGCCGAGGAGTTCATGGACGTCGCGACCGGCGAGAATGGCGCCGGCGCGAAGATCAAGGCGCTGCGCGAAGAGCTGGGTAAAGCGCACACGGTGAGCTTCTTCAAGGGTCCGACCGAGCTCGCGGGCCTGGTCGCGAACGCGGTCTCGCTGTGGACGCAGCGCGGCGCCCCGCCACCGAAGCCGTCGGTCTCCGCCGCGGCGCCTGCGCGGCTCCAGCGCGAGGTCACGTTCGGCGCGGCGCTCGCCTATCCGCCGGGCCTCGACCAGGACGCGGCGGGGGCTTTCGCCGACGAGCTCAAGAAGGTCGGTCTGAGCGCGCTGCTCGCCCCCGAGGCGCTGTTCGCGGAGACCGAGGCGGAGTTCTCCGATCTCGAGCAGCTCGCGATCCAGTGCCACTCCGCGCTCGTCTGGCTCAGCCCCGGCGGCCTCGCGCAGCTCGCCTCCCGGCCCGCCGAGGTCGCCCGCGCGCTGGAGGTGCTCGAGACCCGCACCGGCTGGCTGGTCGGCCTGCTCGCCGGGGTGAAGCCCGACGCGCTGCCGGCCGCGTGGCCCTTCACCAAGCTCGTCGACGTGACGGCCGGTGGCGCGGCGAGCCAGGTCGTCGCCACGATGGCCGGACGGCCGACGCAGCCCGGGCTGCCGACCGTCGGCCTGCCCTGCGTCGTGATCTCGATGACGCGCGACGAGGCCGTCGCGCTGCTCGAACACAGCGACGCGCTCCAGGGCGAGCTCGGACCGGACCGCTACAAGCAGTTCGTGGAGCTCAAGGCCGCGCTCGAGCGTGCCGGCGGACCGGACGCGCGCTACGGCGCGGGTCGCCGCGAGTGGAAGCCGTTCGGAGGCGCCACCGTGCGCGACATCGGCGCCGACATCGCCAAGCGGCTGAACGGGCGGCGCGTGGCCGGCGGCGCGCAGCGGCGGCAGATCAAGCTCCAGTACTACCCGTTCGACGCCTGGCTCGATCGCGCGCATCCCGAGCTGCGGCCCATCTACCAGCAGATCGCGCTCACCGGGTGCGTCGCGCTCGTGGACGAGCTGTCGCTCTTTCACGGCGCGATCGCCGAGGCGTGCGCGTCGTTCGTCGCCATGGGCCAGGTCGCGATCGTGACCGTGTCCCCGCTCGACGAGAGCGGCTCGCCCGTGAACCAGCTGCTGGAGACGCGCACCCGCAAGCAGCTCGCGGGCGCGTTCGACCGCTTCGAGCTCGACCTCGACCCGGCATGCGAGTTCCGCGTCGGCGAGGAGCGCCGCCTGCGGCGCTGGCTCCACTCGAGCCTGCCCGGCACGCTCGACATCCTCACGCGGCCGCGCGCCGACCCGTCCAAGCTCGAGCGCTTCGAGAACATCGTCGGCCCGGATCGCCGCCGCGGGGTGGGCAGCCTGATCTACCAGCACGCGCCGACCAAGTGATCGTCACGTTCTACTCGTACAAGGGCGGCGTCGGCCGCTCGATGGCGATGGCGAACGTGGCGGACATCCTCGCCCGGCGCGGCGCGCGGGTGCTCATGATCGACTTCGATCTCGAGGCGCCCGGGCTGGAGCAGTACTTCCAGATCCATCAGCCGAGCGCGCGCCGTCACCTCGGCCTGCTCGACCTGCTGCTCGAGTTCAAGCACGCGATGTCGGTCGGTTCGGGCGAGGCCGCGAGCGCGGATTTCCGCGACGTGCGCCGGTTCATCCTGCCGGTGTACGAGCGGCTGCCCGGCGACGGCTGCCTCGATCTCCTGCCGGCGGGCGAGCGCGAGGACCCGGCGCAGCTGGAGCGCTACGCGCTCAACGTGCGCAGCTTCGACTGGCAGGATTTCTACTTCAACTGGGAAGGCGAGCTCTTCTTCGAGTGGCTGCGCGGCCAGCTCGTCCCGGAGCGCTACGACCTCGTGCTGGTCGACAGCCGCACCGGCGTCACCGAGATGGGCGGCATCTGCGCCTACCAGCTCGGCGACGTGATCGTCATGATGTGCGCGGCGAACCACCAGAACGTGCGCGGCACGCAGAACGTCGCCGCGGACTTCCTCTCGCCGCAGGTGCTCGCGCTGCGGCAGAACCGGCCGCCGCAGATCGTGGTCGTCCCGGCCCGCATCGAGCAGCGGCGGCAGGAGCTGCTCGACGAGTTCATGGCCCGCTTCGAGGCGACGTTCGGCGACCGGGTGCCCGAGGCGCTGCGCGCGCGGGGCATGGGCTTCGCCGACCTGCTCGTGCCCTACGAGCCCCAGTACGCGTTCGACGAGCGCATCCTCGCCGACCCCGCCAACGTGGCGCAGCGGGAGCGCATCGCCACCGCGTTCCACCGCCTCGCCGACGCAATGACCTACCTCGCCGCGCCCGGCACCCGGCTCGCCGCGCTCGCGCGCGACGCCGGCGGGACCGTGCCGCAGGTCGCGGCCCAGTACGACCTCACGGCACGATTCGCCGGTTACGACGCCTACATCGTGACCGCGACCGCGGACAGCGCAACCGCCGAGGCGTTCGCGGCGCAGCTGAAGCGCGCCGATCTGCGGGCCTTCGTGGACGAGCTGGAGGCGGTGCCGCCGCCCGAGTGGCAGCGCCGCAGCGAGCAGCAGCTCTTCCATTCCAGGGCCCTCGTCGTCTTCATCGGACCGGGCGGCCTCACGCCGGCGCAATCGGAGGGGCTGCAACGTGTGGCCGCGGCGGTGCGTGCGAGCCGCGAATTCGTCACGATCAAGGTGCTGTTGCCGGGCGCGAGCCTGGCACCGACGCCGGGGCGCCAGGGCACGGCGCTCGGCGGGGAGTTCTTCGACCTGCGCGAAGGCGTGCCGGCGAACGGGCTCGACCCGCTCGTCACGCGCATCGCCGCGCTCGCGCCCGTGCGGCCGGCGCCGGCGGACGCGGGCGCGCCGCCCGAGGGTGCCGACCCCGACTACACGCTGACCTGGACGACCGGCGGGACCGCGGTGGCGGTCAGCAGCCCGTTCCGGCCGCTGGAACGGTTCCAGGAGCACGACGCTGCATTCTTCTTCGGACGCGAAGGGCTGCGCGCGAGCCTGCTCGATCACCTGCGCACCCAGGCGCGCGTCTGGGTGCTCGGGCCGAGCGGCAGCGGCAAGCGCTCGCTGGTGATGGCCGGCGCGTTCTCCGAGCTGCGGCGCAGCCAGTGCCGCGGACGCGCCCCGCCGGCTCGAGCGCATCGTGCCCGGCGCGGATCCGGTCGCCAGCCTGACGCGCGTCCTGGCCCGCCTCGCGCCCGGCGCGGGCGCCGACGCCCGCCACGTGCTCTTCGTCGACGAGCTGGAGAAGGTGTTTGCGCCGGGCTTCGACGCCGGCCTGCGCACGCGCTTCCTCGAGCGCGTCGCCGCGCTCGTGCGCGAGCGACCGGACATCGTGACGGTGATCGCGGTGCGCTCGGACTTCGTCCGCGCGCTCGCGCGCACGCCGCTGCCGGTGCCCGCGGACGACGCGGGCGTCGTGCGAATCGGCGACCTCACGCGCGACGAGCTGCGCCAGGCGATCGAGAAACCGACGGCACGCGCCGGGCTCACGTTCGAACCGGGCCTCGTCGACCGCATCATCGAGGATCTCGGCACCGAGGCGTTTCGCCTGCCGCTCCTCCAGCTGTTGCTGCAGAGCCTGTACGAGCGGCGCCGCGAGGGCTTTCTCACCAATGCGGCCTACGACGACATGGGCGGCGTGCGCGGGCTGCTCGTTGCGCGCGCCGACGCGGCCATTGACGGCCTCAACGACGCAGGAGCGCGCGCTCGCGCGTCGCGTCCTGCCGCGACTCGTGAACGTCGGGCCGCATTCGGCCGCGGACCGGATCCGGCGCGCGCTCCGGGCCGAGCTCGCGTCGAAGGCGGCGCCCGGCGAAGCCGTGGAGGCCCTGCTCGAGCAGCTCGCGGTGTCGCGGCTCGTCGTGCTCTGCACCTCCGGGCCCGAGGCGCCGGCGGCCGAGCTCGTGCACCCGGCGCTCGCCCAGCAATGGCCGCGGCTGCGCGAGTGGATCGAAGCCGACCGCGAGTTCCTGCGCTGGCGCGAACTGCTGAACGCGTATCGCGCGGACTGGGAGAAGAGCAAGCGGGACCCCGGGGGGCTGCTCTCCGGCGCGCAGCTCGACACGGCCAAAGCCTGGCGCGGCTCCCGCGGCGCCGATCTGAACGCGCAGGAGCTCGAGTTCATCGGCCTCGGCCAGAGCACGCGGCAAGACGGCCCTGACGCAGCGCTGGGCGGCCGTCGCGTTGGTGGTCGTCTGCGTTCTCGCGCTGGCGTCCAGCTGGTGGGCGCAACGGCAGTCTGCGGAGCAGCTGCGGCTCAAGGTCGAGTCGGCGATCTCGCTGGTCGCCGAAGCCGACTCGTTCGCCATCGAGCGGAACTACCCGATGGCGATCGAGAGCTACACGAAGGCCATCGCCGACTATCCCGAGCCTGAAATCGTTTACGTGAAGCGGGGGCAGGCGTACGCGGCAACCGCCAACCCGGACTATGGACGCGCGCTTGCCGACTTCTCCGAGGCGATCAGGCTCAGGCCGGGCCGGACCGAGAACTACCTGCTGCGCGGCGCCGCGCGCTCGACGACGGGGGACTGGGCCGGCGCGAAGGCGGACTTCGACGAGGCGATCAGGCTCGACGACAAGGACCCGGCCGCGTACTACAGCCGTGCCGTCGTCCGCGATGCCCAGGGCGAGAACGACGCGGCGCTCGCCGACTACGCGAAGGCGATCGCGCTGCGCCAGGATTACGTCGAGGCCTACCTCAAGCGCGGATTGCTGCTGCAGCGGATGGGCCGGAGCGACGCCGCGATCGCGGATTTCCGCGCGGTCGCCGCCCGCACCCTCAGTCACGAAACGCGGACGCTGGCCGAGCGCCGCCTCGCGCAGCTCGGCTACAAGGCCGCGCCCGCCGACGTGCGCGTGACGCGGGTGTTCCTCCACTTCGTCGAGGGGCGCGATGCGCCGCTCGTGGCCCGGGTGGCGAAAGCGCTCGCGCAGAGTCCGGGGCTGGTCGTGGAGGAACCGCGCGACGTCCCCGGCGGGAGGACCTCGGGGGACGTGCGGTACTTCTTCCCGCAGGACGAGAAGGCCGCCACCGAAGTCCGCGACCGGGTCGAGCTCGCCCTCTCGCAGGAGGGGTACAGGCTGCGGCTGCCGCTTCTGCCGCTCGACGCGAAGCGCTTCGATAAGGCGCAGCCGGGCGACCTCGAGGTGTGGATCCCGCCGCTCGGGGCCACGGCCCTGCTGCAGGAGGCCATACAGAGGAAGCGCTAAGCGGAGCCAGGCGCCGGGTCGCCCCGGCGACCGACTCCCGCCCCTCGAGGAACCCGGCATGCAGGATCCGTTCAACCTGACCAATGCGAGCACATTCGCCGCGGCGCGCGACCCTCGAGTCGCGCCCGACAGCGGTGCGCGCACATCGACTGAGGCGTGAGCACTATGGCGGCGTCCAAGCTACGGAAGAAGGCCCGCAAGCCGGCCTCGAAGCGCAGCGCGTCGACTCAGGGCGCTGCGACTCAGAACATGTGGCCGCCGCGCCCCGTCGCGCCGCCGCAGCCGACCCGACGGCTCCTGCGCGGTTACGCGTTCGACCCGCAGCTCTCGACCGAGCTCGAGTCCGTCGAGATCAACGAGATCGTCTACGAAGTGCCGTGGGAGCAGAAGCTCGAGCCCGGGCCGCGCGGCGACTACCTGGACGTGATCGACTACGACCCCGCGAGCGAATGCTTCTACCAGCCCGTCGACCTCGACGATCGCGCCCTGCTCGCCCAGAACGGGCTGGCGCCCTCGGAAGCCAACCCGCAGTTCCACCAGCAGATGGTGTACGCGGTGGCGATGCGGACGATCGAGCACTTCGAGCGCGCCCTCGGGCGCCGGGTCTTGTGGTCGCCGCGCGCACAGGGCTCCGGCGAACCCGCCTATGTCGGTCAGCTGCGCGTCTATCCGCACGCGCTGCGGCAGCAGAACGCGTTCTACGATCCGCAGCGCAAGGCGCTGCTCTTCGGCTACTTTCCCGCCGCGGACACCGATCCGGGACGCGTCTATCCCGGCGGCACGGTGTTCACGTGCCTGTCCCAGGACATCGTGGCGCACGAGACGACGCACGCCATCCTCGACGGCGTGCACCCGTCCCTGCTCCACCCGAGCAATCCGGACACGCTCGCGTTCCACGAGGCGTTCGCCGACCTGGTCGCGCTGTTCCAGCATTTTTCGCTGCCCGGCGTGCTGCGCCACCAGATCGCCCGCGCCCGCGGCGACCTGCGCACGCGCAACCTGCTCGCCGAGCTCGCGGTCCAGTTCGGTCAGGCGACGGGTCGGTACGGGGCGCTGCGCAGCGCGATCGGCCGCGTCGATCCGCAGACGCGGGCCTGGACGCGGCTCGAGCCCGATCCGGCGGCGCTCATGCGCACGCAGGAGCCCCACGAGCGCGGCGCGATCCTCGTCGCCGCCGTGTTCGATGCGTTTCTCAGGATCTACGAGCGGCGCACCGTCGATCTCGTCCGCATCGCCACGGGCGGCAGCGGCGTGCTGCCGGAAGGCGCGCTGCATCCCGACCTGGTCGAACGGCTCGCCGACGAGGCCGCGAAGGCCGCCGGCCACCTGCTGACGATCTGCGTGCGGGCGCTCGACTACTGCCCGCCGGTCGATCTCACGTTCGGCGACTATCTTCGCGCGCTCATCACGGCGGACATCCAGGTCGTGCCGCAGGACCGGCTGGGCTATCGCGTCGCGATCGTGGAGGCGTTCCGGGCCCGGGGGATCTACCCGAAGGGCCTGCGGTCGCTCGCGGTGGACAACCTCGTGTGGGACCGACCGAGCGCCGAGGTCAGGGCGCTGCTGCGCGGGCGAGGGCTCGTCCTGAGGACTTACGCGAACGAATACGCCTATCTCGACAATCGGGACGCCGCGGATCCCCGCCGCGACATCTTCGCGCACCTGAGCAAGTGGCGCGGCGAGCTGCACGATGCGGTGCAGCGCCTGCTCCGGTCGCTCGACGCGCAGCAGCGCAACGTCCTCGCCGAGAACATGGGGCTCGATCTGCGCCCCGGCCACGCCGCCTTCGAGGTGCGCTCGCTCCAGTTCACCCGAAAGGCCTCGCCCGCGGGCCCCGGCGTGCCGCAGGGACTGGTGTCGATCGTGCAGGAGCGCGACGAAGCAGGCGGCGCGCCGGGCGCCGGGTCGTTCATGTTCCGCGGCGGGTGCACGATCGTCGTGGACCTGCGCTCGGGCGACATCGACTACGTGATCCGCAAGAACGCCCGGAGCGACACCCGCCTCGAGGCCGAGCGCGCATTCCGCGTCGACTGGCGCGCGGGGCTCGCGGGCATGTACTTCGGCGCGCTGGACGAGACCGACCCGTCGCGGCAGCTCGCGCAGCTCCACGGGTTCAATCCGGAGACCGACCATGGCTGAGACCGTCGCAAGCAAGCGCGCCGCGCGGCGCCGCCCCAGGGTACGCATCCGGATGTATCGCCAGGGCATCGGCGACGCGTTCCTGCTCTCGTTCTACACCGGCCCGAAGCCCAGCCACATCCTCATCGACTGCGGCGTGCTCGGCGGTACGCCCGACGGCAAGCAGTGGGCGCAGCGCATCGCCGCAAACGTCGCAAAGGAGGCCGGCGGCCGCGTGAATGCGATCGTCGGCACCCATCCGCACTGGGACCACCTGTCCGGGTTCTTCGACGCGCGCGACGAGTTCAAGGCGCTGCGCGTGGACGAGGTCTGGCTCTCCTGGGCCGAGAACCCGCACGATCCGGAGGGCCGCGAGCGGACGCGCGCGACCGCGCTGCAGCTCGACGGGGCGCGCAGGGCGCTCGCTCGGCTCGCCGTCTCGCCGGACGAGGCGTCCCGCGCGCGCGGGACGGCGATCGAACAGATCCTGTCGTTCTTCGGGCCGGTGAGCGCCGCGGGCGTGCGCGGGACCGATGCCGCGCTGGAGGCGCTCCGCGAGCTCGCACCCGATCCCCGCTACTGCGAGCCGGGCGACCTCCTCACCCCGGAATGGCTGCCGGGAGTGCGCATCTACGTGCTCGCCCCGCCCCGCGACGAGAAGCTCCTCGGGAAGCTGCTCGGCAAGAAGGGCTCGGAGATGTACGGGCTCGGCGCCGACTCGGGCTTCTACGCCGGCCTGCTTGATGCGGTGGCCGCGAGCAAAGACTCGGCCGGCGAGGGCACCGCCCGGACGGAGGCGATGTGCCCCTTCGAGGCGAGCCTGCACTGGAGCGACGCGCGCGCGCGCACGGAGACCACCCTGGCGCCGGTCGTCGCCCGCTACCGGGCGCCGGACGAGCGCTGGCGGACGATCGACGATCAGTGGTTGCTCGCCGCCGAACAGCTCGCGCTCAAGCTGGACAACGTCGTCAACAACCTGAGCATGGTGCTCGCATTCGAGTTCACGGCGACGAAAGAGGTGCTCCTCTTCGCGGCCGATGCGCAGGTCGGAAACTGGCTGTCGTGGCAAAAGCTCGCGTGGACGTTCACTGCCGGTAGCACGCGCACCGAAGTGCGCGCGAACGACCTGCTGGCGCGAACGGTGTTCTACAAGGTCGGCCACCACGGGAGCCACAACGCCACGCTCAAGGACGGCGGCCTGGAGGCGATGTCGCATCCCGGGCTCGTCGCGGCGATCCCGGTCGACCAGCAGTTCGCGAACAAGACCAAGAAGTGGGACATGCCGGCCGAGTCGCTGTACCCGCATCTGCTGGAAAAGACCCGCGGGCGCGTGCTGCGCGCCGACGGGAAAGGCCCGACGGCGACCGACCCGAAGCGCAAGCACGCCGACGAGCGCCTGTGGAAGGCCTTCGCCGCACGCGTCGCGGTCGATCCTGCGACGCCGTCGCTCTACGTCGACTACTTCCTCCCTTGAACGCGCCGCGGGCGAGCACGCCGCCGCGAAGAACCGCAGCGTAGTCAGCCTTTCGGCCTATTGCCACGCAGGGCGCCTCGCGCGGAAGCTAGGCGTCGCGCGGCCGCTTCGGTCGGCACCGCGCGGACCTCGCCAACCACGCTGTCCGACCCCGCCGCATTCGAACCAACCGCCGGAGATCATGATGCGCGACCCCATGTCCCACCGCTACGACGACGGGCCAACCGCCTGCCGCCCCTCCAGTGCCGTGCTGAAGAGCATCCAGCAGGCGATCAAGAAGAGCGGAGCGATGTCGACGGCCGATGTCCGCTTGGCCGCTTACATGGGACTGGTTTCCGCCACGATGGAGCGCCCGACGGGCTTCAATGACGGGGTGTTCTATCCACCGACCGGCCTGGCGCTCGATCGCGCCCCCGCCAACCGCCCCCTGCGCGCCGCGCGCATGGAGCGCGCCACGGCGGCCCCCCGCAAGCTGCATGCCCTGGCGCTCATGGTCGACTTCAGCGACAACCCGGGAAGCCGCCCGGCAGCCGATTTCCAGCGCATGCTGTTCGATCCGGCGAATCCCGATTCGATGACGACCCTCTACCGCGAGATGTCCTACGGCAAGCTGGTGGTCACGGGCGAGGTCGTCGGATACGTGCGGGCGCCGCGACCCTACTCGTTCTACACCAACGGCGAGAGCGGGACCGGGACGCAGTACCCGCGCAACACCCCGGGCCTGCTGTTCGATGCACTGACGGAATACTGCAAGACGAACAACCTCGCGCGCTTCGACACCGACGGGGACGGGTTCGTCGACGGGATCTTCCTCATCCATTCCGGCGGCGGCGCCGAAGCGGAACCCAATCCGCAGAAGCGCAACAACATGATCTGGTCGCACAAGTGGACCTTGCCCCAGGCGTTCGACAACCAGGGCGTCAAGGTGTACGCCTACTCGACGGAGCCCGAGGACGGGCGCGTCGGCGTGTTTGCGCACGAGTTCGGTCACGTGCTGGGCTTGCCGGACCTCTACGACACGTCCTATCGCTCGGAGGGCGTCGGACAGTGGTGCCTCATGGGCGGGGGATCCTGGGGCGGCGGCGGCCTGAAGCCGACCCGGATGTCGTGCTGGTGCCTCTCCAAGCTCGGCTGGATCAAGCCCCAGGCGGCCAAGACGGCGCGCTACACCCTCGACCCGCTCGAGAAGGATGCGAAAAACTGCCTGTGGGTGTGGACCGGCGGCAGGTCCGCACCGGAGTACTTCCTGCTCGAGAACCGGCAGGCGACCGGCCGCGATGCGTCGCTGCCGGGCTCCGGGCTCGCGGTGTGGCACATCGACGAAGCCCGGTCTGACAACACCAACCCGTTGGCCTACAAAGTGGGCCTCGCCCAAGCCGACGGCAAGCGCGATCTGGAGCTTGCCAAGAACAGCGGGGACGCGGGCGACCTCTTCCCGGGGTCCTTGAAGAGGACGAGCTTCAACGACCGGACGACGCCCTCGGCGCGCGCCCACAACGGGAGTCCGACCGGGGTCGCGCTGAGCGCGATCACCGTCGCGAAAGGCAAGGTGACGCTCAACGTGAAGCGGTGAACCGCCGGGGGAACTACTCGGCGCGGATGCTCTGCACGACGGCGCGCCCGCCGGACGGCCCGCCCAGAAACGTCAGCTCGACCCGGACCCGTCGACCGATCGGCAGCGACGCAGCCGGCGGGTCGGTCTGCGCGTAGAACGCCCGCAGCGACTTGCCCGCCTGCGGTTGCAGGAAGTCCGTCGCGGGATCGGGGGACTCGTTCCGGATGACCTCGAGCTCGAGTTCGCCGCCGTAGCCGTCGGCGGCCGGCTCGAACTTTCGCAGCCGGGCGATCACGACGGTCTTGTTGGGTGCCGCTTTCATCACTTGGATCGTAGGCGCAAGCACGGCAATGTGCAAAGCGTCTTCAGTTCGTCGCCCTTCTCCCTCGCGCTGAAGGCGTGCCATGAGTCCAGGGGAGATCCACGCGCCTCGAATTGTGTGGAAATTCGCCGCGCAAGGCACGGAACCGGTTGCTCGCACGGTCCGGCTCTGCCTATTCTTTGGGCACTCAACGCCGGCGATGACCGGTGCAAAGAACTCGGCCGAACCGGCCCCGACGACCACTACACGATTGTGAGGAATGTCATGCGACCGTATTGCCTGTGCTTGCTCGCGGCGGCGTCACTCGCCGCTGCCCTCCCCGCATTCGCCGCCGTCCAGCTCAACGTCTCCGGCGAGGCGCGCGAGGAGATCAACACGCCGCAGTTCCAGGATCGCTACCAGTCGCTTGCGAACTACCTAGGAGCGAGCCTCGGCACGGATGTCAAGCTCGCGGTCGGCCGCGATCTTTCGCGCGAGCTGCAGAAGATGCGCGCCGGTCTGTACGAGGTGCTGGTCGGTCCGGCGCATGTGATCGGCGCGGCGATGCGCTACGGCTACGAGCCGGTCGCGCGCTTCGCGGGGGAGGAGCGCGCGGTGTTCGTCGCGAGCAAGGCGAGCGGCGTCAAGAGCCTCGAGAACGCGAAGGGCAAGCGGCTCGCGCTGCCGCCCGCCGACTCGCTCGGGACCTATCTCGCCCGCGGCGAGCTGAACGCGAAGGGCATCAAGATCAACGAGTTCTTCGCCGAGGTGAAGGAGCACCGTTACCACGAGGTCGCCTTGATGTCGGTGGAGTTCGGGCAAGCCGACATCGCCGTGGCCGACGAGCGCCTCGCCAAGGCGTGGATTGCGAAGAACGGCGGGCAGATCATCCTCGAGACGCACCCGACGCCGGGCATCGGCGTAGCCGTCAATGCGAAGCTCGACAAGCCCACCAAGGACCGCATCCGCGCAGCGTTCCTCTCGCCCAACCTCAGGGTCGCGTCGACGGCGCCGCTGACCGACCTCAACCTCGCGGACGTGAAGCCGATCGGCGCCGACGAGTACAAGTACGTGTCGACGCTCGGCTACTTCACGCCGCGCGAACTGCCCGGTGCGACGGTGGTCACCGCCGACGAGGTGGCGCAGTTGGTGAAGAAAGGTGCCACGCTCTACGACACGCGTAGCGCCGAGGAGTACGGCGCGAAGCACATCCAGGGCGCGAAGCTCGTCCCCTATCACGAGAAGAGCCACAAGGAGGTCGGCTTTGACGCCGCGAAGGACCAGTTCGACCTGTCGAAGGTCGTTCCGGACAAGAACGCGACGGTGATCTTCGCCTGCAACGGGGCGGAGTGCTGGAAGAGCTACAAGGCGGCGGCGGCGGCGATCAAGGCCGGCTACCGTCAGGTGTACTGGTTCCGCGGCGGATTCCCGGAATGGAGCCTCAAGGGACTGCCGACCGAGTCGGCGCCGAACCTCGCGGCCAAGCAGTAAAGCGGTCCCCGCACCGGCAGTAGCGGGAGCCGGGGCCGACAGAACGGATCCCGGCTTCTGCCGGGATGACCGGCGCTACGCGCCGGTCACTTGAGGATGCGCCAGAGGTCGCTGTAGTCGTCGGTCCAGAGCCGCACCGCCTTGTCGCTTTCCAGCGGCTCCGCGGCGCTCGCGAGCGGGGTGCGCTCGAAGGTCTTCGGGTCGTCCGAGATCAGCACCCAGGTCGAGCCGTACACCCCGCGCGCCTCGTCGGAGTCCTCGTCGAAGAGGCGCGCGTGCCGGCCGAACTTCGCCGCCGCCTCGCGCAGCACCGGCTTGAGGTCGAGATAGCGGTTGGAGATGTGCACCGCGAGGATGCCGCCCGGCTTGAGGTGCCGGAAGTAGGTCGCGAAGGCCTCGGCGGTGAGCAGGTGCACCGGGATCGAGTCGCTCGAGAACGCGTCCACCGCCAGCACGTCGAAGCCCTGCGGGGCCTCGCGCTCGAGCGACAGGCGCGCGTCGCCGATCGCCATCTCCACCCTGGCGCGCGAGTCGGTCACGTAGCTGAACTGCTTGGTCGCGAGATCGATCACCTGGGGGTTGATCTCGTACAGGCGGAAGCTGTCGCCGTCGCGTCCGTACCCGGCGAGCGTGCCGGTGCCGAGGCCGATCACGCCCACGCGCACCGGGCCCGTCAGCCCGGCCGCGAGGATCGCGCGGCCGACGCCGGAGGTCTCGCCGTAGTAGGTCGTGATCCGCTTGCGCTGGTCGGGCCGGGTGAACTGCTTGCCGTGCGTGATCGAGCCGTGGGTCAGCACGCGCTGCGCCGCCTCCCCGTCGCCCGAGTCCCACACGCGCATCGCGGCGTAGAAGTTGCGTACGCGCACGTTCGCGTCGCGCGCGTAACCGTCGTAGATCCACCACAGCGTCCCGGCGAGCCCGCCGGCGAGCAGCACGGTGCCGAAGACCGCGGCGCGCCAGGTCCGCACCCCGGGGAATCCCGTCGGGTCGAGCGCGAGCGCGACGGCGACCACCGCCGCCATCGCCACGAGGCCCGCGGGGAGTTCGTACAGGTCGAGGAAGATGCGCGGCGCGATCAGCCCGACGAACACGCCGCCAAGGGCGCCGCCGACCGAGATCGCGAGGTAGAAGCCGGTCAGGTAGCGCGGTGGCGGCTTGAGCCGCACCAGCTCGCCGTGGCACACCATGCAGGCGACGAACAGCGTCGCGGCGTACACCGGGAGCATCACCCAGAGCTGCGAATGCCGGAAGTCGGAGTGCAGCAGCGTCGTTACGCCGACGAGGCCTGCGGCGGCGAGCGGCAGGTAGACCTTGCGGCGGTACCAGCCGCGGCCGTCGAAGGTGAGAACGAACGACAGGAGATAGAGCGCGAGCGGCAGCACCCAGATGAACGGGATCGGCGCCACGTTCTGCGAGAGCTGGCTGGTGAATGCGAGCAGCAGCACGGAGGCGGTGCCCGCGAGCGCCGCCCACAGCAGGTAGCGCCCGGTGGTCGGCCGCGCGGCCGCCTCGGCGGGGGCGCCGGCGGTCACCTCCCACGCCGCGCCGCGGCTGCGCCACGCGAGCACGCCGCACGCGATCGCGAACACGACGAATGCGCCCGACCACCCGAGCGCCTGCGCGCGCGTCGGCAGCCACGGCTCGACGGCCACCGGATAGGTGAGCAGCGCGAGCATCGACCCGACGTTCGAGAGCGCATACAGCCGGTACGGCATCGCGCCCTGGTTCGCACGCGAATACCAGACCTGCACGAGCGGGCCGGTGGTGGAGAGCATGAAGTACGGCAGCCCCACCGTGACCGCGAGCAGGCCGAGGATGTACACGCCGGGATCGGCGTCGCCGAGCGGCTTCCACGCCATGTCCGGGATGATCGGCAGCGCGGCCGCGGCAAGCGCGAGCAGCGCGCCGTGCACGATCGCCTGCGTGCGCGCGGCGAGGCTGCGGGTGGTCCAGTGCGCGTAGAGATACCCGCCGACCAGCAGCAGCTGGAAGAACAGCATGCACGTGGTCCACACCGCCGCGCCGCCGCCGAACCAGGGCAGGATCATCTTGGCGATGATCGGCTGCACCTGGAAGAGCAGGAACGCGGAGACGAAGATGGTGAAGGCGTAAAGCATTATTGGGGGATCTACAAGCGGGCCAGGTTGGGAAGGGAAGGGTCCCAACCCTTCCCTCGGCCCCTTGTTCGACCGATTATGAAGGCGTAAGGCATGTGAAACAGGAAGCGTGAAACGGGGATTGCGACTTATTTGATCCCCGGCATCTCGAATCCCGCCCCCAGCAGCTCGCTCACCATCGTCGCGCGCTGCTCGAGCGTCAGCTCCACCAGCGGCGGGCGCACCGTGATCCAGTCGGGATCGGCGGCGTAGTGCGCGATTGCGGCCTTGAGCGCGGGGATCATCGAGACCTGGGACTGGAGGATCTGACGGACCTTGTCGGCGTCTGCCTGCAGCTTTTCCGCCTCCGCCGACTGCCAGCCGCGGTAAACGCGGTCGATGCCGTGCGGGTTGACGTTCGCGCCCGCGGTGATGCAGCCGACTCCGCCCGCACGCATGTTCCGGAGCAGGAACACCTCGCTCCCCGCGAAGACCTCGAAGCCCTGCTTCGCGAACGCGTCGATCATCGCCTTGGTGTTGTTCCAGTCGCCCGAGCTGTCCTTCACGCCGGCGACCGTCTTCGGATGGGCCTTCAGCAGCCGCTCGATCAGCCCGAGCGTGATCCCCACCTGCGCGACCGGCGGGATGTGATAGAGGTAGAGCTGCAACCGGTCGTCGCCGACGCGCTGGATCACTTCGCTGAAGTTGCGGAACAAGCCGTCGTCCGGCACGCCTTTGTAGTAGAACGGCGGCAGCATCAGCGCGCCGGCGCAGCCGAGCTTCACCGCGTGCGCGGTGAGGCGCACCGAGTCGGTCAGCGCGCAGCAGCCGGTGCCCGGCATCAGCTGCGCGGCGGGCACGTCGCCCTCCACGAGCTGCTCGAGGAGCGTCATGCGCTCGTCGGCCGAGAGGGAGTTCGCCTCGCTGTTGGTCCCGAACACCGCGAGCCCGGAGCAGCCGTGCGCCAGCAGCCACTTGCAGTGGCGCACGAAGCGGGGCGCGTCGGGGGAATAGTCCTTGCGGAACGGCGTGACGACGGGCGAGAGCACGCCGCGGAGTCGCTGAGTCATCGGAACCTCGGGAGACGCGTCGGAGGGGCCCGATTCTAGCCGAACCGGCCCGCCCTCCCGGGTGGACGCGCGTGCGTCATAGCTCAGGATGTACCCCAACGAACGGCCGGCGCCTAGAATGGAAGGTCCGTCGCGCAGACCACCGCACATGACTACTTCCCGCGAACCGCTCGTCGCCCAGATGGCGATGCCGGCGCGGCCCCGCGCCGCGCTGCTCGAGCGCGCCGCCGCGCTGTTCTCGCATTTGGCGGACCGGCGCGGTGCGACGCTGGCGGCCTGCCTGGCCCTGGTTCTCGTGATCGGCGTGGTCGACGTCGCGACTGGATACGAGTTCGCGCTGTCCTTGCTCTACGTCGTGCCGATCTTCGCGTGCACCTGGGTGTTCGGCGTGCGCGCCGGGCTCGCGTTCGCGGCGCTCGCGACGCTCGCCTGGCTCGCCACCGACATCCTGGCCGGGCACGAGTATTCGCATCCGGGCTACCGTTACTGGGAGATGCTCATCAAGCTGAGCACCTTCGCGCTGTTCACGGTGATCCTCGGGGAGCTCAAGCGCGCGCTCGAGCGCTCCGACGACCGTCTGATCAAGGTGCTCGAGGGGCTCGATGCCGCCGTGTGCGTGCTCGATCCGGCGGCGGACGCCATTCTGTATCGCAACCGTCTATTCGAATCCGCGTTCGCGGGCCCGCACCGAGTCGAGCGGGCGCGGGACGCCTATCGGGTGCTCGGACTGGAGGGCTCGCCCGCCGAGGGCGCCGCGCTCCCGGTCGGCAGCCGCTGGTATCTCGTCCGCACGCGCGACTTGACTTGGACCGACGGCCGGCGCGTGCTGCTCGCGACCGCCACCGACATCACGGACCGCCGGCTCGCGGAGGAGTCGAGCCGCGAGCAGCGGGAGCGGCTCCAGGCGACCGCCCGGCTGGTCGCCGCCGGAGAAATCGCGAGCTCGATCGCGCACGAGCTGAACCAGCCGCTCGCCGCGATCGCGAGCTATCTGTCGGGCAGCCTGCGGAGGCTGCGCGCGGGCCGCGCCGAGCCCGAGGCGATCGCGGGCGCGCTCGAGGAAGCGGGGCGGCAAGCCGAGCGCGCCGGCGACATCATCAGGCGCGTCCGCGACTTCGTGCGCACGCGCGAGACGACGCTCGTGGCAGCGGATTTGAACAAGATCGTCACCAAGGCGACGCGGCTCGCCGCACCGGACGCGGAGCGGCTCGGGGCGCGCCTGGAGCTGCGGCTCGCGCCGGCGCTGCCCGCGGCGCGCGCCGACCCCGTGATGCTCGAGCAGGTGGTGATCAACCTCGTGCGCAACGCGCTCGAATCGATGGCTGATACGCCGCCCGGGCGCCGTGCGGTTGAGGTCGCCACCGCCCGCACCGAGGACGGCGCGCTCGAGGTCGCCGTCGCCGACGCGGGGCCCGGGCTCGCCCCCGACGTCGCCGCGCGGCTCTTCGAGCCCTTCTTCACCACTAAACCGGAGGGCACCGGTCTCGGCCTCAACATCTGCCGCTCGATCGTCGAGGTCCACGGGGGCCGACTCTCGGCCGGGGCGTCGCACCGCGGAGGCGCGCTGTTCCGCTTTACCGTGCACACCGTGGACGAGGCGGAATGACCGACTCGAGGCAGCTCGTGCACGTCGTCGACGACGATCCCGCGGTGCGGCGTTCGCTCGCGTGGCTGCTCGAGTGGTACGACTTCTACCTTTACGCCACGCTCGCGCCGTTCTTCGCCGCGCTCTTCTTCCCGAAGGGCAACGAGACCGCGGCGCTGCTCTCGGCGTTCGCAACGTACGCGGCCGGCTTCCTGGTGCGCCCGTTCGGCGCGCTGGTGTTCGGCCGCATCGGCGACCTCGTCGGCCGCAAGTACACCTTCCTCATCACGATCGTCGTCATGGGCAGCGCCACTTTCGCGGTCGGCCTGCTCCCGACCTTCGCAGACGATCGGCTGGGCGGCGCCGATCCTCCTCGTGAGCTTGCGGCTGCTGCAGGGACTCGCGCTCGGCGGCGAGTACGGCGGCGCGGCCACCTACGTCGCCGAGCACGCGCCCGACAACCGCCGGGGGCTACGCCACGAGCTGGATCCAGACCACCGCCACGCTCGGCTTCTTCCTTGCGCTGATCGTGATCGGCGGCTGCCGCGTGTTCATCGGATGCAAGCGTCTTCACCGAGTGGGGCTGGCGGATCCCGTTCCTGATCTCCCTGGTCCTCCTGATCTGGTCGATCTACATCCGACTCAAGCTGAACGAGTCGCCGGTCTTCCAGGCCATGAAGGCCGAGGGGAAAGGCTCGAAGGCGCCGCTGACCGACTCGTTCTTCCGCTATCCCAACAACAAGTACGTGCTGCTCGCGCTGCTCGGGGCCACCGCGGGCCAGGGCGTCGTCTGGTACACGGGCCAGTTCTACGCGCTGTTCTTCCTCACGATCACGCTGAAGTTCGACTACCTGACCGCCTACGCGCTCATCGGCGCGTCGCTGGTGATCGGCACGCCGTTCTTCGTCGTCTTCGGAGCGCTCTCGGACAGGATCGGGCGGCTGAAGATCATCCTTGCCGGGTGCCTGATCGCGGCGCTCACCTACTTTCCGCTCTTCCAGGGCCTTACGCACTTCGGCAATCCGAAGCTCGAGGCGTATCAGCAGAAGACCAGCATCCAGGTCGCGGCGAGCGACTGCAGCTTCCACATCTTCATCCTGCCGGGCACCCGGTTCACGGCCTGCGACAAGGCGAAGGACTTCCTCACCAAGTCGGGCCTGTCGTTCGAGTCGGTGCCGGCGGTGTCCGGCAAGGACGTCGTGACCCGGATCGGCGACACCCAGATCGAGGGCTGGGACGAGCAGAAGTTCAAGGACGCGCTCAAGGCGACCGGTTACCCGGGCGGACCGAAGCCCGGCGAGACCAACCACCTCATGGTGCTGCTCATCCTCGTCGTCATGGTGATCTACGTGACGATGGTGTACGGACCGATCGCCGCTTATCTCGTCGAGCTCTTCCCGACCTCGATCCGATACACGTCGATGTCGCTGCCCTACCACATCGGCAACGGGTGGTTCGGCGGGATGCTGCCGCTGCTCGCGACCGCGATGGTCGCCGCGGCGGGAAACATCTACTTCGGGCTCTGGTATCCGATCGTCGTCGCCGTGATGACGCTCGTGATCGGGACGCTGTTCCTGCGCGAGACCAAGGACCGGTCGATCCACACCCACGAGTGAGCACGTCCGTGGACCTCCTGACCCTCAGCCTCCTGGTCGCCGCGCTGGTGCTGCCGTTCCATTGGGCGGTGATGCTCGGGCTCGCGCGCTGGGAGAGCCCGGAGTTCTTCCGCCGCTTCGGCGTGATCATCCGGCGGGCCGAGGCGCTCGACGCGCACACCGAGGCGATCGGCCGCTACCAGGATGGGCCGATCCATCGCTCGGTCACCTTCAAGGGGATGGAGTACGAGTTCGCAGGAATCGTTCCGCCGCGCTACCAGACCCGGATCGACGAGAACGAGCTGTACCTCGATCCGGGACTGCTCTACATACTCCGGCGGCCGCACTCCTCGCCCGCGCTGCGCAGCGCTCATCCGATCGGCAGTCACGACTGACCTCACCTCGAAAGGCCATCCGATGTTCACCAACATCCTGATCCCGACCGACGGCTCGGAGTTCTCGGAAAAGGTCGTCAAGGACGGCGTCGACGTCGCGCGCGCCATGGGTGCGCGGATCACGGCGCTGCACGCCTATCCGCGGTACCGCATCAGCCCGTATGGCGAATTCGGGCCAAACGACGAGGTCGTCGAGAAGCAGGTGACCGAGAACGCGCTCCGCGACGGAAACCGGTACCTCGACCGGGTCGAGGCGGCCGCGAAAGGCGCCAGCGTGAAGGTTGACCGCGTGATCGTCAAGAACGACAACGCGTGGGAGGCGATCATCGAGACGGCGCGCGAGAAGGGCTGCGACCTCATCATGATGGCCGCGCACGGCCGCCGCGGCCTGTCCGCGCTCGTGCTCGGCAGCGAAACGAACAAGGTGCTCATGCACTCGAAGATCCCCGTCCTCGTCTACCGCTGATTCCGAGTGGCGCGGCCCACCGCAGCGGCCCGGACCGAGCGCGCCCGGCGCCTCATTCTCGGCGTCGACGGCGTGAGCGCCTTCGTCGGCAAGGCGTTCGCGTGGCTGATCGGGGTGCTGATGGTCATCGTCTGCATTGAGGTGGCCAAGCGCTACATCCTGAACGCGCCGTCGGCGTGGGTGTTCGACATCACCGCAATGCTGTATGGCGCGTGTTTCATGATGTGCGGTGCGTACACGCTCGCGCAAAACAAGCACGTGCGCGGCGACTTCCTGTACGGGTCGATGCGGCCGCGCACGCAGGCGGCCCTCGACCTCGCCCTGTACCTTGCCTTCTTCCTTCCCGGCATCCTCTCGCTCGTCCTCGCCGGGTGGGAGTTCGCGCACGACTCCTGGGCGATCCGGGAGCACACCAGCACCACCGCGGAGGGCCCGCCGCTCTATCCGCTGAAGATGCTCATCCCGGTCGCCGGGGCGCTCGTCCTCCTCCAGGGCGCCGCCGAGATCGTCCGATGCATCCTCTGCCTCCGCACCGGCGGCTGGCCCGAGCGCCTCAAGGACGTCGAGGAGACAGACGTCGTCGAGCAGCAGCTCGCGGCAAGCACCCACGTTGACGCGCAGGCAAAGCAGGAAGCGATCGCGAATATCGAGGCGACTGAGCCATCTGATTCCCTCTTGCTGCGTGCGGAAAGCTGCGGATTCTACGCCGGCGCGCCCGGATGGACCTCGCCCATCACTTGTCGGAACATCGCCGGGTCGATGCGGAAGTCGCGGTTGTTGGCGATGACCGCCGGCTGCGGGAGGAGCTCGCCGGTGACGCGCCCGTAGCGCATGCCGAGCTGCTGCGCGAGTAGCGCGAAGAAGTCCGCCCCCTTGCGGACGTTGTGCAGCTCGAGCACCGTCGCCTCGCGCGGGGCGAAGACCATGTTCGCGAGGCCTGCTCCGGCAACCGCGACGATGGTCTCGGCGCGAGCGAAAACCCGCGCCTGTTCGGCGAACCCGAGCGCCGACCCGACCACCGTTCGATAGCCGAGCGGCGCGAGGATCGCCGCAATCTCGTCCTCGTTCACCAGTCGTCGCAGGCTGGCGTCGCGCCGAGACACGAACAGGCGCTGCCCCGGCTCTGCGGCGGGCGTGGCGTCCAGGAACGCCGTGCGCAGCCAGTGCAGCGCGGCCGGGTGCAGGCTGAACGACTCGACGAGGAGCGAGCGGCACCCAGAGCGTGCGGAAGGGCTGCGGGCGCACGGGATCGATCTTCAGGAGCCGGTCCGCGCCGATTCCGAGGAGGCGTAGCGATTCCTCCTGCACCGCGCGTGAGGCCGGTGTCGACGACGAACTTCAGCTCCGCGCAGCTCGGGCAAGAGGCTCGCCGCGTAGACACGCGGCAGGAACTCGACGAGCCAGTGATAGTGGCTGGGCGAGCCGCCGAGCAGCACGCACGGCGCGTCGATGCGCGCCGCCGCGGGCTCGAGGTCGAGGGTCACGCGGCGGCCATCGACCGCGGCGAAGTGGTGCGCGCGGTTGTGCGGCCGCGCGTGCAGGGTCTGGTGCAGGTGCTCGCACAGCAGCTCGCGCCGCTCCGAGAGCAGCAGCCAGTTCCCGGGGAGCAGCAGCGCATCCGGGACCCGTGCGACGTAGGGCTCGTAGGTCGCCGCGAGCCGCTCGTAAGGCAGCCCGGAGGTGTCAGGCAGCGGAACCGGCGTGACCGTGGCGCCCGCCGCCGCGAGCCACGCCTTAGCGTCGACGATGGTGCAGTCGACGCGTTGCATCAGCTCCGCGTGCCGAGGGCCAACATCCAGTCCTTGCGCTTGCCCTTGTAGTGCACGACGAGCTTGCCCGACACGTCTTCTGCGGGCGTCGCCGGCGAGTAGTTGTAGGGATCGACCGGGAGCTCGAGCACCTTGAACTCCGGCGCCGCGAAGCGCACCGCGTACTGGTCGCCGTACCAGCGCTGCGCCTCGGGCGGAAACTCGCGGCAGAGGTCGTAGCAGCGCTGCCAGAAGGCCTGCGAGCGCGAGAACATCACCCCGGTGTTGTACGGCATCACCTCGGCGAGATCGACCCCGGTGGGATCGAGCGCCGGTTCGTTGCGCCGCGTGAGAGCGACGTCGAACTCGCGCGCCCACACCGCGCTCACGTCTCGGACGATCACCACGTCGGTGTCCACGATCAGCGCCGGCTCCGCGAGCGCGGCGAGGTGCTGCAGACGGTAGGTCATCAGCCGCTCGCCGTCCCACGGCAGGCGCGCGAGCGCATCGATGCCGGGCACCGCGGGCGTGCGCTCGTCGGTCATCTGCACGAGCGCGTACCCGAGGCGCTTCGCCGAGGCCGCCATGATCGTCGGCAGCCGGAGGTCTTCGCCGACGTGGAGGAACGCGACTTTCAAGAGATCTCCCGATCGAAGCTTCGCCACTCCCGCCGTCATTCCGGCCGCCCGAAGGACGATCCGGAATCCAGGCGTGCGCCGCGGCGGCCCCATACGGCCCATCAATTTGACAAATGAAGTATGCCCTCCTAGTCTCGGGCGTTCAAATGCGGCGCGCACGAGCGCCGGTCCAGAGGAGGAGGAAGTCGTGAGAAAGACCATCGCCATCGCTATCGCCGCGCTCGCGCTGCCGCTCGCCGCGGTCGCGCAGACCACCACGCTCAGGGTCGTGAGCGCGTTCCCGGAGAACTCGTTCTACGTCACCCGGCTCCTGACCTGGATCGAGAACGTCAACGCCGAAGGCAAGGGGCTGCTGCAGCTCAACTTCATCGGCGGGCCGAAGGCGATCCCGACCTTCGAGGTCGGCAACGCCGTGCGCACCGGCGTCGTCGACATGGCGATGTCGACCGGCGCGTTCTACACCAACGTGTTTCCCGAGTCCGACGCGCTCAAGCTCACCCGGATGCCGGTGGCCGAGCAGCGCCGCAACGGCGCCTTCGACTACATCCAGAAGGTCTGGGCCGAGAAGGGCAACATGATCTACCTCGCCCGGATCGTCGAGTACCAGCCGTTCCACCTCTATCTCAACAAGCCGATCGACAAGCCCGATCTGCAGGGCCTGAAGATCCGCATCACGCCGGTGTACCGCGACTTCTTCAGCGCGCTCGGCGCCACCGTCATGCAGACCGCGCCCGGCGAGGTCTACACCGCGCTCGAGCGCGGCGTGGTCGACGGCTACGGCTGGCCGATCGGCGGCATCTTCGACAACAACTGGCAGGAGAAGACCAAGTACCGCGTCGACCCGGGCTTCTACGACGCGGAGGTCTCGCTGATCGTGAACCAGGACGCGTGGAAGAAGCTCTCCCCGCGGCAGCGCGATTTCCTCCTCACCCAGTCGCGGCTGCTCGAGAACCGCAACGACTACTGGAAGATCTACGGCCAGCAGGAGACCGAGCGCCAGGCGAAGGCCGGCATCCAGGTCATCCGGCTCCAGGGCGCGCAGGCGAAGGAGTACGTCGACAAGGCGTACGAGGCCGGCTGGGCGGGCATCATCAAGGTGAGCCCGCAGCACGGGCCGAAGATGCGCGAACTGTTTTCGCCGAAGTAGCGCCGCACCGGGACGATGGAGCGCCTCTCCCTCTGGATCGGCCGGCTGTCCGCCGGCCTCTGCGTGATCGCCTGCGCCATGGTCGCGGCGATGATGCTGATGATCTGCGCGGACATCCTGCTGCGCAACCTGCCGGTGGCGTGGGGCATCACGCGGGGCCTGCCGTGGGCGAACGAGATCTCGGAGACGATGCTCTACCTGATGACGATGCTCGCCGCGCCGTGGCTGCTGCGGCAGGGCCAGCACATCCGCGTCGACATCCTGCTGCGCGTGCTGCCCGGGAAGGTGGCGTGGACGTGCGAGTGGGTCGCCGACGTGCTGGCGCTCGGGTGCTGCCTCGCGATGGTGGTGTACGGCGTGAAGGCGACGCTCGCGAGCCACGCGACCGACGCCATGTCGATCAAGACGCTCGTCACCCCCGAGTGGTGGGGGCTCGCCGTCCTCCCGCTCGCGTTCGCGGTGCTCGCGGTGGAAGTGGTGATCAGGATGTACGCGCTGCAGCGCGGCCCGCGCGCGGTGCGCGAGGACGCGGTCTCGGCCTCGTAGGACGCACTGCGTGTCGTGGCAGGAGGCGGCGTGGTTTCTGCTCGGCGGGTCGACCGCGCTGCTGTTTCTCGGGCTGCCGGTCGCGTTCTCGTTCCTGGTGATCAATCTCGCCGGCGCGCTGATCTTTCTCGGCGGCGAGGCCGGGCTGGTGCAGCTGGTGCGCAACAGCGTGTCGGCGGTGGCGAGCTTCTCGCTCACGCCGATCCCGCTCTTCGTGCTGATGGGCGAGGTGCTCTTCCACACCGGGCTCGCGGTGAAGGTGATCGACGGCATCGAGCGCCTGATCCGCCAGGTCCCCGGACGGCTCGCGGTCGTCGCGGTCGTCGCGGGGACGGTGTTCTCCGCGATCTCCGGGTCGACGATCGCGACCACCGCCATGCTGGGCAGCCTGATGCTGCCGGTGATGCTCGCCCGCGGCTACCATCCCACCATGGCGACCGGGCCGATCATGGCGATCGGCGCGGTCGACATGCTGATCCCGCCGTCCGCCCTCACCGTGCTCCTCGGCAGCCTGTCCGGCATCTCGATCTCGAAGCTCCTGATCGGCGGCGTCGTGCCCGGGCTGATCCTGTCGGTCGCGTTCGTGGCCTACATCATCGTGCGCGTGAAGCTCGACCCGACGCTCGCGCCGGCCACGCCGTTCGAGGAGCATCACGGCCTGCGCAAGCTGCTGCCGTTCTTCCAGTACGTCGTGCCCCTCGTCTCGATCTTCGGCGTGGTGGTCGGCGCGATGGTCGCCGGCTGGGCCACGCCGACCGAGTCGGCGGCGCTCGGCGCGATGGCGACGGTCCTCCTCGCGGCGGCCTACCGCGCGCTCACGCTCGATGCGTTCATGAAGGCGCTGCGCGGCACCGTCGGCGTCTCGGGGATGATCCTGTTCATCATCGTCGGGGCGACCACGTTCTCGCAGATCCTCGCTTTTTCCGGGTCGAGCACCGGACTGGCGAGGCTGATCACCGGACAGGGGCTGTCGCCGTTCGCCATCGTCGCGGCGATGATGGGGCTGCTGATCTTCCTCGGGCTGTTCCTCGACCAGGTGAGCATGATGCTGATCACCCTGCCGATCTTCATGCCGATCGTGCAGGCGCTCGGCATCGACCCGGTGTGGTTCGGCGTGCTGTTCCTGATCTGCATGCAGCTCGGGCTGCTGCTGCCGCCCCACGGGCTGCTGCTCATGACCATGAAAGGGGTGGCGCCGCCGCAGGTGAGCATGGCCCACATCTTCCGCGCGGTGGTGCCCTACCTCGCGCTGAGCATCGCGGTGCTCGTCCTCGTCTTCTGCGTGCCGGCCGTGGCAGTATGGCTGCCCGGCCTGATCGGCTAGCGCGGCGCCCGGAGTCCGACAGATGGAACGCTCCTTCAAGGAAGAAGTCGCCTCGCTGAGGCTGGGCGACGGGGACACGTTCCACGGCGAGGGCATCCTCGCGGTGACCAAGGCCCTGCTGCAGTCCGGCGTGTCCTACGTCGGCGGCTACCAGGGCGCCCCGATCTCGCACCTGGTCGACGTCCTGAACGACGCGCGCGACCTGCTCGACGAGCTGGGCGTGCACCTGGAGACCAACGCCTCCGAGGCCGGCGCGGCCGCCATGCTCGGGGCGTCGATCAACTACCCGATCCGCGGCGCGGTGGCGTGGAAATCGACGGTCGGCACCAACGTCGCCTCGGATGCGCTCGCCAACCTCGCCTCCGCCGGCGTGACCGGCGGCGCGCTGATCGTGATCGGCGAGGATTACGGCGAGGGCTCCTCGATCATGCAGGAGCGCTCGCACGCCTTCGCGATGAAATCGCAGATCTGGCTGCTCGATCCGCGGCCCGACCTGCCGAAGATCGTCGCGATGGTCGAGAAGGGCTTCGAGCTGTCGGAGGCCTCCAGCACGCCGGTGATGCTCGAGCTGCGCATCCGCGCCTGCCATGTCTACGGCTCGTTCCGCACCCGTCCGAACCGCGAGCCCGCGGTGTCGCGCAATCGCGTGCTGGAGAGCCCGAACTTCGACTACGGCCGGATCGTGCTGCCGCCGTCGAGCTACGCGCAGGAGAAGCAGAAAGTCGAGGTGCGCTGGCCGAAGGCGGTCGAGTTCGTCAAGGCACAGCGGCTCAACGAGTTTTTCCCGGGCGACCTCGCCGAGACCGGGATCGTGACGCAGGGCGGTCTGTACAACATGGTGATCCGGGGCCTGCAGCAGCTCGGGCTCGCCGACGCGTTCGGCGCATCGCGCGTCCCGATCTACTGCCTGAACGTCACCTATCCGCTGATTCCGGACGAGATCGTCGGGTTCTGCGCGGGCAAGGAGCACGTGCTCGTCGTCGAGGAGGGCCAGCCGGCGTTCCTCGAGGACGCGATCCACGCGGCGCTGCGCCGGGCGGAAGTCAACGCGACGAAGGTGCACGGCAAGGGCTGCCTGCCCATGGCGGGCGAATACACCGGCGAGGTGGTCCTCCAGGGGCTGGCGAGCTTCATCGAGCGCGCCGCGCCGCGCGGGGTCGACCTCGCGACGGCCCTCGCCGCGCGCGACCGGCTCATGACGCCCAAGGCCCGTGCCGCGGAGCTGCTCGGCGGCCCGGTGCCGGGGCGCCCGCCCGGCTTCTGCGTCGGCTGCCCCGAGCGGCCGGTGTTCTCGGCGATGAAGCTGCTGGAGCGCGAGTCGGGCGCGTTCCACGTCTCGGCCGACATCGGCTGCCACCTCTTCTCGACGCTGCCGCCCTTCAACATCGGCAACACGGTGCTCGGCTACGGGCTCGGCCTCGCCAGCAACTCGGCGATCGATCCGCTCTTCGGGCGCCGGACCGTCACGATCATGGGCGACGGCGGCTTCTGGCACAACGGCCTGTCCTCCGGGATCTCCAACGCGGTGTTCAACCGCGACGACGGCATCCTGGTGATCATGAACAACGGCTACACCGCGGCCACGGGGACGCAGCACATCCCCTCCTCGCTGCATCAACCCGACGAGAAGATGACCGGGATGTCCATCGAGCAGGCGCTGAAGGGCGTCGGCGTCGAATGGGTGAAGCGGGTCACGACGTACAAGGTCGGCCAGGTGTCCGCGACGCTCAAGGAAGCGATGACCACGCCCTTCGCGGGTCTGAAGGTGATCATCGCCGAAAGCGAGTGCCAGCTCGAGAAGCAGCGCCGGCTCCGGCCGCTCGTCGCGGCGGCGCTGAAGTCAGGCGATCGCGTCGTGCGCACGCGCTTCGGCGTGGACGAGGACACCTGCTCGGGCGACCACTCGTGCATCCGGCTGTCCGGGTGCCCGTCGCTCACGGTGAAGGATTCCTCCGACCCGCTCAAAGTCGACCCGGTCGCGCACGTGAACAACAGTTGCGTCGGGTGCGGCCTTTGCGGCGAGGTGGCGCACGCGGCGATCCTCTGCCCGAGCTTCTTCCGCGCCGAGATCGTGCAGAACCCGAGCTGGTGGGACCGCCTGAAGCAGCGGGCGCGGTCGACGGTGATCGGTTGGCTGCAGCCGGCATAGGGGATCGGGATGAACACGACGACCGACACGCTCACCTTTCCCGGCACGGGCGCGCTGCCCGCGCGGCCCATCACGGTGCTCGTCGCTGCGCTCGGCGGCGAGGGCGGCGGGGTGCTCGCCGACTGGATCGTCGCCGCGGGCACCGCGGCGGACTTCCCGGTGCAGAGCACCTCGATCCCCGGCGTCGCGCAGCGGACCGGCGCGACGACCTACTACATCGAGCTCTATCCGGCGACGCGCGCGGCGCTCGGCGACCGGCGCCCGGTGCTCGCGCTCACGCCCTCCCCCGGCAACGTCGACCTGATGGTCGCCTCGGAGCTCGTCGAGGCCGGCCGCGCGATGCAGAACGGCTTCGTGAGCCCGGACCGCACGACGCTCGTCGCCTCGACGCACCGCATCTATACCGTGCTGGAAAAAATGGCGATGGGCGACGGCCGCACCGACGTCGAGAAGATCGTGAAGGCCGCCGGGGAGCTCGCGAAACGCGCGGTGCTGTTCGACATGGCCGACCTTGCCGGCCGCTCGGGCACCGTGATCAACGCCGTGCTGTTCGGCGCCATGGCGGGCGCCGGGGTCCTGCCGCTCTCGCGCGCGGCGTGCGAGGCGGCGATTCGCAGCGCCGGCAAGGGCGTCGAGGGGAGCCTCAAGGGTTTCGCCCTCGGTTACGCGCATGCGACCGGGGAGGCGCAGCCGCCCTCGCCCGCCGACCTCAAGGCGTGGCGGGCAAATCCCGTCGAGCGCGTCCGCAGCGCGTTCGCGGCGGAAACGCATCGCATCCTCGAAGAGGGCGTGGCGCGCACGACGGATTTCCAGGATGCCGCCTACGCCACGCTCTACCTCGATCGCCTCGAGCCGATCGCGAAGCTCGACCGCGACGGCGGGGGCGGGGCGACCGGCTACAAGCTCACCATCGAGACCGGCCGCTTCCTCGCGCTGTGGATGGCCTACGAGGACGTGATCCGCGTCGCCGACCTCAAGTCGCGCAAGGCGCGCTTCGAGCGCGTGCGGACCGAGGTCCAGGCGAAGCCCGGCGAGCCGGTGCACATCGTGGAGTACCTCAAGCCCGGCGTCGACGAGGTCGCGGCGCTCCTGCCGCGCGGGCTCTCCGGGCGGCTTTCGCGCTGGGCCCACCGGCGCGGGCTCACGCACAAGCTCAACGTGGGCCTCTACGTGAAGACGACGAGCGTGTTCGGCTTCCTCATGCTGCGCACCCTCGCGTGGCTGCGCCCGCTGCGCCGCGCGACGAGCCGCTACAAGGACGAGCAGCAGCTGATCGAGCGCTGGCTCGACGCGATCCGCGCGACGGCGGGGCGCGACCCGGGGCTCGCGCTGGAGGTCGCCCTGTGCGGCCGGCTGATCAAGGGCTACGGCGACACGCACCGGCGCGGCAAGGACAACTTCACGCGCATCCTCGACACGATCGTGGCGGGCGGCACCTTCGCAACCGATGGCGCGAGGGCGGGCGCCATCCGCAAGGCCCGCGAGGCCGCGCTCGCCGACCCGGAAGGGCGCAAGCTCGACCAGTCGCTCGAGACGGTGGGCGTGCCGCCGCGACCGCTCCAGGCGAAGCCGATGCAGTTCTTCCGCCGGCCGCCCGGCGGCACCAAGCGCGCGGTTTAGGCTCAGCCCTTCTCGGGCGCGATCCCCACCCAGCCGTGGTGGGAGATGTCGAACACGACGCCGTTCGGGTCGCGGAACTTGCGCTCGAAGTCGACCCCGCCCCCGCCCTTCAGCTCGCGGTGGAACCGGCCGCCGTTCGCCTTGATGCGCGCGCTCATCGCCTCGAGGTCGTCGACGATGAAACCCATGTGGTGGAGGCCGACGAAGTCCTTGCCGCGCTCGTCGCCCGCCGCGTCGTCGCTGTGGAACTTGAGCAGCGTCAGGTTGATCACGCCGTCGGAGAGCGAGAGGCCGTCGCCGTAGGGCGTCTCGACGTAGTTCACCTCCGCCAGCCCGAACGTCTCCTTGTAGAACGCAGCGGCGCTCTTCAGGTCGGGCACCGAAATCGCGATGTGGCGCAGCTTCGCTTTCATGCGGGTCTCCTTCAGGTATCGGTCTCTAGCGCATTGCGCAGCAATGCGTGCAGGTTCGCCTTCGCCTCGTAGCCGACGCCGGGCACGGCGGGAATCTCGATCCGTCCGGCGCGCACCGGCACGCCGTCCCAGTAGCCGCCGTACGGGAGCGACGCGTCGGGCGCGGCCTCGGCCGACCCGAGCGCCAGCCCGGCGACGCAGTGCGCCGCGAAGAGGTGCCCCGCGTGCGGCCAGAATGCCGCGCGCGGCCATCCCGCCGTCGCGGAAAACTCGAGGATGCGCGCGTACTCCGGCACGCCATAGGCGAGCAGCATGTCGAACTGGAGGCGGTCGCGATCCGGCCGGAGCCCGCCGTAGCGCAGCAGATTGCGGGCGTCGTCGAGCGAGAACAGATTCTCGCCGGTCGCGATCGGCGTCGCGCTGCGCGCGGCGATCCGCGCGAGCGACTGGTAGTCGAGCGGCGACGCCGGCTCCTCGACCCATTCGACCCGGGCTTCGGCCATCGCCGCGAGCCACGAATCCGCCAACGTGTCGCCCAGCCGGCCGTTCACGTCGACCGCGACGCGGGCGACGACCTCGCGCGCCGCGGCCACGCGCCGCGAGTCCTCTTCGATGCTCGCGCCGCCGACCTTGATCTTGACCGTGGCGTAGCCGGCGTCGGCGGCGCGTCGCACCTCGGCCACCAGGTCGGCGAGCGATTCCCCCGGGCGATAGTGGCCGCACGAACCGTAGGTCGCGATGGCGGGCGTCGCCGCAGGCGTTCCGTAGCGGTCCGCGAGAATCCGCCAGAGCGGCCGGCCTTCCGCCTTCGCGCGCGCGTCCCACAGCGCGGCGTCGAGGAGCCCGACCGCCCCGGGACGCTCCCCGTGGCCGCCCTCCTTCTCGTTCGCCATCACGACCGGCCAGGCGCGCACCGGGTCGATCAGTCCCGATGCGTCGAGCAGCTGATCGGGGGCGGCGGCGAGGAGCCGCGGCACGAAGCGCTCCGCGAGCAGGCCGCCCTTGCCGTACCGCCCGATCGAATCGAACGCATAGCCGACGACGGCGGCCCCCGACGTGGCGGTCGGTGACGATCGCCAGCGCCGAGGCCGTCATCGTGTCGAACGCGATCGACGCGTTGCGCATCCGCGCACCGATCGGGACCGTCGCCTCGCGGACCGCCAGGATGCGCATCACTCGACCGCGCCGGGCGCGAGGCGCTCGTGCGGGGTGCGCTCCACGCGAGCCCGCGCCGCTACTTGTCGAACAGGGGCCGCAGCGTCTTGACCGCGTCCGGCGCGCGCTTGTTGAGCTCCGCCCAGTACGCGTCGTAGGCCTGCTTGCGGAACGACGGCCCGAGCTCGGCCGGCTTGATCCCCGCCTCGGCCTGCCGCTTGCGCTCGGAGGCCACCTTCTCGGCGGCCCACTTCGTGTTCTCGTTCTCCAGCCATTCGGCGCCCTTCGTCAGCGCCGCGCGCTGGGCGTCCGTGAGACTCGTCCACTTCGGGAAGTTCACCAGGACGTTCACGACCACGTTGTAGAACCCGGGATCGATGCGGAACTTGGTGAAGCTCCCCCAGCCGAGGTCGAAGATGCCGATCAGCGGCCAGCCGTAGCCGTCGACCACGCCGCGCTCGAGGGCGGTGCGCACCTCGCCGGGCGGCGTGTTGATCAGCGTCGCGCCGATGGTCGAGAAGAACGGCGTGTAGTTCGGCGTCGTGCGCAGCTTCATCGCCTTCAGGTCGTCGATCGAGGCCACCGGCCGGTTGGTGAAGACGTGGAACTCGACGCCGTCGCCGTAGGCCGCGAGCAGCCACGCGTTCATGCGCTGGTTGTGGGCCTTGTTGAGCGCGTCCCACGCGCCCGACTGGCGCTGCTGCCTGAAGTTGAGCGTCGACAGGATCGCCACGTCCGCTTCCGGCATCGCGCTGACGTAGAACGCCGGCGGCAGGCACGCGACGTCGAGCACGCCGGTGCGCAGCGCGTTGCCCTGCTCGAAGGGCGGCACCGCGTCGGGGCCGCCGACCACGCGGATCTGCACCGTCCCCTTGTAGGTCGAATTGACGTGCTCCACGAACCGGCCGCACATCTCCCCGAAGGTCGTGTTCGGCGGCACGAACATCGCCGCCCTGAGCGTGACCTCCTGGGCCTGCGCGAGCGGGGCGAGCGTCACGAGCGCGGCGAGCGCGGCTGCGGACGAGAGTTGCCTGGCGTTCATCGGTCTTCCTCCGGTGGTTGTTCTAGAACGGTACAGCAAGGGCGCGATGCGGGACAACCTCGGCCTCGACGCCCGGCCGCCCGAGCGCGGGGCGCCGCGCGCCGCGGGCGGACGCGGTAAGCTCGATAAAACCACGAAGGCGCCGCGACGGAAGCGGTCCTGAGGAGCAATCATGGAAGTCTCCTTCCACGACGAGATCCAGAACCTGAAGCTCGGCGACGGCGAGACCTTCCACGGCGAGGGCATTCTCGCCGTGACGAAGGCCCTGCTGCAGTCGGGCGTGGCGTACGTCGGCGGCTACCAGGGCGCGCCGGTCTCGCACCTGCTCGACGTCATGGTGCAGGCGCGCGACTACCTGGACGAGCTCGGCGTGCACGTCGAGGCGTGCACCAACGAGGCCTCCGCCGCGGCGATGCTCGGCGCCTCCATCAACTACCCGATGCGCGGCGCGGTGACCTGGAAGTCGATCGTCGGCACCAACGTCGCCTCCGACGCGCTCTCCTACCTCAGCACCGCGGGCGTCGTGGGCGGCGCGCTGATCGTGGTCGGCGAGGACTACGGCGAGGGCGCGAGCGTCGCGCTCGAGCGCACGCATGCGGTCGCGCTCAAGTCCTCGCTGTGGATGCTCGATCCGCGTCCCGAACTCGCCACGATCGTGAACCTGGTCGAGAAGGGCTTCGAGCTTTCCGAGGCGTCGAACACGCCGGTGTTCATGGACCTGCGCATCCGTGCGTGCCACGTCACCGGGAGCTTCGTCGCGCGCGCGAACCGCGCGCCGGCCGTGTCGACCCGGCTGCGCCTGAGCGCTCCGCCCGAGTTCGTGTACGAACGGCTCTCGCATCCCCCGGCGACCTTCAAGCAGGAGAAGCTCAAAGCCGAGGTACGGCTGCCCGCCGCGCGCAGGTTCATCGCCGAGCACCGGCTGAACGAGGTGTTCGACGGGACCGAGCGCGACGTTGGCATCATCGTGCAAGGCGGCCTGTACAACAACGTCGTGCGCGCGCTGCAGGTGCTCGGGCTCGCCGACCACTTCGGCGCCTGCCGCATCCCGATCCTCGCGCTGAACGTCGTCTATCCGCTCGTGCCGGAAGAGATCTCGGCTTTCTGCGCCGGCAAGCGGGCGGTGCTCGTCGTCGAGGAAGGCCGGCCCGAGTTCATCGAGCAGGACATCGCGACGCTCCTGCGCCGGGCGGACCTTCAAACGAAGCTTCACGGCAAGGACGTGCTGGTGCAGGCCGGCGAGTACACGACCGAGGTAGTGGTCCGCGGGCTCGCGCGCTTCCTCGCCGCGCACCTCGCACACCTCGACACGTCGCCCGGCGCACGCTGGCTGGAGGCCCTGGACGCGACGCGTGCCCGTGCCGGGGAGATCCTTGGCCAGCCGCTCCCGCCGCGTCCGCCGACGTTCTGCGTCGGCTGCCCGGAGCGCCCGGTGTTCGCGGCGATGAAGCTCGCGAAGCGCGAGATCGGCGAGCCGCACGTCGCCGCCGACATCGGCTGCCATGCGTTCGCGACCTTCGAGCCCTTCTCTCAAGGCAACTCGATCCTCGGCTACGGCATGAGCCTCGCGAGCGCGGCGGGCGTCGGGCCCTCGATGGAACGGCGCACGCTGTCGATCATGGGCGACGGCGGGTTCTGGCACAACGGGCTGCTCTCGGGCGTCGCCTCCAACCTGCTCAACCGCGGCGACGGCGTGCTCGTCATCATGAAGAACGGCTACACCTCGGCGACCGGCACGCAGGAGATCGTCTCCTCGCCGCTCGAAGCCGCGAAGGACCTGGCGCGCGAGCGGAGCGCCGTCCACACCGACCGGACGATCGAGAACACGCTGCGCGGCCTGGGCGTGAAGTGGCTGCGGACGGTCTACACGTACAAGGTGTCCGATATGGCGCGGACGCTGAAGGAGGCGTTCAACACGTCCGAGCCCGGCCTGAAGGTGATCGTTGCGGAGGCGGAGTGCCAGCTCGAGCGCCAGCGCCGCATCCGCCCGGTGATCGCGAAGCTGCTGAGCTCGGGCGGCCGCGTGGTGCGCACGCGCTTCGGCGTGGACGAGGATGTGTGCTCGGGCGATCACTCGTGCATCCGCCTCTCGGGCTGCCCGTCGCTCACGGTGAAGGATTCCTCCGACCCGCTGAAGGTCGACCCGGTGGCGCACGTGAACAACGGATGCGTGGGTTGCGGGTTGTGCGGCGAGGTCGCGCACGCGGCGATCCTGTGCCCGAGCTTCTTCCGCGCCGAGATCGTGCAGAACCCGGGCTGGTGGGACCGGCTGAAGCACCGGGCGCGCTCGACGGTGATCGGGTGGATGCAGCCGGCTTGAACGGCATGACCCACGTGGATTGCGGCAACACCGACTGGACCCCGGCTTTCGCCGGGGTGACGGAGCATTTCGTCATTCCGGCGCAAGCCGGAATCCAGCTCTGATGGCCAAGACCTTCTCCACCGAGCGCGTGATCCGCTTCTCGCAGTGCGACCCGGGCGGCATCGTCTATTTCGTCCACTTCTTCGACATGTGCAACGGCACGGTCGAGGACTGGTTCGCCGAGGTGATCGGCATGACCTTCAACGAGATCCACCTCGTGCGCCGCTGGGGCTTCCCGATCGTCGACACCGGCTGCCACTTCTACCGGCCGTGCCGCCTGAGCGACCGCCTCAAGCTCACCCTCACGATCGGGAAGCTCGGCCGCAGCTCGATCGAGTTCTCGATCCGCGGCACGGTGGACGGCGACGAGAAATTCCGCGCGCGCCACAAGGTCGCGATGATCTCGCTCGACACCTACCGCGCGATTCCGGTGCCCGACGACCTGAGGGCGAAGATGGAGTCGTACGTCGCCCCGCACGCGTAAGCGCTGATACCATCCGCGCCCATGCGCAAGGTCTTCCGCGTCGAGTACCCGATCCTCTTCTCCCACTGCGATCCCGCGGGCATCGTTCCGCTTGAACAAGGGGGCGACGCCCCCTTGTATGTCCCCCAAGTCGGCCCGCGGGGTCAGTAATGCGCAAGGTCTTCCGCGTCGAGTACCCGATCCTCTTCTCCCACTGCGATCCCGCGGGCATCGTCTATTTCCCGCGCTTCTTCGACCTCCTCCACACCGCGATGGAGGACTGGTTCACCTATGGCCTCGAGGAGCGGTTCGCCGACTTCATCGTCAAGAAGAAGCTCGGCATCCCGACGGTGAGCACGCGCACGGAATTCGTCGGCCCCGCACGCTTCGGCGACATGCTCGCCATCGAGCTGCGCGTCGTGCGGCTCGGCCGGGCCTCGATCGAGATGGCGATCGACTCGTTCGTGGGGGACCGGCCGTGCTTCCGGTCGCGCCACACCGTCTGCACGTTCACGCACACGACCTACAAGGCGGTGCCGATCCCGGACGACCTCCGGGCGAAGATGACCGAGTATCTCGACGAGTCGTTTAAGGGAACGGGCTAGCGACCGCCGGCCGCGCCGCGGCCGGACCGTCGCGACGATGCAGTGGCCTTTCGGCGCCGGGGGCCGCGCCGCGCCGGGGGGGCGGGCTCGCGTGCGACGGGCGGCGGCTTGCGTCCACCTTCGAGCCAGGCGCTGGCCTCCAGCTCGGGTGCGTACGCGTCGAGCGCCTCGAGCCCGGCCTTGGCGCGCTTCCGCCAGCCGGGGCCGCGCCCGATCAAATCCCCCCAGGCATCCACGACGTCGCGCGGGCGGCGTGCTTTGAGGAGCTCGAGCAGCGCAGCCGACTGCGCGAGGTCCTTGGAGCGCTTTGCGGCATAGCGCGCCCCGCGTTCCCCGTGGACGACCAGCTTGTGCAGGGCGAAGCGTTCGGGCGCCGGCACGTTCACCGCAACCGCGCCGTCCTCGCTCAGCAGCGCAAGCTGCGTCACCTGTTCGAGCGGGTATTCGAGGAACGAGAGCGGCTGAAGCGCGACGCCGAGCTGGGCATGCTCGATCGGCTTGTCTCTGCCCCGATGCAGCGTCGTCAGAAAATCCAACCGGAGCTCGGGATCGGCTGGGTTGAGATAGGTGGCGCCGGCTTTCCCTCCGAGCCCGCCGATCGGGATCAGGCCCATCTCCAGCGACTCGATGGCACCGTGCGTCTCTACCTTAACGTCCGCCGGCAGGGCGACAGCCACGCTCTTGCCGGCGTGGGCGAGATCGACGTCCTGGGTCCGGTCGGCGTCGCCCCACCGGACGCCGAGCATGTTTCCGTATCCGAGGAATGCGTGAGTGCCGATGAGAACCCCGCCGGCGCGGAAGAACCCGTACTCGCTCAAACGCTCGATCACGCGGAAGTGCTTGCGCAGTACCGAGGCGCACCGCAGACCGATCGCGCCGCGCGCCATGACTGCAATCGCGGTGCGCGACGACGGTGTGTCGGCCTTGTCGATCAGCGCGCGAAGCCTGGCGGAGTCCGGACCGAGGTAGATCTGACGCACCGCGCCGCTCACGTCCCGGTATTGAAAGTAGAAGTACTGGCCTCCCTTGACGGTCTTCCTGGCGATCGACCCGCCGCGAATGTTCGCGATCGAGCGCGAGACGTCGGCCGCAAGCGCGGCGTCGAAGGCCTGCGCGTAAAGGGTTTGCGCCGACAGCGACAGCTCGGAGAATCTCGGCATGGCCGGTTATCCTACAAATAGCCTGAATGTAGTATAACTCGAGCCGAAAGTTATACTACACGCATCCATTGCGTAGTATAACTTGACGTCGCGCAGGTCACCCCCTTCACGGGGAGTCCTGTCTCCGCGTCAGCCCCAGATCGCTTGCGCCGACTCGACGCAGCGCTTCAGCTTCGCAATCTCGTCGGCCTCGGTGACCGGATTGCCGCCGATGGTGCTCGCGAAGCCGCACTGCGGGCTGATCGCGAGACGGTCCCCGTCGACGTGCAGGGCCGCCTCCTCCACCCGGCGCTCCAGCGCCGCAAGCGGCTCGAGCGTGGCGACCTTCGAGCTGACCAGTCCCAGCACCACGCCCTTCCCCTTCGGCATGAACCGCAGCGGCGCGAAATCGCCCGCGCGCGGCGTGTCGTACTCGAGCAGGAAGTGATTGACGTTCGCGCGCCCGAAGAGCTTCTCCGCGATCGAGTCGTAGCCCCCCTCGGAGAGGTACTTGCCCTTGTAGTTGCCGCGGCACATGTGCACGCCGACCACCATGCCGGCCGGCAGGTCCTTCACCGCCTCGTTGATCGCGTCGACGTACAGGTCGACGAGCGCCTCGGGATCATTGCCGCCGGCCTTCACCCGCTCGCGCGCCGCCGGGTCGCACAGCATCGCGATCGCGACCTCGTCGAGCTGGACGTACCGCGCCCCGGCCACCGCCAGCGCCGCGATCTCCTCCTGGTAGACTCTGCCGAGATCGACGATGAACTGGCGCGGATCGGCGTAGATACCCGGGTCCGCGTAGTTCGTGCCGCGCCAGAAATGCATCGTCGACGGCGCGGGCATCGTGATCTTCGGCGTCGCTTGCGTGATCCCCTGGACGAACCGGAACTCGTCCACCGTGATGTCGCCGCTGCGCCTCACCTTGCCGACGACGTGCGGCGCGGTGAAGTCCGACTCGTGGCCGTGCTCGTCGCGGAACCGGAACGCCGCCTCCTTCACGGTCAGTCCGTCGGTCCGGCTCACGAACCGCGCCCAGTACGAGATTCGCCGGAACTCGCCGTCGGTCACGACCTGGAGGCCGCAGCCCTCCTGCAGCTTGACGACGTCGCGGATCGCCTCGTCCTGGATGCGTCCGAGCTCGGCGTCGGAGATCGCCTTCTCGGCGTGGGACTTGAAAGCGTGCCGCAGCGGCGCGGGCCGGAGCAGGCTGCCGATGTGGTCGGCGCGGAAGGGCGGACGGCCGTTCGGGGAGATGCGCATCGCGGTCCTCGCTTGCGGGAAGGCGCGATGGTAGCGCGGCGGCCGCGCTCCCGCGGTGCGCCCTGATAGACTCGCCGCGCTCCATGCACCCCGCCCCGCTCGACGCGAATTCGCTACGCCGCAAGAACGCGCCGCTCGTCCTCGCCGAGCGCGCGCAGGCGAGCCCGGACGCGGTCGCCTTCCGCTCGAAGCACCTCGGCATCTATCGCGAGCGCACCTGGCGCGATTACGCGAGCCTCGTGGAGCGCGTTGTTCGCGGGTTCGCCGCGCTCGGCGTGAAGGCCGGCGATCGGGTCGCGATCATGGGCGACGCGTGCGAGGAGTGGATGATCTGCGACCTCGCGGCGCAAGCGCTCGGGGCGGTGACCTACGGCATCTACCCCACGGCGTCCGCCGCGGAAGTCGAGTACCAGATGCGCGACGGCGGCGCCTCGATCTTCGTCGCCGAGGACCAGGAGTACGTCGACCGGTTGCTGCCGCTCCTCGACCGCCTGCCCGCGATGCGCTGGATCGTGGTGATCGACGAAGCCGCGATGTTCGCCTACGACCATCCGCAGCTGAAGAGCTACGACGGGCTGCTCGAGAGCGCCACGCCCGCGGCCGATCCGGCGACAGCGCTCGAGCGGCTCGCGGCGCGCGTGCCGGCGGAGGCGCCGGCGTTCATCGTCTACACCTCGGGCACCACCGGCCACCCGAAAGGCGCGCTGGTCTCGCACGGTCGGCATCTCGCCGGCGCGTTCAACATCGTGACGCACTACCCGACGCTCGCGGAGAAGACCCACCGCACGGTCATCTACCTGCCGCTGTGCCACATCCTCGGGCGCGACGTGGCGATCACGCTGCCGCTCGTGTCGCAGCTCGTGCCGCACTTCGGCGAGGACCTCGAGGACCTTCCGCAGACCTTCTTCGAGGTGGCGCCGAGCGTGCTGTTCGCCGTGCCCCGCTACCTGCAGAAGTTCGCCTCCCAGGTCCTCGTGGGCATCTCGAGTACCGCGACGATCAAGCGCGCGGCGTACGACCTCGCCGCGCGAATCGGGCGCGCGCATGTCAAGCGGCGCTGGGAGGGCACCGCGGGCACGGCCTCCGCCCTCGCCTACCGCCTCGCGCGCGCGACGGTCTTCGCGCCAATCCTCAATAAGCTCGGCCTCGATCGCCTCGAGCTCGTGCTCGCCGGCGGCGCGGCGGTGCCGCCGGAAACGATGGCGCTCTGGCATATCTGGGGCGTGAACGTGTGCGAGATCTACGGCCAGACCGAGACCGCGGGCGGCATCATCGCCGGCCAGCGCGGGCCGTTTCCGCGCCCGGGCGACGTGGGCACGGCGCCCGCGGGCTGGGAAGTGACGCTCGGCGCGGAGAACGAGATCCGGGTCCGGAGCCCCGATCTCTTCGAAGGCTACTGGAACAATCGCGAAGCGACCGATGCGGTGCTCGACGCTGAGGGGTGGCTGCATACCGGGGATGTCGGCGCGTGGACCACCCCGGCCGCTGGCGCGGCCACCCCTCCTCGGGGAGGAGGGGAGAGGCTGCTCAAGATCGTCGACCGCGCGCGCGACTTCATCGTCACCTCCGGCGGCAAGACGCTGTCGCCCTCCTACATCGAGAACGCCCTGCGCGCGAGCCCCTACATCGCCGAGGTCGTCGTGTTCGGGCACAACCGGAAGTACGTCACCGCGCTGATCGAGATCGACTACGACACCGTGTCGGACTGGGCGCGCGCCCACGGCGCCGCGTACACCGGCTTCACCAGTCTCGCGCAGCACCCGGCGGTCGAGCGCCTGCTCCAGGGCGAGATCGACCGCGCGAACGCCGAGCTCGCGCGCGTCGAGCAGGTGAAGCGCTTCCGCATCCTGCCCAAGGCGCTCGATCCGGAGGAGGAAGGCGAGCCGGTGACGCCGACGCGCAAGGTGAAGCGCACGCTGATGTACGAGCGGTTCCGGACGCTCGTGGAGTCCATGTACGATGACGCGGACGAACGGCTGGTCGCCGCGAGCGTGGGCGAGCTGCTGCAGAACTAGAGCCACCAATGAGGAGGAGGACCATGAAGAAACTTGCCCTGTCGACCGCGCTCGCCGCGAGCCTCGCGGCCGCCCAACCCGCCGCCGCGCAGGACGCCTACGTCGTCGGCCTGTCCGGTGCGCTCACCGGCCCGGCCGCGGCGACCTACGCGCCGGTGATCGAGGCGATGCGCGCCTACGTCGATCACGTGAACGGCAAAGGGGGCGTGAACGGCAAGCCGATCCGCCTCCTCATCGCCGACAACCAGGGCGAGCCGTCGAAGGCCGCGGCCGACGCGAAGAAGCTGATCGCCCAGGACAAGGTGCTCATCCTGATCAACTCGAGCCTCTCGTCGACGTACGCGCCGATGATCGCCGAGTCGAAGCGCGCCGGGGTGCCGCTCTTCTACGCGGGCGCGGTGTGCCCGAAGGAAACTTACCCGCCGGCCGATCCGCTGCAGTTCTGCTCGACCGCGTTCGGCGCGCAGTACGACAGCCAGTTCGCGATGGGCTTCGTGAAGTCCTCATCGAAGGAGGCGCCGCGCGTCGGCTACTCCGCGATGGCGATCCCGATCTCGCGCGGCGAGATCGACTACGCGGAGGGCTTGACGAAACAGATGGGCATGACGCCGGTCGACAAGCAGGTCATCCCGCCGCCGACGCCCGACTACACGCCGTTCGCGACCAAGCTCAAGGACGCGAACCCGAACTGGGTCTACTCGTGGGCGCCGTGGGTCACCCAGGTGCGGACGCTGGAAGCGCTGCGCCGCCTGGGCTGGAAAGGAAACTACATCGCCTACGCGCACATCCAGTCCGAGGACGAGCTCGAGCGGCTGAAGGACGGCGACCTGTACGTCTTCGGCACCAACGCCTTCTTCCAGGACAACCTGCCGGTGCACGCGGAGATCCGCGCGGCGACCCACCGCGCCAAGCTCAACTACCCGATCACCCAGCTCACCGAGGGCTTCATCGCCGGCCTGGTGCTCGAAGCGGCGCTCAAGGGCACGTCCTGGCCGCCGACCCCGCAGAAGGTGCTCGCCTCGATGAACAACCTCAAGGTCGACACGAAGGGCCTGCGCGGCGGCCCGATCGAGTGGACGAAGGACAACCACTTCCGCACCAAGCAGTCCTACCGCGTGTACCGGTGGGACCCGTCGAAGAACGCGATCGTCCAGGTGAAGGACTGGACCGCGATCGACGTGAAGTAGTCCCGGCAGCATGATTCCGACCGTGAACCTGCGGCGCGCGCTGGTGCGCGCCGCGCTCGCGACGCTAGCGGCGACCTTCGCCTGCGCGGGTTCGGGCGCAGGGCTACCCGCAGCGGCCGGTGAAATTGATCGTGCCCTTCGCGGCGGGCGGCGTGACCGACGCGGTCGGCCGCGTGTTCGCCTTCTACCTCGGCGAGCGCCTCGGCCAGCAGGGGGTCGTCGAGAACCGCGGCGGCGGCGGCGGAACCGTCGGCTCGGAAGCCGCCGCGCGCGCGCTCCCCGACGGCTACACGCTGCTCTTCAGCTCGGCCGAGACCTACGGGCTGACGTGGCCGGACCGCAAGCGCCTGAACTACGACCCGGACAAGGAGCTCGTTCCGCTCGGCATGGTCGGCCGCGCGCCCAACGTTTTCATCGTCCATCCGTCGGTCAAGGCGGTCTCCATCAAGGAGCTCGTCGAGCTCGCGAAGGCGAACCCCGGCAAGATCCGCTACGGCTCGCCCGGCGTCGGCAGCAACGCGCACATCATCGGCGAGATGTTCAAGTCGCGTTTCGGCGTCGATCTCGAGCACGTGCCGTACAAGGGCGGCGGCTCGAGCATCACCGACTTGGTGTCGGGCCAGATCGAGCTGCTGATCGCCGGGTCGTCGACCGCGGCGCCGCGCGTGCGCTCGGGGCAGGTGCGCGCGCTCGGCGTGACGAGCGCCGCGCGCCTGGCGATCCTGCCCGACGTCCCCACGATGGGCGAAGTGGGCGTCGACGGTTTCGTGTTGGGTCCGCTCTTCTGCCTGTTCGCGCCGGCCGGCACGCCGCCCGAGCCGATCGCGCGGCTCGAGCGCGAGCTGGTCGCGGTCACGAAGCTGCCCGAGTACCGCAAACGCATCGCGGATCTCGGCGCCGAGGAGGTGGAGCCGCTCACCGGCGCTGCGGCCGGCCGCTATCTCCGCGACGAGGTGGACCGGTGGCGCGAGATGGCGGTCCTGGCGGGATTCCGGAAGGAATGACGGCCGGTCGCTGAGCGTGCAGCTCGCCGTCAACATCCTCGTCCTCGCGTCGATCTACGCGCTGATCGGCTGCGGCTACGTGCTCATCTACCGCACGAGCCGCGTGCTCAACCTCGCGCACGGCGAGCTGATGATGGTCGCGGCGTACCTGCTGCTGACCACCGCGTCCCTGTTCTCCGGGCACCCGCTGACCGCGTTCGTCGCGTCCGCCCTCCTCGGGCTCGTGGTCGGCGTCGCGGTCTACGTGGTCCTGATGCGCAAGATGACCGGCGAGCGGGTGCTCGCCGCGGTGCTCGCCACCGTCGCGCTCGGGATCCTCCTGCGCGGAATCGTCGTGCTGATCTGGTCGGCGCAGCAACAGTATCCCGGCCAGGCGCTCGGCTGGCCCAACCCGGCGCTCGAGCTGCCCGGCGGCGGGCGGATCTCCACCGCGGCGGCCGTGCTCGTTTTGACGACGGCCGCCGTGTACGCGGGCCTCTTCGCCTTCCTGCGCTACACGCGCTGGGGCATCCGCATGCGCGCCGCCGGACAGAACCCGCTGCTGGCCGCACAGCGCGGCATCCGGCTGCACGGCGTGTACGCGCTCGCGTGGGGACTGTCGACCTTCACCGGCGGCCTCGCGGGCATGCTCATCGCGCTGGACTCGGGGCTCGAGCAGACGATGGTCGTGATCGGCCTGAAAGCCTTCCCGGCGGCGCTGGTCGGCGGCCTCGACAGCCTCGTCGGCGCCATCGTCGGCGCGCTCATCGTTGCAGCGGCGGAGGTGCTGCTGATCCACTACGTGAACCCGCTGCTCGCGGACGTCGTGCCGTTCCTCGTCCTGATCGCGATGCTGATGGTGCGGCCGTGGGGGTTGTTCGGCACGCGCGAAGAGCTCGACCGCGTCTAGATGCCCTTCGCCAGCGGCTACTTCCGGACGACCTACGCGCGCGACATTCGGCTCGTCGACACGCGCACCCAGATCGCAAGTCTCGCCGTGTTCGTCGCGCTGCTCGCGGCGTTTCCATTCGCCGCGTCACCGTTCCTGCTCGACCTGGCGAACCAGTTCTTCCTCGCATCCATCGGCGCGGTGGCGCTCATGCTGCTGACCGGCTACGCCGGCCAGGTCTCGCTCGGGCACGCGGGCCTGCTCGCCGCCGGCGCATTCACGGTCGGCATTCTCGTCAAGGAAGTGAGCGCGCCGTTCTGGGCCACGATCCCCGCCGCCGCGGCCGTCGGCGCGCTGCTCGGGGTCGTGTTCGGGCTGCCGTCCCTGCGGCTCCGCGGCCTCTACCTGGCGGTGAGCACGCTCGCGCTCTATTTCGTGGTGGCGTACGTCGGCAGCGAGTACGAGACCCGGCGCGGCTTCTCGACCGGGATCGTGGTGGACCCGCCCGCCATCGGGTCGTTCGCGGTCGACGACCCGCGCGTCTGGTACTTCGTGCTCTTCGCCGCCGCCGCGGCGACGGTCGTCGTCTGCCTGAACCTCCTGCGCGCGCGCAGCGGGCGGGCGTGGCGCGCGATCCGCGATCACGAGACGGTCGCCGAGGCCCTCGGCATCAACGTCCCGGCGTACAAGCTCGCCGCCTTCGTGGTCAGCTCGGCGCTCACCGCGGTCGCGGGCGCGCTTTTCGCCTACTACCGCGGCTTCGTCTCCGTGGAGGCGTTCTCCCTCTTCCTGTCGATCCAGTACGTCGCCATGGTCATCATCGGGGGCATGGGCTCGATCCTCGGCGCGCTGCTCGGGGCGGCGTTCGTCACGCTGTTTCCCTACGCGATCGAGGCGCTCATCGAGTCGCTGCCCACGCCGGAGCGCTACGCCAATCTCGTCTTCGCCGCCAACTACGCCGCGTTCGGGCTGGTGATGGTGCTGTTCCTGCTGTTCGAGCCGGAGGGGCTGGTCGGGATCTGGCGGCGCGCGCGCGACTGGTTTCTCCTGTGGCCGTTCCGTCAGCGGCCGCTCTCGGGGACGAAGTAGATGGACGGCGTGCCGCTGCTGAAGCTCGAGCAGGTCGAGGTGACGTACCACCGCGTGATCACGGCGGTGCAAGGCGTCACGCTGCACGTCGACCGCGGCCAGATCGTCGCGCTGCTCGGCACCAACGGCGCCGGCAAGACCACCACGCTGCGCGCGATCTCCGGGTTTCTCGGGCTGGACGACGCGCGCGTCTCGGCGGGCGCGGTGACGTACCGCGGAGAGCGCATCGAGAACCGCCCGCCGCACGAGATCGCGACGCGCGGCATCGTCCTCGTGCCCGAGCGCGACAAGGTCTTCCCCAACCTCTCGGTTGCGGAAAACCTGATCGCGAACGTCCCCCGCGTCGCGCCGGGCGCCGCGCCGCGGCGGCTGGTCGAGCTCGCGTACGAGTTCTTCCCGAAGCTCGCCGAGCTGCGCGACCGCGAAGCGGGCTATCTCTCCGGCGGCGAGCGGCAGATGCTCGCGATCGGCGCGGCGATCGCCTGCGGCCCGGAGCTCTTGCTCGTGGACGAGCTGTCGCTCGGCCTGGCGCCGCTCGCAGTGCAGGACCTCGCGCGGCGGCTGCAGGAGATCCGCGATCGCCTCGGGATCACGATCCTGCTCGTCGAGCAGAACGCGCCGGTCGCGCTCGGCATCGCGGACTGGGGCTACATCATGGAGAACGGCCGCGTCGTCCTCGACGGCGACGCGGCGCGGCTCGGGGACCACCAGGACATCCGCGAGTTCTACCTGGGGCAGTCCGCGGGCGAGCGGCGCAGCTACCGGCAGGTGAAGCAGTACCGGCGCAGCCGGCGGTGGTATGGCTGAGCTCGCGGTCGAGAACATCACGCTCCGCTTCGGCGGCCTCGTCGTGCTGGACGACGTGTCGCTCGCCGTCGAGCGCAGCGAGCTCTTCGCGCTGATCGGGCCGAACGGCGCGGGCAAGACGAGCGTCTTCAACTGCATCAGCGGCCTCTACCGGCCGGCCGCGGGGCGCATCCGGTTCCAGGGGCACGACGTCGTCGGCATGAAGCCGCACGACATCGCGCGGCTCGGCGTCGCGCGCACCTTCCAGCACGGCGAGCTGTTCCCGCACCTGACGGTCGTCGAGAACCTGCTCGTCGGCCGGCACACGCGCTTCCGCACGAACCTCGTCGGCGAGGCGCTCTTCAGCCGGCGCGTTCGCGACCAGGAAGTCGAGCACCGCCGCGTGGTCGAGGAGATTCTCGATTTCGTCGAGCTCGGGCGGCACCGCCATACGACGGTCTCGAGCCTGCCGTTCGGGATGCAAAAGCTCGTCGGCTTCGCCCGCGCGCTCGCGCTCGAGCCGAAGCTGTTCCTGCTCGACGAGCCGTCCGCCGGCCTCAACCGCGACGAGCGCGAGGACCTGGCGCGGTTCGTCCTGCGCATCAAGCACGAGCTCGGGATTCCGATGATCTGGATCGAGCACGACATGCAGATGGTCGCGGACCTCGCCGACCGGATCTTCGTGCTCGATTACGGCAAGCCGCTCGCGCTGGGGACGCCGGACCAGGTGCTCAACGATCCGCGGGTGATCGCGGCGTATCTGGGGCAGGCGGCGGCGTAGATTCCGGGCACCGCGAAGTGCGTGAAGAACTGTTCCACTTTTCGAGGCACCCCTCCGTGGCGGGTGCCGCTTGTCACGAAAGTGGATGAAGCGTTTAATCCCTTGAATCTACTGAGCCTCGGTGCGGGTGTGCAACACGCGCAGCCGCTCGACCATCCTGGGCGGAGTCGCGAAGGTGTCTTTGCCATCCATGTTTAGGGTGCCCCCGATCGCTGGATCGTCGATGGATCAACGACTTCCCGACCGCTGCCCGCGTTATACACCTGGTGCCTGGCTTTATGTCCAGTATTTTAGGGTGTCTAATTCTAGTTGGGCGTGATCGAGACGATGGACGATTGCTGCATCGATAAGACCTGCGCCGTTGACCGACTGCGCGAGCGCCAAACGGGGACTCTTCGCCTCGTTCTGCTAGTGAACGCTGCGATGTTTGTCGTGGAGCTCGTCGCCGGCCTGCTCGCCGGGTCCGTGGCCCTGCTGGCCGATTCCCTCGACATGCTCGGGGACGCGCTTGTCTATGGCTTCAGTCTCTACGTCGTTGCGCGGGGCCCCGTTTGGAAAGCGCGGGCCGCGGTGGCGAAGGCGGCGGTGATGGGCCTGTTCGGTCTGTTCGTCCTTGGGCAGCTCGTGTACAAGCTCCACTTTCCTCAGCTCCCGACGGTCGAGACAATGGGTGGTGTGGGTGCCGTTGCACTCGCCGCGAATGGTGTTTGCTTTGCCTTGCTTTGGCGCCATCGTGCCGAGGACATCAACATGCGGTCGGTCTGGCTCTGCTCGCGGAACGACCTCATTGCGAACGTCTCGGTGTTGTTGGCGGCGTTGGCGGTGTGGATGACGCTTTCGCCCTGGCCGGACATCGCTGTTGGTGCGCTTATCTGCGCTGTTTTCCTTCGTTCCGCGTTCCTCGTCGCTCGTGAAGCGCGAGCCGAGCTGGGGCTGAATCACGCCCAGCCACCCGCTGCAGCGGACGCGCCGCAAGCGGCGCGCCGCTGAGCGGGGACGTTGGGCGTCTAGTGGAGGCACCGCTATACTTGCCTTGCTCGCACTCTTGGCTCGAGGCTGGACATGAAACTCACCGCTGTCTTTCAGAAGGTCCGTGAGGGCTATATCGGTTTCGTCGAGGAACTGCCGGGCGCTAATACTCAGGCTCGCACCCTCAAACAAGCCCGGGCTAACCTGGCCGAAGCCGTCGAGCTCGTCCTTCAGGCGAACCGCAGCCTGTCGAAGAAGTCGATTGGGAAGAAGAAGGTCATTCGTGAGCCGCTGGTCCTCGCGATTGAATGAAACGTCGTGACCTGATCCGGCACCTTGAGACACACGGATGCGTTCTCCTTCGCGAGGGCGGCAGGCACTCCGTGTACGTCAATCGTCTGAGCGGAAAGGTTTCGACCATCCCGCGTCATCGCGAGATCAACGACTTGCTTGCGCGGAAGATCTGCCGTGATCTCGAAGTTCCCGAGCCGTAAGACGCCCAACCCGTCGTATATGGACTCCCCCCACAAGGAAAGAGCTGATCGATAGTTCTGGCACAGCTGGAGCGCCTGCAGTCGTATATCCGGCATCGTGAGTGGGCTCTGTGCGGCCCGTGCCGACATGGAATCTGCGAGCACCGGCGCGCCAATCGTTGCAACGGGCAAGGGGCTGTGACCAGCGATCCTGCCAGAAGGGTTGTCGGCGTCAGTCGGTGCGGGGGTGACCCTGGGTGCCATGGTGGGCGATCAGTCTCTACGCAAGCGACGGTGGGGTAGTTCGTTCAGGAGCTGCCTCTCAGGCGGGGATCGGAAAGGCACTGCGCGCGATCTTCTTTTCTGGACGTCGGATCTCCCCGTAGGGTGATCCGTCGCGCAGGCACGCGTAGCAGATGCGGGCGAGCTTGTTGGCGAGCGCGCAGGTGGCCTTGTTGTGATTGGTTCGTCCCTGGACGGCGAGCGCCCAAGCGCGCAGCGGATCGACGCTGCGTCCAGCCCGAGTGGTCGCGCTGGCCGCGCGCAACACCGCGCGCGCCCCGTGGGTCAGGAGCATGCGCAGATAGCGATCGCCACGCTTGGAGATGCGTCCGAGATGACGCGTGCTGCCCGAGGAAGATTCCTTCGGCGTGAGGCCGAACCAGGCGGCGAAGTGGCGCGCGTCACCGAAGTGACGCACGCTGCCGCTGGTGGCGGCCACTATTGCTGTGGCGGTGAGCAGTCCCACGCCGGGAATCGTGAGCAGCGTCGTGCACGCCGTGCGACTGGCGCGCGGTGTGCGTCAGCTCGCGCTCCAGTTCGCTGATCCTCGCCTCGAGCAGCCGGATCTCCTCGACCAGGAGCTTCATCGTGCCGCGGATGAGCTCAGGGATCGCCGATTTCGGATCGGCGAGCACGCGGCCGATCTGCTCCACCCCGAGGCGCGCGCCTTGTGCGATCGCGATGCCGAACTCCCGGCAAAAGCCGCGCAAGCGCGTTGATGCGCGAAGTGCGTGTCGCCATCCACAGCGAGCGCGTGCGATGCAGCGCCTGGACGGCCTGCTGCTCGACCGATTTCACGCGCACCGGGACGATGTCGGCGCAGCGCGCCGCCTCCAGCAGCGCACAGGCGTCGGCCGCGTCGGTCTTGTTGCGCTTCACGTAGGCGCGCACGTAGGCGGCCGGCAGCAGCTTCACCTCAATGCCCAGGCCGTTGAGCCAACGCGCCCAGTGGTGCGCGCTGCCGCAGGCTTCCATGACGACCAGGCCCACGGCCCGGTTGGCGAACCAGCGCTCCAGCTGCGTGCGGGTCAGGCGCTGTTGTTCGACGATGCGCCAGTGGCCATCGGCAATCGCGATCTGGAACACCGACTTCGCAAGATCCACTCCCACGACCGGCAGCGCGGCGGTAGCATTCATCTCGGACTCTCCTCGGTTGAGCGCTGACACCCCACACCACATGAGGCCAGCTGGCACGATGATGCCGAGAAGCCGGGGGGAGTCCATCCCATCATTGCACCGGACCCGCTACGGCGGGCTTCGCCCGCCTGCGCGGGCCGCTGATGGGCGACGTTGGCCATTCAATAACCGAGGTGAAAGATGTCACGTATTGCGATCGTTCAACGCCCTCCAACCTTTCTGAATAGGGCCGAGACGACTGGCGCCGCGGTGACCAGCGTAAGTGAGGCCGCGGGCGCCGGCGCGCAGTTGGTGGTATTCCCCGAGGCATTTATACCGGGGTATCCGGCATGGATTTGGCGGCTTCGTCCCGGCGGGGACATGACGCTTTCCGAGCGATTGCACTCCCTACTACTAGCCAATTCTGTCCGCGTGTCCGAGGACGACCTGGCGCCTCTCCGTGAAGCAGCAAGGCAGAACAAGGTCACCGTCGTATGCGGCATCAACGAACGCGATACCGATTTCAGCCGGAGCACGATCTACAACAGCGTCGTCATCATCGGGTCCGATGGCACGATACTTAACCGCCACCGCAAGGTCATGCCAACGAATCCCGAGCGCATGGTCTGGGGCTTCGGGGACGCCTCGGGCCTCAGGGCGGTCGAGACGCCATGCGGACGGATCGGAACTCTCATTTGTTGGGAAAACTACATGCCCCTTGCGCGATGCGCCCTTTACGCCCAGGGCGTGGACATTTACATCGCCCCGACCTACGACACCGGGGATCGCTGGATTGCCACGATGCAACACATCGCGCGCGAAGGTGGATGCTGGGTAATCGGTAGCGGCTGCGCTTTTCAGGCGCGCCACATCCCAGATGCCGTTCCCGGTAAAGCGGAGCTATATTCGAACGCCGACGAGTGGGTGAACGCTGGCGATTCGGTAGTAGTCGCCCCCGGCGGTAAGATCGTGGCGGGCCCACTGCATAATGAGCTCGGGATCTTGTACGCGGACATCGACCTTGAACGCGTTGGGGTTGCTCGGCGCAGTCTGGATACGGTCGGGCACTATTCGAGGCCAGACATCTTTCAGCTGCATGTGAACACCGGGCCGCTCAGACCCGTAGTGTTCAGCGCTTCAACCCGATCGGACCGCTCCTGAATGGCCAACCCGTCGCTCCAGGGGACGCGCCGCAAGCGGCGCGTCCCTGAGCTCAGTCGTTGAGGCTGTACAAAAAGTCCCCGCCGCGTCGTCGTTTGCTTCCCCCGAGCGTTACTTGTCGAGGTCGACTCGACGGAGAAGAACAACGTGGCGCGCTACAAGCTGATCGATCGCAGTCCCCGCTTTCTGCCGATCGTGCTCGAATCCCAGCTCATCCCCGGCAGCTTCGAGCACGCGCTCGACGTGCTGATCGACACCGAGATCGACCTCTCGGGTCTTGATGCCCGGTTCTGCAACGACCTGACCGGCGCGCCCGCCTACGATCCGGCGGTGATGCTCAAGATCGTTCTGCTCGCCTACAGCCGGGGGGTGGTCTCCAGCCGCGCGATCGAGCGGCTGTGCCGCGAGAACGTGCTGTTCATGGCGATCTCGGGCGATAGCGCCCCGCGCTTCACGACCATCGCGGCCTTCGTCAGGGAGCTGGGCGAGGACGCCGCGGCGATCTTCACCCAAGTCCTGCTTACCTGCGACCGCCTGGGGCTGATCGGCCGGCAGATGTTCGCGATCGATGGGGTGAAGCTGCCAAGCAACGCCGACAAGCGCAGGAGCGGGACGCACGCCGAGCTGCGCCACGAGGCCGAACGGATGGAGGTTGCGGTCGCCACGATGATGAAGGCCCACCGCGCGCGCGACCAGGAGAAGGATCCCGGCGAGGATCAGGCGAAGGACGAAGCCCGTCTCCAGCGGCTGCAGTCCGAGGCAACGCGCATTCGAGAGTTCCTCGCCACGCACTCGGAACGACACTCCGAGAAAGGCGCGATCCGCAAGAGCAACCTTACCGACAACGACAGCGCCAAGATGGCCACCGCCAAGGGCGTGCTCCAGGGCTACAGCGCGCTCGCCGCGGTGGACGCCAAGGCGCAGATCATCGTCGCTGCACAGGCCCACGGCTCGGGCAGCGAGCAGAGCGCACTGCTGCCGATGGTGCGCAGCACCGAGGCGTTACGGACCGAGCAGACCATGGTGACGGCCGATGCCGGTTACCACAGCGAGGAGAACCTCAAGCAACTCTACGAGAGCGGCGTGCCGGCCCTGATCGCCGACAACCTGATGCGCCGGCGCGACGAGCGGTTCAGGGACCAGGCGAAGTACACGGGGCTACCCGATCCGCTGTGGGACAAGACGGCCACGCTCCGGGAGGGGAAGTTCACCCCCGCGGACTTCCACCACGACCCGAACACCAACCGCTGCATCTGCCCGGCCGGAAAGAGCCTCTACTCGACCGGGCGCCACTGCACGACCAACGGCCGAGTGCATCACAAGTTCCAGGGCGCCAAGCGCGACTGTCTGCCCTGCCACCTCAGAGACCGTTGTCTTCGTCACCCGGAGCGCACCCCGACGCGCCAAGTCGCCTTCTTCGCGAAGAACCAGCCCTCGCCCCTGCCGTTCACCGAGCGCATGAAGGCGGCGATCGACAGCGCGCGCGGACGAGCGCTCTACGGCCGACGGATCGCCACGGTCGAGCCGGTGTTCGCCAACCTCCGGCACAACAAGCGCCTGGACCGCTTCACGCTGCGCTCAAGAGCGAAGGTCGACACGCAGTGGCACCTGTACTGCCTGGTTCACAACATCGAGAAGCTGGCGCATCATGGCTACGCGAGATAGGAAGGGGAACCGGAGCGCAGTCCGCCTCCGCTGAGATCGAATCCGGATTCGAGGCCGACACGATGCGATTGCACACCGTGACGCGACTGCGCGCACCGCAGCGGCTCCAGGAACGGATTTTTGTACAGCCTCGTTAGCGCTGATTGGCATATCCGCGAGGCTCTAATGGCAGATCACGCGTATCCGGTTGCTATTGTTGCTGCTCAAGCACCCGCTAGAGTCAAGCCCTCAAACTATCCGGAGCCTTTCGCCTCCCGAATGGTGGGAAGGCAAAAGCACCCGCTGGGTGACCTGTTTGGTCTGACCAACTTCGGAGTGAACCTTACGAACCTTGCGCCAAACGCGGCCTCAGCGCTGCGTCATGCTCACACAAAGCAGGACGAGTTCGTGTACATCCTGCAGGGTCATCCCACGCTGCATACCGATGAAGGACGAACCAAGCTCTCGCCGGGCATGTGCGCCGGATTCAAGGCCGGGACGGGCAATGGTCACCGACTCGTCAACGAAACAGCGGAAGAGGTCATCTACCTGGAGGTGGGCGACCGTACCCCGGGGGACGAAGGCCGCTACCCGGACGATGATCTTCAAGCACTGCTGGTCGACGGCAAGTGGATGTTCGTCCACAAAGACGGCACGCCCTACTAACAACGGTGGAGGGCGTCGGCGAATGAGGGCCAACCCCTCCATCGAGCGGATCTGCCCCGGCAAGCCGGGTCTGGCCGATCATGTCGAACGTTGCGCACCCAAGGGAGCCTCTCATGAAGATCACCGGCGGTTGTCATTGTGGCGCGATCACTTACGAAGCGGAGATTGATCCCAGTACGGTGGCCATATGCCATTGCACGGATTGCCAAACGTTGTCGGGCTCGGCATTCCGTGTCGTCGTGCCGGCCAAACGGGAAGCGTTCAAACTGCTCACCGGCGAGGCGAAGACTTATGTGAAAACAGGCGAAAGTGGCAGAAAACGCGCTCAAACGTTCTGCGCAACTTGCGGCACGCCAATCTATTCCGCAGACGTTACGAATCCGCAAGTGTTCAGTATTCGCGTGGGCACAGCGCAACAGCGCGCCGATCTGCCACCGAAGTTGCAACTCTGGTACCGATCGGCACTCGATTGGACCATGCATATCGAGCCGATCGCGCAAATCTCGAAGCAGAACTTCTGGATCAACCGAGCAAGATAAAAAATCCTCCGAGCTATATCGGCAAAAAATTAATATAAATAATAAATAACTTCTTAGAGCTGCCCGACCCGAGAAGGAGCTCGCAGCGTATAAACCTAATTAGCGTCATCGCGTACGAGCTTGAAGGCCATGGGCATGAGCGGGATCAGCAAGAGCCAGATTCGCGACTGTGCGCTGAGATCGACGAGCGCTCGGCGCTTCTATCGCCATCACACTCCGTACTGTATCATGCACTACTAATTGCGCGAGCCAGATCGTCTCGGTCGTATAATCCTTCGTGAACACGACAACCAATCTCCATGCGTCCACACAGCCATTGGACGGACTTCAGCGAGCTCGGCTTGAGCGGGCTGCGACGAGACACGAGGAGCTGCAGCCGCGGTGCTAGCTCTAAGTCACTGCAGCGCTGCATGTGACTTCTGCCAATGCCCTGGTCACGCCGCGCGTCAGCGCCAGATGGGCCGGCTGCAAGCGTACCGCTTCGCGCGAGTGCGCCTGCGCGTCGCTTTGCCCCTCGGTCGCCGTGCTCCGGGGCGCAACGTTAGGCGCGCAACGAGGCCGGGCGACGTACTCGCAGAGCTTCAGGCGCACCGTGCAGATTCACTCGACGTATCCTCTGGACGGCTCGAAAGCCTCAGGCGATGCCCACTCGCGGGGACCTACCCATGCGCTTCTTCCTTGGATTGCGATGACCCGGTACTGCGCGCGGATGTGCGGGAGGAATGAGTAATGGAGATTGAACTGCGATTGTTGGAAGAGTGGAAAGCAAACAATGAATTGTTGAAGTTCTACGAGGATTTGAAGCAGAAGCGCTTCGCGCACTTTCTGACGATTCAGACCGCATTCCTTGCCTTCTTCGCCTTGCTGGCGAAGGACGCACTGGGTACCCCTTCCGTGGTGTCGTTTACGGCCCTCACTCTGATTGCAATTCCACCGCTAATCATTTCTTTCTACTTTATACGTGTTGACGTGCGTAGCCGCGCGTTCGTCGATACCACTAATACGCGCTTGCTTCTCATTGAGGAGGCGAACGGAGAAGAAACCTCTGTCTCCGGGCAACCATTTCCCGACATACCAACAGTTATTCGCGGTACTTTTCTCGGGGAGACCCGATTGCAAGAATTGAATCCGTGGCGGAAAGCAGCGCAACCGCACCCCTTCATGCGCTGGATCAACGCAGTTTTCGGAAGAAGTCATCGCGCACGTCAGCGTGCATTGCCCACGGAATATTGCGGTGTGCTGGGGCTTGGACCCGACCAGTTGCCTTGGCGGGTTTCGGCCGTCGAGAGAGCACGCTGACGCTGTCAGAAGCGTCATCGCCACGACTCAGGACGAGCATGCAATTTCAAAGATCTACGTTTTTGGCCATAGCTTCGGCACGATCAGCTCGAGGTGGCTGGCACAGAATCTCGGCAGCGAGTTCAGCTTCATTCTTCATCTCGGCAAACAGTGGCTATCCGTCGAGTGCGACGGTGTACGGCACTTCTGCGCAACATCGCCGTTCCGGTGCCCCGCATCCCGCAAACGATTCGTACCGTCCCTGAGCGGTCGGACTCTTCGGTCGAGCGGACTTCCAACGGCGCGGCGGGCTGGCGCGCCCCGTTAAGGGCGGTAGCGCCGCCGGCTGCCCCTCACTTCAAACCTTAGAGCTGACCATGAATCTGAGGATTATCGCGATAACCGGGCTGGGGCTTACGGTCCTGCTCGCTCAAGCAAGTTCTGCAACTGCCGCCGAGATCAAGATCTGGACCGCGAGGGCACTGGCAACGGTGCTTGCCGAGGTCGGCCCTCAGTTCGAACGCACGACAGGCCACAATCTCAGTGTCTACAGTGGTTTGCCTGCAGATTTCGCGAGGCGCGCCAACGCGGGCGAAACATTCGATGTCTTGATCAGCGGGGCAGGCCCGGTCGATGGTTGGATCAAGGACGGCAAGATCGTCGCGGCGACGCGTACCGATATCGCGCGCTCGGGTATCGGCGTGGAAGTGCGCGCGGGCGCACGCAAGCCTGACATCAGTTCGGTCGAGGCATTCAAGCGTGCATTGCTCGACGCGAAGTCGATCGCCTACCTAAAATCTGGGAGCGGCATTTATGTGGCGGGCTTGCTTGAGCGCCTCGGAATTGCCGATGCCATCAAGTCGAAAGTGACACGGCCGGACTCCGACATAGTTTCCGAGCTTGTCGCCAAGGGCGAGATCGAACTCGGCATGGTCGTCATCACTCAAATTCTGACGACCCCGGGTGTCGACCTAGTCGGCCCACTGCCGGCGGAGATACAGTCATATGTCGCGTTTACAGCGGGAATCAGCGCCGACTCAAAAGCTCCGGAGGCGGCGATGGCCTTGATCAGGTTCCTCACGGGGCCGACTGCCATTCCCATAATCAAGGCTCAGGGTATGGAGCCTGCCGGAGGCACTTCAAAGTGAGGGATGTTCCAGGCCTGACGCAAGATCATGTCCCGAGTAGCGCTCCAATCCTTTGCTCAACACGCACGCGCGCAAAAGCAGCGCGCGCCGGTTAGCGGGATCGTCAGCCGGCACTAAGAGATGTCCCGAAACATCCGCTTGCAGAGGACACGCCGTAAGCGGCGCGCCCGTCAACCCGCGTTAGGCTGCAGATAGCAAGTCCGGGATTCCCGACTCAAGCGCGAGCAGCGCGCGCTTTCGATCGAGCCCGCCCGCATAACCCGTTAGGCTGCCGTTCGAACCGACGATGCGGTGACAGGGAACGATGATGCTGATCGGATTGCGCCCGGTTGCGGCGCCCGCGGCGCGCGCGCTGCCCGGCCATCCGGTGCGGCGCGCAAGCTCGCCGTAGCTGATGGTCTTGCCGAAACCGACCGTGGAGATGGCCTTCCACACGGACCGCTGAAACGGCGTGCCTTCCGGCGCGAGCGCGGTCTCGAAGCGCTCGCGCTCGCCGCCGAAGTATTCGGCCAGTTCGCGCGTCGCCTGACGCAGTGGTGCGTGGCGCGCATCCCGCCGCCAACCCGACTCGACCTGCGGAAGATATTTCTGGCCGTCGAAGTAGACGCCGGAAAGTCCTTCGCCGTCTGCGACGAGCAGCATCTGCCCGTGGGGACTTTCATAGAGATCGTAGTAGTGCATGATCATTCCTTTGTCAGTGATTGCCATAGATGCATCACGGCGTACGCGCGCCAGGGCCGCCAGGCTTCGCCCGCGGCCAGCACGCGGCGTGCGCCGGTCTCGCCGAGCGCTTTCATCACTCCCAGATCCGTGTGTGGAAATGCGTCCGGCCAGGAGAGCGCCCGCATCGCGATGTATTGCGCGGTCCATTCCCCCACACCCGGCAGTGCGCGCAGCCGGTCGAGCGTCGCCTCGATGTCGACGTTCGGCGTCAGAACGAGGCGTCCGTCCGCCACCGCGCGTGCGAGCGCGACGACGGTGCGAGCGCGCGCGCCGGGCATGCCGAGCCGCGCGATGCTTCCCGGTGATAAAGCGGCAACACGCATCGCCGTTGGAAACAGTGTCGTAAGCGAACCGAACGGGGTCGCGATGGGATCGCCGAACGCTGCGGCGAACCGACCCGCAACGGTGCTCGCCGCAGCCACCGTCACCTGCTGGCCGAGGATCGCGCGCACCGCCATCTCGAAACCATCGAACGCGCCGGGCACGCGCAATCCGGGATGCCGCTTTGCCAGTGTGCCAAGCGCCTGGGCCACCTCCGCGGGATGGCATGCGAGATCCATCAGCGCCTTGACGCGCGAGAGCACCGGCGGGAGCACCTTGGCGAGCGATGCGGAGACGGCGACGCGCAGCGTGGGATTCTTGGGCGACCTCTCGACCGCAATCCAGCCAACATGCTCCTTGCCATCGCTCGGGATGCGCACCGTGCGGCGATAGCAGCTGCCCTCCACGGCTTCGACGCCGGCAATCGAGCGCGCGCCGAGAAATGCGCTCACCGCGGACCAATCGAACGGCGGCCGAAAGCTCAGCTCGAAGTTGAGCACGTCGACTGCAGCGGCTGCCGGAACACCGCCCCGCCGCGGCCCGCGCAATTGACCGGGTCTGAGGCGGTAGCGCTGCTTGAAGAGCGCATTGAAGCGCCGCACGCTTCCGAAGCCGCTTGCGAATGCCACTTCGGTGACGGGCAGCGCGGTATCGGTCAGGAGGCGCTTCGCCAGCAGCAACCTTTGCGTCTGCGCGAATTCCACCGGCGAGACGCCGAACTCGGCGCCAAAAGCGCGGCGCAGGTGACGGTCGGTGATGCCCAAGCGCGCGGCGAGGGTGTCCAGCCCCTCCTTGTCCAGCGTCCGGTCTTCCATCATGCTCGCGGCGGCCTGGGCGAGGCGCGTCGTCGCATCCACGCTCGCGTTGCCTGGCGCCAGCTCGGGCCGGCAGCGCAGGCACGGCCGGTAGCCGCTCGACTCCGCGGCCGCCGCGCTCGGAAAGAAGCGGCAGTTCCCGCGCTTGGGCGGCTTGACCGTGCAGACCGGGCGGCAATAGATGCGCGTCGACGAGACCGCAACGAAGAAGCGGCCGTCGAATCTGGCGTCGCGCGCCTTGAGCGCCCGGTAGCAGATGCGGGAGTCGAGAATCATGCGTGCATTGTGAGCGCAACGGCCGGCCCTGTCTGGCCGTTTTCGGACATTGCAGCAGAGGGACCACCTTCCGTTGCGAAGCGGGACACCGGTTCAAGAGGATGAATGCCGGCAGGCGTCACCCTTTCGTGGCGGGTTGGCCGGGAGTACCATGGTTTCGAGGCCGTATCCGCGTGCCACGCGCATGAACCAGGAGATCCGTTTTTGCAGCACCGCCGACGGCGCGAAGCTCGCCTATGCAATCAGCGGCGAGGGACCGCCTCTGGTGATGTCCGCGAGCTGGCTGACTCACCTCGAACATCAATGGCGCAGTCTGGCGTGGCGGCCGTGGCTTGAGGCCTTCTCGCGCGAGCACACGGTGGTGCGCTACGACTCCCGCGGCTGTGGGCTTTCGGACCGGGAGTTCGGCGACGTCTCCTTCGAGACGTGGGTGCGCGATTTCGAACGCGTTGTCGAAGCTGCCGGATTTGAGCAATTCGCGTTGCTCGGGACCTGCCAGGGCGGCCCGATCGCTATGGCGTACGCAGCCCGCCATCCCGAGCGGGTGAGCCATCTGGTCCTCTACGGGACCTACGCGCGCGGTCGCTTGAACCGCACCGATCTGCCGAACCAGGTCGCAAAAGCAAGAGTCCTCCTCGATCTCACGCAGCTCGGCTGGGGGCAGGAGAACCACGCCTTCCTGCAGGTATGGGCCTCGCAGTTCCAGCCCGGCGGCACCCTGGAGCACCTTCGTTCCTGGTCCGAGCAGCAGCGCGCAGCGACTTCCCCGGAGACGGCCGTCAGATTGCTGCGCATCGGCTGGAATGTCGACGTGACGCAGACGGCACGGCACATCAGGTGCCCTGTCCTCGTGATCCATCCGGAGCGCGATGCAGTCGTGCCGATCGAGGAAGGTCGCATGCTCGCGGGCCTGATTCCCAATTGCCGGTTCGTCCAGCTCGACAGCGAAAACCACATGCCGCTCCCCGACGAGCCGGCGTGGCCGCGGCTTCTCGCCGAAGTTCGCAGCTTTCTCGGCGAGCCCGGCGCGGCGCGTGCCGCGGCCCGCAGCGCCCTGCCACTCGGCGATCTGACGCCGCGCGAGCGCAACGTCCTCGAATGCATCGCCCGTGGACTGGACAACGCGGAGATCGCCGCGTCGCTGGAACTGTCCGAGAAAACGGTGCGCAACCACATAACGCGCGTTTTCGACAAGATCGGCGTGGAGCACCGCTACCAGGCCATCGTGCGTGCCCGCGATGCGGGTCTCGGGACCCCAGGCGGGCTGACCAGTTCACCCTAGCCCGGGACTATTGTCCCTGGCAGGCCGCACGTGTCCGACACCGTGCCGGGGCGTTGGCCTCAATACAACCGCCATCGCGCACCGCAGGCTTGCCGCCACGGGCCGCACCCTGCGCGCCCGACTGACAGCCCAAAGGAGAACACGATGCCTAGATTCGTAATCGAGCGCGAGATCGTCGGAGCTGGAAAGCTGCCGCGGCAGGAGCTGCAAGCGATCTCGCAGAAGTCGTGCAGCGTCTTGCACGGCATGGGCCCGAAGATCCAGTGGGTTCAGAGCTTCGTGACCGATGACAAGGTCTATTGCGTGTACATCGCGCCCGACGAGGAGACCGTGAAGCAGCACGCGCAGAAAGGGGGATTCCCCGCCAATACGGTCGCCCGCGTGCGGTCGGTGATCGATCCGACCACAGCGGAACAGTGAGGTCGATTAGGGTTCGCGCGGACGCCGAACCATCCGATGCAGCGGACCGCCTCGAAGCGGAATTTCGCCCGCTTCGAGGCGGCCGCTGAGCGGAACCGTTGGGCCTTTCGACCATGGCGCGCGTACACAGTTTCGAACCCATCGAAGACCGGAACGCTGAGATTCTCATCCTCGGGAGCATGCCGGGACGCGCATCTCTCGTTGCAGGTCAGTACTACGCGCATGCTCAAAATGCATTTTGGCGGATCATGTCCGAGCTTCTGCAGCTTGATGCGACGGCTCCCTACAGCGCGAGGGTTCGTGCGCTGAAGTCGGCTCGAATCGCCCTCTGGGACGTGCTTCACTCATGCATACGGGAGGGGAGCCTGGATTCCATGATCGAGCGTGACACCCAGATCGCAAACGACTTCCGGACGTTTTTCCGCACTCACGCAAAGATCTCGCATGTTCTTTTCAACGGCGCGAAAGCGGAGGCTTGCTTCAAACGGCACGTACTGGGGGATCTCGAGGGCAATTCTCTCCGCTACACACGCCTCCCATCCACAAGTCCCGCCCATGCCTCGATGTCGTTTGCCGGCAAGCTTCGCGCCTGGCGGGTCATGCTGAGACCCAACCCGCCCGTGCAGCGGACCGCTCACCGCGTTCGTTGAGCGTCAGTAAGAACGTAGGTGTAAGTTACAGAGTCCGAGGCCGCGGCGCAGATCGATAGCTTGGGGGCGCGAATGCTGGGTGGAACAGACACCATCGCGACGATCGCAGACGATTGGCTTGCGCAGTTCGAAAGGGCGCTTGCGGAACCCGACGACGTTCTGCTCGAGACTCTGTTCCATCCCGACAGCCATTGGCGCGATGTACTGGCCCTGACCTGGCACATCAGGACGGTCAACGGCTCGGACGCTATTCTCAGAGAGTTGAAAGCGCACGTCGGCCGGGCAAATCCGACCGGCTTCAGGACGGATCCCCGCCGGACTGCGCCCCGCCGCGTGACGCGCGCGGGCACCAGCGCGATCGAAGCGATCTTCAGATTCGAAACCGCCGAGGGCCGGGGCAGCGGGGTTCTACGGCTGATCCCCGATGCCGGCGATGGGGACACGCTGAAAGCGTGGACGCTGCTTACAGCGCTCGACGAATTGAAGGGGTTCGAGGAACAGGTCGGGAAATCACGGCCGACGGGTGAATCCTATTCGCGCGATTTCCGAGGCCCCAACTGGCTGGACCTCAGGAAATCCGCAGCCGAGTATGTCGAGAGGGATCCGGTCGTGCTGGTCGTGGGCGGGGGGCAGGCCGGGCTGTCGATCGCCGCGCGCCTGACCCAATTGCAGGTCGATACGCTGATCGTGGATCGAGAACGGCGCATCGGCGACAACTGGCGCAACCGGTATCACGCGCTGACCCTGCACAACCAGGTGCAGGTCAACCACCTTCCGTACATGCCTTTTCCACCGAACTGGCCGGCCTACATTCCCAAGGACAAGCTTGCCGGCTGGTTCGAGGCCTACGTGGAGAGCATGGAGCTCAACTACTGGCCGGCCACGGAATTCATGGGCGGCGCGTACGATGAAACGGAGGGACACTGGTCCGTCGTGCTGCGCCGGGCGGACGGCACCGAGCGGGAGCTTCGCCCGCGGCACGTCGTCATGGCGACAGGCGTCAGCGGAATTCCGAACCTTCCGGATTTCCCGACGCTACGGAACTTCGCCGGCAAGGTTCTGCACTCCAGCCGGTACGACGACGGCGAGGCGTGGAAGGGCAAGAATGCCCTCGTCATCGGCACCGGCAACAGCGGCCACGATATTGCGCAGGACCTGTACTCGAGCGGGGCGAAGGTCACGCTCGTTCAACGCAGTTCGAGCCTGATCGTCAATATCGAGCCGAGCGCGCAGCTTGCCTACGGGTTGTATGACGAAGGACCTCCGCTGGAGGACTGCGACCTCATCACGACCTCCATCCCGCTTCCGCTGGCAAGGAAGAGCCACATCCTGCTGACCGAACAGGCGAAGACCCTGGACCGGGAACTGCTCGACGGGCTGGAGCGCGTTGGGTTCAAGCTCGATTTCGGGGAAGACGGGACGGGCTGGCAGTTCAAGTACCTCACCCGCGGCGGCGGCTACTACTTCAACGTCGGCTGTTCCGATTTGATCGTCGAAGGTCGAATAGGACTGGTGCAGTTCTCCGACATTGCCCGGTTCGTCGCAGAAGGCGCGCGTATGCGCACCGGTGAAACGCTCGCCGCGGATCTCATCGTGTTGGCGACCGGCTACAAGGGCCAGGAATATCTGGTTCGAAAGCTGTTCGGCGACGATGTCGCGGCCCGCGTGGGTCCCATTTGGGGATTCGGCGATGAACAGGAGCTGCGAAACATGTTCACGCGCACCGGGCAGCCGGGCCTCTGGTTCATCGCCGGCAGCCTGGCCCAGTGCCGCATCTACTCCAGGTATCTCGGGCTGCAGATAAAGGCCTGCGAGGTGGGCCTGCTACCGCGGCTTCGCGCCCTTCGGGATGCCGTGCCCGCGGGTGCCGAACCGTGCTTTGCGGCGGACGCGCCGCAAGCGGCGCGCCGTGAGGGCGCGCGTTCGGCCCGATGAAGGCGCATTCGTGGTGGTGGGCGCTGTCGGTCTCCACGGTAGCCAGCGCGCTCGTGTGGGCCCTGTCCCCGTTCCTGGTTGGTCACCGCGAGCCATGGGATGCGGACGGCTATTTCTACGTTCTTGGCCTCGCCGTGTCCGGATCGCTCGCGGGCCTGCTTGCGCCACGGCCGCTGTGGGCGCACTACGCCGGCGCGCTCGTCGGGCAGCTCGGCTACGAGCTGCTGTTCCTGCGCGTCGGCCCGTTGTTCGTTCTGGGCGCAGCATTCTTGCTCGGTTACTCGCTCATCTTTGTCGCTGCAGCGGCACTGGCCGGACGTCTCCGCGCACGTGCTCGGGCGCCCTCGATTCATGCGTGACGCGGGACTCGTCGTGGGTCGTACCCGTCGAGCCGCACCCGTTGATCGCGGGCGCTAGCCCTAGACGCTCATGCGACGACTCGGCGCTCTGATCGCCCTCCTCGCCCTAGGCGCGGCAGCGCATGGGCAGACGTTTCCGGAACCTCGGACGCTCAAGATCAACGAGCGGGTGTACGTCCTTCTGGGTCCCATCCAGCACGCGAATCGCTTCAACCAGGGCTACATGATCAACTCGACGGTCATCGTGGGCGACAAAGGGGTCATTCTTGTCGACTCCGGAGGCTCGGACGAGGTGGGCCGGCACATCGCGACCGCCGTGCGCCGAATCACGGACAAGCCGGTCACGCACGTGGTGAATACGCACCACCACGGCGACCACTACCTGGGTAATGGGGCGTTCGCGGGGGCCACCCTCATCAGCTCCGAGATGTGCCGCAGGATGGTGCTCGAGACCGGACCCGAGTGGCTCGGGATCATGGAGCGCGATATCGGACGCAAGCTCCCCGGAACGAAGCCCCTGGCCGCCGGGCTCACCTACCCGGAGGGCACGAGGACGGAAACGCTCATCCACGGCGTGCGCGTCGTATTCTGGGTTCCACGAGGATCGCACACGATCGGGGATCTGCTGGTCCATCTACCCGACGACAACGTGCTGGTCGCGGGCGACGTGCTCGTCAGCCGGGTCGTCCCGACGTTGCAGGACGGCATTCGTGAAGAACTGGATCCAAACGCTCGACGAGATACAAGCGCTCGGCGTCGCGCATTTCGTGCCGGGACACGGAGACCTCATGACTCTCAGCGACGTCATGGCTCTGCGCGACGCCATGGTCCGCTTCTATTCGGGCGTCAAGGAAGGCTTCCGAAGCGGCCAGAGCGAGGGCGAGATCCGCAAGTCGCTCGACCTTTCGATCTGGGACACGCTGGAACGCTCGTATGTCATCGGCAGGAACATCAACCGCGCGTACCTGGAGGTCGAGACAGACAGCTTTGACAAATGACTGCCGGGCAAAGCTGCCCAGTCGGCTTTTCGCGATGGCAGACCAGGTCGAGGGCCAGCCCTCGGCGGCAGGAAACTCGTTCGGGCATGTCGATTGCTCGCCTCCGCAATCGACTAGCGGGTAGTCACGGCGATCCCCGCCGCGATTCGACCCCACCAGGAGAAGCACCATGCGATTCGGCCAGAGGATCACCCCATGCCTGTGGTTCGACGATCAAGCCGAGGAAGCCGTGGCCTTTTACACCGGGATCTTCCGCAATTCGAAGATCGTGACCGTGACCCGGTACGGAGAGGCCGGACGCGAGGTCCACGGAAAGCCGGCGGGAACGGTATTGACCGTGGCATTCGAGCTCGACGGGCAGACGTTCACCGCGCTCAACGGCGGCCCGGTGTTCAAGTTCAACGAGGCCATCTCGTTCCAAGTCTATTGCGACACCCAGGAAGAGGTCGACTACTACTGGGAGAAGCTATCCGCGGGCGGGGACAAGAAGGCGCAGCAGTGCGGCTGGCTCAAGGACAAGTACGGCGCCTCGTGGCAAGTGGTTCCCGGCGTCCTGATCGACATGCTCAATGATCCCGATTCCGCAAAATCCGAAAGAGCCATGACGGCCATGCTGAAAATGAAGAAGCTCGACATCGCCGAGCTGAAGCGGGCGCATGGGGGTTAGCATTCGGCGCGGCCGATGGGCGAGCCGTGCAAGGCGCCCTATATTGGCGCTCGCGCAGAGCTGGGGCTTGGTTCGCCGGGCGTGACCGAGCAGGCGCTATGAGCGGGGCGCCACTTTGCGGAAGCCAACGAACAACGCAACGTCATAAGCGATCTTCAGCAGTCCGCAAGCGACGAGCGGGGCGCTCAACAGCCCGGCCGCGAACATCGCGCCGGCGAGCGAGGGACTGATCGCGGAGGCAAGGCTGCGCGGAACCGCGGTAAAGCTCGCCGCGGCGGCACGCTCGTCCGGCGTAACCACGGACATGACGTAGGCGCTGCGCGCCGGCACGTCCATTTGCGAAAGCAGGCTGCGCGCGAGCAATAGCCCGAGCGCCAGCTCCAGCGATGGCGCGCAAGCGGCGGCGATCAGGCACAGGCTCGCCGGAATGTGCGTGAACACCATGGTGTTGACGAGGCCAACGCGCCGCGCGAGCGCCGGTGCCGCCAGTTGGGATACGGCGCTGAGCAACCCGGTCCAGAAGAAGAAGACGCCGGCGCCGGTGAGCGACATGCCAAAGCGCTCGAAAAGCCATAGCGCAAGCAGCGCGTTGATCACCAGCCCTCCGGCGAAGGAATCGACGCTGAACAGGCCCGCGAGCCTGAAGACGATGCGTCGCGATGGCCCGAGCGATAACGGCCGCTTTCTATCGTCGGCTCGCGGCGGCCGAGGCATGCGCAGATAGAGCACCCAGACCACGGCGCCGATGGCCGCGTACACCACGAACATGGCGCGCAACGCATCCAGCATCTGCCAGCCCGCCCGGCTCGCCAGCCAGTCGGGAATCGCTGCCGCGAGCGCGCCCACGGCGGCGAAGACCGAGCCGACGAAGCTGTACCGGGCGAACACGCTCGTGCGGATCTCCGCCGACGAGGACGCTGCGAGAACCGTGTGCTCCAGCGGCAGGAAGACGCTCACATCCCCACCGCTCGGATTGAGCGGGCCCATGAACGCGACGACGAGCAGCGGCCACAGCGACGTAATCGTGGCGAAACCAAGGCCGGTCGCTGCCATCAGGACCGAGGCCGCCAACAACAGGCGCCGAAGGGTGAAGCGATGTCCCCAGCGTCCCACCGCAAGCGTGGCGATCGCGGAACCGACGAGTGCGGCAGTGCTGAGGAGACCGACCTCGAGCTGGCCATGACCGAGCGCGAGCAGATAAGCAGGCAGGAGAACCGCCACGAAGCCGTCAGCGAGCGCGCGCAGCGCCCGCGCGGCGAGTACGAGACCCGCGCCGCGTCCAGACATTCGCCTTATGCCCAACAGCCGTAGGCGATGTCGTGCGACCCGTCCTGCAAGGTCATCCATGGCCATGCCCTTTCAGCCACGCGGCGCCCATCGCCCAGGGACGGTCCGTGCACGGCGCAGCGCTCACGTAAGCGGAGCGCCGGTCCCGAGCGAAGACGACGGTCCAGCCGCCACGCGGCGTGCGCACGCACAAGTCGGCCGGCCGGTTGAGCGCCTGTTGGTCGCTGCGCGGCCGCACGGCGAGCCCGCACGCTTCCGGTATCGGGGCGGAGAGCGGAATCTTCTGCGCTCTATTGAACTGCGGGTCGATTCTCCAGAGCGAGCCATGGATGTAGCTCGCCGCGAAATACCCCCCGTGCTCGGATGAGTAGACGAGCCCTGAAAAGCCCACATCCTTGTCGGTATCGGAATCGAGCGCCAGCGGGTGCAGGCTCACGGCGAGAGTATCCGGATCGATGCGCCAAAGCGTCGGCAGGGTGTTGCTCGTGATCACCGCCTCTCCTTTGGGCCCCAGCGCCAGATCCGGCAGGCAGCCGTAAGGAGTGTCGACCGTCACCCAGCCCGGAAGAGACACCGCCACTCTCTCCGGCCGCGAGGCGTCATAAACGAACACGCCCTTCTGCGTCAGAAACCAAACGCGATTGCGCTCCGGATCGATCTGATACCGTCCGCTGGGCAGTTGGACTTGCTGCACGTCCTGCGCGATCTCCCGAGGTGCGGTGCCGATCTCGCATCCGCCGATCGAGACGATGGAGGCGGCCAGGGAAAACACCCCGACCGAGACTGCGTTTCCGTTCCACATAAGCGCTCCTATCCCGAAGGGAACAGAGCAGCGCTTGAGACGGAAACGTCCTTGTGGACCGGGTGTCTGCGAAAAACCCGGCTAGGGCGCAGCCGCCTTTATTGCCGGCCATACCCTACATGGGTCGGCAGCTTACTTTGTCAGCCTCGGGATGTCAACGTTTTTGTGTTGTGTCTATCACATAGTTGTGATAACTATAACAACCATGACAGCCCTGGATGCGTTGATTCTCAGTCTCCCGGCGCGCAATTCGACGATCCGGATGCGCGTTTGGCGGGCGTTGAAGGAAAGCGGCTGCGCGGTGCTTCGGGACGGTGTGTACGTCTTGCCGGCGGGCTCGACGCGCGCCGCGGTTCTGGCGCAGATGGAAGCGGAGGTTAAGTCCGCCGGCGGCTTCGCGATGACGGCGGAGCTGCGTCCCGGCAAGGATGAAGATCTCGCGCAGCTCCGCAAGCTGTTCGATCGGAGCCAAGACTACGGCACGCTAGTCAAGGCGATCAGGGAAGCGCAGCTTTCATTGCAGCGCCTCGGTCCGCGCAAGGCGCAAACGGCGGTCCGTCGGCTGCAGCGCTCGTTCGATAGGCTGGCGCAGATCGATTTCTTTCCGGGCCAGGCCGAACGCCAGGCTGCGGACGCGCTCTCCGCGCTAAAGCGGGAACTTCAGCGGGGGCATGCGTTCGGGGAGCCCCGCCCTTCCAAGGAGCGGATGCGATCCGTCAATGGCGCAAGGTACCAAAAGCGGGTATGGGCAACGCGGAAGGATCCTTGGGTGGATCGCCTCGCCAGCGCCTGGCTCATCAAGCGATTCGTCGATCGAGAGGCTCGGTTCATTTGGATCGAACGTCCGCGCGATCGTCCGCGGAAGGCCATAGGCTTCGATTTCGATGGCGCGGAGTTCACGCATGCGGGCAACCGCGTGACCTTTGAAGTCCTGCTCGCGAGCTTCGGCCTCGGGAACGATCCGGCACTCGCGAAGATCGGCACCGCGGTGCACTTTCTCGACGTGGGCGGTATTCCGGTTGCGGACGCCAAGGGTTTGGAGACCGTGCTGACGGGAATCAAGGAGAAGGCCCGGAGCGACGATGCCCTGCTTGCCGAAGCGATGCGGATCCTGGATCTGTTCTACTCCGCTTATGCACAAGCCGCTACGAACCAGGGGGGCGTGGGTTCAGACCCTGCCGGGCGCGCCAGGGCATCGCGGCCTTAGCGAGTCCTAGGGCCTTTTCCTCTCGCTCCGCACTGCATTGCTTCTGCGCCGCACTCTCGGCCCGTCTCCCGCTTGTCGCATCGGCCTGTCGGCAATAAGCCAAAGAGCCGATTGCGTCGCGCAGAGTCGTAGTCCTACTATTTCGCAGGATGGGTCGATGAAGAGTCGCTCGCAGAACGCCGAGCGGGAGGGGCTGCGGTGCGGGTCGACGAGATCCACTTCAACCACGACGAGAGCTCCGCCAGCGGCGATGCGCTGAACATCCGGCGCAACGCCGGCGGCCAGCCGATCCGCGCGCCCGAGTGGAAGTTCGGCCACTCGCCGCAACCGGCCGCCTACGCGCGCGCCGCCATCAGCGGCACCGTCGCCATCCGCGTCAAGTTTCGCGGTGGTCCGCCGGGCGGCATGCTGCGGATTCGCGCCCTGGATGCCTACCTTCCGCCCGCCACGCCGAGCGGCTGCATTGGCTGGTTGCTGGCGCTGATCGCGTGGCTCGTTCATGCGCTCGTCGGTAACGTGCTGGGCGACGCGAAGGCGCGCATCGTTCACTTCGATACGAACGGCGACTCGGCACTCGAAACGTTCGCGCTCGTCAACCACAAGCTCACCGTGGCCGCCGTCGGCGCGCGCACGACGGAGTGGGCGTGGCAGTGGCGCCGTTCGCGCTGGTTCGCCCGGTGGCGCGAATTCGATCGCACCACTCATCGCATCTTTACCCTGCTCGACGTCCCGCGTGGTCCCTGGGAACAGAACGCGAGCTCCAACAACCTGCAGCTGCCGTGGGCCGACGCGCTGGAGAAGGCCTGCACGTGGGCCGTGGGCGCCGGCGATGCCGATGCTGCCGCGGCGCGCATTACGCGCGCCATCAACACGCGGAGCAATCAGGGATACACGCCGGCAACGATGTTCGGGTTCAGCCCGCCGTATCAGCTGACTTCGTACATGACGCATCTGGACAGCGCCGCGCCGTTCGTCCTGAATTGCACCGATTGCGCCGATGCGGTTACCACGTTTGCCAACCTGCTCGGCTGCGACCTTTGGGAGGGGCGCTTCTTCAACATGGTGACGCGCAAATTCCTCACGCTCAACGGCAATCCGGCCAACGCGGCGGACTGGGTCAGCTGGAGCTGGGGTTATCACGAGATCTGCTGGCTGGCCGCGATCGGCGTCAACCAACCCGTTTACGACGGGTGCCTGCAGCTCGACATGGACGACAATTACAGCGACAACGTGCACGTTGCCCAGCATCCGATCAAGATGAACTTCGGGCAGAACGCGCCGACCGACTACCGCTACCGCCTGATCGCGAGCGGGAACGGCAATCTCGAGAACATCCCGCGTCGCCGCACGGTGGCCTGACATGGACGAAGCAACGCTCAAGGAGCTCGGCACGCGCTACGACCTGGCGCAACTTCGCGCGCGTGTGCCGCGCGAGGCGGTGCCCGCAGCGCGGCCCTTCAACGCGGCCGCGCTGCGGATGGACGGCTGGCGCGTGTCGGTGACCGAAACGCTGCGCGCCGCCAGTGAGCGGCCGTGGCACCGGGTGGTGTTCGATGCCGTCGAGTCGCCCGCGATGCGGGTGCTGATCGACGCGATCGAATGCGCGTCCCCGTCCGAGGCCCTCGACGAACTGCTCGAGCGCCTGGCGGGCAACCAGCTGGCGCGGCTGGACGAGGGCCCGCCTCACCTCGGTTTCGCCGTGTTTCAGCATCCGGCCGCCGCTCCGCCCGCGATTTTTTTCGCGCGGAACACCCTGTGCATCGCCGTGGTGAGCTTCGGCTCGCGCCCGGCCCAGGTGTTGGCCTGGGCCGAACGCGTCGCGCAAGCGCTGGCGGATTCGCCCGGCAGGTGACGCCGCCCGATTCCGCGACCCGGGCGGCTTCAATCACGCCCGGCGGGCGGACAGGCCAAGCACGTTAGGAAGTCACCTCTTCCGGCTGCGGGCAGCACGGCACGAACTCCGACAGTTGCAGGCGGGCCCGCGAGGCTCGCGTTTCGAAAATCGAGCGCGGATCACGCCGTGCTCCCGAGCCTTCCCTCCAGTCCTACCGATCTAAACCATCGGGTCGATTGTGAGGCGCGGCCCGGCGTGTTGTTATCCACCGGTCATAAGTTGCGACTCGCAACGCCCAAGAACAGGAGCCTCCAATGCCCGCACGCCCTTCCCTGTCGACCAACGTAACGCCGAACGAAGTCGTCTTCTCCTCCGCGTCGATCGTGGTCGAGTCCCGCTATCCGCTCCACCCGGACTCGGCGCAGGGCGGACTCGTCGTTCGGGGCGTCCGCGGCCGCGTGCGCCTCTCCCGCGGCGGGCGCATGGCCACGTGGTCCTCGGAGAAGGGCCTTCCCCCCGGCCTGCAAACCCTCATCGTCGACGGGCTCGTGAGCAAGGACCGCCGCCGCCGCATCGGCGATCGCATGGAGATCCCCTTTTTCGTGACCGACTCGAAGGCAAAGGTCTCCGGCGCCGTTCGCGTCGAGAGCATCTCTCGCCTCCGCGTGAACGATCTCTCGACCGAGCGCCTGCCCGCCGATCGCCGGCCGGGCGGCCGCTTCATCGAGATCATGAAAGTCGCCCATCGCGCCACGGGCGCGCCGGTGCGCCTCGCGTTCGACCAGTCGGGCCGCAGGATCGATTCGGACGTCATCCTCGAGCGGATCATGAAGAACCGTGCGCGCCGCTTCGGCAAGCTCCACGAATCGCTGCACGCCCGGGTGGAGAAGCTGGGCCCGAGCGCCCGCATACCGGTCGCGATCTGGCTGCACTGCGCGGAAGCGCTCGAACCGTCCGAGAAGAATGAGCGCGGCGAGACGAAGGTCCCCACCCGGCAGGCGGTCGCGCGCGGCAAGGCGATCGCCAAGGTCGTGCGCGGCTTCGCGCCGAGCCTCGAAACCGGGCACCGCGTTCGCAGCTGCCGTGCCGACCCGTCGGCGCCGGTCGTCTATGCCAGCCTCTCGCGCGAGCAGGTTCGCGCGATCGCCGCGCGGCCCGAGGTCGCGGGCCTCTTCTTCCACGAGACGGGCGGCGTCGAGGACCTCGCGGACTCGATCGCGATCGCGAACTCCGACAACGTTCACTCGCTGGGTTTCAAGGGCGCCGGCGTGAAGGTCGCCATCTGGGAGAACGCGCCCGACGTCACCACCAACCTCTCGATCACCGCCCGCTACAAGACCTCCGGCCTGACGACCTCGGACCACGCCCGCCACACCCACGGCATCGTCAAGAACATCGAGGCCAACAAGCCCCACGGCCACGCGCCGTCCTGCTCGCTGCACTCCGCGAACACGAAGGACCTCGACGCGCTGCGCTGGGCCGCCAAGGACAAGGGCTGCACGGTGATCAGCCAGAGCTTCCATCGCGACAGCGAGCCCGAATCGGGATCGATGTCGTTCGACGACATCTACAAGGACTGGCTCGTCCTGCAGTGGCCCTACCCGACGATCTGCCAGGCCGCCGGGAACTACTGGCTGGGCGACTACGACGAGATCGATCCCCCGGAGAGCGAGTACGTCAACCACAAGGGCTACAACAGCCTCGGGGTCGGCAACCACAACGACACCGCGGGCGCGATGTCCGGCGACTCGGTCTTCCGCAACCCGTCCACGTCGCACGGCGACCGGGAGCTGCCCGAGATCGCGGCGAACGGCACCGGGGTCACGACCGTCGGGCTGACGATGAGCGGGACCAGCATGGCCTCGCCGGCCGCGGCCGGCTGCGCGGCGCTGATCCAGAGCGTCGACGGCACGCTCAAGTCGTGGCCCGAGGGCTGCCGGGCGATCCTGCTCGCGGGCGCGAAGCGCAACGTCACCGGCCAGACGTGGTGGCGGGACGTCGTCGCCCACGTCGAAGCTTCGGACGGGTCCGGCGCCGTCGACGCGCTCGAAGCCGTCAACATCGCCAAGCAGCGCCGGTCGCGCAACGCCGCGGCGACCGGCCGCGGCTGGGACATCGGCACGCTGCGCTCGAGCGACATCGGAGCCAATGGCCGCACGACGTTCTCCTACTCCGTCAAGCTGGGAAGCACGTTCTTCTCCCCGCGCCACGTCAAGGTCGCGCTCGCGTGGGACAGCAAGATCACGATGTTCCCCTTCCTGTTCGGGATCGACCTGCCGATCGCCTCGACGCTGACGGTCGACCTCGACCTGCAGGTCTTCAACAGCCGCGGCGTCCAGGTCGGCTACAGCGGGTCGTGGGACAACAGCTACGAGATCGCGGAGTTCGAAGGTCAGCCGGGCGAGACGTACACGATCAAGATCCGCCGCTGGTCCGGCACCGACAGCGTGTGGTACGGGATCGCGTGGACGGTGACCGGCGGCCTGCTCTGGGCCGACGTCACCCGCGGCACGGTGTTGCGGTCGCTGATCGGGGCACGGGCGGGAGGGTAGCCGCGGGTGCGGGCGGGGCGGGTGCCCCGCGGATCACCCGCCCGCTCAGCGGCTGCTCGTAATGATCTTGACGTCTCTCGCAGGGCCGAGAAGGTTGTCGATGCGCGAGACCCCCAGCGTCCGCTGAGACAGCACGTTCGACAGCTTCAGCCGCGCGCCGCCCTCGAGCGGCAGCCGGAACGAACGGCGGATGGTCTTGCGATCGATGATCGCCGTGACCTCGATCCGGGCGTCGACGCGCGAGCCGCCGGTCATCACCTCGAGGCCGCCGAGGCCGGGCTTGAGGTTGAGCTGCAGGGGCGCGGCGGCGGAGACCGGGATCTGCTCGACCGCGATCCGCACGTGGTCGCCGGCCACGCCGAGCTTGTTCGCGACCTCGAGACGCATGACCTTGTCGCGGTTGGCCTTCACGTTGACCACGTTCGTGCTGGTGCCCGGGCGGTCGACGGCGACCTGCATGCGCTCGGAGAGGGCGAGCGACGAGCCGAGTCGGAACTCGCTCAGCCCGTGCTTCACCGCGTAGTTGAACGCGCCGCGACGCAGGCCGACGACGGAATGGCGGAAGTCGCCCGGGATCGCCTCGCTCGCGGCGGTGCGGATGGTCTTCCGCGCCTCGGCGCTCAGCTTCCGCATCGCCGACGGATCGCTCGCGAGGTGATAGAGGTCCCGGCCGGCGACACGGCCCGTCGGCCGCCGTTCCCCGAACAGGGCGCTGTGGATCGCGCGGAAGCTGCGGGTCGACGTCAGCTCCGCCAGCGGCAGATACGCCAGCGCGGACAGGTCGACTCCCGCCGGACCGACGATCTTCTCGTCGCTGTCGAGGCGCCTGCGCATCAGAATCTCTCCGGCCACGGTGCCCTTGCCGCGCCGCCTGATCGGGCGCGACGCGGCGCCCCGGCGCGTCGCGCGCTTCGCCTGGTCGTAGCCCTTGAAGGGCACGAAGAAACCCGCGAGCGCGTCGCCCTGCTGCAGCAGCTGGCGCGCGCGGTTGCCGTGCCCATCCAGGTCGCGGCCGTCGCCGTCGGTCAGGCTCTCGGTCTGCGCATCGTCGCCGAGGATGATGAGCGTCCCGGCCAGAATGAGCAGGATCGCGTCCCAGACCGGCGTGCGCGGCGCGCTCGAGACGAGCGAGTAGGGCATGTAGTGGAAGCGACCGCCGGTCCACTCGCTGCCCCGGTAGGTGCTGCTGCCCACGTATTCGAACTCGTTGTCGTCGGGATCGACCGTCAGGGTCTTGAGCTCGTTCGGGAAGTTCGGATCGGAGATGGTGATGCGCCAGGGCTTCGAGCTCGAGTCCCAGTGGATCGGCAGGATGCAATGCGGCGCGCCGCTGAAGTCGTAGTTCTGCGCGATGCAGATCACCGGATGGTTGCCGCGGTTGAACTCGTCGCGGGTGAAGGTGAACACGTCCTTCGGATCGTGCGTGTTGCCGGTCAGGAACTCCCCGACGAACCACCAGATCGGTCCCGCGCCGACCTGGTAGCAGTGGCGCACGTTCACCTCCGGCTCGACGACGCTCCACGTGGTGAAGCGGTTCAACGGCATCGAGAAGAGGCTCCGGCTCTTGCGCGAGTAGATCGCCTCGAGGCTCATGCCGAAGCAGTTGCCGCTTTCGGCGAGGTTCTTGACGACGAGCTCGTAGAACGCCTTGTCGAGCCAGTCGGTGACGTCCCACCACTCGGTGTCGCTGTCGACGTCGGAGAACGCCGCGGCGTACTGCTGGTAGCTCAGGTCCTCGGTGCCCCGGTTGGCCACGCCCCAGAACTTCTCGGTGTCGCTGAGGCTCGCGAAATCGACGACCGGCTGGACCGCCGCCGTGATCGAGTTGATCTTGGAGAACGGCCCGGAATTGAGGATGCCGCCGTTCTCGGTCAGACCCCCAGCCGTTGGACGCATCGAGGACCTTGGTCCACTTCCCGAGGTGATCGTCGTCGAAGGGATCGGCCTCCCACACGTCGATGGACAGGGTGACGGTTTTCGCGGCGTTCGGCGTGATGACCACGGGGATCGTGAAATCGACGTCGACGATGTTGTCGCCGCCCCAGTCGCCGCTCGACGGACGGCGGCGGTCGTAGACGACCTGCGCGCCGTCCATGACCTTGATGTAGATGTACATGTCGTTCTGGCCCATCAGCCAGCCTTCGCTCTCCTTGGAGTTGATGCGGCCGATGCGCAGGCGGAAGGGCCGCGCGATCACGATCGAGTCCGCGCTGCCGTACCAGAGGAGGCTGCCGTTCTGGAAGGTGTTGAAGCGGCCGCCCGCGACCCCCGGAATGTCCATCTCGTCGGAAGTCGGGAAGCCGAGGCTTCCGGCCGGCCCGCCGAGATCGCGGAACTTCTGCCGGATGTCGCCGTGCACCTCGAACGCGCCGGTCGTCGAGCTCCAGTAGATCGTGGCGCGCTCGAACTCCGAGAACTTGCCGATCGCGAAGGCGCCCCGGCGCACGTCCGTCTCGTGAGTGATGGGAAATCCCCAGACCGTCGTGCCGCCCGACGCGAGGTACTTCCCGAGGATCGCGCCGTGCACCTCGTGCGCGTTGGGCTGCCCGCTCTTGTGGTACATGCGCGCGCCCTGGAACTCCTGCTCGAGACCGCCCGCGATCGAGCGCGCCGCGTGGAGCGGGAACCCGATCGCGCGCGCCTCGCCGAGCGCCTCGTAGTCGAGGTAGATCTGACCGAGGACCTGCACCGCGCCGGTTGCGTCCGACCAGTAGATGGCGCCCTTCGAGAAGACGCTCTTGCGTCCGCTCGGGTTGGTCGAGGGCGATTCATCGGTGACGAGATAGCCGAGCGCCGACGCGCCGCGCAGGCTGCGGAAGAGTGCATAGATCGCGCCGTGCAGCTCGAAGGCCGCGCCCACCGAGTCGTGGTACATGAGCGCGCCGTATTGATAAGGCTGGAGGTAGGCGCCGCTGCCCCATTGGTACGCAATCGCCGCGAGCGGCTCGCCGAGGTCCAGCCGCTCGCGCAGCGACTCGAGCTTGTGCGTGATGAACCACTCCGGATGCGAGCGGCGCTCGTCGACCTGCGCCTGCAGCGCCTCCGGAATGCCGGCGAGCCACTTGATCGCGGCGATCTTGCCGTCGAAGTGGTCGCGCGCGCCGTCGACCCAGGTCCCGACGAAGAGGTCGTGGCCGGCCATCGCTTCGATCGCGCCCCACCAGAAGGCGTGCACGGACACGATCGTCTCGTCGACGAACAGGGCGACCGTGTCGATGTCGTACACGAGGTCGGCGACGTACCAGACCCCGGGCTTCAGGCCGGCGGCGAACCGCGTGGTCGCGGCGCGCCAGCCGTGCACGACGGGCGAAACGGACGCAACGAGGTCGAACTCGGTCGAACTGCGCGGGGCGAGAAACAGCGCGAACGGGAGCCGGTTCGACTCGAGAAGGTTTGCGCGCGCCGTCACCGAGCCGTTCGCCTGGAAGACGACGCGCAGGGTGAACTGCCGGCGGTCGATGGCGAGCGTGCTCACGTCGACGGCACCCTTCCCCGACGCCCCGAGGTCGAGCGCGTCCGGATAGTTGCCGGCCGCGGTGGCGCCCGGTCCGGGGACCACCGTCGCGTCCGTGAACGTCAGCTCGAACGAGCCGTCCGGGTTGCTGACGGTGGTATCGTCGAGCGTGTAGTCGAGCAAGGTGGTGGACATGGCTCCGTGCTCCTGCGAGGGGGTTGGGCGAGCAGGCGGGCGAACAGCGCGGCGGGGCAATCACCGACCCGCGGCAAAGGGAAACCAGCAGGTCGAAACTATGCGGCGGCCAAGGACCGGTCAATCGACCTTAAGGTCTAGTGGCTCGCCCTCAGAGGTGAAGAAACCGTGACGACAGCGACCCAGATCGACAAGGCCGCGCGCTTTCGTGCACTGCACGACGGCCCCGGCGCGTTCGTGATCCCGAATCCCTGGGACGCGGGCTCCGCGCGCATCCTCGCCGCGCTCGGATTCCAGGCGCTCGCGACGTCTAGCGGCGCGTCCGCCGGCGTCCTCGGCAAGCGCGACGGCAAGGTGACGCGCGACGAGGCGCTCGCGCATGCGCGCGCCATCGTCGCGGCGACCGACCTCCCCGTCTCGGCCGATCTCGAGAAGGGCTTCGGCGACGCGCCGGCCGACGCTGCGGAGACGATCCGCCTCGCCGCCGAGGTCGGGCTCGTCGGCGGCTCGATCGAGGACGCGACGGGCAACCGCGACCGGCCGCTCTACGACCTCGGCCACGCGACCGAGCGCGTCGCGGCGGCGGCGCAAGCGGCGCGCGCGCTGCCCTTCCCGTTCATGCTGACCGCGCGCGCGGAGAACTTCCTGCGCGGCAACCCGGATCTCGACGACACGATCCGGCGCTTGCAGGCCTACGAGAAGGCGGGCGCGGACGTGCTGTTCGCGCCGGGCCTGCCCGACCTCGCCGCGGTGCGCACGGTCTGCGCCGCGCTGTCGAAGCCGTTCAACTTCATGGTCGGGATCAAGGGCAAGTCGTTCACGGTCGCCGAGCTCGAGGCGGCCGGCGTGCGGCGCATCAGCCTCGCGACCTCGCTCTATCGGGCGGCGATGCGCGGACTGCTCGATGCCGCCCGCGAGGCGAAAGACACCGGAACGTTCGGCTATCTCGACCGCGCGCTGACCACGCCGGAGCTGAGCGGGTTCATGCGCGAGTAGCGCCACATGACCGGACCGCGGCGTCCGCCGGGGTGACGGACCTCAATTGGCCTGGATCTTCGCCGTCTTGACCACTTTCCCCCAGGTGGCGAGCTCGCGCTCCATGGTCTTCGTCAGCTCCTCGGGCGTGCCCGGCTTCGCCTCGATGCCCTGTCGGTCGAGCTGCTCGCGCACGTCGGGTGCGTTGAGGGCCTCCACCAGCTCGCGATGGAGCCGCGCGAGGACGTCCTTCGGCGTTCCGGCCGGAGCGAGATACGCATACCAGTTGGTGGCCTCGTAACCGGGATAGCCCGACTCGGCGACCGTCGGCACGTCGGGCATGAGCGCCGCGCGCGCGGCGCCGGTGGTCGCGAGCGCGCGGATCTTCCCGGCCTTGACGTGCGGGAGGGCGGTCGGCGGCGTCGCGATCATCGCCGGGATCTGCCCGCCCAGCAGGTCCTGCATCGCCGGGCCGCCGCCTTTGTAGGGCACGTGGACGATGTCGATGTCGGCCACGATCCCCAGCAGCGCGCCGGCGAGGTGGCCGATGCCGCCGATCCCCGAGGAGCCGTAACCGATCGTGCCCGGCGAGGCTTTCGCGAGCTGCACGAACTCGGCGAGCGTCTTCGCCGGCATCGACGGCTGCACGACGAGCACGTTCGGGAACTCGACCGCCATGGTGATGGGGGCGAGATCGCGCAGCGGATCGTAGGGCAGCTTCGCGATGAGGTATGGCGCGACCGCGAGCGATCCCACGTTCGCGAGCACGATCGTGTAACCGTCGGGCGGGCTCTTCGCGACCTGGTGCACGGCGACCGTGCCGCCGGCCCCGGCCTTATTCTCGACGATCACGGTCTGGCCCACGCTGTCGCCGACCTTCTTCGCCACGATGCGCGCGACGGTATCGGTCCCGCCGCCGGGCGCGAACCCGACCACCATGTTGATCGTGCGGTTGGGATAAGCGCCTTGTGCGAAAGCGCTCGGCGCGAGCGCCGCCAGGAACGCGGCGATCAGTACGCGGATCATGGTGCCTCCCCCTGTCAGTTTTTTCCGGAACGCCACATCCCGACGATGATCCACATGCTGTTCATGAACGCCAGCACGTAGCCCACCACACCGAACGCGGTCAGAAGCGGGATGCCGAACACGTCGGGTCCCCCGCTGACCGTCATCACGATCGAGGAGCCGATGACGAGCGACGCCGTCATGATACCCATCGTCGCGCGGTCGATCGTGCGGTCGAGCTGGCGACCGAAGTGGTCCAGGCGCTTGAGATCGAGGTCGATCCGCGTCTTGCCGCGGCGCGCGTCGCGGAGCAGCCGCGCGAGATCGCGCGGAACGCTCGTGAGGAGACCCGCGACCTGCGCGAGCGTGGCGCGCCCCCGGCGCACGATGCCCGCCGGCTTGTAGCGCTCCGCGAGCGCGCGGCGCAGCATCGGCGTGAGGTGGTCGAGGATGTGGAACTCCGGGTCGAACTGCCGCCCGAGGCCCTCCATCGTGATCAACGCCTTGAACATCAGCGTGAGGTCGGGCGGCAGGACGATCGAGTGCCGACGGATGATCGTCGCGAACTCCCGCACGAGCGTCCCGATGCGGATCTCCTTGAGTGGCACCCCTTCATAGTCGTACACGAGCTCGTTCACGTCCGCGGCGAGCCGTGCCTCGTCGACGTACGCATCGCCCGCCCAGTCGAGCAGCACGTCGAGCATCGCTTCCTCGTCCAGGTGCGCGAGCCCCGCGAGCAGGTCGACGACCTGGTTGCGCCGCGTCGGCGAGAGTCGCCCGACCATGCCGCAGTCGATCATCGCGATGCGGTTGCCGGGCAGGAAGAGGACGTTGCCCGGATGAGGGTCGGCATGGAAAAAGCCGTCGATGAGGATCATCTTCAGCGTCGATTCGACGCCGCGCGCGGCGATCAGCGTCGGGTCGAGCCCCGCCGCCTTGACGGCGGCGACGTCGGTGCCGGGGATCGCATCGACGTGCTCCTGAACGTTCATGACCTCGCTCGTCCACTCGCCGTAGACCTTGGGGATCACGATGTACGGGTCGCCCTCGAAGTTCTTCGCCAGCCGCGCGACGTGGCGCGCCTCCACCGCGAGGTCGAGCTCGCGCTCGAGCGAGCGCGCGAACTGCGCCGCGATCTCGGTGGGCTGATAGCGGCGCGCCTCGGGGATCTCCGACTCGATGAGCTGCGCGATCTGCGCGAGGAGGCGCAGGTCCGCCTCGACCTTTACGCGGATACCGGGACGACGGATCTTGAGCACCACCGGCGTGCCGTCCTGCAGGCGGGCGCGGTGCACCTGCGCGATCGACGCCGAGGCGAGCGGGACCGGATCGAGATCGCGGAACACCTCGAACGGGGAGCGCCCGAGGGCGCGCTCGATCTCGGGCTGGAGCGCCGAGAACGCGACCGGGGGCGTATCGGCGAGCAGCTTCTCGAACTCGGCGATCCAGCTCGGCGGGAAGAGATCGACGCGCGTGGCCATCAGCTGGCCGAGCTTCACGAAGCTCGGGCCGAGCTCCTCGAGCGCGAGGCGAGCGCGCGTCGCGGGTTCGAGACGCGCGCTCTCGGCGCGCGCGCCCCAGCTGATCATCTGGCCGGCGCGCTCGAGGACGCCGGCAATGCCGGCCCGGCGCACGAGGTCGCCGAGGCCGTGACGGATGAAGACCGACGTGATCTCGTGCAGACGCGGGAGGTCCCGCATCACGCCGACGGTTTCGCGCAGCATGGGGGAAAACCCGGATCAGGACGCCTTGGGCGGCTCCGGCGCGCCTTTCGGAGGCTCCTTGCCGGTCGGCGGCGGCGGCGCGCGCAGGGCGTCCGCGAACGCGCCGAGCACGCCGCTCGCGACGAGCGCGAAGCGCTGCCCGACCTGGCTCGCGGTCTCGAGGCCCGTGATGGCGGCGTCGAACGAAGCCGCGGAGAACTTCTGCGCGAAGTCGCCCATCGTGAGCGCGACCTGCTTGCCGGTCTCGGTACCGGTCTTGCGCACCGCGCGCAGCGCCTCGCGGAGCGCCGGCTGCACGCGCGCGCTCGCCGCGCTCGCGACCGTGTCGGCGGTGTTCAGGAAGTCGTCTTCGAGCTTGCGCAGGTTCGCGAGCGCCTGCTTGAACTCCGCATCGGAGAAGCTGCGGCTGCTCCGCGCGAGCTGCTTCAGCGCGACGTCGCCCGCCTCGGCGGACGTGCGCAGCGCCTGGTCGAGCCCGCGCAGCGCCTCGGACATCGCGATGCGGACGTCGCCGCCCGATTTCTCGGCGCCCACCGCGATTCCTTCGGTGACGCTGCGGACGACCTCGCGAATACCGTGCCGGTCGAAGCGCTGCCGCTGCAGCGCGAGCAGCGTGATTTCGTGCACCTTTGCGCGGATGTCGGTTCCCTGACGAACGGTCTCGCTGGCGGCCGCACGGATCTCCTCGCCGGAAGCGTTCGGCTGGACGGGTTCGGGCATAGGGCCTCCGCGGCGATCGGGGTGGGAATGCCGGGTATCTTAGCCCCGTGCTCCACGGTAGCGGGATGGACGACGGCGTTGATGGCCCCCGCCGGATAGCGGAAAATGGCGGGCGCCCCCTTGTCACCCGATCAATCCCCGAGGAACGCCCATGTCCGCCGTCCCGAAGCCCCCGCAAAAAAACGAGGTCGCCGCCGAGCGCAATGCGTTCTACAACAAGATCGACAAGGCGAACGTCACGCCGCTGTGGGAAGTGCTGCACGGCCTCATCACGGCGACCCCCAACACGCCGTGCAAGCCGTACCTCTGGAACTGGGACATGGTCCGCCCGTGGATCCTGGAGGCCGGCAAGCTCATCACGGCGAAGGAGGCCGAGCGCCGGGTGCTGATCCTCGAGAACCCGGGCCTGCGCGGCCAGTCGCGCGTCACGCACAGCCTGTACGCGGGGCTGCAGCTGATCCTGCCGGGCGAGGTCGCGCCGGCGCACCGCCACTCGCAATCGGCGCTGCGCTTCATCGTGGACGGCCAGGGCGCCTACACCGCGGTCGACGGCGAGCGCGTCACGATGAGCCCCGGCGACTTCATCATCACCCCGTCGTGGACCTGGCACGACCACGGCAATCCGTCGAGCGAGCCGATGGTGTGGCTGGATGGCCTCGACATCGCGATCGTGGAGCTGCTGGACGCGCAGTTCCTCGAGCGTCCCGCGGAAGAATCGCAGCAGACGACGCGCACCTCCGGCGAGTCGTTCGCGAGCTTCGGCAACACCATGCTGCCGGTCAATCACAAGCCGAAGTCGCGCACTTCGCCGCTCTTCTGGTATCCGTACGAGCGCACGCGCGAGGCGCTCGCGACGCTGGCGAAGAGCGAGGCGCCGCATGCGTGCTACGGCCACAAGCTCAAGTTCACCAACCCCGCCACCGGCGGCTGGCCGATGCCGACGATGGGCACCTTCATGCAGCTCCTGCCGAAGGGCTTCCGCGGGAAACCCTACCGCTCGACCGACTCGACGGTCTACTCGGTGGTCGAGGGCAAGGGCCGCGTGAAAGTCGGCGGCGAGACCTTCGCCTGGAGCCCGAAGGACACCTTCGTCGTGCCGTCCTGGATGCCGTACATGCTGGAGGCCGACGGGGAGAGCGTGCTCTTTTCGTTCAGCGACCGGCCGGTGCAGGACGTCCTCGATCTCTGGCGCGAGCAGGAGGGCTGACGCGTCCCTATTCCCCTCCTCCCCGAGGAGGGGTGCCGAGCGCAGCGAGGCGGGGTGGTGTGCTGACGCCATTCAACCACCCCGGCGCTTCGCGCCACCCCTCCTGACCAGGAGGGGAAAGAAGAAAGGGCCGCCTGCGGGCGGCTTTCTCATTTCTGTTGTGCGGCGCCGTGAAAAACGCAACCTGCCGGCCCCGCGTCGGCATGGCCGATGCTTCCCCAACGCCCGTACACGGGGGAGCGAGTCTCGAGCCATGCGAACGGTGCTGGTGATCAACTCCAAGGGCGGGTGCGGCAAGACGACGGTCGCCACCAATCTCGCCAGCTACTACGCCGCCGCCGGAGCCCGGGTGGCGATCAAGGACTACGACCCGCAGGGCTCCAGCCTGCAATGGCTGAAGTCCCGCGCCGCACACCTGCCGCGCATCCACGGTGCGAATGCGGCGCCGCAGAAGGCCCACCAACTCCGCAGCCTGCAGACCTGGGTGCCGGCCGACACGGGAATTCTCCTCATCGACGCGCCCGGCGGCGCGAAGGGGATCCTGCTGCAGGACCTCATGGGCAAGGCGGAGTTCGTCGTCATTCCTGTCGGCCCGTCGTCGATTGACGTCCACGCGACGGCCGATTTCCTCAAGGACCTCCTGCTGCTCGGCCGGGTCCGGTCGCGCAACATCAAGGTCGTAGTCGTCGCCAACCGGGTGCGGAGCTCCATGCCCGTGTACGAGCCGCTCGAGCGGTTCCTGAAGTCGCTGAGCCTGCCGTTCCTGACCCGGATCCGGGACTCCGACACCTACATCCGCGCGGCCGAGCAGGGCCTGGGCGTGTTCGAGATGGACCCGCTGGAGAGCGCTTCCGAACGGCAGGAATTCCTCCCCATCGTCCAATGGCTGGACAGCCACGGCGCCACTGGCGCCGTGGCCGCTCACGCCAACGTGGTGAGTCTTGCGGCCCGACGGCAGGTGGCCGTCTAGCAGCGAGCCCGAACGACGGAGCGCGGGCGCGGGCGCCGATCGGCGGCCCGTCCGACGCCTTGCTCAAACAACAACGGCGCCTCGCGAGGCGCCGTTGTTGTCCAGGCGAGGCGCGGGTCTACAGACCGGCCGCCTTGAGACCGGCTACCGCGGCAGCCGCATCCTGATCGGAGTTCGCGCCGCTGACGCCGATCCCGCCGGCGACCTTGCCGCCGACCATGATCGGCACGCCGCCCTCGATGGGCGTCGCGCCGGTCAGGCCGAGCAATGCGACCCGACCCTTGGCGATGCCGTCCTCGAATGCCTTGGTCGGCCTGCGGAACATCGCCGCCGCCTTTGCCTTGTCGATTGCGATCTGGCCGCTGGCAGTCTGCGTGTCGTCCATCTTCTCGTAGAAGACGAGGAAGCCGTGGTTGTCGACGATCGCGATCGCCATGCGCCAGCCGTTCTTCGCCGATTCCGCAACCGCGCCGGCCGAGATCTTCTTCGCCTGCTCGAGGGTGATCGCGGCCCCGTAGGGGGGACGTTCTTGCGCTGCAGCACCGACGGCGTACAGCGCGATCAGGGCAAGACCCAGTACGCGTACCGCATCTTTCATTATCAACATGGCTCCTCCTTTGGGGTGGCCGCTCGGGGCGGACACCCCGCTGACGGCGCCGCGCATCTTACGCCGCAATGGGCCGCGGGTGCGGCCGCCTACTGCACGATCTGGTTCAGGAGCTTCTGCGATTCGGCCTGGTACTGCGCCTCGGTGATCAGACCCTGGCTCTGCAGCGATTTCAGCTCCTTGAGCTTCGCTACCGCCGCGGCCTGGCTGCTGCTCACTGCGGGCGCCGCGGGCGGCGGTGCCTGGAACGTCTCCGTCACGTGGACCGTCGGGACGGGTGGAGGGTAGGTGACCGCGACCGGCGCGGAGTAGTACGGCGCCGGCGGGTGATAGTAGGCCGACGCCGCGGCCGCGCTGGCCGACGCGGCACCGCCCCATACCACCGTGCGATAGGCGGTGCGCCGCGCCACGCCGGCGAACGAGAGCGGCGTGAACGGCAGCCCGATGATGTCGATGAAGAGCGACGCCGGCCCGGCGCCCGTCTTGGGCAGCGCCCCCGAGATCAACGCGATGTCGTACGTGATGTCGTTGCCGCTCACGCGCGGGTTGCGCAGCGTCACGACGACGTCCGACAGCTCGTCCTTGCCGTTCTCGAACACCGACAGCGTGGCGTTGGGCGGATCCTTGAGGAAGCTGTCCGGACCGGCCTTCCAGAACTGGAGGTACTCGTTCGTGCGGTAGTGGCCGGCGATGCGCACCGGGCGGTCGGAGAAGAAGAGCGTAGTTGGGCTGACGCCCTTGAGCGTGAGCGTCTTGCCCCCGCCGCCGACCTCGACGCCGTGGGCGTTCTGCACGAACAGGAGCTGCGCCATGACCGGCGCGGCGGCGGGCACTTCCACGGCCCGCGCCGCGGTTGCGGGCAGCGTCATGGCGATCCCGATCGATACGATGGCGAGTGCTCGCGAGAGCCGTTGCATGGTGGTCTTCCTTTGGGGTTGCGATAGCGAAGTGGAGATGGCCGACTGTGCGTTAGTGCAATTCCGGGTCCTCGAAGAGTTTCGTTCCCGACAGCGTGAGCGAAGCGCAAGACGTGATGCGCAGACCGTGCGCCGCAGGCACGGTCTGCGCGCTACGCCTTCGAGGCGTGATCAATCGCGCTTCGCCTTTTCCTGCATCGCCGCCTGCAGCTTCTTGATGTCCGCGGGCGACAGCTGCGGGCGGTCGACCTTGATCGTCAGCTTGTTGAGCTTGGCGGTCAGCGGGAACGGCGGCTTGTAGTCGGCGTCGTTCACGCCGGTCAGCGTGTCGGAGCCGATGTCGAAGCTCTCGTCCCATTGCAGGATCATCGGTAGCGTCTTCGCCATCCGCTTCGAGTCGACCGCCTTGCCGTCCACCTTGAGCGTGCCGGTGCCGGGCTGGGCGAGGCCGCTGAAGTTGTTGAACGCAAGCGTGCCGACGCCGATCCCCTCGTACTTGAACTCGAACTCGACCGTGTGCCGGCCCGGGGCCAGTGCCTCGGCCCCTTCCCACTTCACGCGCTCGAGATCGACCAGGTTCCACAGGAACACCGGCCTGCCCTTCAGCAGGTAGAAGCCGTAGCCCGCGAAGCGCCCGCCCGAGGTCAGGATCATGCCCTCGGCGCCGCCCTGCGGCACTTCAATGTCGGCAGTGATCGTGTAGGAGGTATTCAGCAGCAGCGGCGAGTCGCCCTGCGGCAGTCCGGTCATCGGCCGCGTGTAGACGAACTCCGTGCGCCCTGCGGTGATGTTCGGTCGTGGCGCGATGAGGCGCGCCGCGACCGACGCGTCCATCGGGAACACCTGGTACTTCTTCGCCTCGGCGATGAATTTCTCCCTAAGCTCCTTGACCTTCTGCGGGTTCTTCGCCGCGACGTTCTCGCTCTGGCTGAAGTCCTTGTTCAGGTTGTAGAGCTCGAGCACCTGGTTGTTCAGCGGATCCGGGTTGGCCGCGCCGAAGGCCTCCCAGGGCGCACGATCGACCTTCGTGCTCAGGAACCAGCCGTCGTCGTACAGCGCCCACTGGCCCATCATCTCGAAGTACTGGGTCTTGTGCCGCGACGGCGCCTTGGCATTCTTCGCGTCGAAGGTGTAGGCGAAGCTCGTGCCTTCGATCGGCGCCTGCTTGATACCGTCGACGACCTGCGGCGCGCGAATGCCGGCGGCCTCGAGGATCGTCGGCACGACGTCGATGACGTGCACGAACTGCTCGCGGAGCCCCCCCTTGTCTTTGATGCGCGCCGGCCACGACACGACCATGTTCTGGTTGGTTCCGCCGAGCCTCGAGGCGTTCTGCTTGAACCAGTCGAACGGCGTGTCGAAGGCCCACGACCAGCCGGCCGACATGTGGTTGTAGGTCTGCTCGGTGCCCCAGACGTCGTAGAACTTCATCTGCACGTCGACGGGCACGCTGACGCCGTTGAAGAACGCGACTTCGTTCGGGGTCCCGATCGGCCCGCCCTCGGCGCTGGTGCCGTTGTCGCCGTTGATGTAGAGGACCAGCGTGTTGTCGAGCTTGCCCAGGTCCTGGAAGTGCTGGATCACGCGACCGATCTCGTGGTCGCTGTAGGCGGCATAGGCGGCGAAGACCTCCACCTGGCGGATGAAGAGCTTCTTCTCCTCCGCGCTGAGCTTATCCCACGGCTTCAGGACGTCATTGGGCCAGGGCGTCAGCTTCGCGTCCTTGGGGATCACGCCCAGCCGCTTCTGGTTCTCGAAGATGCGCTCGCGCAGCTTCTCGTAGCCGTCGTCGAAGAGGTGCATCGCGCTGATCTTGTCCACCCATTCCTTGGTCGGGTGATGCGGCGCATGCGTGGCGCCGGGCGCGTACTTGATGAAGATTGGTTTGGAGGGGTCCGTCTGGTTAATCCGCGTCATGTAGTCGATCGCGTCGTCGGCCATGCCGGTGACGAGGTTCCAGCCCGGCTTGCCCTGGAACGGATAGATCTGGGTCGTGTTGCGGAAGAGGTTCGGCTCCCACTGGTTCGCGTCGCCACCGACGAAACCGTAGAAGTACTCGAAACCCATGCCGCTCGGCCACTGATCGAACGGGCCGACCTGGCTGGCCGCAAAGGCTGGCGTGTTGTGGTTCTTGCCGAACCACGACGTCGAGTAACCGTTGTCGAGCAGGATGCGGCCGATCGTCGCCTTGTCCTTGGCGATGATGCTGTTGTAGCCGGGAAAGCCGGTCGACTGCTCCGAGATCACGCCGAATCCGGCCGAGTGGTGATTGCGGCCTGTGATCAGCGCTGCACGCGTCGGCGAGCACAGCGCGGTCGAAAAGACCCGGTTGTAGCGCAGGCCCTCCTTGGCGATACGGTCCATCGTAGGTGTAGGAATGACGCCACCGAAGGTGCTCGGCACGCCGAAACCGGCGTCGTCCGTGATGATCAGCAGCACGTTGGGCGCGCCCTTCGGCGGCACGACGCGCGGCGGCCACCACGGCTTCGACTGCAGCGCACCGTCCTTGATAATGCCGCCGAACTTCGGGTCGGGCGGCGGCAGCTGCTGGCCGCTGAGGCTCGTGGTGGCGCTCGGCGAACCCAAAGTGCCGGTGACCTGCTGCGCCGTCGCCGGCGCCGCCAACAGCGCACCGGCGATCGAGACGAGAACGAACGCCGTCCGTTTGATCATGTGCATGCGTCTTGCTCCAATGCGAAGTGCTTCGGTTCCTAGGTCACGCAGAAAAACGTTGAAGCGTATTGGCTTCGGGGAGTCACCCCTTGAGCCGCGTCAAATCCCCGTCGTCTTGGGACGCACGGCTCCCCGGGACGGTCTGCCCGCCGCGCTGGTGCCGCACCGAAAAGGGGCACTCCGTCGTAACGTCATCTGCGCGTCCGCCCGATCGGCCGCGCAGGCGTCAGCCGCCGATGACCGGATGGATCACCAGCTCGGCGCGGCCGTCCTCCCACGAGCTGCGCGGATTGCCCGACGCGCTCACGAGGATCGAAGGCACGCCCATCCCGATCAGCTGCAGCCGGATCGCCTCGGCGCGCTGGCTCGAGAGCCGCTCGCGATCGGCATAGGTGCCGCCCTTGTCGGGGTGGCCGATCACCGTGATGGTGATCTTGCCGTAGGTCCGCGCGACCGAAGCGACTTTCTGCAGCGAGCCGAGGAACGCCGGGTTGACGACCGCCGAGCCCGGCGCGAAGCGCGTGTTGCCGGTCATGTTGACGAGCACGCCGTGGTTCTTGAGGAGCTCCACGGACGCATCGCCGGCGTTGACCTCGGGCGCGAGCACCTGCGCGAGGTTCTGCTTCTGCGTGTCCATGTGGTGGCCGATCAGCCCGCCGGCGAGCGCGCCGCCCGCCGCGCCGATCAGGATGCCGACCGCCGGATCCGCGTGATCGACGAGCCCGCCGATCAGCGCGCCGGTGGCGCCGCCGAACAGCGCGCCCTTGCCGGTGTCCGTGCCCATCACGCCGCCCGCCCCGCCCATGCCGCCGCCGGTGCCGGCGCAGCCTGTGACGAGCGCTGTCGTGACGATCGCCGCCGCGATGGTGCGAGTGGTTGAAAGTATGCTGCTGCTGCGTTCCATGCTCCGTCTCCTTCGATTGCAGCGGCCGACGCGGTGCGAACATTCGCCGCCGCGTCGAGCCGCGGAGCGGGAGTTAGTCGAACTTCACTGCACCATCTCGGTTGAGGACCTGCTGCGACGCCTTCTGGTACTGCGCCTGGGTGATGAGGCCCTCGTTCAGGAGTGACTTGAGCTGCTCGAGCTTCTGCGTCGTCGCCGACTGCGGCGCCGGCGCCGCGGGCTTCTCGGTCACCTGCACGTTCACCGTCGCCGGGGGCGGGGGCGGTGCGGCCGCCCGCGCCGCCGCGGCCGATGCCTCGGCGCTCGAGGTGGCCACCGCTGCGGTGGTCACCGCCGCCGCCGTCCCGATCACCGCCACGCGCCGGATGTTGCGCCGCCAGAACCCGAGGATGTCGATGAACAGCACCGCGTCGCCCGCCGACTGCGGCACCGTGCCCTCGATGATCGTGATGTCGTAGATCAAGTCCTTGCCCTGCATGCGCGGGTTCTTCAGATTGATCACCGCGTTCTGCAGGTCCGCCTTGCCGACTTCCAGCATCGAGAGCGTCGCGTTCGGCGGGTTCTTGGCGAAGCTGTCCGGGCCCTCGCTCCACAGGGGCAGGAACTCGTCGCGCGTGTGGTAGTGCCCGGCCATGCGCACCGGGCGGTCGGTGAAGAACAGCGTCGAGCGCGCGATGTTCTTCATCCGCAGCGTGCCCTTGGCCTTGTCGTACTCGATGCCGGTCGCGTTCTGCACGAACAGCAGCTCCACCTTCTGCTGCGAGATCGCCACCGGCGCCGGCTTGGCCGGCGCGGACTTGGCCGGCGCCTGCGCGAAAACCGCCTGCGGCAGGGCGATCAGTGCGGCGAGCGCGAGCGCAAGCGCTCGCCGCGAACGAAAGCGTAACCGGAACATATGGATCTCCTCTGTTAAGGGCGATCGTGCTCGATCGCCGATTCACGTAGCGTTTCCTACCATTCGATGCCCGTCGGCCGTCAGCGCCAGCCGACGCCGCGGCGCCCCACGCCGACGCCGTGGAAGCCCGGCCCGACCCCGCCTCCGACCCCGTACCAGTCGATGAACAGGCTCGTCGCGCCGCCGTTCGCCGGCATCGTTCCCTCGACGATCTTGTACGTGTACAGGAGGTCCGCGCCGTCCACGACCGGCTTCATGAGCGTGACCACCACGAGCGTCGGGTCCGCGCGCCCCGGCTCGTAGACCGAGAGGGTCGCGTTCGGCGGATCCGCATTGAAACTGTCCCGCCCCTCCTTCCACGTCTTCAGGTAGTCGGCCATCTTGAGATTCCCGGCGATCCGCTGCGGCCGGTCGGAGAAGTACAGGGTCTGCGGATTGACCTTGACCAGCCGCAAGGTGCTCCTGGCGGCATCGACCCGGAGATCCTCCGCGCTTTGCACGAACATGAGTTGCGCCTGCGACCCGCCAGCCTCCGCGCCGGGTGCCTGCGAGCCCGCGCAGCCGGCGAGAACGGCGGCAGCCCCGAGCAGCGCGTACAGGGTGATTCTCATCTGACCTCCTTCACATGGACGAATGGTACTCATTGCACTTTCCTGACCGGCTCTACTTCCCCGTCCCAGTATCCGCCGTCGCCCCGGCGCAGCAAATTAGACCTTGGTGCAATCCCGAGCCGGAGGAGGCATGCCCTTCGCCGCTACCGCAAGGACCAGCCCAGCAGCAGCAGTCCGCTCGCCGCGATCCAGCTTCCGGCGACGCGCCAGGCGATGCGCAGCCATCCCGACTGCCACGCGGCGGCGCACGCCGCGCCCAGGGTCGTGACGACGAAGACCGCGCCGACGATGCCGACGACGCCGCGGACGCCGGGGCCCGCCTGCGCCATCGCGTAGCCGTTCGCAAGACCGAGGAAGAGGCCGACAGCGGCCGCGATCGCCGTCGTCGCGGCGACCGGCAGCCGGAAGTCGGCCGCGACGAGGCCACCCAGCACGAGCAGCGGCACCCACGAGAGCGACTCGGGCAGGGCGATTCTCGCCGCGGCCCCGAGGAAGCCTGCGAGCAGCCACGCCAGAGGCAGCACGAAGATCACGCGCCGCGCTTGATCCCTGCCGCGCAATCCGGCGAGCACCGCCAGCGCGAGTGCCGGGATCAGGTCTTCGGGCGTCAGCGCGAAATGGGCGATGCCGTCGTACACCGGTCCGAGACCGGTTTCGACCAGGTGCGCGTGCGCCTGGGGGGCGCACGACGCCAGCGCGAGTCCGCGGCAGGCCGCTCGGCCCCAGGCACCGATGCGCGGCGGCTTCACGCGATCGCGCGCCACAGGAAGAAGACGCCCGCGAGTCCGACGCCGCCGCCGGCGATCCGCAGCGCGATCCGGCCCGCCGGCCAGCGATGCGATGCGCCGATGGCGATGCCGATCGCGTGCAGGCATCCGGTGGCGACGACGAAGCCCAGGCTGTAGAGAAGCGCGCTCTGCCCGGCGGGCAACTCCGTGCCGTGCGCGTGCCCGTGAAAGACGGCGAAGAGGCCGACCAGCGCGGCGGCGGCATAGAGGGGCAGGCGGCGCTCGGTCATCACCGCGGCGCCGAGCAGGATCGCGGAGGCAGCGATGCCGACCTCGACGCCCGGCAGCGGAACGCCGAGCAAGCCGAGGAACCCGCCGAGCGCCATCACGATCGGAAACGTGACCGGGAGCAGCCAGATCGCCGGCGCGCCGAGCTGCGCCCCCCAGAGTCCCACTGCGACCATCGCGAGCACGTGATCGAGTCCCGAGACCGGGTGCAGCAGGCCGGCGAGGAATCCCGTGGCCTGCCCCGCTTGCACGTGCGCGAACGCGGGGGAGGCCAGCGCAGCGAGCGACGCAGGCAATGAGCGGGCGGTTCTCCGACGGCGTTCGCATCACCCGCCCTCGACCATCAGCACGAGCCGCTGGATCGTCCAGAACGCGCCGAGCGAGCCGACGACGTAGGCCGGCAGCGAGCTCGACCGGCCGCGGCCAGCGCACCTGGAGGACCTTGAACGCGCGAACCAGGAGCAGGATCAGGGCGACGAAGGCGAGCTGCCCGATCTCGACGCCGACGTTGAACATCAGCAGCGCGAGCGGAATGTCGCGCCTGCGGCAGGCCGATCGCGGCGAGGCCGCTCGCGAAGCCGAAGCCGTGCAGCAGCCCGAACGCGAACGCGACGACCCAGGGATGGCGGATCGTGAAGCTCGTCTCGCCGCGCCACGCGCGGATGATCTCCGGCCCGAGGAACAGGATCGACAGCGCGATCGCGGCGTTGAGCGGCGGCGCCGGCACGCTGCGCGTAGCCGAGCGTGGCGATCGGCGAGCGTGATGCTGTGCGCGACGGTGAACGCGGTGATCGTCTTCACCAGCATCCAGCGGCGTGCGCACGATCAGCAGCAGGCCGAGCACGAACAGCAGGTGATCGACGCCGAGCAGGATGTGCTCGATGCCCTGCGCGAGGAAGACGCCCGCGGTGGCCAGCGCGCCGCGCGGGGCCGCGATCTCGAGCCACGGCTGCGACGGACGGACGAGCTCGGTCGAGTGCGTGCCGTCGAGCCGCTCGATCGCGGACGAGCACGTCGGTGATCGTGAGCTGAAGCCCGGGGAACTCGATGCGCTTGCCCGCGAGGCCGTTCGGCCCGGCGTCGATCCAGCGCCGCTCGACCAGCGAATCGGGCAGCTCCTGGACGCCGGGCTCCTCGACGTTCCGCACGCCGTCGGGCAGCTTGAGCGCGACCGGCAGGCGCATGCCCGCGAGCACCGGCGTGCGCCAGAGCACGCTGAACTGGCCGGGCGCGGTTTCCTTGAGCTCGAGGTAGGCGGGCCGGGCCTCGTGGGCGCGCGCCGCCGGCAGTCCGGCGAGCAGGACGAGCAGCGCCGCCGCGACGTATCCGACGATGCGGCGCACGCCGATCACTTCGCCGCCGCGCCCGGTGGCGCGGGCCCTTTCGTCATCGGCGAAGACGACGAGGCCGCGGAACTCTCGGGCGGCGCGGGCAGCAGCACCGTGTACTTGGCGCGCATCTCCTTGTACGCCTTCTCCCAGGCAAGCGCCTTCTGCTCGCCGAGCCACGCGGTCCTGACGTCGGGCTCGACCTCCTCGAAGGCCGGTACGCGGCCGGGAATCACGGTGTCGACGAACACGAGGTGCCAGCCGAAGCCGGACTCGACGGGCCCCTGCCACGAGCCGGGCGGAAGCTTGGCCACCGCCAGAGCGAACTGCGGTCCGAATTCCTTGCCGAGATAGTCGGGCGCGCGATCGCGGTAGTAGTCCTGGAACATGAACGGGTCGGCGAGCGAGCTCGCGATCTTCGCGTCGACCGGCTGGCCGGCGAGCTTCGCCAGCGCCTGCGCCGCATCGTCTCGCGCGCGGGCGCCGCGCCGGTCGGGCGAGAAGTACAGATGCCGGAAGCTCAGCCGGGGCGGCTGCGCGAACTTGGCGCTGTTCTTCTCGAACCAGCTCTTGAGCTCGGCCGTCGTCGGCTCGCGCGCGGCGGCCACGTCCTCGGCCAGGAACTGCATCTTCTGCGCCATGCGGCGCTTGACGATCTCGTCGTCCTTGTCGAGGCCCATCGCCAGCGCCTCGCGGTAGAGGATCTCCTGCTGGACCTTGTTCTCGACCATGCGCTCGAGCTCCTGCGGCGTCGGCGGGCGGCGCCACTGCGACTGGAACAGCAGGGTGAGCTGCGCGAGCTCGTCGAGCGACAGCCGGATCTCCTTCGACGGCGCGGTCGCCGGGCGTCCGGACTGCGTGAGGCCGTAGAGGCCGAACAGCACCGCGCCGATCAGCAGGAAATGAATCAGTGGTTCGCGCAACAGACGCTTCATAGGATCGGCAAGAGACGCTGCAATGCGACCAGAACTGTGCCCGGATTGCGCGTTGGTCGCGGGAGTAGATTGAGACTACTGGCGCATGCCCGGCAAGGCCTGGGTCTGCAGGGCGAGCTCGCGCGCCTCCGCGAGGGACTTTGCCGCAGGTACGCGAGAATCGCCAGCCGGGACGGGTACTGCTGCCGGACGTCGGACTGCATCAGCGCGACGTACTCCGGCACCGCGTCCCAGTACTGCCAGGCCGCGAGGTCCTGGGCGACGTATCCGGCGATCTCCTGGTGCTCCTTCATGAACATCCGGTAGGACTGGATCACCCGCTCGCGCGGGATCACGCCGTTCGCGTTGCCATGCACCGAAAGCGCGAGCAGCGCCGCCTCGATCTCCGGCGCCGAGCGCGCGCGGTCGCGCAGATATCTCTCTTCGACCCATGTCATGCGCGCCGCGCCGCGCAGCTCGAGGTCCGCGGCCAGCATCGAGGCCAGGTTCGTCGCATCGCCCGATTTCCATGCCGCCTCCAGGCGCTGCTCGAGGGCAGCGGCGTCCCGCGCATTGCCGGCAAACCCCAGCAGCAGCAGGTAAAGCCGGTGTCGCGCGGCGAGCTCCGGGTCCGCCAGCCACGCGCGGACGGCGCGTGCGTCGAGGCGCGGCTTCGCCGTCCGCATCGCGGCATACGGCGCGGCGGCGAGCTCGCCGTACGCGATCTCGGCAACCAGCGGCTCGGGATTCTCGAGATAGGGCACGACGAGCGCGACGCGGGCGCGCCACTCCTCCGCGCTCATTTCCGTCGGCGCGCTTTCCCGCGGCGAGCTTGCGCAGCCAGCCCGACTGCTCGGCGCCGATCGCGCCGAGGATGACCCAGATCGGGAACTGGTCGTCCCGCACGAGCAGCAGCGGCTTCGCTCTTCGGCACCGCGGCGTCCGCCGCGGGACCGAAGCGGGGGTACCCGCCCTCGATCGTGCTGCTCGAAGGCCGCTCGCCCTTGATGACTTCGATGACACGGAACCGACTCGCGTCGGCGGTCGGGACCGCCAGCACCGCCTGCTGCGCGGCGGCCAGTTGCTGTGCCTTGGTCGGCTGGCCCGCACCCAGACAGAGGGGACATGCAGCCGCCGCGGCGCTCACGCACAGCAGCACCGCGGCGAGCAAACCCCGTGTCGTCTGCCGCTTCCGGATCGCCGGATCCACGCTCCGACTCGCCTTCCAGCCTCTCGCAGCGCTACTTGCGCGCGCCGGCGAACCACTGTTCACACTGCCGCTTTCAGCCTTCTCCAGCGCCTTGTCGGCCATCTCCTCGATCGATCCGCCGCCGCATCTGCTCGCGCATGGCCTGGAACTTCTGCTGCTGCTCCGGATTGAGCAGCGGCGAGATCTTCTCGTCGAAGGAGACGCCGAGCTTGCGCAACGCCTCCACCTTCTGCACGCCGCTGAGCGTGGTGTCCTTCTTCAGTGTCGCCGAGTTGCTTGAGCTCCTGCTGGAGGATCGGGACGATCTGCTTCTTCTGCTCTTCCGTCAGCCCCAGCTCGATCGAGAACTGGTTGGACAGCGCGGTCAGCGGGTTGACCGCGATCTGCGGCGCCGGAATGATCTCGTAGTTGGCATAGCCGAACTCGTTGCTGCGCGCGGCGTAGTAGGTGTCGCCGAGCTTGTAGAACGTGACCGAGTACGGGTCCTGCGACACGAAGGTGACGAGCTTGCCGCCCTCGATCTTGTAGGCGGCTGGTCGTTCCCTGGTAGCCGTCGCGCTCGACGTTGCCGTAACGCGCTCGGCACGACGGCGTTCGTTCCGACGCGGAACACGGTCGTCTGGCCTTCGGTCGTGAAGTTCTGGCTGAACTGCTCGCCGGTCACGTTGTTGCGCACCCAGAAGGCCTTGCCGACGATCAGCGCCTTCAGCTGCGCGTCGTTCAGGGCGCTGGCCCCCTTCTTCTTCAGCTCGGTGACGGTCATGCCCGCCGGAGCGTTCTTGCGCGCCTCGGCCGACGGCGTGTACCAGATCGGCGAGCTCCAGGCGCGTTCCTGCCCCGTGAGCGGCACGACGTCGGGCGGCGGCAGCCCGGCCTTGACGGCCTGGATGAGGGTCCAGCGCGGCGTGGGAATCTCCAGCACGCGGGCGTAGTAGAAGGCGTGCAGGCTCGCGTCGAACTCCGGATCCGTCCACACCGTCTTGAGCTCCGTCGAGCCGACGCTGTTGGTGTAGGTGGCCTTGTCGAGGTCCACCGTGCTCTGGATGGCCGGCACGCGGCCGGACCACTTGTCGGGCTTGCGGTCGCCGGACCACGCGACGTCGAAGACCTTCTCGAAGCTCTGGCCGTTCTGCGTCCAGCCCTTGACGACCTGGATGCGGTCGAGATTGCCCGAGGTCGGGTCCTTCACCGCCCAGACGACGAACCTCGGGGCCGTGCCCTTGCCGCCCGCGGGCATCGGCGGCAGGTCCGCGCCCATCGGCACGCCGCCTGCGTAGGACTGCTTCACCCAGTCGCCGGCGTTCAGGATGTCCTTGTCGTAGCCCCAGCCGCCGAAGAAGCGCACCTTGATGTGCGGGCCGCTGACGCCGAAGGTCTCCTTGCGGTACATCGCGTCCCACAGCGAAGCGCGGGTGTTCTCCTCGGCCCACACGCCGGTCAGCCCGCCGGGGTTTTCCAGGCGCACGTCCATGGTGCCGCCGATCAGTACGCCGGCAAAGCGCCGCTCGACCGTCCCGTCCGCATCGGCGTGCAGGCCGAAGAAGTTGTCCTGGCGGTACGGGCTGCCGGTGTTGTGCGAGTCGGAGCCGCCGGCCATGCCGAACTTGTACGGGTTGTAGCCGCGCGTGTCCTGCATGGCGATGCCGTCCTTGAACGCCTGGCGCGCGAAGCTGCCCGTGATGTGGTCGATGCGGCCGACGTCGGCCGGAAGGCCGAGGATGGCCTGGATACAGCTCGTAGCTGGCGAACTCGTCGTTGGGCGACAGCAAGGGATGCGTCTCCGATTGTCCCTTGCCCTGCTTGATCTCGACCAGGCGCTCGTTGCGGTCGCGCGCGGCCGCCCAGGCGGCGTCGATCGGCCGCCCGGTGGTGTTGTCGACGTCGACCGGGTACATCCAGCCGTCGCTGACGTTGGCGTTGTGCGAGATCGCGAGCAGCTCGTTGCCGCTCTTGCGCTGCGCGTCCATCCAGTTCCACAGCTCCGTGGGGCGAGTGGAGTCGAGCGAGCTGAATGGATAGTCCGGCACCTTGTCGCAGGCCCGGAAGAAGACGTTGCGGTGCAGGTTGCGGTTGCCCGGCATCGACGTCCACTCGTACGAGCAGAACGCGGTGAACTTGCCGGGATGATTGTTCTCGTCGGCGATCTTGACGTTTTCCTTCCACACCGTGGAAGTGATCTTCGGGTCCATGAACGCCTTCACCGGCGCGCCCGCGTTGAGCTTGAGCAGATACGAGAAGACCCGGTTCTGCTCTTCCTTGCTGTTCGGATCCTTCATGATCATCGGCTGCGCCTCGGGCAGCTTGCTCACGTAGGACCCCGGGGTGTTGGCCTGCTTGGTGACGCCGACATACTCCGAGTGATCGGTCACGCCCATGAAGTCGAGCGGCGTGTCGATCTTGATGTCGAAGCCCATCGGGTGCTTGATCGTCTCGCCCTGGGCGTACTTGTAGGCGTCGGCCGGGCCGGTGATGCGGTTGCCCATCACCCAGGCGTCGACCGACCAGCTGGTGTGAATGTGCGTCTCGCCGAAGTACGCGTTGCGGTCCGGATTCGGCTGCGGCGCAGGCGCCGGCGCCGCAGCCGGCTGGGCCGGGGCGCGCCGCCGCCTTCTTGGCTGCGTCGTCCGCTCCGGCCTTCGCCTGTGCGGGTGGTTCGGGCTCCTTCCGATCGCAGGCGCCGAGCGTCACGAGCGCAACGACGGCCAAGCTTGCTGCGAACAGGCGTGAACTCATGGAGTTGGTCTCCTTCGAACAGACTTGAGTATCGATCTCGACACGTTGGCGCAACGGTCCAAGCATAGCATTGGCGTTTGATCAGACCGTTTCAGTGCCGCCGCGTATCCGAACAGCGCTCGCGATGCTCTGACCGCAGCGAGGACGAACTTTCTTCTCATGGCTTTGCTCCGCCGTTCCGGGTTGCTTCGATGCACGCACCTGCCCGGCCGATCGCCGCGAGCAGGTCCTCGTTCTTGAAGGGCTTGAAGAGCACCGCGACCGGCGCGAACGCCGCGAGCGGTCCGCTCACGTCCTCGGGCTCGAGCGCGGTGATGAAGACGGTGGGCAGATCGCGGCCCGCTTCGACGAGCGTCCGCTTGAACGCGATCCCGTCGATCCCCGGCATGTTCACGTCCAGGACGAGGCACGCGTCGCGCTCGGGCACGCCGGCCGCAAGCAGCGCCTCCACGCTGGCGTAGCCCGTCACGTCGAATCCCTCCAGCCGGAGGGTCCGCACCAGCGCCCGGCGCAGCGAGTCGTCGTCGTCCACGAGCAGCACGCGCGGTCCTCGGGGTCTCGGTGTGGACACGTTTTCAGTATCCGCCGCGGGTGCGACGCGGGAAATTAGACCTTGGTGGAATCGGGAGCCGGAGGATCCTCGAACGAGACGATCCATCCGTTCACAGCGGGTGCGACGAGCGCGAGCGCTGCGAGCACCGATGCAAGAGCCGCGAAAGCATCGTCGTTCTCCTTTGAGTGCTGCGCCGCAGGGTTCACGCGCCCGCCGTCGCCGGTCGCGCGTCACGCATTCGGGTGACGAGGAGCAGCGTCACGAGCGCGTGCTCCGCACGGCCGGCCAAGCAGGATCCCCATCGGGCGGTGGGCGACCCCGAGCCAGGCGAGATAGCGCGGCCGCAGTCCGCGTCGCGGCCAGCAGGCGATGACGAGCGCGAGCAACGTCATCCCGAGCAGGCGGCCGTACGCGACGCCGCGCCCGCGACGTCCGCGCCGAAGAGCAGCTGCGCGACGAGCCCCGGCGCCAGTATCACGACGAGGCCCGTCGCGCCCTCCGCGACGAGGGAGAACAGCAGCACGTTTCGCGCGCTGACGAGGGAAGCGGTTTTCACGGGTGCGGGTCGGGGAGGTGCGGCGCGAACACGGCGCAAGTGTCCGCCGACGCGCTGCGTCGGGAAATGCGACTTTGGTAGTACTGCCGGATGCCGGGCGCGGCGTCAGCGCCGCGCCGGGTCCGCGTCGGGCGCGAGGCCGAGGCGCTCGCTCATCCGCACCAGGTCGGCGAGCGACGCCGCCCCCATCTTCTCCATCACCCGGCCGCGGTGGACCTTGATCGTGGTCTCCTGCGATCCCGAGCCGGTCGGCGATGACCTTGTTCAGCAGCCCCGCGACCACGAGCGCGAGCACTTCCCGCTCGCGGGCGGTCAACGCCTCGTAGCGCGCGCGGAGGCTCCCGGTCTCGCGGCGCTCCCGCTCGATCGCGCGGCTCCGCTCGAGCGCTTCCGCCACCGCGGCGAGGATCTCGCGCTCGGCGAACGGTTTCGGCAGGAAGTTGACCGCGCCGCCCTTCATCGCGCGGACGGTGGTCGGGATGTCGCCGTGGCCGGTGATGAACACCATCGGCAGCGCGCGGCCGGCCTGCGCGAGCGAGTCCTGCAGGTCGAGCCCGCTCATGCCGGGCATGCGGACGTCGGTCACGATGCAGGCGATCCCCGCCTGCGGCGCGCGCGCCACGTAGTCCTGCGCCGACGCGAAGGTTTCCACGCGGAAGCCGGCGGTCCGGAGCTGGCGCTCGAGCGCCCGACGCACCGACGGGTCGTCGTCGATGACGAAGACGGTGCCGGCGTCGGCGGAAGCGGTCAAGCGGTGGCGCCGGGACGGCCGCAGGGGGAGCTCGATCCGGAAGGTGGACCCCTCCCCGGGCGCGGAGTGCGCCGAGAGCGTTCCGCCGTGCGCCTCGACGATCGTCCGGCTGATCGAGAGCCCGAGCCCCATTCCCTTCGCCTTGGTGGTGAAGAACGGCTGGAAGATCCGGGCGAGCGTTTCCGCGTCCATGCCGGCGCCCGAATCCCGCACCTCGACGCTCACGCCGTCGCCGCAACGGCCCGCGAGCACCGCGACCTCGCGGGCGGGCCGGTCGCCGGCCGCCACGGCGTCGATGGCGTTCGACGAGCAGATTGAGCACGACCTGCTGCAGCTGCACCCGGTCGCCGACGACCTTCGGCAGCGCCTCGGCGATCTCGAGGCGGAGCCGCACGCCCCGCGCCTGCGCCTCCCTGCCGACGAGCTGCAGGACCTCCTCGAGCACCTCGCGCAGGTCGAGCTCCCCGCGCTCCACCTCGCCGCGGCGCAGGAAACGGCGCAGCTTCTGCACCAGGTCCCCGGCGCGGCGCTCGTCGGCGACGATGTCCGCGAGCGTCGCGCGCAGCTCGTCGAGGTCCGGCTCCGGGGCGGCGAGAAGCCGCACGCCGGTCTCCGCGTTGGCGAGGCTGGCGGCGAGCGGCTGCGTCAGCTCGTGGGCGAGCGAGGCGGCGAACGCCCCCATCGCGCCGACGCGGGTCGCGTGCGCCGCCTGCGCACTCGCCTCCTGCTCGCGGCGGTGCGCCTCGTCGCGCGCGAGCACGCTCGCGAGCACGTCGCCGAGCAGCGCGATCCGCGGCACCAGCGCCTCGGGCCAGTCGCGCGCCTCGTGCACCGTCGCGAACGACAGTGCGCGGACGACGGCGCCGGAGACCGTGAGCGGGACGATCACGAGCGAGCGCACGCCGAGCTCCCGGAGCGCCGGCAGGTCCGCCGCTGCCTCGGGCGGCAGGTCGGCGTAGCTCGCGAAGCGGACGACCGAGCCTGCAACGATCTGCGCGCTGATCCAGGGAATGACGACGCCGCCCGCCTGATCCGGTGGGACCGGCATACCCGCGGCGAGCCACCGGTGCGTCTTCCTGAACTCGGGGCTCGCTCCCGATGCGTTCCCAGAGCGTGGCCCGCTCCGCGCCGAGGATGAACGCCATATCGCGCAGGCCCGCCTCGATCACGCGGTCCCTGTCCTCGGCGCGGTCCGTCGTGAGTACGGCGGCCAGAATCCCGGACACCAGCCGCTCGAATCTCATCGCCGAGTCGAGCGACTCCCGCGCGCGCTTGTACGCGAGGGCATTGCCGAATACATCCGCGAGGATGCCGAGCCTGAAAACGAGCTCCTCCGACCAATGACGCTCGCGCCGGAACGAGGCAATGGCGATCGCCCCTTCGATTCGCCCGCCGACGGTCATGGGCACGGTGAGGTTGGCCTTCACGCCGACGCGCCGCCAGGTCGCCCCGTCGGCCGCGGCCTCGGCCGGCAGTTCGTCGAGCCGCGAGAACACGATCGGATGGCCGGACTGGAGGCGCTGCATCGCCCAGGGAAAATCCCCGGAGACCGACCGCAGCACCGCCGGAGCGAGGCCGTCTACGGTCCACGAGTGCGTGAGATACGACTCGCCCGTCTGCGGCGCAAAGCCGATCAGGTTCGCGCGGTCCACGTCGAGCAGCCCGACGATCCGCCGGAGCGCATCGGTGATCGCAGCATCGACGCTGGCCGCGGACAAGTTGACGAAGCCCGCGGACAGCTCTGCGAGCAGTCGCTCAAAAGCCAGGAGCTCGCCGATGGACGGGGAATCCAGCGCGGGGGCGGCACGGGCCGGATCGATCAACCTGGAAGGCAGGGGCGAAGCCATTTACGGACGGTTACGTTGTTCCGTGTGCCATTAGTCTAGCGAGATCGCTTGGCTCGCGCAGATCGGGCGTTCGCGCCCTTTGCTCGACAGCAGAGCAGCCCGTTGCGCCTCCGCAGCAAGAGCCAACAGGCGCCGGCCTCGAGATTGACCGCGATTGCGGTCTCGGCGAGACTTCCGTCCCCTGTATTGCTGCCGTCAATGATCGCAACGTGCGCTGCGCCTGGTTGATCCGGTTCGTGCTCGCGGGCGCTGCCGCGGGCATCGCACCCCCGGACGCTCACGCACAGGCAACATTCGCGCGCCCCGTCAGGATCCTCGTTCCGGTCGCCGCGGGCGGCACGACGGACCTCACCGCGCGCTTGGTCGCCGACGGCATCAGGGAGTACGTCGGACAGCCGGTCGTCGTAGAGAACAGGCCCGGCGCGACCGGACGCATCGCTGCGGAAGCGCTCAAGCACGCCGCAGCCGACGGCGCCACGTTCCTGCTGGCGCCGATCGTCGTGACCGTGCTGGCGCCGCTCGTCTTCCGCGACCTCAGTTACGACGCCCTCGAAGGACTTCGCCCCGGTCGCCCAGGTCGCGCGGTACTCGTTTGTCCTTGCGGTCCGGCCGGATCACCCGGCCCGAACAGTGCCCGAGTTCGTAGCCTGGGCAAAGGCGAATCCGCCGCGGGCGACCTTCGGTACCGCCGGTTCGGGCGGCGTCCCGCACCTGCTCGGCGTGATGGTCGGCCGCGCGACCGGCATCGATCTGGTCCACGTCTCCTACAGCAGCCTCGCACAGGTTGAATCCGAGCTGATCGGAGGCCAGATCCCCGCGGCGATCAGCGCGTTCGCCGACTTCCTGGCGCTCGAGCGGGCCGGCAGGCTTCGCATCATCGCCACGTCGGGGACCGGGCGCTCCCTGCGCCTGCCGGCGGTGCCGACGTTCGTAGAACAGGGGTTCCCAACGGTCGTCGCGGTTGGTTGGAACGCCGTTTACGCGCCGGCGGGGACGCCGAAACCGCTGATTGATCACCTTTCGGCTGCGATCGCGAGGGCGCTCCGAACGCCCGCGATCCGCGAGAAGCTCACGGACCTCGGCGTGGAGCCCACTGGAACCACGCCGGACGAGCTCGCGGCAATCATCGCAGCCGACACCGCGCACTGGGCACCCATCGTCAGGGCTGCGGGGTTTGCTGCTGACGGCCGTTAGAGCCGTTCCTGTGACCAGAGCGCGAAGCCGGGCAACCTTTAGAGAGGGGCAATGCGATGCTGAAAGTGGAGATGTTATGACAAGAGGAAGGGGCTACGACCTAGCTACGTTGCCCGGAAATGAGAAGCGCCTGCGATTTCGCAAACCCTTGAATGTCTGGCGCGCCCGGTGGGATGGATCTGGGCACTGGATTGAGGCGGTTCAGGTCGCCTGACCGGCTGCATTCGACCTATTCCGTTGAAAAACTCGAAATCGGGACGAGGGCACATTTCCGCTAGACGTGGATCCAACCGGAAATGCCATCCAATTCCCGCTTGTGGACCAATCAGAGGCCCTACGTCGCGATATCAGCTCGTCCGTGTACCCCCTCAGCTCGAATCAAACTGCGCGCCCCTGGAGGGCTCTCATTTTTCGATCGTCAGCAGAGATCGAGTTTTTCAACAGAATCGACCCACTCCGGTCAATCACCCCGCCTGAAAGCGGACACTCGCGACTACGATCGGAAATTGCGGTAGGCACCGTCAGTACGGTAATAGGTGTTCAGCAGATCATCCTGCACGATCTACGCGACGACCCTCGCCTCCAGGTTCACGGCTTGAACGTTCAGTTCTTCTGGCCGGCTTCCTCGAAGCACGCGTCGTAGGTGCTTTCCAGATCGTCCTGCACGATCCGCGCGAAAAGGCTGGCCGCCCGAGGCCTACGGCTTGACGTTGCTGTAGGGACCGCCCGCGCGGTCGTAGGTGTTGCCGAAGTCGTCCTGCGTGATGTGAGCGACGCCGTCCTTGTCCGGGGTGAGGATCAGGTCCTGCTCGAGCACCACTGACCGGAACTTCCAGCCCGCCGGAAGCTTCAGGCGGCTGCCAAGGGTGCTGATCTCATCGAACTTCTGATCCGGAAGGGTGATGAGGCTGAATGACTTCATGACCCATGGGTTGCCATCAGGGTCGTCCAAGACGGATATCCGCGTGCCCTTGTTGAAGCCGAACTTGGTGTGGCGCGTGACGGTGATGTTCTTGTAGTCGGCCGCACCCGGTTCCGTGCTGATGCCCTTCAAATCCAGCCAATTCACCCAGCGTGCTTTCATGCCGCCGAAATCCAGTTCCTTGCCCATATCGACCTCGATCCAGTCCAGCGTCCACAGGCGGGGGCCGTTCTTGAACACGGCAAGCATGTGGTACTGCTCCGCCATCGCCTTGACGTCGATCTTGTCCAGCAGCGCCGCGGGACAAGAATCCCCGGTGGTGTCGCTGCCGTTCAGACCCCAGGTGTTGTAGACGTTCGCCTCGCAGATTCTTGGTAATCGCGTTCCCGCCGATGAGGAACATCTCGGTGTAGCGGTGCCCGTACGTTTCCTTGAACGTGATCAGTTTCGCGTCAGCGCCGTCGTTCGGCAGGGTCACGACCAGCTTGGGATACAAGACGATGGCCGCGACGACGATGAGGGCGGCGACGATGCCTATCGCCCACTTGATGCTTCTTCCCAGTTTCCATGGTTCTCTCTTTGCGTCAGAAATGGTGCGTTGTCGAGATCTGGGCGCCGCCTTCGCAACGCCCCGGTACACTCGGCGCTGGTGCGCTGCGCCCCTTGGCGTCCTTGACCGAATGGCTCAGCGAGGAACGAAATTGAATGCCTTGCCGCCGTCCGAGCCCTGGTAGGCGTTCAGCATGTCGTCCTGGAAGACGTGGGCAAGGCCGTTGGTACGCTTCTGGTTGACGATCAGGTCGCGATCGAGGACCACGGAGCGGAACTTCCAGCCCGGCGGCAATGTGAGCACGCTGCCCAGATTCCTGGCGTTGGCGAGAGTGACCTTCTGCTGCTTGTAGTTGGTGAACGACTGCATCACGAAAACCTCGCCATTCGGCGCGTCGAGGATATGGATCTCGCGGCCCTTCTTGAACGTGTACTGGTTGTCTCGAAAGATGTAGCCGGGTACGTAATGGCCCCTGGTGACCCCTTTCTCCAGTTCCTCGACTGCCACCACGCCCATCCAGGTCATCTTGATGCCGCCGAAGGTCCGCTCGATGCCGTCCTCATAGACATCAAGCTGATCGAACATCCAACGCCGCGACGGATTGAGAAAAGCGTCCCTGGCCCCGGTCTGCTCGAGGATCTGCGCCTTGTTGAGGGCTGCGAACTTTTCGGGGGTGCAGACATCGGTCCCCGTGGAGTTGTAGAAATCGGCGATCGCGTTGGCCTTGCTCGTGCCGGTGATCAAGGCCACCTCGCAGAATACGAGATTGTCCCCCTTGTCTACCACGTGCAACTGTTTGCCGGGCACCAGATTCGCTTTGCGGGAGGCGGCCATGTTCTGGTCGAGCGTGGCGCAGCCGGCGAGGAGCACCGCACCAGCAAGGGCGACCAGCGCGGCAAACTTCTGGACTCGCTCTTCAACGTATTTCATATGACTCTCCTGCGTTTTGAAATCGATACCCTAGGACTCAGCGGGCCTTCTACAGCCGACATGGGTCAAGGTCGTTTCCCGGCGCGACCAGCACGTTCGATGGAAGGATCCCGCCGGCCGCGAGCACGGCGACGACGGCGAGCACGATCAGCCGGCTGCGCTTGCGGCCGTTGCCCTGCGCGATGCGCGCCGCTGTCATCGTTGCTCTCAGGCCTTGGATTCGGCGTGTACCACTGCGGCACGCGCTCCGCGGGCGGCGGCGCGCCGTCCGCGATTCCCGATGAATGCCTCGTCGGCGCCGCGGCGCTTGACGTCGTTCGTGATCACGGCTGTGACACCACGAACACCAGGTTGCTCCCCATCATCGATGCCCTGTAGTACGTCGAGCCGCACCGCTGGTACGCGACGCCGTTGAGATCGGTCTCCACGCACCCCGGAGGCAAGGTCGTAACGATCGTTCCGACCGGCAGCGGAGTGCCCGGCGCGGGGGCCGGCGGCGGCGGCTTGGCGGCGGCAGCGGCTGCGGCCTGCGCATTCGCGTTTGCCGCTGCGGCTGCGCTTGCGTTGGCAGAGGTCGCGGCGACCGCGGTGGTCGTGACGACCGCCTCGGTGGCGACGACGGCGTGACGACGCGCGACGCTGCCACCCGGCGCCACGCCGATGATGGCTTCCGCGTCGCGCACGAAACCGAACTTGAGCGGAGCCTCGAAGGCGTCCAGCAGGCTCAACGCCACGGCGAGTCCGGCGCACAGGGCAACCGGCTTGAGGATCTTGTTCATCGTCTGCTCCTTGCTATTTCTGTGAAGCCGTCGCCATCGGCAGGAAGTCGATCTTCTTCGACCCCTTCGGCGGAGTGAAGTTGAACGCGGCATCGGTGATCTTGGGGGCCGTTTCCCAGTCCGACATCACTGAAACGAACTGCGGCGACTGCGGCATCCGCTTCGAGGTGATGACGAACTTCCGCGGCAGCGGCTTGTCGCCCCGCTGAATCCAGATCTGCCAGTCGACTTCCGCGTTGCGGAACGCGATGTGATCGCACGGGACGCCGCCGACGACCGCCTCGCCGACGACGACGGCCGAGGTCAGGCCTTCGGTCAGCCGCTCGTAGGCATTCGCGTAGACGAGATCGGCGCCGGGCGCGATGACCCCTAGCTTGTCGCGCGCGAAATCCAGCATCCCCTCGAGCGTGGGCGGCACCGCCGCGGCCGCGTAGTACTTCTGCTGGGGCAGGTTCAGGCCCAGCGACTTGCCGTCGTAGTAGAAAGTCTGCGTGATCAACTCGCCAATGCGCTCGGCGCGCATCTTGTTCGGCCGCTGCACCGTGACGGCCACGCGATGGCTTCACCGGCGGTGGCGCCCACGAGCCATCGAGGATCGACGGCGGCGTCTTTCTGGGCGCGTAGATGCGCATCACCAGCACGAACTTCCCTTTCGGTGCCGGTAGCCAGTTCGCCTCCTTGTCCTTGCCGGGCGGGTCCGCCTGCAGGTACATGTCGATCGAGCCGTCCGGGTTGGCGACGAGCTTGTCGCGCTGGGCGAGGTCGTAGCGGTTGATGAAATTCGGCACGAAGAAGAAGTCGCCGTCGTACATCGTGAGCGACCAGAAGGCGTCCGCGGGGGGCAGCTTCCCCTTCTCGAAGCGGACGACGTACTTGTGCTTCGCGCCGTCGTATTCGTCGCCGCTCGCGTCCTTCTGCGAGAGCGGATACACGGCGTCCTGCGGGCGGTTCCAGCCGGGGCCGAGGAGATTCGCCATGCCCCGCGTCAGGTAGTCGGTGCCGAAGTTGCCGACGCCCTTGGTGAAGTACAGCCACCCGTTCGTCGTCTTCTGCTTCTTCAAGTGCAGCCCCATCTCGACGAGCGCGAGCTTCGGGACGACCTTGATCGCCTCGCGATCCAGGAAGCCGAGCTTGGCCGGGTCGAAGTCCATGCCGGGAACCAGTCCGATTTTCGCCATGCGCGCGACCATCGGAGCATCCTGCGCGGTCGGCGGATTGGTCTTCATCAGTTCCGCGAGGCGGCTGAAGTACGCATCGATGTCCAGCGCGTTCACCTGCTTGCGAACCGACGTCTTCATGTCGAAGCCTGAGTCGACCACGCCCTGCGGCGGCGTGTACGACTGGCCGTAGGCGCTGAGCGGAACGACCGTGAACTGGTCCTGCAGGGCATGCACCGCCTTGTAGTCCTCGGGCGTGCCGGTGCTGTAGATGCGCCCGAGGACCCACACCATCCCGGTGGACGACCTGACCTGCGTCACGCCCTTCGGGAGCGTGCCCTTCCAGCCCGGGCCGGTGATGGCGTACGTCTGCGCCTTGCCGCCCGTCGTGGGCGCGCTCGCCACCCTGAACACCTCCGACCACCCGTCCAGCATCGGCACGATGTAGTACCGGTTGCCCATGTCGGGAATGCCGAGGATCCAGGGTTCCTTGGAAACGTCGAGCCAGACGATGGTGTACAGAGTGTCGGCGTTGGGCGCGGCGCAGCAGTGGTTGTCGACCGCGGGATAGCTCCGCATCTTGATCATCTGCCCCATCGGGGCATGCTCGGCGTCCGGCGCGGCCACGTTGGTCTGCTGCCGGCGCGCCATGTCGAAGGTGACCAGCGGGTAGCCGTAGACATAGGCCTCGGTGGCGATGCGGATCGCCTCCACCGCGCCCACGGACGGCGGCTCGTCGGCGCCGCGCGCTGCGAACGGATATGCAGCCATGGCCCCGAGGCACAGGGCCACGGCGGCGCGTTTCATCGATTTCATTGCACGCCGCCACTGCGCGCGTCCCGAAAGCTGGCCGCGCCCCGCTAACGGCGCACACCCGGGCGGTTTCCGACTGCGCCGGGCTGGTTTATGCCCGGATCCCGATCGACGTTTCCGGCCGCTCCGGGCTGGTTGATCCCTGGGTCTCTGCCGGGTCCCGGTGCGCCCACGTTTCCGGCTGCGCCCGGCTGGTTGATCCCGGGATCTCTGCCTGGTCCGGCTCCGCCCACGTTTCCGGCCGCGCCCGGCTGATTGAGGCCCGGGTCGCGATCGGGACCGACCGGACCCGCGTTACCGGCGGCGCCCGGCTGATTGATGCCACGGTCGCGCGCGTGCAGGACCGTGGAAATGCTGACCGCTACGACCGCGAGGCACACTGCCGCGGCTGCGCGCTTGACGGATCTCATGGATGTCCTCCGGATTGAAGTGCGCCGGCTGAGCCACCGGCGGAATGAACGGCGTGGCTTTCAATCGTCTTTCGCAACGTATCCTTCCAGACCCGCCCACGCTTGACTTGGATCAAGCGCGCCACAACGAGTCGTCGTCGACGTGCAGCGAGTACAGTCCGCCGGTGTCGGTGTGAGCACGGCGTGAGTATTCGTCGCGGCGCCGGGGCGGGAAATGCGACCTTGATGCTATGCGATCGCGCCCGAGCCTCGGGTGGCGCCGAGGCCGCCGGGGAAGACCATGAGCCTGCGCGGCCTAGCCGCGCCGATCGCACACCGGAGCGCCGACTGGTAGTGCAGGTCGCGCTGCAGGGTTCAGATCCTGATGCCATGCTCGCGCAGCGCGCGGTCCACCGCGAGGTTGATCTCGTGCTGCGCCCGCTGGCGCTTGTCGAACGCATCCACGAACGCGTGGATCTCGAAGTCGAGCGCGCTCGCGCCGAACCCCACGAAGAAGACGGCTGGCCCCGGCTCCCGAAGCACATCGGGAGTGCGCCGCACCGCCTCGAGCATCACTCCCTGCGCCCGCGCGATGTCGGTTCCGACGGCCACGCCGATCTTGAGCAGCAGCCGCGTCGTCTGGCTGGAGAGCGTCCAGTTGATCACCCGGTCGGTGATGAACGACTTGTTCGGGATGAGGACTTCCTTGTTGTCGAAGTCGACCACCGTGGTCGCGCGCGCGCGGATGCGCGCGACCGTCCCCGTGACGTCCCCGACCGTGACCACGTCGCCGATGCGGATCGGCCGCTCGCCGAGGATCATGAGGCCCGCCACGAGATTCCCGAAGATCTCCTGCAGGCCGAAACCCAGGCCCACGCTGAGCGCGGCGACCAGCCATTGCACGTCGTTCCAGCCGATGCCGAGGATGCTGGACGCGAGCACGATGCCGCCGGCGGCGAGCGCGTACCGCGCCATGACCTTGATCGCGTAGTTTGCGTCCGCCTGAATCTGGAGCCGCTGCAGCAGTACGATGTCGAGGAACGCGCCCACGTTGCGCACCGCGACCGCAGTGACCACTCCGACGACGAGTGCCAGGAAGAGGTGGCCCACGGTCAGCGGACGCGTCACCTCCTTGCCGTCGACGGTCTCGGTGTAGGTCCACAGCGCGTGATCGCCGATTACCGACAGCGTCGGCAGCGCGTCCCGCCACACCCACCACAGCCCACCGAGCAGCAGCAGCGTGATGACGAGATCGAGCAGCGACCGCGTCTGCTCGCCGATCGCGGCGCTGTCGAGCCGCGGCGGCCGCACCGCTGCGGCTTCGCCGCCCGCCTTACCCGCGGGCGCCGCCTCTTCGCCCTGCAGCAGGGCGAGGTGCGAGCGCCGGACCTGCACCCACAGCGCCATCAGGCCATAGAGCATCACCGCGCCCAGGACGAGAAAGAGGGTTCGCACCATCATCCCGAAAAAGTAGAAGGCGGCCACGAGGTAGCCGGCGGCGGCGAGCGCCGCGACCCCGAGCGGAGCTGCGACCAGCGCCGCGAACCAGGCCGCGTGGAACTGGACCGCCCAGCTGCGCGGCGCGCGCGCGCCGAGCCGCTGCATCAGCGGGTTCTTGCGTCGGAAGAGGTGCGCGAGGAACGCGGCGAGGATGATCATCGCGACGCTGAAAGCGAGCCGCCCCAGGCTCTCGCGGTTGGCGAACGGCGCGTAATCCAGTCCGTTCAGCGCGCCGATGAAGATCAGCGGAACGAAGAACGCGGTGAACCTGCGCAGCGCGCGCGCGACGAAGCCGAGCGACGCCTCGTCCCAGCCGAAGTGGCCGACCGCGACGCCGCGCCGGTCGAGCAGCCATGCGAAGGCGGACAGGGCCAGCAGGAGCAGGGCGGTCCCCGCGAGTGCGCCGCCGAGCGCGTGCGGGAACGGCTGGGCATGGGGCACGGACCCGAGCAGGGTGGCCGCGGTCCGCAGCACGATCGGGCCGGGCGCCGCGAGCGCCAGCGTGATCGCGAGCGCCGTCGCCACGTGGCGGAAACGATAGCGCTCGTAGGTGACCGCCGCCGGCGCCAGCGCGACGAGCGCACGCTGCAGCCCGCCGCGGAAGGCGACGAGCAGGACAGCCGCGAGCAGCGCGATGGCGGGCCAGAAGGGCTGGCGCGCGATCGCCTCCCTCAGGACTGCGCCCGCCGCGCGCCAATTCGCGGGCGAGGCCGTCCAGGCGAGCGCCGGCACGAGCTCGCTCGCCGTCTGCGTGCTCGGCGGCGCGGGGATCCAGAAGAGGAGTCGGGTCAGCGTCGCCCGGGCCACCTGGGTGTGCTTCTCGAGGTCGCGCGCGGCGGCGTCCGCTTCACGCAGCGTCTTGAGGAGCGCCTGCTGCACCTCGGCGAGCCGGGTGAGCAGGTCGCGCTGCGTGCCGAGCGCGGCCGTGTCGCGGCCCGCCAGCTCGCCCAGCTCGCGCTCGACGCGGACGTTCGCGTCGCTCGTCGCCGCCAGCAGGCGCGCCCGCGCATCGCGCCCGGCTGCAAACCGCTCGGGCGCAGGCAGCTCGCGTCGCCGCTCGATCAGCGTCTGCGCGAACTCGCGGCCGAGGGCATGGACCTGCGCGCGGCGCTCGATCCGCTGCATGCTCTCGTCGAGATCGCCCTTCGCCTTGCGCAGTGCCTCGAGCTCGGCCGTTACGCGCTCGAGCGCCTTCGCGCCGTCGGCGACCTGCGCCGACAACCGGGCGTTCTCTGCCGCGATGCTGCTCTGCTGCATCCGGCTGCTGGGCGAAGCTCGCGCCCGCGAGCGCAACCAGCACCGCGGCAGCCGAGCCGAGACGGGACACGAGCCGGGGAACGCTCATCGAGCGGCGGCGATCACGGTGAGGGGATCGCTCCGGCACCGGGTCGTCCGCCCCGGTTGGGCGGAAGCCGCCTTTCCGCCGGGCCGGAAGCGGCGCGTTCGAGTCGATGATCACTTCGCGGGCGTACCGCCGAATTCGCGAACGATCGACTCGTAGTCCGCCGACTGGCGCATCAGCCGGCCGGCGACCTCGCGCAATCGGTCGACGTCTTCGGGGGGGAGAACGAAGCTCGTGGGCAGGTTCATGAACTCGGCGCGCTCCTTCAGGTCGGGGATCGCATCGAAGCCGACGTCGATCACTCGCAACGTGACTTTCGGCACGCTCGCTTCGGCCTGCGCCTCGGTCGCGCCCGCCAGGCGCGCCCGCGCGACCAGCAGCTCGCGCCGCCACACACTGATCTCCGCGCGGTCCTTCATGGTCTCGACGGTTTCGAACGAGTACCGTGTCGATCGGCACGCCCGAGGACTGCAGCAGCTGAGCGGCGAAGCCGGGCGGCGACTCGCTGCGGTCCCAGTCGGTGCGGGGCGACGAACGGGCGTTCACGACGATCAGCACGATCCTTCGAATGCCGCCGAAACCGACCTCGTCCGCGGAACGCCGAGCTCGCCGCGAGCTCCTCGAGCGTCTCCAGCACCCCGCGCACCCCGATGTTGTCCGAGACGCCGCCGTCGACGAGGTGGATGTACGGGCGATCCTTGCTGTTCTGGAAGTCCTGCATCTCGCGGTAACGCTGCATACGCGCGTCCCGACGGCCGGACGCGGGTCTCGGGGTTGGCGACGTCCTTCACCCAGGCCGGATACTGATACCCGCAGGTGCCGCCGTAGTTGTTGAACGTCACCGCCGAGAGCACGACCGGGACCGCAGAGGACGTGGCCGCCGCGCGCGACAGGCGCACCTTGTTCAGGTCCGAGCAGAGCAGGTCGAAGTCGTTCTGGAAGAACGCGAGCCGCGATCCGGTCGAGATATCGGTCCCGGTCGCGATCGCGACCGGCCCGTGCTTGTCGAGCAGGTCGCCGAAGGTCGCGCCCTCGAACAGGATCTCGTCGTAGTACTCCGCGGCGAGCTCCGAACGCCCGGCGCTGCCGCCGATGAACTTCCACCAGTTGAACGGGTTCAGGGTGCGCGCGAGCAGCGCGCCCTGCACGTCGCGCTTGAGGAACCGCTCCTCGTACTCGGAGAACAGCCGGTCGCCGTAGAGCGCGTACGCGAGCGCCGTGAAGCTTCCCCCCGACACGCCGGTGATCACGTCGACCTCGTCGATCAGCCGGCGGCGCTGGCCGTCGACGACGATCTCGGTGCGGCGGAGCTCCTCGAGCACGCCGTACGAGAACGCCGCGGCCCGCGTGCCGCCGCCGGAGAACGAGAGCACGAACAGCGTGTGCGGGTCGTTGTTCTGGCGCTTCGGTATGAGGAGATACGGACGGTAGCCGGCCTTCGGATCGACCTGCGTGATCGGCTCGTTGATCGGCCGGCTGGCGCAGCCGGCAAGAGCCACGGCCGCAAGAAAGCCGACAATCATTCGATCGACGCGCATGGATCGCTCCCGTAGATTCCCGCTGACGCTCACCCGCTTCGCAACGTCGCCCGGTGCCCTTGCGCACTCACCCGCACGGTCCGCCGAGCAGCCCGGTCTTCAACTCCGCGTTCGGCGGGCGGGCACCCAGCCAGATGGCGAACAGCGCGCGCGCGAAGTCATCGCCTGCGATCGTGCCCTTGACCGCGCCGTTGACGTCCACGATGACGCCCGCGCTCGGCTTGTGGACGAAGCGGAGTCGCTGGCCGGTTTTCATGTCCGCCATCAGCCCCTTGAACGTTTCGATGCGCTCCATGAGCGCCGGCAGCTCGCTCTTGACATTGTTCTCGAAGCCCTCGTCCCAACCCTTGCTGAGATCGGCGCGCCCCACGTCGCGCACAAAGTGAAGGATGATCTCCTTTGGCGCATTCGCCTTGAGAATGGCGTTCGCGTCGGTGGAAGTCTGCGCGACGTAGAGTGCGCCCACATACACGTCGACTTTAAGGAACGTCGCCTGCCGCAGGCCGAGGCCGTTGAGCTTCAGCGTGGCGCCCTCGGACTGCATCTGCTCGGGGAAAGAAACGCCCTTGCACTCCTTGCCGTGTGCCACTCCGACGGCGAGGGCCAAGGTAAAGCCGAACAGGACGCAGCGCAAGACTCCTCTCATGCGGTCTCTCCCTCGTAGTGGTCTGCGGCTGCGCTGCCGCAATTGGAGAAAGCTATCGGTGGGGCCCTTTGGTGCAGTTGATCTAGATCATTCGCTGCGCAACTTGCGGCTGCCGCTCGTACGCATACCTAGACCACGTAGGAGGAGGCGCGAGGCCCCAATCGCCCCGCGCCGAAGGCCCGGCTCACCGCGATGCGAACCTCCCGCGCGCTGAGCGGCCGCTATGGAGCAGCTTGCGAGGCGGCGGCGACCGACCGCTTCTGGCGGGTCAGCGACCGCGGAGTTCGATGGGCGCCGACCCGTGACGGACTGGGTGTCGAACCCGAGTAGACTCGGCAATCTCTACCCACAGGACATTCGCGCGGTCCGCCTGCCGTCCGGCGCGCGTTCTGAGCTTCGACCCGGCGTCCGAATGCGGCGCATTGCTTCCAAAGCGATTCCAATCGCGGTGCTCGCCGCGTGCGCACTCGTGGCGAGCGGCTCCGCCGTACGCGCGCAAAGCATCGAGCCGCGGTCCTACTCCAACGCGCCGGTGGGCGTGAACTTCCTGATCGGCGGCTACGCCTACACGCGGGGCGGCGTGTCCTTCGACACCGCCTTGCCGGTCACCGATCCCAAGCTCACGACCTCCAGCGCGGTGGTCGGCTACGCGCGGGCGCTGGACCTGTGGGGCAAGTCGGGGAAGTTCGACGTCATCGTTCCCTACACCTGGCTAGCGGGATCGGCGTCCTTCCGGGGGAATCCCGTGGAACGCGAGGTCGACGGATTCGCAGACCCCCTGGTGCGGCTCTCGGTCAACTTCTACGGCGCGCCGGCACTGACGCTCCCCGAGTTCAAGTCGTATGAGCAGGACCTGATCGTGGGCGCGAGCCTGCAGGTGTCGGTGCCGGCGGGGCAGTACGACGACACCAAGCTCGTCAACATCGGCACCCACCGGTGGTTCTTCAAGCCGGAGCTCGGAGTCTCGAAGGCGCTTGGCCCGTGGACCCTGGAGTTCACGGCCGCGGTGACGCTGTTCACGGACAACAACGACTTCTTCAACGGCAACACGCGTTCGCAGGATCCGCTCTACTCGTTCCAGGGGCACGCGATCTACAACTTCAGCTCCGGGATCTGGGGCTCCCTGGATGCGACGTACTTCACCGGCGGCCGCACGACGCTCGACGGCACGCTGAACAACGACCTCCAGCAGAACTGGCGCCTGGGCGGGACGCTCGCGTTTCCGGTGGACGCCCGAAACTCCGTGAAGCTCTACTTGAGCAGCGGGGTGTCGGCCCGCACCGGCAACAGCTTCGACCTGATCGGGGTCGCCTGGCAGTATCGATGGGGCGGCGGGCTTTGACCCGCCGGTATTCTGCTTGCCGAGCTGAAAACCGCGCGGACAGTCCCACGCTGCCCCTTCACCACCGGCGGCACTATCGCTCTACTCGATTTCCAGCGCGGCAATCGACTCGCGCAGGGCTCCGTCGCAGTCAATCAGCGCGCGGGCGGCCACCGTCGATCGCCTCGCGAGCTTCATTCCCACGATCTGCGCGATCACCACCGCCAGGTAGAACTGCGCGGTCATGACCTCGATCCACGTGAGCGTGTTCGTGATCGGCGCGGCCGGCGTAATGTCGTTGTAGCCGAGGCCCGACATCGTGGTGAAGCTGAAGTAGATGAACAGCGCACGGCGGAGGTGCCAGTCTTCGAGCTGCCAGCGGATCTCCGGGCTCACGCTGAACGCTCCCGGCGCCAGCAGTTCTACCGTCGCGTACAGGCTGCCCCACGCCACGCCGAGCAGGATGTACCCCGCGAACGCGCCGAGGATGTCGTCGAAAGCCATCGAGCGATGCCGGAGGATGTCGCGCACCAGCACGCCGACCGCGAAGCCGACGAACAGCGCGACCATGAGGTGGTACCCGACCGCGGCCAGCGCGAACGAGCTGGCCGACACCACGTACTCCGTCACCGCGAGCGCCAGAAGGGGAAGCAACAGCACCGCGGCGTATCGCCGTTCTCGCGGTCGGAACACGGCGAAGAGCGTCGCCGCCAGGGCCAGCCCGAACAGGAGCTCGAAGCCGACGCGCGCAGCGCGGCTCTCGTGCGCCACCAGCGACTGGGCGATCAGCGCCAGCAGCAACACGGCGAGCAGCGTCAGATGTCGGTGGTTCCGCAGTCGCTCGATCACCGGCTCATTCCTCGGGCGGGAAGGCCCGACGCGCCTACTTTTTCTTCGCCTTGGCGGGGTCGAGCGCGAGGATCTCCGCGGCCTCGGCCCCTTCCTCCTTCAGGTCGGCGAGCAGTCCCTCGTCGGAGAGATCGAGCGGCCGGGAATGCTCCCAGTCGTGGTTCACGACGTGGTGCAGCGGCTTCATCACCTTCTCGTCGTCCACCTCGATCGCGAGCTCGCGCCGGCTGTCGAAGCTGCCGGGGGCGAGGTTGATCGAGCCGATGATGCAGCGCTTGCCGTCGGCCGCCATCAGCTTGGCGTGCAGCTTGAGGCCCTTGAGCTTGTGCACCTTGGCGCCGACGTCGTGGAGGATGCGCAGCCCCTCGACGCCCTCGATCAGCTTGCCCTTCTTGAGGGTGTGCGCCGGCCGCGCCAGCACGTGCAGCTTCACGCCGCGGTGCGTGGCCCGCACCAGGCGCTCGATGATCACCTCGTCCTGATAGCGCTCGTTCTGCAGGAACAGCGTGTCCTTCGCCGCGTCGATGAACTGCGCGACGCGGTTGCGGCCGTTGAGGTTGCACCAGATCAGATGCGCCTTCTCGCCGGGATCGAACTTCTTGCGGTGCCAGTCGGCGTCGAAGCCCGCGGCGACCTCGTCCACTTCGTGCCGGTGCGAGGTGACGACCGCGTAGTCGCGCGTCTCGGTGAAGTTCTTCGGATCCCAGTTGAGCGACATGATCATGGCGGTCTCGCCGTCGACCACCATCGACTTCTCGTGCGTGAGGTCGAACGCCGGATTGCTGTCCTTCACCTCGACCCCGGCGTGCTCGAGCTGCTTGCGCGAGGCCTCGTTCTCGGCCTCGCCGCTGCGCCGCGCGGGGTTGAGCATCACCTGCGTCTTGACGCCGCGCTTGTGCGCGTCGATCACCGCCTGGATCAGCGCGGCGTCGGAGAACACGAACATCTTGACGCGCAGCGACTTCTGCGCCCCGGCGATGGCGTCGAGGATCGGCTTGGACGAATCGTCGGGAAGGACGATCAGGGAGCGGTGCGACACGGGCCCTCCTTCGCTCAGTGAGCCGCCGGCGCGCCGCCGGCCTGGATGCGGTGCAGCTCGGCGTAAATGCCGTTCTTGGCGACCAGCTCGTCGTGGGTGCCCTGCTCGGCCACCACGCCGTCCTTGAGGACGATGATCTTGTGGGCGTCGCGGATCGTGGAGAGCCGGTGCGCGATCGTGATCACGGTGCGCCCCTTCATCAGCCGCTCGAGCGCCTCCATCACCAGCTTCTCGGACTCGGTGTCGAGCGCCGCGGTCGGCTCGTCGAGGATGAGGATCGGCGCGTTGCGGATCAGCGCGCGCGCGATGCCGATGCGCTGGCGCTGGCCGCCGGACAGGGTGAGCCCGCGCTCGCCGACCATCGTGTCATAGCCGTCGGGCATCTTCGCGATGAACTCGTCGGCGTTCGCGAGCTTCGCCGCTGCGGCGATCTCCGCCTCGGTCGCCCCCGGCCGGCCGTAGGCGATGTTCTCGCGCACGGTGCCGTGGAACAGCGCCGTGTCCTGCAGCACGAAGCCGATCTGGGCGCGCAGCCCCTGCAGCTTGAGGTCGCGCACGTCCACCCCGTCGATCCGCACGCTGCCGGACCCCGCGTCGTAGAAGCGCGGGATCATGCTCACCACCGTCGACTTGCCGCCCCCGGTCGGACCGACCACGCCCACGAACTGCCCGGGCGCGATCGTGACGTTCACGTCGCGGAGCACCGGCGCCTTCGGATCGTAGGCGAACGCCACGTGCTCGAACACGATCTCGCCGCGCACCGTGCCCGGGTCGCGCGCGTCGGGCCGCTCGGGCAGGATGTCGTCGGTGTCGAGGATCGTCTGGATGCGCTCGATCGCGACCGCGGTCTGCGCGATCGTGCTGCTCATCTTCGCGAGGTCCTGGACCGGCTTGAAGAACTTCGCGAGGTAGGACAGGAACACCGTGAGCGCACCGATCGTCATCGCGCCGGAGAGCACGACCGCGGTACCGCGCCAGAGCACGTACCCCGTGCACGCCGCGACCACGATGGCGACCGCCGGCGAGAGCAGCGACTTCACGCGCCGCGCCGCGAGCGCCGCGTCCACCGACGCGCGGCTCACCTCGCCCAGGCGCTCCTCCTCGCGGTCCTGCCGCCCGAACGCCTTCACCACGCGCACCGAGTCGAGCCCCTGCTCGACCACGGCGACGATGTTGCTCTGCTGCTTGCGGACCTCGTGCGTGGCGCGCTTGATCGCGCGGTTCAGCCGCGCCACGAACAGCAGCAGGAACGGCGTCACCGCCACGGCGATGAGCGCGAAGTCCCACTCGAGCCAGAACATCACCCCGATCATGCCGACGATCGTGAGGAGATCGACCAGGATGCCGAGCGTCCCGGACGAGGCGAAGCCCTGGATCGTCTTCACGTCCGAGGTGATCGTGGAGATGATCGCGCCGGTCTGGTGCGTGTCGTAGTACCCGAGCGAGAGCCGCTGCAGGTGGTCGTAGGTGCGCATCCGCAGGTCGTGCGCGACCCACTGGCTCACGCTCTCGGTGTAGTAGTTCTCGATGTAGCTCGCGATCGCGCTGATCGTCGCGATGACGAGCACCGCGGCTCCGGCCACCGCGGCGAGCTCCATCTTGTCGCCGCCGAGCGGCAGGAAGCGCAGCGAATCGAGCCACTCGGGCGCCTTGTGCGCGCCGACGACGTGGTCGAGGATCACCTTCAGCGGCCACGGCGCGGCGAGCGACATCGCCGTCTGGACGACCATCGCGGCGAAGATGACGAGCAGCCAGCCCCCGTACGGGCGCAGCAGCGTCCGGACGAGGCGCATCTTGTCGGGCGGCGGCGACGCGCGGCGGCAGGACCGGAGGCTGCGACGGGCGGAACGGCGGCCTTTTCGTGCGACATCGGTTGGGTGTCCCGCCCGGCCTGCAAAACGCGCATCGTTCCCTGCCGGGTGAGCGCTGTCAATACGACACGGTCACGCGGCGCGGCCCCGTCGGCACGGCGCGCGGCGGGGAAGCGCGCCGGCGCCGCGCGCGGTCAACCTCCGGTCAGCCCGCCTTCTTGACCGGCGGCACCTTCCACGTGCCATCGAGGATCGACGGCGCCTTTTCCTTCGGCCAGTACAGCCGCATCATCAGGACGAACTTGTCCTTGGGCGCGGGCAGCCAGTTCGATTCCTTGTCCTTGCCCGGTGACTCGTTCTGGATGTAGAGATCGATCGAGCCGTCGGCATTGGGCTTGAACTTGCTCCGGCTGCTCAGGTTGTAGCGATTCAGCGGGTTCTCGACGAAGAAGTACTCGGCGTTGTACATCGTGAGCGACCAGAAGCCGTCGACCGGCGGGAGCTGGCCCTTCTCGAAGCGCACGACGTACTTGCTCGCACCTTCGTAGGGCTTGCCCTCGGCGTCTGCCTCCGAAGTCGGGTACACGGCGTCCTGCGGACGGTTCGCGCCCAGACCGATCGCGGTGACCAAGGCGCGCTGGATGTAGTTCGTTCCGTAAGTGCCCGTCTTGGTCGAGAAGAACCAGCCGTTCTCGAGCGTCGCGTCGCCGGCCTTGATTGCGTCCTTCATCCAGCCCATGATCTTTTCCTGCGCGGGCTTGGGCGCGCCGGCGAGACCCTTCGCCACGGCCGGATCGAGCTTCGCCGCATCGAAGTCCTGCCCCGGCACGATTCCGATGCTTCGCCAGCTTCGCCACCATCGGCGCATCCTCGGCCGCCGGCGGGTTCGTCTTCAGCAGCTCGGCGAACAGCTTGAAGTACGACGCGGCGTCCATCCCGTTGACCTGCTCGCGCACGGCGGTCTTCGTGTCGACGCTCGCGTCGACCGCGCCCGGCTCCGGCTTGTACGGCTTGCCGTAGGCGCGACAGCGGCACCGCCGACATCTGGTCCTGCAGCGCGTGAACCGCCTTGTAGTCCTCGGGCGTCCCGGTGCAGTAGATGCGGCCCAGGAGCCAAACCATTCCGGTCGGCGACTTGTATTCGGTAACCCCCGCCGGAAGCGTGCCGGTCCAGCCCGGACCGGTGATCGCGTACTTCTGCGCGCCGGTGCCCGTGGTGCGCTTGCCCGGCACCTGGAACACGTCGGTCCAGCCCGAGAGCATCGGGAACAGCGCGTAGCGGCCCTTCAGGTCCGGGATGCTGACGATCCAGGGCTCCTTGGAGACGTCGAGCCACACGACCGTGTAGAGCGTATCCGCGTTGGGCGCGGTCACGGTCTTGAATGAGGCGTCCGGATACTGGCGGAGCTTCGCGATCTGCCCCATCGGCGCCTTCGAGCCTTCCGGCGCGGCGACGTTGGTCGAGACGCGCCGCGTGAACTCCATCGTCACCAGCGGATAGGCGTAGATGTAGGCATCGATGGCGGCGGCGAGCGCCTCCTTCTCCTTCGCCGCGGCCGCTTCGGCGGCCGCCTTCGCCTTCGCTTCGGCCTCGGCCGCGGCCTGCGCCTTCGCGGCATCCGCCGCGGGTGGCGCCGGGGGCGCCTGCTCGCCGCAGGCGGCCAAGCCGAACATCGCCGCAGCGATGAGCCAAATGCTCACATTCTTCTTCATTGTTCCGATCCTCGATCGTGAAAGTGGGGGTGCTGCTTGCGGAAAGGGGTGCAGAGCGCGGCGTGCCGTCGGGGACCGCGCGGTGGCGAACGGCTCGGCCGTCCAACCCCCGGGGCGGGATCTTACCGTTACTTTCGGGTTCAACGACGGCGATTCGCGACCAGCGCCCCGGCGAGCGCGGTCCAGCCGGTCTGGTGCGAGGCGCCCAGGCCCTCGCCCGTGTCGCCATTGAAGTACTCGTAGAACAGTATGTGGTCGCGCCATGCGGGGTCGCGCTGAAAGAGCGGATTCTCGCCGTACACCGGCCGCCGCCCGTTCGCATCTCGCAGGAAGAGCCGCAGCAGCCTGCGCTCGATCTCGTTGGCCACCTCGGCCAGAGTCGCCTGCACCCCCGAGCCGGTCGGCAGCTCTACGGTGAAGGCCTCGCCCAGCACATTGTGCAAGTGCCGAAGCGACTCGAGCGCGAGGAAGTTGAGCGGAAACCAGATCGGCCCGCGCCAGTTCGAGTTGCCGCCGAAGAGGCCGGTCCGCGATTCGGCCGGCTCGTAGTCGAGGCGCGCCGCGCCGCCGTCCAGGGCGATCACCAGCGGATGCTCGCGATGATGGCGGGACAGGGAGCGCAGGCCGTACGGCGACAGGAACTCGGCCTCGTCGAGCATGCGCGCGAGGACGCGCCGCAGCCGCGACTCGTCGACGAGCGCGATCAGCTCGGGGCGATCGTCCTGCGCGAAGTAACGGAGGCAGGCGGTCACGAGCGGATTGTGGTCGATGAACCAGCGCGCCCGCGCGCGGAAGTTCGGGCAGCCGCTCCCAGAGCGACGCGCTCAGCTCGACCGCCGCGAAGAGCGGGAGCAGTCCGACCATCGAGCGCGCGCGCACCGTGAACGTCGAGCCGTCGGGCTTGCGCAGCCGGTCGTAGAAGAAGCCGTCCTGCTCGTCCCAGAGCTCGCTCATCGCCGCGGCGATCGATGCGAAATGCTCGAAGAACTTCACCGCGACATCCTCGTACGCCCGGTCGTGGTTGGCCAGCCGCAGCGCCATCTCGAGCATGTTGAGGCAGTACTTCGCCATCCAGGCCGTGCCGTCGGACTGCTCGAGCACCTGGCCCCCGGGCAGCATCGCCGACCGGTCGAACGGCCCGATGTTGTCCAGACCGAGGAAGCCGCCCTCGAAAATGTTGTCGCCGAGCGCGTCCTTGCGGTTCACCCACCAGGTGAAGTTGATCAGGAGCTTGTGGAAGGCGCGCGCCAGGAACTCGAGGTCGGTCCCGCCGTCGATCCGGAACACGGCGAGCGCCGCCCACGCCCCGACGGGCGGATTCACGTCGCCGAAGTTCCACTCGTAGGCCGGGAGCTGCCCGTTCGGATGCATGTACCACTCGCGGCCCATGAGCAGGAGCTGGTGCTTCGCCGCCGCCGGATCGGTGTGCGCGAGGACCACGCAGTGGAACGCGAGATCCCATGCGGCGTACCAGGGGTACTCCCACTTGTCGGGCATCGCGAGGAGGTCGTGGTTGTTCAGGTGGCGCCAGCCGGCGTTGCGCCCGCTCTTCCGCGCCGCGGGCGGCGGCGGCTCCGCCGGATCGCCGTCGAGCCAGCGCGCGACGTCGTAGTGGTAGAACTGCTGGCTCCAGGTCATGCCGGCAAAGGCCTGGCGCATGACTGCGGCCTCGTCGTCCGTCGCGTTCGCGGGTCGCAGGGTGGCGTAATACTCGTCGGCTTCGCGGCGGCGCTCGGCGAGCGTGCGATCGAACCCTGCGCCGAGGTCGAGTGACCCTCCCGAGTCGTCGCGCGCGAGGCGCAGGCGCAGCTCGACCGTCTCGCCGGCCGCAACGCCGAGGCGATACCAGCACGCCATCTTCGTTCCCCGCTGCGCGGGATTCACCGTCGCGGCGCCGCTCACGACGTGATCGTTGATGCCGTCCTTGGGATACGGCGTTTGCGGCGCGACGCCGAAGAGACGCGCGACGTTCGTGTCGTTCTCGCAGAACAGCAATTCGGGCGGCCGGCCCGCGGGATCGGGGCCGGCTGCAAGCCGCCAGCGCCCCAGGCGCTCCTCGTCGGCGATCGCGCCCGGTGGATCGGCGGCCGCGCGGAGCGACGGACGCGTGGCCCCGCCCTCCCACGACCACCGGTTCCGGAACCACAGCGTGGGCAGCACGTGCAGCTCGGCCGCCGCGGGACCGGCATTGCGCACGCGGACGCGCAGGCACACGTCGCGCGGCGCCGCCTTCGCGTAGTCGGCGGTGATCTGCCAGTAGCGGTCCGCCGTCGAAGACGCCGGTGTCGACGAGCTCGAACTCGCCTTCGCCCTTGCCGCGCCGCGCGTTCTCCGCGCGCAACCGGGCGTACGGGAACTCGTCCTGCGGGTAGTGGTAGCGCCAGCTGAGCCACGAGGCGGTCGGCGTGGCGTCGACGTACCACCAGTATTCCTTGGCGTCCTCGCCGTGATTGCCCTCGGGGCTCCCGAGCCCGAAGATGCGCTCCTTCAGGAACGGATCGCGCCCGTTCCAGAAGGCGAGCGCGAAGCACATGTGCTGCTGCAGGTCGCAGAGGCCGGCGAGACCGTCCTCGTTCCAGCGGTAGGCGCGCGAGCGGCCGTGCTCGTAGGGAAAGTACTGCCAGGCCTCGCCGTCGGCGCTGTAGTCCTCGCGCACCGTGCCCCAGGCGCGCTCGCTCACGTACGGGCCGATCGCCTTCCACTCGCCCGGTCGGCCGGCGGGCGCCGACGCGATACGCTCGTGCTCGGCAGTTCCCGACGGCGACGCCATGCGCCGGGGCGCCTGCGCGTCGGTCACGGCCGCTCCCGCGGCGATGCCTTCGCGACGAGCACCGCGATCGAGCGCGGCTGGACCGTGTAGGTTCCGGCTTGCGTGCTTGCCGCTTCCCGCCAGGCGCAGATGTCGTGCGGGGAATCGAGCGCGGTGTCCACGCACCGCCGCCACGGCTGGTACCCCGGCGCGAGCGGCGGGACCTCGAAGGCGAGCGGTCCCCAGTACGCGTTGATCATCAGGTGCATGAGCAGCCGGTGCTCGACGAAGCGCACCGTGGCGGCGAGGCTGTGCGAAGGATGTCCCCAGTCGGGTTCGCGCAGCCGCACGCCGTGCCACTCGACGTACTCCCGGCCCAGGAGCTCGTTGAGCGTCAGGTCGAAGCGCTCGAGCGGCAGGTCGCGGGCCATGCGAAAAGCGACGAGGTGCTTCGCGAAGCGGTGCACATCCGCGTGCTTCTCAACCCGTTCCCAGTCGAACCACGTCGTCTCGTCGTCCAGGCAATAGGCGTTGTTGTTGCCGCGCTGCGTGCGTCGCACCTCGTCGCCCATGAGCAGCATCGGGGTGCCGACCGCGAGCAGCGTCAAAGCGAGGAAGTTCTTCACCTGCCGGTTGCGCAGCCGCTCGATCTCGGGGTCGTCGGTCGGACCCTCGACGCCGCAGTTCCAGCTGAAGTTGCTGTCCGAGCCGTCGCGGTTGCCCTCGCCGTTCGCCTCGTTGTGCTTCGCGTTGTAGCTGACCACGTCGTTCAGCGTGAACCCGTCGTGGCAGCTCACGAAGTTGATGCTCTGCTCCGGCTCGCGGCCCTCGTGCGCGTACACGTCCGGGCTGCCGACCAGCCGGGCCGCGAGCGCGCCGACCGTGCCGTCATCGGCTCTCAGGAACGCACGAACGTCGTCGCGGAACTTGCCGTTCCACTCCTTCCAGCTGTCGCCGGCGAAATGCCCGACCTGGTACAGGCCCGCGGCGTCCCACGCCTCCGCGATCAGCTTGACGTTCGCCAGCACCGGATCCGATTCGATGTCCCACAGGATCGGCGGGCGCGCCATCGGGCGGCCTTCCTCGTCGCGCGACGAGGATCGAGGCGAGGTCGAAGCGGAACCCGTCGACGTGCATCTCGCTCACCCAGTAGCGCAGGCTGTCGAGGATGAGGCGCCGCACGATCGACTCGTTCGCGTCCAGCGTGTTGCCGCAGCCCGTGTAGTCGGCGTAGAGCGCCTTGTTGCCCTCGAGGATGTAGTAGGTGTCGTTCGCCAGGCCGCGGAACGAGAGGGTCGGACCGTTGTGATTGCCCTCGGCGCTGTGGTTGTAGACGACGTCCAGGATCACCTCGATGCCGGCACGGTGCAGCGCCTTCACCATGTCGCGGAACTCGTCGAGCGCGCCGAGCGCGTCGGCGCGCGAGCTGTAGCCCGGGTGCGGCGCGAAGTACGACACCGGCTGGTATCCCCAGACGTTCGCGCGGCCCGGGGGCGCGTCCTGCTCGTCGAACGCGAACACCGGCAGCAGCTCGACCGCGCTGACGCCGAGGTCCTTCAGGTACGGGATCTTCTCGACGACGCCGGCGAACGTGCCGCGCTTCGCGGGCGCGACGCCCGAGTTGGGATGGCGCGTGAATGCGCCGACGTGCATCTCGTAGATGACCGTCTTGGTGAACGGCCGCCGCGGCGGCCGGTCGTCTTCCCAGTCGTAGCTGCGCGCGTCGACGACCACGCTCTTCAAGGCCGTCGCCGCGTTGTCGCCCGGCTGGCACGCCGCCGCGCGGCTCCGGCCGGGCGGCCGGGCGATGCAGCGTCCGTACGGGTCGAGCAGGAGCTTCTCCGGATCGAATCGCAGGCCGCGCGCCGGTTCGAAGGGTCCATGCACCCGATAGCCGTAGAGCTGGCCCGGCGCGACACCCGCCACGAATGCATGCCAGTAGTGATAGGTGCGATGCGTGCGCGGCTCGAGCTCGATCACGCGCGCGGGCCGCGCGTCGTCCGCCGCGATCGAAGAGGCACAGCTCGACGGCCGTGCCGTGCTTCGAGAACACGCTGAAGTTCACGCCGCCCGAGCGCGGCGTGGCGCCGAGCGGGAAGCTGCGGCCCTGGGCGGCGGCGATCGTGCGGTCCATGGTGCCGCGCCTCACCCCAGTCGCGCGGCCGCGCCGCGATCGGCGAGCACCAGCGCGTCGTCCCGGCGCACGCGTCCACCCGGGATCGTCCGATCGCCGTCGCGCAAACGCACCAGCATCCCCGCCTTCTCGCCGCCGGTCACGACCCACAGGATGCGCCGCGCGCGGTCGAGCGTCGGGTAGGTCAGGGTCATGCGGCGACGGCCCTGGTACGGGCCGGCCAGTCCGACGTCCCGATCGGCGACCTCGAGCACCGGGTCCCCGGGTACGAGCGAGGCGGCGTGCCCGTCCGGGCCGAGGCCGAGGTGCACGAGGTCGAGCACCGGCGGCGAGCCCGCGATCTTGCGCAGCGTAGCGGCATACGACGCGGCCGCCGCGTCGAGGTCCGACGCCTCGACCGGCATTGCGTAAATCTGCTCGGGACGCAGCGGCGCACGCTCGAGCAGGCTCTCGCGCAGGTGCGTGAGGTTTCGGTCGGGATCGCCGGCCGGGGCGACGCGCTCGTCGACTTGGACGACATGGACGCCCGACCAGGGGAGGTCCGCGCTGGCGAGGATGCGCATCATGGCCCACGGCGTACGGCCACCGCTGACCGCGATGACGAAGCGCCCGCGCGCCGCCACCGCGGCGCGGGCCGCGTCGGCGATGATCGCGGCGGCGCGCCTTGCGACCGCGTCGCCGTCGTCCAGCACTTCGATCTTCACGGCTATCCCGTAACGGTCGGGTTCTGCCATCCGCCCGGCGGCGTGACGCTCTCGCCCACCTCCTTCGGCCCCCAGGTGCCCGGTTCGTAGTCGTAGACCGGCGTGCGCGCCCCGAGCACCGGGTCGACGATGCGCCAGGCCTCCTCCACGTAATCCTCGCGCGCGAACAGCGTCGCGGTCGCCTTCCATCGCGTCGCCGAGCACCCGCTCGTAGGCGTCCATCTCCGCAGGGCCGGGGCGGCGGCTTGCGAGCAGCTCGATCTGCTCCCCCAGCATGCTTTCCTGCTCGTCCATGACCGTCGTGCCGAGCGCGATCGTCGTGTCCGGGCTGATGCGGAAGCGGAAGTGGTTGGGCGCGCCCGCGCGGGTCGGGAAGATCCGCGGCGCGCGGCGCAGACGGACCACGAGCTCGGTGCAGGTCACCGGCAGCGACTTGCCGGCGCGGATGTAGAACGGCACGCCCTGCCAGCGCCACGAATCGATGTCGAGCCGCAGCGCCGCGAACGTCTCGGTCCGCGAGTCCTGCGCCACGCCGGGCTCGTCGAGATAGCCGCGGAACTGGCCGCGCACCAGGTTCTTCTCCTCGATCGGCACGATCGACTTCAGGACCTTCACCTTCTCGTCGCGCAGCGACTCGCTGTCGGTGCGCGCCGGCGGCTCCATGCACAGGTTGGCCAGCACCTGGAACAGGTGGTTCTGGATCACGTCGCGCACCGTGCCGGTCTGGTCGTAGAACGCGCCGCGGCCCTGCACGCCGAAGTTCTCCGCCATGGTGATCTGCACGCTCTTGATGAACTTGCGATTCCAGAACGCCTCGAAGAACGCGTTGGCGAAGCGGAAGAACACCATGTTGTGCACCGGCCGCTTGCCGAGGTAGTGGTCGATGCGGAAGATGTGCTCCTCGTCGAAGATGCCGAGCAGGATCCGGTTGAGCGCCTGCGCCGAGGCGAGGTCGCGCCCGAACGGCTTCTCGACGATCACGCGGGCGCCCGCGTTGCAGCCCGACTGCGCGAGCTGCTCCACGACTTTCCCGAACAGCACCGGCGGAATCGCGAGGTAGTGCGCCGGACGCTGCGCGGCGCCGAGCTCCTTGCGCAGGGCCTGGAACGTGGCCGGATCGCCGTAGTCGCCGTCCACGTAGCGCAGCAGGCCGGCGAGCTTCTCGAACGCCGCGGCGTCGAGCCCGCCGTGCTTCTCGAGGCTGTCGCGCGCGCGGGCCTTGAGCTGGTCGAGGTTCCAGCCGGCCTTCGCGACGCCGATGACGGGCACGTTCAGGTGCCCGCGCTTCAGCATCGCCTGCAGCGACGGGAAGATCTTCTTGTACGCGAGATCGCCGGTCGCGCCGAAGAAGACGAGTGCGTCGGAGTGGGTTTCGGTCATGGTGATCTCGCTTGATCGATCGTCGTCCCGGCGGAAGCCGACCCGGACGCCTGGACCGGCTTTCGCCGGGTGACGATCACTTGTCCGCCGGCTTCTCCAGGTGCCCGCCGAACTCGAAGCGCATCGCCGACAGCAGCTTGTTCTGGAAGTCGGCCTCGCCGCGCGAGCTGAAGCGCTCGTACAGCGCGGTCGTCAGCACGGGCGCGGGCACCGCCTCGTCGATCGCGGCCTTGATCGTCCAGCGCCCCTCGCCCGAGTCGGACACCCGGCCGGCGAACTTCGCGAGCGCCGGGTCCGCGAGCAGCGCGGTCGCGGTCAGGTCGAGCAGCCAGGAGGCGATCACGCTGCCGCGGCGCCACACCTCGGCGATGTCGGGCAGATTGAGGTCGTACTGGTAGTGCTCGGGATCGCGCAGCGGCGTGGTCTCGGCGTCGACCGCGTGCGTCTGCTTGCCGACGTTCGCCGCGTGCAGGATGCCCAGGCCCTCGGCGTACGCGGCCATGAGGCCGTACTCGATGCCGTTGTGGACCATCTTGACGAAGTGGCCGGCGCCGTTCGGGCCGCAGTGCAGATAGCCCTGCTCCGCGGTGCCGCCGGCCTTCTCGCGCCCCGGGGTGCGCGGAATGTCGCCGATGCCGGGCGCGAGCGTCGCGAAGATCGGATCGAGGTGCTTCACCACCGCGTCCTCGCCGCCGATCATCATGCAGTAGCCGCGCTCGAGGCCCCAGACGCCGCCGCTCGTCCCGACGTCGACGTAGTGGATCCCCTTCGGCGCGAGCTCCTTGGCGCGCCGGATGTCGTCGACGTAGTAGGAGTTGCCGCCGTCGATCAGGATGTCGCCCGCTCTCGAGGATGCGGCAGGAGATCGGCGATGGTCTTGTCCACGACCGCGGCCGGCACCATGAGCCAGACCGCCCGCGGCTTCTGCGAGCTTCTTCACGAAGTCCGCGAGCGAGGCGGCGCCGGTCGCCTTCTCCTTCGCGAGCGCCTGCGACCGCCTTCGGCGACATGTCGAACACGACGCACTCGTGGCCGCCCCGGATGAGGCGCCGCACCATGTTCGCGCCCATCCGGCCGAGACCGATCATTCCGAGTTGCATGGCGGACTCCCGGTTACTGTTTGAGTTTGCGGTAGCGGCGGATCAGCGCGTTCGTCGAGCTGTCGTGCTGCGAGCGCGGGCTCCGCGCGCGCGCTCGAGCTCCGGGATGATGCGCTGGGCCAGCACCTTGCCCAGCTCGACGCCCCACTGGTCGAACGAGTCGATGTCCCAGATCGCGCCCTGCGTGAAGACGCTGTGCTCGTAGAGCGCGACGAGCTTGCCGAGCGTCGCCGGGCGTCAGCCGCTCGAGCAGGATCGTGTTCGACGGCCGGTTGCCCTCGAACGCCCGGTGCGGCACGAGCCAGTCGGGCGTGCCCTCGGCCTTGACCTCGCTCGGGCGTCTTGCCGAAGGCGAGCGCCTCGGCCTGCGCGAAGACGTTCGCGAGCAGCATGTCGTGGTGCCGGCCCGAGCGGGTTGAGCGGCTGCGCCGAAGGCGATGAAGTCGCACGGGATGAGCCGCGTGCCCTGGTGGATCAGCTGGTAGAAGGAGTGCTGGCCGTTGGTGCCGGGCTCGCCCCAGTAGATCGGGCCGGTGTCGTAGTCGACCGGCGCGCCGTCGAGCGTGACGTGCTTGCCGTTGCTCTCCATCGTCAGCTGCTGCAGGTAGGCCGGAAAGCGCTTCAGGTACTGCTCGTAGGGCAGCACCGCGACGGTCTGCGCGCCGAAGAAGTTGTTGTACCAGACGGCGAGCAGCCCCATCAGCACCGGCAGGTTGCGCGCGAACGGCGCGGTGCGGAAGTGCTCGTCCATCTCGTGGAAGCCGGCGAGCATCGCGCGGAAGTTGCTCCGGGCCGATGGCGAGCATCGTCGAGAGGCCGATCGCCGAGTCCATCGAGTAGCGCCCGCCGACCCAGTCCCAGAACCCGAACATGTTGGCGGTGTCGATGCCGAACTTCGCCACCTCCTGCGGCGTTGGTCGAGACCGCGACGAAGTGCCTGGCGACCGCCCTCTCGTCGCCGCCGAGGCCCGCGAGCGACCAGGCGCGCGCCGTGTGCGCGTTGGTCATCGTCTCCAGCGTCGTGAAGGTCTTCGAGGAGACGATGAACAGCGTCTCCGCGGGATCGAGGTCGCGCGTCGCCTCGGCGAAGTCGGTGCCGTCGATGTTGGAGACGAAGCGGAAGGTCATGCCGCGCTCGCTGTAGTGCCGCAGCGCCTCGTAGGCCATCACCGGCCCGAGGTCGGAGCCGCCGATGCCGATGTTGACGACGTTGCGGATGCGCTTGCCGGTGTGGCCCTTCCACGCGCCGCTGCGCACGCGGTCCGCGAAGTCGGCCATCCGGTCGAGCACGGCGTGGACCTGCGGGCACGACGTTCTCGCCGTCGACGACGATCGACGCGCCCTGCGGGGCGCGCAGCGCGACGTGCAGCACCGCGCGGTTCTCGGTGACGTTGATCTTCTCGCCGCGGAACATCGCGTCGATCCGCGCGCGCAGGCCGGACTCCTCGGCGAGCTGCAGCGAGCAGCGCGAGCGTCTCGTCGGTGATGCGGTTCTTCGAGTAGTCGAGGTAGATGCCGGCCGCCTCGGCGGTCAGGCGCTCGCCGCGCTTCGGGTCGTCGGCGAAGAGCTGCGCGCAGATGCAGGTCGCGCACGCTCGCGTGGTGCGCCTCGAGGGCCTTCCACGCCGGGCGGGCCGTGACGGGCTGGATGACTGCGGTCATGCTCGTGCTCCTCTTGCCTTTCCGCCGCGATGGGCCTTTCTCCTCCACAGGCGAAAGCCGCCGATGAACGCGTTCGCGTTGTCGCCGTCGCGGCATCCCGGCGGCAGCTCCTTCAGCTTCTGGACGTTGCCGCCGCCGAGCACGACGTCGTCGGGCTCGAAGGCCGCGACCAGGCGCTCGAACGACGTCCTCGACATACTGCCGCCAGTTCTTCTTGCCCAGGCGCTCCAGGCCGTGACTCCCCACGTAGTCCTCGAAGGTGCTCTTCCGGTAGGGCAGGTGGCCGAGCTCCATCGGCGCGACGATGCCGTCGACGACGAGCGTCGAGCCGAGACCGGTTCCGAGGCCGAGGAAGAGCAGCTTTCCGCCCTGGTAGCTGCCGAGCGCCTGCATCGCGGCGTCGTTGATCACCTTCGCGGGCCGCTCGAATGCCGCGCCGAAATCGAATCCGAGCCAGCCGCGCCCGAGGTTGTGCGGCTCGGCGACCGGGCGGTTGTGCCGCACCGGCCCCGGGTAGCCGATCGAGACCGCGTCGTACTTCCAGTCGCCGGCGAGCCGCTTCACGCGCGCGACCATCTGCCGGGCCGTCAGCTTCGGCCCGGAGGGAAACGCCCGGTGCGCCTTCTGCCCCGTGGCGAGGATCTTGACGTGGGTGCCGCCCACGTCGACGACGAGCACGTTCATGACGCCTTCGAGAGCGCGGCGCTCTTCGACGCGATCACGCCCATCAGCTCGTTCCACGAGCCGACGAAGGACCTGGCGCCCTCGTCCTGCAGTTGCGCCGCGAGCGCATTGACGTCGATCCCCGCCTTCTCGTGCTCGGCGATCACCGCTTCGCAGTCGCCGCCGTCGGCCGGCATGATCGCCCCGACCTCGCCGTGATCGGCGAACGCCTGCAGCGTCCCCTCGGGCATGGTGTTGACCGTCAGCGGCGCGGCGAGCGCCTTGACGTAGAGGATGTCGGAGGATTTCGGATCCTTGGTGCCGGTGCTGGCGAGCAGCAGGCGCTGCGCGCGGGCGCCGGCGTTGAGCACCCGCTTGTAGCGGGGCGAGGCGATGAAATCGCAGTAGGCCTTGTAGCACCGCTGGGCGACGGCGATGCCGAGCTTGTCGGCGAGCGTCGCGGGGACCTTGCCCTTTACCGCGACGTCCCAGCGGCTGACGAACAGCGACGCCACCGAGCCGACGTCCGGATCGAGCCCCGCGGCGATGCGGCGCTCGATGCCGTGCAGGTAGGCCTCGGCCGCCGCGAGGTAGTGCTGGCGCGAGAAGAGCAGCGTCACGTTCACCGGCACGCCGGCGAAGATCGCCTCCTCGATCGCCGGCAGCCCCTCGCGGGTGCCGGGAATCTTGATGAAGAGATTGCGGCGGCGGGCGCGCGCGTGCAGGTCCCTGGCGGAGGCGAGCGTGGTCTTCGTGTCGTGCGCGAGCAGCGGCGACACTTCCAGGGACACCCAGCCGTCCACCCCGCAGGTGCGTTCGTGGACCGGCCCGAAGAGGTCGGCGGCCTGCGTGATGTCCTCGAGCGCGAGCTCGAAGAAGAGCTGCTCGCCCGACCTGCCGTCCGCGAGCTGCTGCCGGATGGCGCCGTCGTACGCGGTGCTGTTCTTGATCGCGTGATCGAAGATGGTCGGATTCGAGGTGAGCCCCGTGACCGACAGCTCGTCGATGTAGCGCTTGAGCGTGCCGCTCGTGAGCAGCTCGCGCGTGATGTTGTCGAGCCAGAGGCTCTGGCCGAGGTCGTGGAGCCGTTGCGTCGCTTTCATGGCGTCGCCTCGCGGAAGGTCATGCGCCGGCGCGCAGCGCGGGCAGGTCGCAGCCGAGCAGGTCGCCGATGCGCTCGACCGTCACGTCGGGCGCCGGCGCATACGCCGAGGCCTTCGCGTCCTGCGCGTAGTGACCCTGCCGCGGGAACACGGTGGTCACGCGGTCGCCCCAGGCTGTCTTGACCGCGGCCAGGATGCGCCGCTTGTCGTCCACCAGAACGTAGTGCCGGGCGGGGAACCGCCGCGCGACGTCGTCGAGCGAGCGCTCCTTGTGGATGTAGATGAGCACGCGCCCCTCGACTGCCGCGGCCAGCCCGGAGCGCTCCACCTTTCGCGGCTGGAAGACCACGTCGCCGTCGGACAGGATCACCGTCAGCCCCTGGGCGCGAAACTGCGCGAGGACGTCGAGCGCGCCAGGATAGAGCCGCGTCGCGAACGGGTAGTCGACCAGAAAGGAGGACATCGATAGAAGGTGCATGTCCTGAAGGTGCTCGACGCGGTAGCGCTGCAGCGCGCCGAGGTAATCGCGATAACCGAGCTCGTCCATGAGCTGCTCGAGGATGGCCCAGTAGCGGTCGCGGCACGCGGCCCCGAACTCGCGCTCGAGATGCCGCCTCAGGTCCTCCTGGACGCCGTCGTTGTCGAGCAGCGTGTTGTCCACGTCGACGAGGAAGACGATGTCGTTCATGGGGGCTCTGCCGATCGACCGACCAGACGCGATTCTAGGCGCACGAACGCGAACCGACTGGCGCTGCGACACCGCCGTGGCGGGTCGACGGCCCCGCGTCGGGAATCGATTCGACCTCGAACTGGGCGGGTACGCGGATGCTCCGCGTCGAGGCCGTGGCCCGTGGCAACGGCGGGGAACTCAGACGCTGATCGCGTCGCGAAGGACGACGGAATGATCGGGGTGCTCGGAAAGCGTCGATCCCGACGCTTCCGAGGGCACCCCGGTCTCAGAACCGGAAGTTCGCGCCCAGGGCGAAGCCGCCGAAGCTCACGTTGTCGATCAGCTTGTCGCCGCTCTGGCTGTAGTAGAGATACCGGTAGTCGAAGATGATGTCGCCCCAGCGGAACGCGTAGCCGATCCCGGCCACGCCCTGCCAGGTGAAGATGGACGACCCGCCCCCGATGTCCGCGTAGTAGTTGACGAACCAGGCGCTCTCGCCCAGCTTCGCCCGCCCCTTCGCCCCGACGATCGCCGACCAGATGTCCTCGGACTTCTCCGCATTGCCCGAGCGCGCGAAGGTCAGCGTGCTGTTAGGCAGCGTCACCGTCGCGTTGAGCTGCCAGTCGGTCTTCGCCGTGATGCCCAGGTAGCGGAACCCGCCGATGACATCGAGGCTCGCCTTGCCCTCCACGGCGGCATAGCCGCCCACCAGGGTCCACAGGTCGCCCCGCAGGGAGCTCTGGGCACTGCCGTTCGCCGCACCGGTGGAGACGTTGATCGGTCCCGTACCGGGGTTGAAATCGACGCTGCGCACCGCGCTGTCGGTCTTCGAGAAATCGAGATAGATGTAATCGGTCGCGATCAGCCACCGGCCCTTGCGCGCCTCGCCGTTGATCATGAAGGCGAAGTCGAGGTTGTCGAGCAGGGTGTCGGCATCGATGCTCACGTTCGCGGTCCCGCCGTTCACCGGCGGCGGTCCGAAGCGCAGCTTGCCGTCGACGCTCGGGAGCCACAGGTAGGGCATCACCGAGAACGTCCACTTGTCGGCCGGGGCCTGCGCGAGCGCATGCAACGGGGCCAGCAGAGCCGATCCTGCGAGCGCGGCGGTGAGCAAAGTGCGTGCATTCATGATTCTTCTTCCTTCCCTTTGTATCGTCGGATCCCGATCGCGGCCCCGCTGGAGTACACGCCGCATGTGCCGGCGGACCGCCGGATTCACGTGGGTAGGCACGAATAGTACGTCGTCCGGTGGGCGTCTGGCTTGACCAGTTGCGGGCACCTCGGCGAGGGTTGCGCAACTCCGGGGTCCGGGCCCTGAAGCGCCCGCTCATTTCCGCGCGAAGGAGATGTCGAACTTCTGCTTCGCCACGGCTTGGTAGTAGGTTCCCTTTAGCTGATCGCTGGCAGGATCATAGGTCAGGTCGTAGGTCGACCCCCCGTAGCCGCCCGCGCGCAGCTCGAAGAACGCGCGCACCGTCGCGCCGTCCCGGTTCGCCTGCGCCTTCGCGAACGGCAACGGGTTCGGGTTGAAGTACATGGCCTCGAGCTCGCCGCCCGGGCCGACGCTCTTGATCGCGATGATGTAGCCGCCCTCGAGCCGCACCCAGGTGCCCTTCAGCAGCGCGAGATCGGGCTTGGCTGCAGCCAAAGGAGAACCCACCCCCTTCGGTGCAGGCGTCGGTCCTTGCGCGGTCGCGGGGAGGATCGCGGCCAATCCCACAACAAAGCCGAGCACCACCGAGACTCCGGAACTTCTCATTGTCTTGCCTTTCGCCCGTGCCGGGACGCCGGCGATCGTTCGGTCATCAAGCCGACAAACACCTGACTGAAATCGCCTTCGATTGACGCGCGCCGCCAATCAAGGCGCCTGCGTCAGCCACGCCATCGCGGCGTCGCGGTCCGCGAACGGGAAGTGGCGCACCTCCGCCTTCACGAAGTGCTTGGCCAGCTGCGGCAGGAGGGTGAGCGTCGCCCCGTCGCTCACCGTGGCGACGCGTCGGACGTGCTTATGGTGTTCGCGCACGAAGCGCACGTGGCCGATCAGCGCTCCGAAGTTGTCCCAGCCGGGAAAGCGGTCGGCGACGATCATCACGCCCTTCAGCTCGCCGTTCGCCTCGATGAACGGATCGACCAGCGCCGCGAGCTGCTCGAAATCGACGGCGCGCAGTGCGCCGGACGGGATTACCTCGACCACGCCTTCTGCACGAAACAGTTTGGCCTCGATCATTGGAGATCCTCCTCGTGATTCATGCGCCCGACCCGGCGGCAAGGCACGCGGTGAATCATAGATCGGCGCGGCGTCGAGTGCCCTCACTGCAGGTCTGCGCGCAGCAGGCGTCGCAACGCGCACGGCGGCTATCGTCCCTAGGTGCTGGAGCGCCAGGCGCAGCGGCGCATCGGACAGCGTGATCAGTCCCGAGTAGGGTGTGTCGAGCTCCAGGATGAGAAAGATCGCGGCCGAGACCGCGAGCGCGACGGCAAGCGCGGCTGCCACGACCGTGCCGTTGCGTGCGGCGAGCAGCCCGAGGCCGACGAACATCAGGGCGAGCCACAGCACGACGCCACGGCGAGAAACGGGACGGGGATCGTGCCACCCGAGCGCACGAGTGTCAGCCAGCGCGTCTTCGACAGGTCGCCGGCGATTTCGATGGCGCGTGCCTTCAGTTCGCGCTGCGCGTCGTTCTGCGGGGCGAGTCCGCGAATCTGCCGTCTGGATCCCCTCCAGAACGCCGCCGGCCCCGGCGTACTCCAACGCGGCGAACCGCACGCCGTCATCGGCCCAGATCGCCTTGATGCCGGCTTCGGTGCTGTCGCGCAGCAGCTTGCGCGCCTCGGCTGTCTCGGGACCGTACTGGGCCAGGTTCCGGTCGAGCAGGATGATGTCGGCGGCCATCGCGGTCAGCGCGTCGCCCTTGGCGTCATAGGAGCTCTTCGCCGACCCGACGACCAGGCCGAGCACGAGCGCGGTCAACGTGCTCAGCACGGCGACCGACTGCTTCACCGAATCCTTCGAGTGCACGCTGAGGTGATGCTCGGGAAGGATCGTGCTGGTCCAGAAGCCGAGCCACGCGCCGATGAGCAGGCACGCCAGCACGAGAGATGCGACCGCAAATGCGTTCATGGCTGCCCCGGTCCGCGTCGCCTTGCGGCGACCCCTGCGCGAGAATACCTTGGGGACGGTAGGCGCGCCACACGGGGGTACATTGCCGGCGCGCGGTACCGCGCTCAGCCGAGCCGGTAGCTCACAAGCTCGTAGTGGTCCCGCGACAGCGGGTTGAGGCGCAGCGCCTGGCTCAGGAAATCGAACTTGACGATGCGCTTGACTGCGGACGCGTACCACGCCGTCGCGTAGATCTGGACCGGGTCCGCCGCATCGTCCATTCCGGAGAGGAACGGACGGCCGCCATAGATCTGGACGCGCGTGGCGGAGAAGCTGCCCGCGGCGGTGATGACCTGCTCGACCCCGAGCACGCGGGCAGTTCCCGACCAGGCGCTCCCGAACTGCGCCGGCGGCATCGCCACCGCGTAGTCGCCGGGGACGAGCGGCCCGAACGCCTCCAGATAGGGCGAGAAGTCGTCCACCACCAACCCGGGAAACGGGCGCGGGACGAGTGCGAACCCCGAGCCGAACAGGCGGTCCTCCCACGGGGTCGCCGCGCCGTCGAGCGTCAGCCGGTCGCCGATGCCCTGCTCGGTGATCGAGACGACGGCGTAGTCGAGCATCCGCGGGCGGTCCTGTTTCCAGTCGCTCCGGTACGCGTAGCGCCACGTGTCGCCGACGCGGGGCGCGCGCGCACGGTCGACCGGGCGCGGCGGCAGCGTCGTCGCGCACGCGCCGAGCAGTCGCGGCGAGCGCCGCCGGCGCCGAGCGCCGCGACGAGCCGGCGCCGCCGCGCAGAAACGGGAGCCTCGGCCGGGTGCGTCGGTCATTCGGTGTCTCCTGGACGTCGGGTGAATCGCAGGCCGGCATTATCGCCGTCCCTGCACTTCCGGTGCGAGCGCCCGTGCGACAATCCGCGCCCGATGCGTCCAAGGGAGAACACCACGATGAAAGTGCCCGCCTCGCTTCCGGCCGCGCTCTGCGCCGCCGTCCTGGTCACCGCCTGCGCGCCCGACGCCTGGAAACCCGCGCCGGGCTACGACGGATTCCTCAATCAGGTGCAGAACGCCTGCTACTACCAGCGCATCGGCCTGGTCAACGTCGGCGACATGCTCACCAACCCCGGCTCGATGCAGGCCGGGTACTTCATCGATGAGACCTCGCGGCTCTACTACGGGAAGATCACGCCCGAGAACTGGACCTCCGCGGTCACCGCGTTCATCCAGGGCAGAAACGACGATCCGGGCGTGCGCTGCGTGCTCGAACAGCTGCGGCAGAACAAGGCCGCGCAGGGGCTCGCTGCGCCGCCGGCCGGCGGTCCGCAGCAGGTCCCGCCGCCGCCGAGCCGGTAGCTACTTCGCCGCGGCCGGCGCCGAGCGCGTGCGCCGCGCCTGTTCGAACGCCTCCCTGCAGCCGGCCACCCCCTCGCGCAGCTTGCCGCTCCCGCTCAGCCAGTTGAGCGCGAATCCGGCGAGCGGCGTGGCGAAGCGCAGCGGGGCGAGAACGAAGGCCTCCGGTGCGACGCTCACGCGCGGATTGTCGATCGTGCCGGCGAGGACCATGGTCGGCGCGACGGTGAAGAGCTCCGGCTGCTCGGACTGCGGTCGCAGCCGTCCGGAGAGCGCGCGGGTGGGCAGGTCGAGGTCGATCTGCCCGATGACGCGGATGCGGGTCGAATCGACGTAGAACGCCCGGGTGCGCGCGACGCCTGCGGCGACGTCGATGCTCGCGACCGAGCATTCGACCTCCGATCGCGCGCTCGGGTCGAGCGATCGCATCAGCGACTGCAACAGGCCGGTGCCCCACAGGTCGAGCACGCCGGCCCGCAGGTCGCGCGGGTACACCGCGACATCGACCGTGCCGGCCACCGTCGGGAGCAGGCTGCCCGGCGGCCCCTGCGCCGCGAGATCGACGAAGAGATCGAGCCTTCCGCCCAGCGTCGTCTTCCGATCGAGCGTCCGCGCGAGCGGCGCGAACTCGAACTCGTCGACTCGCGCCTGAACATTGAATTTCGGCTGCGGGCCGCTCGCGTCGATGCGCAGGTCCGCGTCGATCCTGCCGCTCTCGGTGCGCACGTCCTGCAGCAGCACCTGCAACGCGCCCGCCGCGAGCGTGGCGCGCAGCCGGCCGCTCGCGAAGGGCTCGCCCCCGCCGTGCAGCGCATCGATCTCGAGCACGCCGTCGACGTCGGCGGTGCGCAGCGCCTCGACCACGCGTGCGAACAGCGCCTCCTCCTGCTGTGCGACGGCCGCTTCGCCGTCCTTCGGCCGCGCGCTACGGTCGAGCCACCGTCCGGCGCCGAGGTCCTCGAGGTGGAGCACGGGCGCGCGCAGCGTGACCGAGTGGAACGGCCGGCTGCCGCGCCGCACCTGCATCTGCGCCTGCCCGAGCAGGCGGCTGCGCCCGAAGCTCAGGTCGATGTCCGAGGCGCGAATCGAGTCGGCGGACACGACGACAGTGCCGGATGCCGCGTAAGGTCCGACCTCGGGCAGTTCGATGCCGGCCAGCTTGCCCAACCGGTCGACGCGTTCGCCGCTGAGCTGGATGCGCCCCTCGCCCGTGCCGTCGCGGGCGACCCGGCCGGTGGCCTGCAAGCGGGCATCGCCCAGCGTCAGTCGCAGCGTCGCGGGGATCGGCTCGGCAGTGCGCGCGAGCCCAGTGAGACCGGGCGTGTCGAGAGCGAGGTCGAACGGCTCACCGCCCATCGTCCCGCGCGCCGCGAGCGTGGCGGGCTGGCCCGGCGCCGCCTTGAGCGCCGCCGAGAAATTGGCGGGACCGGACAGACCGGGTACCGGAGGTCGCGCGAGATCGAGCCGCCCGCGCTCGATCGTCGCGTCGAGCGTCGCGCTCGCGATGAGCGCGCCGAGCCGCTCTCCTTCGGCGCTGGCGCGGAGCGATACAGCGCCGGCGCGGAGCCCGACGCCCTTCTGACCGAACCGGGCGAGCAGCGCGCTGAGATCGGCGTTCTGCGCCGTCCCGCGGACCTGGATGCGCGGCAACTTGCCGCTGAAGTCCGCGCCGAACTCGCCGCTCACCGGCACGCCCTCCCATTCGAAGCGATAAGGGCGTCGGCGGCAGCCTGCTTACGCGCATGGCGCCTTTCACGTGCATGCGGCGCAGAACGGTATCGGCAAGCTCCACGCGGTCGGCCGCGATCTCGAAGTCCGCTGCGGGGAGGCGCAAGTTCTCCCGCAGGACCTCGCGCTCGAGGGGGTCGGATGACTCCGATGCAGTGCCCCCGAGCGCATTGATCTCCTCGATGTTCAACGTCGTGAACGCAAGCTGCACGCGCGGCACCCCTGCGGTGCCGAGCGGGTAAGTGACCTCCCCGGACCCGGCCGTGCGGCCGAGCCGGAGTGTGTCGAGCCGCACGCGCGCGAGCTTCTCGTCGAGCGACAGCGTTCCGCGCGCCGCCGCGGGATGCGGCGCATCGCTTGGAATGCCGAGAGCCTGCATCAGCGGTCCGATCCGGTTGGCGCTCGCATCGAAGGCGAGGTCGGCCGCGATGCCCTTTTCGCCGTGCGCGATCCGGCCCGACGCCGTGATGCGCGCGGTACCGCACGTCCCGGTGAGCTTGAGCGGCCAGGATTCGCCTTCGAAAAGCGGCCCGAGCGCGCCGCCCGACACCTTCAGCGTGCACGGGTCGGTGCCGAGCTTGCCCGTGACCTCGGCGCTGGAGGCGCGCGAGCCCTGCAGCGATAGCCGCGCGGAGTCGAAGCGCCCGCGCACGGGCTGCCCGCTCTTTCCCGCGACGCTCCAGCGCAGGTCGCGCGCCTCGAGCGATCCCTGCGCCGACGCCACGATCTCCCGCGGCGTGGCGCCCTGCGCGCGCAGCTGCCCGCGGATGCCGCCCGTGGTGCCCGAAACCGCCCCCTGACGCATCTCGGGCGGCAGCCGTTCCGTGGAGACCGCTCCGCCGTCGAGCCGTGCCCCGAGCACGCGTTGCGGCTTGCGCGCGTCGTAGTCGAGCGTGCCCTTTGCGCGGGTTCCTGCCACCACCGCCTGACCCTGCACGGCGACGACGCGATCGCCGCCGCGGCCCTCGAGCTTCAGATCGTGCAGCGTCACCGGCAGGCCGGCGAGCTCCCCGACCGCGGCCTTGATCTCCGCGTCGGCGCCGGCCGCGACGCTCTCGAGCAGCTCGATGAACGCCTCCGCTGCCGGCTTGTCTGTCGTCGGCGCCGCCGCGAGAAACGGGTCGAGGTCCACGCGCTCGCCGGCGACGTCGATCGCCATGCGCGCGCGCGGCGCGCCCCAGGCGACCCGCGCGCTGCCCGACAGGGCGCTCTTCCCGAGCGTCAGCGCGAGATCGGTCACCGCCGCATCGGCTGCGGTCACGCCGACGCGCCCGCGCGCGTCGAGCCGGCCCGCCTCGTGCGCCGCGACACCCAGCGCGGCAAGCAGCTGGCCCGCGTCGTCGGACGTGACCTGGACGGCCGCATCGAAGCCGCGCGCCGTCGGGCGCCACGTTCCCGTCCACTGCGGCGCGCGCGCCGGACCACCCGAGCGTGCCCTGCACGGGAATCGCAGCGCCGGCCGCCTGGAGCCCGGCGAGGGAGGCGGTGCGCAGATCGAAAGCAATCGTGTAGCCCGGAATCGTGGCGGTGCCGCGCGCGGTCGTCGGGTTGCGCAGGGGCAGCGCGCCGTCGAAGTCCGCGACACCGAAACGCGCCGGCGCAGCGCCCTGGGCGCGATAGGTGCCCGCGATCGACCCGATGCGGAGCCGCGCGATTCCGGCGAACGTCGACCGGTGGCGGGCCCGCGTCCGGCGCGGTCGCGAAGATCGGCGCCCAGTTCCCGCGCCCGTCGGCGGCCCGCGCGAGAGCGAGCTCCAGGCGCTCGCCCGTGACCTCGTCCAGCGCAACCACGCGCCGGGCGAGCGAGACGAGGTCGATCCGTACCGCGGGCCGGGTCGCACGCGCGAGCGTCGCGTCGACCGGACCCGACGGATCGCCCAGCACCAGAGCGTCCGCCGTCGCGGTCGCGACCAGGCCGGTGCGCAGCTGCAGCGGTCCCTCGATCCGCGTCGGCACGCCGAAGGCCGCGCTCAGCGCGCGCTCGAGCGGGGCACGCATGAACTCGCCGGATATCGCGACGCCCCACAGGAACGCGGCCGCGAGCCCCCCGAGGACCGCGACGAGCGCCAGGCCCGCGCCGAGAAGGAGGCGCAGGGCGCGGCGCCGCGTCGGGCGCGCGGCGGGAACCTCTGGATCGGGGGTCGCGGTCAGAAAGAGATCATCGCTTCGCGCACGTCGCGAAGGGTCATTCTATCCTCACGCCCCGACGCGAAACGATGCGAGCTCGTCGAGGACGTTGTTGCTCTGGACCCCGTCGTACGGATAGTCCACGCGATGATGGAGCACCATGTTGCGGACTTCCGTTGCGTACCAGAAGGTCTCCGCGCTGTTGCCCCACACCTGGGCGTTGTCGGTGTCGCTCCAGGTGACGGCGATGTCGATCCGCAGCGCAGTGAACGTGCCGGCGGAAACCGTGACGCGCTCCCAGCCGCGTACGTTCGCCTTGAGGCGCTGGCGCAGCCTCGCGTACCGGCGCGCCGGCACCTCGCTCGAGATGACCTCGCCGCTCCAGGTCTTGCCGATGGCGAGCGGGAACGAAAAGCGCGGATAGGCGGGCTCGTACACCCAGTCCCCGCTGCGCAGCGGATTGAGGTTCAGGTCGAAGCGCGCGGGGACGGGACCCGCCGTCTGCCATTCCTCCGCGACGGTGTAGCCGTCCGGCCCCGCCGCGGTGACCCGCACCCGCGCCTGGTCGATCGTCAGGCCGGTGAGCGCGGAGCGCTTGACGTAGTGCCATTCGTCCCCCACCTGGAGCGCCGGCGCCGGCAGCTCGCGCGGGAGGCCGTCGGGCGGCACGGGCTGAAGTCCCATTTGATTCAGCACCGTGGTGCCGCCGCAGGCACCGAGCAGCGGGGTCGCGGCGAGCAGGCGCAGCAGGCGCCGCCGGGTCGTGCGCGGCGGCGAGAGGGGAGCACGCTGAATCATGGGCAAGTCTCCGTCGGGCTCAGAATGGTACGCCGAGCAGGAAGTACGCCGCTGTGTTCCCGCCGCCGCCGTAGCCGACGCCGAGATACGCCGGGCCGAGGAAGGTCTCCGCGCCCAGGTACAGCGAGCCGGAATAGAGCGTGCCCGTCGAGGCGCCGCCCTGCGTGTAGAGACCGCTCATGGTGCCCACCTCGGCCGAGAGCCCGACATAGACGCCCGACCCGAGCAGCGACGGCAGGCGCAGGATCTGGTTGTAGTACCGGAGCATGCCGTAGGCCATCGTGTCGCCGGAGAACTGGTTGATCCGGTAGCCCGACAACCTGAACGGACCGCCGAGCGTGAACGAATCGTACGCCGGCAGCCCCGACCCGAAGTCGGTTCCTCCGGCGAGCGTCGCCGCAACGTATGCGGGCCGAAGCTGTATGCGCCGGTCCAGACCGCGTCGAGGCGCCGATAGCCGTCCGTCGCGCCGAGCGCGGTCAGCGCCTCGAACGCGTTCGACGCGCAGCGTCTGGCCCGAGCGCGGGAACCACGGCGTGTCCTGCCGGTCCCCGAACAGCTTGAACCGCGCGCCGCTCGCGTTCACGTTGACGTCCGGCAGCGCGGCGGAGCCGGTGTCCACGTTGGCATCGACCTTGCGCCACTCGGCGCCGAGCCGCACCTCGCCCCACGTGCCGAGCGCGGCGCCGAGGTCGAGGCCGCCGACGGCCTGCTTCACCTGATACTCGGCCACCCGGTCGGCGCCCACGAAGACGCCGCGCGTGTACTGGCCGATCGAGGCATACGGGGCGACGAAGAAGCGCCCGCGCTCCTCCACCGGCTGGTAGAACTCGCGTGTAGAGGTAACTGTTCTGCCCGACCTGCAGCTGGGTGACCCACTCGGCCCCGAACTTGTTGAGCCAGGTGCGCCGGTAGCTCACGAGCGCGTTGAAATACGAGTCGCCCTTGAAGTCCGAGGCGAGCGCGAGCCCGAACCGCAGGTAGTCCGGGCCGATCTCCTTCTCGCGGACGTTGATGACCAGCGCCGGCGAGCCCCCCGCGTCCCGCTCGATGCGGTAGTTCACCCCCTCGAAGTCGCCGCGGCCGTAGATCCGCCGCAGGTCGGCGTTGATCTTGTTCTCGTCGAGCTCTTCTCCGGGTTTCGTTTCGACCAGCGCCGCGAGCACTTCGCTGTTCGTGCGCTCCACGCCCTCGAAGCGGATCGCGGCGACGGTGCCGAGCCCGGTGCGCGGGACGACCTGCGTCTTCCGGAGCGCGGCGTACTGCTCGGGCGGCAGGCTGTAGCGCTTGAGCGAGTCCGCCATCTGTCGCGCCGCCTCCGCGCCGATCCGGATCGCCTCGTCCTGGCGCTCGAAGCTGCCCGAGGAGATGTCGCCGAGATCGGGCGTGATCAGCACGTCGCGCGGGGTCAGCGACGCGAGCTGGCGGTCCACCGTGTCCTTGCCGAGGAAGTTGATGAGCTGCACGACGATGCTGAGCGCCGAGGTGATCTCGTCGCGCTTCAGCGTCGGGGTCGAGATGTTCACCGCGATGATCACGTCGCCGCACGTCTGGCGCGCGACGTCGATCGGCAGATTGTTGGCGATGCCGCCGTCGACCAGCAGCCGGCCGTCGATCTCGACCGGCGCGACCGCGCCGGGGATCGACATGCTCGCGCGCATCGCCTGGGCGATGCGTGCCCTTGTCGAGGATGACGGCCTGCCCGGTCTCGATGTCCGCCGCCACCGCGCGGAACGGAATGGGCAGCTGCGCGAAGCTCTGGACGTTCCTCGACTGCTCGGTCAGGTAGCGCAGAAAGCTCTCGATGTTGACGCCGGCCACGATCCCCTTCGGCAGCAGGATCGACCCGCCCTTGAAGCCGAACTCGGGCGCGAAGAGATTCCGGTAGTCGTCCTGCTTGCGACGGGACGCGATCTCGGCGCGCGGCGGGCGGTCGGTGAACACCTCGTTCCAGTCGGTCTTCTCGATGACCTTCTCCATCTCGGCCGGCGTCGTGCCCGAGGCGAACGAGCCGCCGATCACCGCCCCCATGCTCGTGCCGGCGATGCAGTCCACCGGAACGCGGAGCTCGTCGAGCACCTTGAGCACGCCGATGTGCGCGGCGCCGCGCGCGCCGCCGCCGGAGAGCGCGAGGCCGACGCGCGGGCGCTGCGGCGCGTCGGCCGACGGGCTCTGCGCGTCGGACGCGGTCGGTGCGAGCGCCGCGCAAGAGGCGAGAAGGACGGCGGCGAGCAACCCGCGCGCGCCTGCGGATAGAAGCGGTTCTTGCATCGGTGGAACTCCCTGACTTCCGTGTCGGCTCGTCACGCGCGGCGTCTGCCGCGCGCGCCCGAGCGTAGCACGGCCCCCACGCGCGGCGGCGTCAGAGCAGCGCGTCGGTGAGTCGCGCCAGGTTCTCCATCAACCGCCGGCCGCGGCCGCGCGCCGCCCAGGCGCGCGGGTCGACCGAATCGCTCTGCGCGAGGTACCGCTCCTGGATCCGGGCGAGGTCCGCCGCGACGCCGCGGTCATAGATCAGCACGCTGACTTCCGCGTTCAGGAGGAACGAGCGCAGGTCGAGGTTGCTCGAACCGATGAGGACCATCTCGTCGTCGACGCTCATGTGCTTCGCGTGCAGGAAGTTGCCGTGGTACGGGTGAATGCGCACCCCCGCGGCGAGGAGATCGTCGTAGAACGACTGCTGCGCGAGCTGCACCAGCGGCTTGTTGGAGGTGCGGTCGACGATCAGCAGCACCTCGATCCCGCGGCGCGCGGCGCTGCGCATCGCGAGCGCGAACGGCTCGCTCGGCACGAAGTACGGCGTGGTCAGGACGACGCGGCGGCGCGCCGCGTACAGCAGCGCGATCATCACGTCCTCGGTGGTGCCGGCGTTGAAGCCGGGACCGCTCGGCAGCACCTGCGCCGGAGCACCGTCGGTTTGCGGGCCGGGTCCGCCTGATCGGCGCGCGACTCGGGCGGCACGTCGCCGGTCTCGAGATAGCGGTCGGCGACGAGCAGCGCCTCGAGCTGGCGCACCACCGGCCCGGTGGCACGCACCATCATCTCCTCGTTGGTGAGGCCGACGTTCGCGTGCGCGCTGACGACGTTCTGCGATCCGAAAAACGCGACCCGGCCGTCGATCACCGCGATCTTGCGGTGATTGCGCAGGTCGAAGCGCGCACGGTTCGGCCCCCACATCCGGAGCGGGAGCAGCGCGGTCACCTCCACGCCGGCGCTGCGCAGCCGCGGCGCCAGCGCGCGCAGGCCGCCGCGCGAGCCGATCGCGTCCATCAGCACGCGCACCGTGACGCCGCGGCGCGCCGCGCGCTCCAGTGCCGCGCTCACCGCGGCGCCGGCATCGTCGCTCTCGAAGATGTAGTAAAGCAGGTGCACGTACCGGGTCGCCGCCTCGATCTCGGCGATCAGCCGGTCGAGCGCCGCGTCGTACACCGGCAGCAGCTCGAAGCGGTTGCCATCCACGACGGCGAACTCCGACAGCCGGGCCGCGAGCTGCATGGGCGGCGCGAGCGGTCCGGCGATCGCTCGCGCCGGGCCGGCGCTCGGCAGCACCTTGCTCACCGCCGCATAGATCTGCGCCTGCATCGTGGCGCGGCGCCGCGGCAGGAACGCACGCCCCACGAGGGCGTAGAGCACCAGGCCCACGTACGGCAGGAAGAAGATCAGCAGCAGCCATGCGCGCGCGGCCGACGGCGCGCGCCGCTGCGGCACGTAGAAGAGCGCCCCGATGCGGATCACCCATTCTCCCGCGACGTACAGCGCGCCCCAGCTCATGTCATCGGATCCACGAAAAGCCGCACCGATTATGCCCGGCGGGGCCGATGCAGGCCGCAACGCCGTAGCGCATAATCGCGCGCAAACGCCCGCCCGCACCCGACACGTCCGATGAAGATCCTGCAACCGGCCGGCTGGCCGCAGCCGCGCGGCTACTCGAACGGCCTCTCCGCGCGCGGCCGCCAGGTGTTCGTCGCGGGGATGATCGGCTGGGACGCGCAGGGGCGCTTCCCGGGCGCCGACTTCGCGGCGCAGGCGCGGCAGGCGCTGAAGAACATCGTCGCGGTTCTCGCGGAAGACGGGGCGAAGCCGGAGCACATCACCCGGATGACCTGGTACGTGACGAGCCGGCGCGAGTACCTCGACGCGGGGAAAGCGCTCGGCGCGGCGTATCGCGAGGTGATCGGGCGGCACTTCCCGGTCATGACCGCAGTGGAGGTGAGCGCGCTGATGGAGGATCAGGCGAAGGTCGAGATCGAAGTGACGGCGGTCGTGCCCGATTGAGGATCGAGGAGCGAGGAGAAGATGAAGAAAGACGTCGCCTACTGGGAGTCGCAGTACAACAACCGCGCCGCCGTGCCGGATTTTCAGCAGTACTTCGACCGCTGGGCCGCGCGCTCGGACGAAACGCGCCGGCGCGTGCGGTGTCACCTCGACGTGCCTTACGGACCGCACGCGATGGAGAAGATGGACATCTTCGCGCCCGCGGGCGCGAGTCGCGCCTGCCTGATGTTCATCCACGGCGGCTACTGGCGCGCGCTCGACAAGAAGGACCACTCGTTCGTCGCGGCCGAGCTGGTGCGCCACGGTGTGACGGTCGCGGTGCCGAACTACGCCCTGTGCCCCGCGGTGACGATCGAAGAGATCGTCCGGCAGGTGCTGCAGGCGTGCGCCTGGCTCTACCGGAACGGGACCAACTTCGGCGCGCCGCTCGGCAACCTCTATGTCTCCGGCCACTCGGCCGGCGGGCACCTGACGGCGATGGCGATGGCCGCGCTCTTCCCGGTGTTCCGGCCCGACCTGCCGAAGAAGGTGGTGCGCGGCGGGCTCGCGATCAGCGGCGTCTACGACCTGCGCGACATCGTGAACGTCCCGTCGGTCAACAACGACGTGCGGCTGAAGCCCGCGCAGGCGGAGAAGGTGAGCCCCCTCTTCTACCCGCCCGCGACCGACGCGCCCCTCTACCTCGCGTCCGGCGGCAAGGAGCTCGCGCCGTTCACCGTGCAGCAGGCGGCGCTCGCGGCGAAGTGGAGGAAGGTCGTCGCCGCGGAGATCCCGTGCCCGAACGACCACCACTTCTCCATCCTCGACGGCCTCGCGGATCCGTCGAGCGCGCTCTTCAAGGGCGCGATGAAGATGATGGGGCTCTAGCGCGGGCGGAAGACGCGAGGGCGATGCCGGTCCCGGTCAAGATCGTCCTCGGGGTGATGGCCCTCTGGGGCACGGTGTACGCGTTCGCGGCGCTCGCGGGCGATTTCGCGGTGGTCACCTCTCCGCGCGACGGTCACGTCACGCCGTCGGGCATGGAGGTGTTCATCATATACATCCATGCCTTCGTCGCGCTCGCGGTGCTCCTGATCCAGGCGGGAATCGCGCTCGGCATGGCGCGGATGCCGGTGCCGCGACGCGTCGCCTGGGTGTTCGCGATGATGTTCTTCTACCCCTTCGCGATCCCGGCGTTCTGGTATCTCCACATCTGGCGCGACCCGCCGGCGCGCATATCATCCGCGGGTGCCGAGCCTCTCCGCTAGCGCTCCCGTTGCCCGGCGGACGCGGCGTCGCGGCCAAGGCCTGCGGCGGCGCTCGGGCGTCACGCTCGTCGAGCTGCTCATCACGATCGCCATCCTGGCGATCATCGCGACGATGGCCCTGCCGATCGTCGAGATCCGCGTCAAGATGGACAAGGAGCAGGCGCTGCGCACCGCGCTGCGCGAGATCCGCGACGCCCTCGACGCCTATCGTCGCGCGCACGACGCGGGGCGGATCGCGCGCGTCGAGGGCGAGTCGGGTTATCCGCCCAGCCTGCTCGCCCTGATTCGCGGCGTCACCGACGAATCCGACCCGGCAGGCGCGAAGCTGCGCTTTTTGGTGGAGATCCCCCGCGATCCGTTCAACACCGATCGGAAGGTCCCCGCGGAGCAGTCCTGGGGGCTGCGCAGCTACGCGAGCCCGCCCGAGGCGCCGCGTCCCGGGACCGACGTCTACGACGTCTACTCGCTCAACCCCGGCAAGGGTCTCGATGGCGTTCCGTATGGCGAGTGGTAGCGGCCCGACCCCGCCGCGGGCGAGCACGGGCATCACGCTGCTCGCGGTCATGGTCGCGCTGGCGCTGATGATCGCCGTGCTCCTGGGAATGCTGACCGTGTGGTGGCAGGAGCGTGCGCGGGAGAAGCAGGCCGAGCTCCTCTGGGTCGGCGCCAAGTTCCGCGAGGCGATCGGCCGTTACTACGAGGCCGCGCCGGATGCCGCGAAGCGCTATCCGGAGCGTCTGGAGGATCTGCTCGAGGACCCGCGCCACCCGGGCACGCAGCGCTACCTCCGCAAGGTCTATCGCGACCCCGTCACCAACAGCGCCGCGTGGGGCACGGTGCCCGCGCCGGGCGGCGGCATCATGGGCGTCTACAGCCGGTCGCAGGCCGCGCCGATCCGCGGTGCGAGCAGGGGCGCCGCCGGCCCGATGGACCCCGGCGCGAAGCACTACTCGGATTGGAAGTTCGTCTATGGCCCGCCGGGCGAAGAAGCCGCGGGCAGCACGAAGAAGGAGTAGGGCTCACGCCACGCGGCGCGTCGCCCGGGGGAACTGCACGCCCTTCGCACGGTCTCAGGTTGAAGGAGTGCGGTCGAGAACACTCCGCCAACGCGTTCGACACCAGCGCGTTCGACACCAGCGGCGTCTCTCTCACCTGCGGGAGGAGGTGTGGAATGATTCCCAAGCGCTTGGTCTTCGGCACCGCGATCGTCTCGAGCATCGCACTGGTTGCGGCATGCGGGCCCGGAACGGTCAGCTACAGCCGCGACGTCCGGCCGATCCTGGACAAGCACTGCCTGGAGTGTCACGTACCGGGCCAGAAGGGGCAGGAGGCGAGCGGATTCGATCTCACGAGCTACGACACGCTGATGAAAGGCGGCAAGTTCGGCCCGCTCATCAAACCGGGAGACGCCTTCACGAGCGCGCTCAACATGCTCGTCGAGGGGCGCGTCGACAAATCGATTCGCATGCCCCACGGGCGCCAGAAGCTGAGCGACCGCGAGCTCGAAATGCTCAAACTCTGGGTCAACCAGGGCGCGAAGAACAACTAGCAGAACAGCGCCCCGAGGGCGGGGATGGCCCCCGGCCCGATCCCGTTCGGCCACCACTCCGCGGCACAGTTCGTCAGCCGCCGTCCCCCCGCTTGCCAAAGACGGTGCGGAAGATGTCCATCGGCACCGGAAAGACGATCGTCGAGCTCTTGTCGCTCGCGATCTGCGTCAGCGTCTGCAGGTAGCGCAGCTGCATCGCCTCCGGCTGCTGCGCGAGCATCCGGGAGGCTTCGAGGAGCTTCGCCGAGGCCTGCATCTCGCCTTCGGCGTGAATCACCTTCGCGCGCCGCTCGCGCTCGGCCTCGGCCTGGCGGGCGATCGCGCGCACCATCGTCTCGTTGAGGTCGACGTGCTTGATCTCGACGTTGGTCACCTTGATGCCCCAGGCATCGGTCTGCGCGTCGAGGATGCGCTGGATGTCGAGGTTGAGCCTTTCGCGCTCGGAGAGCAGCTCGTCGAGCTCGTGCTTGCCGAGCACCGCGCGCAGCGTGGTCTGCGCGAGCTGGCTGGTCGCATTGAGGAAGTTCTCGACCTGGATGATCGCCCGCTGCGGATCGACGGCCCGGAAATACACGACCGCGTTGACCTTCACGGAGACGTTGTCGCGGGTAATTACGTCCTGGGGCGGGACGTCGAGCACGATGACCCGGAGATCCACTTTTACCATCTGCTGGACGCCGCGCACGACCACCACCAGCCCCGGGCCCTTCACCCGCCAGAAACGCCCCAGCAGAAACACGACCCCGCGCTCGTACTCGCGCAGCACGCGGAAGCAGGAAACCACGAAGATCGCGACGGCGAGAACGACGACGCCCAGCACGTATCCGAAGTCGAACGGCATATCAGGCTCCCTCCCGCTCCGGCGTGACCTCGAGCACGAGCCCGTCCACGCGGGTGACGCGCACCCGGCTCCCGTGCGCAAGGGGGGCGCGGCTACGCACGCGCCACGTCTCGCCGTGCACGCGCGCCCAGGTCTCGTCGTCGCCGGTCTGGATCACTTCGCCGCCGGCGCCGACGAGCTCCTCGCGGCCGGTCACGACCGGCCGGCGCCGCGCGCGCGCAGCGAGGCCGCCAACGAGGAACACGAACGCGGCGCTGGAGGCCGCGAGCCCCGCGATGAGCCACAGCGGGATCCCGAACCCGGGCACGTCCGATTCGACGAGGAAGATCGCGCCGACCACGAACGCGACGACGCCGCCGATCCCGAGCGACCCGAAGCTCGGCAGGAACGCCTCGGCGATCATGAAGCCGAGCCCGAGCAGGATGAGCGCGAGGCCGGCGTAGTTCACCGGCAGCAGCTGGAATGCGAACAGCCCGAGCAGCAGGCAGATCGCGCCCATCACGCCCGGGAACATGAATCCGGGGTTGGAAAACTCGAACCAGAGCCCGTAGACGCCGAGCAGGAGCAGGATGAGCGCAAGGCTCGGGTTGGCGAGCACCGCCAGCACCTTCGTGCGCCAGTCCGGCGCGATCGTCTCGACGCCCGCTCCCGCGATCGCGATCTTGCGGATCGCCCCGCGCACGTTCACCTCGCGGCCGTCGACCGCGCGCACCAGGGCCGTGACATCGGGCGCAACGAGGTCGATCACGTGCTCGCGCTCGGCGTCGGCCGCGGAGAGGCTGACCGCCTCGCGCACCGCGCGCTCCGCCCAGTCGCCATTGCGGCCGCGCAACTGAGCCAGGCCGCGAATGTAGGCCGCCGCGTCGTTGACCTGCTTCCGGGTCATTGCGTCGGTGGACGGGTGCTCGCCCTTCTCGCCGCCCTTTTCCCTGCCCTTCTCGCCGTCGCCGGGCAGGCCGATCGCGACGGGCGTAGCGGCACCCAGGTTGGTGGCGGGCGCCATCGCGGCGACGTGCGACGCGTACAGGATGTAGGTCCCCGCGCTCGCGGCGCGCGCGCCGTTCGGCGCGACGTAGGCCGCGACGGGAACGTCCGAGGCGAGGATATCCTTGATGATCTCGCGCATCGAGGTGTCGAGACCGCCGGGGGTATCCATCTGCAGCACCACGAGGACGCTCTTGCGCTGCGCGGCTTTCTCGAGCCCGCGGTGGACGTAGTCGGCCGTGTGCGGGCCGATCGCCCCGTCGACCTCCAGCACCACGACCGGGCCGTCCGCGGCGCGGAGCGCTACGGCGGCACCGAGCAGCACGAGGCCGGCGAGCCATGCAGCCGGGCGCCAGGCCTGTGTACGCATCGTGCCTCGTCGGGTCGAACGGGCGATGCGGCCATCATACGCCCCGGCCGCGCACGCGCCGGGCGCGGTGCTCACCGCCACGCGACCGGCATCCCGGTCGCCAGTCCCAGCGTGCGTGCGGCGCTTCCCCGGTTGACGGAGATTTCGACGAGCGCGCTCGAGTTCGCATACCAGAAGGGCGCCCCGAGGGGCATCTCTCCGAACACGGCCGCATGTGGAAGTTCGCGGCCCGCGACCACGAGCTTTCGGTCGCGCGGCAGTGCGTTCGCACGCAACCCGGTCCACGCGTTGCCGTAGTGATCGATGTAGATGATCGCGGCGAGGTCGTCGCCCCCGAGCCGCACCGCCAGGTCGTCCGCGGGCGTCAGGCCGTCGCCCGGGGACTTGCCCAGCGCGAGCGCCGCGGCGATCGGCGCGAAGACATCGCGCCCGTGGAACGAGCGCGAGGTTTCGGCCGGCGTGCCGGTGATGCCCCAGACGGAGCGCTCTGCCGCACGCTCGGCAAGGACCGAGAAGAGTCCGTTGTCCGGCCCGACGTACCAGTGCCGATCGGCGCGCACGACGACGGCGCCGCGCGCGGTCCCGACGCCGGGATCGACGACGCCGATCAGGATGTGGCTACCGGCCAGCCCCGCCGCGAGGGCCGCAAGCAGGTGCGCCGCCGCCTTGATGTCATACGGCGGCGCCTCGTGAAGGAGATGAATGACCCGCACACCGGGCGCCAACCGGTCGAGCACCGCCTCGACCTGCCCGACATAGAGGTCGCCTGCGCCGAAGTCGGTGAAGAGGCAGATCGCCATGAGACGATTCTACGGGGCCCAAACGACGAAGGCCGGGTCGCCCCGGCCTTCTGTGCGTAACCACCCCGGCGCTTCACGCCGCCCCTCCCCTCCCGAGCAAGGAAGGGAACGGGGCGGTCAGCTCTTCCCCTCGCCCTTGGCTTCCTCTTCCTTGGGCTCCGGGCGATCCATGAGCTCCACCATCGCCATCGGCGCGTTGTCGCCGAGCCGGAATCCCGACTTGAGGATGCGCAGGTAGCCGCCGTTGCGCTTGGCGTAGCGCGGCCCCAGCTCGCCGAAGAGCTTGCTCACCATCTCGCGGTCGCGCAGGCGGTTGAACGCCAGGCGGCGGTTCGAGAGCGACGGGGTCTTGCCGAGCGTGATCATCGGCTCGACCACCCGGCGCAGCTCCTTCGCCTTGGGCAGCGTGGTCGTGATCAGCTCGTGCCGCAGCAGCGAGTTCGTCATGTTGCGGAACATCGCCACGCGATGGCTCGACGTGCGGTTCAGCTTTCTCAGTCCGTGACCGTGACGCATCGTTCGTCTCTTCGTTCGTCTCTCTAAGGACGCGGGTCTTCCAAATCTCCCGCTCCGCTACGCCTCGCCCCCCTTCGACAGGGGGCGGTGACTCAGGGCGCCAGCTTCTCCAGGCCCGCGGGCGGCCAGTTCTCGAGCTTCATCCCGAGCGTGAGGCCGCGCGCGGCGAGCACTTCCTTGATCTCGTTGAGCGACTTGCGGCCGAGGTTCGGCGTCTTGAGGAGCTCGGTCTCGGTCCGCTGGATCAGGTCGCCGATGTAATAGATGTTCTCGGCCTTCAGGCAGTTCGCCGAGCGCACCGTGAGCTCGAGGTCGTCCACCGGGCGCAGCAGGATCGGGTCGATCGGCGGGGCCTTCTCGCGCTGCTTGTCCTCGGTCGGGACCGACGTCCCCTCGAGCGCGGCGAACACCGAAAGCTGGTCCACCAGGACGCGCGCCGCATAGCGGATCGCCTCCTCGGGCTCGACGACGCCGTTGGTCTCGATGTCCATGATCAGCTTGTCGAGGTCGGTGCGCTGCTCGACGCGCGCGCTCTCGACCTGGTAGCTGACGCGCTTCACCGGCGAGAAGGAGGCATCGAGGATGATCTTGCCGATGCCCTTGGACTCCTCGGGCACCACGCGCATGTTGCCCGGCTGGTAGCCGCGGCCGCGCTCGACCTTCACGGTCATCTCGAGCTTGCCGCCCGGCGACAGGTGCGCGATGACGTGCTCGGGGTTGATGATCTCGACGTCGTGCGTGACCTCGATGTCGGCGGCGGTCACCAGGCCCTCGCCTTTCTTGGCGAGGCGCAGCGTCGCCTCGTTGCCGCTGTGGAGCTTGAGCACCACGCCCTTGAGGTTGAGCAGGATGTCGACCACGTCCTCCTGCACGCCCTCGATCGTCGAGTACTCGTGCAGCACGCCCGCGATCTGCACCTCGGTGGGCGCGAAGCCCGGCATCGACGACAGCAGCACGCGACGCAGTGCGTTGCCGAGCGTGTGGCCGTAGCCGCGCTCGAACGGCTCCATCGTGACCTTCGCGTGATTCGGGGCCGCGGCCTGGACGTCAATGATGCGGGGCTTCAGAAAACCAGTGCTTTGCATGCGATTTCCTCGCTTAAAGCCTTTAACGATATGCGGGGATACCTCCCCTCATACTCCCCTAAGTCAGGCGCCTGACGGTCATTCTGTCAGGCGCTCTCAGGATTACTTCGAGTACAGCTCGACCACCAGGCTCTCGTTGATCGTCGACGGCAGCTCGGCTCGCGTCGGCAGCGCCTTGAACGTGCCCTTGAGGGCCTTCGCGTCCACCGCGATCCACTCCGGGAAGCCGCGCGACTCGGCCGCCTCGCAGGCCGCCTTGACGCGCAGGTGTTCCTTGGCGCCCTGCGCCACCTCGACCGTGTCGCCCGGGCGCACCAGGTACGAGGGGATGTTGACGCGCTTGCCGTTCACCAGGACCCCGTTGTGCCGCACGACCTGGCGCGCCTCGGCGCGGCTCGCGCCGAAGCCCATCCGGAACGCGACGGTGTCCAGCCGCGATTCGAGGATCTGCAGCAGGTTCTCGCCGGTCACGCCCTTGCGGCGGTCGGCCTCGAAGTAGATCTTGCGGAACTGCCGCTCGAGGATGCTGTAGGTGCGGCGCACCTTCTGCTTCTCGCGCAGCTGCTTGCCGAAGTCGGACAGGCGCTGTCCGCTCTTCTGCCCGTGCTGGCCGGGCGCGTAGCTGCGGCGCTCGACCGCGCACTTGTCGGTGAAGCACTTCTCGCCTTTGAGGAAGAGCTTCTCCCCCTCGCGGCGGCACAGGCGGCACTTGGCATCCAGGTTGCGGGCCATGTCGGGTTCTCTTCCTTAAATCCGGCGGCGCTTGGGCGCGCGGCAGCCGTTGTGCGGCACCGGCGTGATGTCGCTGATGCTCGCGATCTTTATCCCGAGCGCGTTCAGGGCGCGCACCGCGGATTCGCGGCCGGGGCCGGGGCCGCTGATGCGCACCTCTAGGTTCTTCACGCCGCACTCGAGCGCACCCCGCCCGGCGCGCTCGGCCGCGACCTGCGCGGCGAACGGCGTCGACTTGCGCGAGCCCTTGAAGCCGGCCGCGCCCGAGGTCGCCCAAGACAGGCAATTGCCCTGCCGGTCGGTGATCGTGATGATGGTGTTGTTGAACGACGCGTGCACGTGGGCGATGCCCTCGGCGACGTTCTTCTTCACCTTCTTGCGGACGCGCTGGGCGGCGGTCTGCGTTTGCGGCTGCTGGGGTCGTGCCATCGGTCTCGTCCTCTATGGGCGCTGGGCTCGCACTCGCCCGGTCAAACCTTGCCGGCTTGCGGCTTGGCGGCGATCGCCGCCTTGCGCGGGCCCTTGCGGGTGCGCGCGTTGGTGCGCGTGCGCTGGCCGCGGACCGGAAGGCCCTTGCGGTGCCGCACGCCGCGGTAGGCGCCGAGGTCCATCAGGCGCTTGATGTTCATCGACACCTCGCGCCGGAGGTCGCCCTCGACGGTGAACCGCCCGACCGCCTCGCGCAGGCGATCCAGGTCGCTGTCCGAGAGGTCCTTCATCTTGCGCGTGCCGGGGATGCTCGCCGCGACGCAAATCGCGGCGGCGCGCGCGCGGCCGATACCGAAGATCGCCGTCAGCGCGATCTCGGCATGCTGCTGGTTCGGGATGTTTACGCCTGCAATCCGGGCCATGTGGCTACTCCGCTGCTCCGCTGCTCCGCTGTTCCATAGATTGCCAGGGTCAGCCCTGGCGCTGCTTGTGCCGCGGATCCTTGCAGATCACCCGCACCACGCGGTGGCGGCGGATGATCTTGCAGTTGCGGCACATCTTCTTCACCGACGCGAGCACTTTCATGTTGCTCTCCTGCTGTTGCTCACTTACTTGGCGCGGAAAACGATCCGCGCTCTGGATAAATCGTACGGCGTCAGCTCCACCGTCACCTTGTCTCCGGGAAGCATGCGGATGTAGTGCATCCGCATCTTTCCGGCGACGTGCCCGACGACCACGTGTCCGTTCTCGAGCTTCACCCTGAAGGTGGCGTTCGGCAGGTTCTCCAGAATCTCGCCCTGCACCTGGATCACGCCCTCCTTCCCCATACCCTAGCGCGTAGGGAAACCTGCTCCCTTGAAATTGGCCTTCTTCAGCAGGCTCTCGTACTGGTGCGTCATGATGTAAGCCTGCACCTGCGACATGAAGTCCATGGTCACGACCACGATGATCAGCAGGCTGGTGCCGCCGAAGTAGAACGGCACGTTCCATCTCAGGATCAGGAACTCCGGAACCAGGCAGATCGCGACCACGTAGATGGCGCCGCCGAGGGTGAGCCGCAGCAGGATCCGCTCGAGATACTTCGCGGTCTGCTCGCCCGGCCGGATCCCGGGGACGAACGCGCCGGATTTCTTGAGGTTGTCGGCCGTTTCCTTCGGGTTGTACTGCAGCGCCGTGTAGAAGAAGCAGAAGAACACGATCGCGCCGGCGTACAGCATCACGTAGATCGGCTGCCCGGGCGTGAGCGTCGCGGCGACGTCGCGCAGGAACGTCGGTCCCTCGCCCTGCCCGAACCAGCCGAGCAGCGTGGCCGGGAATAGGATGATCGAGGAGGCGAAGATCGGCGGGATCACGCCGGACATGTTTAGCTTGAACGGCAGGTGCGAGGCCTGCCCGCCGTACACCTTGTTGCCGACCTGGCGCTTCGCGTAGTTGACCAGGATCTTGCGCTGGCCGCGCTCGACGAAGCAGACGAACCAGGTGATGACGGCCACGCCGACCGCGATCAGCAGCGCGGTGAGCGGGTGCATCGCTCCGGTTCGCACCAGCTCGAGCGTCCCGGCGATCGCGTTGGGCAGCCCGGCTGCGATGCCGGCGAAGATGATGATCGAGATGCCGTTGCCGAGGCCGCGCTCGGTGATCTGCTCGCCGAGCCACATCAGGAACATGGTGCCGGTCACCAGCGTCACCACGGTCGTGAACCGGAACAGCAGGCCCGGATCGGCCACGAGCCCCGGCTGCGACTCGAGCGCGATCGAGATGCCGGTTGCCTGGAAGAGCGCGAGCCCGAGCGTGAAGTAGCGCGTGTACTGCGTGATCTTGCGCTGGCCCGATTGGCCTTCCTTGCGCAGCTGCTCGAGCTGCGGGACTCACCGCGGTCATCAGCTGCATGATGATCGACGCGGAGATGTACGGCATGATCCCGAGCGCGAAGATCGTGAAGCGCGAGAGCGCGCCGCCCGAGAACATGTTGAACAGGCCCAGGATCCCGCCCTGGTTCGAGCGAAAGAGGTCGGCGAGCACGTTCGGGTCGATCCCCGGCACCGGGATGTGAGCGCCGATGCGGAAGACGACGAGCGCCCCGAGGAGGAAGAAGAGGCGCTTCTTCAGGTCCCCGTACTTGCCGGATTTTCCGAGTTGTTGGGCTGCGGTGGCCACTGGCTGCTTGCTGTGATCGGCTCTCTGTTTATTCCGGTGCGGTCCTACTTCGCTTTGCCCTTGCCGCCGGACTGACTCTCCGGCTTCGCGGCCTTCGGCGCCTTCTCGGCCCTCTCGGCCTTCTCGGCCTTCTCGGCTTTCGCGGTCTTCGCGGACTTCTCGCCCTTGTCGGCTTTCGTGGGCTTCGCGGGCTTTTCCGCCTCCGCGACCGCGGCAGCGGCCTTGGCCTTCGGTTCCGGCTGCTTGGGCTCCGGCTTGGGCCGGTTGTCGACGACGGCGCCACCCGCGGCCTCGATCGCCGCGCGCGCACCCTTGGTCACGCCCATGTCCTTGACGGTGACCTTGCGGGTCAACTTGCCCGACAGCAAAACCTTCGTCTCGATCGTGAGGCGCGAGACCACGCCCTCGGCCTTCAGCGCCGCGAGGTCGATGGTGTCGGCTTTCATCCGCTCGAGGTCCGAGAGGCGGATCTCGGCGAACGTGTCGCGCGTGAGCGGGGTGAATCCGCGCTTCGGCAGACGCCGCTGCAGCGGCATCTGACCGCCCTCGAAGCCCACCTTGTGGTAGCCGCCCGAGCGCGCCTTCTGGCCCTTGTGCCCGCGGCCGGCCGTCTTGCCGAATCCCGAGCCGATGCCGCGGCCGACGCGGCGGCGGGGCTTCCGCGAGCCGGGTGCCGGTTTGATGTCGTTCAGAAACATGGGTCCGTTCTCCAGCCGGTTACGCGTCCACGCGCACCAGGTAGCTGACGAGCTTGATCATCCCGCGCATTGCCGGCGTGTCCTCGACCTCCACCGTCTGGCGGATCTTGCGCAGCCCGAGGCCGCGCACCGTCTGCTGGTGGTTCTGCCTGCAGGCGATCGGGCTCTTCACGAGCGTCACCTTGAGCGTCTTCTTGTCCGCCATGGCTCCCGTCCCTTCAGGCCGCGGTGATCTCTTCGATGCGCTTGCCGCGCTTGGCAGCGACCTCCGCCGGCGTGCGCATGTGCTTCAGGCCGTCCAGGGTCGCGCGCACGACGTTGTAGGGGTTGGTCGAGCCGATGCACTTCGCCAGCACATTGGTGATACCCATCACCTCGAACACCGCACGCATCGGGCCGCCGGCGATGATCCCCGTGCCCTCGGAAGCCGGCTGCATGAGCACCTTCGAGGCGCCGTGGCGGCCGATGACCGCGTGCTGGAGCGTGCCGTTGCGCAGGCTCACGCGGAACAGCTTGCGGCGCGCCTCCTCGAGCGACTTCTGCACCGCCACCGGCACCTCGCGGGCCTTGCCCTTCCCCATGCCGATGCCGCCGTCGCCGTCGCCCACTACCGTGAGCGCCGCGAAGCCGAGCACGCGTCCGCCCTTCACCACCTTGGTGACGCGATTCACCGCGACCATCTTCTCGCGCAGGCCGTCCGACCGGTCGTCGGAGGGCTGCATCCTGGGCTGCATTCTGGCCATTTCGTCTTCCTCGCCCTAACTCGGGGTTCAAGGGGGTGTGTGCCCCCTTGATCGATCAGTCGTCTTCCCTAGAACTTCAAGCCGCCTTCGCGCGCGGCATCGGCGAGCGCCTTGATGCGCCCGTGGTACCTGAAGCCGCCGCGGTCGAATGCGACCTTGTCGATGCCGAGCTTCAGCGCCTTCTCGGCGATGCGCTTGCCGACCGCCACCGCAGCGGCCTTGTTGCCGCCGTTCGGCACCTGCCCGCGCACGTCCTTTTCCACGGTCGAGGCCGCCGCAAGCACTTTCGAGCCATCGTTCGAGAGCACCTGCGCGTAGATGTGCTGATTCGTGCGGTGCACCGCCAGCCGCACCACGTTCAGCTCGTGCTGCTTCCGCCGGGTCTGGGCCGCGCGGCGGAGGCGTGATTCGCGCTTGTCGATCATCGTTCGCCCTCTACTCGGTCGAACAAGGGGGCACGGCCCCCTTGTAGATCCCCCAAATCGGATAACAGGATCATTGTTATTTCTTCTTGGTCTCTTTAATGACGACGCGCTCGTCGGCATAGCGCACGCCCTTGCCCTTGTAGGGCTCCGGCGGCCGGTACGCGCGCACTTCGGCGGCGACCTGTCCGACGAGCTGCCGGTCCATGCCCTTGATGAGGATCTCGGTCTGCGTGGGCGTCTCGCACTTCACGCCCTTGGGCATCTGGTGCACCACCGGGTGCGAGAAACCGAGCGTCAGATTGAGCCTGTCGCCCTGCGCCTGGGCCCGGTAGCCGACCCCGACCAGGCTGAGCTTCTTCTCGAATCCCTTGGTCACACCGGTGATCATGTTCGCCATGATCGCCCGCACCGTGCCGCTCATCGCGTCGGCGCGATCCGAATCGTTCGCGACCTCGATCTCGAGGGCATCGCCCTCCTTCTTGACGCGGATATCCTGCGTCAGCGACAGGGCAAGCGTGCCGAGCGGACCCTTGATGGACACCGCGTTTGCGGCGACGTTCGCCTCGACGCCCTTCGGGAGCGGCACCGGAAGTTTTCCAACGCGCGACATCGTCTGTTACCTCACGCCACGATGCACAGGACTTCGCCGCCGATGCCGGTCGCCCGGGCCTTGCGGTCGGTCATCAGCCCCTTCGAGGTCGACAGGATCGCGACCCCGAGTCCGTTCATCACCTTCGGAATGTCCTGGGCGCCGCGATAGACGCGCAGTCCGGGGCGGCTCACCCGCTCGATCTTCTCGATCACCGGTTGCCCGGCGTAGTAGCGCAGCGCGATCTCGATCTCGGGCTTGCCGTCGTTCGGCTTCACCACGAAGCCCTCGATGTAGCCCTCGTCCTTCAGCACCTGCGCGATCGCGCCCTTCAGCTTCGAGGACGGCATCGCGACGGTGATTTTTCCGCACGCCTGCGCGTTGCGGATCCGAGTCAGCATGTCGGCGACCGGGTCGGTCATGCTCATGATGGACCTCCGCTTGCCTTCGTTACCAACTCGACTTCGTGAGGCCCGGGATCTCCCCGCGCATCGCGATCTCGCGCAGCTTGTTGCGCCCCAGCCCGAACTTGCGGTAGTAGCCGCGCGGACGTCCGGTCAGCGCGCAGCGGTTGCGCAACCGCACCGGCGACGCGTTGCGCGGGAGCTTCTCGAGCTTGACGCGCGCCTCGGCACGGTCCTCGTCGGACGCCTTGGCGTCGTTGATTGTCTCGAACAGCGCCTTGCGTTTGCCGGCGAACTTGGCAACCGTCTTGCGGCGCTTCTGCTCGCGCAGGATCAGGGAAAGCTTCGCCATGGGTAATTCCTCAGGCCTTGAACGGGAAGCGGAAGGCGGCCAGCAGTGCGCGCGCCTCCTCGTCGGTCTTCGCGGTGGTGGTGATGCTGATGTTCATCCCGCGCAGCGCGTCGATCTTGTCGTACTCGATCTCGGGGAAAATGATCTGCTCTTTCACCCCGAGGGTGTAATTGCCGCGCCCGTCGAACGCACGGTGCGACACGCCGCGGAAGTCGCGGATGCGCGGTATCGCGACGGTGACCAGCCGGTCGAGGAACTCGTACATCCGCAGGCCGCGCAGCGTGACCATGCAGCCGACCGGGTAGCCGGCGCGAACCTTGAAGTTCGCGATCGATTTCTTCGCCTTGGTGACGACCGGTTTCTGGCCGGCGATCTTGGTGAGGTCCCCGACCGCGTTGTCGAGGATCTTCTTGTCGGAAGTGCTCTCGCCGACCCCCATGTTCACCGTGATCTTGGTGATCCGCGGGACCTCCATCGCGCTCGTGTACCCGAACTTCTTGGTGAGCTCGGGGACGACTTTCTCGCGGTAGTGCTCGTGGAGCCGTGCCATGGCTATGCCTCCACCATCTCGCCGTTCGACTTGAACACCCGCACCGTACGGCCGTCCTCGAGCGTCTTGAAGCCGACGCGATCGGCTTTCTTGGTCTGCGGATTGAAGAGCGCGACATTGGAGACGTGGATCGGCATTTCCTTGTCGACGATCCCGCCCGTCTGACCCTTCATCGGATTCGGGCGCACGTGCTTTTTCACCCGGTTCACGCCCTCGACGACCAGGTGCTCGGCGTCGATCCGGCGCAGGACGGTGCCGCGCTTGCCCTTGTCGCGGCCGGTGGTGACGATCACGTCGTCGCCCTTGCGAATCTTGTTCATCGTTGCAGGCCTCTTTAGAGGACTTCCGGCGCGAGCGACACGATCTTCATGAAGCGCTCGGTGCGCAGCTCGCGGGTCACCGGACCAAAGATGCGGGTGCCGATCGGCTCCATCTTGGGCGACAGCAGCACCGCGGCGTTGGCGTCGAACCGCACCAGCGAGCCGTCGGGACGGCGTACGCCCTTTGCAGTGCGCACGACGACCGCGTGATAGATCTCGCCCTTCTTCACGCGACCGCGCGGCGCGGCGTCCTTGATGCTCACCTTGATCACGTCGCCGATGTTGGCGTAGCGGCGCTTGGAGCCGCCGAGCACCTTGATACACATAACCGAACGCGCGCCGGTGTTGTCGGCCACGTCCAGCACCGTCTGCATCTGGATCATTCTTTCTTCTCCAACTTCTCCCGACCTTCCAACACGGAAGCGGCCGGTCAGTCTTGGAGCCCGTCCGGGCAAGGCCGCCTGCGCCACCTGGCGCGGCGGAAAAACACGTAATTATACGGGGACTTGTAGCCTTCCCGCAACCCTTGCGCGGTTCAGATCGCCTTGGCGCGTTCGACCAGGCGGGTCACCCGCCAGGTCTTGGTGCGCGACAGCGGCCGGCACTCCTCGATCGTGACCAGGTCGCCTTCCTTGCATTCGTTGGTTTCGTCGTGGGCGTGGTACTTCTTCGTCCGCGTGACCACCTTGCCGTACATCGGGTGGGCGACCCGGCGCTCGACCTTCACCGTGACGGTCTTGTCCGCCTTGTCGCTCACCACGCGCCCGGTCATGGTGCGCGGGGTCTTGCGCGCCGCCGTCTGCGTCTCTGCCGTCATTTCACCCTCACCTTCTGGGCCAGCACGGTCCGCACGCGCGCGATGTCGCGCCGCACCTTGCGGATCTGGCTGGTGTTGGTCAGCTGCTGCGTGGCCTTCTGCATGCGCAGGCTGAACTGCGCGCGCAGGAGGTCCTGCAGTTCCTTGTTGAGCGCCGTTTCGTCCTTGGCGCGGAGATCACTCGGCTTCATGCGTCACCCCAGTTGTCACGATGCGAGGGTCCGCAGCCCCTCGCGCTCCCCAATGCCAGGAATCCCGCTCCCTGCGGCATCGTCTTTCACGATAGATGGCGCTGGACCACCACGGTCCGAATCGGCAGCTTGGCCGCGGCGAGCGCGAACGCCTCCTTGGCGAGCGCCAGGTCCACCCCGTCCATCTCGTAGAGCACCTTGCCGGGCTGGATCTCGGCCACGAAGTACTCGGGGTTGCCCTTGCCGTTGCCCATGCGGACCTCGGCCGGCTTGTGCGAGACCGGCTTGTCGGGAAAGATGCGGATCCAGATGCGCCCGCCGCGCTTGATGTGACGGGTCATCGCGCGCCGCGCCGCCTCGATCTGGCGCGCCGTCAGACGTCCGCGAGTGGTCGCCTTCAGACCATACTCGCCGAACGACACCTTGTTGCCGCGCGACGCGACGCCATAATTTCGGCCCTTGTGCTGCTTCCGGTACTTGGTTCTAGCTGGTTGAAGCATCGTTGCTGCCTCCGGTCGACTTCTTCACGACGCGCTTGAGCGCCGGCTTCTTGGGCGCGGCGGCCGGTGCGGGCGGTGGCGCGGCCTCGATACCCTTGGCGTCGCCCTCGGGCTTCTTGGCGCGGCCGCGCGGCGCTGCCGGCTTGGGTTTGGCCTCGCTCGGCGCGGGCGCTCCGGCCTCGGGTCGACCCGCCGGACGCGGTCCGGGCGCGCGGCGCAGGCGGCGGCCGGGGGCTTCTTCCTCGGACGGGGTGGGCGCCGCTGCGGCCGGCTGCTCGCCCTTGGCGAGCACGTCGCCCTTGTAGACCCAAACCTTGATGCCGATGACGCCGTAGCTCGTCTTCGCCTCGCCGAAGCCGTAGTCGATGTCCGCGCGCAGCGTGTGCAACGGCACGCGACCTTCGCGGTACCACTCCGTCCGGGCGATCTCGACCCCATTCAGGCGGCCGGCGCTCATGATCTTGATGCCCTGCGCGCCCAGGCGCATTGCGTTCTGCATCGCGCGCTTCATCGCGCGGCGGAACATGATCCGCTTTTCGAGCTGCTGGGCGATCGAGTCGGCGATCAGCTGCGCGTCGATCTCGGGTTTGCGGACCTCCTCGATGTTCACGTGCACCATCTGCACGCCGAGGAGCTTGCGCAGTTCCGCCTTCAGGTGCTCGATGTCTTCGCCCTTCTTGCCGATCACCACGCCGGGGCGGGCGCTGTAGATGGTGATGCGCGCGTCCTTGGCCGGCCGCTCGATGACGACCTTGCTCACCGAGGCGTGCGCGAGCTTCTTCTTCAGGTAGGCGCGGACCTTCAGGTCCTCGTTGAGCATGCCCGCAAAGTTCCTGCCGCTCGCGAACCAGCGCGAGCTCCAGTTGCGGTTGAATGCGAGGCGGAACCCGGTCGGATTGATCTTCTGTCCCATCTCTCGCTCCTTACGCCTTGTCCCCGACCGTCACGAAGATGTGACAGGTCGGCTTGCTGATGCGGTTGCCGCGGCCTTTCGCACGCGCCTGGAAGCGCTTGATGATCGCGGCGCGCTCGACCAGAATGCCGGTCACGCTCAGTTCGTCCACGTCCGCGCCGTCGTTGTGCTCGGCATTGGCGATTGCCGACTCCAGAACCTTCTTGATGATCCGCGCGCCCTTCTGCGGTGCGAACGCGAGGATGTTCAACGCCTTCTCGACCGACTGCCCACGGATCATGTCCGCGACGAGTCGGCCTTTCTGCACCGAGAGGCGCACGCCGTAGAGCTTGGCTTGGGTCTGCATTCTGCGGCCTCCTTACTTCCGTGCCGGCGCCGCCGGCGCGGCGCTCTTCCGGTCCGCCGAGTGCGCCTTGAACGTGCGCGTCAGCGCGAACTCGCCGAGCTTGTGGCCGACCATGTTCTCGGAGATGTACACGGGAATGTGCTGCTTGCCGTTGTGCACGGCGATCGTCAGTCCCACGAAATCGGGAATCACGGTAGAGCGGCGCGACCAGGTCTTGATCGGGCGCTTGTCGTTGCCGGCACGCGCCGCCTCCACCTTCTTGATCAGGTGGTGGTCGACGAACGGGCCCTTCTTGATCGAACGGGACATGTCTGTTTACCTCTTGTGGCGGGCAGCAACGATCATGCTGCGCGTGCGCTTGTTCTTGCGGGTGCGGTAACCCTTGGTGAGCTTGCCCCACGGCGAGACCGGATCGCGCTTGGTGCCGGTGCGGCCCTCGCCGCCGCCGTGCGGGTGGTCGACCGGGTTCATCGCCACGCCGCGGACCGTCGGTCGCACGCCCTTCCAGCGTACCCGGCCAGCCTTGCCGGTCTGCTCGAGCGAGTGCTCCTCGTTGCCGACTTCGCCGAGCGTGGCGCGGCAGTCGACGTGCACCTTGCGGATCTCGCCCGAGCGCAGGCGCACCTGCGCGTAGCTGCCTTCGCGGGCGAGGAGCTGCGCCGAGCCGCCTGCGGAACGGGCGAGCTGCGCGCCCTTGCCCGGCTGCATCTCGATGCAGTGGATCGTCGTGCCGATCGGAATGTTCCGCACCGGCAGGGTGTTGCCGGGCTTGATCTGCGCCTCGGGACCGCTCATGAGCTGCGCGCCCGCGGCGACGCCCTTCGGCGCGATGATATATCGACGCTCTCCGTCGACGTAGAGCAGCAGCGCGATGTGCGCGCTGCGGTTCGGGTCGTACTCGATCCGCTCGACCTTGGCCGGAATGCCGTCCTTGTTGCGCTTGAAGTCGATGACCCGATAGTGCTGCTTGTGCCCGCCGCCCTGGTGACGCGTGGTGATGTGGCCGTAGTTGTTGCGGCCCGCCTTGCGCGTCTTCTTCTCGAGCAGCGCGTCGACCGGGCGCCCCTTGTGGAGTCCCGGCGTGACGACCTTGACGTAGCCGCGCCGACCGGCCGATGTGGGTTTGACCTTGACGAGTGCCATCGCTCTACTCCGTCGCCTGGAACGTGATGTCCTGGCCGGCGGCCAGGCTCACGTAGGCTTTCTTCCAGTTGCGGCGCCGCCCGGCGGTTTTGCCGGAGCGCTTGTGCTTGCCCTTGACGTTGGCGACGCGCACGCCGGTCACCAGCACCTTCTTGTCCTTCGTGCTGAACAGCAGCTCGACCGCCGCCTTGATCTCGGGCTTCGTCGCGTCGTCGGTCACGCGGAAGACGTACTGGTTGGCTTTCTCGCCGACGAACGTGCTCTTCTCCGAAACCACCGGCGCGAGCAGTACCTTCAGCAGCCGTTCCTGGTTGAGCGCGCTCATGCCAGCATCTCCTCGAGCTTGGCGACCGCCTTGCGCGTGAGCAGCACGTTCCTCGCGCTGACCAGCGACACGGGGTCGGCCTGGCGCACGTCGAGCACCAGGACATTGGGCAGGTTGCGCGCGGAGAGGTAGAGGTTCTGGTCCACGCCGTCGGTGATCACCAGGACCTGGTCGAGTCCGAGGCCCTTCACCTTCTGTGCCAGCACGCTGGTCTTCGGCGCATCGACCTGGAAGTCCTCGACGACCGACAGGCGCCCCTCGCGGGCGAGCTGCGACAGGATCGACGCCATTCCCGCGCGGTACATCTTGCGGTTGATCTTCTGCGTGAAGTTCTCGTCCGGCGAGTTGGGGAAGATCCTGCCGCCGCCGCGCCACAGCGGGCTGCCGGCGAACCCGGCGCGTGCGCGGCCGGTGCCCTTCTGCCGCCACGGCTTGCGGTGCGAGTGGTTGACGTCGCCGCGCGCCTTCTGCGCGCGCGTGCCGAGTCGCGCATTCGCCTGGAAGGCGACGACGATCTGGTGAACGAGCGCCTCGTTGAACTCGCGGCCGAAGGCGACGTCGGAGGCCGCGACGGTCGCGGCGCTCTTGCCCTGGTCGTTGATCAGCTTCAATTCCATCGCGTGGTCCCCTTACTTCTTCGCCGGTGCCCTGGACTTCGGCGTCTTGGCAGCGGGCTGGACCACGATGTGGCCGCCTTCGTGCCCCGGAACGGAGCCGCGCACGAGCAGCAGGCCGCGGTCGGCGTCGATGCGCACGATTTCGAGGTTCGGGACCGTCCGGCTCACCGCGCCGAGGTGGCCCGCCATGCGCTTGCCGGGAAAGACCTTCGACGGGGACTGGTTCTGGCCGGTCGAGCCGGGCCGGTTGTGCGAGACCGAGTTGCCGTGGCTCGCGCGGTTCGAGGAGAAGTGGTGGCGCTTGATGACGCCGGCGAATCCCTTCCCGATCGACGTGCCGGAGACATCCACCTTCTGGCCGACCTGGAAGATGTCGACGCCGACTTTGCCGCCAACCTGCAAATTTTCGAGGTCGCCTGGGGGGATGCGGAACTCCCGCAGGATGGTGCCGCCCTCGACCCCGGCCTTGGCGAAGTGACCGGCCATCGGTTTGGTGACGCGCGTGGCGCGGCGCTTCCCGAACGTCACCTGCACGGCCGAGTAGCCGTCGGTGTCGGGCTTCTTGATCTGCGTGACGCGATTGTCGGCGACCTCGAGCACCGTCACCGGCAGACTGTCGCCGTCGTCGGTGAAGACGCGGGTCATGCCGACCTTGCGGCCGACGAGTCCGAGACTCATGACTTCTTCCTTCTATTAGTTGCCCCGGAGCTTTCCGACCGGGGGCCAGCTTCAATTGGCTGGCAGTTAACGTTCGGGTGCCGGCCGTGCCGGCCCCCGGGGAATTCGCGGGAACCGCTACAACTTGATCTCTACATCCACGCCAGCCGGCAAGTCGAGCTTCATCAGCGCATCGACCGTCTTGTCGGTCGGGTCGATGATGTCCATCAGGCGCAGGTGCGTGCGGATCTCCATCTGGTCGCGCGACATCTTGTCGATGTGCGGGGAACGCAGGAGGTCGAACTTCTGGATCCGTGTCGGCAGCGGCACCGGCCCCTTCACGACCGCGCCGGTGCGCTTCGCCGTGTCGACGATCTCGAGCGCCGACTGGTCGATCAGCTTGTAGTCGAACGCCTTCAGGCGGATGCGGATTTTTTGGCTTTGAACGGCCATGGTTTTCTCAACTTACTCGATGACTTTCGATACGACGCCTGCGCCGACGGTGCGTCCGCCCTCGCGGATGGCAAAGCGCAGGCCCTCTTCCATCGCGATCGGGGCGATCAGGGTCACGGTGATCGACACGTTGTCCCCCGGCATCACCATCTCGATGCCCGCCGGCAACTCCGTGGAGCCGGTCACATCCGTGGTGCGGAAGTAGAACTGCGGCCGATAGCCGTTGAAGAACGGCGTGTGCCGCCCCCCCTCTTCCTTGCTCAGCACGTACACCTCGGCCTGGAACTTGGTGTGCGGGGTGATCGAGCCGGGCTTGGCCAGCACCTGCCCACGCTCCACCTCCTCGCGCTTGGTGCCCCGCAGGAGCACCCCGATGTTGTCCCCCGCCTGCCCCTCGTCCAAGAGCTTCCTGAACATCTCCACGCCCGTGCACACCGTCTTGAGCGTGGCCTTCAGCCCCACGATCTCGATTTCCTCACCCACCTTGATGATGCCCCGCTCCACCCGCCCCGTGACCACCGTCCCCCGGCCCGAGATCGAGAACACGTCCTCCACCGGCATCAGGAAGGGCTGGTCCAGCGCCCGCTTGGGCTGCGGAATGTAGCTGTCCAGCGCATCGGCCAGCTTCATGATCGAGCCCTCGCCCATCTCCGAGGTGTCCCCCTCCAGCGCCTTGAGCGCCGAGCCGATCACGATCGGGGTCTTGTCCCCCGGAAAATCGTACTTGGACAACAGCTCCCGCACCTCCATCTCCACCAGCTCCAGGAGCTCCTTGTCATCGACCATGTCCGCCTTGTTCATGTACACCACGATGTAGGGCACCCCCACCTGGCGCGCCAGCAGAATGTGCTCCCGGGTCTGCGGCATCGGCCCATCGGCGGCCGAAACCACCAGAATCGCCCCGTCCATCTGCGCCGCACCGGTGATCATGTTCTTGATGTAGTCCGCATGCCCCGGACAGTCCACGTGCGCGTAGTGGCGGTTCTTGGTCTGGTACTCCACATGCGCCGTGTTGATCGTGATCCCGCGCGCCTTCTCCTCCGGCGCGTTGTCAATCTGGTCGTAGGCCTTCGCCTCGCCCCCGAACTTCTTGGCCAAAATGTGCGTGATCGCCGCCGTCAGCGTCGTCTTCCCATGGTCCACGTGACCAATCGTCCCAACGTTCACATGCGGCTTCGTACGCTCGAATTTGCCCTTTGCCATGGCGGCCTCCTAATTACTTCTTCTCGTCCTTGCCGGTGTACTTGTTGATGACCGCCTCGGCGATCTGCTTCGGCGCCTCGGAGTAGTGCTTGAATTCCATCGTGTAGGTCGCCCGCCCCTGCGTGAGCGACCGCAGCGTGGTCGAGTACCCGAACATCTCCGCGAGCGGCACCTCTGCGCGGATCGCCTTGGACCCGCCGACCATGTCTTCCATGCCCTGGATCATGCCGCGCCGGGACGAGAGATCCCCCATCACGTCGCCCATCTTCTCCTCGGGCGTCTCGACCTCGACCGCCATCATCGGCTCGAGAAGGACCGGCGAGGCCTTGCGCATGCCGTCCTTGAATGCGATCGACGCGGCCATGCGGAACGCGTTTTCGTTCGAGTCGACCTCGTGGTAGGAGCCGTCGAACAGCGTCACCTTCACGTCGACGACCGGAAATCCCGCGAGCACGCCGTTCGGCAGCGTCTCGTTCAGCCCGCGCTGCACCGCCGGGATGTACTCGCGCGGCACCGAGCCGCCCTTGATCGCGTCGACGAACTCGTACCCCTTGCCCTTCTCGTTCGGCTCGACTTTGAGCCACACGTGGCCGTACTGGCCGCGCCCGCCGGTCTGCTTGACGAATTTGCCTTCGACCTCGGCGCAGGCGCGCTTGATCGTTTCGCGGTACGCCACCTGCGGCGCACCGACGTTCGCGTCGACGCCGAACTCGCGCTTCATGCGATCGACGATGATCTCGAGGTGCAGCTCGCCCATGCCCGAGATGATGGTCTGGCCCGACTCCTCGTCGGTGCGCACGCGGAAGGATGGATCCTCCTGCGCGAGCCGCCCGAGCGCGATTCCCATCTTCTCCTGGTCGGCCTTGGTCTTCGGCTCGACCGCGACATGGATCACCGGATCCGGGAACTCCATCTTCTCCAGAATGATGACCTTGCCCGGGTCGCAGAGCGTCTCGCCGGTGGTCACGTCCTTGAGGCCGACCGCGGCCGCGATGTCGCCGGCGCGCACTTCCTTGATTTCCTCGCGCTGGTTGGCGTGCATCTGCAGGACCCGCCCGATGCGCTCCTTGCGGCCGCGTAGCGAGGTGTACACGGAGTCGCCGGAGTTCAGCACCCCGGAGTAGACGCGGAAGAACGTGAGCTGGCCGACGTAAGGGTCGGTCATGATCTTGAACGCCAGCGCGCTGAACGGCTCGTCGTCCGCGGGCCTGCGCTCGTCGGCGTTGCCGTTCTCCTTCGAGCCCTTGACCGGCGGAATGTCGATCGGCGACGGCATGTATTCGATCACGGCGTCGAGCATCGCCTGCACGCCCTTGTTCTTGAACGCCGAGCCGCACAGCAGCGGGACGATCTCGCCCTTGATCGTGCGGTCGCGCAGGCCGCGCTTGATCTCCTCGTCGGAGAGCTTGCCTCCGTCGAGGTACTTGTTCATCAGCTCCTCGCTCGCCTCGGCGGCGCTCTCGACCATCTTCTCGCGCCACTCCTCCGCGAGGGCCTGGAGCTCGGCGGGGATCGTCCTTCACCTCGAACTTCATCCCCTGGCTCGACTCGTCCCAGAAGATCGCCTTCATGCGCACCAGGTCGACGATGCCGGCGAACGTGTCCTCGGCACCGATCGGCACCTGGATCGCGACGGGGTTGCCGTTCAGCCGCGACTTGATCTGGTCGTAGACCTTGAAGAAGTTCGCCCCGACCCGGTCCATCTTGTTCACGAACGCGAGGCGCGGAACGCCGTACTTGTTCGCCTGGCGCCAGACGGTCTCCGACTGCGGCTGAACCCCGCCGACCGAGTCGTACACCATGCACGCGCCGTCCAGCACCCGCATCGAGCGCTCGACCTCGATCGTGAAATCGACGTGGCCTGGCGTGTCGATGATGTTGATGCGGTGCTCGGGGAGATTGCCGTCCATCCCCTTCCAGAAACAGGTGGTCGCGGCGGACGTGATGGTGATCCCGCGCTCGCGCTCCTGCTCCATGAAGTCCATGACCGCGGCGCCGTCGTGCACCTCGCCCATCTTGTGGGACACGCCGGTGTAGAAGAGGATGCGCTCGGTCGTCGTGGTCTTGCCCGCGTCGATGTGGGCAGAGATCCCGATGTTCCGGTAGCGCTCGATTGGTGTCTTGCGTGCCATTTGCTGGTCGGGGGCGGCTTAGCCGCCCCCGGGGAATCCGTTCTGAAAGAACTCGTTCAAAATCGATAATGCGCGAAGGCCTTGTTGGCCTCCGCCATGCGGTGCACTTCCTCGCGCTTCTTCACCGCGCCGCCGCGACCTTCCGCGGCTTCCATGAGCTCGTTGGCGAGCCGGATGTCCATCGACTTCTCGCCGCGCTTCTGCGCCGCCTCGCGGAGCCAGCGCATTGCCAGAGCGATGCGACGGACCGGACGAACCTCTACCGGCACCTGGTAGTTCGCGCCGCCGACGCGACGGCTCTTGACCTCGACCATCGGGCGCGCGTTCTGGAGCGCCTGGATGAAGACCTCGATCGGGTCCTTGCCCGACTTCGTCTTGATGGAGTTGAGCGCGCCGTAGATGATCCGCTCGGCAACCGACTTCTTGCCGCGGGTCATCAGCACGTTGACGAACTTGGAGACCTCGACGTTCCCGAACTTCGGGTCGGGCAGGATCTCGCGTTTCGGGACTTCTCTACGACGAGGCATCTGAACCTCAGTGCTAAATGTTCGGTGCTAAATGTTCGGTGCTGGGAGTTCCGCGGACTGCGGTCACGCCGCCTTCGCGCGCTTCGCTCCGTACTTCGAGCGGCCCTGCTTGCGGTCCTTGACGCCCTGCGTGTCGAGGCTGCCGCGGACGATGTGATAGCGCACGCCGGGCAGGTCTTTCACGCGGCCGCCGCGGATCAGCACCACCGAGTGCTCCTGGAGATTGTGGCCCTCGCCGCCGATGTAGCTGATGACCTCGAAGCCGTTCGTGAGGCGTACCTTCGCGACCTTGCGCAGCGCGGAGTTCGGCTTTTTCGGCGTCGTTGTGTAGACACGCGTGCACACGCCGCGTTTCTGCGGCGAGCGACCGAGCGCCGGCACTTTGCTCTTGGACTCCGGGCTGGTGCGGCCCTTGCGAATAAGCTGGCTGATTGTCGGCATTCTTTTCCTGACCGCAAACGACGGGGAGTTCGGGCCCCAAACGAACGGGGACGGCGGCACGCCGTCCCCGAGCGGGCAATCCCGGGTGGAAAGACGCGGGATTATAAGGGCTTATTTACTGCCCGGTCAACGCTGGTAGGCGGCTCGCTCTACCGTCGCTGGGCCGGTGGCGCGGGTCTCGTATACTCCGCGGTCCCGTCCAGACCGGTACGCCGCCAAACGCATGACCAGCGCCCTGTTTACGCCGATCCGCTTCCGCGGCATCGAGCTCGCCAATCGCATCATGGTCTCGCCGATGTGCCAGTACTCGGCGATCGACGGCTCCGCTACGGACTGGCACCTGGTCCATCTCGGCCACCTCGCCCTGGGCGGGGCCGGGTTGCTGTGCGTCGAGGCGACCGCAGTCGAGGCGGCCGGACGAATCACACCCGGTTGCCTTGGGCTCTATTCGGACCAGAACGAGGAGGCGCTCGACCGAGTCGTCCGCACGGTGCGCGCCCGGTCGCCAATCGCGCTTGCCATCCAAATCGGCCACGCCGGCCGCAAGGGCTCGAGCGAGGTGCCGTGGCGCGGGGGGCAGCTGATTCCTCCCGACCGGGGCGGCTGGCCGCCGGTCGCGCCCTCGGCCCTTCCCCAGCTCCCGGACGAACCGCCGCCAGTGGCGCTCGACCAGGCGGGGATTGGACGGGTCAGGACGGCATTCGTCGCGACCACCCAGCGCGCCGCGCGCCTCGGCTTCGACGCGCTGGAGCTCCATGCGGCGCACGGCTACCTGCTCCATGAGTTCCTGTCGCCGCTCTCGAATCGCCGTGACGACACCTATGGCGGGACGCTCGAGAACCGCATGCGCCTGCCGCTCGAGGTCTTCGACGCGGTGCGCGCCGCATGGCCTGCCGACCGGCCGCTCGGCGTGCGCCTTTCGGCGACCGACTGGGTGGACGGCGGCTGGGAGATCGAGCAATGCCTCGAGTTCGTCCGCGAGCTCGCGCGCCGGGGTTGCGACTGGATCGACTGCTCGAGCGGCGGCGTGTCGCCGCAGCAGAAGATCCCGCTCGGGCCCGGCTACCAGGTGCCCTTCTCGAAGCGCATCCGCGCCGAGACGGGAATGAAAACCGTCGCGGTCGGGCTCATTACCGATCCGCAGCAAGCCGAGGCGATCGTGGCCGGCGGCGAGGCCGACGTGATTGCCCTCGCTCGCGCGATGCTTTACGACCCGCGGTGGGCGTGGCACGCCGCGGCCGCACTCGGCGCAGTGGTGCACGCGCCGGAGCAATACTGGCGCTGCGCCCCGCGCGAGGCGGGACGGGTGTTCGGGAACACCCAAATCGGCATGCGCTAAAGGCGCAAAGGCTCAGCGTACGTCGCCGCGTGCGCGCGTCACGACGATGTCTGCGAGCGAGGGATTTCCGAGCGTCAGCACCGGCGCGGGCCGCTCGTTGACGAACACGATCCTGCCGCCGATCTCGATCCGGGCAACCAGCGAGTAGCCGGCCCGCGCGTCGATGACGCTCGGCGGGAATGCGACCCGGAACCTCAGCGGGACCTGCCCGGGCCTCGGAATGGTCTGCTCCGCGACGAAGGTCGGCGCCGCACTTGCCCCTTTCGTCTCGTACAGGGTCACGCGAAGCTCGGCGTCGGGCGGCAGGGCGAACCGCTCCCGGTAAGTCACCGTACCCGTCACTTCGGGCGGGAAATCCCCTCCAGCGCCGCTGCGGCCGAAGCCACAGGCACCCAGCAACACCGCTCCCGTGACGGCGAGCGCGGTTCGTCGGTCCACCGGAACCTCCGATCAAACGCGAAGGGCGGCCGAAGCCGCCCTTCCGCGCCGCGCAGGTCCGATCAGGCCTGCGTTTCCGTCTCCACCGTCTCGGGGGACTCGGCCGGCACCTCGAACAACTCCTGGGCCGGTACGGTCTTGCGCGCGGTGTGGTACGCGAGACCGGTGCCCGCCGGGATGAGGCGCCCGACGATGACGTTCTCCTTGAGCCCGCGAAGGTCGTCCCTCTTGCCCATGATCGCGGCCTCGGTGAGGACGCGTGTGGTCTCCTGGAACGACGCGGCGGAGATGAACGAGTCGGTGGACAGCGATGCCTTCGTGATGCCAAGGAGGTTGTGACTGTAAGTGGCCGGCTTCTTGCCCTCGGCCTCTACGCGCTCGTTCTCCTCCAGCACATCGGCACGCTCGACCTGCTCACCGGGGATGAACCGGCTGTCGCCGGCGTCCTCGATCGTGACGCGCCGAAGCATCTGCCGCACGATCACGTCGATGTGCTTGTCGTTGATGCGCACGCCCTGGAGGCGGTACACGTCCTGCACCTCGTCGGTGATGTAGCGCGCGAGTTCCTCCACGCCCTTCAGCTTGAGGATGTCGTGCGGATCCTCGGGGCCTTCGACGATGAGCTCGCCCTTGTTCACCACCTGGCCGTCGTGGACGGTCACGTGCTTGTCCTTCGGGATCAGGAACTCGTGCTCCTTCGCATCCAGGTCGGTGATGATCAGGCGCTGCTTGCCCTTGGTGTCCTTGCCGAACGACACCGTGCCGGTCACCTCCGCGAGCATGCCCGCGTCCTTCGGCGCGCGCGCCTCGAAGAGCTCGGCGACGCGCGGCAGACCCCCGGTGATGTCGCGGGTCTTCGAAGTCTCCTGCGGGATGCGCGCCAGCACTTCGCCGATCGCCACCTGCTGACCGTCGCGCACCGTGATGAGCGAGCCGACCTGGAAGGTGATGTTCACCGAGTGATCGGTACCCGGGATCTTGACCTCGTCGCCCTTCTCGTTGATCAGCTTCACCTGCGGGCGCAGGCCCTTGGCAGCCGTTCCACGGCGCTTCGGGTCGATGACGACGAGCGTCGAGAGGCCGGTGATCTCGTCGATCTGCTTCGCGGCGGTGACACCCTCCTCCACGTTCTCGAACTTGATCGTGCCCGCGTACTCGGTGATGATCGGCCGGGTATGCGGATCCCAGGTCGCGAGGACCTGGCCCGCTTTGACGGCCTTGCCGTCGTCTCCGTTGAGCGTCGCGCCGTAGGGCACCTTGTGTCGCTCGCGCTCGCGACCGTTGTCGTCGGTCACCATGACCTCGCCGTTGCGCGAGATCACCACGCGCTCGCCCTTGGCGTTGGTCACGTACCGCATCTGCGACGACAGCCGTGCGACGCCGTTCGACTTCGCTTCGATCTGACTCGCCGCTGCGGTCCGCGACGCTGCGCCGCCGATGTGGAACGTCCGCATCGTGAGCTGCGTGCCCGGCTCGCCGATCGACTGCGCGGCGATTACGCCGACCGCCTCGCCGACGTTCACCAACGTGCCCCGGCCGAGGTCCCGGCCGTAGCACTTGGCGCACAGGCCCCAGCGGGTGTCGCAGGTAAGCGGCGTGCGCACCTTCACCTCGTCGATGCCGGGCGCCTCGATCGCGTCCACCTCGTCCTCGTTGAGCAGCGTCCCGGCCGGGATGAGCACGTCCTGCGTCTCCGGGTCGAGCAGGTCGAGCGCGGTGACGCGACCCAGGATGCGCTCGCGCAGCGGCTCGACCACCTCGCCGCCCTCCACAAGAGCACGCATAACTGCGCCATTGGTCGTCCCGCAGTCATCCTCGGTCACGACGAGATCCTGCGTCACGTCCACGAGCCGGCGCGTCAGGTAACCGGAGTTCGCGGTTTTCAGCGCGGTGTCCGCAAGACCTTTGCGCGCACCGTGCGTCGAGATGAAGTACTGCAATACATTCAGCCCTTCGCGGAAGTTCGCGGTAATGGGCGTCTCGATGATCGACCCGTCCGGCTTCGCCATCAGGCCGCGCATGCCGGCAAGCTGACGGATCTGCGCCGCCGAGCCGCGCGCCCCGGAGTCCGCCATCATGTAGATCGAGTTGAACGATTCCTGCCGCACGTCCTGGCCGCGGCGGTCGACGACCGGCTCGGTGGAGAGCTGCTCCATCATCGCCTTGCCGACCTGGTCGCCGGCGCGGCCCCAGATGTCGACGACCTTGTTGTAGCGCTCGCCCGCGGTGACCAGGCCCGACGTGTACTGGGTCTCGATCTCCTTGACTTCCCTTTCGGCCTCGCCGATCAGATCCTGCTTCTCCTTGGGCACGAGCATGTCGTCGATGCCGATCGACAGACCCGCGCGCGTGGCGATCGTGAATCCGGCATTCATCAGGCGGTCGGCGAAAATCACCGTCTCGCGCAGCCCGCAGCGGCGGAAGCTTCCGTTGATGAGCCTGGAGATCTCTTTCTTCTTCAGCGGCTTGTTGATGTTCTCGAACGGCAATCCGGCCGGCAGGATCTCCGAGAGCAGCGCCCGGCCCACGGTTGTGTCGTAGCGGGTGACCTTCGGGGTCCGTTCGCCGTCCGGCGCGACGTCGAACTCGCGAATGCGCACCGCCACCTTCGCGTGCAGGTCGACCTTGCCGCTCTCGTAGGCGCGGCTGACCTCGCCGACATCGGAAAACGCCATTGCCTCCCCGCGAGCATTGACCCGGTCGCGCGTGGCGTAGTAGAGACCGAGCACGATGTCCTGCGACGGCACGATGATCGGGTCGCCGTTCGCAGGCGACAGCACGTTGTTGGAGGACAGCATCAGCGTGCGCGCCTCCATCTGCGCCTCGAGCGACAGCGGCACGTGCACGGCCATCTGGTCGCCGTCGAAGTCGGCGTTGAACGCCGCGCAGACGAGCGGGTGCAACTGGATCGCCTTGCCCTCCACGAGCTGCGGCTCGAACGCCTGGATGCCGAGTCGGTGGAGCGTCGGCGCACGGTTGAGCAGCACCGGGTGCTCGCGGATCACCTCGTCGAGGATGTCCCACACCACCGGGGTTTCGGACTCGACCTCGCGCTTGGCCGCCTTGATGGTCGTGGCGATTCCCTGCATCTCCAGCTTGTGGAAGATGAACGGCTTGAACAGCTCGAGCGCCATCTTCTTCGGCAGGCCGCACTGGTGCAGCTTCAGCTGCGGCCCGACGACGATCACCGAGCGGCCGGAGTAGTCGACGCGCTTACCGAGCAGGTTCTGACGGAAGCGCCCGCCCTTCCCCTTGATCATGTCCGCGAGCGACTTGAGCGGACGCTTGTTCGCGCCGGTCATCGCCTTGCCGCGGCGGCCGTTGTCGAGCAGCGAATCGACCGCCTCCTGGAGCATCCGCTTCTCGTTGCGGACGATGATCTCCGGCGCCTTCAGCTCGAGCAGCCGCTTGAGGCGGTTGTTGCGGTTGATCACCCGGCGGTAAAGGTCGTTCAGGTCGGACGTGGCAAAGCGGCCCCCATCCAGCGGCACGAGCGGGCGCAGCTCCGGCGGCAGCACCGGGAGCACCTCCATGATCATCCAGTGCGGCTTGATGCCCGACTTCTGGAACGCCTCGAGCACCTTGAGGCGCTTGGCGATCTTCTTGATCTTCGTGTCGGAGGTCGTCGCCTCCAGCTCCTTGCGGAGCTGGTCGATCTCGCGGTTGCTGTCCAGCGAGTTGAGCAGCTCGCGGATCCCTTCTGCACCCATCGTCGCCGCGAAGTCGTCGCCGAACTCCTCGACCTTCGCGAGGTAGTCGTCCTCGGTGAGGAGCTGGCCGCGCTTGAGCGGGGTGAGGCCCGGATCGATCACGACGTAGGCCTCGAAGTACAACGCACGCTCGATGTCGCGCAGCGTCATGTCGAGCACGAGGCCGAGGCGCGAGGGCAGGCTCTTGAGGAACCAGATGTGCGCGACCGGACTGGCGAGCTCGATGTGGCCCATCCGCTCGCGTCGCACCTTGGCAAGGGTCACCTCGACGCCGCACTTCTCGCAGATCACGCCGCGGTGCTTGAGGCGCTTGTACTTGCCGCACAAGCACTCGTAGTCCTTGATCGGCCCGAAGATCTTGGCGCAGAAGAGTCCGTCGCGCTCCGGCTTGAAGGTCCGGTAGTTGATCGTCTCTGGCTTCTTCACCTCGCCGTACGACCACGACCGGATCTTCTCGGGCGATGCGAGCCCGATCTTGATCGCGTCGAATTCCTCTTCCTGCGTGACCTGCTTAAATAGATCGAGTAGTGCTTTCATGCGTCGTCACCCCGATGTGATGCGGTGTCGTTAAGCGAAGTCGCCCCGAAGCGCTCTCTAGTAGCGTTCCAGATCGATGTCGATCCCCAGCGAGCGGATCTCCTTCACGAGCACGTTGAACGACTCCGGCATGCCGGCGTCGATCTTGTGGTCGCCCTTGACGATGTTCTCGTAGACCTTGGTCCGGCCCTGGATGTCGTCCGACTTGACCGTGAGCATCTCCTGCAGCGTGTAGCTCGCGCCGTACGCTTCGAGCGCCCAGACCTCCATCTCTCCGAAGCGCTGGCCGCCGAACTGCGCCTTGCCGCCGAGCGGCTGCTGCGTGACGAGCGAGTACGGTCCGGTCGAGCGCGCGTGCATCTTGTCGTCGACCAGGTGGTGGAGCTTCAGCACGTGCATGTAGCCCACCGTCACCGACCGGTCGAACGGATCGCCGGTGCGGCCGTCGAACAGCGTCACCTGCGTCTTGGACGAGGTGAGCTGCAGGCGTGCCGATCCGTCGTCCGGATACGCGAGATCGAGCATCGCCCTGATCTCGGCTTCCGCCGCGCCGTCGAACACCGGCGTCGCGAACGGCACTCCGGCGGTGAGATTCTCCGCCATGTGCACGACTTCGTCGTCGGAGAGCGCCGCGATGTCCTCGGGCTTGCCGCTCGCGTTATAGACCTGCTCGAGCAGCTTGCGAATCTCCGCGGCCCGCGCTTGGGCCTTGAGCATGGCACCGATGCGCAACCCGATACCCTTAGCCGCCCACCCGAGGTGGGTCTCGAGGATCTGCCCGACGTTCATCCGCGAGGGAACGCCGAGCGGGTTCAGCACGATGTCCACCGGCGTGCCGTCGGCCATGTGCGGCATGTCCTCGATCGGCACGATCTTCGAGATGACGCCCTTGTTCCCGTGCCGGCCCGCCATCTTGTCGCCCGGCTGCACGCGGCGCTTCACGGCGAGATACACCTTGACCATCTTCTGGACGCCCGGCGGAAGCTCGTCGCCCTGCGTGAGCTTCTTGCGCTTGACTTCGAACAGCTTGTCGAAGTCCTCGCGCAGCTTGTCGAGCGAGTCCTTGAGCGACTCGAGCTGCGCCTGGGCCTCCTCGTCGGTCAGGCTGACCTCGAACCACTGGTAGCGGTCGACGTCGTCCAGATAGGCTTTCGTGATCTTCGTGCCACGCGCGAGCTTCTTCGGCCCTTTCGCCGCCGTCTTGCCGGTGAGCAGGCGCTCGATCCGTCCGAACGTGTCGGCCTCGACGATCCGCAGCTGGTCGGCGAGGTCCTTCTTGTACCCTTTGAGCTGGTCGTCGATGATCTGCTGGGCGCGCTTGTCGCGCTCGATGCCTTCGCGCGTGAACACTTGCACGTCGATCACGCAGCCTGACATGCCCGAGGGCACGCGCAAGGACGTGTCCTTCACGTCCGAGGCCTTCTCGCCGAAAATCGCGCGCAACAGCTTTTCCTCCGGCGTGAGCTGGGTCTCGCCTTTCGGCGTAACTTTGCCCACCAGCACGTCGCCCGCCGCGACCTCGGCGCCGATGTACACGATGCCCGACTCGTCGAGCCGCGCGAGCTGCTGCTCAGAGAGGTTGGAGATGTCGCGCGTGATCTCTTCCGGGCCGAGCTTCGTGTCGCGGGCCACGACGGTCAGCTCCTCGATGTGAATCGAGGTGTAGCGGTCGTCGGCGACGACGGTCTCCGAGATCAGGATCGAGTCCTCGAAGTTGAAGCCGTTCCACGGCATGAACGCGACCAGCATGTTCTGGCCGAGCGCCAGCTCGCCGAGGTCGGTCGAGGCCCCGTCCGCCACGACGTCGCCCCGCGCGATGCGCTCGCCGACTTTCACGATCGGCCGCTGGTTGATGTTCGTGTTCTGGTTGGAGCGCGTGTACTTCACGAGGTTGTAGATGTCTACGCCGACCTCGCCCGCCACCGTCTCTTCGTCGTTCACGCGCACCACGATGCGGGTCGCGTCGACGTAGTCGACCAGCCCTCCGCGTAGCGCGATCACCGCCGTCCCGGAGTCCACCGCCACCGTCCGCTCGATCCCCGTGCCGACCAGCGGCTTCTCGGGGCGCAGGCAAGGCACCGCCTGGCGCTGCATGTTGGAGCCCATCAGGGCGCGGTTGGCATCGTCGTGCTCGAGAAACGGAATCAGCGACGCCGCGACCGAGACGATCTGCGACGGCGCGACGTCCATGTACTGCACTTCCTCGGGCGACTTGAGCGTGAACTCGTTTTTCGCGCGGCAAGACACCAGCGAGTCGAGCAGCTTGCCGTTCTTGTCGAGCTGGGCGTTCGCCTGCGCGATGATGAAATTGCCCTCCTCGATCGCCGACAGGAAGTCGATCTGGTTGGTGACCTTGCCGTCGGCCACCTTCCGATACGGCGTTTCGAGGAAGCCGTAGCGGTTGGTGCGCGCGTAGAGCGCGAGCGAGTTGATCAGGCCGATGTTCGGGCCCTCGGGAGTCTCGATCGGGCACACGCGGCCGTAGTGTGTCGGGTGCACGTCGCGTACCTCGAACCCCGCACGCTCGCGGGTCAATCCGCCCGGGCCGAGCGCGGAGACGCGCCGCTTGTGCGTGATTTCGGACAGGGGGTTCGTCTGATCCATGAACTGGCTCAGCTGCGAGGACCCGAAGAACTCCTTGATTGCCGCGCTGATCGGCTTGGCGTTGATCAGGTCGTGCGGCATCAGGTTGTCGCTCTCCGCCTGCGAGAGGCGCTCCTTGACCGCGCGCTCGACGCGCACCAGTCCGGCGCGGAACTGGTTCTCCGCGAGCTCGCCGACCGAACGGACGCGACGGTTTCCGAGGTGGTCGATGTCGTCGATTTCGCCGCGGCCGTTGCGCAGCTCCACAAGTACCGCGATGACCGCGAGAAGATCGTCGTTGGACAGCGTGGCCGCTCCTTCAACGCCCTTGGGTCCGACGCGTTGGTAGAACCGCTTAAGCCAGGACGGCGCGCGCTCGTCCACCTTGTCCGGATACGCCCGGCGGTTGAACTTCATGCGACCGACCATCGACAGGTCGTAGCGCTCCTCGGCGTAGAACAGCCCGTTGAACAGCGTCTCGACCGCGTCCTCGGTGGGCGGCTCGCCGGGCCGCATCATCCGATAGATTGCGACCTTCGCCGCCCACTGGTCGGCGGTCTCGTCGGTGCGCAGTGTCTGGGAGATGTAGGCGCCCTGGTCGAGGTCGTTCGTGTAGACGGTCTTGAACGAGGTGACGCCGGCGGCGCGCAACTTGCCGAGCACCTGGTCGGTGATCTCCTCGTTCGGGGCCGCGAGGATCTCGCCGGTCTCCTTGTCGACGACGCCCAGCGCGAGCGCGCGTCCCACCACGAAGTCCTCGGGCACCAGAATGCGCTTCAGGCCCGCGGCTTCCATGTCGCGGATGTGCTTGACGGTGATGCGCTTGTCCTTCTGCGCGATGACCTTGCCCGCCTTGTCCACGAAGTCGAACCGCGCGACCTCGCCGCGCAGCCGTTCGGGCACCAGCTCGAACTCGACTCCGGCGTTGGCGATGTGGAAAGTATCGGTGTCGTAGAACGTCGCCAGGATCTGCTCAGGCGTCATGCCGATCGCCTTGAGCAGGATCGTGATCGGCATCTTGCGACGCCGATCGACGCGAAAGTAGAGGTAGTCCTTCGGGTCGAACTCGAAATCGAGCCACGAGCCGCGATACGGAATCACGCGCGCCGAGAAGAGCAGCTTGCCGGACGAGTGCGTCTTGCCCCGGTCGTGCTCGAAGAACACGCCCGGAGAGCGGTGCAGCTGGCTGACGATGACGCGTTCGGTGCCGTTGATGACGAACGAGCCGGTTGTCGTCATGAGCGGGATCTCGCCCATGTAGACCTCCTGCTCCTTCACCTCGCGCACCGTCGGCTTGGGCGCCTCCTTGTCCATGATGGTGAGGCGGACCTTGGCGCGCAGCGGGCTCGCGTAGGTGAGCCCGCGCTGCTGGCACTCCTTCACGTCGAACGGCGGCTCGCCGAGCGCGAAGCTCACGAACTCGAGGCGCGCATTGCCGCTGTGTGAGCTGATCGGAAAGATCGAGGTGAACGCCGCCTGCAGGCCCTCGTTCTTGCGCGCGGTCGGCGCAACTTGCGCCTGCAGGAACGCGGCGTACGACTCGAGCTGCGTCGCAAGCAGGAACGGAACGTTGAGCACCGACGCGCGCTTCGCGAAGCTCTTGCGGATGCGCTTCTTCTCGGTGGACGTGTACTGGAGAGCGGTCATGGATGCTCCGTCTTCGGAAAGCAGTTGTCGGGGGACAGGAGCGAGACGGCCACCGCGGCCGTCTCGCTGCTGCGCCCCGTGGGCGCGCAGGCCGCACCCGTCAAAGCGACGCAAGGCCGGCGGCCCGGGGCGGCCAGCCTGGTCGCAACGAGGGATAAGGCGTCGAGCACTCGCGCTTTACTTCAACTCCGCCTTGCCGCCTGCCTCGGTGATCTGCTTGAGGATGTCCTCGGCGTCCTTCTTGGCGATGCCTTCCTTCACAGGCTTGGGCGCGCCATCGACGAGGTCCTTCGCCTCCTTCAGACCGAGGCCGGTGACCGCACGGACGACCTTGATGACGTTCACCTTGTTGTCGCCGGCGGCGGTCAGGATCACGTCGAACTCGGTCTTCTCCTCCACGGCTGCGGCGGCGCCTCCGCCCGCAGCGGGCGCGGCGACGGCAACCGCGGCTGCGGCTGCGGAAACCCCGAACTTCTCCTCCATCTGCTTGATGAGCTGGGAGAGCTCGAGAACGGTCATGTTTGCGACTGCGTCGAGAATATCAGCTTGTGCAACGGCCATTTTTCGCTTGCTCCTGAATCAGAACGGTTTCGGTATCCGGCAATCGGGAAGGGATCAGGCCGCGGCCTTTTCCTTCGCGTCCCGCACGGCAGCGAGGGCGCGGACGAACTTCGACGGCACCTCGTTCAGCGTGCGGACGAACTGGGCAATCGGCGCCTGCATCGTCGCCAAGAGCTTCGCGAGAAGCTCCTCGCGCGACGGCAGCGACGCGAGCGCCGCGACCTCCTTGGCGGAGATCACCGCATTCGGCATCGCGCCCGCCTTGATGACGAACTTGTCATTGCCTTTGGCAAACTCGTTCATCACCTTGGCGGTGGCCACCGGGTCGGACGAAATGCCGTACACGAGCGGGCCGACCATCTGGTCGGCAAGCTTCGCGAACGGCGTGTCCTTCACGGCGCGGCGCGCCAGCGTGTTCTTTAGGACGCGCAGGTACACGCCCGAGCGCCGCGCCCGACGGCGCAGCTCGGTCATGTTGCCCACTTCCAGACCACGGTACTCGGCGAGGACGATCCCCTTGGCACCCGCGACCTGCGCCGCGATTTCCTCGACGACCGCCTTCTTCTCTTCGAGATTGAGACCCACGGTCTACTCTCCAGTTGCGTTACGCCGCCTTCGGCCTCGCGGCCCCGGCGGCACCCACGGCGTCCTTCGTTCAGGAGACCGGCCACGGCTTGCACCGCGGCTGCGATCCTTCATTCCGGGCACGCCATCTGCGCTGGGTCGCCTCGCGGCGGATTAAGCGGCTTGCCGGCTCGCACACCGCAGCGTACGGAAAACGCTCCGTCTCGCCTCGGTGTGCTCACACCGCCTGCCTGCCGCCCCAACGGTCTTTGACAACCTGTCGCGGCCCGGACCGGCGCCACGACAGCCCAAAGTCTCTGCGTCAACCACTCAGGCTGGCGATGTCGACCCGGACGCCCGGGCCCATGGTGCTCGACACCGACAGCTTCTTGAGATACACGCCTTTCGCTCCCGACGGCCGCGCCTTGTTGAGCGCGTCCACCAGCGCGACCAGGTTCTGCTTCAGCGCGTCGGCGGTGAACGAGGCGCGCCCGATCGGGCACTGGACGTTCCCCGCCTTGTCCGTGCGGTACTGCACCTGGCCCGCCTTGGCGTTTTTCACCGCGGTCGCCACGTCGGGCGACACCGTGCCGACCTTCGGGTTCGGCATCAGCCCGCGCGGGCCGAGGATCTGGCCGAGCTGGCCCACCACTCGCATTGCGTCGGGGCTTGCGATCGCCACATCGAAGTCGATCTGCCCCGCCTTCACCTTCTCCGCAAGATCCTCGAGACCGACGATGTCCGCGCCCGCCGCTTTCGCCTCCTCGGCCTTGGCGCCACCCGTAAACACCGCAACTCGCACCTTCTTCCCCGTGCCCGCGGGAAGGACGACCGAGCCGCGCACCAACTGGTCGGATTTCTTCGCGTCGATGCCGAGGTTCACCGCCACGTCGACCGACTCGTCGAACTTGGCCTTGGCGGCCTTTTTGACGAGATCGAGCGCCTCGGTGACCGGATAGCTCTTGTTCTGCGTAACAAGACCCGTCAGGGCCTTCTGTCGCTTGGTCTGTTTCACTTCACGCCCTCCACCGTGACGCCCATGCTGCGCGCGCTGCCGGCGATCGTGCGCACCGCGGCGTCGAGGTCGGCCGCGGTGAGGTCGGCCATCTTCGCCTTCGCGATCTCCTCGGCCTGCGCGCGCGTGATCTTGCCGACCTTGTCGGTGTGCGGACGCTGGCTGCCTTTGTCGATCTTCGCCGCCTTCTTGATGAGAATCGACGCCGGCGGCGTCTTCATCACGAAGGTGAAGCTCTTGTCCTGATACGCGGTGATCACCACCGGCACCGGCAAGCCGGGCTCCATGCCCTGGGTCTGAGCATTGAACGTCTTGCAGAACTCCATGATGTTCAGACCGCGCTGGCCGAGCGCCGGCCCGATCGGCGGGCTCGGGTTCGCTTTGCCCGCGGGTACCTGCAGCTTGATGTATCCGACGACCTTCTTTGCCACGCTTCTCTCCTATCGGGTCCCGGCGGCCACGCTGCCGCGGCCTCCCCGTTTCACGCGGCCTCAGGCCGCCTTCTTCAACAGCAGATCGGTGTTACCGACCCGCTCCTCGTAGCGCTGCGACGTTCGCGCGCCGACCCGCGCGACTGGCCAGCTCGCCACCGCATCCTCAGGCCTTCTCGACCTGACCGAACTCCAGCTCCACCGGCGTCGCGCGGCCGAAAATCGTGACCGAGACGCGAAGCTTGCTCTTGTCATAGTTGACGTCCTCCACCATCCCGTGAAAGTCAGTAAAGGGGCCTTCCTTGACGCGTACCGCTTCGCCCACCTCGAACAGCACCTTGGGCTTCGGTTTTTCGACGCCCTCCTGCATCTGATGCATGATCGCGTCGACTTCCTTCTCGGTGATCGGCGGCGGTTTGCGGCCGTGCGCGCCGCCGACGAACCCCGTCACCTTTGGCGTGTTCTTCACGAGGTGCCACGCCTCGTCGTCCATCTCCATCTCGACGAGCACGTAACCGGGGTAGAACTTGCGCTCCGACATGTGCTTCTGACCGCCCTTCATCTCCACGACCTCCTCGGTCGGGACGAGGATCTTGCCGAACTTGTCCTGCATTCCCTCACGGCGGATGCGTTCCTCAAGCGTCCGCTGGACGGACTTCTCGAAGCCCGAGTAGGCGTGGACGACGTACCAGCGCTTGGTCATCACTTTTTCCACCCGAGGATGAGGTCATACAAGACGACCTCGAGCCCCTTGTCCACGATCCAGAGGAAGAGCGCCATCAGCACGACGAACCCAAAAACGGCCGCCGCGGTCTGAAACGACTCCTTGCGGGTCGGCCAGACCATCTTCTTGACCTCGGCAATCGCTTCCCGGGCGAACTCGGCGAGTTGCTGGCCGGGTGCCGAAAACCAGCCCACGGCAATCCCGGAGGCGATTCCGGCAAGAACCATCCCCACGCGCGCGACGAGCGGCAGGCTCGAGAAGTAGTAGAAGCCCGCCAAACCGGCCACGACCAATAGGGCAGCGAGTGCGATCTTGATGTGGTCGAGCATGGGCGTTGCCGAGCCGGCGATGTCAGTGCTTGCTTTCATTGAACTCCCCGACTGCTGTGGGAGTGGTGGCAGGCCAAGAGGGAATCGAACCCCCAACCTTCGGTTTTGGAGACCGACGCTCTGCCAGTTGAGCTATTGGCCTGTGCTCGGGAGCCTGCCCGGAAAGGGCGGGCGCGAATTTTACACCGGCCGGTCACCATTCGTTCGATGCTGCTTCTCCGCGCGGGTTCAGGTACTGCGGTTACTCGATGACTTTCGATACGACGCCTGCGCCGACGGTGCGTCCGCCCTCGCGGATGGCAAAGCGCAGGCCCTCTTCCATCGCGATCGGGGCGATCAGGGTCACGGTGATCGACACGTTGTCCCCCGGCATCACCATCTCGATGCCCGCCGGCAACTCCGTGGAGCCGGTCACATCCGTGGTGCGGAAGTAGAACTGCGGCCGATACCCGTTGAAGAACGGCGTGTGCCGCCCCCCCTCTTCCTTGCTCAGCACGTACACCTCGGCCTGGAACTTGGTGTGCGGGGTGATCGAGCCGGGCTTGGCCAGCACCTGCCCACGCTCCACCTCCTCGCGCTTGGTGCCCCGCAGGAGCACCCCGATGTTGTCCCCCGCCTGCCCCTCGTCCAAGAGCTTCCTGAACATCTCCACGCCCGTGCACACCGTCTTGAGCGTGGCCTTCAGCCCCACGATCTCGATTTCCTCACCCACCTTGATGATGCCCCGCTCCACCCGCCCCGTGACCACCGTCCCCCGGCCCGAGATCGAGAACACGTCCTCCACCGGCATCAGGAAGGGCTGGTCCAGCGCCCGCTTGGGCTGCGGAATGTAGCTGTCCAGCGCATCGGCCAGCTTCATGATCGAGCCCTCGCCCATCTCCGAGGTGTCCCCCTCCAGCGCCTTGAGCGCCGAGCCGATCACGATCGGGGTCTTGTCCCCCGGAAAATCGTACTTGGACAACAGCTCCCGCACCTCCATCTCCACCAGCTCCAGGAGCTCCTTGTCATCGACCATGTCCGCCTTGTTCATGTACACCACGATGTAGGGCACCCCCACCTGGCGCGCCAGCAGAATGTGCTCCCGGGTCTGCGGCATCGGCCCATCGGCGGCCGAAACCACCAGAATCGCCCCGTCCATCTGCGCCGCACCGGTGATCATGTTCTTGATGTAGTCCGCATGCCCCGGACAGTCCACGTGCGCGTAGTGGCGGTTCTTGGTCTGGTACTCCACGTGCGCCGTGTTGATCGTGATCCCGCGCGCCTTCTCCTCCGGCGCGTTGTCAATCTGGTCGTAGGCCTTCGCCTCGCCCCCGAACTTCTTGGCCAAAATGTGCGTGATCGCCGCCGTCAGCGTCGTCTTCCCATGGTCCACGTGACCAATCGTCCCAACGTTCACATGCGGCTTCGTACGCTCGAATTTGCCCTTTGCCATGTTTGCAACCCTTGCTGTGCTCTGCGCTGTTGATGGTTGGTGTACTCGAAGCTCTGGTGACGCGTATCGCGATGCCCCTGCCGCTAGTTTCCTGGTGCCGATGGAGCGGATTGAACGCTCGACCTCTCCCTTACCAAGGGAGTGCTCTACCACTGAGCTACATCGGCGAATCCGGTCGTCCCTGCCAGTCCGACCCCCCGCGCTGCGCGGCCCCGCAGGGAGTTGGAGCGGGTGAAGGGAATCGAACCCTCGTCATAAGCTTGGAAGGCTTCTGCTCTACCATTGAGCTACACCCGCATGCCTCGAGTTCGATTCGTGACGAGCAGCCCGCCGTTCGCGCGATGTTGCTGGTGGAGGGGGTAGGATTCGAACCTACGTAGGCGCATGGCCAACAGATTTACAGTCTGCCCCCTTTAGCCGCTCGGGCACCCCTCCGAACGAAGCGCGGGATTATGGGACGTTTTCCCTGTGCTGTCAAACGCCTAGGTGCCGGAAAGTCGTGGCGCGGCCGGGCGGCAAGGACCATGCCTGGCCAGTCGTAAGTCCCGGGCAGCCCGCTAGAATTTGGCCCTCCGGGATCGCCCGGAATAGGGCCTCGAACCCGAATCAAAGGAGCCGTAATGGCCAAAGCGTTTGCTTCGCAAGCCGACCTCGCGGACAAGCAGGTCACGTTCGCCCGGCTCTCCGAGAACGCCTACGCCTACACGACGGAGGGTGATCCGAACACCGGTGTGGTGGTCGGCGACGACGGCGTAATGGTGATCGACACGCAGGCGACGCCTGCGATGGCGCAGGACGTCATTCGCCACATTCGGCAGGTGACCGACAAGCCGATTAAGTACGTGGTCCTCTCGCACTACCACGCCGTGCGCGTGCTCGGGGCCTCGGCGTATCGGCCGCGCGAGATCTTCGCCAGCGAGGCGACGCTCGAGATGATCCGGGAGCGCGGCAAGGAAGACATGGCTTCCGAGATCGGCCGGTTTCCGCGATTGTTCCGAGACGTCGAATCGATTCCCGGCCTGACTTGGCCGACGCTCACGTTTGCGCGGGAAATGACCGTGTGGATGGGCAAACTGGAGGTGCGGATCAGCCACGTCGGGGCGGGTCACACGCGCGGCGACTCGATTGTCTGGCTTCCGGCGCAGAAGGTGCTGTTCTCGGGCGACCTGGTCGAGTACAACGCCGGGATCTACACCGGCGATGCCCAACTGACGGAGTGGCCGGCAACGCTCGACCGGCTCGCCGCCCTCAAGCCCGAGCGGCTGGTGCCCGGCCGCGGCGCCGCGATGATGACGGCCGCGGACAGCCTCAACGCCATCGCGTTCACCCGCGACTTCGTCAGTGCGCTTTATGCGTGCGCAAAGGAAAGCGTTGCCGCCGGCAAGAACCTCCGGCAGGTCTACGAGGCTGCGCGCGCGCGCCTCGACCCCGTCTACGGCCGGTACCCGATCTACGAGCACTGCATGCCCTTTGACGTAACACGGGCATTCGACGAAGCCGGCGGCATCACCCATCCGCGCATCTGGACGGCCGAGCGCGATCAGGAAATGTGGAAGTCGCTCGAGGGCTGAGCGGCCGCCGGTTTTGGTGCGGTTAGAATAGGCGCGCTTCGAAACGGTATCGCGTCGATCGCGTTCTGCGCCGTCGTCGCCACCGGAGGTGATCCGCGATGAACGCCCCCCTCGACCTCGCCAACGTTTCTCTCGACGACAGGTACACCGTCGATCGCGGGCGTCTTTACCTCACCGGCACACAAGCGCTGATCCGCCTGCCGATGCTGCAGCGGACGCGTGATCTGGCCGCCGGTCTCAACACCGCGGGCTATATCTCCGGGTATCGCGGCTCGCCGCTGGGAATGTTCGACCAGGGGCTGTTCCGCGCCAAGAAGCACCTGGACGCACACCACATCGTGTTCCAGCCGGGCGTCAACGAGGATCTCGCGGCGACCGCGATTTGGGGAACGCAGCAACTCAATCTGTTCCAGGGCGCGAAGTACGACGGCGTCTTCGCGATGTGGTATGGCAAAGGCCCCGGCGTCGATCGCTGCGGCGACGTGTTCCGACATGGCAATGCGGCGGGCACTTCGCCACACGGCGGCGTGCTCTGCCTCGCGGGCGACGACCACGGCGCGAAGTCCTCGACGCAGGCAGCGCAGTCCGACTTCATCTTCAAGGCCGTCGGGATGCCGGTGTTGTCGCCCTCGACGGTGCAGGAGTACATCGACTTCGGGCAGCACGGCTTCGCGATGAGCCGCTTCTCGGGCTGCTGGGTGGGGTTCAAGTGCGTCACCGACGTCGTGGAGAGCTCGGCCTCGGTCTACGTTGATCCGGAACGGGTGCAGATCCGCCTTCCGGAGGACTTCCCGATGCCGCAAGGCGGCGTGGGGATCCGCTGGCCGGAGTACCTCGGATTCATCGAGCAGGAGCGGCGCCTCTACCATCACAAGCTCTTCGCCGCGCTCGCGTACGTGCGCGCGAACGACCTCAACTGGACGGTGTGGGACGCACCCAAGGCGCGGCTCGGCATCGTGACGACCGGCAAGGCGTACAACGACGTCCGGCAGGCGTTCGACGAGCTCGGGATCGACGCACGGCTCGCCGCCGAGATCGGGATCAAGCTCTACAAGGTCGGCATGCCGTGGCCGCTCGAGCCGAGTGGCATCGCCGCATTCGCGCGCGGCCTCGAGGAGATCCTCGTCGTCGAGGAGAAGCGGCAGCTCGTCGAGTACCAGCTCAAGGAACAGCTCTACAACCTCCCCGACACCGACCGGCCCCGCGTGGTCGGCAAATTCGACGCCCACGGCGAGTGGGACGTGCCCCAGGCCGAGATGCTGCTGCCGACGACTGGCGAGCTCACGCCGGCGCTGGTTGCGCGCGTGATCGCCCAGCGCGTCGCGAAGTTCTACACATCGGACCGGATCAAGGCGCGGCTGGCGTTTCTGGAGGCGAAGGAAGCGGCCCTCAGGCGGCCGTCGACGCCGATCGCGATCCAGCGCATTCCCTACTTCTGTTCCGGCTGTCCGCACAACACGTCGACCAACGTGCCCGAGGGCAGCCGCGCGCTCGCCGGCATCGGCTGCCACTACATGGCGCAGTGGATGCCGGACCGCAGGACCGCGACTTTCAGCCACATGGGCGGTGAAGGCGTTGCGTGGTGCGGCCAGTTTCCGTTCACTACGGAACAGCACGTCTTCGCGAACCTTGGCGACGGCACTTACTACCACTCCGGCCTGCTCGCCATCCGCGCGGCGGTCGCGGCGAAGGCGCCGATCACGTACAAGATCCTCTACAACGACGCGGTTGCGATGACCGGGGGCCAGAAGGTGGACGGCCCGCTCTCGGTCCCGATGATCGTCGCGCAGGTCGCTGCCGAAGGCGTCGACCGCATCGTCGTGGTCACCGACGAGCCCCAGAAGTACCGGTCCGTCGCCCTGCCCGGCGGCGTGCCGGTGCGGCACCGCGACGAGCTCGACGCCGCCCAGCGCGAGTTGCGCGAGCACGCCGGCGTGTCGGTGCTGATCTACGACCAGACGTGCGCGGCGGAAAAGCGCCGCCGCCGCAAGCGCGGCACGTTCCCCGATCCCGCGAAGCGCGCGTTCATAAACGAGGCGGTGTGCGAAGGCTGCGGCGACTGTGGCGAAAAATCGAATTGCGTATCGGTCGAGCCGCTCGAGACCGAGTTCGGACGCAAGCGCCAGATCAACCAGTCCTCGTGCAACAAGGACTACTCGTGCGTCAAGGGGTTCTGCCCGAGCTTCGTGACGGTCGAGGGCGGCACGCTGCGGAAGGGGGTCGCGAGCGGTCGGGACACCGAGATTCCGCCTCTGCCCGTGCCAGTGCTGCCGACTCTCGAGGATTCGCACGACGTCCTCGTCACCGGCATCGGCGGCACGGGCGTCATCACGATCGGGCAGATCCTCGGCATGGCGGCGCACCTCGAAGGCAAGGGTGTGACCGTCCTCGACCAGACCGGGCTCGCCCAGAAGAACGGCGCGGTCGTCTCGTACGTGCGGATCGCGCAGCGTCCCGAGCAGCTGCACGCGCCGCGCATCACGGCCGGGGGCGCGGAGGCGGTGATCGGCTGCGACCTCGTCGTGTCTGCGAGCGGCGAGGCGTTATCCAAGATGCATGCGGGCCACACGCGCGCCGCGGTCAACAGCGCGTGCGCGCCGACCGCCGAGTTCACGCACAAGCCGGACTGGCAGTTTCCGCAAGGTGCGATGGAGCGCGCCATCGTCGAAGGTGTCGGCGCGGGCAACGCCACGTTCGTCGACGCATCCCGGGTGGCGACCGCGCTGATGGGCGACGCGATCGCCACGAACATGTTCATGCTCGGCTTTGCGTGGCAGAAGGGCCTGGTGCCGGTGTCGGAAGATGCGATTCTGCGTGCGGTCGAGCTGAACGGCGTCGCGGTCGAGGCCAATCGCAAGAGCTTCCTCTGGGGCCGCTATGCCGCGCACGATCCCGCCGCAGTCGAGAAGCATGCCGCCCCGTCGGCAGTGATCCCGCTGGAAGGCCGGCTCGCGCGCACGCTCGACGAATCAATCGCCCGCCGGGTCGAGTTCCTCACGGAATACCAGGACGCGAAGTACGCGGCACGCTACCGGGCACTCGTCGACCGCGTGCGCGCGGCCGAGACGGGGCAAGGTCTGGGCACGAAGCTCGCGGATGCGGTCGTGCGCTACTACTTCAAGTTGATGGCGTACAAAGACGAGTACGAAGTCGCACGCCTGTACACGCGGCCCGAGTTCCTCCAGCGCGTGAACGCGATGTTCGACGGCGACTTCAAGCTGAAGTTCCACCTCGCGCCGCCGCGGCTCAACAAGCCCGATCCGGTCACCGGCGAAGCGAAGAAGTCCGAGTTCGGGCCGTGGATGCTCCCCGCGTTCAAGCTGCTCGCAAAGTTGAAAGGCCTGCGCGGCACCGCGTTCGACGTGTTCGGCAAGACCGACGAGCGCCGCATGGAGCGGCAACTGATCGCCGACTACGAGCGCACGATCGAAGAGCTCCTCGCGAAGCTCGACCGCGACCGGCATGCAACCGCTGTCGCGATCGCCAGCGTCCCCGAGGAAATCCGCGGCTACGGACATGTGAAGCTGCGCCACCTGAAGGCGGCGAAGGCAAAGGAGGCGGACCTGCTCGCCTCGTTCCGCTCGCGCGCGCCCGCGCCGGCGAAGGCGGCTTGAATATCCTGCGGCGCTCCGACTACAAGGCGATCCCGTGGAAGAACGGCCGCGGGATCGCGCGCCAGATCGCGGCGTCTCCCGCGGGCCGGGGCTACGACACGTTCGACTGGCAGGTCAGCCGCCCCGAGATCGCCGCCGACGGACCGTTCTCCAGCTTCCCCGGGCTGGACCGGCAGTTCATGCTGGTGACCGGCAACGGCCTTACGCTGAGCATTCGCAGCGACAACGAAGGGCTTGCGTTTGACCAACCGATCGATGCCCCCCTCGAGCCGTTCGCCTTCCGCGGCGAGTGGGATGTCGAGTGCGTTCTGCGGGATGGCCCCGTCGAGGTGTTCAACGTGATGACCCGCCGCGGACGCGCCGGTGCGCGGCTCGAGATCGTCGAGGCGGCCGCGGCGCAGTCGGTCGCGAAGCCCGCGGGCGAGACGCTGCTCGTCTACGTCGCGCGCGGCCCGGTCGAGGCCTGGGGCCGATGGGGCAAGGCGACGCTCGCGGCGGACGACTCGATCCTGATCGACGAGGACGGCGCCACCGAGATCGCGATTGCGCCGGCGGGGGGACGCTCCGCGCGGCTCGCGCTGGTGCGCCTGCATGCGGAGCGCCCTTGACCGCATCCGCCGTCCCACCGGGGTACGACCTGCTCGACTCGATGAGCCCGTTTCACGCGCTTGTCGGTCCGCTCTACAAGAAGAGCGAGCCCGACGCGTTTCACGTCGGGATGGTCGTCGCGCAGAAGCACCTGAACACGCACGGCATCGTCCACGGCGGCATGATCTGCACGCTGGTCGACTTCGCGATGGGCTACGCCGCGCGCTTCGTAACCGATCCGCCGCGGCAGCTGGTCACGACCAACCTCTCGGTGGACTTTGCCGGCAACGCGCGCGTCGGCGACTGGATCGAGGCCCGGGTGGACGTCATGCGTCCGGGCCGGCAGATGGCGTTCGTCAACTGCTTCGTCTATCACGCGGGCGAGCGGATCGCGCGTGGAAGCGGAACGTTTCTCGTCCTGCGGCGCGGCGGCTGACGCGACCCGAGTCGCGGCGGTCACGCGCCGCGCAGCGCTCTCCACACTTTCTCGCGCGTCGTCGGCATGTCGATGTGCTTGAGCCCGGTGCGGGCGTGGAGCGCGTCGACCACCGCATTCACCACCGCCGCCGGCGCACCGACCGCGCCAGCCTCGCCCGCGCCCTTCACGCCGAGCGGATTGCCGGTGCACGGCACATTGCGGAACTCGCAGTCGAACGACGGCACGTCGTCGGCGCGCGGCATCGCGTAGTCCATGAACGAGCCCGCGAGCAGCTGACCGCTCTCCGGGTCGTAGTATGCGTGCTCGAGGAGCGCCTGCCCGACGCCCTGCACCGTCCCGCCGTGGATCTGGCCTTCGGCGAGCAGCGGATTCACCGTGCGTCCGAAGTCGTCGACGATGGTGTAGCGCTCGATCGCGGTCGCGCCCGTGTCCGGATCGACCTCGACCTCCACGATGTGGCAGCCGTTCGGATACGTGTACTTGTCCGGGTTGCGCGTATGCGTCGCCACGAGCCCGCCCGCTTTCTTCGCGACCTGGAAGATCGACACACCGCGATCCGTGCCCGCGATCCAGTACGCGCCATCGCGGTACTCGATGTCCGCGGCCGCCGCCTCGAGCATGCTCGCCGCGGTCTCCTGGCCTTTCGCCACCGCCTCGTCCGCCGCGGCGATCGCCGCGACGCCGCCGATCGCGAGGAAGCGGCTGCCGCCGGTCAGGCCGTTCGGCACGATGTCGGTGTCGCCCTGCACGACCTCGATCGTTTCCGCGTCGATGCCGAGCTTCTCGGACAGCACCTGCTTGAAGCTCGTGACGTGCCCCTGGCCGTTGTCCTGCATCCCGGAGATCACCGTCGCCTTGCCGTCGCCGCCGACCTTGAGCGTGATCGTGTCGCCGTTGCCGCCGCCGCAGCGCTCGATGTACATCGCGAGCCCGATGCCGCGCAGGCGCCCGAGCTTCGCTGCGCCCTCGCGCCGCGCCGCGAACCCCGCCCAATCGGCCTTGCGCATCGCGAGCCGCATCGCCCCGTCGAAGTCGCCGCTGTCGTACTCGCTCTCGACCGGCGTCTGGTAGGGAAACTTGTCGATGAAGTTGCGCCGGCGGATCTCGTCCGGCGCGAGCCCGAGCTCGCGCGCAGCGACGTCGACCACGCGCTCGACGAGGTAGATCCCCTCGGGCCGGCCGGCACCGCGGTAGGCATCCACCGGCACCGTATTCGTGAGCACCCCCTTCACGTTCAGCGTGATCGCCGCGATGCGGTAGACGCTCGACAGAACGAACAGCGCGAGCTGCGGAATGAACGGGCCGAAGTTCGAGAGGTACGCGCCCATACTCGCGTAAGTCGTCACGCGCAGCCCGAGAAACCTTGCATTCGCGTCCAGCGCGAGCTCGGCGATCGAGTGGTTGTCGCGACCCTGCACGTCGCTCACGAACGTTTCGCTGCGCTCGCCGGTCCAGCGCACCGCGCGCTTGAGCTTGCGCGACGCCCAGACCACCAGCGGCTGCTCGGGATGCAGGAAGATCTTCATTCCGAACCCGCCGCCGACATTGCCGGAGACGACCCGCAATTTCTCCTTGTCGAGCTTGAGGATCGCGTCGGTGATCTGACCGTGGATGACGTGCGGACCCTGGGTCGGCGTGTAGAGCGTCGAGCGGTCGGTCGCCGCGTCATAGTCGGCGACCGCCACCCGCGGCTCGAGTGCGTTTGCAACCAGCCGGTTGTTTTCCAGCTCGACCCTCACCACGCGCGCGGCACGCCCGAATGCGGCGTCGACCGCTTTCGCGTCCCCGTACGCGAGCTCGAAGCAGATGTTGCTCTTGACGTCGGGCCAGACCAGCGCCGCGCCCGGCCGCGTCGCGCCGTAGGTATCGGCCACCGCGGGCAGCGGATCGTAGTCGACCTCGACGAGCTCGGCGGCATCCTTCGCGTGCCCGAGCGTATCGGCGACGATCAGCGCAACGGGGTCGCCGACGTGCCGCACCCGGTCCGCAGCCAGCAGCGGCCGCGGCGTCTCGCCGCGCGGCGTGCCGTCGGGATTGGTCACCGGGATCATGCACGGGATATCGCCGAGGCCGTCGGCCGTCACATCCGCGCCGGTCAGCACGGCGAGCACGCCCGGCGCCTTGCGCGCCGCCGTCGCGTCGATCCGGCGGATCGCGGCGTGCGCGTGCGGCGAGCGCAGCACGTACGCGTGCGCTTCGTTGGGGAGGCCGCACGTCGTCGGCGTAGCGGCCGCGCCCTTGAACGAGTGCGACGTCTTCGAAGCGGGTGACGGATTGTCCGAGAGCGAACTTGGCCATAAGTGTCCGGGGAGCGGGAGAAAGGGAGGTAGCAATCACGCAACGACGGCCGATTGTCGCCCGACGCGCGCCGTGCGCGCAACGCCGACTTTGGCCGCCCCTACTGCCGCTCGATCTTCCGGCTCTCGACGAGCGCGCGCCAGCGGGCGATTTCCCCTTCGACCTGCGCGCGCATCGCCTCGGGCGTGACCGGCGCCGCCGTGCCGCCGAGATCAGCCAGACGCTTGCGCACCTCCGGCGTCTCGAGCGCCGCGCGTAGATCGCGGCCGATCCGGTCGAGCACCGCGGGCGGAAGGTCCGCCGGCGCGGCGATGCCGAGCCAGGACTGCAGCACGAAGCCGGGTACCGTCTGGCGCGCCGCCGGCACGCCGGGCAGGAAGTCGACCGGACCCGGCGAGGTCACGGCCAGCGCCTTCAGCTTCCCCGCTTTGATCTGCGGCAGCGTCAAGGTCATCGTCTCGAACATGACGTCGACGCGCCCGGACACGACCTCCGTGAGCGGCGAGGTGCCGCCCTTGAAGGGCACGTGCACGAGATCGATTCCGGCTTCCGCGTTGAGCCATTCGCCGAGCAGGTGATGGCTGGTGCCGACGCCAGCGGAGGAATAGGTGATCTTCCCGGGCGCCGCCTTTGCCGCGGCGATCAGCTCGGCGAGCGACCCGTACGGCGCGCCCGGCGCAGTCGCGATGACGAACGGGTAGGTCGTGACGATCGAGATCCACGTGAAGTCGCGCACGGCGTCGAAGGGCAGCTGCTTGCGCATGGCCGCCGCGGTCGAATGCCCCGCGGTCGCGAGCAGGAGCGTGTAGCCGTCCTTCGATGCTCGGGCGACGAACTCCGATGCGGTCACGCCGCCCGCGCCCGGCTTGTTCTCGACGATGACCGGCTGCCCGAGCGAGGCGGTGAGCTTGTCCGCGACGACGCGCGCGACCGTGTCGGAGCTGCCGCCGGGCGGGAAGCCGACGATGATCCGTACCGGACGGTCCGGGTAGCCCTGGCCCAGTGCAGGGGCCGGGGCAATTGACGCGATCGACAAGGCCGCGCAGAAGAGCGCGACGACGACTCTCATGGAAGTCTCCCGGTTGCCGACGGCTGCTGAATTCTTGCAGCCGCGCTTCATCCAATGCCGATCCGCCGCACCATCTCGGCGCGCCACTCCGACCGCGGCTTGAAGCCCGGCATCGCGCGCGCCCGGGCCTCCAGGACTCGCATCAGCGTCTCGTCGGAGAGCGACAGGTCGATCGGCTCGCGCACGGGCTGGGTGACGTACCAAGGCGTGTCGCAGAAGAGCTCGATGCGATTTCCCTCGGGGTCGCGAAAATAGACCGACACGGCGTTTCCGTGCGTGACCGGGGCGATCTCGCTCACCGGCTCCGACGGCAGCCGGCCATAGAGCTCGCGCAGTGCGGCAACCGTCTCGACCCTGAACGAGAGCTGGTTGATGACATTGAACGCGAGATCCGGCGGCCGTCCGGAGCACAGTACGACCTGATGGTGTTCGTCGGGATTGCCCGACAGGAACACGAGATCCACCGGGCCGCGCGGGGTGTCGAGTCGCCCCCGATCGCTCACGACCAGCCCGAGAAGGCGCGTATAGAATCCCTCCATGCCCTGCAGATCGGTCACGTGGATGCCGACGTGGCTGAACGCGATTCCAGAGACGATGGCCATGGTCCACTCCGTGACGGTCGAGCGCGAAGGGCACGATTGTTGGCGGTTGCGGCCTCCCGGTCAAACACATGGGATCCAAGTCAGACTCGACTGACGAACGCGGCGAGTCCTTCGTCGGGGCCGGAGCGACCCCGGCGCAGGAGCGGCAGCTCTGCCGCGAGGATCTGCTCGAGAACGCGCTCCGCCGATCGCTCGAGCAGTCGCCGCTCGCCGGCGAGCTGTTGTCGGAGGCGGAGCTGGAGGCGTCGCTGCAGGGCGCGCTCGCCGCGCCGCACCGCCAGCCTGACGTCTGGCTGTTCGCCTACGGCTCGCTGATCTGGAACCCGGTGCTCGAGTTCGACGAGCGGGTCGTCGCAACCGTGCACGGCTGGCATCGCAGCTTCTGCCTCGCCTCGCGCGTGAACCGCGGCACGCCCGAGAAACCGGGTTTGGTGCTCGGGCTCGATCGCGGCGGGCGCTGCACCGGCGTGGCCTACCGCATCCCGGAGCGCGTCGCCGAGCCCGAGCTCCGCCTGCTCTGGCGCCGCGAGATGCTGCTCGGCTCGTACGCGCCGCGCTGGGTGCTCGTCACCCACGGTGCGCGCACCCTCCGCGCCCTGGCGTTCGTCGTGCACCGCGAGCGTTCGGGATATACCGGCCGTCTGGCGGCCGAGGTCATCGTCGAGCGCCTCGTCCATGCCCACGGCAAGATCGGCACCGGGATCGACTACCTGCGCCAGACCATCGACGGCCTCGCCGCGATCGGGATCCGCGATCCGAACCTGATGCACCTGGATGCGCTCATCCGCGCACGCCTGGGTGAGGATGAGCCCCACCGGCCGCGCGCCGATCTCCAGCTCTGAGCACTATTCCCTGGTCGGGGACCCATACGGGGTCAACGGTGGGCGACAATGCGCGTTGGCCACGTGGTACCCGGCCCCGACCCATGTCCCTCACCCGCGAAGACCTCGAAACCGGCCGCATGCGCCGGCTGTGGTCGGAGTGCGCCACCGGGCCGCGCCCGCTTTCCGACGAGGAGCTCGAGGCGTCGATCGCCCGCATCCTCGCCGGCGCGTGCCCAAACGCGGATGTGTGGGTGTTCGGCTACGGCTCGTTGATCTGGAATCCCCTGTTCCACTACGAGGAGCGGCGCCGGGCCACGCTGCGCGGTTTCCATCGCCGCTTCTGCCTGTGGTCCATCATGGGGCGCGGCAGCCCGGAGCGCCCCGGCCTGGTGCTCGGTCTGGACAAAGGGGGCGCGTGCTGTGGACTCGCCTACCGTCTGCCCGCCGGCAAGGCCGTCGAGGAGCTGAAGCTGCTCTGGCGGCGCGAGATGGTGGTCGGGTCGTACGCACCGCGCTGGGCACGGGTCGAGACGGCGCCGGGCGCGGGCGGCCGGCGCTGCGTCGAGGAGCTGCGCGCGCTCACCTTCGTCGTGAACCACGCGCACCCGAACTACGCCGGCCGGCTCGCGTCCGACGTTATCGCGCAGGCGCTTGCCTCGGCGCGCGGCCACCTCGGCTCCTCCGCGGACTACCTGTTCCATACCGTCGATGCGCTCGCCGCGCACGGCCTGCGCGACCCGCACCTCGAGGAGCTGCGCGACCGGGTGCGGGCCCACCATTCCGATCCGGCCATGCCGAACCGGAATGACAGCTAGCAACGAACCGCCCCCGCCGTACGCCGCGCACTGCGTCTAGACTCCGCGCACGCGCCGCGTAGACTGCGCGCTTTGCGGAGGGACCGGCATGATCTTCGATCTGCGCATCTACACGCTGCACAACAACAAGTTCGCCGACTGGCTGAAGCTCTACGAGCAGCACGGCCACGCGACCCAGGTGAAGCACTGCGGCGAGCCCGTGCTGTACGCGACTACCGAGGTCGGCCCGCTGAACCAGGTCGTGCACGTCTGGAAGTACGCGAGCCAGGCGGACCGCGAGGCCAAGCGCGACGCGCTGATGGCCGATCCCGCCTTCCAGGACTATCTGAAGCGCAGCCGCGAGCTCGGCGCGCACCAGAACCAGGAGTGCCGCATCCTCAAGTCGACGTCGTTCTCGCCGCTGTAGGACGCCCACGATGACCGCTGCACGTTCCCAAAGCCTGCGTGATGGGCCATCCGGTGGCCCACTCGCGCTCGCCGATGATCCACGGCTACTGGCTCCGCACGCTCGGCATCCCGGGCGCCTACGAGCTGAAAGACCTCACGCCGGAAGCGTTCCCCGACTTCGTCACGCACCTCGCCGCGAACGGCTACGTCGGCGGCAACGTGACCGTGCCGCACAAGGAGGCCGCGTTCCGTCTCGTCGACCAGCGCGACGCGGCCTCCGAAGCGGTCGGCGCGGTCAACACCTTGTGGCTCGAAAAGGGCCGGCTGATGGGCGGGAACTCGGACACCCACGGCTTCATCGCGAACCTCGACGACCGCGCGCCGGGCTGGGACGTGCCCGGCGGCCGCGCGGTGATCCTCGGCGCCGGCGGTGCGGCGCGCTCCGCGACTTACGCGCTCGCGACGCGCGGACTCACGGTGCGCGTCGCAAACCGCACGATAGAGCGCGCCCGCAGCCTCGCGACCGACTTCGGTCCGCGCGTGAGCGGCCTCGGGTTCGACGCGCTCCCCGAGCTGCTGCCGGATGCGGACCTGCTGGTCAACTGCACCTCGCTCGGCATGGTGGGCAAGCCCCCGCTCGAGGTGGACATCGCCGCCCTCAAGCCAAGCGCCGTCGTGTACGACGTCGTCTACGTGCCGCTGGAAACGGGCCTCCTCGCCGCGGCCCGGGCGCGCGGCCATCGGGTGGTCGATGGTCTCGGCATGCTGCTGCAGCAGGCCGGCTTCGGCTTCCGGAAGTGGTTCGGGGCCACTCCACAGGTCACGCCGGAGCTGCGGGCGATTATCGAACTCGACATCCGTGCAAAGACCGGGAAATGACGGGTAAGCTTTCGTCCCTCGGAACTACAGTCAGGAGGAGGAGCCCATGAACAAGAGAATTCGAGTCGCAGCCCTTGCCGCAGGCCTCGGCGTCGGCCTCGCCGTCACCGCGGGCACGGCGTGCGCGCAACAGACGGTCAACATGCCGATCGTCATCGAGCTGTCCGGCGCCGGCGCGGTGTCCGGGACGAACTTCCGCGACGGCGCGGTCCTCGCGATCGACGAGATCAACGCGAAAGGCGGCATTCTCGGGCGCAAGATCAGCGCGCCGCAGTCGGACACGCAAAGCAATCCCGGCGTCTCGCGCGCCCAGGTCCAGAAGGCGATCGACGGCAATCCCTACGTGATCCTCGGACCGGTGTTCTCCGGTTCGGTGAAGGTGAACATGGTGCTCGCCCAGCAGGCCGAAGTGCCGCAGTTCACCGGCGCCGAGGCGGCCGACATCACCCAGATGGGCAACGCGTACATCTTCCGCACCTCGTTCGGGCAGCAGATGAGCATGCCGAAGATCGCCAACTACATCCGCGACGGCCTGAAGGCCAAGACGGTGGCCGTCGTATGGGTGAACAACGACTTCGGCAAGGGCGGGCGCGACACCTTCACGAAAGAGATGGCGGCGCGCAACATCAAGGTGGTGGCCGACATCTCGACCGAGTCGGGCCAGGTCGACTTCGCCGCCGACGTCGTGAAGGCCAAGGGCGCGAACGCCGATGCGATCTTCGTCTACACGAACGAGGAGGAGAGCGCCCGGTTCCTGCGCGAAGCCCGCAAGCAGGGCGTCAACAAGCCGCTCATCGGCGAGACGACGCTGCTCGGGCAGAAGGTGATCGAGCTGGCGGGCGATGCGGCCAACGGTGCAAAAGGGCACGTCGGCCTTACCGTCGACGCTCCCGTCGCCGCGGTGCTCGCGTTCCGCGAGAAATTCTTCAAGCGCTTCAACTATCTGCCCGATCACAACGGCATCAAGGGCTACACGGCGGTCTATGCCGTCAAGCACGCGACCGAGAAGATCGGCAAGTTCGACCGCAAGCTCCTCGCGAAGACGATGCACGGCCTGACCATCAAGCCCGAACAGGAGCCGGGCATCCTGATGGAAGCGACCTGGGACGACAAGGGCGACATCGACCGCATCAGCTTTCTCGCCGAGGTCGTCGACGGCAAGCAGAAGGTCGTCCAGACCCTGCCCAAGCTGGGCAAGTAGCCTCCGCCTCGAGCCACCGGAGGGCCGGCGCCGCGCGCCGGCCCTTTGCACGTCAAGCGCCGCATGGCCGACATCCTTCAGCTGCTCGTCGCAGGGCTAGCGACCGGCGGCATCTACGCGCTCGTCGCAATCGGCTTCGTGCTGCTCTGGCAGACGTCGCAGACGATCAACTTCGCGCAGGGCGAGTTCGTCATGCTGCCCGCGTTCTTCGTCCTGGCGGCGATGAAGTTCGGCGGCCTGTCGTTCCCGATCGCGATGCTCGTCGGCTTCGTGGCGGCGCTCCTCGTGCTCGGCCTGCTCTTCAAGCGGGTGGTCGTCGATCCGATCATCCGGCACGGCGTGCTGCCGCTCGTGATCTCGACGATCGCGCTGGCGATCTTCCTCAAGGAGAGCGTCAAGGAGTTCTACGCCGCCGACGCGCAGCCGTTCCCCGCCGCCTGGGCCACGACCAATCTCTCGGTCGGGGGCGCCGCCGTGTCGGTGCAGAATCTGGTGATCATCGCAGTGGCCGTCGTCGCGGTCGCGGGGCTGCAGTACTTCCTCGCCGGAACGCGCACCGGCCGCCGGATGCAGGCCACCGCGCAGAACCCGGCGCTCGCGCGCATCCTCGGGATCCCGGTGGAACGGATGATCCTGTACACGTTCCTCATCAACGCCGGGCTCGTGGCGCTCGCGTCGTTCCTGGTCAGCCCGATCTACCTCGCCAAGTTCACCAACGGCGAGACCCTCGGCATGGTGGCCTTCATCGCCGCAATCGTCGGCGGGTTCAATCAGGTGCGTGGCGCGATCGTCGGCGGTCTGCTGCTCGGCGTCATCGACAACTTCGTCGCGGCGTACCTTTCTGCGCAGTACCGCGCCGCAATACCCCTCTTCCTGCTGATCGCCGTGATCCTCTTCCGGCCGCAGGGACTGCTCGGGCGCGCGGAGGAGCGCACGGTATGACGCTGACGGGTCGTGCCCGCATCCTCGCCGCGGTGGCTGCGATCGCGCTGGTCGTCGCCGCACCCTTCGGCCTGAAGCCGTACGGGATCTATCTCCTCAGCCTTTGGGCAGTGACGACCATCGCCGCGATCGGGCTCAACCTCACGCTCGGCTACGCCGGGCAGATCTCGCTGGCGCAGGCCTCCTTCGTCGGCATCGGCGCGTACACCGCAGCGCTGCTCACAACGCAGGGCTGGCCGCTGTGGTCCGCGTTCCTGCTGGCCACCGCGTTGTGCTTCGTGATCGGCTGGCTGCTCGGCTATCCGGCGCTGCGGGTGCAGCACCACTACCTTGCGTTCGTCACGCTCTCGTTCGCGACGCTGGTGTTCCTGGTGCTGCGCAACGAGGAATGGCTCACGAAAGGCGTGTACGGCATCAGCGGGATTCCGCGGCCGACCGTGCTCGGCTGGTCGACCAAGGGGCCGATCGACTACTACTTCTTCTGCCTCGGCATTCTCGCGCTCGTCTCCGCGGCCGCGTGGTGGCTGATCCGTTCGCCCTGGGGCCGGGCCTTCACGGCGCTGCGCGAGAACCCGATCCGCGCCTCCTCGCTCGGCGTCGACACGCGGCGCTACACGTTGATGGCGTTCGCGATCGGCTCGGCCCTCGGCGGCATCTCGGGCGTGCTCTACGCGCCGCTCGTCCAGTTCATCGAGCCGACCGCATTCGCGCTCGGGCTGTCGCTGAGCCTGCTCCTGATGGTCATCGTCGGCGGCTCGGGCTACTTCTTCGGCCCGTTCCTCGGCACGGCGGTGTCGGTGCTGCTGCCCGAATGGCTGCGCTTCACCGAGGGCCTCTACCTGATCCTCTACGCGGCATTCGTGATGATCCTGATGGCGTTCTGCCCGTCCGGCCTGCTCGGTCTCGTCGAGCGGTTGCGAAAACCCGTCGCGCCGACGCGCCAACCCGGGTCGCCCCGATGAGCCCGCCGGCCGCCCCAAGGGCGAATCCTCGAGCGCGGGACGCGCGAGCATCGTCCAATGAGCGCCGTCCTCGAGGTCCGCGACCTGACGAAGACCTTCGGCGGGATCAGCGCCGTGGCCGGCGTCTCGTTCGACGTGCACCCGGGCGAGATCCTCGGCCTCATCGGGCCCAACGGGTCCGGCAAGTCGACGCTCTTCAACTGCATCCTCGGACAGCTCACCCCTTCGTCGGGCGAGGTGCGCGTGGACGGGCGGTCGATCACCGGCATGCGGCCCTGCGACCTCAACCGCCTCGGCATCGGCCGCACGTTCCAGCTGCTGCAGGTCTTCCCGCAGCTCTCGGTCCGCGAGAACCTGATCCTCGCGGGCCAGGAGCACCAGGGCTCGATGTGGTCGCGCCTGCTCGGGCACCGCGACGCGGGATTGACGGATGCGGCGACCCGGATGATCGAGTTCTTCCGCCTCGGGCATCTCGCCGACGCGAAGGCCGGGAGCCTGAGCTACGGGCAGCAGAAGCTCCTCGATGCGGCGATGGCGTTCATGGCGGGGCCGCGCCTCGTGCTTCTCGACGAGCCGGCGGGCGGCGTCAACCCGACCATGCTGGGGAGCCTCCGCGAACGTCTGCGGGAAATCAACCGGACGCGTAACGCGACCTTCGTGGTGATCGAGCACAACATGGAGTTCGTGATGTCGCTGTGCACGCGCATCCTGGTCCTCGCCGAAGGCCGGATCATCGCCCAGGGCGATCCGGAGACGGTGCGCAACGACCCCGGGGTCATCGAGGCTTATCTTGGGCACTGATTCGACCCCGCCGCCGACCCCGGGCGCGATTCTCGAGCTGGCGGACGTCGTCGCCGGCTACGGCAAGATGACCGTCCTCCACGGGACGCGCTTCGCGGTGCGCCGCGGTGCCATCACGACCGTCATCGGCCCGAACGGCGCCGGCAAGTCGACCGTCTTCAAGGCCGTGTTCGGCCTGCTGCCGGTGCAGAGCGGGCGCGTGATCTTCGACGGCCGCGAAACGACGAACTTCACCCCGCGCAGGCTGCTCGAGCTCGGCATCTGCTACGTGCCGCAGGGCCGCAACATCTTCCCCGAGCTGAGCGTGCGCCACAACCTCGAGCTCGGCGGCGAAGCGGCCGCGCCCGGCGTCGATCTCCCGCAGCGCATCGACGCCCTGATGGACCGCTTCCCGATGCTGCGCGAGCGCGCCGATGCGCAGGCCTCGACGCTCTCCGGCGGCCAGCAGAAGCTGCTGGAGGTCGCGCGCGGGCTGCTGCTCGATCCGAAGCTCGTGCTGATCGACGAGCCGTCGATCGGCCTCTCGCCGCGCCTCGTGCGCGAGACCTTCGACATCCTTGCGGGACTCCGCGACAAGGGCGTCTCGATCCTGATGGTCGAGCAGAACGCCAAGAGCGCGCTCGAGCACTCCGACTACGGCATCGTGCTGGAGCAGGGGCAAACGCGCATGGAGGGCGAAGCGCGCGCAATCCTCGCCGACCGCCGCATCGCGCAGCTGTTCCTCGGCGGGGCGCTGGGCGTGGAGACCGCTACAGGAGATCACCGATGATCGCACTCCGAAGTCTCGTCGCCGCCGCCCTGGCGCTAGCCGGCGTCGCGGCCATCGCTCAGGACGGCTGGCCCTCGCGTCCGGTGCGGATCGTGGTGCCGTCCTCGCCGGGCGGCGGCACGGACGTTTATGCGCGGCTGCTCGCGCAGAGACTCGGCGAACAGCTGAAGCAGCAGTTCGTGATCGACAATCGGCCCGGCGCGAGCGGCAACATCGGAACGGAGGCGGTCGCGAAGGCGGCGCCCGACGGCTACACCTTCCTGGTGAGCGCCAACGCGGCGATCGCGATCAATCCCGCCCTCTTCAAGAGCGTGCCGTTCGACATGGACCGGGACTTCGCGCCGGTCACGCGCGGCGTCATGGCGCCGATGGTCATCGCGACGAACCCGGGCGTCCCGGCAAAAGCGCTCGGCGACCTCGTCGCGCTCGCGAAGCGCGATCCGGGCAAGCTCGCCTTCGGCTCCGCAGGCAACGGCAGCCCCACCTATCTCGGCGTGCGGATGATCGAGGAAGCGGCCGGCGTGCGCTTCCTTCACGTGCCCTACAAGGGCGTCGGTCCGGCCTACCAGGGCCTTCTCGGCGGCCAGCTTGCGTTCATGTTTCCGGACGTCGCGTCCGCGCTGGGGCACATCCGTGCCGGCAAGCTGGTCGCACTCGCCGTGAATGAGCGCACGCCGCTCCTGCCCGACGTGCCGACGCTCGCCGAGGCGGGGCTGCCGGGGTTGCAGGTGTGGACGTCGTTCAGCGTGCTGGCGCCGGCCGGCACGCCGCCCGCGATCGTGCAGCGGCTCAACGCCGAGATCGCCGCCGCGATGAAGTCGCCGGTGCTCGCCGAGAAGCTTGCCCAGCAGGCGCTCGTGCCGGTGTTCGACACGCCTGCCGAGTTCGCGGCGGCCCTCAAGCGCGAGCGCGAGCATTGGGCGGCGTTCATCCGCCGCAACAACATCCAGCCCGAGGAGTAAGCCGGCGCTATCCGGCCGGTTCGTCTTCGTCGGAGGCGCGGCCGAGCTGCACGAGCATCGCCTCGGCGCGCTCGTGGAGCTTCGCCAGCAGCCGCTCCAGCTGCCGGCGCTCCGGGGCGGTGAGGACCGCGAGCAGCGCGCGCTCGCGCGCCGCCGCCAGCGGGACGATGCGGCGGTACGTTGCCCGCCCCTTGAGGCTCAGGCGCAGCATCGTGCGGCGCGCGTCGAACGCGTCCGCCTCGCGCGCGACGAGACCGCGCCGCAACAGGTTCGCGACCGCACGGCTCACCCGCCCCTTGTCGATCGCGGTGCGCCGGGTCACTTCGACCGCCGAGAGCGGCCGGCCCTCGCCGAGCACCGCGAGAATCCGCCATTCGCGGATCGCGAGGCCGAAGCGCCGTGCATAGAGCCTCGAGGCGCCGAGCGCGAGCAGGTTGGCGAGCGTCGCGATGCGGTACGGGACGAAGCGCTCGAGCGCCAGCGGCGCGTTGCGGCCGGCCGTCTCCGACCGGCGGCGCGCGTGCTGCCGCGGCTTCGCGGCGGGGCGGGAGCGCCGCATGGTCAGCCGAGGTGCGCGAGCGGAAGCGCGGTGGTGTCCTTGATGCGCTCGAGGACGAAGTTGGATTTCACGTCGATCACGCCGGCCTGCTTGAGCAGCCGCTCCATCATGAAGCGCGTGTAGTGGTCGAGGTCCTCGACCTGCACGCGCAGAAGATAGTCCATATCGCCGGTCATCGAGTAGCAGGCCACGACCTCCGGCCAGGCCTGCACCACTTTGCTGAAATCGTCGATCGGCATCTTGCCGCGCTTCTCGAGCTTCACGTTCACGTAGGCGAGCAGCGCGAGCCCGACTTTGCCCGGGTCGAGCAGCGCGACGTACTGCCTGACGACGCCGGCCACTTCGAGCGCCCGCACGCGGCGCAAACAGGGGCTGGGACTCAGGGCGACCTTTTCGGCGAGCTCGACGTTCGAGAGCCGCCCATCGCGCTGCAGCAGGTCGAGGATCTTGCGGTCGATGCGATCGAGCGTCGTGGCTGGCATTTCCAGCCTCCATCCGAGTTATTCGCGGAATATTATTGCTCATGTCGAGCTCGATTGGGCCATCTTCGCAACCAAATGGCGCGGCGGCGTCCCTACAATGCCGACCCATAAGAACCGGCCACCAGGAGCGTGTCATGACCGATCTATGGGCGAACCCCATGGGCACGGACGGGTTCGAGTTCGTCGAATACGCCGCGCCCGACCCCAAGGCCCTCGGAAAGCTGTTCGAGACGATGGGCTTCAAAGCGGTGGCCAGGCACCGCCAAAAAGACGTCACGCTCTATAAGCAGGGCGACGTCAATTTCATCATCAACGCCGAGCCGCGCTCGTTCGCGCAGAACTTCGCGCGCCGCCACGGCCCGAGCGTCTGCGCAATCGCCTTCCGCGTGAAGGATGCGCGGGCCGCTTACGCGCGCGCGCTCGACAACGGCGCCTGGGGCGTCGAAGGCCACGCGGGACCGATGGAGCTGAACATCCCGGCCATCAAGGGCATCGGCGACTCGCTCATCTACCTGGTCGACCGCTACCCGGATAACGACTACGGCCACACGATCTACGACGTCGACTTCAAACCGCTGCCCGGGTTCGAGGCCTTCTGGGCCGGCAAGGCGCCCGCGCCGCAGGGCGCCGGGCTCGGTTACATCGACCATCTCACGCACAACGTTCACCGCGGCCGCATGAAGGAGTGGGCCGAATTCTACGAGCGCCTGTTCAACTTTCGCGAGGTGCGCTACTTCGACATCGAGGGCAAGCTCACCGGCCTGAAATCGAAAGCGATGACCAGCCCGTGCGGCAAGATCCGCATCCCGGTCAACGAGAGCTCCGACGACCGATCGCAGATCCAGGAGTACCTCGAGGCCTACCAAGGCGAAGGCATCCAGCACATCGCGCTCGGCACGACGGACATCTACGCCACGGTCGATCGATTGACGGCAAGTGGCGTGGAGCTGCTCGACACGCCCGACACCTATTACGAGATGCTCGACCAGCGCCTGCCGGGCCACGGCGAGCCGATCGACGAGCTGCGCAAGCGCCGCATCCTGCTCGATGGCGGGCCCGACGTCGGGAGCGGGGCCTCGACGCCCTCCAGCGGGCGCGGGTTGCTGCTGCAGATCTTCACCAAGACGCTGATCGGACCGATCTTCTTCGAGATCATCCAGAGGAAGGGCGACGAGGGCTTCGGCGAGGGCAACTTCCGCGCACTGTTCGAGTCGATCGAGCTCGACCAGATCCGGCGGGGAGTGCTGAAGCCGGCCGCCTAGCCGTCATTCCGGCGAACGCCGGAATGACGGAGACCCGAATGCTCGACACGATCGTCAGCAACGCCCCGCAGCCGAACCTCCGCGGCGATTACTCGCACGCGGGCGCCGGCTGCGTCGTCGCGCAACGCTGGAACGAGTACACGGCGGACGAGCACGCGTTGTGGCGCCGGCTCTACGAACGCCAGATGCGGCTCGTTCCCGGCTACGCGTGCGACGAGTATCTCGCCGGACTCACCCGACTGGACGCCGGCGACGGGATCCCGCGCTTCGATGCGGCGTCCGCCAAGCTGCGGCGCGCGACAAACTGGGAACTCGTCGCGGTGCCGGGGCTGATCCCGGACCTCGCCTTCTTCGCACATCTCGCCAACCGCCGCTTCCCGGTCACGCACTGGCTGCGTACGCCTGCGGAGTTCGACTACATCGTCGAGCCCGACGTCTTCCACGATTTCTTCGGACACGTGCCGCTGCTACTGAACCCGATGTACGCCGATTACATGGAGGCGTACGGCAAGGGCGGACTGAAGGCGGCGCGACTCGGCTCCCTGAAATACCTGGCGCGGCTCTACTGGTACACCGTGGAGTTCGGCTTGATGACCACGCCGAAGGGCCTGCGGATCTATGGTGCGGGAATCCTGTCCTCGGGCGGCGAAGTGGTGCACTCGATCGAGAGTCCGCAGCCGCGGCGAGTGAGGTTCGATCTGGAGCGGCTGCTGCGCACCGAGTACAACATCGACCGCTACCAGGACGTCTACTTCGTCATCGAGGGCTTCGCGCAGCTCATCGCCGACACCGCGCCGGACTTCACGCCGGTCTACGAGCGGGTCCGTACGCTGCCGTCGTTCGCGACCGACCAAGCGGCGCCTGGCGACGTCCCCCTGCCCGCAACGGCGACGCGGCCGACCACGGCATAGAGGGTCTAAGATCGCGCTCGCCCGATCCGCCGCGCGGCGGGTCGGGTTCAAATTTCGAGCGTAATGGCCGACAAACCCGCCACGAACGACGAACTCGCTCCGCTCTGGCAGGCGATCGGGCGTGCGTATCGCGCGGACGAGGCGGAAACCGTCAGCGCCCTCCGGGCGCGTGTACGGCTCCCGCCCGCGCAACGCCGGCGAATCGCCGAGCGCGCGCTCGACCTGGCGCGCCGCATCCGCGCCAAGTCGCAGGAGTCCACCGGCGCGGAGGCGTTCCTGCGACGCTTCGCGCTCTCCACGCGCGAGGGCATCGTCCTCATGTGCCTCGCGGAGGCGCTCCTGCGCATTCCCGACGCCTACACCGCCGACTCGCTGATCCGGGACAAGCTCGCCGGAACGCGTTGGGACTCGACGGATGAGGCCGAGGACGGGCTGCTCCTCAACGCCGCCACCTGGGGCCTGATGCTCACCGGCAAGCTCGCGGCCTGGCGCGACGAGCCGGGCGAAGAGCCGGCCACGGCTCCTGCGGCGGCTCGTCGCTCGCGCCGGCGAGCCGGTGGTGCGCACCGCGATCCGTCAGGCGATGAAGATCATGGCGGAACAATTCATCGTCGGCGAGACGATCGACGCCGCGATCGAGCGCGCAGCCGAGCGCGAGCGGCTCGGCTATCGCTTCTCCTACGACATGCTCGGCGAGGCCGCGCGCACCGCGCGCGATGCGGAGCGCTACTTCGCCGCGTACGAAGCGGCGATCGACGCGGTGGCGCGGGCCGCGCTGCGGCACCTTCCGGTCGAGGCGCGCCCCGGCGTCTCGATCAAGCTCTCGGCGCTTCATCCCCGGTTCGAGGTGGCGCAGCAGGCACGCGTCACCGGCGAGCTGGCGCCGCGCCTCGCCGCGCTCGCGCAGCGCGCCGCTGCGGCCGGCATCCCGATCACGATCGACGCGGAGGAAAGCGAACGACTGGAGCTGACGCTCGAGCTGTTCGCGGGCCTCGCGCGCGACCCGCGGCTCGCGGGCTGGAGCGGCCTCGGGATCGCGGTGCAGGCGTACCAGCGGCGCGCGATCCAGGTCTGCGACTGGCTGGTCGCGCTCGCGGCGACGACCGGCCGGCGGCTGATGGTGCGTCTCGTCAAGGGCGCGTACTGGGACACCGAGATCAAGGCGGCGCAGGTGCTCGGCCTCGACGACTTCCCGGTGTTCACGCGCAAGAGCGCCACCGACGTGTCGTACATTGCATGCGCGCAGGCCCTGCTGGCGGCAGGGCCGCGACTCTTCCCGCAGTTCGCGACGCACAACAGCCACACCGTCGCCACGGTGCTCGAGTGCGCAGCCGGGCGGCGCGATATCGAGTTCCAGAAGCTGCAAGGGATGGGCGACGCGCTCTACGACGCGCTCGTCCCCGAGCACGGGATGCCGTGCCGCGTGTACGCGCCGGTCGGCGGCCACCGCGATCTCCTCGCCTATCTCGTCCGCCGGTTGCTCGAGAACGGCGCGAACAGCTCGTTCGTCCACCAGGTGGGCGACCCCGATGTGCCGCTCGAGCGCCTCGTCGTCGACCCCCTCGACGCGTTGCCGCGGCCTTACGCCCCGCATCCGCGCGTTCCGAAGCCGCGCGATCTCTATCCGGACCGGCGCAACTCGCGCGGCGTCGATCTGTCGGACCGCGCCGTGCTCGACCGGCTCGTAGCGCGCATCGCCGCTGACCCGGGGCACGACGTCGGCGCAATCCCCGACGCGAGCACCGCCGACCTCGACGCCGCGGTTCGAGGTGCCGCGGCGGCCTGGCGCGATTGGGATGCGACGCCGGCGGAGGAACGCGCACGCTGCCTCGAGCGCGCCGCCGACGCGCTCGAGGCCCGGATGGACGAGCTCGTCTCGCTGTGCGTTCGCGAAGCGGGCAAGACGCTCCCCGACGCGGTCGCGGAAGTGCGCGAGGCGGTGGATTTCTGCCGCTACTACGCCGCGCGGGGGCGCATCGACTTCGGGACGCCGCTCGACCTGCCGGGGCCGACCGGCGAGTCGAACCGGCTCGAGCTTGCGGGGCGCGGCGTGTTCGCGTGCATCAGCCCGTGGAACTTCCCGCTCGCGATCTTCACCGGTCAGGTCACGGCGGCGCTGATGGCGGGCAACGCGGTGGTCGCGAAGCCCGCCGAGCAGACGCCGCTCATCGGCGCGCGCGCGGTCGCGATCCTGCACGAGGCCGGCGTACCGCGCGCGGTCCTCCGCCTCGTGGTCGGCACCGGCGAAGCGGTCGGCGCGCCGCTCGTGCGGCATGCGTCGATCGCCGGCGTCGTGTTCACCGGCTCGTACGAGACCGCGTGCGCGATCAACCGCGCGCTGGCCGCGCGCGACGGGCCGATCGTTCCGCTCATCGCCGAGACCGGCGGCATGAACGCAATGATCGTCGACTCGTCCGCACTGCCGGAGCAGGTCGTCGCCGACACGATCGCGTCCGCATTCCAAAGCGCCGGCCAGCGCTGCTCGGCAGCGCGCCTGCTGCTCGTGCAGGAAGACGCGGCGCCGCGCATTCTCGAGATGCTCGCGGGCGCGATGGCCGAGCTCGTCGTCGGCGATCCTGCGCGGCCGGAAACCGACGTCGGCCCGGTCATCGACGAGGACGCCAAGCGTGCGCTCGATGCGCACATCGCACATCTGCGGTCGCGCGGCCGGCTGATCGCGGAAGCGCCGCGTCCTGCGATAGTCGCGGGAAGCTTTGTCGCACCGGTCGCGTTCGACATCGCGCTCGAAGACCTCCCGCATCGAGAGGTGTTCGGCCCGGTGCTGCACGTCGTGCGCTGGCAGGCGCGCGAACTGGACCGGCGTTCTGGACGGGGTCGCGGCGACCGGCTACGGCCTCACGCTGGGGATCCACAGCCGCATCGAACGCTTCGTCGAGCGCGTGCGCGCGCGGCTGCGCGTCGGCAACACCTACGTCAACCGGAACATGATCGGCGCCGTCGTCGGCGTGCAGCCGTTCGGCGGAGAAGGGCTCTCGGGGACCGGCCCGAAGGCCGGTGGGCCGCACTACCTGCCGCGGTTCGCGATCGAGCGAACGGTCACGGTCAACACCGCCGCCGCGGGCGGGAACGCGGCGCTGCTCGCGCAGGCCGACTGAAGCTCAAGAGGGGCGCTCGATCTCCGCGAGCGCGTCGCGCAACGCGTCGACCGCCGCATCGACCTCTTCCGGTTCGATCACGAGCGGCGGGGCGAAGCGCACCACGGTGCCGTGGGTATCTTTCGACAGGACGCCGCGCGCGAGAAGCTCCTCCACGACGCGCCGCGCGGTGGTGCGCGCCGGGTCGATCTCGACGCCGACGAGCAGTCCCCTGCCGCGGACGTCCTGCACGAGCGGGCTCGCGATCGCGGCGAGTCCGGACATGAGCCGCGCGCCGAGCTCGGCGGCGCGCTCCGGCAGGCGCTCGTCGATCAGCACGTTCAGCGTCTCGAGTCCGACCGCCGCCGCGAGCGGATTCCCGCCGAACGTGCTGCCGTGATCGCCCGGCCGGAACACGCGCATGACGTCCTCGCTCGCGAGGAATGCCGACACCGGCAGCAGCCCGCCGCCGAGCGCCTTGCCGAGCACCAGCCCGTCGGGCCGCACGCCTTCGTGGTCGCACGCGAGCAGTCGGCCGGTGCGGCCGAGGCCGGTCTGCACTTCGTCGGCCATGAACAGCACGTCGCGGCTGCGGCAAAGTTGCGCGCACGCGGCGAGATATCCGGCCGGCGGCACGACGATGCCGCGTTCGCCCTGGATCGGTTCGACGAGGAACGCGGCGGTGTGCGGCGTGATCGCGCGCTCGAGCGCCGCAACGTCGCCGTACGGCACCAACCGGAGCCCCGGCGGGAACGGCCCGAAGCCCTGCCGATACTGCGCCTCCGACGACAGGCCGCTGATCGCGATCGAGCGCCCGTGGAAGTTGCCTTCGCACGCAATGATCTCGGCGCAATCGTGCGGCACGCGCTTCACTTCGTACGCCCACTTGCGCGCCGCCTTGAGCGCGGTCTCGACCGCCTCGAGGCCGGTATTCACCGGCAGCGCCCGGTCCATGCCGGTGAGCCGGCACAGCCGCGCGAGAAATGCGGGCAGCCGGTCGTTGTAATAAGCGCGCGAGGTCACCGCGAGCCGGCCCGCCTGGGTGGTCAGCGCGCGCACGATGCGCGGATGCGCGTGGCCGAGGCTCACCGCGGAATACGCCGACATGCAGTCGAGGTAGCGCCGGCCCGCCTCGTCCCAGACGTGCACACCTTCGCCGCGCACCAGGACCACCGGCAACGGCGCGTAGTTCGCCGCGCTGTGCCGCCGCTCGAGCGCGATCGCGAGCGGCGTCGACGCCGCACCGGCTCCGAGCAGCGCTGCGGCCGCCTGCTCGACGAGCTGAGCGGTGGCCGCGCCGGCGTCGCAGTGGGGGTCGTATTCGGCGATCTCGACGGCGAGCGGCGGCGCGTCCCGCACCAGGGCGTCGAGAACGGGAATGAGCGCCGCCGCACGCAAGCCGCGCGGGGTCGGCGTCGTCACACCGGGCGCGTCCTCCGGATCGATCGCGTCGAGATCCAGCGTGACGCCATAGCCGACGGTCCCGCGCCGCACCCGCGCGAGCGCCTCGTCCAGCACCTTCTCCAGTCCGCGCCGCGCGATCTCGCGCATCGGGTATACGCGCACGCCGAGGGCGGCAAGCAGCGCGGCCTCCTCGGGCTCGAAGCTGCGCACGCCGATCACGCACACGTGCTCCGGCGCGAGCACGGCGCCGTTGACGCAGAGCGCGTCACCGCCCTGCCCGAGGAGCGCGGCGAGCGGCATGCCGTGCAGCCGCCCCGTGTGGCTCGTCTCGGGCGTGTGCGCGTCGAGGTGCGCATCGATCCACAGGAGCCCGATCGGTCCGTGTGCCACCTCCGCCACGCCGCGCCAGGTGCCCATCGCGCAGCTGTGGTCGCCGCCGAGCACGAGCGGCGCAGCGCCCGCACGCAGCGCATCCGTCACTGCGCGCGCGAGACGCGCGCAGAGCCGGCAGACGGCCTCCGCCACCGGCTCGTCCGGCGCCGCGTCGGGGTGCAGCGTCTCGCCCCACTCGGCGGCGAGCCCGCGCGCGGCGAGATGGGTATCAACCCCGGCCAGCCGCAGGCGCGCCGGACCGTCGGCACAGCCCGACGACTCGGCGCCGAGGCCGCTCGCCACACCGAGGATCCGAACAGGGCGGACGCCCCGCTGCGGTGCAGCTGCGGCCGGCACGTGCAGGGGGTCACGGACGTTCATGCCCGTTTGGATTGCAAGCTGCGTGCCGGCGTTCGGGGCGGCCCGGGCGCAGTGTGCGAAAGGTCGCGGCGTTGCAGTGCAGCGGCGCCGCGAGCGGCCGCAGTACACTCATCGTCGGGTCGAGAGGAGCATCGCCATGACCGTCGCCAAGCTGTCCGATCAGAAGATCGTCGCCGCCCTCGCGAAGCTATCCGGCTGGAACCGGGTGGAGGGCCGCTCGACGATCGCGAAGAAGTTCCAGTTCGCCGACTTCAACGAGGCGTGGGGGTTCATGGCCGCGTCGCGCTCGCCGCGGAGAAGCAGGATCACCACCCCGAGTGGTTCAACGTCTGGAATCGCGTCGAGATCACGCTCTCGACGCACGACGCCGGCGGGCTCTCGGCGCGCGACGTGAAGCTCGCCGAGACGATCGAGGGCTTGGTGCGGCGTTAGCGCCAGGGCTCGACGACCGCCTGCACCGCCGCGGCGACCGCGAGCGTCTTGCGGTCGCTGCCGCCGACCCCGGCGATCGTGAGCCCGACCGGCGCTTCGCCCGGCCGGTGAGCACGGGATCGTGGCGGCGCAGCCGTCGAGCACGTTCGCGATGCCGGTGTTGCGCAGCACCTTCAGGTTCCAGTCGAAGTAGGCCGCGTCGGTCGCCGACGCTTCGGCGATCGTCGGCGGGATCACCGCCACCGTCGGATAGAGCATTGCGTCGTAGGGCGCGACGAGCGCGTCCGCTTCGCGAATCGTTTCCGCGCGCTCGTGCAGGATCTGGAGGTAGTCGGCCGCGGAGAACTTCTCGCCCAGCACGAGCCGCTGCGCGACGCGCGGATCCAGCTCGCCGAAGCGGTCGCGGCGGCCGCGGTGAAGATGCCAGCTCTCCGCGCCCGCCAGCCCGCCGCTGCGGAAGAGGTCCTGCGCGCGCGTGAACACCGGCGCGTCGACCGTCTCGACCGTCGCGCCCGCCTTCGAGAGCGCCTCCAGCGCGCGTTCGAACGCGCGTCCCACGCGCTCGTGCAATCCTTCGAGCAGGCTCGACTTCGGCACGACGAACCGCAACAGGCGCGCGGGCATGGCGGGCAGCGGCGCCGGCGGCTCCCCGGCGAGCACCGCGTCGTACGCCGCGCAGCACTCGACCGAGTTCGCGAGCGGCCCCACCGAATCGAGCGTGTACGAGAGCGGGAAAGCGCCGTCGCGCGGAATGCGCGCCGCGGTCGGCTTCCATCCGGTCACGCCGCACAGCGCCGCCGGGATGCGCACCGAGCCGCGCGTGTCGCTGCCGAGCGCCATCACGCACATGCCGTCGGCCTGGGCGACGCCCGCGCCGGACGACGATCCGCCGGGCACGCGACCGGTGGTCCGGTCCCATGGACCGCGCGGCGTGCCGTAGTGCGGATTGAGGCCTAGACCACCAAATGCGAACTCGACCATGTTGGTGCGGCCGATGAGGATCGCGCCGGCCGCGCGCAAACGCGCCACCGCGGGCGCGTCCACCGCCGGCCGCAGCGCCAGCACCTTCGATCCCGCGCGGGTCACGTCGCCCGCGACGTCGTAGAGATCCTTCACCGAGATCGGCAGACCGTCGATCGGCGAGCGCGCCACGCCCGCGCGGCGCAGCGCGTCCGCGTGGTCGGCATCGGCGCGCGCCGTGTCCGCATACACCTTGAGGAATGCGCGCCCGCCCTCTCCCTTCGGATCGGCGATGCGATCGAGCGCGGTCTCGACGAGCTGGCGGCTCGTGGTGCGCCCGGCGGCGAGATCCTGGGCGAGCTGGCGTACTTTCCACATGGGTGTCGACGAGGTGAGTTGGCGGAGCCGCGAGGATACCGCGACCGCGGGGAGAGACGCCGCAGTACACTCGCGCGGGCTCATCGAGGGGAGATCCTCATGGACTGCAGAAAGACCGTCTTCTGCCGCGAAACGCTATATGGCGAGGGCGGCGTCGCCGGCGCCCGCGCGGTCCACCGGGCCGCCGCGCTCGCCGTGATCCCGAACCCCTACGCCGGCAAGAATGCGGCGGGCCTCGAGCCGCTGTACGACCTCGGCGCGGCGCTCGCCGAGCGCCTGATGCCCGAGCTCGTGGCGCTGCTCGGGAGCCCGGCGGTGAGCTACGGCAAGGCCGCGATCGTCGGCGTGAACGGCGAGATGGAGCACGGCGCGGCCGTGCTGCATCCGAAGCTCGGCAAGCCGATGCGCGCCGCGGTCGGCGGCGGCGAGGCGATCATCGCCTCCAACGTCAAGGTCGCGGCGGCGGGCGCGCCGATCGATGTCCCGCTCAACCACAAGGACAACGTCTGGTCGTTCGACGAGCTGGACACGATGACGATGATGATCGCGGACGCACCGCGCCCCGACGAGATCGTCGTGATCCTCGCGATCGCCGACGGCGGACGCGTGCGGGCGCGCATCGCCAAGGGCCGCGTGTAATCGGCCCTCTGCCGGCCTCGACGCTTCGCACGCGCGACGTCGGCGCGGCGCTCTGGGAGTAGAATGCTGCGCTGCAGCGACTAGCTTTCAGGGAGGCTAGCCTGACCTTTCATTCCGCTTCGATACGTTCCGGAAACGCGGGCGCAGGGCGCATGGGCGCGCTTACCCTCGCGGCGCTGGGCGTCGTCTTCGGCGACATCGGCACGAGCCCGCTGTACGCGTTCAAAGAGGCGTTCGTGGGCGCGCATCCGCTTCCGGTCAGCGACACGAACATCTACGGCGTGCTGTCGCTGATCTTCTGGTCGGTGATGCTCATCGTCTCGCTCAAGTACGTCGCATTCGTCCTGCGCTTCGACAACAAGGGCGAGGGCGGCGTGCTCGCGCTGCTCGCGTTCGCGCAGCGTCTGTTCAGGACGAACCCGCGGCTGCAGTGGGCGGTGGGTGTCATGGCGGTATTCGCTGCGTCGCTCTTCTACGGCGACGCGGTGATCACGCCCGCGATCTCAGTGCTGTCCGCCGTGGAGGGGCTATCGGTCGCGACTCCCGCGCTCGAGAATTGGGTCGTCCCGTCCACCGTCGGCATCCTCGTCGCGCTGTTCGCGATCCAGAGCTACGGCACAGGCAGGGTGGGCCGATACTTCGGTCCGATCACCGTCGTCTGGTTCCTGGCGCTCGCCGTGCTCGGCCTGATGAGCATCGTCCAGACCCCCGGCATCGTCGCGGCGCTTGACCCGAGCCACGCCGTAGCGTTCGCGTACCGCTCGCCGGGGCTCGCCTTTCTCGCGCTCGGCGCGGTGTTCCTGACACTTACCGGCGGCGAAGCGCTTTATGCCGACATGGGGCACTTCGGTCCGCTGCCGATCCGCGTGGCCTGGTTCGGACTCGTCCTGCCCGCGCTGATGCTGAACTATCTCGGGCAGGGCGCACTGGTGCTGCGCGACCCCACAGCGGTCAAGAATCCGTTCTACCTGCTCGCGCCGCCGGAGCTCGTGCTGCCGCTCGTCGCACTCGCGACCGCAGCCACGGTGATCGCTTCGCAGGCGACCATCTCCGGCGCCTTCTCCGTCACGCAGCAGGCGTCGCGGCTCGGCTACCTCCCGCGCATCCCGGTGACGCACACGTCCGAGACCGAGCGCGGCCAGATCTACATCGGCCGGCTCAACTGGCTGCTGCTCGTGCTGGTCGTCCTGCTGGTGGTCGGGTTCGGTTCGTCGAGCAATCTCGCTGCGGCGTACGGCATCGCCGTGTCGGGCACGATGGCCCTCACGACCCTGCTCGTCGCGATGGTCGTGTTCGCGCTCCCCGGCCGCCTGAAAGCGGTCATTCTGGCGGTCCTCGCCGTGATTGCTTTGGTGGAGCTGATCTTCCTCGCCTCGAACGTAACGAAGATTCTCGCCGGCGGCTGGTTTCCGCTCCTGTGCGGGCTCGTGATCTTCACGCTGCTCACCACCTGGAAGCGCGCGACCGATATCCTCAACGACCATGCCGCGCAGAAGAATATCCCGATCGCGGGCTTCTTCGAGCACCTCGGCGACGTGGCCACGGTGCCGGGCACGGCGGTCTTTCTCTCCGCCGACACCAACGCGGTGCCGACGACGATGCTGCACAACCTGAAGCACAACAAGGTCGTGCACGAGCGCGTCGTCTTCCTCACCCTGGCCACGGCCGACGTGCCCCGGGTACCCGACGCCGAGCGCACCGAGGTGCACGTGATCATCCCCAAGCGCGCCTACCAGGCGACGGTCGCCTACGGCTTCATGGAGGAGCCGGATGTTCCGCGCGCGCTCGCGCTGCTCGCCCGGCACGGGCTCCGGTTCGAGCGCGACGAAACGACGTTCTTCCTCGGCAAGTCCACGATCACGCGCGCCAAGCGCCCCGGGCTGTTCACCTGGCGGCGCGGACTGTTCCGCTGGATGCAGCGCAACAGCCCGAGCGCGGTGGAGTACTACAACCTGCCGCCCGATCGCGTGATCGAGCTCGGGACGCAGCTCACGCTGTAGTCGACCGTCGTCGCGGCTGCACGCGGCCGACCCGCCGCGGTACCATGGGCTCGAACGCGTACGACCCTCTCGGAGGCTCCCATGGCTGCAACCACCCAGGCCGAGCGCGCGGCGACCAAGGCGAAGGCCGCTCCCGCGCCGCTCGCGTACCTCACCGGCTTCGACAACGAGTTCGCCACCGAGGCGCTGCCGGGCGCGCTGCCGGTCGGCCGAAACTCGCCCCAGCAGTGCCCCTACGGTCTGTACGCCGAGCAGCTCTCGGGCACCGCGTTCACCGCGCCGCGCGGCGCGAACCGGCGTACCTGGATGTATCGCATCCGTCCGGGGGCCGTGCACAAGCCGTTCCGTCGCATCGAGAATGGCCGGATGACGAACGAGTTCGGCGCGACGGCCGCGCCGCCGAACCAGCTGCGCTGGAGCCCGCTGCCGATCCCGTCGCAGCCGACCGATTTCGTCGCCGGCTGGGTCACGATGGCCGGCCAGGGCGCACCCGACGCGATGGCCGGCTGCGCGATCCACCTCTACGCCGCGAACGCATCGATGACCGACCGGTACTTCGTCGACGCCGACGGCGAGCTGCTGATCGTGCCGCAGCTCGGGCGCCTGCGCGCGATCACCGAGATGGGCGTGCTCGAGGTGGAGCCGCAGGAAATCCTCGTCATCCCGCGCGGCGTGCGCTTCCGCATCGAGCTGCGGGATGGCCAGGCGCGCGGCTACATCTGCGAGAACTTCGGCGCGTACCTGCGCCTCCCCGACCTGGGCGTGATCGGCTCGAACGGCCTCGCCAATCCGCGCGACTTCATGTACCCGGTCGCCGCGTACGAGGACCGCGAAGGGCGCTTCGAGCTCGTCAACAAGTTCCTCGGCAACCTGTGGGCCTGCGAGATCGGCCACTCGCCCTGCGACGTCGTCGCGTGGCACGGCAACTTCGCGCCGTACAAGTACGACTTGCGCCGCTTCAACGTGATGGGCTCGATCAGCTACGACCATCCCGATCCGTCGATCTTCCTCGTGCTGCAGTCGCAGTCGGACACGCCCGCGGTCGACATGATCGACTTCGTGATCTTCCCGCCGCGCATCCTCGCGATGCAGGACACGTTCCGGCCGCCCTGGTTCCACCGCAACGTCGCGAGCGAGTTCATGGGGCTGATCCACGGCGTCTACGACGCAAAGGCCGAGGGCTTCGTGCCCGGCGGCGCGAGCCTGCACAACTGCATGACCGGCCATGGCCCCGACGCCGAGACCTTCGAGAAGGCGTCGCGCGCCGACACCTCCAAGCCGCATTACGTCCAGGACACCATGGCCTTCATGTTCGAGACGCGCCTGCCGATCCGGCCCACCCGGTTCGCGCTCGAGGCCGCTGAGTTGCAGCAGGACTACTACACCTGCTGGCAAGGGCTCGCGAAACACTTCGACCCGCGAAAGCCATAGTCCATGCATGAGATCAACGAGACGCACGACCGGGCACTCGCCAGCTGGGTCGAGTCGGCCAGCTCGGGCGGCACCGACTTCCCGATCCAGAACCTGCCGTTCGGCATCTTCCGTCGCGAGGGGAAGAACGAACCGTTTCGCGGCGGGGTAGCGATCGGAGATCAGATCCTAGACATCGCCGCCGCGCACAAAGCCGGCGCGTTCTCGGGCGACGCAGCGTCCCCAGCGGCGCACTGCACCGGTCAGACGCTGAACGGCTTCATGGCAATGGGGCCGGCGGGCTGGTCCGCGCTGCGGCTCGCGCTCTCGCGCGCGCTGCGCGAAGGCAGCCCGATGCAGGGAAAGCTCACGGCGTGCCTCGTGCCGCAGGCGCACGCCGAGCACGCGGTGCCGGCGGCGATCGGCGACTACACCGACTTCTACGCATCGGTGTACCACGCCACGACGGTCGGCAAGCTCTTCCGGCCCGACAATCCGCTGCTGCCCAACTACAAGTGGGTGCCGATCGGCTATCACGGCCGCGCCTCCTCGATCGGGGTGAGCGCGCAGGCGTTCCCGCGCCCCGTTGGCCAGACGCTGCCGAAGGACGCGCAGGCGCCGGTCTTCGGCCCCTCCCGGCGTCTCGACTACGAGCTGGAGGTCGGGGTCTACGTCGGCGTCGGCAACGAGCTCGGTCAACGCGTCCCGCTCGCCGACGCGGAGGCGCACGTTTTCGGACTCTGCCTGCTCAACGACTGGTCGGCGCGCGACATCCAGGGCTGGGAGTACCAGCCGCTCGGCCCGTTCCTCGCGAAGAGCTTCGCGACGACCGTCTCGCCATGGATCGTGACGATGGAAGCGCTCGCGCCCTTCCGCACCGAGTGGACGCGTCCGGCGGCCGATCCGCAGCCGCTGCCGTATCTCGAGTCGGCCGAGAACCGCGCGCGCGGCGCTTTCGACGCGCAGCTAGAGGTGTGGCTGGAGACGGAGAAGATGCGCACCGCGCGCAGCGGCCCCGCGCGCCTCTCGCACTCGAGCCTGCGCCACGCCTACTGGACCATCGCGCAGCTGGTGACGCATCACACCGTGAATGGCTGCAACCTCCAGCCCGGCGATCTGCTCGGCAGCGGCACGCAGTCGGGCCCGACGCCCGAGGAGGCCGGATCCCTGCTCGAGCTTTCCGACGCGGGCAAGCGGCCGATCGAGCTGCCGCACGGCGAGACGCGCACGTTCCTTCAGGACGGCGATACGGTGATCCTGCGCGGCTGGTGCGAGAAGATCGGCTTCAAGCGCATCGGCTTCGGCGAGTGCCGGGGGACGGTATTGCCGGCCGTCTGACTGCGCCGGCCGCCGCGCGCGAGCGCGAGCGCGACAGCGTAGTCGATCAGCGCACGAAGCGGCCGGTCCCGGTCGCGAGCACCGTGTCGACCAGCGTGGAACCGGTACGCGAAGCGGGCCCGTAGGCGACCAAGAAGCCGCCGACGTCGTAGCTCCCGAGCTGCTCGAGGCCCGCGATCAGGTCTTCGCGCGAGAGCCGAGCCGGCGCGCGCTGCAACCCCGCCACGAGCACCTTCGCATTGATGAAGCCCTCCAGGCTGCTGAACGAAGGCTCGGCGCTCGGCGCCGCGGCCTTGAGCGCGGCCTTGTGCTCGGCGACCACGAGCGGCGTCGCGCCCCATGGGAAAGGCACCACCTGCGTGAAGATGATGCCGTGCGCGTCCTTGCCGAGCGTGCGCGTCATCTGTTGCGCACCGGAGTTCACGGCCATCAGGCGCGTATCGGCGCCGCGGGCTTTCATCTCCTTGACGACCTCGCCGTACAGCGCATAGGACCCGTGGTTGAAGACGACATCGAGCTTCGTCGCGGTGATCTGGTCCGCGATCTTCTTCGCGTCGGGCTTCTCGTTCGGGATCGCGATCGCGGCGGCAACGTCCAGGTTGTAGCGCGCGAGGAGCTTGCGGACGTTCGCCAGGTGCTTGCGGCCCGTCTCGCTGTCCGAATGGAGGAACCCGATCCTGCGGGCGCCGGACTCGACGGACAGGTCGATCAGCCGCTCGAACTCGCTGTAGTGCGCCGCGCGAACGGGAAAGACGTAGCGGTTGAACGGATCGCGCATCTCGGGCGACCCGGCGAGACAGGCGACGAGCGGCACGCGCTTCTCGGTCGCCACGCGCATGCTGGCTACGCACGGCCCGCCCTCGATGCCGCCGAACACCGCGAGCACGTTCTCGCGGTCGATCAGCAGCGCGGTGTTCTCGGCGGCCTTCGCCGCGTTCCCCGCGTCGTCGAGCGTCGTGAGCACGATCTTTCGGCCGTGCACGCCGCCGGCCGCGTTCACCTTGTCGAAGTAGGCGCGGGCGCCGAGCTGGACGGCTTTTCCGTGGTCCGCCTGTCCGCCGGTCAGCGCGATCGTCTGCCCGATCGCGATGTCATTGGCGGCCGAATGAGCGAACGTGGCGAGGAGCGCGAGAGCGAAGCCGCCCAGCGCGCCGGTCGCGGGTCGAGGTGTGCGCATGACGAGTCGACTCCTTCAGGAACCCTGCTCGGAGAGCGCCGTCCGTCAAGCAAGCCCGATGCCAGCCGACCGGGCGGCGCTTCCGTAGGAACGAGCGGACTGTTCCGCGCGTTCCCGGTGGGCGAACACCATAGGGTAACAAGGCTATTCCGGCCTCTGCGACCCGACCGGGTAGAATTCCCGCCTTTCCCGCAATTCCCTTGGCATGAAACTCGCCAGCCTGAATAACGACACGCGCGACGGCGCGCTTTGCGTGGTCGCGCGCGACTTCAAGATCGCGACGATCGCCTACGACGTCGCACCCACGCTGCAGGCCGCGCTCGACGACTGGGACTACTGCGGGCCGCGCCTCCAGGACCTCTACGACGCCGCCAATCGCGGTCCCGAGGGCTCCCGCTGGTTCGAGCCGGACCTCACGAAACTTCATGCCCCATTGCCACGCGCCTTCCAGTGGCTCGACGCGTCCGCGTATCTGTCGCACGCCGAGCGCGTGCGCAAGGCGCGCGGCGCCGAGCTGACCAAGGAGCTGCGCGAAGAGCCGCTCATGTATCAGGGCAACTCGAACGCTTTTCTCGGCGCGCTCGACCCGATTCCGGTCGAGACCGAGGACTGGGGCGTCGACCTCGAGGGCGAGGTCGCGGTGATCCTCGACGACGTTCCGATGGGCGTGAAGCGCGAGAAGGCCGCCGAGCACATCCGGCTCCTCATGCTCGTCAACGACGTCTCGCTGCGCAACCTCGTGCCCGCGGAGCTCGCGAAGGGCTTCGGGTTCCTCCAGTCGAAGACGTGGACCGCGTTCTCGCCGGTCGCGGTCACGCCGGACGAGCTGGGCACCGCCTGGGACGGGCGCAAGCTCCACCTGCCGCTCGTCGTGCATGTGAACGGCGCGCTGCTCGGGCAGCCGAACGCCGGCGTCGACATGACGTTCGACTTCCCGCGGCTCATCGTGCACGCCGCGAAGACGCGCCCGCTCGGCGCCGGGACGGTTCTCGGATCGGGCACGGTCTCGAACAAGGACCCGAAGGCCGGCGTCGGCTGCATCGCCGAGAAGCGCGCGCTCGAGATGATCGCGGGCGGCTCGGCCACGACGCCGTTCCTGAAGTTCGGCGATCGCGTGGAGATCGAGATGCGCGACGGCGAGGGTCGCTCCGTCTTCGGCGCGATCGAACAGGAAGTCGTGAGGATCGGTCACCGGGCGGCGCTCGTCGAGCCTGCGGCTGAAGCGGGCTAGGCCCGAGCGTGCGCACGATCGCGCACCCGGCCCACGCTCCCGGCAAGGCGCTGATCGTCTACTGCGCGGGGATCTTTTCGCTGCTCGCGCTCGCGAGCGACCTCTACCTGCCGGCGCTCCCCGCCATCCGGTCCGCGCTCGGCGCGACCGACGCGCAGGCGCAGCTCACGCTGTCCGCGTTCGCGATCGGGTTCGGCACGGCGCAGCTTGCCTACGGCCCGCTCTCGGACCGCTTCGGCCGTCGCCCGGTGCTGCTCACCGGCCTCGCGCTGTTCATGCTCGGCTCGATCGCCTCGATGCTCGCGCCGTCGATCGAGATGCTCGTCGCGGCGCGCCTCTTCCAGGGCGTCGGCGCGTGCAGCGGCCCGGTCATCGGGCGCGCGATCGTGCGCGACGTCTTCGACCCGGTGCGCGGCGCGCGGGCGCTCGCCCACATCATGATGCTGGTCGTCCTGGTGCCGATGTTCGCGCCGCTCCTCGGCGGCTATCTCACCGTCTGGTTCGACTGGCGCGCGACCTTCGCGCTGATGCTCGTGTACGGCGTCGCGCTGTGGGTCGCCACGTGGACGGTGCTGGCCGAGTCCAACCGGCACCCCGAGGCGACCGCGACCCACTTCCTGCAGCTCGCACGCAACGCGCGGACCATCTACACCAACAGGACGTTCTCCGCCTACGCGGTGTGCTTCACGATCACCTATGCGGGGCTGTTCTTCTTCCTGTCGGCGTCGGCGTTCGTGCTGATCGAGGTGCTGCGCGTGCGCCCGCAGGACTTCGGGCTGTGGTTCATCATCCCGGTCGCCGGCAACTTCGTCGGGTCCTTCGTCTGCTCACGGCTCACGCGCCGCTTCACCCTCGCCACGCTGCTCGGCATCGGCACCGGTTTCGCCGCGACCGGCGGCCTGCTGATGCTCGCGCTCGCGGCGGCGGGCGTGGCCCATCCGCTCGCGATTGTCGGGCCGATGATGCTCTACCTCTTCGGGCACGCCTTCGTCAACCCGGTCTGCCTCGCCGCCGCGGTCGCGCCGTTCCCGAGGATCGCCGGCACCGCGTCCGCCCTCCTCGGCTGCACGCAGCTCGTCGTCGCCGCGCTGGTCGGGCAGCTCTTCATGCGGCAGTTCTTCGACGGCGCGCCGATCCAGCTCGCCGCCGCGGTCGCGCTCGCCGGGTGCCTGGTGCTCGCGTCCTACGTGCTCCTGATCCGGCGGCTCGACCGGCACTGACGGCAATACAATCCCGCGCGGCGCATCCCGACTAACGGAGGCAGACATGACGTTCAAGCAACGGATGGCAGTCGTCACGGGCGCCGGGTCGGGCCTCGGCCGGGCCATCGCGCAGATGATGGCCGCGCGCGGCGCCGCGGTGGCCGCGATCGACATCGACGGGGCGACGGCGAAGGAAACGGCGCGACTCGTCGCGGCCGCCGGCGGTCGCGCCGCGGGCTACCAGGCGGACGTGAGCCAGGCGTCCGAGTTCGACGCGACCGTCACCGCGGCCATCCGCGACCTGGGCGCGCTCGAGATCATGGTGAACAACGCCGGAATTCTCGACGGTTACTTCAACGTCGACGAGATGGACGAGCAGGTCTGGCGGCGCGTGATCGACATCGATCTCACGAGCGTGTTCCTCGGTTGCAAGCGGGCGCTCAAGGAAATGCTGCCGCGCGGACGGGGTCGAATCGTGAACATGGCGTCCGTGGCAGGCCTCAACGGGACCGGCGGCGGTGCGGCTTATATCGCCGCGAAGCACGGTGTGGTCGGTCTCACGCGACAGATGGCGGTCGTGTACTCGGCGCGCGGCATCACGATCAACTGCGTCTGCCCCGGCCCGATCCTCACCGGTCTCCGCGAGCACTCCCAGCAACTCCTCGGCCCCGGCGTCCCCGACATGCGCGGCCGCGGCGTCGCGGTCAACGACGATCAGATCCGCGGGCTGATTCCGGCAGGGACCCGGGGCAGCGTCGACGACGTCGCCGCGGCGGTGTGCTACCTCGCCTCGGACGAGGCGGGCTACGTCACCGGGCATAGCCTCGTCGTCGACGGCGGGTGGCGGGCCAAGTAGGCGGTCGAGCGAGCCACAATCCCGCAGGCGCGACGACCCTGCTGATCGTGGTGGCGATTCCGGGAATGGATGTCGCTCGGGCGCCGCGGTCACGCGGCGCACCCGGCCGACGCCTGAGCGGGTACCATCGGCCGGCGCTGCGCCGATCGGCTGTTCACAAAGGGGGGTCGCAGATCATGATCGACCGGGCATTGTTCCTCGCCGCCCGCATCCTGATTCCGAGCGTGTTCGTGGGTCTCGGGCTCGAGCGCCTGCTCATCTTCGCCGGCGTCATCCCGGGACCACCCTTCTCCATCGGGGCGGCTGCGTTCAGCGTCTTCGAGCTCGTGGCCGGCCTGCTCGTCATGGTCGGTTGGAAGATGCGCTGGGTGGCCGGCCTGCTCGCCGTCTTCATCCTCGTGGACGCCTTCACGGCGCACCCGTTCTGGACGCATCCGGCCGCCGAGCAGCACTCCCAGCTGCTGCATTTCCTGAAGAACATGTCCACGCTGGGAGGGCTCCTGCTGCTGGTGTGGATGGACGGCAAGCTGCGGCCGGGTCGCACGAGCTGACGATCGCCCCGTGAATCGCGCGCCGCTCGCGCTCTTCGTCGCGCTGCTCGCCGGCGCGACGGCGCTGCTGTTCGCAACCGTCGGCCTGTTGCCGGACCGCATCCCGACGCACTTCGGCGCCGGTGGCGTGCCCGACGGCTGGATGACGCGCGGGGGCTATACGAAGTTCATGCTGGCGTTCACCGTGGGACTGCCGCTCGCGATGGTCGGCGCGATAGGCTGGCTGCCGCGCCTGGCGCCGCGGCTCGTCAACATGCCAAACCGCGACCATTGGCTCGCGCCCGAGCGGCGCGACGCGACGCTCGCGTTCCTGGGCCGGCACGGTTGCTGGCTGGGCTGCGTGATCGTCCTGATGGTCGCGGGCGTGCACCTGCTGATCCTGCGCGCGAGCGCGTCGACGCCGCCGCGGCTCGACGAAGGGCTCTTCCTCTGGATGATGGCAGGCTTCGCCGCGGCGTTCGTCTTCTGGCTCGTCGCGATCTTCAGGAGGTTTCCGCGCATTCGCTCGTAAGGAGGTTTCAATGATCGCCGTCATCTTCGAAGTGACCCCGGCACCCGGCCGCAAGCAGGAGTATCTCGACCTCGCCGCGAGCCTGCGGCCCGAGCTCGAGAAGACCGACGGCTTCCTCTCGATCGAGCGCTTCGCGAGCCTCACCAACGAGGGCAAGGTGCTCTCGCTCTCGTTCTGGCGGGACGAGGAGGCGGTGCGGCGCTGGCGTGAGCTCGAAGGCCACCGCGCCGCGCAGGCGCGCGGGCGCGGCGGCGTCTTCAGCGACTACCGGCTGCGCGTGGCCACCGTCGCGCGCGACTATTCGATGTCCGACCGGGCGCAGGCGCCGGCCGACAGCCGCGCGCGCCACGGGTAGGCGCCGTGCATCCGAACGAGGCGCTGATCGAACGCTTCTATCGTGCGTTCCGGGCGCGCGACGCCGCAACGATGGGCGCGTGCTACCACCCCGAGGTCGTGTTCTCCGACCCGGTGTTTCCCGAGCTGCGTGGGGGCGAAGCGGGGGCGATGTGGGCGATGCTGTGCGCGCGCGCGAAGGATCTCGACCTGGAGTTCGGCGACGTCCGCGCCGACGACGCGCGCGGACGTGCGCACTGGGAGGCGCGCTACACGTTCTCTTCCACCGGCCGGCGCGTGCACAACATGATCGACGCGACGTTCGATTTCCGCGACGGACTGATCGTGCGCCACGTCGACCGCTTCGGCTTCTGGCGCTGGGCGCGCCAGGCGCTCGGGGCGACGGGATGGCTCCTCGGCTGGACCCCGATCGTGCGCAACCGGGTGCGGTCGGAGGCGCGCCGCGGACTCGACGCCTTTCTGCAGAAGCAGGCAGGCACCGCCGCCGGACCTCAGCGCGCGACCTCGCGCTGAAGCAGCCCGTTCCGCTCCCCCGTCTCGATCATGCTCGCGCACTGCGCGGGCGTGAGGCGCGTATTGCCCGGCGCCGTCTCGTCGCGCATGAGATTCCCCGGCTCGATCGAGTGCTCGCCCGAGTCCAGGAGCACGTGCGCGAGCTCGTGCGCGAGCGCGAGCGGCAGGTCCCGAATCCACGCGGTCATCCAGACGGTGAACACGAGCTCGGGGCGGGTGGCGGTGTTGCCGGTGCCGAACGCCTCGGCGTCGAAGGTCGGCACGTGGCGCGTGTCGCGCACGAAGAACACGGCGGGCTTCGCCGGCCGCACGCGTCGCACGAGCGCTCGCGAGACCGGCGTCGAGAGATAGCGCAGGCCGGGATCGCCGCCTTCGAAGCGGTAGAGCTCCGCGCGCTCGAGCCTGATGCCGCATTGCGCGAGGATCGCGGCGGCCTCGCGCACCGCGGCGAGGATGCGCTCCGGCTCCCATGACGTGTCCCGGAACATGAAGAGATCGAGCTGCAGCCGATGCGTGGACGGTGCGGGGCCCGCGTACGGCAGCGCGTCCTCGGAAAGCGGCCAGGTGTCGGCAATACGGAGCGGCGCAACCGGCTGGGCGTGTGCGGCGAGCGCGCAGCATAGAAGGCAGACGACAAGCGCGGCGCGCATGGTGACCCGATTCTAGATGCGGTTGAAATTTTCATCCTCGCGGTGCATAGTGCGCCCGGTCGATTCTCGCGGCGGCTCGCAATGAAGAAGAATCTGTTCGCAGCGCTCGCGCTCGCCGCGTTCGCCGTCCCGGCCCTGCCGCACCACGGCTGGAGCGAATACGACAGCGCGCAGCCCCTCACCCTCACCGGCAAGATCGTCGAGTCGGGCTACGAGCATCCGCACGGTCATATCCGGCTGCAGACGCCGGCCAAGACCTGGAACGCGGTGCTCGCGCCGCCCTCGCGCATGGAGAACCGCGGCCTCCCGAAGGAAGCGCTCAAGGTGGGCAACACCGCCACGGTGGTCGGCTACCCCAACCGCAACAAGCCTGACGAGATGCGCGCCGAGCGCATCACGATCGACGGGAAGACGGTCGAGCTGAGGTAGCGCGCGGCCGGTCGAGGGGGTCGCCCGAGAAGCCCCCCGCCCCGCGGCGCAAAGAGGAGGAGCGAGCGCGCGAGTCCCGCGCGGCCGGACAGCATGGATATCGCGGAATGGCTCTCGGTACTCGAGCACTCGTCCCTCGCCGAGGTGATGCGGCACTCGCTGTGGACCTACCCGATCGTCGAGATCGTCCACATCGTCGGGATCGCGACCTTCTTCGGGTCGGTGGTGCTCTTCGATCTGCGGCTGCTCGGCTTCTCGCACACGGTGTCGGTCCGCTCGCTCGAGCGGCACCTGCTGCCGTGGTCCTGGGTCGCGCTGCTGCTGATCGTACCGAGCGGCGTCGCGATGCTGTCGGCGCACGCGACCGACTTCGCCGGCAACCCGGCGTTCCGCGTCAAGCTACTGCTGATCGCGTTCGCGGGCGTCAACGCGCTCGCGTTCCACAACGGCGTGTACCGCTCGGTCTCGACGTGGGACCAGCACCAGCCGACGCCGCACGCAGCGAAAGCCTCGGCCCTGCTCTCGCTCGCGATCTGGCTCGGCGTGATCAGCTGCGGACGCCTGATTGCCTACCTATAATCGGCGCGAGCCCCCGCGCGGAGAAGCTTTGATGCGCCTCGCAACCCGGATCTGCCTGTTCGCCGCCATCGCGCTCGCCGGCTGCGCGGGGCCGACGAAGATCCTGCAGCAGTGGCAGGACCCGGCCTACACCGGCGGCCCGATGAAACGAGTCTTCGTGATCGGCGTCACGCGCGAGGGCACGGTGCGCCGGGTGTTCGAGGATGCGTTCTGCACCCAGCTCAGGGCGCGCGCGGTCGAGTGCGTCCAGAGCTACACGCTGGTGCCCGAGGACGGCCTCGCGCCGCGCGACCGCTACGAGAAGGCGGTGCGCGAGGCGCGCGCCGATTCGGTGTTCATTGCCCGCGTTCTCAGGGTCGAGAAGCGCACCGAGGTGGTGCCGACCGGGCCGGTCATGTTCGGCGGCGCCTACGGCTATTACGGCGCAGCGTGGGGCGGGCCGCTGTACATGGGCTACGCGGCGCCGCCGGCGGTGTTCCAGTACGACGAGGTGTTCGTCGAGAGTCGCCTCTTCTCGGTGAAGAGCGATCAGCCGGTGTGGACCGCGCAGAGCGAGATCTTCGCGCCGAGCAATCCGCAGAAGGATTCCGACGACTTCGCGCGCACCATGATCGAGGCGCTCGCGGCGCGGAAGCTTCTTTAGCGGGAAAGCCGCGGCGCCCCCGCGTCCGCGATCCCCTCGCCGTAGTACATCCGCGATACGCGCGCCCAGTACGCGCCGGCCTCGCACATCGGGCAGGCGCGCGAGGTGCCGTACATCTCGCACCCCGCCAGGTCGCGCGTGGCGAGCCGTCGCGCGGCGTCCCGGATACCCTGCATCTCCGCGTGCGCGGTCGGGTCGTTCGCGGTGATCACCGCGCTGATCCCCTCGCCCACGATCCTGCCGTCCTTCACGACCACCGCGCCGTAGGCCTGGTCGCCGCGCTCGACCGAGATCCGCTGCATCTCGAGCGCGCGGCGCATGAAGGCTTCGCGCGTCGGGCTCTCGGGCTGGGCGATGGGCCGCAGGTCCCGTCCCTGGGCGCGCGCCGCGGGGATCAGGAGCAGCCCCGCGGCGCCCAGGATGAAGCCCCGACGCAGGCGGTTGCACTCGCAGCGGTCGCTCGACATGACGATGCGACACTTACCATCCTGCCCGCGGGTCTGTCTACTGCGCGCGCCCCGCACCCACTTCGAACTCGCCGACCGCCACCATTCCGCCGCGGCTCTGCAGGCGCAGCGTGACGATCCGCTCCTCGACCTCGCGCGTGCCGAAGCGGGTCTGCAGCTTCACCTGCAGCGTCGTCGCGCCGGCGACGATCTGCTGGCGGTGGCCGTAGAAGTTCGCCTGGATCGTGTACTTCCCCGGCTTCGCCTGCTTCAGCGAGAACTCCTCCGGCCCGTACCCGCCGGTGAAGTCGCGCGACATCCGCCCGCCCTGGTAGGTCAGCGGGTTGCCGTAGTACGCGCGCTCGCCGTTCGGATCGGTGACCCACAGGTCGATGTCGGTGTTGTCCGCGTCCCAGGTGAGCACGACGCGCAGATCCACGGGTAGGTTCTTGAGCACCCGCGGGTCGAAGCGACTCGTGTCGAGCGGGATTGCGGAGGTCGCGACGAGGGCATTCAGCTCGGCAGCCGCGATCAGCTCCACTTCCGGGAACCGGCCGTGCCACGGCCGCGCGACCACTTCGTAGAGCAGGTCGACCGCCTTCTGCGGCTGGCCGTCCGCGGCGTACGCTAGGCCGAGATCGCGATAGGACTGCGGCTCCTCCGGCGCGAGCTCCAGCACGCGCCGGAACACCGGCAACGCGAGCCGCGCCTCGCCCGCCTGCACCAGCCGGTAGCCGAGGATGCGCAGGACGTGCCGGTTCTCGAGGTCCATCTCGGCGAGGTTGGTCAGCACGCGCACGCCGAGCTCGCGCAGGCCCTTCTCGAAGAACTGGTCGGCCGCGTCGAGGAAGAACGCGGTGCTCGCGCCGTAGCCCGGCCGCTCGTCGAGGTAGACGCGATACAGGTCCGCGGCCGGCGCCTCGCGCAGCCGCGCGATGTACGGCGCATCGGGCGTCCAGCGCTTGAGCTGGATCGCGATTCCCCCCGGGGCGGCGCGGTCCGCGCGCTTCGCCACGGCTTCTGCAGCGAGGCGGGCCGGCGGGGCTGCCGCCGGAGCGGGCGCCGCCGCCAGGGAACCCTGCGCCGCACGCTCAGAGTCGGCCCGCCGCTCCAGCTGGGCGCTGTCGCGCAGCGCCCGGGGCGCGACGTTCTGCGCGGGTTCGGACTTCACCACCGGCCGGGCGCCCATCGGAAATTCGCGCTGCCACCACGCCTCCTTCTCGCGCAGCATCGCGACCACGCGCTCGAGCTGCACCCCCTCCTCGACGCGCTTGCGTTGCGCGAGGACGCCGACCAGCCGCTGGTACTCCGCCGTCAGCTCGGGCGGCGGGACGATCTCGAAGCGCGCGTAGTCCTCGACGCGGTCGAGCACGATGAGCGAGGTCTCGCGCGTGACCAGCCCGAACGCCTTGCCGAGCCGCCGGATCGCGCCCTTGTTCAGCTCGTGCTCGCCCTCGAGCGACGCGATGCGCAGGCGCGCCCACTGCGCGGCCGCGAGCGGCGTGTCGGTGCGATCGCCCGCGATCGGGACCTGGAGCGTCGTGCGCGGCGCGCCGTCGCGGCCGAGCGCGAGGCGCAGGGCACCGGACGGCTCGGTGAGCACGCCCGCCACGAGGACGCGGCCCTGCTCGGGATGCGGCGACGCCGCGACCAGCTCCGTGACGCCGTCGCCGGTCAGCTCGACGAGTCGCGACGACTCGGCGAGGAGTGCCGCGGCGGCGGCCCGCGGCGCAGCGGCGGCGAGATCGATGAACTTCCCGCCGTTTGCGTGCGCGATGTGCCGCAGCCGCGACGGATCCGCCTTTGTTGCGGCGGAGATCGCGTAAACCGGGACACGCACTTGCGGAAACGGCGCGTCGCCGAAGTTGGCGAGGCCGTCGCTGAAGAGCAGGTACTCCCCCACTTCGGGCTCGGGAAGGAACGCGCCGAGGTTGGTCGCGCCGTCGTACGGAGTCGCCTCGAGCGCCTTGCGCAGCGCGCTCCAGTCGCCGCCTGCAACGCGGAAAACCTGCGGCGCGGCGGCGCGCTCCCGCAGGAGCACCAGGCGCACTTCGGCGTTGCGCAGCCGTCCAAAGTAGGCGTCGAGCAGCGCGAATTCGCGCGCGCGGTCGCGCGCCGCGCCGGATCCCGACGCGTCCCAGACGATCCCGACGACGCCCGGCGGCATGCGCGGCGCGCGGCTCGTCGCGACCGGAACCTCGGCGTAGAAGTAGCGCCGGCCCTCGAACTGCTGCGTGACGACCTGCGGGCCGGCAACCGCGGGCAGGGCGAGCTCGAGCAGCCCGCGCCCGACGAAGTCGCTGCGCTCGGCGCGGGCCTGCCAGCGCTCGCCGTCGCGGGCGAACGCGAGCCCGTCCGCGATCCCGCGCACCACCGTCGGCCGCGCGGGTTGCCCGTGCACGGCGATGCGCAGCGAGAAGGACGGCACCCGCTCGGCGTAGTCGAGCGGCACGCGATAGGCGCGCCCGCCGCCGGCCGCCTTCAGCGACTCGCTGTAGCGGATGACGACCTGCTTGGTGCGCTCGGGAAGAATCGGGTAGACGCGCAGCTTGTAGTTGTTGCCCCGCGTCGCCTCGAGCAGCGCGGGGTCGATGCGTTGGCGCGTGACGTCCTCGAAGACCATCTGCCCGCGCGCCTTCTCGACCGGCACCGCTTCGCGCAGCTTGCCGTCGATCTCCATGGCCATGCCGACCACCGTCTGTCCGTCCAGGAGCGGGAACTGCAGCTCGCCCTCGAGGACGCGGCGGTTGGGGTTGTAGAACGTCAGCTCGACGCTCGTCAACGCGAGCCCCGCGCCGATCTCGGCCGCGATGCGCACCGATTGAAGGACCACCGGCTGTTCGACCGGCGTGGATATCGCGAGGCGCGGACGGGGCGTGACGTGCTGCGCAGCCGCAGGCAGCGCAAGTAGGAGCAGGAGCGGCGCGACGAGCGCCGCGCGAAGCGCGGTCATAAGGCCTCCGGGTGGGTGTCCCGGAAGCTCTAACGGCCCGCAGCCGCGGGTGGGGTTAAGCCGCTGGTCGTTACGCTACGAGGGGGCACAGCCGCAGCGTGCTCCCCGATGTCATTTGGATCGCCGCCCGGGCAGCGATTCCCGTCTCAGGCGTGCCGCCGGATGAACTCCCGGATCCGCGGCGCGATCGCCTCGCGCCACTTGCGGCCGCTGAAGATGCCGTAGTGGCCGACGTTCGGCACGAGATAGTGCTCGCGGCGCTTCGCGGGAATGCCGGCGCACAGCGCCTGCGCGGCCTCGGTCTGGCCGTTGCCGGAGATGTCGTCGAGCGCGCCCTCGATGGTGAAGAGCGCGGTCTTCGTGACCGCTTCCGGCCGCACCGGCTGGCCGCGCACCCGCATCGTGCCCTGCGCCAGGGCGAACTCCTGGAAAACGGTGCGGATCGTGTCGAGGTAGTACTCGGCCGGCATGTCGAGCACCGCGTTGTACTCGTCGTAGAAGCGGCGGTGCGAATCGGCGCTGTCGCCGTCGCCGGCCACGAGATGCAGGTAGTAGTCCCAGTGCGCGTCGGCGTGGCGGTCGGGGTTCATCGCGACGAACCCGGCGTGCTGCAGGAAGCCGGGATAGACGCGGCGCATGAAGCCGGGGTACTTCGCGGGCACGCGCTGGATCAGGCGGCGGTCGAACCACGAGAGCGGATGCTTGAGCGCGAGGTTGGTGACCCCGGTCGGGCTGCGGCGCGCGTCGATCGGCCCGCCCATCATCGTCATCGTGCGCGGCTGCACCGCCTCGCCGTCGGCCGCCATCAGCGCCACCGCCGCGAGCACCGGCACCGTCGGCTGGCAGACCGATATCACGTGCACCGACGGCCCGAGATGGCGGATGAACTCGCGCACGTAGTCGACGTAGTCGTCGAGGTGGAACGCGCCCTCGGAGATCGGCACCAGCTTCGCGTCCGCCCAGTCGGTGACGTAGACCTCGTGGTCGGGCGCGAGCGCGCGTACGGTATCGCGCAGCAGCGTGGCGAAGTGGCCGGAGAGCGGCGCGACCAGCAGCACCACCGGGTCGTTGCGCGTCGCGGCGCGCTCGAAGTGCAGGAGGCGGCAGAACGGCTTGCGCACGGTGACGCGCTCGGTGACCGCCACCTCCGCGCCGTCGATGAGCGTATGGTCGAGCCCGAACTCGGGCTTGTCGTAGCGCTTGGTCAGGCGATGCATCAGGTCCGCGGAGGCCGCCACGCGCTTCGCCCCGGGCGCATACGTGAGCGGGCTGAAGGGGTGCGAGAACAGCTCGTGGTGCGTTTTCGCCCAGACGTTCCACGGGGCGAGCAGCGCGTGTTGCATTTCGTGCAGTTCGTAGAGCACTCCCTAACCTCCTGTCGCAATTAACGACGTGGTTAATACGCTCGCGTGTTTATACCAGAGGATTTGTTGCGGCGCACTAACCGCGGGCAAGACCCGCGGAAAGACCTCACCCGCGCGCGGCCCGGCGCCGAAGGAGGAGGTTGTTGGCCATCAGGGCCGCTATGACCAGGGCGGCGCCGGCCAGCTCGAACGCGTCGAACGGCGTCCCGACCACGGCCCCGATCGCGAACGCGACGATCGGCACGAGATTCGCCAGCAGGGCGGCGTTGAGCGGCCCGACCCGCTGGATGCCCGCGATCCAGCACATCACCCCGACGATCGACGTGAACACGATGAGATAGGCCACCTCCCAGCCGTGGGCGCGGAGCGTCGCTGCGTCCGGCACGACGGCGCCGAGCGCGGTGGCGACGAGCGCAAACGCGAAGAGGGCGACCGCACCGGGGATGCACGTGAGGGTCATGTAGCGGATCGCGCTGAACCCGGCGAGTTTGACCACGCCGAGCGAGAAGACCACCCAGCTCACCGCGGCCGCGAGCGCAAGCAGGTCCCCGATGAGCGAGCCGCCCCTCAGGGCGGCGGCCGGATCCCCGTGCGTCGCGACGAAGAACACCCCGACGAAGGCGACCGCCATGCACGCGAGCGTGACGTTCGCCGGACGCACGCCGCGCCAGGCCCAGTGCGCGAGCGCGGTGATCGGGGCCTGCAGCGCGTTGATCAGCGCGACGTGCTCGGCCTTGCTGTACTGGAGGCCGATGAACGCGAGCGTGTTGAAGCCCCCGAAACCGACGATGCCGATCACGGCCGCGGTGGCGAACCGGCCCTGGTAGTCGAAGGCGGACCATCCCTCGACCGCCGCCAGGACCGCGGCGAACACGAAGACGGTCACGCCATACCGGATCGCCGCGAGCCAGAACGGATCGATGCCCGCGACCGCGGCCTTGCCCACCGGGAAGGTCCCGCCCCACGACAGCACGGTGACCATCAGCAGCGCGATTCCGGCGGCGAAGCGGTCCAGTCTCATGGGCGCAGAAGCGGAGCCCGCCGGGCGTGCCCGGCGGGCTTCCGGTAGCGGCTGAGGATGTGCGGCCGGCGGCCTCCGGCTACGCGGCCTTCTTCTGCCCGAGCTCCTCGTCGCGCAGCGCGCGGCGCAGGATCTTGCCGACGTTCGTCTTCGGCAGTTCGGCGCGGAACTCGATGTAGCGCGGTCGCTTGTAGCCGGTGAGATGCTCTTCGCAGTGCTTGCGGATCGAGTCTTCGGTGAGGGCCGGGTCCTTCTTCACGACGAACACCTTCACCGCCTCGCCCGACTTCGCGTCCGGCACGCCGATCGCCGCGCACTCCAGCACGCCCGGATGCATCGCGAGCACGCCCTCGATCTCGTTCGGGTACACGTTGAAGCCCGACACGAGGATCATGTCCTTCTTGCGGTCGACGATGCGGGTGAACCCTTCCCGGTCCATGTACCCGATGTCGCCGGTCATGAAGAAGCCGTCGGGCGTCATCACCTTCGCGGTCTCCTCGGGCTTCTGCCAGTAGCCGGCCATCACCTGCGGCCCCTTGATGCAGATCTCGCCGGTGCACTCCTCGACCGGCCGCACGCCGTCCCAGATCGGCAGCCAGCGGCCGTCGTCGGCGCGGATGCCGACCTCGGTCGAAGGCGCCGGCAGGCCGATCGAGCCGTTGAACTCCTTGAGGTCGAGCGGATTGAGGGTCGCCGCCGGCGAGGTCTCGGTGAGGCCATAGGCCTCGATGAGGGGCACGCCCGTCGCCTGCTTCCAGCGCTCGGCGACCGCCTTCTGCACCGCCATCCCGCCGCCGATCGCGCACTTGAGCGAGCTGAAGTCCAGCTTGAGGAACTCGGCGTTGTTGAGCAGGGCGTTGTAGAGCGTGTTCACGCCGGTAATGGTCGTGAACTTGTGCTTCTGCAGTTCCTTCGCGAAAGCCGGGATGTCGCGCGGATTCGTGATCAGCACGTTGCAGCCGCCCATCTTCATGTACGTCAGGCAGTTCGCCGTCAGCGAAAAGATGTGATAGAGCGGCAGCGCGGTGATCACGGTCTGCGGCGTCTCGCCGAGGAACGGCAGCATCCACGCCCGGACCATCTCGAGGTTCGAGAGGATGTTCCGGTGAGTGAGCATCGCGCCCTTGGCGACCCCCGTCGTGCCGCCGGTGTACTGCAGGAACGCGATGTCGTCGTGTCCGACGGCGACCGGCCTGAGCTCGCGGCGCGCGCCGTCGGCGATCACGTCGTTGAACCTCAGCGCATTCGGCAGCTCGAACGCCGGCACCATCTTCTTCACGTGGCGCACGACGAGGTTGACGATCTTGCCCTTGAATCCGAGCAGGTCGCCGAGCGCGGCGATCACGACCTTCTTTACCGGCGTGCGCGGCAGCACCTGCTGCAGCGTGGCGGCGAAGTTCTCGAGGATGACGATCACCTCGGCGCCCGAGTCCTTGAGCTGGTGCTCGAGCTCGCGCGCGGTGTACAGCGGATTGACGTTGACGACGATGCCGCCCGCGCGGTGCGTCCCGAACAGCGCCACCGGATACTGCAGCACGTTCGGCATCATGATCGCGACGCGGGTCCCCTTGCCGAACCCGTTCGCCTGCAGCCACGCCCCGAACGCGCGCGACATCCGGTCGAGGTCGGCGAAGGTGATCGACTTGCCCATGTTGTGGTACGCGGGCCGGTCGCCGAACTTCTTCACGCTCGCCTCGAACAGGTCGCGCACCGATTCGAACTCGTCGTAGCGCACCTCGTGCGGCACGCCGGGCGGGTACCGCTTCAGCCAGACTTTCTCCACGGTCTTTCTCTCCTCTCCTCTCGTCGCCGCGCGTGGTCGGGCGCGCGGACTCCTGCGCTATGGTCTTCTTGTGGCGTCTCGCGCCGGGGCATACCTCGTTCCGGTGCGGGAGACAGGAGATTATGCGGAAACCCCCGTGTGCGCGCCACAGCGCGCCGCCGGTGGTCAGTCGATCGACCGTTCCCGCCGGAGGCTCGCGATCATCGAGCTCTGCAGGAGGAAGTCCCTGGCGAGCGCCGGGTCGGCGTTTGCGCGCCGGATCTCGTCGAAGCGCTGGCGCCGGACCGAGGGTCGTGGGTGAGGCCGGGCTCGGCCTCGAGCACGACGACCGGAACGTCCTGCCGCGCGAGCGCGAGCCCGACGAGAAGCCCGACCGGCCCGGCGCCGGCGACGATGACGCGGTTGCTGGATTTCACTTCCTGGCGACTTTCGGACGCAGGGACGCGGATGACTTCCGGCGCGACGCAGTGCAGCACGTCCTCCCGGCGCGGGCGGGATGTTGGCAATCCCGGCGGTCTCCGTCAAGATGACGGCGCCCGATTCAGGAGGATCCCGTGAAAATCGACGCGTTCAACCACCTGTTCCCGAAGCCGTACTTCGACCGCATGCTCACGCTCGGCGCGAACTGGAAGGACATGGCGCGCCGCGTGCGGGTGATTCCCTGCATCGTCGACCTCGACGCCCGGTTCCGGATCATGGACGAGTTCGGCGCCGACTACCGCCAGATCGTCTCGCTCGCCGCGCCGCCGGTCGAGGACTTCGGGCCGGACGCGGCCGAGATGGCGAAGCTCGCCAACGATTCCTTCGCCGCGCTGTGCGCGAAGCACCCGGATCGCTTCTTCGGCTTCGTCGCGGGGCTGCCGATGAACGACCCCGACGCGATGCTGCGCGAGGCGGAGCGCGCGGTGACCCAGCTCGGCGCCTGCGGCGTGCAGGTCTACACCAACAACGGCGGGAAGCCGCTCACCGCGCCCGAGACGCTGCCGCTCTTCGACCTCATGGCGAAGCTCGACATGCCGATCTGGATGCACCCGACGCGCGGCAAGGACTTTCCCGACTACGCGTCGGAGACGAAGAGCGAGTGGGAGATCTGGTGGACCTTCGGCTGGCCCTATGAAACGAGCGTCGCGATGGCGCGCATCGTGTTCGCCGGCCTATACGAAAAGCACCCGAAGCTGAAGGTGATCACGCATCACCTCGGCGGCATGGTTCCCTACTTCGAGGGCCGGGTCGGACCGGGCTGGGACCAGATCGGCAAGCGCACCTCCGACGAGGACCTGCGCGCGAAGCTGGCGTGGATGAAGAAGCGCCCGATCGACTACTTCCGCAACTTCTACGCCGACACCGCGGTGTTCGGATCGATCCCGGCGACCGAATGCGGCCTCGCGTTCTTCGGCGCGGACAACGTCGTGTTCGCATCCGACTCGCCGTTCGACCCGGAGCAGGGCTCGGCGTACATCCGCTGGACGATCAAGATCGTCGATGAGTTGAAGGTGAGCGCCGCAGACCGGCAGAAGATCTACGAGGGCAACATCCGGCGGCTGTGCCGCCGGGAAGCCGCGCCCAAGGCGCGCGCGGCCTAGCCCTCTCCCCTAGCCCTCTCCCCCGGCTATCGCCACGGGAGAGGGGAACATCCCGTGCTCCTCGCTGACGCGAGCGCACGCTAGTAATCGCAGACCACGTCGAGCAGCGCCTGCCGCCCGCGGCGAGTCTCGGCGATCGCGCGCGCCAGCGCGCCCGGCAGCGCCTCGGCGCGCTCCACGCGCTCGCCGTAGCCGTCGTGCGCCTCCACGAGCTTCGCGTAGTCGGGGCTCGGGCTGAGATCCGCGAGCAGCGTTCCGCCGGCGCGCGCGGCGACGCCGTCCTTGTACATGGCGACCGTGGCGTTCCGCACCGCCGCCCAGCGCGAGTTGTTGAACACCACGGTGAGGATCGGCAGGCCGTACGCGCGCGCCGCCCAGTGGCCCGCGGTCGGGTTGGCGAACACGTACGCGCCGTCGCCGAGCGTGGCGATGACGAGGCGCTCCGGCGCCGCGAGCTTCGCCCCGAGCGCGGCGCCCAGCCCCCAGCCGAGGCCGCCCGCGGGGGAGAGCCCGAAGTAGCTGCCCGGCCGCTCGAAGGCGCAGTGATCGAGCCGCAAGGGATACTCGTTGATCACCAGCGCGTCCTCGCCCTTCACCTCGGCGATGCAGCGGCTGATCCACTCCGGCGTGATCGGGTCGGTCGCATGCGCCTGCGGACGCCGCGCCGACGCACGCGCAGCGAGCGCCGCCCGCCGCGTCCCGATCCGCGCGTCTCCAGCGAGCGCGCCGAGCGCCGCCGCGAGTGCCTCCAGCACCACGCGCGGCTCGCCCGCGATCGAGAGATCGCTCGGGAAACTGCGCATCGGGTAGCGCGCGAAGGTCGGGTCGATGCCGACGTGCGCGATGCGTGCGGCGGCGCGCGGGGATTCGAGGTGCGGAAACCATGGCGCATCGCTCTCGAGCGCCACGACGAGATCGGCCTCGCGCAGCGCCTCGCCCGGCGCGTAGCCGAGGTGCATCGGATGGCTCGCCGGCAGGTTCACGTAGCGCGGCCAGGCGGACACGACCCCGATCCCGAACCGCTCCGCCAGGTGCGCGAGCGCGGGCACGGACGCGGGATCGCGGCCCGACGCCGAGGCGATCACGAGCGGGAACTCGGCCGCCGCGATCCACTGCGCGAGGCGCGCGACCGCCTCGGGGTCGGGGCGCGGCGCGGCCGGCACGGCGCGCGGCGAAGTGTCGACGTTGGCGGGCACGTCGCCCGCGAGCGCTTCGCGCGGCAGCACCAGGTACACCGGTCCGCGCGGCGGCGTCATCGCGATCTCGAGCGCGCGGCGCACCGCGTCGGCGGCCTGCTCGGGATAGCGCAGCTCGTAGTCCCACTTCACGATCTCGCGCAGCATCCCGGCCTGGTCGAACATTTCCTGCGCCCAGTGGATCGGGCGCGTGCGCGAGCCCTTGCGGCCGCGCTCGGTGACCGGCGTGCGCCCCGCGAGCAGCAGGATCGGCACGTTGTCGCGGGCCGCGTTGATCAGGTTGTTGAGGCAGTTCGCGGTGCCGACGTTGACGTGCACCATCACCGCCTGCGGACGGCCGGTGGCAAGGTAGTAGCCGTGCGCCATGCCGACCGCCACGCTCTCGTGCGGGACGACCATCGGGCGCGGATAGGCGCGCGCGGTCGCGGCGCCGCGCGCGAACGCCTCGATCACCGGCGGGAAATCGGTGCCGGCGTTGGCGAAGAAATACTCGACGCCATGCGCGTACAGGGCGTCGAGGAGCAAACCCGCGGCGGTGGTCGCGCCTTCAGCTGCCATTGCGGCGCGCCTCACCGGAGAGCACGGCAGCGAAGGTCAGAACGACTGCGCGGAACATCTTGCCTCCTCGGTTGGCAGGACCCGCGATGCATCGTCGCAGGCGCGTGGCGGAGGGTAGCGCAAGCGGAGAGACGGGAAAAGGGAAGCGGCAAGGGCGCGCAACCCGCGCCCTGTCCCGATCCGCGCTCAGGGTTGCAGGGGGCGCGCCGCCGGCCGGACCGTGGTGGCGACCGCGATCGCCCAGCCGGTCGCGAGGACCGACAGCCATCCCACCGTACCGAAATTGGTCAGCTCTCCGCCCGGCCCGCGACCGACCATCGCGGCCGCGACCAGCGAGGCGATACCGGCCGAGAGCTGCTGCAGCGCCGCGTTCAGGCTCATGAAGCTGCCCCGGAGCTCCGGCACCACCGCGCCCTGGAGGATCGCCACCGCCGGCACGTAGCGTCCGGGGAACGTCGACATGATGAGGACCTGGGCGATCACGGCGCCCCACAGCGCGACCGGCGGCAGGTGCGTGACGAGCAGGGTTGCAAACGCCGATGCGCTCGCGACGAGCACGAACATGCGGCGCCGCCCGTGGAGATCGGTCAGCCGGCCGATGTAACGCATGAACACGAGTGCCGCGAGGCCGCCGCAGAAGTACGTAACCGACAGCTCGGTCTGGCTGATCCCCACGTTGCTGATGAAGTACGGTGCGATGAACGGCACGATGAGGAAGCCCGAGAAGTTCAGCGCGATCGTCAGGGCGAACGCGCGCAGGTGGTTCCGGCGCCCGAAGACGGCGGAGATCTGCGCGAGCGCCGAGCGGCCGCGCGCCGCGGCCACATGGGCGTGCACCCGCGGAACGTACATGACCGCCGCGGCCAGGATCGCCGCGCACAGCGCGGTGTTGAAGAAGAACGGCGCGCGCCACGACGACCACGCGGCGAGCCAGATCGAGATCGGGATCCCGAGGATCGACGCGAACGACGGCCCGCTCATCACCACGCCGAGCGCGCGCCCGCGCCCGCCCTCCGGAACCGTGTCGCCGACGATCGCGAGCACCGTCGCGGCGAGCACGCCGCCGAATGCGCCTGCCGTCCCGCGCGCGATGAGGAGCCAGGCGTAGCTCTGCGCCGTCGCGGTGAGCACCGTGGTGGCGGTGAAGCCGGCGCAGAGCGCGAGCAGGACCGCGCGCCGGTCGAAGCGATCCACCACGAACGACGCCGCGAATCCGACCGCCGACGCGGTCACCATGTAAACCGACACGAGCAGGCCGAACTGCGTCGGCGTGAGATCGAAGAGCTCCATCAGCTGCGCGCCGAGCGGCATCGGGATCATGAAGTCGAAGACCGTCGCGAACTGCACGGCGGCGAGCGTCAGCAGCAGCCAGGGCTCGCGCCGCTGCGAGAGCACGCTCATCGCCGCGTGAAGCCGAGGAGCGCCGGGGCGATGAGCGCGCCCGCGCCCAGCGTCGCGAAGGCGATGCCCCACGCCGTGATCGACCGGTTGCCGCCGGCAAGGTCGAGCGCGGCGCCGAACACGAGCGGCGACACGAAGCCCGCGCCGAACCCGAGCGTCGAATGCACCGCCATCGTCGCGCCCTTCATCCGCGGGTCGGCGGCGCCGACCATGCCCGCGGTGAGCGTCGAGGAGTCGCTCATCACGAGCAGCATGTGGACCACGACGAGCGCGGCGACGAGCAGCCAGGGCAGCGCCGCCGCGAAGCCGAGCACGCAGGTCAGCAACCCGGAGAGCATCATCCCGGCGACGATCACGCGCGCGCGCCCGACGCGGAGCGCCGCTTCGTTGCCGACGATGCTCGCGACCGGCGAGCCGAGGTTGGCGAGCGCGTGGATGGCCGCCGGCGACAGCGGCGCCGGCACGATCGTCTGGGCGAAAGTGAGGAACGCCACCATCCACGAGCGCGAGCCGAACAGCTCCCAGCAGTGCACCGCGTACCCGTAGATGTAGCGGCTCGCCTCGCGGTTCGCGAGCACCGGCCGGAAGTCGAGCAGCCGCGTGTCCGTCACTGCGCCGCGCGCGGCCCGCGGCGGCAATCCGGCGAGCACCATCGCCGCCGAGACGAGCGGCCCGATGGCCGCGACCGCGAACGCCCAACGCCAGCCATGCGCCTGCGCCACCTGCTGCGCGAGGACGAGCGACAGGCTCACGCCGACGCCGAAGAACGCGGTATAGAAGGACACCGCGCGCGTCTGCGCCGGACCGTGCGTGTTGTCCGTCAGCGCGCGCAAGCCGGGCATGTAGGTGCCCGCGATCCCGACGCCGACGAGAAGCTGGCACAGCCCGCCGACCACCGGACCGTCCGCGTAAAGGGCAAAGGCCGCGGTGCCGGCCGCGGCGACGAGGCTCGCGACGAGGTAGATGCGGCGCGCGTCCAGGCGGTCGGTGAGCGCGGTGAGGACCGGCACCGCGGCCATGTAGCCGGCGAAGAAGAGCCCGCTGACCAGCCCCGCCTCGGTGTTCGACATGGCCCACTCGCCCTGCAGCATCGGCAGGAGCGCCGGGTAAGTCGCGAAGCCGGTCATGCTGAAGACGTGGGCGAGGCAGACCCACGCGATGAGACGCGCGGGCGACCTAGCCACGGCGGGCATGGAGGAGGAACCGGGGTCGCGCCACCGTGAGGCTCAGCTTCTCGGCGTGAACGCCGCGACCCCCGTGGACGGCGCTTCGCTCAGCGATGCTTGAACGCAGGCTTGCGCTTCTCCACGAACGCCCGCATCCCTTCCTTCTGGTCCTCGGTGGCGAAGAGCGAATGGAAGGTGCGGCGCTCGAAGAGGACCCCCTCGGCGAGCGAGCTCTCGTAGGCGCGGTTGACCGATTCCTTGGCCGCCATCACGATCGGCAGCGAGAACTCGCAGATCGCGGCCGCGACCGCGAGCGCCTCGTCGAGGAGCCGGTCGGCGGGCACGATGCGCGACACGAGGCCGGCGCGCTCGGCCTCCTGCGCGTCCATGTTGCGCGCGGTGAGGATCATGTCCATCGCCTTGGACTTGCCGACCGCGCGCGGCAGGCGCTGGGTGCCGCCCGCGCCCGGGATGACGCCGAGCTTGATCTCGGGCTGGCCGAACTTCGCAGTCTCGGCCGCGATGACGATGTCGCACATCAGCGCGAGCTCGCAGCCGCCGCCCAGCGCATAGCCCGCCACCGCGGCGATCACCGGCTTGCGCACCTGCTTCAGCTTCTCCCAGTTGCGCGTGATGTACTCGGACTTGTACACGTCCATGTAGCCCCAGTCCTTCATCGCGCCGATGTCCGCGCCGGCGGCGAAGGCCTTCTCGCTGCCGGTGATGACGATCGCGCCGACCTTCTCGTCCGCCTCGAACTTCGCGAGCGCGTCGCCGAGCTCGTTCATGAGCGGGTCGTTGAGCGCGTTGAGCGCCTTCGGGCGGTTGAGGGTGACGAGGCCGACGCGGCCGCGGGTCTCGACGAGGATGTTTTCGTACATTTGCTGCGCTCCGGTGATGGGTAAGGAAGAAGGGGGAAGGATGCGCGGACCCGCTGCGCCTATTCCCGCAGGATCTTGACCGTGGCGCGGGCGGCGTCGCCGAGCGCGGCCACGTCGACGCCGACCGCCGCCAGGGTGTAGCCCTGCGCGATGAACGGCTTCATCTTCGCCGGCTCGGCGGTGAAAATGCCGAGCGCGCGGCCCGCCCTGCTGCAGACCTCGGCGACTCGCCTGATCGCGGCGAGCACGTCCGGATGCTCGACCTGGCCGGAGCAGGCCCATGCTGCCCGAGAGATCGTACGGCCCCACCAGCACCGCGTCGACGCCCTCGACGGCGACGATCGACTCGATCGCCTCGACCGCGCTGATGTGCTCGCACTGCACGACCACGACCGTCTCGTCGTTCGCCTGCGCCATGTAGCGCGCGAAGTCGAAGCCGTAGCCCTGCGCACGGACGCGCCCCACCCCGCGCACGCCGCGCGGCGGGTACTTGCAGAACGACACGATCGCCTTCGCCTGCTGCGCGCTGTTGACCATCGGCACGATCACGCCGGCGGCGCCGATGTCGAGCGCCTTCTTGAGCATCGCCTCGGTCGCCTCGGGCACGCGCATCAAGCACGGCACGCGCGAGGTCGCGAGCAGGGTCTGCGCCGCGAGGAAATCGATCGGCGAGTGCTCGCCGTCGATGAACAGCCAGTCCAGGCCGGAGGTCGACAGGATCTCGGTGACCTCGGGGCTCGCGAGCGTCACGATGGTGCCGAGCAGCAGGTCGCGCCGGCGCAGCCGCGCCGCGAAGGAAAGCGCCGTCATTGCTCGATCGCCCCGCCGTCGCCGCCCGCCGAGTACTTGGCCTTCCACTCCGACAGCGGCAGCACCTCGGGCAGGGCAAGGCGCTTGCGGTCGTTCTCGACCTCGGTCAGCGCTTCGGCCTCGCGCATCGTGCGGAGGCTCCGCACCGCCAGCTCCTGGTACAGGCGCGTCGCGTCGGCCTTCCAGGCGAGCTCCTGCGCGGTGAGCTCGCGCCGCACCTGCGCCGGGATGCCGGCCGCGAGCGAGCGCGGCGGGATCTTCGCCTCGGCCTTGACGAACGCGAGCGCCGCGACGATCGCCGAATCGCCGACCACGGCGTTGTCGTTCACCACCGCGTGAATGCCGACGAGCGCGTTGCGGCAGATGCGGGCGCCGTGCACGATCGCGCCGTGGCCGATGTGGCCGTCCTCCTCGATCACCGTGTCGGAGCCGGGAAACCCGTGGACGACGCAGCAGTCCTGGATGTTGGCGCCCCGCTCGATGACGATGCGGCCGAAGTCGCCGCGCAGGCTCGCGCAAGGACCGATGTACACGCGGGCACCGACGATCACGTCGCCGATCAGCACCGCGCTGGGGTGGACGTACGCCTCGGGATGCACCACCGGGGTGATGCCGTCGATCGAGTAAACCTTCACCATGGCAGATTCCGGGGCGGTGTCGGAAGACGCGGCGCCGGGATAGACTTGGCGCCACAATCAAGAACGCTCCAATTCTAGCCCAACCCGTGCTGCGTCCCGCCGCCCTCGCCGCCGCGCTCGCTCTCATGACCGCCCACGCCGCCGCCTTCGACCTCCAGGGCCATCGCGGCGCCCGCGGACTTGCGCCCGAGAACACGCTCCCCGCGTTCGCACGCGCGCTTTCGATCGGCGTCACGACGCTCGAGATGGACGCCGCCGTGACCGAGGACGACGTCGTGGTGATCGCCCACGATCGGCGCCTCAACCCCGACATCGCGCGCGGGCCCGACGGTCGATGGCTCACCGGTCGCACGCCGGCGATCCGCGAGCTGACCTACCACGAGCTCCAGCGCTACGACGTCGGCCGCATCAAGCCGGGCAGCGACTACTCGCGACGCTTCCCCGAGCAGCGCCGCCAGGACAAGGTGCGCATCCCCACGCTCGACGAGGTGTTCGAGCTGACGCGCCACGCGCGCAACGCCGAAGTGCGCTTCAACATCGAGACCAAGCTCTCGCCCGAGACGCCCGAGGACACGGCGCCGCCGGACGTGTTCGTGCGCGCGCTCATCAAGGTCGTCCGCGCCAACGGGATGGCCGGCCGCACCACGATCCAGTCGTTCGACTGGCGCACTCTCGCGATCGTGCAGAAGGAGGCGCCGGAGATCGCGACCTCGTACCTCAGCTCGCAGCAGCAGGCGCTCGACAACATCCAGGCCGGGCATCGCGAGAACTCGCCCTGGACCGCGGGCATCCGCTACCGCGATCACGGCTCGGTGCCGAAGATGGTGAAGGCGGCAGGCGGAAAAATCTGGTCGCCGAACGCCGTCGACGTGACGGAAGCGCTCGTGAAGGAGGCGAAGTCGCTCGGCCTCACGGTGCTGCCCTGGACGGTCAACGAGCGCGCCGATATGGAGCGCTTGATCGACCTGGGCGTCGACGGCCTGATCAGCGACTATCCGGACCGGCTGCGCGAGGTCATGGCGGCGAAGAACCTGCCGCTGCCGCGCGCGACGCCGGTCACGCCGTAGTCATCGGCCGTTCCTCGTCCGCGCTCAACGCGGCGTGAGTTGCGGGCCGTAGTCGACCGTCGTCGGCGCCCTGGCGGCGTCTTCTGCGGCTTCCGCGAGCGGCGCCGCACCCGGGCTCGCCTCCGCCGGCTCGAGGACCGTCGCGGCGATCCACGCGCCGAGCGCGAACGCACACGCGTTGAGGGCATATCCGAAGAGCTTCGTCGTGCGGGCCATGATCGCCCCTCTGCGGTGCAATGAAGTGCTCGCAGAGTGGCCCGACGATGCGTACCGGGCGCTTACCGATCCCATCGTCCACCAGGCTTAAGGCGGCGCGTTCTGCTCAAGGGCCGGAAGTGAACAGGTCTTAGCGCTCGCTAAGGGCTTCAAGTGATTGCCGCTTCCAGTGGGATTTGAACCCACGACCCCCGGTTCGCAGCGGTCAGGTTTCCTACTTGCGGTTCAGCAGGTAAAGCGGGTCGTCCATGTCGTGGCGCTGCACGGTGAACTCCGGCGAGAAGCGCAGCGGCTCCTGCATCGGCGCCGATTCGATGTCGCCGAAGACCAGCGTGCGGTGCACGACGCGCCACGAGCCGCTGCGCTTCTCGAAGCGGTCGAGGTAGCGCGCCGAGGCGAGGTTGCGCAGGCCCGCCGCGCCGGCGGGAACCTTGGGCGACCCCGCGCGGAAGCGCTGCAGCACCAGCACGTACGTCTCGACAAACGCGTGCTCCGGCGAGGAGAACTCGATCAGCACGTTGGTGTTGAAATGCATCGAGTGATCCTGCTCGGCGTGCATCTTCTCGATGTGCGCGAGAAACGCGTCCGGCGGGCCCTTGAAGAAGCCGTGGTCGTCAAACGCATCCGGGTGGTAGAGCTCGCGCGCCGCGTTCCAGTCCTGCCGGTCGACGGCGCGCGCGAAGCGCTTCAGGCAATCCTCGATGGCGGTACGCGCTTCCAGCTCCTCGAGGAAGGTCGGGAAGACGGTCACCTTCAGGCGCTGTTCTTGACGCTCAGTTCCTTCAGGTCTTCCACCTTGGCGTTGTCCTCCATCGAGAACCGGTCGCCGAAGTCGAAGAGATCCTCGTGCTGGAAGCCCGGCACGTACTGGACTTCCCACCAGTTGTGGTCGAGGTCCTCCATGTAGAAGGAATACACGCCGTGCTGCGACACGGGCTTCAGGACCTGCTTGATCTTATATTGGTCCTTGTACTTGAGCGCCTTCTCGTAGGACTCGTCGACCTTTTCCTTGGACTCCATGTCGATGCCCCAGTGGTTAAGGAGGCTCACCGGATGGACCTTGTCGCCCACCTCGACGCAGACGATGTGGAACTTGAGGCCGCAACGGATCACCATCGCCGGCAGCGCGTGCCGCGCGCACTCGAAGCCGAGGAACTCCTCGTAGAACCTGCGCGACTCCTTCAGGCTGTGGCACTCCAGCGTGCCGTGCGACATGACGTACGGTTTGAGAATCGAGTTGCGCGCGCCCGGATCGGCGATGCCGTCCTGGATCTTCTCTCTGGTGAGACTCATGGTTTCCTCCTTTGGAAACGGACTAGGAAGTCGTAGCGGCCCGCGCGCGGTCCGCCTCGGTCAGGAACGAATCGGCGAAGAATTCCTCGGCCGGTAGCGCGCATTTTGCGCTGAAATCCGCGCGCGCGGCATCCACCATGACGGGTGCGCCGCAGGCGTAGACCTGGTAGCCCGAGAGGTCTGGGAGGTCCTCCATTACGACGCGATGCACAAAGCCGGTCCGGCCGGTCCAGGCACATTCGGGCATCGGTTCCGAGAGTACCGGAACGAACCTGAAATTCGGGTGCTTCCAGGATTCGGCGAGCTCGAGCATGTAGAGGTCGCGGCGGGAGCGGCAGCCCCAGTAAAGCGTGATCGGCCGCTTTTCCAGCAGCCCTTTCTCCATCGCCGACTCGATCATCCCCTTGATCGGCGCGAAGCCGGTTCCGCTCGCCACCATGATGATCGGCTTCGTGGAATCCTGGCGCAGGTAGAAGCTGCCCAGCGGCCCCTCGAAGCGAAGGAGTTCGCGCTCCTTCATCGCGCCGAAAACGTAGTCGGTGAAGGCGCCTCCCGGCGTGTGCCTGATATGCAGCTCGATCGCGGTGACGCCCTCGACCGACGGCTTGCTGGCGATCGAGTAGCTGCGGCGCTTGCCGTCCTTGAGCAGGAAGTCGACGTACTGGCCGGCGAGGAACATCATGTTCTCGTTCATCGGCAGGCGCACGCTCAGCACGGTGACGTCCGGCGCCGGACGGTCGATCTTCGCCACCCGGCACGGCACCACCCGCACGCGGATGCCAGCGAGGCCTTCCAGCTCCTTCACCTCGATGACCAAATCGGAGAGCGGCTTGGCCTGGCAGAGGAGCGCGTAGCCCTGAGCCTTGTCGCTCTCGGGAAGGTACGTGGGATGGACTTCGCCGTAGTCGACCTTCCCTTCGCGGATGGTGCCGCGGCAGGTGCGGCACACGCCCTGCCGGCAGCTGTAGGGCATGGAATAGCCGGCATCGAGGCCGGCCCGCAGGATCGTCCGGTCCTCCGCGACCTCGAAGGCGTGGCCGCTGGGCTGGAGTGTCACTTTGTATGGCATGTCGGTTTCCGCGTTTCAATGTCCAAGATAGGCCTTCTGGATGTCGGCGTGGGCAAGGAGTACGCGCGGCTCGCCTTCGGCGACGATGCGACCCTCCTCCAGCACATAGGCGCGGCGCGCGAGCGCGAGCGCCATGGCGACATTCTGCTCGACGAGCAGGATCGCCACCCCCGCCTCGTTGACCTCGCGGATGATGCGGAACATCTCCATGACGATCATCGGCGCGAGCCCCAGCGAGGGCTCGTCGAGCAGCAGCAGGCTGGGCCGCGCCATCAGGGCGCGCCCGATCGCGACCATTTGCTGCTGCCCGCCGGAGAGCGTGCCGGACGGTGCCTCGAGCTTCTCGCGCAGCACCGGAAAGAGCTCGAGCACCCGCTCCATCGTCCCGGCGCGCGAGGCGCGCGCGCCTTCCCGGTAGCAGCCGAGCTCGAGATTCTCGCGCACCGTCATGCCGGTGAACAGCCGCCGGCCTTCGGGCACCAGCGCGATGCCCTCGTCGCAGAAGCGGTGCGCAGCGAGCCGCGAGATGTCGCGGCCGCGGAACGCGAGGCGCCCGGACTCGATGCGGTGCAGGCCCGCAAGGGTGTTGATGAGCGTGGTCTTGCCCGCGCCGTTGGGACCGACGACGACGACGAGCTCGCCCTCGCCGACGCTAAGCGAGACGTCCCACACGGCCGGCGCTGCGCCGTAGCTCGCGCGCAGGTCGTGAGTCTCAAGCATGCGCCGTCCCCAGGTACGCGCCGATCACCTGCGGGTCGCGCATCACCTCGCGCGGCGCGCCCTCGGCGATAGTGCGGCCATAGGTGAGCACCACCACGCGGTCGGTGAGCTCCATCACCGCGCGCATCACATGCTCCACGAATACGATGGTAGCGCCCTGGTCGCGGATCGCGCGAATGAGCCGCATCGCCTCGTCGATCTCGCCCGGCGTGAGCCCCGAAAGCACCTCGTCGAGGAAGAGCAGCTTCGGCCGCGATGCGAGCGCGCGGGAGAGCTCGAGGAACTTGCGCTGGTGGAGGTTGAGGTCCGCCGGATGGGCGAGCGCCTTGTCCGCGAGCCCGGTGAATTCCAGCCATCGCCACGCCTCGCGCTCCGCGTTGCGGCGGTCGAGCGTCACGAGGCCGAACATCGGCGGCAGCGCCACGTTCTCCAGCACCGTGAGGTGCGCGAAGGGCCGCGGGATCTGATACGTGCGCGCGATGCCGCTCCGCGCGATGGTGTGCGGCGCCGCGCCGGCCAGCTCGCGTCCTTCGAACAGCACGCTGCCGCCGTCGATCGGGTAATGGCCGCTCACCACGTTGATGAGCGTCGACTTGCCGGAGCCGTTGGGACCGACGAGACCCAGAATCTCGCCGCGCCGTACTTCGAGGCTGGCTCCGGCCAGGGCCTGCACGCCCTTGAAGCCCTTGCGCGCGTCCTTCACCACGAGGAGCGGCTCGTCCGAGACCTTCGCCGCCACCGGCGACGCGGTGGCCGCTTCGCCGCGCCCGGCGAGCGGCTTGCGCACCGCGAATCGCCCGAGGAGCCCGTTGGGCATGAAGAGGATCACGACGATGAAGATGAGGCCGATGACGGCGCGACCGGCCACGGCGTACTGGCTGGTGGTGAAGTAGTAGGTGAGCGCGGTGACGGCCGCCGCGCCCACGGCGGGTCCGAGCCAGTGCCGGGTGCCGCCGAGCGCCGCCATGAGGATGACGTTGAGGGCCATCCATCCGGAGAACGTCTCGCCGACCGTGACATACGAGACGAACACGCCGTGGATGCCGCCCGCGAGGCCCGCGAGGCCGCAGGAGAGCGCGAGCGCCGCAAGCTTGAACCGGTAGGTCGGCACACCCATGACCTCAGCCACGTCCTCGTCGTCGTGGATCGCGAAGAGACCCGTGCCGAAGCGCGACTGGTAGATCCCGTAGGCGAGCCACACGGTCACGAGGGCCAGCACAAGGGCGAGGAGATAGAACGAGCCCGAGGGGCTCGGCGCGAGCTTCGGCACTTCGACCGCGCTCAGGTAGATGCCCGGGCCCCCGTCGATCGGCGTGTTGAGCACGATGGTGGCGAAGACGTACATCAGCGCGAGCGTAATCAGCGCGAAGAGCTCGCCGCGCAGCGCGGGCAGACGGAACACGACCGCCCCCACCGCGACGCCCAGCGCCGCGGGCACCGCCGCGGCGAACGGCAGCGTCCAGAGGAACGGCCAGCCGAGCTTGCCCGCCAGCACGGCGGTCGCGTAGACCCCGGCGCCGAAGAAGGCGGCGTGGCCGAACGAGAAGTAGCCGGAGTAGCCCGAAAGCAGGTTCCAGGACGTGGCGAGCACCACCCAATGGAAAACCAGGTACAGGAACGATTCATAGAACGCCGGCAGGCCGAGGAACGGCACGGTCGCGAACGCGGCGCCACCCACCGCGAAGAAGGCGAGCGCCTTCATGCGACGCGGCTCGGCCGGAAGAGCAGGATGGCGATGAGCAGCGTGAAGGAGACGAGCGGTGCCCAGGCCGGTGCGGTGAGCGCCATTGTGAGCGCCTCGCTCACGCCGATCACGAATCCCGCGATCAACGGCCCGAGCGGATTGCCGAGGCCGCCGATCATCACCACCGCGAACACCACGCCGATCCACGCGTAGATCTGCGTCGGCGCGAGCGTGTGGCTAAGCGCGAGGCACACGCCGGCGACCGCGGCCAGGGCCGCGCACGACCCCGACAGCACCAGCGCGAGCAGCTTCTCGTTGACGCCGAAGGCGGCGGCCACCGGCGCATCCTCGGCGGCGGCGCGCATCGCCCTGCCGAGATCGGTGTAGCGGAGGAGCGCCCAGGTGCCGACGGCGAGACCCACCGCGACGAGCAACGTCAGGAGCTCCGGCAGCGCCACGTAGAGCTCGCCGAGCTTCCAGCGTACGTTTCCGTAGTGCGTTTCCAGGCGCCGGAAATCGGCCGTCCAGATCCACTGGATCAGGCTCTCGATCATCACCATGAAACCGAAGGTGACCAGCAGCGTGTTGAGCGGCGAGACCGAGAACCGCGCGAGCAGCCATTGGAGCGCGGCGCCGAAGACGAAGAACGCCGGGGCGACGATGGCGAGCGTGACGACCGGATCCATGCCGCCGGCCGCGAGCTGGTAGCTGAGGTAGGCGCCGAGGAACACGAGCGCGAAGTGCGCCAGGTTGATCTGGCGCAGGAGCCCCCAGCTCAGCGTGAGGCCCAGACCGAGCAGCCCGTAGAGGGCACCGAGGAAGATGCCCGAAAGGACGGACTGCCCGATCAGCGTCAGGCTCGGCAAGCGTGCCTCCGGCTCAAGCGCGGCGGTATCCGCCCGGCGCTCACGGCCCGATCAGTTTCGCGCCGGGCGCGGCGAATTCCGGCGGATACACCACGACCCACTTGCCGTTCTGGAGCTGTTTGATCTTGTAGAGGTCCTTCCCCGAGACGTAGTTGTTCGGGCCGTCCCAGACCAGCCGCCCCATGATGGAGTCGACCGGGTTCTTGCGCAGCCACTGCGCGAGCGCCTTGTCGTCGAGGCTCTTCGCGCCGTTGACCGCCGCCTCGAGCGTCTGCCACATCGCGAAGCAGATGGAAGCGAGCAGGTCGACCGAGGTGTCCGGCAGGCCCGCCTTCGCGCCGCGCTCGTGGTAGGCCTTGATGAGCTCCGCGGCGCGCGGGTTGCTGGTGAACGGCGGATGCTCCTCGAACGTGGTGAAGGCGAGCGCGTTCTTCGCGTCGGGCGTCTTCGCCATCGGGCCGGGCGCGGGGAACATGTAGAAGTGCATCGGCGGCGCGTAGTCGATCTTCTTCATCGCGTCGAGCAGCTGCACGCCGTCGAGCCCGGTGGCGCCGACCCACACGAGGTCGGGCTTCGCGTCCTTGATGCGGCTCGCGATCGGTCCGAAGTCGCGGTTGCCGAACTCCCACTCGAGGTACAGCACCTCGTTGAGGCCGCGCTTCTTCGCCTGCTCCCGGGCGCCGACCGAGACGAATTGAAGCGAGGGGAACTTGCTCGTGACGATCGCGAGCGTCTTCGGCGGCGTTGACGCACCCGCCACGGTGCTGAACACCAGGTTGGGCCAGACCTCCTCGATGTCGAAGGCACCGCCGGAGGTCGAGAACTGCATCTCGTACTTGGCCTGGCGCGGCGTGCCGAAACTGTTGTGCAGCAGGAGCTTGTTGTAGCGCTGCGCGACACCCATGGCGGCGAGGATCGAAGCGGTCCCGTACGGGCCCACGATCAGATCGACCTTGTCCACCGTGATCATCTGCTCGTACAGCGTGCGCGCGAGCTCGGGACGCGACTGGTCGTCCTTCACGATCCATTCCACCTGGCGGCCGAGCAGGCCGCCGCGTCGATTGAGGTCGTCGACGTAGACCTCGGATGCGACCTTCTGGATTGCCGAAGCCGCCGCGAGCGGCCCGGTGAGCGACAGCGTGCTGCCGATGCGGATCGGCGCATTGGATTGCGCCACGGCCTGCGGCAGTGCAACAGCGAACGTGACCGCCATGCCGGCGAGCACACTTGCCCAGCGCTTGAATCCAATCATATTGTTCTCCTCCTCCTGGAGGACGTATATTTCGGCATCAGCCAATGCGTTGTCAATAGTCCAATGACCCAGAAGCGAGCCGCGCCGCGCGCGCGACGTGGCATCCAGTCGATCGAGACCGGCGTGCCGCTCCTCGAGGCGCTCCAGCGCGCAACCGGGCCGCTGGCGCTGAAGGAGCTCTCCGCCGCCGCCGGCCTCGATCCGAGCAGCGCGCATCGCTACCTCGCGAGCTTCCTGCGTTGCGGCCTGGTGGTCCAGGGCGCCGACTCGCGCTACGACTTCGGCCCGCTCGCCCTGCGCATGGGCCTCGCGGCGATCCAGCGTGCCGATCCGATCCAGGCGACCGTGCAGGCGGTTCCGGCGCTCGTCGCGGAAACGGGCTACACGGCGCTCCTGGCGGTGTGGAGCAATCGCGGGCCGACTGTCGTGCACTGGCAGCGCATGGGGTCGCTCGTCACCTCGCTGAACCTGGGCTCGGTGCTGCCGGTGTCGCGCTCCGCCGTCGGCCGCATGCTGCTCGCCTTTCTCCCGCGCGGCCTCACGGCAGAAGCCCTCGCCGCCGAGGCGCTGCAGGAGAAGTTCGACCGCGAGGCGCTCGAGCGCGAAGCTCAAGCGCGCGCGCAAGTCGCGCCTCGCCTATGCCGACAAGATGCACAACGTCATTCCCGGCCTCTATGCCGTGGCGAGCGTCGTGCTCGGCTGGAACGGCGATGCCGTCGCGTCGGTGGCACTGATCGGCACCGACCCGGAGCTCGGGCGCGCCAACAACGCGGCAGCGCTCGCATTGCGCCGGGTGTGCGACCGACTTTCGCACGACGCCGGCGCCCCCCACCTGCAGATTGCAGCGTAGAAGAGAGGAGAAACGATGCACCTCGTGACTTTCACCATCGACCGCGAGCCCCGTGCCGGAGTCCTGGCAGGCGAGGACATCGTCGATCTCGGCGCGGCCGATTCTTCGCTCCCGGGGAGCGTGCGCGGCATCCTGGCCGCCGGCAAGCTCGACCAGGCGCGCGCCATCCGCGATGCCGCGCCGAAGAAAGCCCTGGTGAGCCGTAAGGGCGCCCGGCTGCTGGCACCGATCCCGGATCCCGCGCTCGTGCTCTCGGTGGGCATGAACTACCACAAGCACCTGGCGGAGATGAAGACGCCGGTGCCCGGAAAACCCGCGGCGTTCACCAAGAGCGTAGCGAGCATCATCGCCACGGGCGAGCCGATCATCCTGCCGCCGAGCAATCCCGACATGGTCGACTGGGAAGGCGAGTTCACCGTGGTCATCGGCAAGGCCTGCCACCGCGTGAGTGCCGCGCAGGCGATTGGACTGCGTCGCCGGCTACACGATCGTCAACGACGTCTCGGCGCGCGACTGGGTGGCCCCCATCTTCTCCTCCACCGGGATCATGGGGCCGATCCACGCGTGGGAGCACAACCTCCTCGGCAAGATGTTCCCGACGTTCTGCCCGATGGGCCCCGTGCTCGCCACGAAGGACGAGGTGCCCGACCCGGGCAACGTGCGCATCGTCACGCGGCTGAACGGCCAGGTGATGCAGGACGCGAACACCGACGATTTCGTGTTCACCGTGGCGCAGCTGATCGAGTACTACTCGCAGTTCTACCGCTTCCTGCCCGGCGACTGCATCACCACCGGCTCGCCCTCCGGCGTGGGCTTCGGCCGGAACCCCAAGGTGTTCATGAAGGCCGGCGACACCATCGAAGTCGAGATCGCGGGCATCGGCGTGCTGTCCAATCCGGTGAGGGCCGCATGAGTGGCAAGAGCGCGCCCTTCGAGACAAGTTCCTGGTTCACGTCGCGTCCCGGACGCCAAATCGGCCTTTCTGCATCGCACCCTTCTCCTGGTCTCGCCTAGGGGCGCGCGCCAGCGGTCGATCGGGTCTCACGCGAGCGCGGTCGCAATCATCGTCACCCCGGCGACGAGCATCAGCGCGTCCATCAGGACCCTGAACCGCTCCGGCGCCATCCGTAGCACGAACGGCTTGGCCGCATAGGATCCCAGCATCACGGCCGACCCGACGATGAGTCCTTTCGCGAAGGTGGCCCACGGCAGCGCACCGAGCTGATTGAAGGCGATCGCCTTCGCGACATACATCGAGAGCGAGGCGAGCGCCTCGGTCGCGAGGAACGCGCCCTTCACCAGTCCGTACGCGAGGAAGAACGGCGTGTTGATCGGCCCGGTCGAGGCCACGATCCCGGTGAGGAAGCCGATCACGCCGCCGACGACGGCGAGGTGCCAGAGACGGATCCGGAACCCGCTCGCCGTGAGCTTGCGCCGCACCGGGATCATGAGCAGGAAGAACGCGCCGAGCGCCACCTCGATCGCGACCGAGCTCATCCTCACGAGCGTCGCCGCGCCGAGCGCGGCCGCGGGCGCGGCCGCGGCGCTGTAGACGGCGCACGCCCGCCAGTCGATCTCGCGCCACCACACCGCCGCGCGCGACGCGTTCGCCAGCAGCGCAGTCACCGCCATGATCGGGACGGCCTCCTTCGGCCCGAAGACCACCACGAGCGGCGGCAGCAGCATGATCGACGTCCCGAAGCCGACGATCCCGCCGAGCGTGCCGGCCGCGAGGCCGATGACCAGGACACACCCATTCCATGATCGGATTATGGCGGGCGAGCAGCCATTCGCCGCTGCGCCGGTGATGGCCCATTCCATGGGCGGATTATCCGGGCACGCAGGTCGGTGCGTCCGAACCCGAGATTGATCCCGGGGCTTACAGGGAACCTACGGATTGCCGCATTTCACCCCGGCGCAGGTCGGCCGTTCGCACGATTCGCACGTCACGCAAAGCGTGTAGCCTTTCCACTATCGGCCAAACAGAACGACCCGACCCCAAGCCTTGAAGAACGTCTCGGGGAGCAGAGAGTGCATCAGGAGCGTGGGAGGACGCGCGCGCAGTGCGCGCGTATCGGCGCTGTGACTTTCGCGATCGCGTCCGCCGCAGGCGCGATTCCCGCGCTTGCGAATAACGGCCTGAACATGATCGGGTTCGGGACCGAGTCGATCGGCATGGGCGGCGCCGATGTGGCCGTCGCCCGCGACACGACCGCACTGAACACCAACCCGGCGGGGATCACGCAGATCAGTGGAGCGGCGTTCGACGGCTATGCGGCCATCGCGTACGCGATCGACGTGGCGCACTCGGACTCGCTCGGAAACGATCAGCGCGTCGACAATAGCTACAACTTCGCGGGCGGATTCGGTTACACGGCACCGATCGCCCCGCGCCTCACCGCCGGCATCGGGATGTTCGCGCAGGGCGGAGCGGGCAACGTCTACAAGAACCTCCAGACGCCGTTCGGCACGCGCGACGAGCTCTCGGCGCTGATCGGTTTCGCGAAGCTCGCGCCCGCGATCGCGTGGCAGGCCACCGACGATCTCAGCGTCGCCTTCAGCCTTCCCGTCGCCGCGATCAAGGCCACCCAGCGCGTATTCCCCAGCACCTCGTCGCTGAACGCGGCGAACCCGGCGCAGAGCTTCTTCGGCCTGCAGCTCAAGGACGCGCGCGGCGCGGGCGTGGGCGCGAAGGTAGGCGCCCTGTGGCGCGCATCGCCGGTGCTCCACCTCGGTGCCACGGCAGGAACCAAGATTCGCCTGCCCGCGAGCGACGGCTACGCGAACGTGAATATGAGCGCAGTAGGGCTCGGGGTCGTGAGGTACGACAGCGCGCGCCTGGACGGCTTCGGCCTGCCGCCCGAGGTTGCGCTGGGAGCCGCCTGGCAGGCGAACGAGCGCCTGCTCGTCTCCGCAGAGGTCGCCTGGCTCGGATGGTCGCACGCGCTGCGCAGCACGACGATCACGCTGACGCAGCCGAACAACGCGGCCGCCCCGCAGACGCTCTCTCAAAGCGCCGCCGTCGACGCACGCGACCAGTGGGTGTTCGCGCTCGGCGCCGCGTATGCGGCGACCGGCTCGCTCACCGTCTACGGCGGGATCAACTACGGGCGCTCGCCCATCCCGCCGCAGAACCTCACGCCGCTGATCGCCGCGATCGGCGAGACCCACCTCACCGCGGGCTTCAAGCAGGCGCTCGCCCCGGGCTGGTCGATGAGCGGTGCGCTGGAGTACCTGATCCCGCGCAGCGTGAGCTACGACAACCCTTCGTCGCCGCTCGGCCCGAGCACGGAGCGGCTGTCGTACCTCGCACTGCATCTGATGGTGAGCCGCCGATGGTGAAGCCGCGCAACGTCCTTCCGCCGAAACTCTCGCGGCCGTCCGCCGCCGGGCTCGCTCCACGCGAGCGCCTTTTCGCGCTGCTCGACCGGTTCCGCCGCCGCCCGATCACGTGGATCGAAGGACCGCCCGGGGCGGGCAAGACCTCGCTCGTCTCGAGCTGGATCGAGGCACGCGGGCTGCGGTGCCTCTGGTACCAGATCGATGCGGGCGACGCCGACCCGGCGACCTTCTTCCACTACCTGCGCCAGGCCGCGCCGCCCGGGGCCGTGCCGCTGCCGCCGCTCACGCCCGAGTACCTGCCCGATCTCGCGGGCTTCACGCGGCGGTTCTTCAAGAACCTTCTGGAGCGAGTGCCCAACCTGGCGGTGATCGTGCTCGACAACTTCCAGGATGCTTCGGGCGACTCGCCGCTTGCGACACTGGTGCGCGACGGCGGCGGGGAGCTGCCCGAGGGCGTCACGCTCGTGGTGCTCAGCCGCGCGGACCCGCCGGCAGCGTTCGCCGAAGCGATCGCGCATGCCGACCTCGCGCGCCTCGGCTGGGAAGACTTGCGGCTCGACGTCGAGGAGACGCGCCGGCTTGCCGGGCTCGACGGCGCCGCAGACGAAGATCGTGCTCGCACCCTGCACGAGCGCACCGGCGGCTGGGCCGCGGGGCTTCGCCTGGTGCTGGAGAGCCGCAACAGTGCCGCCGTCCCGGCGGACCTGATCGAGGCGCCGGAAGCCCTGTTCGAGTACCTCGCCATCGAGGTGTTCGACCGCTCGCCGCCGGAACTGCGCGACCTGTGGCTGGCCACGGCGTGTCTGCCCGCGCTTCACGGCCGAGATGGCGGGTGCGCTCACGGAACGCGAAGACACCGGCGAGCGGCTGGAGTGGCTCGCGAGCCAGCGTTACTTCATAGAACAGCGCGCCGGGGCCGCGTCGACGTACCAGTATCACGCGCTGTTCAGCGAGTTCCTGCTCCGGCAGGTGCACTCGCGCTGGTGCACTGCCGGCCGGCGAGCCCCCTCGCCAGCGTCGTGGCCGAGCGGACGTTCGATTTGCTGGCGCACGACCTGGGCGTGAACGAGAAGCTGGCTGCCGGTTCTCACATGCTCCATTACCTCGCGATCTCCGGCGACCTCGCGGCCTCCCAGCGGCTCGCCGAATCGTTCGAGCCCCTGCTCAATCGTGCCGACGTGACCCCGCTCATCCGGCTGTCGATGCACTGGGGTCTGACGATCCAGGCCCATTACGCGAACGACCTGTCCCGCGCCGTCCGGGCCAACCTGGAAGCCCAGCGGATCATCCGCGAGCACGGCTTCGTGTTCGCCGAGGCGGTCACCCGTCTGTTCGAGGTGTGGACCCGCGCGGATAACGGCGAGCTCGAGGCGGCGTCGGCGCTGCTGGACGAGATCGCGCCCAGCGTGGCGCGGGCCCGCCCGAACGAGATCAGCTTGTCGCACTTCCTGAGGTCCTGGTTCGCGCTCTGGCGCGGCGATCCGCGTGTCGCGCTCCATCACGCAGAGCTCGCGCTGCAGACGATCACGGGTCGCGAGACCTTTGGGCCCACGGTGTGCTGCAATAGCGCGCTGGCGCTCGCAGCGTTGGGCTGCGGCGACCTGGCGCGCGCGCATGAGGCCGTCGAGCGCAACTACGCCTGGGTGAGCGGGCTGGAGCGAGGCGCGATGCGCGTCCTCGCGCTGCTCGTCGAGGCCGAGGTCCTGCTCCGCGCGGGGCGCCGCGACGAGGGCCGCGAAGCGCTGCGGGAAGCATTCGCGACCGGCCGGCGCACGAATAGCGTCTGCACCGGCTTGTGGTTCCCCGACCTGATGTCCCGGCTGTGTGCCGAGGCGCTGCAAGCCGGCATCGAGACCGAGTTCGTGACGCGGCTTATCACGACGCGCGGCGTGCGTGCCCCGTCGGCGGATATCGAGGCCTGGCCGTGGCCGATCCGGATCCACGCGCTCGGACGCTTCGAGGTCATTATCAACGGCGAGGTCCTGCGCCACGCCCGCAAGGCGCAGCGGCGCGTGCTCGATCTCCTCAAGGCGCTCGTGGCGCTGGGCGCCGAGGGCGTGAGCCGCGACGCGATCGCCGGCGCGCTGTGGCCGGAGTCCGAGGGCGACGCCGCGCGCGATGCCTTCGAGGTGACGCTGCACCGGCTGCGCAAGCTCCTTGGGCGCGACGACGCGATCCAGCTCTCGCACGGCATGCTGCAGATCAACCCCGCAGTCGCGTGGACGGACGCGCTCGCCTTCGAGCGGCTCGCCAGCCGGGCGAACGGGGACCAAGCGGCGATCGAGGTCGACGCGGCCGAGCGCGCGCTCGCGCTGTACGCGGGCTCGTTCTTGCATAACGAGGAGGACGCGCCGTGGCTGTTGCCGGCGCGCGAGCGGCTGCGCAGCCGCTACGTTCGCCTCGTGATCGGCGCCGCGCAGCACTTCGAGCGTGCACGCAATCCCGAACGCACCGCGGAGATCTACGCCACGGCGCTCGAGGCGGAGCCCTTCGCCGAGGAGCTCTACCGGCGGCTCATGGCCTCGCTCGCCGCGCAAGGCCGGCACGCCGAGGCGCTCGACGTCTACCGCCGCTGTCGGCAAATGCTCTCGGTGGTGCTCGGTGCGGCGCCCTCGCGCGAGACCGAAACGCTGTACCACTCGATCACGAAGGCCGCCTGAGTCTCGCCGTAATCCCGCCGTAATGCCCCGTCATAGTGCGGCGGAGTCGGTCCGCCGGACTAGTCCGTCCGCCGGCCGATCGGTAAGCGGCACGTACGCCCCCGCCGTCGAACATGGCGCGAACGCGACGCGCCATGAACAACCTCTCTCTCCTCGTTGCCTGCTTCGTAATCGGCGTGCTGCTGCGCCGCTCGGGCCGCCTGCCTGAGAACGGTCCCCCGACGCTCAACGACGGTACCGCGCGCCGCGCATACGGTCGCGCTCCTAAGAAGCGATCAGGCGAGGACCGGGGTCGATGAATGCCTATCCGAACACTGCGGCGATGCAAGCGGGCGCCGATGCCGCGGCATTGCCGCCCGCGCGCGCCGCGGCGGCGCAGCCGGCCGATCGATGGATCGTGGCCGGCGCCGGCATCGCATTGCAGCTCTGCCTGGGCACGGTCTACGCGTGGAGCTTCTTCCAGTCGAAGATCGTGCTCGGGTATGGCTGGACGAACGGCGTCGCCGCTGCCGCGTTCAGCGTCGCGATCTTCACACTCGGGCTCGCGGCCGCGGCCGGCGGGGTGCTGCTCCCGCGAGTCGGGCCGCGCCGCCTCGCGCTCACGGGGGCGCTCGCGTACGGCGTCGGTCAAGCGATCGGCGCGGCGGGGCTCGCGGCCAACGACGTCGCGCTGTTCCTCGTCGGCTACGGCGTCGTGGGCGGCATCGGGCTCGGCCTCGGGTACGTGACCCCGGTGGCGACGGCTGCGAAGTGGTTTCCCGACAAGCGCGGGCTCGTCACCGGCATGGTGGTGATGGGCTTCGGCCTCGGCGCGCTGCTCATGTCCAAGGCTGCTCGGGACGGTCTTTCTCGATGCCTTCATGCCCGCAGACCTCGCAGGCGCGAACGTCGCGGCCGCGTACCGCGCGGCGCTGCCCAAGGTCTTTCTCGCGTCGGGTCTGACGCTCGGCGTCGTGGGCGCGTGCGCGGCGATGCTCCTGCGCAACCCGCCGGCCGGATACCTGCCGCCCGGCTACGCGCCGCCTTCGGTCGAAGGCCGCACGGTCGCCGCGCCGCCGGCGCGCTCGGGCTCGGAGTGCGTGCGCTCGGCCGCCTTCGCACTCATGTGGATCGTGCTGTTCTGCAACGTCGCCGCGGGGATCATGTTCATCGCGTTCCAGGCGCCGCTCCTCGAGGAGTTGCTTGCCGCGGCGCGGCCCGGAACGAGCGTCGCTGCGCTCGCCGCCGCCGGCGCGCTGCTCGTCGGCGCGAGCGCGCTCTGCAACGGGCTGGGGCGACTCTTCTGGGGCGGGCTGTCCGATCGCATCGGGCGCGCGAACGCCTTCCGCCTGATCTTCGCCACCCAGATCGTCGCCTTCGCGCTGCTGATGCACGTGCGCGACCCGTGGCTCTTCGCCGCGCTCGTCTGCTACGTGCTGCTGTGCTACGGGGGCGGGTTCGGCACCGCGCCCTCGCTCGTCGCGGACGCGTTTGGGAGCGTGCGGATGCCGATCGTGTACGGCGCGCTGCTCACGGCGTGGTCGGCGGCAGGGCTCGCGGGCCCGCAGCTCGCGGCGTACTTCAGGGACCACCACGCGCATGCGGCCGCCGCATACGCGTTCCAGTGCGCAATCGCGATCCTCGCGGTCGGCCTCCTCGCTGCGTTCGCTCTGAGCGATCGGCGCGCGCACTAGCGGCCCCGGCGCTGTCGTTCGTCACCGCCCCGGCCTGGTGGTACGTCCTCGGAATGCTCTGACCCAGATGTGGTTCGCAGACGCCCACGTTCGCGTCAGGGGGCCGGCGACCCGCCCGCGCACAGCAGGACGTCCGGGGAGTACGCTGTGCCGCATGCCGCAGACGATTCGACGCATCGGCGTCGCGCTGGCGGCGGCGGCTGCCGCGGCCTACGTAACCGGGGCGGCGCTCGTGTGGCGCTGCCCGGACCGCTTCATCGACTTTCCGGCGCGCGAAACCCCGCGGACCCCCGGGATGCTCGGCATCGACTATCGCGAGGTCTGGCTGCGCGCCGGCCCTCGCCGCGCGCTCATTCATGGTTGGTGGCTGCCGAACGGGCGGGATGCGCCGGTCCTCCTGGTCCTGCCCGGAACCGGCCGCACCAAGGCGGGCATGGTGCACGTTGCCGCAGCGATGCACGCCGCCGGTGCCGCGGTGCTGATGATCGATTACCGCGGCCTCGGCCGGAGCGATCGCGGTCCGCTCACCGAAGCGAGCATGTACGAGGACGCGGAAGCGGCGTGGCTCGAGCTGCGCTGGCATCAGCCCGATGCCCGTCGCCGGTTCGTCTACGGCCATTCGCTCGGCGCGGCGCCAGCGCTCGAACTCGCGGTGCGCTACCCCGACGTGAACGGCGTGGTCATCGAGGGGGCGCCGACTTCGATGGGCGAACTGCTGCGCGACTCGTGGGTCGCCGCGCTTTATCCCATCGACCGGATGCTCGGCGACCGCTTCGACGCGGCGGCAAAGGTCCGGCGCCTGAACGCCCCGCTCCTGGTCATCCATGGCAAACGCGACGACATCGTGCCGCCCGCGATGGGCATCGCCCTGTACATGCGGGCCACCGCGCAGAAATCGCTGCTGCTCGTCGAGGGGGCGACGCACAGCGACGCGGCGATCGTCGACGCCGAGGCGTACCAGGCGGCGTTCGAGCGGCTGATGCCGTTGAGTCCGGAGCGCGCCGTCGCCGCACTCACGCCGCGTGCGGGGCCCACCCAGGCGGATTGACGCGCTCCGCGAACTTCGCGCACGTCAGAATCTTCGGATCGGAGAACCGCGGGCCGACGATCTGCAGGCCGACGGGAAGCCCCGCTGCGGTCAGGCCGGCCGGGGCGCTCGCCGCCGGCAGGGTGGCGAGCGACACGAGGAAGGTCTGCGCGATCCAGGCGATGTAGTTGTCGAACTTCTTGCCGCCGATCTCGCTCGGATAGTTCTGGTCGACCGGGAACGGCGGCACGGGCGAACACGGCGTGAGCACGAGGTCGTACCGCTCGAAGAGCGCGCGCCAGCGATGGAAGATCTCCACGCGCTTGCGCTCGGCGCGCGCGATGTCGAGGATCTTCACGTCGAGCCCGAGCCGGATGTTGCCGGCGAGGTTCGGGTTGAGCCGATCGAGCTTGTCGAGCCGGTCGAGGTGATTCCCGACCATCGACTCGCCGCGCAGCGTGATGAACGCCTGCACGCCGTCTGAGAAATCCGCCTGGATCTCCTCGACGGTCGCGCCGTCGCGCTCGAGCGCGCGGGCCGCGTCGCGGCAGATGCGCGCCACTTCCGGATCGATGCCGGTGCCGCCGATGTCCGCGACGTAGGCGAGGCGCACGCCGCGCAGGCTCTCGGCGCGCGTCACGATCTCGTGCGCGCTCGGCCACGGCGGCGGCACCGAGGACGGCAGCTTGAGCGAGAAGCCGGTCATCGCATCCAGCATCAGCGCGCAGTCCTCGGCGTCGCGCGCCATCGGGCCGGCGACGTTCTGCGCATGCCAGGGCATGTTCATCGGGTAGCGCGCGACGAGCCCGGTCGAGGTCCGCAGGCCCACCACGCCGCAGAAGGACGCCGGCGTGCGCAGGCTGCCGCCGAAGTCGGAGCCCTCCGCGAGCGGAACCAGCCCCGCCGCCAGCGCGGCCGCGCCGCCGCCGGTCGATCCGCTCGCCGACATGCGGAGGTCCCAGGGGTTGCGCGTGGCGCCGAACACGCGGTTGACGGTGTTGCCGCCGGCCGCGAACTCCGGCGTGTTCGTCTTGCCGATCACGACGCAGCCGGCGCGCTTGAGGCTCACGACCGTCTCGCCGTCCTCGTCCGGCACGTGGTCGGCGTACAGCTCCGAACCCCATGTCGTGCGGATGCCGGCGGTCGGCGTGACGTCCTTGATCCCGACCGGGACGCCGGCAAGCGACGCGAGCGTCTCGCCGCGCGCGACCGCGGCGTCGACGGCGCGCGCGGCGGTCCGCGCCGGCTCGGCGGCGAGCGTGACGATCGCGTTCACGGCCGCATTCGCTCGCTCGATCGCCGCGAGATGCGCGTCGAGGACCTCGACCGCGCTCGCGCGCTTCGTGCGGATGAGCTGCGCGAGCTCGCGCGCGGGCAGTCGGTGCAGGCCCCCGGTCATCAGAAGCGCTGGAGGAACTTCGCGACGTCCACCGGCTCCGGAAGCGTGCCCATGCGCGTCGAGTAGTCGATGAACGTCTGGAATTCCTGCCGGTCGGTGTTGGTCAGGTTCGCGACGTTCACGAACTTCACGAGCGGCACCGATTCGACGATGTCGTCGGGCGTGAGGGTGTTCTTGGCGAGGGACTTGCGCGCCTCCTTCGGGTCGGCGTTGATGAAGTCGATCGCCTTCGCCCAGGCGGCGGCGTAGCGCTTCGCGACGTCCGGACGGTTCTTGATGAAGTCGGTCGAGATCACGCCGCCGCCGACCCAGGCGTTCGCGCGCGCGTCGCCGAGGATGTACTTGGCGATGACGCCGGCCTCGAGCGTGGTGGCGACGCCGTTCTTGCGCATGATCGAGGCGTTCGGCTCGAGCGTGTAGCCGGCGTCGAACGTGCCCGCGGTCATCGCGTTGACGTGCTGCCCCATGTCGAGCTGGTCGAGCGTGTAGTCGCCCTCCTTCAGCCCCGCCGCGGCGAGCACGGCGCGCGCCATCGTCACGTTCGCAGGGCCGGGCGCGCTCATGATCTTCTTGCCCTTGAGGTCGGCGAGCGAGCGCACGTTCAGGCCCTTGCGCACGACGAACTGCTCCATCTGGTACTGGGCGTTCTGGCCGTTGAGCGAGATGTACATCGCGACGCCGGGCTTCTTGAGGTTGGCGTTCATGCCCTCGATCGTGACCAGGATCGCCGCGGCGTCGATCTGGTTCGTGATCAGCCCCGACACGTTCGGCGGCCCGCCGATGAGGCGCACCATCTCGACGTCGAGCTTCTGGTCCTTGAAGAAGCCGCGGTCCTGGGCGACGAAGAACGGCAGCGACGAGCTGACCGGGAACACGCCGACCTTGACCTTGTCCTGCGCGACCGCGGGCGCGGCGAGCGCGGCGGCGAGCACTGCTCCGAGCAATGAAAGTTTACGCATGGTCTTTTCGTCCTCTCCGTAGGGTCGTCGTTATAGCACACGCTGTCCGGCACTTTCCGCGAGCGCGGCGAGCGCCTGCGTGAAGCATTCCATCGGCGGGCGCACGATGCCCGCCCCGACCTGGCCGACGCCGGCTTCGCGGTGCGCCATGCCGGTATTGATGATCGGCAAGATGCCGGTGTCCACGACCTTGCGCACGTCGATGCCGGCCGGCGTGCCCGCGAAATCGAGCATCGGGATGGTGAACGCGTTGTTGCGGCCGAGCGTGATGTGCCGCATCGTCAGCGTGCTGTCGAGCGCGAGCTGCGGCGTGCCGCCGATGAACCGGACGATCGCGGGCGCCGCCGCCATCGCGAAGCCGCCGATGCCGGCGGTCTCGGTGATCGCGCTGTCGCCGATGTCGCGGCCGGCGTCGGCCGGGCCGTAGCCCGGGAAGAACAGGCCGTCGGGCACCTGCGCCGGGCCGGTGAACCAACGCTCGCCCGTGCCGCTCACACGAATGCCGAAGTCCGTCCCGTTGCGCGCCATTACGGTGACCATCGTGGCTCCGGGCACTCCATGTGCGGCGTCGAGCATGCTCTTGCACGCCGCCATGCCGATGTTGAGAAAGAAGAAGTCGTTCCCGTTCATGAAATCGATCACCCCGGCCGCGTCGGCCGCGGACACGCCCGACTCGAGGATGCCGGCGACGAGCCGCTTGAACAGCAGCGCGGACGAGGCCATGTTGCGGTTGTGCATCTCGTCGCCCATGTGCAGGGCGCGCCCCATCAGGGCCTTGAGCTCGATCGGCCCGGTCGCGGCGAGCGCCTTGCCGAGCACCGGGCCGAGCGTGCCGCCCATCCACTTGAGCTTCGCGAGCACCTCGGGGCTGTTCGCGCCGTAGCGCAGCACCTTGCCGAGCCCTTCGTTCAGGTTGCTGAACGAGCGGTTGCCCTGGACCGGGTTGCGGAGCATCCAGACCGGCATCGACGGGCTGATGATCCCCGCCATCGGTCCGACGGCGGCATGGTGATGGCACGGGTCGAAATCGACCTCGCCGCGCTCGGCCAGGGCGCGCGCGGCATCGTGGTCCTTCGCCCAGCCCTCGAGCAGGCACGCGCCGATCACGGCGCCACGCATCGCCCCGCCCATGCGCGCCCACTCGATCGGCGGGCCGGCGTGCAGCAGCATCCGCTCGCCGAGGCCGGGGATGACGTCGCGCGCAACGCCGACGCCCTCGAGCACCGGTTCAGCGGCCAGGTAGGCGTCGAAGGCCTTCTTGTTGGCCGCATCGACCGCGGGATCGCCGACGAGGCGCGCGAGCGCACGCGCGGTGGCCGGCTCGCCGCCGGGCGGGCTCCATTGCACGCGCGTCACCCGAGCGCCGGCGCCAGCGATCGCGTCGTCGAAGGAAGCGAGTCCGACGGTCACGACGGACAGCGGCGCGCCTAAAAGCGTGGCCATCGTCGCCGACTACTTTCCCGACCAGTGCACGTAGCGCTTCTCGACGAGCATGAAGAGCAGGTTGAGGCCGTAGCCGAGCGCGCCGGCGGCGAAGATCGCGGCGTACATGTCGGGCATCGCGAAGAGCTGCTGCGCCTCGAATACGCGCTGACCGAGCCCGTCGGTGGAGCCGATGAACATCTCCGCCACGACCACGATCACGAGCGCGAGCGACACGCCGTTGCGCAGGCCGACGAAAGTCTGCGGCAGCGACTCGAGCAGCATCACGTCGGTCAGCACGCGCAGGCGGGAGGCGCCCATGACGCGCGCCGCGAGCAGGCGCGTCTTGCGCGCGTTCATGACGCCGTAGGCGACGTTGAACAGGATCACCAGTGCCGCGCCGAACGACGCGACCAGGATCTTGGTCTTGTCGCCCACGCCGAAGATCACCAGGAAGAGCGGGAACATCGCCGAGGCCGGGGTCGAGCGGAAGAAGTCGATCACGAACTCGACCGCGCGGTAGGCCTTCTCGTTCGCACCCAGCAAGACGCCCAGCGGGATGGCGATCACGGCGGCGATCGCGGTCGCATACGCGGTGCGCTCGACGGTGCGCCAGAAGTCGTGGCCGAGCTTGCCGCCTGCCATGCCCTTCACGAGCGCCGCGAACGCCTGCTCGGGCGGGGGCAGCAGCACCGGATCGACGACGCGCGTCCAGACCGCGAGGTACCAGACCGCGATCAGGCCGGCTACGCCGACGAGCGGCAGGAACGTGTCGCGCTTCATGGTGGCGTCATTCCGGCGCACGCCGGAATCCGGTCCCGCGCTTCCAACCTGGCAGGCGCTCGCCCTGGACCCCGGCGTTCGCCGGGGAGACGACGAGGTCTCATCCCTTCCTCACCTCGCGCTGGAACACTTCCAGGCAGTGTCCCTTGATCGCCACGAACGCGGGATCGGACAGCGTGTCGTCGTTGCGCGGCCGCGGCATCAGGATCTCCGGGAAGTCGGCGACCCGAGCCGGCCGGCGCGACAGCAGCAGCACGCGGTCGGCGAGGTACACCGCCTCCTCGAGGTCGTGCGACACGAGCACCGTCGTCGTCCCGGTTTCCATGAAGAGGCGCTGCAGCTGCTCGCGCATGAACAGCGTCATCTCGTAATCGAGCGCCGAGAACGGCTCGTCGAGGAACAGCACCTCCGGCTCGACCACCAGCGCGCGCATGATCGAGACGAGCTGCTGCTGCCCGCCCGAGAGCTCGTAGGGATAGCGCTGGAGGTCGATCTTCACGCCGAGGTGCGTCACCAGCCGCTCGACCTTCGTCTCGCGCTCGCGCTTGGGCAGCCTCGCGAGCTTGAGCGGGTACTCGATGTTGTCGATCGAGCGCAGCCAGGGAAAGAGCGCCTCGCGGTAGTTCTGGAAGACGTAGCCGATCTTCGTTTCCTTCAGCGTCTTGCCGCCGAAGAGGATCGTGCCCGCGTCGGCCGGAACGAGGCCGGCGACGATGTTGATCAGCGTCGACTTGCCGCACCCGTTCGGGCCGAAGATCGAGAGGAACCGGCCGCGCGGGATGTCGAAGTCGAAGTTGTCGTAGATGACCGCGCCCTGGAAGCGCTTGGAGAGCCCGCGGATGGTGATGTGCGCCTCGCCCGCCGGCGCGGCGCCCGGCGTCGCAGCGACCGCCGCCGCGCCGTTCACCAGGTTCATCCTCCGCGCCTACTCGCCGGCGTCGATGATCGCGATCACCGGACCGCCGCCTTGCGGGCCCTGGTGCATCGCGTCGACCGAAACGAACACCGCCGGGTCGCCGATGGCCGCCGCCGCGACGCCGCCGACGGCCGCCTTCGAATGGCGGTGGTGGTGCACGTCGGAGTCGTCGAGCATGATCTGCCGGCGGCCGCGCAGGGTGCCGCGATGGTCGGCTTCGCACTTCATGAAGCAGTTCACGAGGCGGCCCTTCAAGTCCTCGGCGCGCGCCCGCTCGGGGAGATCGAGCCCGGCGTTGCGGATCGCCGCGTAGATGCCATCGATGTCGATCGCGTCCTGCATCACCGCGTGGCCGATGCGATAGCGCCCGCCGGCGCCGGCCTTGTTGCCCATCAGCACGATCTGGCCGGCATCGAGCTCGACGCCGGACGAGCACGACGCGACCGAGGAATACAGGTCGAGGTTCTTGCAGATCTCCTCGGGCTTGTAGGACTTCACCTCGCCGAGGGCGACCGCGATGCCGAGCGCGGTGGTGCCGTTCGAGACACCCATCGAGTCGTGCACCTCGCAGGCGACGGTCTTGCCGCGGCTGTGGGCGTCGCGCACCGTGTCGATGGTGAGGAGCGGCGTCTTCGTCTGCACGTAGTGCACGTCTTTCGGATCGTCGATGCCCGCGTCCTTCATCGCGAGCCGCACGCCCGCGGCGATCTTCTCGACCATCGCGGGCCGGCCGATGTCCTCGGGGAAGATCTGCGGGCTCATCGCCGCGCCGATCACCAGGCGGTCCTTGTTCTTGGGGCCGGTCTTGTCGTTGCGTGCGAACACCGTCGCGTGCGGCGTGATCACGCCGTCGCAGCCGCCCGACCACACCATCGGGATCTGCTTGACCTCGCTCGAGCGTGCGGTTGCCGTGCTTCATCAGCACCGCGCGGAACGCCTGGTCGGCGAGGATGCGCGTGAAGTCGTTGACGCCGCCGTTGCCCTCGGTCTTGCCGACGACCGCGACCACCTGGTCGGCGGTGAACTGCCCGGCGAGGATGCGCGCCTCCATGCCGGAGGCGTCCTGCACCGTGTTGAGAATCACCTTCGCCACTTCGATCGCCATGTTCGCCTCTCCCTACGACGCCGTCGGCGCCGATACTCGCCCGCGCGAGCATCTTCTCGAACCCCGGCCCGCGGTCGATGAGCGGCAGCGGGCCCTTCCGCGCGGCGCGCAGCTCGGCGCGCAGCTTCGCCGTCGCCGCTTCGTCCACCGCGTATCGTTCTCGCTGCCCGGTCAGCACGACGCCGTAGGCACTGCGCGCCGCCTCGGGCGACACCTTCGCCTGGACCACGTCGCGCAATACTCGCCCCGGCTCGCGCTCGAGCGGGTCGCCCCAGCCGCCGCCGCCGGTGGTGACGACGCGCACGACCTGGCCGGCCTTCACCGGCTCGCCGTCGACGAGCCCGCCGAGATCCTTGTGCTTCCCGTGCAGGTCGACGGTCACGCAGAACGGCTCTCCCGCGCTCCCCCCGGCGACACCATAGCAGCCGAGCCGCACGCGGTCGGCGGTCACGATCGTGTGGCAGTCGACGAGCACGCGGTAGTGCTTGTCGTAGCCGAGGCCGCCGCGGCGCTTGCCGGCGCCGCCCGAGTCGGTCCGCAAGCCCAGCTTCTCGACGATCACCGGAAAGCGGTTCTCGGTGAACTCGGCCGGCTGATTGCGCGAGTCGGGCACGATGTGGATCGCGTCGTTGCCGTCCGCGTACCAGCGGCCGCCCGAGCCGCCTCCGATCACCTCCCGCGAGAGGAATGCGCGGCCCTGCGGATCGTTGCCGTAGAAGCCGGTGTAGCGGATCGTCTCCTGGTCGGCGGGCATGCGTCCGCCGGTCGCCTGCGTCACGACGCCGGCGAGAAGCCCGAGGGAGCGCAGCAGGACGAACGAGCGTGCGTTGGTCGCCGCCGGCCACTCCGGCGTGATGAGCGTGCCCTTGGGCGGGAACACCACGTCGAACACCTCGCACACGCCTTCATTCACGTGGATCTCGGCCGCGCGCTCCGGCGTGTCGGCGAGATTGCGCAGGATCGGCGCGATCCACTTGACGAGGAACGCGCCGTCGGCGTAGTCCGCCGGCCAGTTGATCGGACCGGTCGATTGCGGCGCGGTGCCGTTGAAGTCGAGCGTGATCCGGTCGCCCTGCTTGGTCATCCTGAGCGCGAGCCGGTGAAGCTTCGGGTCGGTCACCCCGTCGTGCTCGACGTAGTCCTCCCACGCGTACTCGCCGTCCGGGATCTTCGGCAGCAGCTCGTTGCGATAGATGTCCCGGCACTTGTCGAGGATCGCCTGGAAGCACGCCTCGACCGTGTCCGCGCCGAAGCGCCGGAACAGCTCCTCCATGCGCCGCGCGCCCATGCGGATCGCCTCGATCTCGCTGTCGAGGTCCGCCTCGAGCATCTCCGGGACGCGCGTGTTGCGGCGGATGATCCGGAACGCCTCCTCGTTGCGCCGGCCCGCGTCGTAGATCCGGATCGGCGGGATCGCGAGGCCTTCCTCGAACACCGTCACTGCGGTGCCCGGCATCGAGCCTGGAACCCGGCCCCCGATGTCGTCGTGATGCCCGAACGCCTGGATGTAGGCGACGACCCGGCCGTCGTGGAACACCGGCACCGTCGAGCACACGTCGGGCAGATGGCCGATCGAGCCCTCCGTGAGGTACGTGTCGTTCATCAGGAACACGTCGCCGGGGCGCATCGTCTCCGGCGGGTAGTCGCGCACCACCGCGTTCGGCATCGCCGAGTACGAGCGTCCGGTGAGCTTGCGGCAGAAGCGGTCGAAGAGGCCCACGCGATAGTCGTGCGCCTCGCGGATCATCGGCGAGCGCGCGGTGCGCTCGATCGCGTACTCGATCTCGGCCTCGATCGAGTTGAGCGTGCCCTCGACGATCTGCAGCACGATCGGATCGACGTCGCGGGGCTTCGTCCGCGCGGGCGGCGTAGGCCAGGGCTTCGGGACGGCGGCCATTGCGGTGCTCCTTACCCTTTCCGCACGATCATGATCCCGTGCGGGTCCACGGTCAGCGTCTGCCCGGGGAAGACGACGGTCGTCGACCCGAACTCCTCGATCACTGCGGGCCCTTCGATGCGCGCGCCGGCAGGCAGCGCGCTCCGCGCATAGACCGGCGTGTCGGTCAATGCGCCGGCGAAGAAGACGCGCCGCCGGGACTGGGGCTGCGGGGTCGCGCCGCTCGTCGCGAGCTTCGGGAGCTGCGGGCGATCGATCAGGCCGAACCCCGACACGCAGTAGTTCACCGCCTCGACCTTCTGCTTGCCCCGATAGCCGTAGCCGAACGCCTTCTCGTGCGCCGCGTGGAACGCGTCCACGAGCGCGCGGACGAACCCGGCGTCGACGCGCCCGCCAGGAGCCTGCACGCGCACCTCCATCGACTGCCCGATGTAGCGCAGGTCGGCCTCGCGCACGAGGCGGACGTTGCGGGACTCGATGCCGTCCCGCTCGAGCGTCGCCGCCGCCTCGCCTTCGAGCCGGCGGTAGATCGCGTCGAGCGCGCGCGGCTCGAGCGCGTCCTCGTGCGTCACCTGCGTCGCGATGTGATCGGTGCGCCAGTCGACCGCGAGGAGCCCGAACGCGGACAGGTTGCCCGGGTTGAGCGGCACGATGCACGCCTGCATGCCGAGCAGCTCCATTACCGCGGGCGACTGCGCCGGGCCGGAGCCGCCGAACGAGAGCAGCGCGAACTCGCGCAGATCGATGCCGCGCTGGATCGTCATCTGGCGAATCTTGTTGCCCTGGTTCCAGTTGGCGATCTCGATGATCCCCGCGGCGAGTTGCTCGACCGAGAGGCCGCTCTTCAGGCGCTTCCCGAGCTCCTCGATGCCGGTGCGCGCGCGCGCCGCGTCGAGGCGGATGCCGCCGCCGATCAGCGCGGGCGGGATGCGCCCGAGCACGAGGTTCGCGTCGGTGATGGTCGGCTGGTCGCCGCCGTTCGGGTAGCACATCGGACCCGGGACCGCGCCCGCGCTCTTCGGGCCGACCTTGAGATGCCCTTCGCGGCTGATCCACGCGATCGAGCCGCCGCCGGTGCCGACGGTCTTGATGTCGATCATCGGGATGCGCACCGGGAACGGCCCGACCGAGCCGCCGTTGGTGACCTTCGGCTCGCCCGCCTCGATCAGGCAGAGGTCGGTCGACGTGCCGCCCGCGTCGAGCGTCACCACGTTCTCGAAGCCCGCGATGCGCGCGATCACCGCCGACCCGAGCGCGCCGGCCGCCGGGCCGGAGAGCGCCGTCGTGATCGGCTTCTTCACCACCTGCGCGCTGCTGATGACGCCGCCCGAGGATTGCATGACGAGAAACGGCTTCTCGCGCAGCCCGGGACCGAGCTCGTCGTTGATGCGCTGCAGGTAGCGGGCCATGTACGGCTTCACGAACGCGTCGACCAGCGTGGTGACCGCGCGCTCGTACTCGCGGTACTCGGGCAGCACCTCGCACGACAGCGACACCGCGCAGCCGGGATACTCGGTCGCGAAGATCTCGCGCACGCGCCGCTCGTGACGGTCGTTTGCGTACGAGTGAATGAGGCACACGCCGACGGCGCGCACCGCCTGGGCCTCGAGGGCGCGCGCGGCGCGCCGGACGCTCTCCTCGTCGAGCGGGCGCAGCTCCGCACCGCGGAAGTCGAGCCGCCCGCCGACCTCGTGCACCAGCTCGACGGGCACGATGCGCTCGGGCTTTACCCAGAAGTAGGAGTTGCCGTAGCCCTCGGGCACGGACTGGCGCGCGATCTCGAGGAGGTGGCGGAACCCCTCGGTGACGATCAACCCGAGCGATTCGATCTCGCCCTGCAGGAGCGCGTTGGTTGCGACCGTGGTCCCGTGCGCGAGGCCGGCGAGGTCGTCGACGCTGCGCCCGGTCTGCTCGAGGATCTGGCGCACGCCCTTCACCAGCCCGATTGCCGGATTCGCGGGCGTGCTCGGGACCTTGGTCACGGCGACGCCGCCGGTCGCGCCGTCCACCGCGACGATGTCGGTGAAGGTGCCGCCGGTGTCGATGCCGATGCGGATGCGCCCGGCGCTGCCTGCGGGCATTGCGCGCCTCCCCCTTCGTTCGCGCCCCCGCGGAACCGCGCGGGCGAGCGCCACGATAAGCGCCGCCCTCCGGTCGCGTCAAACAGTCGGAAACGATGGGTCGATCGGTTGCGCCGATGGCACTCGGTCCCGTCTGCCGCTTCGGCCTGCGACTAGACCCATGGTCGGATACTCCTTCCGGCGCGGACGCGCTACGCTCGGTGCCGATCCTGCAAACAGGCCATGGAGAACGAAATGAGCGCTGCAGCAACGCCCTTTGACTGGCTGAATTACTGGTGGACGGCCCCGACGCGGCTGGCCCCGGAGTCGCTCAAGCAGGTCATCAACCCGTGGAGCTTCGAGACGCAGCAGGGGTTCATCAACGTGAACCTCATGCAGTCGAGCGACCCCGGCATGGAGCGCGACATCGTCGAGAACGTCGCCGGCTACGGGCGGCAGCTCGGACGCATCAGCGAGACGCTCCGCGTGCTGCTCGATCACGGCGCGCTGCGCGCGGCGGCGCTCTCGGCCGAGGAGCGCAAGGCCGTTCAGGACTTCACGGACATGACCGACCAGATCGCGGACGTGAAGAAGAAGCGCGAGCAGATCACCTCACGCGAGGTGGACGCGTTCGTGGAAACGCTGCAGCGCCTGCGCGAAAAGAATCCGGACGGCTACCGGCGCGTCGCCGAGCAGCTGCGCGCGGCGCTCGGCTGACGCCTTCAGAAGAATCCGGCGGTCCGCGCGGCCTCGACGCCCACCCGCGCGAGCTCGCCCATCTGCGCACTGACGTTCTGCGAGGCGGGCGTCGTGACCTTGCTCGTCCACATCAGGCGCACGGTCGCGACGTCGGTGAGCGCCATGTTCGCCGCGTAGCCGGTCGTCGCCTGCCCGCCGCCGATCGGGATGCCGATGCCGACGCTTCCGCCCGTCACCGTGCCGCCGCGGTAGCCGCCGGAGCCGCCGAAGCCACCGACGCCGATGCCGATGCTCGGGCCGGGATTGACGACCGTCACATCGGGACCGATGGTCGATCCGAGTATGGCCTTCGCGCCCGCGGCGCGCGCGGCGGCGAGCGTCTTGTCGTTGGTAGGCGGCGGACCGGCGGTCAGCCCGGCGTCCGGGCTGATGACCGGCGTCGCGCCGGAGGCCCGGACCTGGGCCGCGACCTGATCCTGGCAGACGCGCCGGATCGCGACGTCCTCCGCGTCGCAGACGACGAGCACCTTCTCGCCGCGCAAGGAGCGCCCCGCGAACTCGGGGTCGGACCATTGCACGGCCACCTGGGTCGTGGCGCAGCCGGCGACCAGGAGCGCGCCGGCTGCCCCGAGTACCGCAAAGAATCGCGCGAGAACCACGGCCGCGCCCTCCCTAGTGAACGAGCGAGGCCTTCAGTCTCGATGAAACGGATGATCGTGTCGAGCCCCTGCCGGTCTTGAGGTGGGTGAAGACGAACGGACGGTCGCCGACGTTGGCGACTTCGCGCGTGCCGGCGCGCCGCCCTGCGTTCGACTCGATCTCGCCGCGCGCCACGTTCTTCTCTCCGATGATCATCCGCTCTCCTGCTCGGACTCTTCGCGCGCGGGTGCGTCGGCGCGGGTCAGGAATGCGCGCACCGCTTCGATCTGGTCCGCGCTCATCAAGGCCGGCGCGTGGCCGACGCCGGCGAACTCGATCGATTCGACGCCGGGCGTGCGGCGCTTCATCTCCTCGACCGTCTCGCGCGTCAGCACCTCGGACGCCGCGCCGCGCAGCACGAGCTGGGGACAGGCGACCTGCTCCCACGTGCTCCAGAGGTCCACACCGCGCATGAAGTCGGGGCCGAGCGGCAGCTCCGGATCGCGGTGGCCCTGGAACGCCCGCCCGATCCCCGGGTCGTAACACAGCGCGAAAGTGCCGTCCTCCTGCTTGCGCACGCTGTGGATCGCGAGGTGCCGCCACTGCGCATCGGTGAGCGGGCCGAACGACGCGCACGCCTGGCGCACCTGCGCCTCGGCCTCGTCGAGCGAAGCGAACTGCGTCGCGCGCCCGATGTGGCCCTTGAGGCGGAACAGCGCATTCCAGGGCACCAGCGGCCCGACGTCGTTCAGCACCAGGCGCCGGATCGGCGCGTTGCGCTTGGCGGCGAGCAGCACGCCGATCAGCCCGCCCATCGAGGTGCCGACCCAGTCGAGCCGGGTGCCGCTCGCGCGCCGCAGCCAGCGCGAGCGCAGCTCGGGGAAGAACCGCTCGCGGATCGGCGTGGTGATGCGGGCGATGAGGGCCGCCGCATCGCTCATGTACGTCGAGAAGGTGTACTCGGACTTGTCCTCGAGCCAGTCGCTGTCGCCGCGCCCGACCACGTCCATGCAGACGACCCGCGCGTCGCGCGCCAGCGCCTCGGCGAGAAAGTCGAAGTCGCGGCTGTTGCGCGCAAGGCCGTGCACGCACAGCACCACGTGCGGGTTCGACGGGTCGCCCCACTCGGTGTAGGCGACGCGGTGGAACCCGCGCTCGCCGAGGCTGAGGAAGCTGTGGCTCTCCATCCGCATCGCCCCCTCAGGTTTGCCAGATCCGCGGCGGCACCGCGTCGCGCCCGGCGAGCGCCGGTCGCACGACGCTCCACAGCTGCGCGAAGTACTCGCGCGCCGCCTCGCTGCTCGCCCCGAGATAGCGCGCGACGAGCACGCCGGGCAGGCACGTGACCGCGCCCGTGCCCGCGCGCGGTTGCGGCTCGCGGCAGGCGGCCACGAGTCCGGCGTCGATGTCCGGTCCGGCCGCGAGCAGCGTCCCGAACACCGGCTCCCCGGCGAGGCCGAGGGGAGAGTCGAGGAGGTCGGAGCCGCCTTCGAGGCGCGCGCGCTCGAGCCACGCGACGCGCCCGTCGCGCCGGATCACGGTGCGCGTGCGCAGCTGGCCGCGCGTGAATCGCTCGCCCGAAGCGGTGCGCCCGAGCCGCAGGATCTCCCAGCCGATGAAGCGCGCATCCGGCGCGAGCCGGATGTCCGACTCGAGCTCGGCCGCGGCGCCCTCGAACACGATGGTCTCCTGGGGCAGCCACTCGAGCACCGCGCCGGCGCCCGCCTCGAGGGCGATGCGCTGATGCGCCCACGGACCCGCGGTGCGATACCACTTGCCCGCCCCGGGCGTCGTCAGCAGCGCACGGGCCCCGGCCTTCGCGCGCACGGTGAGCTGGAGCTCCTCGCCGCCCGCGATGCCGCCCGGGCGGATGCACGACGATCGCGTGGCAGACGTCCTCGCCCTCGGGGTAAAGCGGCTTCCGGACCACGAGCGGCCCGCCGCGTCGGCGTTCCGTGAGCACCGAGCGCCGCCCGCGCAGCTCGAAGTCGAGCGCGAGCGTGGCGCGCCAGCCGGCTTGCGGCAGCGATTCGGCGGCCTGCATGCCGCCATCATACTGCGAGCCGCGCGCGCACCCCGTCTCGTTCCATGTCCGCGCCGCTTCCGCGCGCCACGATCTCGCCGCGCTCCATCACCAGGTAGTGGTCCGCGAGCGAGCGCGCGAAATCGTAGTACTGCTCCACCAGCAGGATCGCCATCTCGCCGGTCGCCGCGAGCGCGCGGATCGCGCGCTCGATGTCCTTGATGATCGACGGCTGGATCCCCTCGGTCGGCTCGTCGAGGATGAGGAGCCGCGGGCCCATCGCCAGCGCGCGCCCGATCGCGAGCTGCTGCTGCTGCCCGCCCGAAAGGTCCCCGCCCCGCCGGCGCAGCATCTGCCGGAGCACCGGGAACATGTCGTAGATGCGCGGCGGGATTCCGGTGCCGCGCGGCCGGGTTGCGAGCCCCATCTCGAGGTTCTCCTCGACGGTGAGGCGCGGGAAGATCTCGCGTCCCTGCGGCACGTAACCGATCCCGGCCCGCACGCGCGCATAGGGTGGCGCGGCGGTGATCTCGCGCCCGTCGAACACGACCTTGCCGTCGCGCGCCGGCACGAGGCCCATCAGGCAGCGCAGCAGCGTCGACTTGCCCACGCCGTTGCGGCCGAGCAGCGCGGTGACTTTCCCCGCGGGCACCTCGAACGCGAGGTTGCGCAGGATGTGGCTGCCGCCGTAGTACTGGTTCAGGTTCGCAACCGACAGCATTCTATAGAGACTCCGATTTGAGCCTTTCGGCCAAAGCCGTCACGAGTTTCATGGGCGCAAGGCGTTGTCGATTGTCGTCCTCGCTCGTCCAGCTGCGCTGCCTCGCGACGCCCCGCAGCCATTTCTCAGGCCGTCCCCTAGCGCCCCAGGTAGACCTCGACGACCCGCGGGTCGTTCTGCACCTGATCGAGCGGCCCTTCGGCGAGCACCGCGCCCTCGTGCAGCACGGTGACCTGGCGCGCGATCTTCCCGATGAACGCCATGTCGTGCTCGACCACCACCAGCGAATGCTTCCCGGCGAGCGAGAGGAACAGCTCCGCGGTGCGCTCGGTCTCGTCGTCGCTCATGCCGGCCACCGGCTCGTCGAGGAGCAGCAGCTTCGGCTCCTGCATGAGCAGCATCCCGATCTCGAGCCACTGCTTCTGGCCGTGCGACAGCTCGCCCGCCACGCGGTCCGCGGCCGCCTCGAGACGGATCTGCCGCAGCATCGCGGCGATGCGATCGCGATCCTCGGACGAGAGCGTTGCGAAGCAGCGTGCGCCGCACGCGCTTGTCGGCCTTCATCGCGAGCTCGAGGTTCTCGAACACGGTGTGGCGCTCGAAGATGGTCGGCTTCTGGAACTTGCGCCCGATGCCCGCGTGCGCGATCTCGGCCTCCGAGAGCCGGGCGAGGTCGATCGTCTGCCCGAAGAACGCGCGGCCCTCGTCGGCGCGGGTCTTGCCGGTGATCACGTCCATCATGGTGGTCTTGCCGGCGCCGTTCGGTCCGATCACGCAGCGCAGCTCGCCGGCGTCGATGGCGAGCGAGAGCTTGTTCAGCGCCTTGAAGCCGTCGAAGCTGACCGAGATGTCCTCGAGGTAGAGGACGACGCGGTGCGTGGTGTCGAGCGCGCCGGTCGCGATGTGGGCGAGGGAGGCGCCGCCGCCGACGCCTTCGGCGCTGTGGACCGCGACCGAGCTCACGTGCGCGCCTCGCGGCGGCGGCCGAGGAGGCCCATCACGCCCTGCGGCAGGAAGAGCGTGACGAGCACGAACAGCAGGCCGAGCACGTAGAGCCAGTACTCCGGGAACGCCTGCGTGAACACGCTCTTCGCGCCGTTCACGAGGCCGGCGCCGAGGATCGCGCCGGCGAGCGTGCCGCGCCCGCCGACCGCGACCCAGATGGCGATCTCGATCGAGTTCGCGGGCGACATCTCGCTCGGATTGATGATGCCGACCTGCGGCACGTAGAGCGCGCCCGCGATCCCGCAGAGCACCGCCGACAGAGTCCACACCGCGAGCTTGTAGTGCACCGTGTTGTAGCCGCAGAACATCACCCGCTGCTCGGCGTCGCGAATGGCGGCGAGCACGCGGCCGAACTTCGACGTGACGATCCAGCGCAGGAGGAGGAGCGTCCCGATCAGCACCGCGCCGGTGATGCAGAACAGCGCGATGCGCATCTCGTCGGTCGTGATCGGAATGCCGAGGATGCGCTTGAAGTCGGTGAAGCCGTTGTTGCCCCCGAAGCCGGTGTTGTTGCGGAAGAACAGCAGCATCGCCGCGTAGGTGAGCGCCTGGGTGATGATCGAGAAGTAGACGCCCTTGACCCGCGAGCGGAACGCGAAGTAGCCGAACACGAAGGCGAGGAGTCCCGGCACGAGCACGACCAGCAGCATCTGCGCGACGAAGCTGTCGGAGAGCGCCCAGTGCCAGGGGAATTCCTTCCAGTCGAGGAACACCATGAAGTCCGGCATGTTCATGCGGTACTGGCCGTCCGCGCCGATCTGTCGCATCAGGTACATGCCGAACGCGTAGCCGCCGAGCGCGAAGAAAAGGCCGTGCCCGAGCGACAGGATGCCGGCGTAGCCCCAGATGAGATCCATCGCCAGCGCCACGATCGCGTAGCACATGATCTTTCCGATCAGCGTCACCCAGTAGGCCGAGACGTGGAACGGGCTCGACTCCGGCACCGCCAGCGCCAGGATCGGGAAGACGACGAAGGCGACTGCGGCGAATGCGCCGATCGCCGCCCAGCCTCGCGGGCCGTAGAGGCGGGCGATCCCGGACGAGAGGGGACCCATGGTCATGCTTCGCCGCCTCCGGACCGGCGTGCCGTCCACACGCGCGGGCGTCGGCGACCAGAAGCATTCGCCTTACTGTCGATCCCCATCGTCCCGATGGGGCCCCTCGCCAGGTGGCTCATGCTTCTACGGCCCGTCCCTTCATCGCGAAGAGCCCCTGCGGCCGCTTCTGGATGAAGACGATGATGAACACGAGCACCACGATCTTCGCGAGCACCGCGCCCGACCAGGATTCGAGGAGCTTGTTCGCGAAGCCGAGACCCAACGCCGCGTACACGGTGCCGGCGAGCTGGCCGACGCCGCCGAGCACGACGACGAGGAACGAGTCGACGATGTAGGCCTGCCCGAGGTCCGGCCCGACGTTCCCGATCTGCGAGAGCGCACAACCAGCGAGCCCCGCCAGACCCGAGCCCACACCGAACGCCCAGGTGTCGACGCGCGCGGTCGGGACGCCGACGCAGGACGCCATTGGGCGATTCTGAGTGACCCCGCGCACGAACAGGCCGAGCCGCGTACGCGTGAGCAGGAGCCACATCCCGGCGAGCACGGCGGCCGCGAAGCCGATGATCACGATGCGGCTGTACGGCAGCACGACGTTCGACAGGATCTGGATGCCGCCCGACATCCAGACCGGGTTCTCGACTTGCACGTTCTGCGCCCCGAAGACCGTGCGCACCGCCTGGATGAGGATCAGGCTGATGCCCCAGGTCGCGAGCAGGGTCTCGAGCGGCCGGCCGTAGAGGAAGCGGATCACCGTGCGCTCGAGGATCATGCCGACGGTGGCCGACACCGCGAACGCGGCCGGAACCGCGAAGAGGAGATACCAGTCGAATGCGCCGGGCGCGTGCGATCGAAACAGGTTCTGCACGACGTAGGTCGTGTACGCGCCGATCATGATCAGCTCGCCGTGCGCCATGTTGATGACGCCCATCAGCCCGTAGGTGATCGCGAGACCGAGCGCCGCGAGGAGCAGGATGCTGCCGAGGCTGATGCCGGCGAACAGGAGCCCCGCGCGTTCGCCCCACGCGAGCCGGTCCTCGACGGCGAGGAGGCTCTTCTGCGCCGCGATGCGGACGTCCTCGTCGGGCTCCGCGAAGCTGCCGTCCTTGCGCTTCTCGACGAGCGCGAGGAGCAGCGTCTTGGCGTTCGGATTGCCGGACAATCCCAGGGTCCGGATCGCCGCGAGGCGGGCGTCGCGGTCGCCGCTGCCGAGCTCGAGCGTCGCGGCCACCGTTTCGAGCAGCGGCTTGATGACCGGGTCCGACTCCTGCCCGAGCGCTTTGTTCACGAGCGGCAGGATCGAGGGGTCGGCGCCGCCCGCCAGCGCCTTTACAGCCGCGAGTCGCGTTTCGCGGTCGGGTGCGACCAGCTTCAGGGCCGCAAGCGCGGACGCGATCGCGCCGCGCAGCCGGTTGTTCGCGACCACATCCTCGCGGTCCTTGGGGAGCGGCGCGACCGCTTCGCCGGTTGCCGCGTCGGTGGCCTTGTCGCCCTTCACGATGAGCACGCGCTTCCCGCTGGTTTTTCCATCGATCGAGATTTGCACCTCGCCCTCGGCGAGAGCCGCGAGAAGCTCTGCCGCCTTCGGGTCGCCGGTCGCGGCGAGCGCATTGATCGCCGCGACCTTTTCGTCGCTGTCGCCCAGGCCGAGCTTCTCGACCAGGCTCGCGTCGAGCGCGACGGCGGGCCGGGCGAGAAACGCAGCGGCGGCGAGCAGGATGATCAGCGGAACGCGCATATGTGAGCGCGCCGGGCGTGGGGCCCGGCGCGCATCGAGTTGGTGCATCGGTCGGGCGGTGGTGATCGCCGCCCGCACCGTTCCGGCCGCCTTACTTGGTGGCTACGGGCTGGTCCAGCTTCTTCTCGTTGCCGGCGATGAACGGGCTCCACGGCTGGGCCTTGATCGGGCCCTTCGTCTTCCAGACGACGTTGAACTGGCCGTCGGCCTTGACCTCGCCGATGAACACCGCCTTGTGCAGGTGGTGGTTCTTCTCGTCCATCTTCGACACGATGCCCGAGGGCGCCTTGAAGGTCTGGCCGGCCATCGCCGCGATCACCTTGTCCGCGTCGAACGACTTCGCCTTCTCCACCGCCTGCTTCCACATGTAGATGCCGATGTAGGTGGCCTCCATCGGATCGTTGGTGAGCGGCTTGTCGGCGCCGGGCAGCTTCTTCGCTTTCGCGTAGGCGGCCCACTTGGCCTTGAACTCGTCGTTCACCGGGTCCTTGATCGACATGAAGTAGTTCCACGCCGCGAGGTGGCCGACGAGCGGCTTGGTGTCGACGCCGCGCAGCTCCTCCTCGCCGACCGAGAACGCCACGACCGGCACGTCGGTCGCCTTCAGGCCCTGGTTGCCCAGCTCCTTGTAGAACGGCACGTTCGAGTCGCCGTTGATCGTCGAGACCACCGCGGTCTTGCCGCCGGCGGAGAACTTCTTGACGTCGGCGACGATCGTCTGGTAGTCGCTGTGGCCGAACGGCGTGTACTTCTCGTCGATGTCCTTGTCGGCAACGCCCTTCGACTTGAGGAAGGCGCGCAGGATCTTGTTGGTCGTGCGCGGGTAGACGTAGTCCGTCCCGAGCAGCACCCAGCGCTTGGCGCCGCCGCCTTCCTTGCTCATCAGGTACTCGACCGCCGGGATCGCCTGCTGGTTGGGCGCGGCGCCGGTGTAGAAGACGTTCTTCGAGAGCTCCTCGCCCTCGTACTGGACCGGATAGAACAGCAGGCCGTTCAGCTCCTCGAACACCGGGAGCACGGACTTGCGCGACACCGAGGTCCAGCAGCCGAACACCGCCGCCACCTTGTCCTGCGTGAGGAGCTGGCGGGCCTTCTCGGCGAACAGCGGCCAGTTCGAGGCGGGGTCGACCACCACCGGCTCGATCTTGTAGCCCATCACCCCGCCCTTGGCGTTGATCTCCTCGAACGCCATCAGCGCCGTGTCCTTCAGCACCGTCTCGCTGATCGCCATCGTCCCCGACAGCGAGTGCAGCACCCCCACCTTCACCGTCTTCGCCTGCGCTGCCGCTTCGAGCGACATGCCGGCGAGGCTCGCCGCCATCGCGAGCGCGAGCGTGCTCCTGACGAACGTCCGCCTTTTCATCTGCTTCCCTCTCTTCAGTTGACCGAGTCCCCCCGAAGGGTCCGTCGACGGGTACTGCAAGCGACGTGCCATGCGTGTGCGTGCATCTCTTTTCCGTTCCGGGCTATGGCCTTAGCGTCGGAAAGGAAACCTCGGGACCGGTGGCGCGAGAGGCCCGCCGCGGTCTGAAGGCACGCCTTTGGTGCAGCAGAAGTCCCCCACGCACCGTTGTGGCGCGAAACCTGACGCGGCGGAGTGTCAGCGCCGGTACCGGGCGGGCGGTAAGCTCCCACGCGATCATGAGCACGACCGCAAGACCGCGCGTCGCCATCGCCCTCGGCGACCCCGCCGGCATCGGCCCCGAGATCGCACTGAAGACCGCACTCGACGAATCGGTGCGCTCGATCTGCGAGCCGGTCCTGTTCGGTGATCCCGGCGTGCTCGCGGAGCACGCGCGGGCCTGCGGACTCGAAAGGCGTCTTGCCGACGTCGCGGTCAGGCCCAGACGACAACTCGCCCTCGGCGAGCTCGCGATCGGCAAGATCGCCGCCGCGCACGGCCGCGCGGCCCTCGACTCGGCGCGCGCTGCAATCGAGGCCGCACTCGCCGGTGAGGTCGACGCCGTGATCGCCGCACCGCAGACCGAGGCCGCGATCAAGGCGGCCGGGATCGAGTTCGACGGTTACCCGAGCTTCGTCGCGCGCTGCGCGGGCGTCGCGCCCGAGGACGCGTTCCTGATGCTCTGCTTCGACGACGTGCGGATCGTCCACACGACACTGCACGTGAGCCTGCGGCGCGCGCTCGAGCTCGTCACGCGCGAGCGCGTCGAGCGCGCCATCCGCGCCGCCGACTCGGCGCTACGCCGCGTCGGCGTGAGCGCGCCGCGGCTCGCGATCGCGGGCGTGAACCCGCACGCGAGCGAGGGCGGGCTGTTCGGCGACGAGGAGGCGCGGATCGTCGCGCCCGCGATCGACGCCGTGCGCGCGGACGGTGTGCAGGCCGACGGCCCCTTCGGCGCGGACACGATGTTCCACAAGACGGGCTACGACGCCTTCGTGGTCATGTATCACGACCAGGGCCACATCGCCGCGAAGCTCCGCGCGTTCGACCGCACCGCCGGCATGACCATCGGGACACCGGTCGTGTTCAGCTCGGTCGCGCACGGCAGCGCGCTCGACATCGCGGGGCAGAACAAGGCCAACCACCGCGCGATGGTCGAGGCGGTACGACGAGTCGTCGGCGCCAGATTGTAAGGCGCGTCGCCCCGGCGGAAGCCGGGTCGAGTCGCGGGACCCCGCGTAGCCCCCTGGATCCCGGCATGCGCCGGGACGACGCTCACGCTAGACGCTGACCGGGTCGGTGTCGAGCGGCGCGAAGAGACCGTGCCGCGCGCCGTCGACGAACGGCTGGTCCGCCGGCAGCTCGATCGCGCAGGAGCGCACGCGCTGGGCGGCGGGGTCGAGCGCGGGAATCGGCCTGCCCTCCCGGTTCGCGTGCGCGGCGGCGAGCAGCGCGCGGCGCGCCATGACGATCCCCTTGTCGGTCGGGCAGAGGTTCTCGCGCGTGCGGTCCTGGATCGGGCCCATGCTCTCCTGCAGCGATGCGTCCTGCATCGCGATGCCCTCGACGCCGCTGTACGTGAGGCCCGCCTTCTGTCCGGCGCGATCCACCAGGTAGTCGTTCGCCTTGTTCGCCTCCGGGACGAACGTCCCCGGGACGTAACGCACGTGGATCCCTGCGCCGTTCTTCATCGCCGCGACCTCGCCTTCGGTCAGCGCACGGCGCGGGTGGTAGTTGATGCTCCACGCCCAGCAGTGCTCGTCGTCGATCGGCACCCACGCGTGTGCGCCGAGCGGATGCCCGCCGCGCGGCGGGATGATCGTGTACCAGGGCACGATCCAGGGCGTGATGCGCCAGTAGTACCGCCCGCCTTCGGCGCTGCGCCGCGCGCCGATCAGCAGGCCGCCGTCGAAGTCGACGACATCGAACACCGGCATGCGATCGCGTTCGTTGTACTCGTTGCCGCGGCTGCCGACGAAGAGCGGATCGCGCTTCAGCGCGCCGGAGTGCAGGAACGACACGTGGCTCGAGTCGATGCCGCCTTCCATCGCCTGCAGGTAGTTGCACTCTTGCAGTCGCTTGGAGACATAGCGCCGCGCCGGCGCGACCATGGCCCACTCGAGCTCCGGCGGCGCGGGCTGCAGCGCCGGCGGGCCCATGTACGTCCAGATCACGCCGCCGCGCTCGATGCACGGGTAGGACTTGAGCCGGATCCGCGCGCGCAGCCGCCCGTCCTCGCCTTCGGACGGGATGTCGACGCACGCTCCGGTCACATCGTATTTCCAGCCGTGATACGGGCAGCGCAGCCCGCACTCCTCGTTGCGCCCGAACCAGAGCGACACGCCGCGATGCGCGCAGAACTCGTCGATCAACCCGATGCGGCCGGCGCTGTCGCGGAACGCGACGAGCGCCTCGCCGAGCAGCTTCACGCGCACCGGCGGGCAGTCGGGCTCCGGGAGCTCCCAGCCGTGCAGTGCCGGCACCCAGTAGCGCCGGAAGAGATCCCCCATCAGCGTGCCGGGCCCGGTGCGGGCCAGCTCGTCGTTCTGCGCTTGCGTCAGCATCCGGCGATTCCCTCATTCGCTCCGCGCCGACGAGGCGCGCACGATCGGCGTCCAGCGCGCCACCTCGGCGCGCACGAACTCGGTGAACGCGGCGGCGTCGAGATCGTTCGGCTCCGAGCCGTCGAGACGCAACCGCTCGCGCAACTCGGGCGACTGCAGGGCGCGGCGCACCTCGGCGTTGAGCCGGTTCACGATCTCGGGCGGCATCCCGGCCGGACCCGACAGCGAGAACCAGGTGGTGGCCACGAGCTCCGGGTAGCCCAGCTCGACGAACGTCGGGACGTCCGGGTAGTCCGCGAGGCGCCGCGGCGCGGTCAGCGCGAGCGCGCGCAGCTTGCCCGCCCGGATCATCGCCCCGGCCGTCGCGAGCGTGTTCGACGAGGCCGGGAGGTGGCCGGCCACCACGTCGGCTACGGCGAGCGAGGCGCCTTTGTACGGCACGTGCGTCAGCTCGATTCCGGCGGTCTGCTTGAGCAGCTCCCCGATGAGGTGGCCCTGCGTGCCGTTGCCCGGGGAGCCGTAGCTCAGCGGCTTTGCCCTTGCGAGCGCCAGGAACTCCTTCAGGTCCCGCGCCGGGACCTCCGCGCCGACGACCAGCACGACGGGCGGCCCGCCGAAGAGCGCGATGTGCGCGAAGTCGCGCAGCGGATCGAACGGCACCTTGGAAGCCGCAGGCGCGATCACGTGCGAGGCGACGCCGGAGACCACCAGCGTGTAGCCGTCCGGCGCCGACTTGGCGACGAACTCGGAGCCGACGACGCCGCCGGCGCCGGGCCGATTCTCGACGATGAACGACTGCTTGAAGCCGTCGGCGAGCCGCATCGCGACGAGGCGTCCGAGCGTGTCCGCGCTGCCGCCCGGCGCGAAGGGCGCGACGATTCGCACCGTCTTTGCGGGCCACGCGGTGGTCTGCGCGCACACCGCCCCCGCGCAGCAGGCCAGGGCGAGGACGAACGCCGCGCGCACGGCCGCGCTTACCGCACCTGCGCGAGATGCGGCGCGGACTCGGCACGCACCGCCGCCCCCGCGCCGCGCAGGAGCTCCGCGAGCAGCGCGAGGTGCGCCTCGCGGTGCGCGGACGCCGGCGTCCGCCGGCGGCACAGCGCGAGCGCAACCTTGCGGGCGGGCTCGAAGGCGAGCACGAGCAGGGCGCCCTGCACGGCCTCCTCGGCGGCGGCGGCCGCGGGCATGATCGCGCAGCCACGGCCCTGGCGGATGATGGTCTTCATCGTTTCGATGTTGTCCGCGACCGCGAGAATGTTCGGATGCATCCCGAGGTCGGTGAACAGCGACATCACCACTTCGCCGTAGCCGACCGTGAGCTCGCTCATGACGATCGGCTCGGAGACGAGCGTGCCGAGGTCCACCGGACGGGTCGCGCGCGCGAGCCGATGCCCGGGATGCACGACGAGCCCGAGGTCGAGCTCGAGGAGGCGCTCCGACGCGAGCCCCGCAGGAACGCGCTCGGGCGCAGTCTCGATCGCGATGCCGAGATCGATGCGGCCTTCGTGCAGGTCGCGGAAGATGCTCTTGGTCGGCGCGGTCAGTACGTCGAGACGGAGCCCCGGCGCGCGCTCGCTCAGGCTGGGGAAGAGCCGCGGGATGAACACCTGCGCCAGCCCCGATCCCATGCCGAGCGCGATCGACTCGACGCGGCGCCCGCGCAGGCGCTCCGCGGTGCGCGCGAGGCCCTGGAACTCGGTGGTGACGCGCTCCGCCTCGGCCAGGAACGCGCGGCCGGCATCGGTGAGCTCGATCGAGTGCCCCACGCGCGCGAAGATCTCGAAGCCGATCTCCTCCTCGAGCTTCGCGACCTGCTCGCTCACCGCCGACTGCGAGACGTGGAGCCGCTGCGCGGCGCGCGTGAAGCTCCTCTCGCGCGCGACGGCGAGGGCGTAGCGGATCTGGCGGAGCTCCATGGGCGCGGCCGGAAAAGAAACGGCGGAGGCATGATACCTCCGCCGCCACCGAGCCGCGCCGGTCCTTACGGCATCGGCGCCACGTTCGCCGCGTCGCGCATCGTCGGCTCGCGCTTGAGCGCGCTGAAGATCACGTACATCAGGATCCCGACCACCGCCGAGGTGGCGATCGCCGGCAGGCCCTGCGGGAAGACGCCGGGAATCGTGATCGGCAGGAAGCCGCCCTGGAAGCCGATGTTCCCGCCGATGCCGATCACCATGATCGTCGCGCCGACGGCAAGCTGCAGCGGATCGAACATGTTCACCTTGGCCTCCTGCATCAGCGCGATGCCCTGCATCCCGATCACGCCGAAGAGGTACAGCGCGAGGCCGCCGCTCACGAACACCGGGATGGTCGCGACGAACGCCGACAGCTTGCCGACGAACGCGAGCAGGATGCAGATCACGCCCGCGGCGATCAGCGCCGGCCCGGAGTAGTTGCGGGTGATCGCCATCAGCGAGTTGTTCTCGCCGTAGTTGGTGCCCGCCGTCGCGCCCAGGATCCCGTGGAGCACGTCGCCGATCCCGTCGAGGATCAGGTTGAATCCGACGTGCTGGTCGAGGTGGTACTTCGGCCGTGCCTGCTCCTCGGCGAGCCGGTCGACGTACAGGCTCATCTGGTACAGGTGCGCGGTCGACTCGGGGATCGTGGCGATCGCCATGATGCTGATCGAGAAGATCGCGGTCACGAGCAGCGGGCCCGAGAAGCTCGGCAGCGTGATGTGGGGCGCGGCGACGAGCGGCGCCTCGACGACGTTCTTGAAGCTGATCTGGTCGGGCGCCACGACGAGCGTCAGCACGTAGCCGACGATCGCGCCGAGCAGGATCGGCAGCATGCCGATGAAGCCCTTGCCCTGCAGCAGGTAGGAGAACGCGACCGTGGCGATCAGCGTGACGAGCGCGATGCCCCAGTAGCCGGGCACGACCGTGAGCGACATGTCGAGCGCGGCCTTCGCGAGGCCGAAGCCGATGACGCACGCGACCGAGCCGGTGACCACCGGCGGCAGCACGCGGTCGAGCTTCGCCTTGCCGAGCCTCTTGATCACGAACCCGACGATCACGTTCAGGAAGCCGGTGCAGATGATGCCCGCCTGCATGATCGAGATCACCTCGTCGGGCGCGGGTACGCCGAACTGCACCTTGTGCCCCAGCGCCTGCGCGACGCCGAGGTACGCCGCGATGTAGCTGAAGCTCGAGCCGTAGAAGAGCGGAATGAACATCCCGATGCCGCGCCTCGACAGGACGAGCGCGACGATGGTCGACACCCCCGCGCCGAGCAGCACCGTGTTCGGGTGGAAGCCGCACAGCAGCGCGACGAGCACCGTCGCGGGGAACATCGTGACGACGTGCTGCAGGCCGAGCAGGACGAGCCGTCCCGCTCCCGGCCGGTCGTTGGGCAGATAGCCCGAGACGTTTGTTGCCATGGCTGTTTCCCTCCTTCTGGTTGGCTACGTTTTCTGCGGCTCCTGGACTGCCATCATCCCGGCGACCCCGCCAGCTCCCAGAGCCGGCAGGGACTCAGCGGAATCTCGTTCAGCTCCTTGCCCCGTGCGGGCAGCTCGAGCGCGTCCTCGAGCGCCTGCGCGAAGAGCGGCCCCACCGGGATCGCGCCCGCCTCGCCCACGCCCTTGATGCCGAGCGGGTTGAGCGGCGACGGCGTGACCGTGTGCCCGAGCTCGATCCGCGGCACGTCGAGCGCCGTCGGCAGCAGATAGTCGGCGAGCGTCGCGTTGAGGAGCTGTCCTTCCGCGTCGAACGCGAGCTGCTCGTAGAACGCGTTGCCGATGCCCTGGGCGACGCCGCCGAGCACCTGGCCCGCGACGATCATCGGATTGATCACGGTGCCGCAGTCGTGCACCACGACGTACTTGCGGATCGACGGGATCATCGTCTCCGGGTCGACCTCGACGATCATCGCGTGCACGCCGGCTCGCGGTCGCGCCGCTCTCCGGGCCGAAGTAGCTCGTCGCCTCGAGGCCGGGCTCGGTGCCGGGCGCGACCGCGCCGCGCATCGGGTTCGCCTGCACGGCGAGCTCGCCGAGCCCGATCCGGCGTCCCGGCACGCCGGCGATCGAGACCGCGCCGTCCTCGATCACGAGGTCGGCCTCCGCGCACTCGAAGTGCTCGGACGCGACCCGGAGGATCTTCTTCCGCACCGCGAGCGCCGCCTCGTTCACGGCGTTGCCCGCGACCACCGCGCCGCGGCTCGCGAAGGTGCCGGCGCCCCAGTAGAACTGGTCGGTGTCGCCGGTGATCACTTCGACGTCGGCGACGGCGACGCCGACCTGATCGGCGACGATCTGCGCGAAGCTCGTGAAGTGCCCCTGCCCTTGCGTGCCGATGCCGGTGAGCAGGCTCACCTTGCCGCTCGTCTGCACCTGCACCTTCGCGCCCTCGTAGGGTCCGATGCCGGTGCCCTCGACGTAGCACACGACGCCGATGCCCACGCGCCTGCCTTGCGCGCGCAGCCGCGGCTGCTCCTCGCGCAGGAAGCGCTCGTAGCCGATCATGTCGAGCGCCTTCGCGAGCATCGGCGCGTAGTCGCCGCTGTCGTAGCCGAGCCGCGTGAAGTCCTGGTAGATGATCTCGTTGTCGTAAGGGAACGCGTCGGGCGGGATCAGGTTGCGCCGCCGGATCTCCGCCCGGTCGATCCCGAGCTCGCGCGCCGCGACGTCGAGCAGCCGCTCGATCACGAACACGCCGTGCTGGCGGCCGGCGCCGCGGTACGGCGTGACGATCGGCTTGTTGCGTGAAGACCGCGGTGAACGTGCTGTCGTAGTTCGGGATCACGTACGGCCCGAGCAGCGTGCACTGGCTGTTGATCGGCACGGTCAGGCCGTACGGGTCGTACGCGCCGGTGTCGTGCAGGAACACGTCCTTCACGCCGAGGATGCGCCCGTCGCGGTCGAGCGCGATCTCCGCGTCGTGCACCTGCCCGCGCTCGTGCGTGGTGGCGAAGAAGTGCTCGGCGCGGTCCTCGATCCACTTCACCGGCCGGCCGAGCCTCAGCGCCGCCCACGGAATCAGCACCTCGTCCGGGTAGAACAGCATGATCTTCGGCCCGAAGCCGCCGCCGATGAACGGCGCGACCACGCGCACCTGGCGCTCGGAGAGGCCGAGCATCGCGGCGAGCCCGTTGCGGATCGCGATCGGCGCCTGGGTCGTGTCCCACACGGTGAGCCGCTCGGCGCCGGCATCCCATTGCGCGACGACGCCGCGCGTCTCCATCGGCTGCGCGCACCCGTGGTCGTAGGCGAAGCGGCGCTTCACGATCCGATGCGCGCGCTTCGCCGCCGCGGCGTAGTCGCCTTTCGTCTGACGGACCCGCGCGGCGACGTTGTCGGGCAGGTCGTCGTGCACGCGCGGCGCCCCGGGCGCGGCGGCCGGCTCGAGGTCGGCTGCAACCGGCAGCGGATCCCACTCGACCACCACGTCCGCAGCTGCATCCTCGGCGATATAGCGGCTCGCCGCGATTACGAGCGCGACCGGCTCGCCGACGTGCCGCGCCTTGCCTTTCGCCAGCGGGACTTGCGTGCGCTCATTGAACACTGCGCCTTCGACCGGCGGTGGAGGCACGATGACCGGCCCGGGGCGCCAGTAGTCGCCGAGATCCTCCGCGGTGTAGACGGCGACGACGCCGTCCCGGACGAGCGCCGCCGAGGCGTCGATCGATACGATGCGCGCATGCGCGTGCGGGCTGCGCACGAACGCCGCGTGCAGGATGCCGGGCAGCTTCACGTCGTCGACGAACTGCGCGCGGCCGGTGAGCAGGCGCGCGTCCTCGTTGCGCTTGACCGAGGCGCCGAACTGACGGGTTGTCATCTCCCCTCCTCGCCGAGGAGGGGTGGCCCGGAGGGCCGGGGTGGTGTGGATGAGGCGCCTCGCAATGCGGCCAGTTTGACCGCGTCCACGATGTGCTGGTACCCGGTGCAGCGGCACAGGTTGCCTGACAACGCCTCGCGGATCTCGGCCTCGCTCGGATTGGCGTTTTCGGCGAGGAACGCCTTCATGGTCATGAGGATGCCCGGCGTGCAAAACCCGCACTGCAATCCGTGGGCGTCCCGAAACGCTTCCTGGAGCGGATGCAGCCGGTCGCGCTCCGGCGCGAGGGCCTCCACCGTCGTCAGCGCGCAGCCGTTGACCTGCACCGCGAACATCAGGCACGCGCGCATCGGCACGCCGTCCACCAGGATCGTGCACGCTCCGCACACGCCGTGCTCGCAGCCGACGTGCGTGCCGGTGAGGCCGAGCTCGTGCCGGATGAAGTCCGCGAGGAGCAAGCGCGGCTCGACCTCGCGCTCGTGGCGCATGCCGTTCACCGTCGTTGCGACGCGCACGAGATCGGTACTCACGACGCGGCTCCGGCGCGCGCGAACGCGGTCCGAAGCGCGCGCCGCGTCAGGACCCCGGCGAGGTGGCGCCGGAACGCCTGCGTGGCGTGCACGTTCGCCGGCGGGTCGATGGCCCGGCGCACCTGCTCGGGGGCAACGTCGATATCGTTCACGGTGACGAGCGTCGGCGTCTCCCCGGCGTTGCACAGCGCGACGCGCGCTGCTGCGACCTTGCCGGCCGGGTCGAGCTCCACGACCGCGGCGACGCCCACGAGCGCGTAATCGCCGCGGCGCCGCGCGACCTCGAGGAAGCACGTGCCGGTGCGCGGCGGCAGCGCCGGCAGCTCGACCTCGACGAGCATCTCGTCGGGCGCGAGCGCCGTCGTGAACACGCTCTTGAAGAATGCATCGGCCTCGATCCAGCGTTCTCCGCGCACGGATTGCGCGCGCAGCCGCCCGCCGAGCGCAAGCACGACGGCCGGGAACTCGGACGCCGGATCGGCGTGCGCGAGGTTGCCGCACAGCGTGCCGCGGTTGCGGATCTGCGGGTGCGCGACGTGCGGCGCCGCCTCGTGCAGGAGCGGCGCGTGCTGCGCGATGAGCGCATCGCGCTCGATCGTACGATGCCGCACAAGCGCGCCCATGCGCAGCGCCCTCCCCTCCTCCCCGAGGAGGGGTGCCCGCGCAGCGGGCGGGGCGGTCAGGCGCACGTAGTCGAGATCGCGCAGCCCATTGAGGTCGATCAGCATCGCCGGCTGCGCGAGGCGGAAGTTCATCGCCGGCACCAGGCTCTGGCCGCCGGCGAGAAACTTCGCGTCCTCGCCTTGTTGCGCCTTCACCGCGAGCGCGTGCCCGAGCGACTCGGCGGCGACGTACCGGAACGGCGCCGGCTTCACGGCGCGAGCCCCGCCTGCCGCCGCAGTACTGCGGCATCGAGGAGCCGGCCGTGGCTGACCACCTGCGCGGGCGGCGCGTGCCAGCGCAGCGCCTCGAGCACGTCCGGCGCATCGAGAACGACGAGATGCGCCGGCTTGCCAACCGCAAGGCCGAACTCGCCGGCGTTCATCGCCCTTGCCGCGTCGGTGGTGATCATGTCGTACAGCCGCTCGATATCCGCCCGCCCGGTCATCCACAGCAAGTGCGATGCCAGGAACGCCACCTCGAGCATGTTGTTGCGGCCGAACGGGTAGTAGGCGTCCGAAATGTCGTCCTGCCCGAGGCAGACGGCGACACCCGCCGCGAGCAGCTCGCGCACGCGCGCGTGCAGCGGCCCCGTGTGCGGATCGGTGACCACCGGCACCCGCGCGCGCTTCAACAGCGGGACCAGCTCCCGGAAGTACGCCTCATCGTAGAGCGCCATCGCCCGGCAGTGGTGCGCGAGGGCGCGACCCTCCCAGCCGCGCGCGATCGCCTCGCGGGCCATCAGCTCGAGCGTCCGCAGACGCGCGTCGCCCGCATCGTCCAGCAGCATCGACACGTCCCTGTCGAACTCGCGCGCGAGGTCGAAGCAGACGCGAATGTGCTCGGCCTGGTCGGCGTCGGAGTGCTCGATCCACGGAATGCCGCCCACGACGTCGGCACCCAGGTGCATCGCCTCGCTCATCAGCGCCGCGGCGCCGGGCTCGCGCACGATCCCGTCCTGCGCGAACGCCACGACCTGCACGTCGACGACGCCTCTGAACTCGTCGCGCACGCGCAGCAGCGCCTTCACGCCTTCGAGCCGGGCTTTGGTGTCGACGTCGGCGAGGGCGCGGATATGGAGATTGCCGTGGAGCGCCGCGAGCGCGACCGCGCGCCGCGCGTTCTCGCTGATCCAGGACTCGTGGTACTGCGCCTTGACCTTCGCGGCGAGGTCGATCGCGCTTCCCGCGTGCGCCATCCCTGCGCCTTGGTAGGCCTGCATCGCCGCGTCGCCGACCATGGACGCGGTCCACACTTTGCAGAGGTGCAGGTGCGGATCGACGAAGGACTCGGTGACCAGACCGCCGCGCGCGTCGATCTCGGCGTCGCCCCGGCCGGCAAGGCGTTCGCCGATCGCCGCAATGCGGCCGTCCGCGACGCCGATGTCCACGGCCTTTCCGGCACGCGCCCGCAGCACGGCGCGACGGATCAGGATGTCGTACCGATCCACCCGTCTCCTCCTGGTATGGCGCGGCTGCGTCGTCGGGCGCCGCGCTCTTGTCGCGCGGGATTGTGCACCAGACGCGCGGTCGCGTCCGGTCACGGAGGCTGCAACCTATCTGCGGCGGGAGCCCTTCTTTTTCGCCGCGGGCTTGCGGATCTTCTTGGCCGCCGGCCTACGCTTCGGCCCGGACTTGCGGGTCTTCTTGGCTGCCGCCTTCCGCTGCGTCGCAAGCTTGCGGGTCTTCTTGGCCGCCGCCTTTGGCTTCGGGACAGGCCTGCGCGCAGCGGCCTTCTTCTTCACGGGCGCCTTCTTCGCGGCTTTCTTCCCGGCCTGCGGCCTGGCCGAGCGGACGGGAATCTCGACGCCGGGCCCCGGCGGCAGCACCGTGCGGCGGTGCGCGAAGAGCTTGTCCCAGTCGAGGTGCGGGTCGGGATCGGTGGCGAGCGCGCGCTCGACCCACTCGATGTGCTGCTGCTCCTCCTGGATCATGGCGGCGGCAAGCATCTTCACGTCCGGGTCGGTCGCGTTCGCGAACACCTGTTCGAAATAGCCGCGCGCGCGCTGCTCGGCCTCGAGCGCGACCTTGAGCGCGTCGTGCGGGGTCATGAGCCGGAACACGAACTCGTGCGCGACCGTCTCGGGCGGACCGGCGTCGAACCAGGTGTGCTCGAAGGTCCTGAGCGCGGGGACCTCCAGGCCGCGTGCCCGGGCGACGATCGCGCCGGCATGCTCCTCCTCGATCTGCGCGAGCCGCGCGAAAAGCGCCGCGACCGGCGCATTACCGTGGTCGGACATGAACTCGGCCAGCTCCGCGTAGCGTGCCGCGGCCTCGCGCTCGACGGCGAGCGCGTGCGCGTAGAGTTCGGCGATCGAACCGATCGCGCGCTTCTGGGTCATTTGGCGTGCCTCTCGATCGGCCAGCGCACCGTGCGCGGGTCCAAAGCGAAGTGTGCCGCGCCGTGGCCGCACGCGTTTGACCCGCGTCAATCGCGCGGCACCCCTAGGGCCCGGACCTGCTGGCGCACCGACCCGGTTTCGGGCCCTCAGTCGCCGAGGAGTCGCGCTGCCGCGGCCACGCGCGGATCGCTCCAGTCGGCCGCCGGGCCGGGATGCTGCGCGAGCGCGGCGGCGATCCGGTCGATGTGCTCGGCCTCCTCGGCCGCCATGTCCTCGGCGAGTCGCCGCACGGCGGCCTCTTGCGCTGCGGCGGCGATGCGCTCGAAGTGGGCCTTCGCGTCCACCTCGCTTCGCAGCGCGGCGAGCAGGACCGCGTGCGGCGTGAGCGGCGCCTCCTCGTCCAGGGCGATCGACTCCACGCTTGCGGTGACGGCAGGCGGCGGAATCTGGCCGGCCAGGCGTCGCTCGATGAAGCGGGCGTGGTCGCGCTCGAGCCGGCCGAGGCGGGTGAAGAGGTCGGCGAGCTCGTCGTGCTCGCGCTCGACCATGCGGCGCGCGAGCTCGGCGTACCGCTCCGCCGCCGCGCGCTCCATGACGAGCGCGACCGAAAGCAGCTCCACCACCGAACGGACCGACGGGGCATGATCCATAGGCGCTCTCCTCCTGCCAGTGGATCTATGCTCCGCGCCGTCGGCGCCGGCGGGTGTGAGGTGAATCAACGCGCGCGGGTTTCCGCACTGCGACGGGCGCGTGCTGCGCTGCGATAGAATCGCACCATGGCCACCAGCGACAACGCGCCGTCCGGCACCAACTTCATCCGCACGATCGTCGAGGGCGACCTCGCGAGCGGCAAGTACGCCGCGCGGCGCTGGAGTGGCGGGCCGGGCCTCGCGGAGGCGCATCTCGCCGGGGCGCTCGACCCGGCGAAGATCCGCACGCGCTTCCCGCCGGAGCCGAACGGCTACCTCCACATCGGCCACGCGAAATCGATCTGCCTCAACTTCGGGCTCGCGCGCGACTACGGCGGCGCGTGCCACATGCGGTTCGACGACACGAACCCGACCAAGGAGGAACAGGAGTACGTCGACTCGATCCTCGATGCGGTGCGCTGGCTCGGCTTCGACTGGGGGCCGAACCTGTATTACGCGTCCGACTACTTCGATTTCCTGTACCGGTTCGGCGAGGCCTTCATCGAGCATGGTCTCGCGTACGTCGACGACCTCACCGCCGACGAGATGCGCGCGCTGCGCGGCACCCTCACCGAGGCGGGCGAGAACAGCCCCTATCGCGACCGCCCGGCGGCGGAGAGCCTCGACCTCTTCCGGCGCATGCGCGCGGGCGAATTCGCCGACGGCGCGCGCGTGCTGCGGCTCAAGATCGACATGGGCTCGCCGAACATCAACCTGCGCGACCCGGTCGCCTACCGGATCCGGCACGCGCACCATCACCGGACCGGCGACAAGTGGTGCATCTACCCGATGTACGACTACGCGCACGGCATCTCGGACGCGCTCGAGAACATCACCCACTCGATCTGCACGCTCGAGTTCGAGGACCATCGCCCCCTCTACAACTGGCTGAACGAGCGGCTCGGCGAGATGGGCCTGCTCAACCGCCCGCTGCCGCAGCAGATCGAGTTCGCGCGGCTCAACCTCACCTACGTCCGGCTCTCGAAGCGCAATCTCATCCAGCTCGTCGACGAGAAGCACGTCGATGCCTGGGACGATCCGCGCATGCCGACGATCGTCGGCTTCCGGCGCCGCGGCTTCACGCCCGAATCGGTCCGCCTCTTCGCCGAGCGCATCGGCGTGTCCAAGGCCGATTCGTGGATCGACATGACGGTGCTCGAGGACTGCCTGCGCGAGGACCTGAACGAGCGTGCGCCGCGCGCGACCGCGGTGCTCGACCCTCTGAAGCTCGTGATCGACAACTATCCCGCGCGCCAGGTCGAGGAAGCCGAGGCGCCGGTGCATCCGCAGAAGCCCGAGCTCGGCAAGCGGCGGATGCCCTTCGGCCGCGAGCTGTGGATCGAGCGCGAGGACTTCCAGGAGTCGCCGCCCAAGGGGTATTTCCGCCTCTTCCCGGGCAACATGGTGCGGCTGCGCTACGGCTATGTCGTGAAGTGCACCGGCTGCGACAAGGACGCCGCGGGCAACGTGACGGCGGTGCACTGCGAGGTCCTGCCCGACTCGCGGTCGGGCACGCCGGGGTCGGACAAGGTCAAGGTGAAGGGCAACATCCACTGGGTCAGCGTCGCGCACGCGTACCAGGCGGAGGTGCGACTCTACGACCGCCTCTTCTCGGTGCCCTTCCCGGGATCCAAGCGCGGGCGCGAGCGGGCTGCGGGCGGCCGAGGTCGACGAGTCCGGGAAGGCCCACGCGTCCGAAGCCCCCGAGGAATACAACTGGCTCGACGACATCAACCCGAACGCGAAGAAAGTGATCTCCGCGTATCTCGAGCCGGCGCTGCGGGACGCGAAGCCCGAGGACCGCTTCCAGTTCGAGCGGCACGGCTATTTCGTGGCCGACCTGCGCGACTCGCGGCCGGGCAGGCCGGTGTTCAACCGGGCCGTCACGTTGCGCGATTCTTGGACGAAGCAGGCGGGGCAGTAGGACGGCCGGCGCGAACGCTAGGAGGCGGAGTGAGGCTCAAAGACCAGCAGATCGCCGATTACCACCGCCGGGGCTACATTACGGTGCCGAACCTCTTCACTGCCGAAGAGGTCGCCGTCCTCAACGCCGAGCTCGACCGCATCATCCACGAGCGCCGGCCCGAGGTGCACATGCAGCGGCGCGGCTCCGAGGAACCGCGGCTCATCTACGCCGCCGACAAATACAGCGAGGCGTTCCGCCGGCTGTCGCTGCATCCGCGCTGGATCGAGCCGGCGAAGCAGCTGCTCGGGAGCGACGTGTACATCCACCAGCTCCGCATCAACCCCAAGGCGGCGTTCGACGGCGAGAGCTTCTGGTGGCACCAGGACTACGGCACCTGGCGGCTCGAGGACGGGATGCCGACGCCGCGCGCGCTGATGATCGCGGTGTATCTCGATGACGTGGATGCGACCAACGGCCCGCTCCTCGTGATACCGGGCTCGCATCATTACGGCCATATCGACGAGACCAACCCGGACCGCAACCCGACCGGCTACACCGTCGTCGACATCGAGCGCCCCGCGATCGCGCGGCTCGTCGCGGAGCACGGCATCCAGGCGATGACCTTCGGGGCGGGCAGCGTGATGTTCATGAACTGCAACCTGGTGCATGCTTCGCCCGAGAACCTCACGCCGAAGCGCCGCACGATCGTCTACATCAACGCGAACTCGGTGGAGAACCGGATCACCCGGCCCGTCCGCGCGATGCATCACGCCAACCGCGACTTCACGCCGCTCGTGCCGCTCGCGGACGATTGCCTCGCGGCGCTCGCAAGGACGCCGGCATGAAGACCGCCGTCGTCGTCGGCGCCCTGGGCGTCATCGGTCGCTACGTCGTCGAGAAGCTCTCGAGCCTGCCCGACTGGCAGGTGATCGGGCTGTCGCGGCGCAAGGGCGAGGACGGCCCGCGCGTGCGCTTCATCCCGGTCGACGTGCTCGACACGCGCGCGGTCGAGGCGAAGCTCGCCGGCCTGAAGGACGTCACGCACGTGTTCTACGCGGCGTTCCAGGCGTCGACCGGTGCGGCCGCGAACTTCGCGACCAACGTCGTCGCGAACCGCGACATGCTGGTGAACACGGTGAGCGCGATCGACCGCGCCTCGACAAAGCTCGAGCGCGTGGTGCTCGTCACCGGTAACAAGTACTACGGCGCGCATCTCGGGCCGTTCAGGACGCCGGCGCGCGAAGACGATCCGCGCCACATGCCGCCCGACTTCTACTTCGACCAGATCGACTGGCTGACCGAGTATCAACGGGAACAACAGCAGCGCGGCAAGCGCTGGAGCTGGACCGAGATCCGGCCGCACACCCTCTGCGGCTTCTCGCCGGGCACCTCGATGAGCATCCTGTCGGTGATCGCGGTCTACGCGTCGATCAGCAAGGCGTTCGGGCTGCCCCTGCGCTTCCCCGGCAAACCCGGCGCGTTCCGGTCGGTCTACCAGGTGACCGAATCGTCGCACCTCGCGAGCGCATTGCGTTGGGCCGCGACCGAGCCGCGCTGCGCGAACCAGGCGTTCAACGTCACGAACGGCGACTTCTTCCGCTGGTGCAACGTCTGGCCGAAGATCGCCGCCGTGTTCGAGATGCCGGCCGGAGACGTCCAGACCATCTCCCTCGTCGCCCACATGGCCGACAAGGCGTCGCTGTGGGACCAGCTCGCCGCGAAACACGGCCTGAAGCCGTACCGCTTCGACGAGCTGGTCGCCTGGCCGTTCGGCGACTACGTGTTCGGCTGCGACTGGGACGTGATGACGAGCACCACCAAGGCGCGGCAGTTCGGCTTCCACGACGTGGTGGACAGCGAGGAGATGTTCGTGCGACTGCTCACGCGCTTTCGCGCGGAGCGGATCGTGCCGTGGCGGATCGCGTCCAGCACGTGCGGGCCCTTGTTCAGCATCACGCACTCCGCACGCTCGCCCATCGCGGCATCGGTGATCTCGGCGCGCGAGGGCCGGCCGGTCTTGGCGAGCGTCTCGAGCACCTGCGTCGCCCAGATCGACCGGCATGTGCGCCGCCTCGGCGAGCCAGAGGATCTCCTCCTGCACCTCGGCGAGCCGCTCGTAGCCGCATTCCACCGCGAGATCGCCGCGCGCGATCATGATCCCGGCCGCCTGGCTCGCCATCGCCGCGAACAGCGAGCTCGGGCAGGTTCTCGAAGCCGTGGCGCGTCTCGATCTTGAGGATCAATCCGAGGTGCGTCGCGCCCAGGCCGTGCAGGCACTCGAGCAGCGTCTCGACGTCGGCCGCGCGCTGCGCGAACGACAGCCCGACGATATCGCCGTGCCGCGCGACGACCGTGAGATCCGCGATGTCCTTCTCGGTCAGCGCCGGCAGCTCGAGTCGCGCTGTCGGGCAGGTTGATGCCCTTGTCGCCCGCGAGCGCCTCGCCGCCGTCGCGGGCGTGGGTGATCTCGACCTCGAGGCGGTCGCGCGTGGCGCGCCGCACGACGCCGCCGATGCGCCCGTCGTCGAACCAGATCCGCTCGCCTCTGCGCACCTGCCCGACCACCTCCGGCAGCGTGCACGGAACCGTCGCGGGACTCGCCTTCCGGCGACCTCGCGCCTCGGTGGCGGGGCGACCGATGCCGGATCGGGTCACGTGGAGGAGGTCACCGCGACACATGCGCACGCTGCCCGCCGTGGCGGAGGAATCCGTCGAGCGTCGTCCCGCGCGGTCCCTTGCCGTTGCGCCGGCGGCGCAGCTTCGTCTCCGCGGTCAGATAGACGGTCTTCGCGGCTTCGAGCGACGCAACCCCCTCGCCGGTCTCCACAACCCGGAAGCTTCGCTCGGCGCCCCGCGCGTCCGTGCAATCCACGCGATGCCCCTCTCGCAGGCGTGCGAGCCAGTCCGCGGGCGCGCGCAGCGGGTGCTCCGCGCCGTCGCCGGCGTCGTCCGCGGCGAAGGCGCGCAACGCGAGCCGCACGGGCGCGACGACGCGGCCGTACGCGTCGCGCGCCGGCCGCAGCTTCAGAACTGCGGGCCCCGCGGCGATCGGCCCGGTGCGCAGCTTCGGCCCCGCAAGATCCATCAGGATCTTGACCGGCCGCCCGACGGTACCGCCAGCGCGACGGACGTGCTCGGCCATCGCTTCCCACGCCGTCGCATCGTCGTGCGCACAATTGATGCGCGCGATGTCCATCCCCGCCGCGACGAGCCGCCGCACGAGGCCGTAGTCCGTTGCGGCCTCGGCGGGCAGCGTCACCATGATCCGCACCGCGCGCTCGGCCGGCGGCGGCCCGAGCAGCTCTGCCGTGCGATCTTCAGCGTCTGAACGTCAAGTACGCCTCGCGCTTGACCTGCTCCACCAGCGCGACCTCCCAGTCGAGATAGTCCTGCATCGCCTGCTCGATCTGCGCCTGGCGATCGTAGGGCTTGTAGTACACGTCGTCGGTCCCGGCGGCGAGCCGGGCGTTCCCGCTCTCGAGCGGAAGCCCCGCTGCCTTCCAGGCGTCCGTTCCGCCCGCGAGCACCGATACCGGCGCATCGGTCAGGCCGGCCGCATCGAGCGCCGCGAGCCGCGCCAAGGTACCGTCGGGCGAGGTGAAGACGAACCGCTTCACGGGGCCGATCTTCCCGAGCGCGTCGCGCAGTCGGCTGCGCACCGCGAACCACGCGCCCGGGATGTGCGCGTCGCGATACTGGATGCTCGTTGCGAAGTCCACGACCGCCACGTCGTCGCCGACCAACGCCTTCTGCAGCGTCGCGGCGTCGATTTCCCCGAGCTTCGCATCGTCCAACCCGAGCACGCGCGGCGCGTCGACGCCGGGGACGAGTGCGCCCGCGGGCGCCGCGTGGTCGAGCACGTAAACCTCGGGCCAACCCATCTGCAGGAGCCAGGAAGCGGTCATGGTCGCGCGCACGCCGTCCGTGTCCGCGAGGACGATGCGCGCATTTCGGACTGCGGCGTAGACATCGGTCGCCTGCACGAGCTGGCCGCCGGGCGCGCTCGCAAATCCCGCTCGATGCCCCGCGCGGTACTCGTCCGGGCTGCGCACGTCGAAGCAATAGAGCGTCCGCGAGGTGTCCGACCGCAAGCGGTCGAGCTCCCCAGCGCCGATGCGCTTCACGCCGAAGCGCTCGGCGACGCGCGTCGCGGCCGCGCGCGCTTTGGCGAGCGCCGCTTCGCCGGGTGCGGGCGCATGGCGCGTCGAGCCATGCTCGAGGGCGAGCCCGGCAAGATGCCAGCCCATGGTGCCGTTCTTGAGCGCGACCACCTTGTTCGGGATGCCGGCATTGATGAGCGACTGCGCACCGATGATCGAGCGCGTCCGTCCGGCGCAGTTCACGACGACGAGCGTCTCGGGCCGTTTCACGACCTCGTGGACGCGATAGACGAGCTCCGCGCCCGGGCAGTCCGCCGCGCCGGGGATGTTCATGACGCGATACTCGTCCATCGGGCGCGAGTCGAGGACGACGACGTCCTCGCCGGCGTCCAGCTTGGCCTTCAGCTCGGCGGCGCCGATGCGCGGCGTCGCGGACGCGTACTCGACGAACTCGCCGAACGCCTTGCTCGGCACATATACGCCGGAGAACAGCTCGAACCCCGCCGCCTTCCACGCGCCGATCCCGCCCGCGAGCACCGAGAGGTGCCGGTAACCGAAGCGGCGCAGGACCGCCGCGGTGCGCTGGGCCAGCAATTCGTCGTCATCGCAGAGCACGATGCGAGTTGAGCGCCGCGGGACCATCGCGTCGATCCGCATCTCCAGCCGCGACAGCGGCACGCTCGCCGCGGTGAGCAGGTGCGCTTTCGAGAACACGCCCTCCTCGCGCACGTCGAGCAGCGCGAGCTCCGCCCCGTCGCCGAGCATCGCGCGCAGCTCGGGCGCGGTGACGAGCGGGCTCACGATCTCCGGCTTCGCCATGAAGCGCCGGTAGGCGCCGCCCGCGTCGCTCTCGAAGCCGATGCGGCCGGGCAGGTCCTCGAGCGTGCGCCCGTAGAGATGCAGATGCAGCTTGGGTTCGGTGCCTCGCGTCTCGATCGTGTGAAAGTCGTCGGGCATCAGCGCGCAGGCGCTGCCCTTGCGCACGGTGATCTCGCCGGTCTGCTTCAGCGCGCCGCGTCCCGCGACGGAACCGTCGTCGCTGCGGCGGTAGAACACGTTGTGCTCGTCGCCGTAGATGCCGGCGATCACCGCCCAGGTCGTGTGATCGTGCGGCAGCTGCTTGGCGCCGGGCAGGCCCGCCGACCCGTAGAGCGCGAACGATCCGTCCGGGTCCTCGGCGAGGTGGAAGATCCCGTTCCCGCGCCCGGCCGGGATCCGGAAGTGCTCGGGCGGGAAGAGCTCGGTGCGCTCGCCGAGCGCGATCAGCGTCGACTTGAGCTGATCGAGCGCGGCGCGCGTCACGCCCATTCGCGCGACGATTCCGCGCGCCGTCTCGATCGTCGCGGCGACGGCCGCGGCGCGTTGGTCGGTGATCGACATCGTCGTTCTCCTGGGTCAGGGCGCCGGCGCGAGATCGCGCGCCGCCGGCAGCCCGGGCAGCCCGGTCGCCGCGTGCACCGCGCGCACGACCGCCTGAGCCATGACGTCGGCCGCGAGCGCGCCGATCGTCATGACGTCGGCTCCGCCCGGCAGGATACCGGTCGCGAGCGCGAAGATGGTATCGCCGTCAAGCGGCGTGTGCGCAGGCACGATCGTCCGCGCAAAGCCGTCCTGCGCCATCTGGGCCACCTTGCGCGCCTGCGCCTTGTCGAGCGCCGCGTTGGTCGCGACCACGCCGATCGTGGTGTTCTCGCCGGATCGGACCAGCGGCTTGAAACCGCCTGTCCGGAGGAGCTTCCGCGCATCCGCGAGCGCGCGTCCGTCCTCGGTGCGCACGCCGGCGATGAGGTGGCCGGTCGCCGGATCGAGCACGTCGCCCACCGCGTTCACCGCCACCAGCGCCGCGACGATCAGACCGTCGGGGAGCGTGATCGACGCGGTCCCGAGCCCGCTCTTCATCCCCCGGGCGGAACCGGCGATCTTGCCGACGGTCGCGCCCGCGCCCGCGCCGACGTTGCCCTCCACGACGGGTCGATCGGTCGCCGCCTGCGCCGCGCGATAACCGCTCTCGGCCGTGGGCCGCACGTGCGGCTTGCCGCCAATCGCGAGATCGAACAGGACGGCCGCCGGCACGATGGGCACCTTCGCGACCCCGACGTCGAAGCCGACGCCGCGCTCCTCGAGAAAGCGCACGACACCGGTCGCAGCGTCCAGCCCGAACGCGCTGCCACCCGACAGCACCACCGCATGAACCCGCCGCACGGTGTTGCTCGGATCGAGGAGGTCGGTCTCGCGCGTGCCCGGCGCGCCGCCGCGCACGTCGACGCCCGCGACCGCGCCCGCCTCGGCGAGGATCACGGTGCAGCCGGTCGGCCGCTCCGCGAGCGTGTGATGGCCGACCTTCAGGCCGGGAACGGCCGTCAGGCCCGGGTCGGCACGTGCCTCAGCGTCGCTGCCCGGCTGCACGGATCGCACGCCACACTTTCTCGCGCGTCACCGGCATCTCGATCTCGCGGATGCCCAGCTCGCCGAGCGCGTCGATCACCGCATTCACCACCGCGGGCACCGCGCCGTGCGTGCCCGACTCGCCGGCGCCCTTCGCGCCGAGGGCGTTCAGCGGGCTCGGCGTCGATTCGTCGAACTGGCATACGAGGTCGGGGACGTCGTCGGCGCGCGGCATCGCGTAGTCCGCGAACGAGCCGGTGAGCAGCTGCCCGTTCTCCGGGTCGTACACCGTGCGCTCGACGAGCGCCTGCCCGATGCCCTGCGCGATGCCGCCCTCGATCTGGCCGTGCGCGATGAGCGGGTTCATCACGCGGCCGATGTCGTCGACCGCGACGTGGCGCGTGACGTTCACGACGCCAGTCTCGGGATCGACCTCGACCTCGGCGATCTGGCAGCCGTTCGGCCACGTCTGGTCCTTGGCCGTCTCGGATGCGCTCGCGACGAACTTCGCTTCCGGCTGGCGCTTCGCCAGCTCGAAGAGCCCGATGCCCCGGTCGGTGCCCCCGATCACGAACCGCCCGGCGCGAAACTCGATGTCGCCTTCCGCCGCTTCAAGGGCGACCGCGGCGAGCTTGCGCCCGGTGTCCACCGTCGCGTTGGCGCCGGCGAGCACCGCGCCGCCGCCGACCTGGAGGGAGCGCGAGCCGCCGCTGCCGCCTCCCGACTTCACGATCGACGTGTCGCCCTGGATCAGCGTCACCACGTCGGGCGACACGCCGAGCCGCTCGGCGATGATCTGCGCGTACGACGTCCAGAGCCCGGTCCCCATCGACTGCGTGCCGGACACGACCGTGACGCGCCCGTCGCCGCTCACCGTCACGTCGACCGATTCGGTCAGGTTCGCGCTGCCGGTGACCTCGACGTAAGACGCGAGCCCGCGTCCGGCGAGCAGTCCGCGCCGCTTCGCGTCGCTCTTGCGCGCGGGGAACCCGTTCCAGTCCGCCGCGGCAAGCGCCTTGTCGAGCACGCCCGGGAAGTTGCCGCAGTCGTAGATGTAACCGGCGGCGTTCTTGTAGGGCATGTCCTGCGGGCGGATGAAGTTCTTGCGCCGCAGCTCGACCGGGTCGACGCCGAGCTCGATCGCCGCGCGGCTCGCGAGCCGCTCCATCAGATAGCCGGCCTCCGGCCGCCCGGCGCCGCGGTACGCGTCGACCGGTCCGGTATTGGTGAACATCATCCGGATCTCCTGGTGCAGGAGCGGGATGCGGTACACGCCGGTCGGCGTGCGCGCGCCCGACATCGCCGGCACCGCCGCGCCGAAGTTCGAGATGTACGCGCCGATGTTCGCGTACGTGCGGATGCGCATCGCGGTGAAGCGCTGCTCCGCGTCGATCGCGACCGAGGCCTCGCTCACGTGGTCGCGGCCGTGGTTGTCGGAGAGGAACGTTTCGGAGCGGTCGGCGAGCCACTTCACCGGCCGGCCGACCTTGCGCGCCGCGTAGGCGACCGCCGCGTACTCCGGATACGGCCACACACGCGTGCCGAAAGCGCCGCCGAGGTCGCCGCAGATCACCCGGAAATTGTCCTTGGGCACCTTGAGCACGTTCTCCGCGAGCTGCGCCTTCATGAGCTGGGTGTTCTGCGTCGGGCACCACAGGGTGAACGATTGCGTCCCGGCGTCGTAGGCCGCGAGCACCGATTTCGGCTCGATCGGGTTCGAGACGATGCGGTTGTTGACGATCCGGATCGCAACGACCTTGTGCGCGGCCGCGAACGCAGCGTCGACCGCGGCCGCGTCGCCGATGCGGTAGATCGCAGCGATGTTCCCGTACTCGGGTGTGAAGGCGGCGGGCCAGTGCGCCGGCGCGTCCGCGCGCGCGGCGTCGACAGCCTCGACGATCGCCGGGAGATCCTCCCACTCGACCTCCACGAGCTCCGCGGCGTCCTTCGCCTGGTTGCGGGTTTCGGCGATCACCATCGCGAAGGCATTGCCGACGAACCGCGCCGCGTCGGCGGTGAGCGGATAGCGCGGCGGGGCGACGACCGGCGAGCCGTCGGGCCGCTTGTGCATCTGCGCGAACGGCAACTGGCCGACGCCGTCGGCGATGAGGTCCGCGCCGGTGAACACCGCGATCACGCCGGGCGCCTTGCGCGCCGCGGTCGTGTCGATCCTGACGATGCGGGCATGCGCGTACTGCGAGCGCGCGAAGGCGCAGTGCGCCTGGTTCGGCAAGGTCACGTCGTCGGTGAACTTGCCCCGCCCGGTCATGAGGTGCTGGTCCTCGAGGCGACGGACCGGCTTGCCGATCCACTGGCTCTTTCCTGGCTGGAGGTAGTCGGGCGCGGTGCTCATTGTTGATTGACCGATAAACGGGGGACGAAGCGCGGAAGGTTAATCGACCGGGGCGGCTAAGTCGAGTCGCCGCGGCTCAGCTCGCCGACGCGCACCCCGAGCAGCCGCACGCGCCGGTCGAGCTTGAGCCGGCCAAGGCATTCGAATGCGGCCTTGCGGATCGCCGTTTCGGCGTCGGTGGGCTCGGGGAGCGTCTTCTCGCGCGTGTGCGTCTCGAAGTCGGCGAAGCGCAGCTTGATGCCGACGGTCCGGGCGCGGTAGCCCTCCTCGCGCAGATCCCCGGTGACCTCGCGCGCGAGGCCGGCGATCGTGCGCGCGATCGTCTGCCAGTCGCCGGTGTCCTCCTGGAACGTCGTCTCGCGGCTGCGCTGCTTGGGCTCCCAGTGCGTCACGATCGGATCGTCGTCGATCCCGCGCGCAGCCTCGTGCAGGAACACGCCGTACGAGCGCCCGAAGCGCTCGCCGAGCGTCTCGATCGGCACCGCGGCAAGCTCGCCGATCGTGTGCACGCCCATCTCGGCGAGCCGCGCCTCGGTCTTCGGCCCGATGCCGGGCACCTTTCGGACGCCGAGCGGCCAGATGCGCGACTCGAGGTCATCCGCGACCAGCACGGTCAGGCCGTCCGGCTTCTGCAGCTCCGAGGCCATCTTCGCGAGCAGCTTGTTGGGTGCGATGCCGATCGAGCACGTGAGCCCGGTCTCGTCGCGGATGTGCTGCCTTGATTTCGCGCCCGATGTCCACGCTGGAGCGGTCGATCGCCGTGATATCGAGATACGCCTCGTCGATGCCGCGATCTTCCATCAGCGGCGAGACGCGCTTCATCACGGCCTTGAACAGCGCCGAGTAGCGGTGGTACTCCTCGAAGTCGACCGGGAGGAAAACCGCCGCGGGGCAGAGCTTCAGCGCGGTGCGCAGCGGCATGCCGGAGCGCACGCCGAACGCGCGCGCCTCGTACGTCGCGGTGGAGACGACGCCGCGGCGCGTCGGATCGCCGCGCCCGCCGATCACCACCGGCTGGCCCTTCAGGTCGGGACGCCGCAGCAGCTCGACCGACGCGAAGAACGCGTCCATGTCGAGGTGCAGAATGCGGCGCGACGTTTCCCCGCCTCCCCGACGAGCGCGGCGCCTTCAGGCTGCAGGTAGGCGTCACTCCGGCACGAGCCAGCGGGCGCGCTGGCCGCCCTGCTTCTCGACGGCGAGCTCGCGCCAGAGCCAGGCAAGGATCGTCTCTGCCTCCGCGTCGAACCCGAACGGCGGATTGACGACGAGCATTCCGCAACCGTGCATGCCGAGCGCCCAGCCGTCGGGGCGCACCGCGAGCTCGAGCTGCAGGATCTTGCGGATCCCCGTGGCGACCACATCGCGCTCGAACGCGCGCATCGCGGTCGGCGCCATCAGCGGATACCAGAGCGCATAGATGCCCGTCGCCCAGCGCTGGTGAGCCGCGGCGAGGGCATCGGCAAGGCGCCTGAACTCCCCGGCGCGGTCGAACGACGAGTCGACGAGCACGAGTCCGCGCCGCTCCGGTGGCGGCAGGTGCGCCTTGAGCGACTGATAGCCGTCCATCAGGTGCACGGTGACGCGCCGGTCGGCCGCACAGCGCTCGGCGAGCGCGGCGCAGTCGGCCTTGTTCAGCTCCGACAGGACGAGTCGGTCGCCCGGGTGCAGCAGTCGCTGCGCGATCCGCGGCGAGCCGGGGTAGTAGCGCAGCTCCTTGCCGCGGTTCTCCGCGCGGACCGCGTCGAGATAGGGTGCGAACACCGCCGGCGCGTCGTCGTCGCCCCCACAACCTCCCGATGCCGCCACGGAACTCGGCATTCTTCGCCGACCACGCGTGCGAGAGGTCGTACACGCCCAGGCCCGCGTGGGTGTCCACGTAGCAGCACGGCTTGTCCTTCTTGCCGAGCGCGACGAGCAGCCGCGCGAGCAGCGCGTGCTTGAACACGTCGGCGAAGCTGCCGGCGTGAGAAGAGGTGGCGGTACGCGAGCAATGCTGTCGCTACAGCTTGTCGTACTTGGTCGACTTGCCGCGCGCCTTTTCGACCGGGTACTTCTGCGCGTTGAGCGCCAGCTTCGCCTCCGCTGCGGCGAGCGGGTCGATCTTCAGGCGATCGGCGAGCTCGACGAGGAAGATGAGCACATCGGCGATCTCGTGCTCGACTTCGGCGAGGGTCTCCAGCGACAGGCGGTCCGCCTGCTCCGGCGTGAGCCACTGGAAGTGCTCGACGAGCTCACCCGCCTCGGCGACGAGCGCCATCGCGAGGTTCTTCGGGTTGTGGAACTGGTCCCAGTCGCGCTCGGCGATGAAGAGACGCAGCCGATCGCGGAGGGTGTCGAGGGAGTCGATGCGCGGCATGGAAAATTCGCGTCACTGGATCGCGACGCGAGTTTACCCCGCACGGCGGCGCGCGACGCCGTGCGGGGTGGCTGTCTGCTGCTTAGTTCAGCTCCTTGTCCTTCCAGACCTTGGTGCCGCCCACCGCTGCAGCGGCCTGGAAGCCGGCCTTCGTCAGCATGTAGACCCGGCCGCCGGTGAACGTTCCGGCTTGCGCGGTGCCGGATTTTTCGCCAGCGCCGGCGCCCGCGGCCAGTTCCGCACCCGCGTCCCAGCCGGAGTCGATGAACCGCTGCAGGGACGCCGTATCCTTGAACACGTACAGGTACCGCGCCTCTTGCGCGCCGATCGTTAACCCGGCACTCGCCCCCGCAAGGTCCATGTAGGTCACCTTCTTGGTCTTGTTGTCGACCGCGATGCCCTTGCCGCCGGTGCCGCCGATCAGGAAGCTCATCCCGAACGTCGAGAACACGGCGTACCCGGGCGCCTTGGCAACCTCGGCCTTAAGCTCGCCGGAGCGCTCTTGTAGAAGTCCGCGAGCGCTTGCTCGGTCTGCTTGCGGACCTCGGCCTGCTTCTTCTCCTTCTCCGACTGCGCGTACGCGCCGGTGGTCGAGAACGAGACGATCGCCGCCGTTGCGATGGCGAGAATAGCCTTTGAACTTCATAGTGTTTCTCCTTTGTTCATGGGAGTTTGATCTTTCGAGGGAGGGGAAACCGCGCAGGCGTGCTGGCAGAGAAGACACACTGCCGCTACGGCGCGGTTCACCCATTATCCCGCAATTCGCCGCAACGAGCCGTTGACACTGCAGTCGATCTCGAGATGCGCCGCCCAGAACTCCAAGAACACGTGCGGCACCGCTGCCCGGATTCTGTACCCCGTCGAGCTCGACTCGGATCAAACGCGACGGTGCCGCCCCGCATTAGAGGATCCGGAACCGCACGGGCAGGAGGATCGACTTGTGCGCCGACGCCGGCCCGAGCGTGCCGAGGCGCTTCACTGCACGCACCGCCGCGTCGTCGAGCGGCGGGTGGCCGGAGCCGCTGGCGATCGAGGCATTGAGAATGCGACCGTCCTCGCCCAGTTCGACCAGGATCACGACCTCGCCCTCGAGCCCGCGGCGCAGCGCGTCGGCGGGATAGAGCAGTTCCTCCGACAACCGCCCCAGGGTCTCGCGCAGCTGCTCGGGGCTGAGGCGCTCGGCGCGCGGCGTCTCGGGCACGCGCAGATCGAGTCCGCGGCCGAGCGGCGCCTCGCGGGCGGCCGGCTCCGGCAGCTCGGGTCGCGGCGGCGGCGCATCGGGCTTCGGCTTGGGCGTTTTCGCGGCCTGGTCCTTCTCCGCGATGCGCCGACGCTCGCGCGACGTGATCGGGTCCTCGAGCGGCTTCGCCTGCGGCGGATCGAGCGTGTTCTTGAGCACCTCGGGCGGCGCCGAGGGCTTGACGACCGCGCGCTCGGGCACCGGCTCGAGCCGCATCGCGAGAATCGTCACCGGCTCGGGCCGCGCCGGCGCGGGCGTGCCGAGGCGCGGCCCGAGGATGATCAGCGCGAGCGCGTGCAGCACCAGCGAGGCGACGAGCGCCGGCGGCAGCGCGTTGCGAGAATCCCCCGTCACGCGCCGAATCCGTCCGCCACCATCACTTCGATCAGACCCGGCCCGCCGCGCGCGGCGGCCTCGCGCAGGGCGGGCACGACATCGTTCGGGTCGGACACGCGCCGGGCGGGAACGCCCATGGATTGCGCGAGACCCGCGTAGTCGATTGCGGGATCGCGGATGTCCATGCCGACGAACTTGTCGGTCGCGCGCATCGACACGAGCCGCTCCTTGAGGATGCGGTAGCTGCGATTGTTGGCGATGACGTAGGTGATCGGCAGCTTCAGGTGCGCGGCGGTCCAGAGCGCCTGAATGCCGTACATCGCGCTGCCGTCGCCGACCACGGCGGTCACCGGCCGTCCGGGCAGCGCGAGGCTCACGCCGATCGCGCCCGGCAGCGCGAAGCCGAGCCCGCCGCTCGCCAGCCCGTAGAAGCTGCGCCGATCGGCGAGACGGAGGAACCCCGGCAGCGACGTCGACGAGGTGAGCGCCTCCTCGACCACCACCGCGTCTTTCGGCAGGTGCTCGCTGATGCGCAGCATCAGGTAGCGCGGATCGATCGGCGTCGCTTCCGCGTCCATCATCGCGTCCACCGCCGCTCTTGCGCGCTGCGCCGACCAGTTGCGCGGCTTCAGCTCGGCGAGTCGCAACGACGCCTGCGCCGCAGTCTCCGGCGCGCGTCGCGCACGCACGAGCGGCAGCAGCGCGCGCAGGGTTTCCTTCACGTCGGCCTGGATCGCGAGGTCGGTACGGTAGTTCTTGCCGAGCTCCCAGCCGCGCTCGCTCACGTGCACCACCGGCAGGCCGTCGGGCAGCGGCTCGACCGGGCTGTACACCGACATCCGGAGCAGATCCGCGCCGAGGCAGACGAGCAGATCGAAGGGCTCGAGCGCGGCGCGCACCTGCTTCTGGTTGCGGGTCAGCGCGCCGAGGTACGCGGGATGCTCGGTCGGGAACTGCGCCGAGTACGGAATCGGCGACCCGAACACCGCCGCGCCGAGCAGCTCGGCGAGCTCGGCGGCCTCGCCGAACGCGTCGCGAGTCGCGAGCTCCTGCCCCGCGAGGATCGCGGGCTTGCGGGCCGCGAGCAGGGTCGTCGCGAGGCGATCGAGCGCATCGTCCGACGGCCGCACGCGCGCATCGACGCGCACCGGGCGCCCGAGGTCGAGCTCGGCCTGCGCGTCGAGCACGTCGCCGGGCAAACTGATGAACACCGGCCCGGTCGGCGGCGTGAGCGCGACCTTCGCCGCGCGATGAATGATGCGGGGCAGGTCCTCGACGCGGGTCACTTCGATCGCCCACTTGACGAGCGGCTGGGCGAGCGGCACCAGCGGGTCGTACAGCAAGGGCTCGAGCAGCCCGTGCCCCTGTTCCTGCTGGCCGGCGGTGACGATCATCGGCGAGTTGGAGAACTTCGCGTTGTAGAGCGCGCCCATCGCGTTCCCGAGCCCCGGTGCCACGTGCACGTTCGCGGCGGCGAGCCGCCCCGACGCGCGCGCGAAGCCGTCGGCCATCCCGAGCACCACCGACTCGTGGAGCCCGAGCACGAACTTGAGCTGCGGGAAGTCGGGGACGACCTCCATGATCGGCAGCTCGGTGGTGCCGGGATTGCCGAAGAGGTGCGTGAGGCCCTCGTCGACCAGGAGCTGGAGGAAGGCGCGGCGGCCGGTGAGTTTTGGCATGAGTGAAATTTGGGAACGGCGGTGGAACGCGACCGCAATGTTAGCGCGGACGAGGCTTCGTCCCGTCATTGCGGGGGGCGTGCCCTGCGCAGGCAAGCCCCTCGAGGCACCCGTTGGAGCCCCTCGAGAGTCAGTTAAGGAACAGATAATCCTCGGCGCCTACTCTCGCCTCATCCCTCCGTACAACACGGGAGCAAGCGATGAGACGAGCGTTTCGAATACTGGGTTTGGGCGCCGGCCTGCTCGGCGCGGGAATCGTGGTGGCGCAAACCCCTGCCGAGATCCAGCGCGGCTACGAACTCGCCGCGCGACAGGCAGCGCCGGCATTCGGCGGCTTCTCCGCGCAACGCGGCGAGGCGTTCTTCAATTCCGTCCACGCCGGCGACTGGAGCTGTGCCTCCTGCCACACCCAAAGCCCGGTCGCAGCGGGCCGGCACGCGGTCACCGGCAAGACGATTGCGCCGCTCGCCCCGGCCGCGAGCCCGGCGCGGTTCACCGACTCCGTAAAGGTCGAGAAGTGGTTCACCCGCAACTGCAACGACGTCCTGAAGCGCACCTGTACTCCGGCCGAGAAGGGCGACGTACTCGCCTATCTGATGTCGCTCAAATGACGGGAGCTGAAAATGACCAATGATGACAAGCGGAGGATCTTCGACCTCGTCGTCTGGACGTCGAGCTTGCTGTTCGCCTTTGCGCTCGTCGCGCACGAGGCCCTCGCGAAGGACAAATCGTTCACCGTCACGGATCCGGTCTACAAGGCCGAGTGCGGGAGTTGCCACGTGGCCTACCCGCCGGCGCTGCTGCCGGCGGGCTCGTGGCAGGCGGTTCTGAGCGGCCTCGACAAGCACTTCGGCACCGACGCGTCGGTGGATGCGAAGTCGCTCGCCGTGCTCCGGGCGTTCCTCGACTCGAACGCGGGGCGCGACCAGCGGGCGAACGCCGGAACCCCGGGCCTCCGGATCAGCGAGACAGACTGGTTCCGGCGCGAACACCGCAAGGTGCCCGCGACGACGTGGCAGGGCGCGGCGGTGAAGAGCCGGGCGAACTGCGCCGCGTGCCACTCCGGCGCTGAGAGCGGTGACTACGGCGAACGCGGCATCCGCGTTCCGAACTGAGGAGCGGCTGAGATGATCAAGAGCAGGATTCTCGTCTGGGACGCGCCCACCCGCGTCTTCCACTGGGCGCTCGCCCTGTCGTTCGTCGGCGCGTTCGTCACCGCCGACAGCGAGCGGCTGCGCGATGTCCACGTTGTGCTCGGTTACACGGTGTTCGGCCTGATCGCGTTCCGGCTGATCTGGGGCGTCGTAGGCACGCGCTATGCGCGCTTCGCCTCGTTCGCTTTCGGGCCGCGCGCCGTTGTCGAGTACCTCAAATCGCTCCTGGCGATTCGGCCCCAGCACTTCCTTGGGCACAACCCGGCCGGCAGCGTCGCGATCTACGCCCTGCTGGCGCTCGGCTTGCTGACGGGGCTCACCGGCTACGCGCACTACAACGAGTTCGGCGGCGAGTGGCTCGAGGACTTGCACGAGGGCCTGGCGAACGCCATGCTCGCGGTCGTGATCGTGCACATCGCCGGCGTCATTGTGAGCAGCCTGCTGCACCGGGAGAACCTGGCCCGCGCGATGGTCACCGGCTACAAGACGGGCGACCCCACCGGAGCGATCCGCGGCGCGCGGTGGATCGTCGCAGCGTTGCTGATTGCGAGCATCGCAGCGCTCTGGACCGGCGTAATCCCCGTAACCGATTCCCTTCCGGGCGCGAGCGCGATCGCAGCGTCCCGGCCGGCCCGACACGCGGAACACGACCGGAGGCGCTGACGCGACGATGCGCATCCTCGTGGTGGAAGACGACCCGCTCCTCGCGGATGGGCTGCAGGCGGGTCTCCGGCAGGCGGGCTTCGACGTCGACCTCGCGCAGGACGGAGTCGCGGCGGATCTCGCGCTCGGCACCCACGACTATGCAGCGGTGGTCCTGGACCTCGGCTTGCCCCGGCTCGACGGCCTCGAGGTGCTCAAGCGGCTCCGCGGCGCAGGTGGCGCGGTGCCGGTGCTGATCCTCACCGCGCGCGACCGCGTCGAGGACCGCATCAAGGGACTCGACAGCGGGGCCGACGATTACGTTGTCAAGCCAGTCGACCTCGGCGAGCTCGCCGCGCGCCTGCGGGCGCTCGTCCGGCGCTCGAAGGGCGAAGCGGCGCCGGAGCTGCAGATCGGCGCGCTGCGGCTCGACCCCGCAGCGCGCCAGGTCACCTTCCGCGGCGAGCGGGTCGAGCTGCAGGCGCGCGAGTTCGCCATGCTCCACGAGCTGATGCTCAACGCCGGCCGCGTGCTCTCGCGCGAGCAGCTCGTCGAGCGACTCTACGCGTGGGGCGAGGAGATCGAGAGCAACGCGATCGAAGTGCACGTGCACCACCTGCGCCGCAAGCTCGCGCCCGAGGTGATCCGCACCGTGCGCGGCGTCGGCTACCTGCTGCCGCGGCAGCCGAATGACTAGCGGACGCGCACCGACGTCGATCAAGCGCCGGCTGCTCGTAATGCTGCTCGGCACGGTCGCCGTCGTCTGGCTCGCGACCGCGGGCTACAGCTACTGGGACGCGCGGCACGAGATCGACGAGCTGCTCGATGCGCATCTCGCGCAGTCCGCGGCGCTGCTGGTCGCGCAGACGGGCCACGAGCTCGAGGAGATCGACGTCGAGCACGCGCCGCAGCTGCACCGGTACGAGCGTCGGGTCGCGTTCCAGATCTGGGAGCGGGGCCGCACGCTCCGGCTCCACTCGGCGAATGCGCCCAACGAGCGCTTCTCGGCGCGCGACGAAGGGTTCAGCGATGCCGTGGTCGGCGACCGGCGCTGGCGGGTCTTCAGCAGCTGGGACCCGAAGCGGCGGTTCCTGATCCAGGTCGGCGAGCAACGGAGCGCCCGCGACGAGATCGCCGCGCGCATCGGCCGGAACCTGCTCGTGCCGCTCGCCTTCGCGCTTCTCGTGCTCGGCGTGCTCGTCTACCTCAGCGTGAGCCGCGCGACCCGCCCCCTCGCGAATGTAAACCGCCAGATCGCCCAGCGCGATCCGGAGAACCTGCAGCCGATCGCCGTTGACGACTGTCCGGCAGAAGTGGTCCCGCTGGTGGACGGCCTGAATCGCCTGTTCGGACGAGTGACGAGGTCGATCGACGACGAGCGCCGCTTCACCGCCGATGCCGCCCACGAGCTGCGGACACCGATCGCGGCGCTGCGCGTCCAGGCGCAGGTTGCGCGCGCCGCGGCCGACGACCGCGAGCGGCAGCGTGCCCTCGACAACGTGATCGCCGGCTGCGACCGCGCCACGCATCTCGTCGAGCAGCTCCTGACGCTCGCGCGCCTCGACCCCGCCTACCTGCGGCTCCAGCCCGAGCCATGCGACCTGCGCGCGGTCGCGAAGACCGTGATCGGCGAGATCGCGCCGAGAGCCGTGGCGAAGGGCGTGGAGATCGAACTCGACGAGGGTCCCCCGGTGCTCGCACGCGGCGATCCGGGGCTCCTCGCAATCCTGATCCGGAACCTTGTCGACAACGCAGTGCGCTACAGCCCGTCGCGAACGACGGTGCGGGTTCGGATCGAGCCCGGCGCCGAACTCGCCCTCATCGTCACCGACCAGGGCCCGGGCGTGCCGGCCGACGAGCTGCCGAAGCTCGGCGAGCGCTTCTACCGGGCGATGGGCACGGGTCAGAGCGGGAGCGGGCTCGGGCTCTCGATCGTGAAGCGCGTTGCCGAACTGCACCGTGCGGGCGTGAGCTTCGGAGCGGGGCCGGGCGGCAAAGGGCTGCGAGTAACGGTCGCGTTCGAGCCGGTCGCGCCAAACGCGAGGTCCGAAACGTAGCGGCGGAAATGACGCCCGTAGCCCGGCTCATTCCACGACCGCCACGACCTGGATTTCGACGAGCTGCTCGGGCTCTCCCAGCTCGAGCACGGCCATGTTCGTGGTCGCGGGCTTGTGATTGAAGGGCGCGAAGTAGGAGTTCACGATCGCGCTCGAGCGCCCGATGTCGCCCGTTCGGGGACGGGTGCGGAAGATGAACACGTGCACGACGTCCTTCGGCGACGCGCCTGCCGCCTTCAGCGTTTCCATGATGCCGTCCATCGTCGCGCGGGTCTGGGCTTCGAGATCGTTGACCAGGTACTTCAGGATCTGCTCGCGCTTGTGGGGATGATCGTGGTAGACGGGCAGCGCGGTCCCCCCGGCGAGCCACAGCATCTTGCCGCTCTTGACCTTGATGGCCGGCGAGAACGGCATGAACAGGGACTTGTCGTAGTTGGGGTGGTTGATGATCTCCAGGCGATCGCTTTGTTGCGCGGTCGCCGGCGTGGCGACGAGCGCGGCGGCGCCAAAAACGAGCGCATTGAGCGTGGCGGCGATCCTGAGCGGCTTGGTGTGCGAACGCATATCTCCTCCTTTAGTGTTGTGGACGACGGTAGTGCCCGTTCCATAATACCGGCCCGCGCGGCGATGGCCTGCCGCGGCGACCTCGGGTAGTGTCCGATCTTCCAGCGAAAGGATCCCGCTCATGAAAGCCGTCGCCCTGACCCGTTACCTCCCGATCGCCGACCCCGAGTCGCTCGTCGACGTGACGCTGCCCGATCCCGTCCCGACTGGTCATGACATCCTCGTCCGGGTGGCCGCGGTATCCGTCAATCCCGTGGACACCAAGCAGCGCGCCCCGAGCGCCAAGGTCGAGGCGCAGCCGCGCGTGCTCGGATGGGACGCAGCGGGGACCGTCGCGGCGGCGGGACCGGACGTGACGCTCTTCAAGCCCGGCGACGAGGTCTACTACGCAGGCGACGTGACGCGCCCGGGCTCGAACAGCGAGCTGCAGCTCGTCGACGAGCGCATCGTCGCGCTCAAGCCGAAGACGATGGACTTCGCGCAGGCGGCCGCGATCCCGCTGACGGCGATCACCGCCTGGGAGTCGTACTTCGACCGCATGAAGATCGACCGGAACGGCGCGCATCGCGGCGCCACGCTGCTGATCATCGGCGGCGCGGGCGGCGTGGGCTCGATCGGCATCCAGATCGCGAAAGTGGTCGCGGGCCTCAAGGTGATCGCGACGGCGGCGCGACCGGAGACGGTCGCGTGGGTGAAGGAGCTCGGCGCCGACCACGTCGTCGACCACTCGCAGCCGCTGCGCCCGCAGATCGAGGCGCTCGGGCTCAAGTTCGTCGACTACATCGCCAACTTCAACGACACCGACCGCTACTGGGATGCAATGGGCGACTTGGTCGCACCCCAGGGCGCGGTCTGCATGATCGTCGGCGGCAAGGGCCCGCTCGCGCAGGACGCCGTGCGCGGCAAGAGCGCCGCGGTCTGCTGGGAGCTGATGTTCACGCGCCCGCGGTTCAAGACGCCCGACATGATCGAGCAGCATCGCCTGCTGACGCGCGTGGCCGAGCTGATCGACGCAGGAAAGATCCGCGGCACGCTACGCGAAACGCTGCGGCCGATCAACGCGGCGAACCTGCGCGCCGCGCACACGAAGCTCGAGTCCGGAAAGACGATCGGGAAGCTGGTCGTGGCGGGCTGGGCGTAACGCCAGCCGCTCCACGTCGCCGCCGCGCCGGTGGCGGTAGACTCGCCCGCGATGGACGCGCCGCAATTCACGCCGCTGCTCACCTACCAGGGACAGTTCGTCCTGCCCGCCCTCCTGCTCGCGGGCCTGTTCGCGGTGCGCTATCTCGTGCTCGCGGGGTTCGGCTTCGCGTTCTGGTACGGGCCGTGGCGGAAGCGCGTGCGCGCCGGCAAGCTGCAGCCCGCGGCCCCGGCGTGGCGCCAGGTCGGGCGCGAGATCGGCTGGTCGGCCATCGCGGTGCTCGTGTTCGGCGCGATCATGGGCCTCATCTCCGCAGCGGGCCTGGTGCCGCACACCCGGCTGTACCCGGAGATCGCGCAATTCGGCTGGGCGTACTTCGGGCTGAGCATCCCGTTGATGCTCGTGCTGCACGACACCTGGTTCTACTGGACGCATCGGCTGATGCACCACCCGGCGCTCTTCCGGCACGTCCACCGCGTGCACCACCTGTCCACCAATCCGACGCCGTGGACGGCGTACGCGTTCCACCCGGTGGAGTCGATCGTGCAGGGTCTCGGCGTCGTCGCGATCGTCTTCGTCGTGCCGGTCCATCCGCTCGCGGTCGTCGTCTTCCAGACGCTGTCCACCGCGGTGAACGTGTACGGGCACTCCGGCTACGAGCTCTACCCGCGCGGGTGGGCGACGCATCGGTTCGGGCGCTGGCTGAACACGTCGGTGGCGCACAACACGCATCATGCGACGGCGCGGCACAACTACGGGCTGTATTTCCTCGCCTGGGACCGCTGGATGGGCACGATCGACCCGGCCTACGCGGCGCGCTACGCGCAGGCCCGAGCGCTCGTCGCGCCCGCATAGCCCGCGTTACCCCTTCATTCCACGGTCGCGCCGGAATCCTTCACCACCTGCGCCCAGCGTTCGGTCTCGGCGCGCAGGAACGCAGCGAACTCCTCGGGCGACTTGCTCGTCACCACGTCGACGCCGCTTTCGTTGAGGCGCTTCCTGACGTCCGGTGTCTCCATCACCTGCTGCAGCATCGCGTACAGCTTCGCCACGACCTCCGGCGGCGTGCCGGCCGGGGCGAACACGCCCTGCCACGAGCCGTTGGTCATTTCCTGAAGGCCCTCCTCGGAGAGCGTCGGCGTGTTGGGGAACGCGCCCACGCGCTGCGGCGCGGCGACTGCGAGCAGTTTCAGCTTGCCGCCGCGTACCTGGCTCGCCGCCGACGAAAGGGTGACGAACATGACCGACGTCTCCCCGCCGAGCAGCCCGGTGATCGCCGGCCCGGCGCCGCCCTTGTAGGGCACGTGCACCATCTGGATGCCGGTCGACTTCATGAAGCGCTCCATCTCCAGGCGATTCGCGCTGCCGGGACCCGGCGAGCCGAAGAAGTACTTGCCGGGCGCGGCCTTGACGAAAGTGACCATCTCCTTGGCGGTGTTGGGCGGGAACGACGGATTGGCCACCAGCGCGCTCGGCACGTCGACCACCTGCGTGATCGGCACGAAATCGCGCGTGGGCACCACGGCGAGCGTCGTCTTGTACAGGCTCGGGTTGATCGCCGTGGTGCCGACGTTGCCGAGGAACAGGGTGTACCCGTCCGGCGCCGACTTCGCCGCGGTCTCCAGGCCGATGTTCCCCGAGGCGCCCGCCCGGTTCTCGACCAGGATGTTCTGGCCGGCCAGCTCGCTCCAGCGCGGCGCGATGATGCGGCCAACGAGATCGGACGCACCGCCGGGCGCGAACGGAATGACGAGGCGGATCGGCTTGTTCGGGTAACCCGCCGTGCCCTGGGCCGCGGCGGTGTGCGCGATCGTTCCCAGCGTGCAGGCGATCAGCACCGAAAGCGCAGCGGTTCTCGTTCTCATGGCAATTCTCCTTTGGTGTACGCGCAGCCACTGCGCGCCCGGCGGCCGTCCGCTGTCGATTGCAGCGGTGATCCACGGGATGGCAGCCATCTTAACGCCGGTTCTACGACAGCAACCGCCTGAGTTTCCGCACCGCGCTTCCCGGGCTCGTCAGCACGGGGCAACGCACCGCCGCTTGCACCGCCTCGCACGCCGGCGCCATAGAGAACTGCGCGAGCATCACCGCGTCGAACCCTTGCGCATCCATGCGCCGCGCCGCCTCGGCGAGCAGCGCATTGTGCGTCGCCATGTCGCCGCGCCGGGCAGCCGTCATCGCGTCGGGAGCGCAGACCGTGGTGAGTGCCGCACCGCTCGCGCCGGCCTGCGCGCGGAACTCCGCCTCCATGCCCGCCACGCTCGGCGGGAAGGTCGCGAGCATCGCGATGCGCCGCCCCGTCGCGAGCGCCTCGTCGAACATCGCCTCGTTGGGCTTGAGCACCGGGATCGCGCTGGCGCGCGCGACGGCCTCGATCGCCGCGCCGAACGCCGAGCAGGTGTAGAGGATGCCGTTCGCGCTGCACGAGCGCGCATACCCGGCGAGCGCGGCGATGCGCGCGGCAATCGCGGGACGTCAGCGCGCCGGCGCGCTGCCGATCGACCGCGAGCGAATCGTCGAGCAGGTTGATCCGCTCCGCTTCCGGCCACAGCGCGTCGAACGCCGCGGCGACCGGCGCCACCGCCATCGGGACGGCGTGGACCAGCGCGATGCGCATCATTCCGCCTTGATCCCCGCCTCTTTCATGACCTTGGCGTAGCGCGCGAGCTGCGCACGCGTGATCGAACCGAGCTCGTCCTGCGAGGTCCCGCGGACGGTGAACCCCTGCAGCGTGAGCTTCTCGCGCACGTCCGGCGCGGCGAGCGCGCGCGCGACCTCGGCGTTCAATCGGACGATGATGTCCTTCGGCGTCCCGGCCGGCGCCACGACGGCGAACCAGGACGTGAACGTGAACCCGGGCAGTCCCGACTCGGCGATCGTCGGCACGTCGGGGAACTGCGGATGGCGCTGCGGCGTGCCGACGCCGATCAGGCGGAGCTTCCCGCCGCGCACCAGCGAGGCGACCGTGCCGAGCCCCTGCATCCCGACCGGCACCTGGCCCGCCGCGACGTCGGTGGCGGCCTGCGTCGCGCCCTTGTACGGAACGTGCACGAGCGAGATGTTCGCGGTCGACGCGAACAGCGCCATCGCGATGTGCTGCGGGCTGCCGTTGCCGCCGGAGGCGTAGTTGATCTTTCCGGGACTCGCCGTCGCGGCGGAGATGAGGTCGGCCGCGCTCTTGAAGGGCGCGTCGTTCGAGGCGATCAGGCCCCACTCGATCGTGCCGACGAGCGAGACCGGCTCGAAGTCCTTGATCACGTCGAACGGCATCTTCGCGTGCAGGTTCGGCAGCATCGTGAGGATGCTGTCGTTGAACGCTCCGATCGTGTAGCCGTCCGGCGCCGCTTTCGCGACGCGCTCCGCCCCGATCAGCCCGGACGCGCCGGCGATGTTCTCGATCACGAACGGCTGACCCGTGTTCTCCGACATGCGCGCGCCGAGGACGCGCGCCGCATTGTCGACCGCGCTCGCCGCCGCGAGCGGGATGATCATGCGGATCGGCTTGTTGGGGTAGGTGCCTTGCGCGGCGACGGCGGCTGACAGCGCAGCGAGAACAAGCGTCAACGCGATTCGATGGATTTTCGGCATGTCAGTCGAGTCCCAGCAGGCGGGCCGCATTGCGGCCCAGAATTTGGTCGCGCTCCGCCTGCGCGAGGTCGGTCAGGCGGTTCACCGTCTGCACCGGCTCGGCGAGGCCCATGTCGAAACAGTAGTCGGTCCCGAGCAGCACGCGGTCGGCGCCGACGAGGCGCACGAGGTTCAGATTGATGCGGTCGTCGTGACCGATCGTGTCGTACGTGAAGCGGCGCAGGTACGCGCTCGGCGGCTGCTTCATGTGCGCGAGCTCCGGCCGCACTCGGGTGCCGTGGTCGAGCCGGCCGATCACCCCGGGCAGCGTGCCCCCGGCATGCGGCAGGTTCACCTCCAGGCGCGGGAACGCGTCGAGCACGCCGCCGAAGATCAGATGCGCCGCGGCGACGCCGGTGTCGTACGGATTGCCGAGCAGATTGCGCAGGTAGAAGCGTTGCGTGCGGTCGCGGCCGATCGTGTCGACCGGGTGCAGGAAGATCGGCCAGCGCAGCGCCTCGCACTTTGCGTAGATCGGCCAGAACGACTTGTCGTCCAGCTCCGTGCCGTTCACGTTGGTCGCGAGGTAGAGCCCGCGCATGCCGGGCAGCTTCGCCGCTCGCTCGAGCTCCTTGAGCGCGAGCTCCGGCGCCTGCATGGGTAGCATCGCCGCGCCGAACAGCCGCTCGGGATGTTTGAGGTGCGCCGCAGACACTGCATCGTTGTAGCACTGCGCCAGGGCCAGCCCGAAATCGGCCGGCGCCCAGTACACCATCGGCGTCGTCAGCGACAGTAGCTGCACCTGCACGCCGGTGCGATCCATGCCCGCGAGCCGGCGGTCGAGATCGACGAACTCGTCGGTGAACGCGTTCGTGAGCAGTTGGGTGGTGATCAGGTAGCCCTTCGGCGTGCGCTGGAGCCTGCCGCCGAAGCGCTCGGCGTCCCGCTCCATCAGGCGCAGCCATTCGGCCGGGTACCAGTGCGCGTGGATGTCGATGGTCGTCATTCCAGTCTCCAACGATACGAGGGGCCACAGCCCCTCGTGCTCCCCGGGATCAGGGCCCTAACCTCGTTAGGGCCTATCAATATTCGATCGGCAGTTTCACGGGCGCGCGGCGCTGCGCCGACAGATCGAGCGCTTTCGTGAGCATGAGGCGGTTGTGCGCCTCGGCGGCGGTCGCGGCCTGCGTGGGCAGGCCGAGCGCGACGCGGTTCAGCCACGACTCGGTCTCGTCGCGCATCGGGCCGCGCAGCTCGCCGAGCGCCATGTCGCCCGGCGGGTAGCTGCCCATGAAATCGACGAGACGGCTCTTGTCGGGCGCGTAGCCCTCCGATTGCGCGGCGCCCACGGCAAGCACGATGTCGCGGTGCGTGTCGTCGATCGTGAGCACGCCGGTGGTGCCGACGATGCCGACCTCGAGGCTGTACACCGCGCCGGGCCAGGTGACCGGCAGCGCCCACGAGATGTTCAGGTGATAGATGCTGCCGTCGCTGAAGGTGATCAGCCCCGCTGTCGCATCGATGCCCTTCCACTCGGGGCCGAGCACCTTGTCGACCGAGCGCGCGTAGCACTCGACCGGCGTCTTCGCCTCCATCATCCACATCACGACGTCGAGCGCGTGCGTGCCGGAGATGACCATCGGCGAGATCGTCTCGGGCTTGTCGGTGCGCCGGTAGTTGTCGATCGCGACGAGCCGGTTCATGAAGGCGCGCGAGGTCACGAGGGTCACGTCGCCGAGCGCGCCGGTCCTGACCTTCTCTTTCGCGGCGAGCCAGCGTCGGCGGAAGCGCTGCGTATAGCCCACGACCGCATCGACGCCGGCCGACTCGATCGCCTTCAGCACGCGCGCCGAATCGGCGAGCTCGGTCGCGAGCGGCTTCTCGATCAGCAGCGCATGGCCGCGCTCGACCGCGGCGAGGATCGGATCGACGTGCAGGTGCTCGTCGGTGGAGACGATCACCGCGTTGGTCTCGGGACGGCGCAGCAGCTCGCGGTGGTCGGCGGTGACGAAGTCGGCCTTGAGCTTCTCGGCGACGAGCTTCGCGCGCTCGGGGTTCTTCTCCGCGATCCCGATCCAGCCGACCTGAGGATGGCGCATCGCGACCTCGCCGCGGAACAGGCCGACGCGGCCCGCGCCGACGATCGCGAGGCCGATGCGCTTCGCTTCCCTGCCGCGCATCGCGCTAGCCTCCCGCCGCGAGCCGCAGCTGTGCGCCCGAGAGCGGAAGCGTGACGATCTCGTTGCGCTCGGCCGAGAGGTCCGCGGCGACGTACACCTCCATCACCATGCGCGCGTGCTCCGGCGTGACCATCACCGGCCGGTCGTGCACCGCCGCTTCGAGGAAGTGCACCGTCTCGGCGGCCATCGGTCCGGCGTACACGTGCTCGACCGGCTCCCCGGGCATCGTCGACATCGGCAGCTGCATGCCCTTCTGCATCGTGTTCAGCACCACGTCGCGATGGCTGTCGTCGACGAGCAGCGCGCCCTCGGTGCCGACCATCTCGATCCAGGTCGTCGAGAAGTTCGGGTAGCCGGGCGGCAGGCTCCACCCGCCGCCGACCACGAACGTGAGACCGCTGTCCATCGTGACGGTGATCCACTGCGCATCGGGGATCGGCGCGCCGGTCGTCGCCTGCAGCGCGCCGAAGTTGACCTGCGAGTAGACGCGCACCGGCTTGGCGGGCTCCAGGCACCAGAGCACGAAGTCCAGGTCGTGCGTCGACTCCATCGCCGCGGGCGAGAGCTTCGAGCGGCCGGTGATCTTGGTGCCGAGGCTGCGCGTGATGTGGCGACTGACGAGGGCGCTCACCGGCTTGCCGATCGTGCCGTCGCGCAGGCACTTGCGCACGTACGCGAACTTCGGGTTGAAGCGCTGGGAATAGCCGATCGAGAACTTCAGGCGGTTGCGCTTCGCAGCCGCAACGAGCTCGTCGGCCTGCCACAGCTCGATCGCGATCGGCTTCTCGAGGAACACGTGCTTGCCCGCGGCAAGGCATTCCTTCGCCATCGGGAAATGGGTCGACTCGGGCGTGGCCGAGATGTACACCACCTCGATCGCGGGGTTTGACGAGATGGCGTGCCAGTCGGCGCTAGCGGTGTGCGCCTTGGTGATTCTAGCCACCTCGGCGAGCCGCTCCGGCCGGATCTCGGCGATGTGCAGCGCCTTCACGAGCGGATGGGTCGCGAGGGTCTCCGCCCGAATGCCGCCGCACCAACCGGTCCCGATCACGCCGACTTCGACTTGTCGCATCGATCCTTCCTCCTGTTTCACCGGGCGAGCCGCGCGATGCCCAGCTCGGCTGCCACCTGGTCCAGCGCTTCAACGAGCTGCGGCGCAAGCGGAATACCGTCTCGCGCGTACGCGACGCGCTTGGCGTTGCTCTGCTCGCCGGGCACCCAGATCCGGTCGACGCCGGGCATCCGCTCGGCGTTCCGCATGTCGCGCACGACCTTGTCGACGCGCCGCTTGAACTCGCCGACATCGCCGAATGCCGCGACGTCGATCGCCACGATCGCCTGCCCGGTGTTCGAGGCGCCCTGGAAGTCGGCGTTGAAGTCGAGCACGTCCTTTCCCATCGCCGCGCGGTTCAACGTGCCCGCGAGCAGTCCGACGATCAGCGCGAGGCCGTAGCCCTTGTAGCCGCCGATCGGGAGCAGGAAGCCTTCGGCCGCGCGCTTCGGGTCGGTGATCGGCCGGCCGGCGCGGTCCATCATCCAGCCCTCGGGCATCATCTCGCCGCGCTGCGCCTTCGCCTTCACCTTGCCGTACGCGGCGACAGTCGTGGCCATGTCGAGGACCACCGGCGCTTCCTCGAGTGCCGGGATCGCCGCGGCGATCGGATTCGTCGAGAGCAGCATGTCGAGGCCGCCCCACGGCGGAAGGTGGTTCGCGTTGCCGACCGCGAGGTAGAGCCCGATCATGTCGTGCGCGAGCGGCATGCGCGCATAGAGCGAGGCGGGCCCCGCATGGTTGCTCCACTGCGTGCCGACCCACGCCACGCCGGTCGTGCGCGCCTTCTCGATCGCGATCGCGGCGGCCCGCTTCATCACGAGGTGGCCCATGCCGTTGTCGCCGTGCACGAGGGCCATGGCGGGCCGCTCCTCCGCGACGCGGATGTTCGGCTTCACGTTGACGCCGCCCGACTTGATGCGCCGCACGTAGGGCGCGAGCCGGATCACCCCGTGACCGTCGGAGCCCTGCAGGTCGGCCTCGGCCATGAGGCTGCCGAGCGCGTGAGCGTCCTCGGCCGGAATGCCGACGCGCTCGAACGCCGCTGCGACGAAGTCGCGCAGGCGGTCGAACGGAAAGCGGATCGGGGCAGCGGTCAAGTCCTCTCCGGGTGGCGCGACGCGTCGGGCCGCAATGGTAGCAGCGAGCGTCGCTGGAGTGCCACGCGGCCATCGAATAGACTCGCGTGATCGCGGCGCCGCCCGCCACACGAGAGACCCCGCCGCCATGTCTGCCTCCCCTCTGCGCATGCCCGTCGTGTTCTTCGGACACGGCAGCCCCATGAACGCGATTCAGCCCAACCGCTACGCCGACGTGTGGCGGCAGCTCGGCGCAACCCTGCCGCGACCCCGGGCGATCCTCTCGGTGTCGGCGCACTGGTACACGCGCGGCACCGCGGTGACCGCGATGGAGCGGCCGCGCACGATCCACGATTTCTACGGTTTCCCGAAGCCGCTGTACGAGGTCTCCTACCCTGCGCCGGGCGATCCGGCGCTCGCGCGGCGCGTGCGCGCGCTCGTCGCGCCGGTCGACGCGCCGCTCGACGAGAGCTGGGGCCTCGATCACGGGACCTGGCAGGTGCTCCTGCACGCGTTTCCGGCCGCGGACATTCCGGTCGTGCAGCTCAGCATCGATGGCACGCAGCCCGCGTCGTTCCACTACGCGCTGGGCAAGCGGCTCGCGCCGCTGCGCGACGAAGGGGTCCTCGTCATCGGCAGCGGCAACGTCGTGCACAACCTGGGTCTGATGCGGCGCAGCGCCGATGCGGCGCCCTACGACTGGGCGCTGCGGTTCAACGACCGGGTGCGCACCCTGCTCGCGGCGCGCGAGCACGGTCCGCTCCTCGCGTACGAGAGCCTCGGCGAGGACGCGCGGCTCTCGATTCCCACGCCGGATCACTACCTCCCGCTGCTGTACTGCATCGCGCTGCACGATGCAGGGGAAAAGCTCGAGTTTCCCGTCGACGGCATCGACATCGGCTCGGTCGGAATGCTCTCGGTGGTGATCGGGTGAATCGGGCGCCGGAGCGCCCGCGGCTCACGCCCGGGCTGATGGCGCTGCTCACGGCCACCTGCTTCACCACCGCGGGGACGGTGCACTTCCAGACCCCGATGCTCCCCGAGTTCGCGCGCGAATTCGGCGCGAGCGCCGCGGCGGTCGGCTGGGTGGCCACGTGCAGCTTTGGTGGCTTCCTCGCCGGCACGCTGTGTCTCGCGCCGCTCGGCGATCGCATCGACAAGCGCCGGCTGATCATCGTGCAGCTGTGGTGCCTGATTGCCGCGACGCTCGCGATGGGCGCTGCCCACAACCTCGCGGTGCTCATCGTTGCCGCACTGTTCGTCGGCGTCTTCGCGAGCATCTCGCAGCACATCCTGCCATTCATCGCCGAGTTCTCCGCCCCGGGCGAGCGCGGCCGCGCGATTGGCACGGTGATGTCCGGGCTCTTCCTGGGCATCCTGTTCGGGCGGGTGGGCGGCGGCTTGATAACGGCGTACCTCGGATGGCGCTGGACCTACCTGATGTCGGCCGCGATGATGCTCGCGCTCGCTCCCGCGCTGATCGCGCGTCTGCCGAACGCGCCGCCCAAGACGCGCCTTCCTTACGTGGCTCTGATGCGCTCGCTCCTCGGGCTCGTGCGCAGCCGCGCGGACCTGCGCCGCGCCTCCGCGGTGCAGTTTCTGCTCGGGGTCTGCTACGGCGGGTTCTGGGCGACGCTTGCGCCGATGCTCGCCGCGGTGCACGGCATGGGACCGGCAATCGCGGGACTCTTCGGCATCCCGGGCGCGGCGGGGGTTCTCGTCGCGCGCCCGGCCGGCCGCTGGATGGATCGGGTCGGCGTGCGGCCGGTCGTCACCACCGGGATCTGCCTCGTGATGGCCGCCTATCTCACGTTCGGCTTCGGCGTCGTGACGATTGTCGCGATCGTCCTCGGCGCGATGCTGCAGGACTGTGGACTGCGGTCCGCGATGGTGGCGAACCAGGCGATGGTCACGACCGCGGATCCGGAGGCGCGGAGCCGCTCGAACACCATCTTCGCAATCCACGTATGGGGCGGCAACGCGACCGGCGCATTCATCGCAAGCACCGCATGGACGTATGCGGGCTGGCTCGGCGTGTGCGCGAGCGGCGTGGCGGCCTCGCTCATCGCGCTCGCGGTCTATCGGCCGCAGCGCGCGCCGCACTGAGAACCGCTTTTCTCCGACCGAAAGGAACGCAAATGGCCTCTACCACCACCGCAACCGGCCTCGTGATCGAAGAGGTCACCCTGGGCGCCGGCGATGCCGCCGCCGCGGGCCAGCGCGTCACCGTGCACTACACCGGCTGGCTTACCGACGGCACGAAGTTCGACTCGAGCAAGGACCGGGGGGATCCGTTCGTCTTTCCGCTCGGCGCACAGCGCGTGATCGCCGGCTGGGACGAAGGCGTGCAAGGCATGCGCGTCGGGGGCGTGCGCAAGCTCACCATTCCACCGGCGCTCGGCTACGGCGCGCGCGGCGCCGGTGGCGTCATCCCGCCGAACGCGACGCTGGTGTTCGAAGTGGAATTGCTCGGCGTCGGGTGACGCGCGGTCGCGCCTATTGCGGCAGCGTGCGCCCCGTGACCTGCCTGCGGATCTCGCGCAGTTTCGCCTTCACGCGCGCGGCGTTCTCGGGGCCGATGCGAAGGAGGGTCTTCTGCCCGGCCGAGCGCGCCTCGAGTCCGGGATCGGCGAATTCGTACATCACCCACGGACGCGCGAGTTTCACCGGCTCGGTCACCTCCGGCGTCGCGAGCAGGTGGTCGATCACCTCGACGAGCCGGTCGTTGAAGTACTTGTCGGGGTACCCGAGGTCCTTGTAGGCCTGCTGGAACAGCGGATACAGGCGCACGTAGAGCGCGACGAATTTCCCGGTGTCCGCCGACTCCATGAGGCGCAGCGCCGGCTCGTACCGCCGGTAGTTCTCCGCGCTGAGGTAGACGGCGTCCTTGCCGCCGGTCGTAACGAACGTGCCCGCGGTCGGCACGAGGGGCCACATGCGTTGCGGCGCCTTGTTGCGCGGCAGGTTGTCCACGGTCGCGACGACCCGGCGCACGAATCCGCTCAGGCTCGCGAATTGTTCGAGCGGGCCGCGACCGACGAGGCCCGCGAGCGCCTCCTCGACCGCCTTGTCGCTTTCGTCCACCGAGGGCGGCAACGTTGCGGCGACCGGCTCGCTCGTCTCGGGTTGCGCCGCCTCGATGGGATGCCGGATCGCCGGCTCCGGGGCGGCCTGCGGAGGGGGTCCGGCAACGGGCGGCGGAGTCTTCGGCAGCCCCGCCTGGGGTCGCTGCCAGTACCAGTAGGCGGTGGCACCCGCCGCGGCCAGGAGCGCGACGGGAACCCCCCACCACAGGAGTCGCCGGGCGAAGGAAGACGGCGGGGTCGACCGTACCGGTCGAGGTACGGCGGGCGCGGTCCACGTCGATCGCGGGATCCGCGCCGGCGTGCGGGTCGACGATGTCGGCGTGGAACTCGCGCGTTCCGGGGGATCCGCCCTGCGTCATCGATGTGTGACCCGGCTGCGCTGCACGAGTTCATTCCGGTCGCGGTCTGGAATCCGCCTGTCGCGAAACCACGACACCGGGTACCCGCAAGACCTCTTTGACATGTGGGCGGGAGTGGTGAGGGAGTCCGGCGCGCAGGTCGACTGACGTGGCGGACCGGCCGCACGTCCTGATCGCCGGCGGCGGCATCGGCGGCCTCGCGGCGGCGCTCGCGCTATTGAAGCGCGGCTTCGACGTCGACGTGTACGAGCAGGCGGGCGAGCTGCGCGAAGTCGGCGCGGGCCTGCAGATCAGCGCTAACGGCAACCGCGTCCTGCACGAGCTCGGCGTGAGCGATGCGCTGGGCGCGCTCGCCTGCGAAGCCGCCGGCAAGGAAGTGCGCCTCTGGAACACCGGCCAGACGTGGAAGCTGTTCGATCTCGGTGCGATCTCGGTCGAACGGTACGGCTTCCCGTACTACACGGTCTACCGCCCCGATCTCCTCGCGGTGCTCGCCGACGGCGTGCGGCGCGAGAAGCCGGACGCGATCCATCTGGATGCGAAGTGCACGGGCCTCGAGCAGACGACGCACGGGATCACGCTGCGGCTCGATGGCCGCGCGGCGCGCGGCGACGTGCTGATCGGCGCCGACGGCGTGCACTCGCGCATACGGCAGGCGCTGTTCGGGCCCGATGCGCCGCAGTTCACCGGGCTGATGGCGTGGCGCGGATCGATCCCCATGGCGCGGCTGCCGGCGCGCATGCGCCGGCGGGTCGGCACCAACTGGATCGGCCCCGGCGCGCACATCGTGCATTACCCGGTGCATCGCGGCGAAATCATGAACTTCGTCGGCGTCGTCGAGCGCGACGACTGGCAGGTGGAGTCCTGGACCACGCGGGTCGTCAGCCTAGTCCAGCTTCGCGCCCGATGCCTTGACGCGCTTCTCCCCAAGCTCGCGGTCGGACTTGAGGAACGCCGCGAACTGGTCCGGCGTGTCGCCGACCGGGACGAAGCCGAGGTTGTTGAGGTACTTCTCGCGGAACTCCGGCGCGTTGACGATCTTCCCGGCCTCCGCCCCGATCTTCTCGAGGACGTCGCGCGGCGTGCCCGCGGGTGCGGCGAGCCCGAAGTAGAACGACGCATCGGCGTTCGGGTAGCCCGCCTCGGTGAAGGTCGGCACGTTCGGCACCAGCGGATTGCGCGCACGGCCCGACACGGCGAGACCCTTCAGCTTGCCGGCGTTCAGCAGCGGCGCCGCGCCGCCGATCACCGCGAACATGACGTCGACCCGCTCCTCGCCGACGTCCTGCAGCCCCTGCACGAGGCCCTTGTAGGGGATGTGCTCCATGGTCAGGCCGTTCTGCGTCGCGAACCACGCCATGCCGAGATGGTTCACGCCGCCTGCGCCGACGGAGCCGTAGGTCACCTTGCCGGGGTTCTTGCGCGCGTAGTCGATCAGCTCGCCGACGGTGTTCGCGGGCAGCTTCGGGCGCGCGACCAGCATCAGGTTCGCGGTGACGAGCCGGCTGACCGGCACGAGATCCTTCACCGGGTCGTACGGGATCTTCGAGTAGAGGTGCTGATTCAGCGTGAACACCGCATCCGATGCGAGCAGCAGCGTGTACCCGTCGCCCGGCGCGCGCGCGACCGCCTCGGCCGCGATGATCTCGTTGGCGCCGGGGCGATTCTCGACCAGCACCTGCTGGCCCCAGGTCTCGGTCATCTTCTGTCCCATGCCGCGCACCAGCAGGTCGGCCGGACCGCCCGCGGTGTAGGGAACGACGATGCGGATCGGCTTCGACGGGTACGACTGGGCCAGCGCCGCGTGCGGCGCGGCGACGAGGGTCAGGGCGAGGGCGAGCGTACGCACGACGTGCATTGCGGATCCTCCTTGATTCCTTGATTGGTGTTCTGGCGCGAGGCGCGGAGGATAACCCGCGCGGCGGCGCGCGGCCATCTGCGTCGACAACGGGACGCTTCCCACGCGCTCGCTCTAGCGTGGGACCGATCCGCGGTGACGTCACCCGGCCTTGAACCCCACCGCCTTGTGCGAGCTGTCGCAGAACGGCTTGTTTTTCGAGTGGCCGCAGCGGCACAGGAACGCCTCGGCGCCCTGCCAGCGCGCGCAGCCGCTGCTCGCGACGATCGCGAGGTTGCCCTTCACTCGTAGTGGGCCGTCCTTGAGCGGCTTGATCGCGAGCGCGCCGCCCGTGGCGGCGACGCCCGCGCCGGTCTCGCCGACCGCGCCGGAGTCCTTGAACCCCGCGGTTTCGTGGCTGTTGTCGCAGAAGGGCTTGGTCTTCGACTGCCCGCACCGGCACAGCGCCGCGCGGAATCGCACGCCCGGCATGTCGGCCGGCGCGCCTTCGATCGCGAGCTCGCCGCGCGCGAAGAGCGGCCCGTTGTAGGTCACCGCGATCGTGTTCTGCGCCGCGGCCCGCTCGGCCGTCCTGCCGTCCTTCGCCTCGTAGACGAGCGCGCCGCTCGGACAGCGCTCGCACACGTCCGCCACGTCGGCAACGGTCGTCAGATCCGGCTGGCACCAGGGATTCCTTCCGGTGACGAAGAGATCGCCTTTTGCCCGCGCGCACTCGCCGATGTGAATGCAGAGGCGCTGGTCCCACGTGACGTCGGCGTCCTTGCCGGGATAGCGGAAGATCGGAGTGCTGCTCATGGGGGAAGCCTCCAGGTCGCGATGCGAGGCAAAAAGCTAGCACGCTGCGCAGCAGCGCGAAAGCGCGGTGTCGCGTCCTCGGCATTGACGGCGGACCGCTTCCAGTGGGATCGTGTGCCGGGTATGAAGCTCCGGCGCGCGCTCCTGCAAATATCCCTCATCTGCACGGGGACGCTACCGCTCGCCGTGACCGCCGCGACCTACAAGTGGATCGACGAAAAGGGCGTGGTGAACTACGGGAACGCGCCGCCCGCCGCGGCGCGGCAGGTCCGGCAGCTCGACGAGGAAGCGTCGCGCGTCAGCACGATCCAGGCGGTGCCGCAAGCGCAACGCGAGCGGGAGAACGATCGCCTGCTCCGCGCTCGGATCGCGCGACTCGAGGCGGAGCTCGAGGAGCAACGACGCGCGCGCACCGCGATGTCCGCACCGATGCCCTTCTACGATCCGTACTATGCGTACCCGCCCATGTTCGCGGGCTATGCACCCGCTTTCGGTGTCCCGTATCAGGGGCCGCGCGCCCGTTTCGGGCACCGTCCGGTACACGTGCCGGTCCGCAGCGGTACGGGCGTGCGAATCAGCGGTCGGCGCTGACTGCGGCCCGGCCGCGGTCAGTCGACCACGCGCCGCCGCAGGGCCTTCACCTGCCCGCGCCGGACCTTTCCCTCCACGCGCCGGCGCTGCGAGGCTTTCGTCGGCTTGGTCGGCCGGCGGGGGCGGGGGACGACGGCGGCGCGAACCACGAGCTCGTGCAGCCGCGCGAGCGCGTCGTCGCGATTCTTCTCCAGGCTGCGGAACTGCTGGGCCTTGATCACCACCACCCCGTCGGCGCTGATGCGCTGGTCGCGCAGCTGCAGGAGCCGGGCCTTGACCGCCTCGGGCAACGACGACGCACGCACGTCGAAGCGCAGGTGGATCGCGTTGGAGACCTTGTTGACGTTCTGCCCCCCCGCACCCTGGGCGCGGATCGGGACGAACTCGATCTCCTCTTCGCGGAGCGTGATCACGGATTCAGCGATCCAGCTCGGGGTAGTGGCGCCAGATGTCCATTTCATTGAAGGGCAGGCGCCGGTCCGAGGCGAGATAGCGGGCCATCCGCGGGCGCGACGCGACGCCGTCGCGCAACGCCATAAGCCGCGGATACCTGAACGCCCGGCGAGCCATCGACCGCGGAAATGCGTAGCGCAGGCCCTCGATCGCCTGGAAGACCGAGAGATCCACGTAGCTCAGCTTGCCGCCCGTCATCCACCGGCCACGGCTGCGCGTCAGCACCCGCTCGAAGTACCCGAGGAACTTTGCGACGCGCTCGCGGATGAACAGGGCCGCGCGGCGCCTCGCTTCCGGCTTCTGATCCTCGAAGTAGAGGCTGCCCGCGATCGGGTGATGCGTGTCGTGCGTCTCGAGGACGAAGTCCGCGACCGTGAGCTGGAGCTGGTGCGCCCATAGCCGGCCGGCGTCCGCGCGCGGCGCGAGCCCGAGCCGCGGACCGAGGTACAGCAGGATGTTCGCCGTCTGGCCGATCACCAGCCCGCCCGCTTTGAGGAACGGCGGTGCGAACGGCGGTTGACGGACAGCGCGACTCTCCAGGAGACGCATCATCGCGGCCATGCCACGCGGCCCGGATCGCGCGACATCGACGTAGTCGGCGCCCGCCTCCTCCAGAGCGAGGCGGACGAACTCGCCGCGACCTTGAATCTCGGGCCAGTAGTAGAGCTCGTAGCGCATGCGATTTCCTCCTGCCCTACGCGCGCGGCTTGCCCGCGACGCCCGACTCGGCGATGACCGCGGCGAGCGCCGAGTGGAACTGCGGCGCCATGACATGCACGCCGGCGATGCCGGGCACCGCGGCGAGCTGCCGCATGACCTCGACGCAGATCTGCTTCCCTTCCAACTTCGGATCGGCCGCGCGCTCCAGCCGCTCGACCACCGCGTCCGGAATCACGGTCCCGAAGAGCCGTTCTCGCATCCAGCGGGCCGAGCGGGCCGAGGGGATCGGCGCAACGCCGACGAGGATCGGCAGCCGTTGCGCGATCCCCAGGTCGAGCAGCCGCGCCGCGTATCGCCGCGCCACGCCGGCATCCATGCAGAATTGCGTCTGGATGAAGTTCGCGCCCGCGGCCACCTTGGCGAGCAGCCCCTCGGGTTGCCAGCCGGGCGCCGGGTCGACCACCGTTTCCGCCGCGCCGAGCACCAGGTCGACCGCGCCCTTGATCTCGGTACCCGACGGCAGACGGCGCTCCGAGCGCATATCCCGGGCCATCGCGAGCACCTGCGTCGTGGCGAGATCGAACACCGGCTTGGTCTCGGGCTGGTCACCGACCCGCGGCTCGTCCCCGCGCAGCACCAGCACGTTGCGGATGCCGAGCGCGACCGCGCCGAGCAGATCCGCCTGCAGCGCGAGCCGGTTGCGGTCGCGGCACGTGATCTGCAGGATCGGCTCGATGCCGCGCCGCAGGAGGAAGTGCGCCGCCACGAGGCTGGAGACATGCGTCTTCGCGCCTGCGCCGTCGGTGACGTTCACCGCCGTCACGATCCCTTGCAGCGGCGCGGCACGCGCGACGAACTCGGCGAGATCGGTCGACACCGGCGGGGAGACTTCGGCGGTGACGACGAACCGGCCGCGTCGCAGCGCGCGATCCAGCTCGCTCACGGCCTCGCCCGCCTGGTCCGCTCCCACTAGAGCGTCGGTCATCGATAGGCTTCCTTTGCCGCGGATAGTAGCAAGGTGACGCGGGCCGGCGCCCATGCGCACGGTACACTTCCCATTGCCCCGATCGACGTGCTCTCCCGACATGTCCGCCGCAAACCTTCGCCGGCCCCGCACGTGGTCCCTTCTCTGCGCCGCGTCGAGTGCGGTCCTGAGCCTGGCGAGCCCCGACGCGCGCGCCCAGCCCGCCTTCCCCCAGCGCACGGTCCAGCTCGTGGTCCCCTACACGCCCGGTACCGGCGCCGACATTCTCGCCCGGACGCTCGCCCCGCGGCTCGCGCAGCGCTGGAAGACCGCCGTGATCACCGAGAACCGCCCCGGCGCGAGCGGCAACATCGGGGCGGAGGTCGTGGCGAAGGCCGCTCCAGACGGGCACACGCTCCTCTTCGCGGCCACGTCCTTCGCCACCAATCCCGCCGTCAACCGGAACCTGCCGTTCGACCCGATCCGGAGCTTCAGCCCGGTCGTGCTGCTCGCCACGAGCGCGCTCGCGCTGATCGCGTCCCCGACGGTTCCCGCGCAATCGCTGCGCGAGTTCATTGACCTCGCGCAAAAGGAGCCCGGCAGGCTTCACTACTCTTCTCCTGGAAACGGCACCTCGCAGCACTTCGCGATGGAGCTGCTCAAGCTGGAGGCGAACATCGACCTCGTGCACGTCCCGTACAAGGGGCTCGGCGGCGGCCTGCAGGATCTGGTCGGCGGCCACGTGCAGGCGATGGTCTCCGCGCTTCAGACGGCGGCGCCGCAAGTCCAGGCCGGGAAGGTGCGCATGCTCGCGGTGATGGGCCCGGAGCGATCGCCGCTGTTCCCGAAGGTGCCGACGATGAAGGAACAAGGATTCCCCGACCTGGTGATCGAGACCTGGTACGCGGTCTTCGCGCCCGCCGGCACCCCGCCCGATCTCCTCGAGCGGCTCAACGCCGACATCAACGGCGTGCTCGGAGAGCCCGAGGTGCGCGAGCTGGTCGAACGGCAGGGCCTGACGCCGGCGGGTGGGGCGCGCGACCGCCTGGACTCGCTGGTGAAATCGGAGCTGGCTCGCTGGGAGCGGGTGAGCACGAGCGCGCGCATCAAGGCCGACTGAGGGCGACCGGATGAACCTCGCGGAAGATCTTGCGGTCGCGTACCGGACGCTCGCCGACCACGGCGTGATCGACGCTTACGGGCACGTCAGCGTCCGGTCCGACCGCGATCCGGCGCGCTACCTGCTCGCGCGCTCGCTCGCGCCGGAGCTCGTCACCCCCGCGGACGTCATCGAGTACGATCTCGACAGCAATCCACTCGGCGCTCGCGGACGCGAGTCGGTCCGCGAGCGCTTCATCCACGGTGAAATCTACCGGGAGCGGCCGGAGATCGGCGCGGTGGTCCACACCCACTCGGCGACCGTCGTTCCCTTCGGCGTGTGCGGCGTCGCCCTGCGCCCGCTCTTCCACCTGGCGGCGTTCATCGGCGACGGCGTGCCGAACTTCGAGATCCGCGCGTTCGCGGAAGGAACCGACCTGCTGGTCAAGACCCCCTACCTCGGGCAGGCGCTCGCGAAGACGCTCGGCCGCTCGCCCGCCGCCCTCATGCGCGGCCACGGCGCGGTGGCGGTCGGCGAAAACCTGCCGCGAGCGGTCGGGCGCGCGATCTATCTCGAGATGAGCGCGCGGATGCAGCTCGAGGCCACGCTGCTCGCCGGCCCCGCGGGAAGGATCGTCGCGCTCGACGACAAGGAAGTGCGGGCGGCTACCGCACTCCAGGACTACGGGCGCGCCTGGGACGTCTGGCGCCGCAAGGCGTTGCGCAGCATGAACGATTCGATCGATTCCAAGGAGACACGACCATGAGCGACCCGGTCCAAGCCTGGCGCACCGAGCATGACAACTTCGAACGCCTCCTCGACCTTTTCAAGGGACAGGTCGACCAGTTCCACTCCGGCGAGCATCCCGACTACGAGCTGATGCTCGACGTCCTGACCTATCTGCGTCACTTCCCGGAGCGCACTCACCATCCGCGCGAAGACGTCGCGTTCGGGCGGCTCGTGCGCCACGACGGGTCCATCCAGCCGATGGTCAACCGGTTCCTCCAGGAGCATCGGGTGATTGCGGCCGCGGCGCAAGAAGTGCAGGAGTTGCTCGAGGCCGTGCAGGGCGACGAATTCGTCGCGCGCGAGCGGGTCGAGTCGACCTGCGCCACGCTCCTCGTCTACTACCGCCACCACATCGCCGGGGAAAACAATCTCATCCTGCCGCTCGCGGCGCAGCACCTGACGGCCGAGGACTGGAAAGCGGTCGGGGCGGCCGGTGCGACGACGGCCGACCCGCTCTTCGGCGCGCAGGTCGACGAGCGTTTCCGCGAGCTGCGCGCCCGCATCGAGGCCGAGGCGCGCGGCTAGCGCGCGCGAATCCCGGGCGCGGGACGCGGGCGGCGGGGCGGCGGCGCGTAGCGGACCCGCACCAGTTTCTGCGGGCGGAAGCCGTCGAGCGTGAGCTCGACCCCGTATCGCGGGCTCGCCAGCACGAAAGTGCCGTTCACGGCCTTGCGCACCTCGCGGTAGCCCTCGACGAGGCAGATCCAGACGAGCGTAAGAAGCGCGGCGCGCGCCTCCCTGCCCTCGCAGAGCGGAAAGTAGCCGAGCAATTCCTGCGCTTCGATGTTGTTCTCGAAATCGTCGTAGCTCTCGCGCAGGTTCGGCAGCCGTGGGCGCGCGGCGCGCCGGTCGAAGAAGCCGAACGGGCCCTGCGCGGGCATTGCCGCGCGTGGCAGCGACAGGCGCACGTTGCGGTACTCCAGGTCGTCGGACTCGGAGAATTCGGACGCTGCGACGCTCACTTTCTCCGGACACACCAGCAGCGCGAGCGCGATCGTCACGCACGCGCACCGCTCGTTCGGATCGACCCACCACGTCGACGCGAGCCCGACGAGACGCTCGACGAGCGCGGCGTCGTTGGATCGGTCCCGGATTTGCTTCGCTTGCATGACCAGCCCTTTTTCAATGAATCGCTGGGCCGGGAGGTTAGCGTCGCAGCCGGCACGCCGCCTCGTCTTTGTTCACGAAATCGTGCGCGCAGCGCGGCCGCGGGACCGCGCCGAGACATAGCGCACGATAGTGACCGGGCCTCGACAGCCGGGCATGAAGCTTGCGCGGCGCGCTGCCTGGGGCCGGAAGCGGCGCTACCATAGGCGCCGCACGCACCTCACGCGGATCGGTCAAGGAGAAGCGCATGTCCCAGGTCACGGAGCGCAGGTATCGCGTCAACGAGCTGACACCCGACCCGTCGGTGGTGTTCGATCCCAAGATCGGCGACCAGTACATGCGCTATGCGCGAATGTTGTCAGCGCGCGGGCTCGTCTACAGCTCGACCGGGAACCTGGTCATGCGCGTGCCGCATCCGAACTACCCGGAGGGCGTCTGCTACGTCAAGTGTCAGGGCGTGTCCCTCGAGGAGATGTCGCTCGACGACCTGTTGATCACGGACGTCCCCGACGGCCGCATCCTCTACGGCGACCGGGCGACGACGGTGGGTCACCAGATGAACCGGGAGATCCTGCGGTTGCGCGAAAAAGCGTTCCGACGTGAACGCGGTGATCCACCTCCATCACGACGAGACGATCGCATTCTTCTCGGCCGGGTTCGAAGAGTTGCGGTTCACGGGGCTGACGTTCCCGTTTCTCGTGCAGAGCTATCCCTACTACCTGCCCGCGCACATCAACGTCGAGGAAGACGTCGCGCCGATCAAGACGTTCATCCATCAGACCAACTGCATCATCATGAAGCGGCATGGCTTCACGGTGCTCGGCCGGACGGTGTCGGAGTGTTACGGCCGCACCAACGTGCTCGTGGGCGAGATCAAGCGCAACATCATCGCGGAGCAGCTGGCCGCGATCCGGGGCACGCGGCCGGACTACCTGTCACGCGACGAGATCGAGCGCATGTTCAAGCACGGCGATGCGGTGATGTATCCGTCGCCGGTCCGCAGCTGAGCGATCAAACCTACAAACGCCTTCGCCAGGAGTGGCATCGACCATGATCAACCGCGCCCACGTCGCGCTCGCATCGCTGCTTGCCACAGCCTGCGTTCCCGCGCTCGCGCAGGACTATCCGGCCCGGCCGGTCAAGATCGTCACCGCCTACGCGCCCGGCGGGGCGAGCGACATCCTGGCGCGCACCGTCGCGCAGAAGCTGTCCGATTTCTGGGGTCGGCAGGTGCTGGTCGAGAACCGGCCGGGCGGCAGCGGCGTCGTGGGCACCGAGTACGTGAAAGGCGCCCCACCCGACGGCTACACGCTGCAGATCGGAACCACGACGACGCACGTGATCAACCCGGTCACGCTGCCCACTGCGAAGTTCGATCCACTCAAGGACTTCGAGCCCGATCTCGCCGATCGCGATCGCGCCGTACCTGCTCGCCGTCAACCCGGCGACGAAGGTCAAGAGCACCGCGGAGCTGATCGCGCTCGCCAAGTCGCAGCCCGGCAAGCTCAACTACGGCTCGTCCGGCACGAGCATCTATCTCGGGACGGAGCTCTTCAAGTCGATGGCGGGCATCGACATGGTGCACATTCCCTACAAGGGCGGCGGCCCCGCGCTGCTAGCGCTTCTCGCGAACGAGGTCCAGGTCGTCTTCGATCCGCTGCCCTCGGCCGCTTTCAGCCACGCGAAGCAGGGCACGCTGGTCCTGCTCGCCACCAGCGGCGCGAAGCGGGCGCGCGCCGCGCCGGACCTTCCGACCGTCGCCGAGTCCGGATTGCCGGGTTTCGACGTCAGCTCCTGGTACGGCGTGTTCGCGCCGGCCGGCACGCCGCGCGCGATCGTCGACCGCGTGGCTGCCGACATCGCACGCGCGGTCGAGCAGCCGGATGTCCAGGCCAAGCTCTTGGATCTGGGCGCGGAGCCCTATCCGATGAACCCGGAAGCGTTTGCGCAGCTCGTGCGGCGCGATCGCGAGATGTGGATGAAGCTGATTCAGGAGAAGCGGCTGAAGATCGACTCGTAGGCCGGCCCGCGCCTACTCGACCCTCCCGATCCGCTGCACCGTCGCTCCCAGCAGCTTTGTCTGCTGCGCCAGGTACGCGGCGAAGCCCGCCGCGTTGCGATAGTCGACCGGCGTGCGGATCTTCGCCATGCCTTCGAGAAACTGCGGGTCGGTCGCCATTGCGTCGAGCGCCGCGCGCAGTGCCGCGAGCACGCCCGGCGGCGTGGCGGCCGCGGCGAAGAGCCCGTACCAGTTCGGCGCCTCGACGTCGAAGCCCGCCTCGATCAGCGTGGGCACTTCAGGCAGCTCGGGGTGGCGCTTCGCGCTCGTGACGGCGAGCGCGCGGAACCGGCGTCCGCGCGACTGCGCGATCGCGATCGACGGCGGCGAGAGGTAGAAATCCACCGTGCCGCTGACCAGCGCGTTCAGCGACGGTGCGGACCCGGTGTACGGCACGTGCAGGAAGCGCGCGTTCGCGGCGCCCGCAAACGCCTCGGTCGCGATGTGCGAGGGGCCGTAGTTGCCCGCCGAAGAGTAGGTAATCCCGTTCGGGCGCTTGCGGCCCTCCTCGACGAGGTCCCCGACCGTCTGCCAGGGACTCGTCGCCTGCACGACGATGACCAGCGGCTCGGTCGAGAGCAGCGCGAGCGGCGCGAACTGGGCGGTCGTGAAGCGCGGCGGACGGCCGAAGAGCTTGTCCACTTCGGGAATCGTGATGATCGATAGCGGCGCCGCCACGATGGTGTGGCCGTCGGGCTTGGCCTGCTGCAGCACCCACATCAGGCCGATCGCGCCAACCGCGCCCGGGCGATTGAGGACGACCACCGGCTGGCCGAGCAGCCGCTCGAGCACCGGGGCGACCGCACGCGCGTGCAGGTCGAGCCCGCCGCCGGCGTCGAAGGGCACGAGGAGCGTGATCGGCCGCGACGGGAATCGCTCCTGCGCGAACGCGAGACGCGGCGCAACGGCGAGGACGGAAGTCGAGGCGAGGAAGGTGCGGCGGCGCATGGGAGGGAACTCTCCGCCGGTAGTTAACCACTGGTCCGGTGTTTGTGCAGTCTCGCGAGCAGTCTCGCGCGCTCGCGTTACCATCCGGTCCAGGTCTATTGAATCGACCGCGAGAACCATGACACCAATCCGATTCCTGACAAGCGCCGCGTTCGCGCTCGTCGCGGTCGCCGTCACCGCGCACGCCGACTACGACAGGGCCGTGGCCGCGGTGAAGCGCGGCGACGCCGCCACCGCTTTCCGCGAGTTCCGGGCCGCCGCGGAGGCAGGCGATGAGCGGGCATTCGCCCCGGTCGCGCGCGGCTATCTCCAGGGCGCGGGAACGAAAGAGGACGCCCGCGCCGGCGAGGATTGGGCAAAAAAGGCCGCCGCGAAAGGGATCGCGGACGGCCAGTTCCTCGTCTACGCGCTGACGGTGGAGAGGCCCGAGCTGAACTTCATCGACGCCCAGGGCCGGCTGGACGCGCAGCGCTACCAGGCGCTTGCGGCGCGGCCGATCAGCGGGCGCGAGGACGAGATGAACGCGTACGACATGCTCGGCAAGGCCGCGCAGCAGGGACACCTCGAAGCAACGCTGAGACTCGCCGGGTTCTACGCCGATAACGTCGGCGAAGGCAACCGCGGCCGCGCCGAGGCGCTGCTGGACAAGTTCGTGAAGCGCCCGCCACTCTTCGACGGCCTGCGCAAGGCCCTGGGCGAGCTCGACGCGATCGGACCGACGCTTGTCACGGTGCGGCTCGCCGACGAAGCGATTCCCGCCGCGGCAAAAATCGCGCAGGCCGCAGCGGCTGAAAAGGACAAAGCGAAGAGCGGCTGCACCGCCGTCAAGCCCGTGCGTGCGCAACGCGTGGGACCGGTCAACAAGCCGATCTGGCTGCCGCTGGCCGTTCCCGAGCTGAAGACCGCGTACCTCATGAGCGGGGAGTGGCGCGAGCGCTGGACGTTCGACGTGTGCGGGGCCGAGGCCGTCGTGCACATCGTCTTCGTCGCCGACGGCTTGGGCGGGGCGAAGTACACCGTCGACAAGGAACGGTAAACGGGGGCCGCAGCATGAGCGACGCGTCAGCGCGCTTCAGTTTGGAGGGCCGCGCAGCGCTCGTCACCGGCGCCGGGCGCGGCCTCGGCCGCAGCATCGCCGACGCACTCGCGCATGCGGGCGCCGAGGTGTGGCTGCTCGCGCGGAGCGGCGGTGAGCTGGAACAGGCGGCCGAAGCGATCCGGGCGGCCGGGGGCCGCGCGGTGCCGATCGCGTGCGACGTCACCGACTCCGGCGCCGTGGCGCGCGTGATCGGGGACATGGCCGCGCTCGACGTTCTGGTGAACAACGCCGGCACGAACATCCCCGAACCCTTTGTCGACGTCAGCGAAGCACATCTCGATCGCCTGCTCGATCTGAACGTGCGGGCTGCGTTCCTGGTCGCCCAGGCGGGCGCGCGCAGGATGCTTGCGACCGCGGACCGCCGCACCCGTGGCGGCGCGATCATCAACGTGTCGTCGCAGATGGGCCACGTCGGCGCGGTGAACCGCTCCGTCTACTGCCTCACCAAGCACGCGCTCGAAGGTCTGACGAAGGCGATGGCGCTGGAGCTCGCGCCGCACGGGATCCGCGTCAACTCGCTCGCGCCGACGTTCATCGAGACGCCGCTGACGGCGCCGATGTTCGCGCAGCCCGAGTTCTCCAAATGGGTCCACGAGCGCATCCCGCTCGGCCGCCTCGGCACGTTGGACGAGGTCGCCTCCGCCGCGCTGTTCCTCGCCTCGCCCGCGGCCTCGCTCGTGACCGGAACGAGCCTGGTCGTCGACGGCGGCTGGACGGCGCAGTAAGGTCCGCGGCCGGGCCGTGGGCTCGGCGACGGTGCCTGAGCCGCTACGCCTTTCGTCCTTCCTCGTACAGCGACGGGGTCGCCTTGGCGTGCGCGAGATACTCGCGCAGGGCCCTGACGCCCTGGCGGTCGAGCGTGCCGCTGTGGTGCGGGCGGTGCAGGGTCCCGTCGAAGCCGTTCAGCACGACGCGCACGGTCGCGCCCGAGGTCTGCTCGAACTTCGCGCCGAGGTGACGGAGCAGCGACTCGACCTCGCGCCAGTGGATGTTCCCGCTGATCGGGTCGTGGAAGATGGCGCGCAGGAACTGTTCGTGCTTGTGGCTCATGGGCGGCGCGAGGTCGCACGGAGGGCTCGCCCGTCAGAATACTGCAGGGGCGCGGACTTTGGAGGCCGTCCTCCAGCGCCGGCCTTGCAGAGAAGGCTGGGTGCCCCCATACTCCCCATATCGAATTCGTCTCGGCTAGTCCTTCGCGCCCCCTCCGGGCGCTCTCGTTGGTCTTCCCCGATCGGATCTCTGATGCCGTTGCCCAATATCGGGCGCGGCGACGCCAGATTGGAGGAAAACCATGTCGACTGGCACCGTAAAGTTCTTCAACGTCACCAAGGGTTTCGGCTTCATCCAACCGGACGACGGCGCGAAGGACATCTTCGTGCACATCTCCGCCGTGGAGCGCGCCGGCCTGACCGGCCTCAGCGAGAACCAGAAAGTCTCGTTCGACACGGAGCGCGGCCGCGACGGCCGGGTCTCCGCGACGAACCTCAAGGTTCTCTAGCCGGTTCCCGGGCCGCCGCGTGCGGCCCTACATCCGTCTTGCGCTTTGCCCGGCGGCTCGTGCGGCCGGGCAGGGCGTGTTTCGCCTTTGAGGAACCCCGATGTCAAAGGAAGAGATGATCGAAATGGAGGGCGTCGTCAACGAAGTGCTCCCCAATACCGTCTTTCGCGTGACGCTCGCGAACGGCGTCGAAGTCACCGCCTACGCCTCCGGAAAGATGCGCAAGCATCGCATCCGCATTCTCGCAGGCGACAAGGTCACGCTCGAAATGTCCCCCTACGACCTGTCCAAGGGTCGGATCAGCTTCCGGCACAAGGACGAGCGTCCCGGGGGCGCCCCGATGGCGCGCCGGCCCGGGCAGCCCTGGAAGCGTTGATGGCGTTTCGCGCGGCGCCCTAGCGCTCGCGCCACACGAAGGCGCCGGCGTTGAGGTCGTTGACCGCCAGGGCCGGCGATGGCGGGCGCGCGGACGATTGGGGCGACCGCGCGGGGCGTCCGCGCGGGGCGTCCGAAGTGTTACTTCTTGCGCTTCTTCGCGACCTTCTTCCGAGCCTTCGCGGCACGCTGCGTTTGCCGCGGTGCGCCCCAAGCCGCGCCCGGGATGTAGCCGATCGCCTCGACCTCGAGCTCGCAATCCATCGGCGTGCGGCCGGCCTGCATCCGGGTGCGTGCCGGCAACGTCTCGGTCGACGAGAAGTACGTCCGGTAGATGCGATCGAACGCTTCCGCCTTGGTCTGATCCTTGAGCCAGACGATCACCTTGAGCAGGCAATCCATGTTCGAGCCGGCGGCCGCGACGACCGTCTTCACGTGGTCCATCACGACTCGCACCTGCTCGTCGAAGGGCTCGGGGACGTACGGCGGCGGCTTCTCCCCGCGCGCGCGGGCTTCGCGCATCTGCCGCGCGTAGGCCTCCCGGAACGGCGGCAGGCCCGAGACGAACAGCAGCGGCCCGTAGGTGACACCGAGGTTGAAGGGTCCGCCGGTCTCGGGGACGCTGCTTTTCACCACCTTCTTCGTCGGCGCCACGGTCTGCTCCCGGGAACGTATCGGCGGGCGATTCTAGGGGATGCGGTACCGGGGTGCCGGCTCCTCTTCCCGGGGCCCGTTACTTGGCGGCGCCGCCCGGCGCGGCTTCCGGCGCGGCCTGCGGAGCCGTCGTGGACTTCGGCTTCTTCGCCTTCTTGGTCTTCTTCGCCTTCGGCTGGGCCTGCTTCCCGTCCTGGGCCTGTGCCGGTGCGGTAGAGCTCGCCGGAGCACCCGGCGCGTCGGTCGACTTGGGTGCGCCTTGCGCGAACGTCGTGCCGCTGGCCACGGCGAATGCAACTGCGGAAAGAAGAGAGATCAGTCTGGTCATCGCGATGAGTCCTTGTTTGTCCGTCGTAGCGGGAAAGCCGCGCCCTGGGTGTAACGAATTGCGCGGGATTGCGCTTACCGTCCGCCGCCCGGGCGGAAACCCTGTATAGTGCTTACCCAAGCCACCGACGCATTTTCATCCGGTTCGCGTCGGGCCCTCGCGGTTGTTCTCGAACTCCCCGATCTCATCAATCAGTAATCGCATCTGCCTGAACCGGTTCTGACGGCGTGTAGCCGCAGCAGGCCGTGCTCAGGAGATCCAGTTGTCCCAGTCGTTCCAAGCCCTCGGGCTCATGCCCGAGTTGGTCCGCGCCGTCGCCGACGAAGGCTATACGTCGCCCACGCCCGTCCAGGCGCAGGCGATCCCCGTCGTCCTCGAAGGCCGCGACGTGCTCGCCGGCGCCCAGACCGGCACCGGCAAGACCGCGGCGTTCGCGCTGCCGCATCCTGCAGCGGCTCGCGTCGCGCGCAAGCGCCCGCCCTCGCCCGCGCGCCAGCCGATCCGCGCGCTCGTCCTCACGCCGACGCGCGAGCTGGCCGCGCAGATCGAGGAGAGCGTCCGCGACCTACGGCAAGCACCTGCACCTCGCGTCGACGCGTCGTCTTCGGCGGCGTCGGCATCAACCCGCAGATCGACGCGCTGCGCCGCGGCGTCGACATCCTGGTCGCCACGCCGGGCCGCCTGCTCGACCACGCACGGCCAGACGCACCGTCGACCTGCGCGCACGTCGAGATCCTCGTGCTCGACGAGGCCGACCGCATGCTCGACATGGGCTTCATCCGCGACATCCGGCGCATCCTCGCGCTGCTGCCGGCGAAGCGGCAGAACCTGCTCTTCTCGGCGACCTTCTCCGACGAGATCCGCAGCCTCGCCGACGGCCTGCTGCACGACCCGGTCGACGTCGAGGTCGCGCCGCCGCAACGCCGACGGCCGAGCGCGATCGCGCAGCGCGTCTACCTCGTGCCGCAGGCACACAAGCGCGACGCTGCTCGCGCAGCTCATCGCGCACCGGCGACTGGCAGCAGGTGCTCGTCTTCACGCGCACCAAGCACGGCGCCAACCGGCTCGCCGAGCAGCTCGAGCAGCGACGGCATCAGCGCCGCGGCGATCCACGGCAACAAGAGCCAGGGCGCGCGCAGCGGGCGCTCGGCCGACTTCAAGCGCGGCCGCGTCCGCGTGCTGGTCGCCACCGACATCGCCGCGCGCGGCATCGACATCGACGGCATCTCCGCACGTCGTCAACTACGACGTGCCGCAACGTGCCCGAGGACTACGTCCACCGCATCGGCCGCACCGGCCGCGCCGGCGCGACCGGCGAGGCGATCTCGCTCGTCTGCGCCGGACGAGCGCGCCGCTGCTCGCCGACATCGAGAAACTGCTCAAGCGCAAGCTCGAGCGCACCCCGCCGCCGGCGTTCGAGCCGCGCGCCGCCACCCCGGTCGAGGCCAGGACGCAGGCGCCGGCGCGGTCGCGCGCCGGCGCACAGCCACGTCGCCAGCAACCGCGCGACGCGGGCACGCAGCCGCGCCGCCAGGCCGCGCGCGACCCGGACGCGCAACCGCGCCACGAGGCCGCGCACATGGCGAACCCGCAATCGCGCCGCCAGCCGGCTCGCGATCCGGACGCACAACCGCGCTACGAAGCCGCGCACGCGGCGAACCCGCAGTCGCGTCGCCAGCCGGCGCGCAGATCCGGACGCACAGCCGCGCTACGAAGCCGCACACGCGGCGAGCACGCAGCCACGTCGCCAAGCGACTCGCGACCCCGACGCGCAACCGCGCCACCCGCCCGCGCACGATCCGGACGCACAACCGCTTTACGAGGCAGCGCACGAGTCGAATGCCCAGCCGCACCGCCAGCCGCCGCGCGAGGCGCATGCCCGGAAGCACCACCAGCCGGCGCACGCGGCCGCGCACGATCACCCGGAACCGGCGCAGCCGGCCAGCCACGAGTCGGCGCTCGGGCGGCTGCACGACCACGCGCACCGCGCGCCGCGCGCCGGTGGCGGCCGGCGCGACAAGCCCGTTCCGGCACTGCTGCGCGGCACGCCGCGGCGGACGAATTGACCACGGATTCATCAAGGAGGACGCAATGGAGATTTTCGTAGGCAATCTCGCCCCGCAGGCCACCGAGGCCGAGCTGATCGACCTCTTCAAGGCGTTCGGCGACGTGAAATCGGCGGAGGTGAAGCGCGAGATGTTTACCGGCACGTCGAAGGGATTCGCGTTCGTCGAGATGCCGGGGAAGCAGCACTCGCTCGCCGCGATCGCGGGCCTCAACGGGAAGGATCTGCACGGCCAGCCGCTGCGCGTGAACGAGGCGCGCAGCTTCGTGGGCGGAGGCGGCGGCCGCTCGCGGCGGCGCTGACCGAGTCGGCGTATAGTCATTTTTCTGATCTCCGCGCGTCCCGAACTACCCGCACCACGGAGCCCCGCAAGGTCGGGGTTCTTCGTTTCGGGCCGACGGAGACAGGAGGAACGATGCTGTTGACGAAGAAGCTGCGGCCGGTGGGCGTCTGCTCGCTGTGCCACGCAGTGACCTACCGGACCGAGACGATCAACCAGCGCTGCGGGCGCAGCCCCAACGGCCGGCGCTGCCGCGGCGAGTACAAGGCCGCGACCCGCGAGGTCGGCTGGAAAACCTGCACGTCGTGCGAGCAGACCGGCGTGTTCGAATCGCGCCCGTGCCCGTTCTGCAACGGCGTCGGGTGGCACCTGATGCGGGCGGGGAGGCTCTGAGCGCGCCGCCCGGGAACCCCGCCCGCGCAGCCGACCGCCGCGGGGTCGCATCCCTACTCCGGGCTGACCCCCGACACCGTTCTCGACGCGCTCGCCAGCGCGGGATTCGCGGGCGACGGGCGTCTGCTCGCCCTGAACAGCTACGAGAACCGCGTCTACCAGGTATGGCTCGAAGCTCCGGCGGAACCACAGGCGGCTTCGGTGGTGGCGAAGTTCTACCGCCCGGGCCGCTGGACCGACGCGCAGATTCTCGAGGAGCACGCATTCGCGGCCGAGCTCGCCGCGAGGGAAATTCCCGTGGTCGCGCCGCTTGCGCTTGCGGGCGGGAGGACGCTCTCCGAGTTCGGCGGTTTTCGTTTCGCCGTCTTTCCACGCCGGGGCGGCCGCACTCCCGAGCTCGAGGACCGCAGCACTCTCGAATGGATGGGGCGCTTCATCGGCCGCATCCACGCCGTGGGTGCGATTCGCCCCTTCGCGGAACGGCCTGCACTCGACATCGAAAGCTTCGGGCGCGAGCCGCGCGCGTGGCTGCTCGCGCACGATTTCGTTCCCGCGGATCTCACCGAGGCGTGGACGAGCGCGGTCGATCTCGCGCTCGCCGGGGTCGCGCGCTGCTTCGAGCGCGCGGGGAACGTCCGCAGCTTGCGCCTGCACGGCGACTGCCACGCGGGCAACGTGCTCTGGACCGACGACGGCCCGCACTTCGTCGACTTCGACGACTGCCGCACCGGACCTGCCGTTCAGGATCTGTGGATGCTGCTTTCCGGAGACCGGGGAGCGATGACGCGGCAGCTCGCCGACGTGCTCGCAGGATACGAGGACTTCCACGATTTCGATCCGCGCGAGCTGCACCTGCTCGAAGGCTTGCGCACGCTGCGCCTCATTCACTACTCCGCGTGGCTCGCGCGGCGCTGGGACGACCCCGCCTTCCCAGCCGCCTTTCCGTGGTTCAATACGCAGCGCTATTGGCAGGATCGCATCCTGGAACTGAAAGAGCAGATCGCGCTGATGGACGAGGCGCCGCTCGGGCCCTTGTAGCATCTGCTGCAGGTAAGATGCGCGCTCACCATGAGACTACGGAGCGTCGAGCTCGAGCTGCCGGGGCGCCACGCCGCGGTTGAATTCCTCCGCGACGCGTAGGGGGACTACCTCAGACGCGGGCCGGCGCGGACGCACCTCGTTTCTCCGCGGCGCCGGCGACCATCCATACCTCGTTTCGCTGACCGAAACCGCCGCCCCGCGGGCCGCGGCCATCACGTTCTCCGGCTCGGAAGACGAGATCGCGACCGTGCATGCGCGGGTCGCGGCCGCCGGGACACCTGCGTCGGACCGCGTCGGGGCGTTCGACGAGCCCGGCGCCCCCAGCGGCTTCTTCGTCAACGCGCCGGAGGGACAGGTGTTCCGATTCGTTGCGGATCGCGAGCCGGTCGCTGCGATCGCCCGTCCCGAGACGCCGGTCCAGCTCACGCATGTCGTCCTCAATTCGCTCGACCGCGAGGCGTGCGCGCGCTTCACCACCGACGGCCTCGGCTTCGCCGTGTCGGACCGCACGCGGCACATGACCTTCGTGCGCTGCAACCGGAAGCATCACGCGCTCGCGTTCGCGCAGGCGGAAACCGCCTCGCTGAATCACGTCGCATTCGAAATGGCCGACCTGGATGCCGTGATGCGCGGCGTCGGGCGGCTGCGCGATCTCGGTCTCGCGCCCGCGTGGGGTCCGGGGCGACACCGGCCCCGGGAACAACGTCTTCGCGTACTTCATCGCGCCCTTTGGCGCGGTGGTCGAGTACACCGCCGAGGTGCAGGAGGTCGACGACACCTACCGGGTCGGCGGACCCGAAGACTGGCAGTGGCCGCCGAACCGCATCGACCACTGGGGTCTTTCGACCAAGGACTCGGCGCGGCTCGGCGCGGCCGAGCGCACGTTCCGCTTCCGTGCAGAGGAGAACTGAGCATGCTGCGCATCGGGGTCGCCACGCTGCTCGCGGCACTTTCCCTCGCGGCATCGGCGCAGGACTACCCCAGCCGTCCGATCCGCCTGATGATGCCGAACGCGCCGGGCAGCTCGATCGACACCGTCGGCCGCATCTTCGCCGCGCGGCTCGGCGAAGTGCTGGGCCAGCAGATCGTCATCGAGAACCGCGCCGGCGCCGCCGGGGCGATCGGCATCGAGATCGCGAAGAACGCGGCGCCCGACGGCTACACGCTGCTGTTCGCCTCCGCGAGCGGGATGTCGATCGCGCCGCTGCTGCAGAAGAAGATCCCGTACGACCCGGTCAATGATCTCGCGTTCGTGTCGCTGGTCGCGGTGATGCCGAACGTGCTCGTGGTCACCCCAACGCTGCCGATCGCAAGCGTTCAGGAGCTGATCGGTTACGCGCGCGCCAACCGCGGTCGCGTGAACATGGCCTCGGCCGGTCCGGGCGCCGCGAGCCATCTCGGCGGCGTCCTGCTGATGGTCATGGGCGATTTCGAGTCGCTGCACGTGCCGTACAAGGGTGGCGGCCCGTCGGTCGCGTCGGTGGTCGCGGGCGAGTCGCACTGGACGGTCACGCCGGCGCCGGCGGCGATGTCGCTCGTCAAGGCGGGACGTTTGCGCGCAATCGCGCACACCCTGCCCGCGCGCGCCCCGCTCTTCGGCGACCTGCCGACCGTCGCGGAGACGTTGCCGGGCTACGACTACAGCGGCTGGGCCGGTCTTCTCGCGCCGAAGGGGACTCCGCGCGCGATCCTCGACAAGCTGCATGCCGCGGTCGTGAAGACGGCGGGTCTTCCGGCCGTGAAGGAAGGCTTCGCGGCGCAGGGGGCAGAGGCGGTCAGCACTTCGCCGGAGGAGTTCCGCCAGTTCCTCCAGCGCGACATCGCGAACACCGCGAAGGTCGTCAAGGCCGCCGGGCTGCGGCGGAATAGCGGGTCCCCTCGCAACGGCAACTCGACGCCATATTCGCGGCGCGCGCGCTCACTCGCCCGCGTACACCGGCGCCGGCTGGCTGAAGAACGCGTCGAGCAGGTGATAGACGAGCGCCCAGTTCTTCGCGCGGGGCTCGTGTGCGCGATGCCCGGCATGACGATGAACTGCTTGTCCGGATTCGGCAGTTTCGCGAAGAAATTGGCGACATCCTGGAACGAGGCGATGCCGTCCCACTGGCCGCGCATGACCAGCGTCGGCACGGTGATCTTCTCCGGATCGACGACCGGCAGATTGGCCGACATGTCGATGTAGGTCCCGGTCGGGACCGAGGTATCGAGCGCCAGCACCGGCGTCGGCGAACGCGTCGACGACCGTGAGATCGCTGACGTGCCCGGATGGTCGCGCGTGAAGATGCTGTGCACGAACTCGCGGTCGATCGGCCGCCGGTTCGCGCGCGGTACTCGGCGAGCCGCTTCTTGCGCTCCGCGAGCGTCGGGCTGCCCTCGCCGGTCCAGACGAGCGCGTCGAGCGCGAGCCGCTGCACGCGCTCGGGATGCCGCTGCGCGAACAGCCCCGCGCGCAACGCGCCCGACGACGCGCCGTACAGGAGAAGCGCGTCTCGGCCGCCAGCTTCGGCATGTACTCGGAGGCCGCCGCGAGGTCGTCGGCGCCGCACGCAACATCGGCGTTCACCGGCCGCGATTTGTCCGAGCGTCCGTAGCCTTCGCAATCGACGCACCAGGTGTCGTAGCCCAGGCGCGCGAACCAGTCCATCGTCGAGGCCTCGGGCTTGCCCGGGATCTGCAGGTCGAACACCGGCGTCGACGACACCGACGAGCCGTGCACGAACAGGATCGTGCCGCGGCGCGTGTCTCGCCGCGCGCCGCGGATCGCGCAGGCGCTTGCGCCACAGGAAGAGCTTGACGTGCGGGTGCCTGCTTGACGGTCCAGCGTGCCGACCGCCGCTGTGCTCGTCGGCGCCGGTGCTTCCGCGTGCCCGACGCGACGCCGCCGCGCGCCGCCGTCGCGCGGGCTGCACGCGACGAGCGCTCGACGTCGACAGAGATGCGTCGCGGCCGGCCTCCGCAACGTCCCGGCCTCGCGCCTACGCGATGGCATCGGAGCTCCGCATGCCGGCGCGCGCGCGAATCTTCAGCCTGCCTTCAGCGCGTAGCCGTACGCGAGGTTGGTGCGCCCGGCGCCGTGTTTTTCGTAGAGCTCCTTGTACTGCGCGAGCTGGTCGCCCTCGAGCGCCGCGCGCTGCTGCGGCTTGAAGTCGTACAGCCGCGCATTGTTGCCGCCGAAGATCGCGCGTCTTGACCGGGCCGTCGGCGGGACCGAGCGGCTGCGAGCCGTATTTCTTCTGCAGCTCCTCGGGAATCTCCAGGCGCCGCAGCGCCTCGATCTGCCATTGCGGCGAGCCGGTCCAGATCGCGTCGGTGCCCCAGCACACGTGGTCGGCGCCCATCCCCTTGATGAGCTGGCCGAGCATCACCGCCGACAGCGCGCGGATCGGCGATCGTCGATCTGCGCGAACAACTGGCCGACGTCGGCGTACACGTTCTTGACGCCGTACTTCGCCGGGATCTCGGCGAGGTCGGTGACCCACTCGATGCGGCCGGTCTGCTCGAACTGCGCCCAGGCGTCCTCGACGCGTGCCGCCGCCGGCCTAGCGGTAGCCGCCGTGATAGATGATGAAGTTGAGCTGCGGCCAGTCCTTCGCCGCCTTGCCGACGTCGCGCACATCGCGAGTACGTCGAGCAGGTGCGGGAACTGCTTCTCGACCGACGGCGGGAACAGGCCCTTGTGGACGCAGACGTTCTTCAGCCCGGCCTTGACGAACTTCTCGTAGCGCGGGATAGACGAGCTTCTCGTCGTCCATCCGCCACGGGTGCTTGGACAGGTTCTTGTTGGTGTTGTCGCCGATCGTGTAGCCCTTCATCGAATCGGGCTTGAGCATCGTCGATGCGCGTGATCGATCTGCTCCATCCAGCCGTCGTAGCCGGGCGTGAAGATCGCGTGCGCGAACATGCGCTTGGTGCCGCGCGAGGCCGTTGACGTCGGCGCGCGCCTGCGCCTTCATCTCGTTGGTGAGGAACCAGTCCTCCGGCACCTCCGAAGGCGCGCCGCTGATGCAGCGCGACCTTGGTGTCGCTGTCGAGGTAGATCTCCTTGAGGTAGTTCGTGAACATCAGGTCGTCGATCGTCTGCTCCTTGCCGGCGAGCGCCGGGTTCCAGCCGGCCTTGCCGACCGCGTTGCGCTGGTTCACGAAAGTCATGATGCGCGTGCCCGGGCGCAGGAAGTGCGTGTGCATGTCCATGATGAACTGGCCCGCCAGAGCTGCTTCGCGCGCTCGTTGGCGTGCTCCGGCTCGGCCGCCTCGGCGCGCGACACGCCGAAGATCGGCCCGTAGGTGTCGTTCATCGCGAGAAACGCGGTCGCCATGCCCGGCCGCGGTCTGGAAGAAGCGCCGCCGGCTCATGCCGAGGCGCTTGGCCAGCTCGCGCGCCGATCTCCTTCACCCGCGCCTCGAACTCGCGCTGCTTGCGGCGTCTGCGGGCCGGGCATGAACTCGTCGCTCGACACCGACTGCACCGGAATCGGCGACGGGAACAGCGATTCGGCGGAAGAGAGCTGTTCCAGTTCTTCCGGGGACAGCATGCTCATGGATCCTCCTGAGGGCGCGGGGACAGGCTTCCGTCCCGGTGAACCCGCGCCGGACTCGTCACCCGTCTGGGCGGTCGATATCCACGCCTCTCCCCGGAGCGGTCCCCCTTGCGCCGCAGCAGATCCGCGGCGGGACCCGCTGCCCCCATGTGGCCCGATGACGCGCCTCGCCGCCGGAGATCCGGTCCCGATGACGACGCGTCCTGCGCCGTACCGCGGCGCCCGCCCTCGCAGCCGTGACGACGGCCGCGCTCGCGCAGCCCTACCCGATCAAGCCCGTGCGCATCATGGTCGGCGCCAACGCCGGCGGCGGCACCGACATCATCGCGCGCATGCTGGCCGACAAATACCCGACCGCGTTCGGCAGCCGTTCGTCGTCGAAAACAAGCCTGGCGCATCCAACACGATCGCCGCCGACCTGACCGCGAAGGCGCCGCCCGACGGCCACACGCTGCTCGTCGCCACCAACACCGGACAGGCGATCGCGCCGCATCTCATCAAGCTCGCGTTCGACCCGCGACCTGATCCCGGTCGGCGCTGATCGTCGTCGTGCCCAACGTGCTCGTGCGTCGGGCCCGGCGTTCCCGCGAACAACGTGAAGGACCTGATCGCGCTGATCAAGGCCAAGCCCGATGCCTTTTCGTACGGCTCATCGGGCGTCGGCAGCACGCAGCATCTGCCGGCGAAGCGTTCAACCTGGCGCCGGGCACCAAGGCCGTGCACGTTCCGTACAAAGGCTCGGCGCAGGCGCTCACCGATCTCGTCGGCGGCCAGATCCAGCTCGACTTCGACACCACGTCGTCGGCGATGGCCTTCATCAAGGGAGGCAAGGTCAAGGCGCTCGCCGTCATGAGTCCGAAGCGCACGCCGGAACTGCCCGACGTGCCGACGCTCGCCGAAGCCGGGCTGCCGGGTGTGGAAATGACCACGTGGTACGGACTCTTCGTGACCGCGGGCACGCCCAAGGCGGTCGTGAATCGCCTCTATGCCGAAACGATGAAGGCGCTGCAGATGCCCGACGTGCAGAAGCGCCTTCTCGGTCTGGGCGGAGAACCGGGCGACGCGACGCAGGATCAATTCGCCGCGCTCGTCAAATCGGATTACGACCGCTTCGGTCGCCTCATCAAAGACGCCAACGTCAAGCTCGAACCATGAAGCCCACCATCGCGCTCTTCACCGGCGACCCGGCCGGCATCGGGCCGGAGCTCGTCGCGAAGTTGCTCGCTGACGACGCGAGCGCACGCGCGGCGCGGACATCCTGGTCATCGGCGCCCGCTCGGTGGTGGAGGACGGGATGCGCGCCGCGGGCGTGCAGCTCGAAGCTCGAGCGCGGTGCCGCGATACGCGGCAGCGCAAAACCGCGTCTCGTCGATTGGCCGCGCGTCGAAGAAACCGGATTCGAACGCGCGCAGGTCACGGCAAAGAATGGCGATACATGCTGGCCGGGCTGGCGCTCGGGCTCGACCTGTGCCGCCGCGGCATCGCCGACGCGATGTGCTTTGCGCCGCTCAACAAGGCCGCGTTGCGTGCCGGCGGGATGCAGCACGCCGACGAGCTCCACTATTTCTGCGAAGTGCTGGACTTCCACGGACCGTGCGTCGAGTTCAACGTGCTCGAATCGCTGTGGACATCGCGCGTGACGTCGCACGTCCCGCTGAAGGACGTCAGCGGCTTGCTCACGCGCGAGGGCGTGGCCGAGGGCATTGCGTTGCTGACGCGCGGACTCCGGTCGACCGGCATCGCCGCGCCGCGGATCGCGGTGTGCGGCCTCAATCCGCACAACGGCGACCACGGCGCGTTCGGCCGCGAGGAGATCGACACGATCGGTCCCGGCGTCGAGCTCGCGCGCGAGCGCGGATTTCCCGCGGACGGTCCGTTTCCCGCCGACACGATCTTCGTGCGCGCCCGCGGAACGGATACGTAATGACTGAAACTGCCTGCCATGACGAACATATGCCATATTCCATGAAAATACTTGGCTTTTCTCGTCGAGCGCATAAAACAACACACCGACCGTGTAAACAAACCACCCAATAGAAGCAAGTAAAAGCCCTCCATCGGCATAGGTCTCCAACAAGGGATCAGCGCAACCATAATCAGCCAACCCATCGCAAGACAAATAACTACTCTAAGCATTCGGTTCCTGTCATTTCGGCATCAAATCCAGAATAATCCCGAAGAACGCCATTCCCCAGATAGCGCCAAATACTTGTCCAACCTACGCTATCGCGAAGCGTGACCAGAGTAAAAGGCGTGTAGGTGCCGGCAATCAAGAGATAAATGGACAGGTGGTCGAGTTTTGAAAAGATGGCCTTGGCGCGACCCGTCTGAGCCATGATAGAGCGTCGCAAAAACGTAAACCGAGACGAGCGTCACTCCATAGATGCTGAAGCTTGCTACTTCCAGGATCACCCTGGTGAACAGCAAACGTCACCAGCCAACCCATCCCGAAACGGCAGCTATCGCACCCAATAAGGCGCTGATCGTATTGAATCGCTCGGCTTTGTTCTCCGACTGCGAGACGAAGCCAGCTATTTCTGCGTTTCGGATGCGATGAAAACGAGCTGAGCGCCACAGTGAACCTCCTAGATGTTTGCAATTGGCTCAGCGGCTCGTCGATTGAGGTGTCTGGTAGCGCGCTGGAGAGAGCGGAAAACCATGGTGTCCAGAGTAGCCTGCGCCGGTCAACGGCCGTAAGGAACGCTGCCTAATTCTAGCTTGAGAGTTTGAAGGAACTCCTTGAACGGTCCTTTCAGTTCCGGGTGCTTCAAGCTTTGCTCACCGTCGCGGTTAGATACCCGAGCTTCGAGCCGCAGTCGTAGCGCTGCCCTTCGAATTTGTAAGCGAGCACCGTTTCTCCGCCAGCAGCATGGCGATCGCGTCGGTCAGCTGGATCTCGCCACCGGCGCCCCGCGGCACGACTTTCAGCTTGTCGAAAATGGCCGGCGTCAAGATGTAACGCCCGATCACCGCCAAATTGGAAGGCGCGTGTGCGGCGCTTGGGCTTCTCGACCATGGCATCGACAGTACACGTACCGTCGTACATTGCCGATCGCAGAGCTGCGACGATGCCGTAACGTCCTGTTTCCGAGGGCTGCACTGTTTGAACGCACAACACGGGACAGCTGGCCGCTCCTCGAACATTCTCATCATTTGAGCAAGACACCCCGATTGCTGTTCGTCGATCATGTCGTCGGCCAAAAAACGGCGAAAGGTTCGTCGCCGATGACGGCCTTGGCACAAGCGACCGCGTGACCTAAGCCCAACGCTTCGGCTTGCCGAATGTAAACGCAAGTCACATGAGACGGCACGATGTTCTGGACGAACGTCAAAGTCTCCGCCTTGCCGCGACTGGCTAACACCGCCTCTAATTCGTAGGCCTTGTCGAAATGATCCAGGATCGCTCCTTACTCCGTCCTACGATGAACACCATCACATCGATGCCCGCCGCGACTGCTTCCTCGAGCGGCATATTGAATCAGCGGCTTGTCCACGACCGGCAACATTTCTTTGGGACTCACCTTGGTCGCCGGCAAAAAACGGGTGCCGAAGCCGGCGACGGGAAACACTGCCTTCCTGACGGCCAGCTTTCTCTTAGCCGCCGGATGTTCCCCAGGCAGGTGATCTGCCGAGGATGGGTCCAGGATACCCAGGTGCTCAGCAATCTGCCGCCGCTGGGGCAATGTCAATTGCTCTAGCTGTTTGAGCAATCCCTGAATCTCTTGTGTTCATTACAGCGCACTACGTCTATTCGACAGGGTTTTCTTATATTCTTCCGAGTGTTCGAGTAATCTCCTATCAATCGGCAGCAGACCTACGACTCGCTCCGAGGCCCCGCTAATACCCCCGCTGCCGATCAGGTTGCCTCCAAGCGCAGCACTGGACTGTAACGTTGACGAGAGCACAATCAGGGCACTGCAGTAAACGTCCCTTTATAAAGCCACGATGACAGCGGGAGCCTTATCACATCCGATACTTATTAAGTAATCGAGGGCTGGAAGAAAAAGACGATTGAATAGTTCAACCACCGCAGCGACGATGCTTTCGACGGTATCAACCACCACATTCACCGCGGTCGTGACGGCATTGCCAATGGCACTGGCCACCCGGCTGAGAATGTTACCGATATCATTAGACATGCTCATGGTCTTTAGTCTCCGTTCGGCGAAATCAACATAAAGGGAATTTCAACACCCGTCATAACAAACTCCATTTCACTGAACTCCCTCACCCTGGGCTCTTGAGAGCGAACCAGGAACAACACGTTTCGCTTCTCACACTTCTCCGGGGCCACTACACCGGACTTCGACCCTGAATCACGCGAATCACGATCACGATCACCGCGAGGACCAAGAGAATGTGAATGAATCCGCCCAGCGTGTATGAGGACACCAAACCGAGCAGCCAGAGGATAACCAGGACGATGGCTAGCGTTTGAAGCATTGTTGCGTCTCCTTATGAGTCCATACGTTGACGACAAGGGCACCAAGATACCCGGCAGCCGAAACTGCCAACGGAACAGAACCAAGGGGGGCTGGTCAGAAACACGGGGAGAGTCTCCCCTGGGCAAGCCGAACTACAGACTCCCCACATCGATCCGCGGGAGTCCGCTCAAAACCCCGAATACACTCAGCAGCCACAGAACCACCGCGATAATCACCACGATATTCAATATCTGCTTGATGCGCGCGTCCATCGGTATGTAGCTGTTGACCAGCCACAACAGCAGACCGACGACGACCAGGGTCACCAGCACCGAAACCAGTGGAGCCGGGAGCATACCCATAACGCCGACTGCATTCAGCACCCATAGAATCACCATGATGACCACCACGATGTTCAGTATCTGCTTGATGCGGGCTTCCATCGGTATATAGTTGTTGACCAGCCACAGCAGCATGCCGACGACGATAAGAACGACCACTAACGAAATTAAGTTCATTGGTTTCCCCAAAGTTAAAAAGCTGATTGGTGTATCGATCCATCACTCGCCGAGTCCTGCCTGCTCCCTATCGGGACTTTCTCGACAGCCCAGGCCGGGATTAGCCTGTTGCCGTTTGCGTCTCGAAGTCACTGGACTGCAGCTTAGGCGTACCGTCCGGCGCCGTCTGTACGGTAAGGCACATAAGGGTCCTGCCGCCGCCAGGCCGCGGTGGCTGGCACCGGCTTCGCCGCGATGAATCGAGCCTGTGTGGAAAAGACGTCGTCGCAATGAGTCGGCACTATCGAACCAGAGCCGGTTTCGCATCGCTGGCCCGAGGAGCTCTCTTTCGCGGCGGGTTTAGTCTCAATCTTGACCTGGGTGGTGCCGTCCTCTTTCATATCAAGCTTTTTAGCCGCTGCGCTGGATAAATCGATGACGCGATTGTCGGCATAGGGTCCACGGTCATTGATCCTGACCTCGACCTTTTTGCCATTTTCGAGGTTGGTCACTTTGGCCTTGGTCCCCATCGGCAAACTCGGATGGGCGGCCGTCATCTCTTTTTGGTCAAAGGTCTCGCCATTGGCGGTCTCCTGGCCTTGAAATCCCGGGCCATACCAAGACGCCTCGCCGACCTCCTTGTGAACAGGTTTGGTGGCGGCACTCCCTTTCTCTTGCTGCGTCAGTTTGCCTTGCTCACCCGAGCTGTTCCGAGGTACAGCCGGAAAAAGCCAAGGCGCCCATCAAGACCGCCCGGGAAGCCCGAAACCCATTGTGGAGGCACATTGCCGTTCTCCGGCGGTGATTTGAGGGAAAGGATGCGCCAATCCCCGGCCGGGTCTGTGCGGCAGCGCACCGAGGATGGTCGTCCCGCTAGCTTTCTCCGGCGACACTCCCTACGCTTGCAGCACAACGCATTCTGTGAAGGTCATGCCGACACAGAGATCGGGTATGCTGTAACTCATCGTGACTTCCACCGAAGCCCCAGTTCCCGAACCGGTCGATCTTGCTTGAACAACACTCGATGTCTGTAGCACTGCTATGACTGACCCACATAGTCCTCGGCAAAACCATCTTCTCGACGCCCTGCCCGCAGATCGAATACGAGCGCCTTTTCCCCCATCTGGAACTGGTCCCGATGCCGCTCGGCGAAGTCCTTTACGAGTCCGGGGACGAGTTGCGTTACGCCTATTTCCCCACGACCTGCATCGTATCCCTGCTTTACGTCATGGAGAATGGCGCGTCGGCCGAAATCGCCGTGGTCGGCAACGAAGGCATCATCGGTGTCGCCCTCTTCATGGGCGGCGGAACCATGCCGAATCGGGCCGTCGTGCAGAGCGCGGGCTACGCCTATCGGCTGCGGGGGCATCTGCTTATGCAGGAATTCGACCGCATACGGGCGTCGCGTGCTACACCATTTGTTGCTGCGCTATACCCAGGCGCTGATTACCCAGATGGCGCAGACGGCGGTCTGCAATCGGCATCATTCGGTGGACCAGCAACTCTGCCGCTGGCTGCTGCTAAGCCTCGACCGGCTCCCTTCGAACGAGTTGACCATGACCCAGGAATTGATCGCCAATATGCTGGGCGTGCGCCGCGAAGGCGTCACGGAGGCCGCAGGGAAATTGCAGCGAGCGGGATTGATTGATTACAGCCGTGGCCACATCACGGTGCTGGACCGGCCGGGATTGGAAGCGCGGGTCTGCGAGTGCTACCAAGTGGTCAAAACGGAATTCGATCGCCTGCTCCCCTCTCTCCACGGCGCGGCCCATTGACATCGCGCATTCGAGCGTACTTTACCATGACAAGACGCGAAGCGAACGTGTCTCCTCTGCCTCTGGAAGAGACGGGTGATGAGAACCGGTCATGGCGTCAGGGGATTCATGTTCGGGGAGCCGCGCAGCCTTGACTGGTTAGTTCGCCGACTGGTCCCGATCCCGCTTCCATCGATCGGTATACGTGCGCTAACGTACAGACGGCAGAAAGCTTCTGCGGTAATTTGATCTCCTGATTAGTGGAGCCATCCTCCCTAGCAACCTCCGACATCGGGATTATCATCGTCCTGAATTTTTTGTGCCCGCCTGTCGGGTTTCCCCAAATATCGCAGGAGAGACACCCGTGCCGTCCACCCAAGCTGTCCCCGCTACCAATCGTCTGCTGGCTGCCCTACCCCGCAAGGATCGCGAACAGTTGCTCGCAAATTGCGAACAAATCGAGCTCATTTTTGCCGAGGTGCTCTACCGCCCCGGAGAACTCATTTCGCACGTTTACTTCCCGACCGGAAGCTTCATTTCCTTGATGACGCCCATCAATGGCGGCGCAAGTTTGGAAGTGAGGCTGATCGGTAATGAAGGCATGCTCGGAATTACCCTCATGCTGGGAGTCGATGTCGCGCCATTTCACGCTATGGTTCAGGGGGCAGGCCCCGCACTGCGCATGACGGCGCCATCGTTTCTCCGTGAACTCGAACAGAGTCCTGCGCTACAGCAGGAGTTGAAGCGCTACCTCTATGTGTCGATGAGCCAGCTCGCGCAAACGGCCGCCTGTACCCGCTTCCATGTGGTGGAGGCGCGCCTCGCCCGTTGGCTGTTGATGACTCAGGACCGGGCGCACTCGGACCACTTCCATGTTACCCACGAATTAATGGCCCATATGCTGGGTGTACGGCGCGTCGGCATCACCAAAGCGGCGAATTCGCTACTGAAGCAAAAGCTCATCAGCTACCGCCGCGGGGACATCACGATTCTCGACCGCGTCGGCCTGGAAGCCGCTTCTTGCGGGTGTTATCGGACCGATAAAGAAACCTACGAGCGTATCCTGGGTTAGTATGGCGGCAGCCTATCCGCACTAGCCGGGATTTCGGCTACCTCCACCACACACGTGCATGACCGGCGATTGGGGATTGGCGGTTGGGCGGCTTGAAACGAGCCGGATACGGGGGGCACCGATTCGGGATGCCGGCTCACGGCCACTGCGATGTGGTCGTTGCCGACCACTTGGCCGGTCGTAGAGTCGAATCCTTTCCAGCCGGCGCCGGGCAGGTAAACTTCCGACCAGGCGTGGGTTGCGCCTTGGCCCCAGGGGAGGGTGGGCGAGTACAGAAGGTGACGCGCACCGCGGCGACCGTGACCGGTGCTCCGCCGGCCCGTGCGGCGACCCCGCCCAATAGCGCAAGGAAGGCCAGCGAGGTACCGGAAACCCAGGGGATCAGGCCCGATTCGGGGGCATACAGCGTGACCAGCAGGGGACACGGCCGCCCGACGGCAAAGCTCGCCGCCGACGCCAAGGCCGCCTGAATCGGCCGCGCCCGAGAGGCTTCGGAAATCCCGAGCTCGTCGCGGGCGTGCGCCCCCAGGGCATCGTGGGCGGTGAGCTGTATCGCCACCTGGTGCGCCAGGTCGGGGTCAGCCCGCGTGTCGACGTAGAACCCGGCCAGCTCGGCGCTCGCGCTTCCGGCTCCGTGGCCAGCTCGCGTCGCTCCCGTTCCAGATCGGCCTGTTCGGTGTCGGCCTGCGAGTGACCGAGACATACTCGCCGGCGGCCATCGACATCGCCCCGGCGACCAGCCCCGCCAGGCCGGCCACGACCACGTTGGCCGGCGAGGCGCGGCGGCCGCGACGCCGAGGACGAGGCTGGCGGTCGAGACCACCCCGTCGTTGGCGCCCAGCACCGCGGCGCGGAGCCAGCCGATGCGGTCAGTGCGGTGCCGTTCCAGGTGACGTGCGCATGTTGATCTTCTATAGCGGGCCAAAAGGAAAATTCGCGGCAAGGCAGAGTATGCACCCGTCGCAAGACATGGTGACTCCCTCCCTTGGTGACGCTCTGTGCGCCAGCGTACATACCCGACAGGACATTTGCTTTAGCGTGCCGGATAGCCATGAAACCGAATCCCTTTGAGCCTGCTGCAGTCGAGCAGCCCAACCCGGCGGAGATCCGGTTGTCCGGATCCTGGACTGCACGCGGCATCGGCAGCCTTGCACACCGGCTTGAATCAGTGCAAGTCGCTTCGGGAACGGATGTGATCGCGGATGGCGCCCATGTCGAGGCGCTGGACACGGCCGGCGCGTGGCTGCTCCAGACGCTGCTGCTGCGGCTGCGCGCCGACGGCCAGAAGGTCACGCTACAGGGTTTGCGTCCGGACTTGGCCAGACTGCTGACGTCGTGGCGCAGCACCTCGCGGAACGTGCCGGAAACCCCCGCCTGTCGCCGGCCCATCGCCGACGTGGCTCTACCGAATTGGCGCCAGCACGGCGGCGAGCTTCGAGCAGGCGGCTGCGATACTCGGATTCGTCGGCGAGGGTGCTGTCGCGCTGGCCGCGAATATTGCGCATCCGTCGCGCTTCCGGTGGCGGCCGATCCTCCACAACCTCCGAAGCGCCGGATTCGACGCACTGCCCATCGTCGGCCTGCTGTCGTTCCTGCTCGGCGTGGTCATCGCGTACCAAGGCGCAGATCAGCTCAGGAACTATGGGGCGAACATCTTCGTCGTCGATCTGATTGGCCTGTCGATGCTGCGGGAATTCGCGCCCTTGATCACCGCCATCATCGTCGCCGGCCGCTCCGGATCAGCCTATGCCGCCCAGATCGGAACGATGAGCGTGACCGAGGAGATCGATGCGATGCGCACCATCGGGATCGCGCCGCTGGAGGTGCTGGTCCTCCCGAAGATCATCGCGCTGCTGGTGGCCCTCCCTCTGTTGACGGTGTTCGCGGATCTGCTGGGAGTCCTGGGCGGCATGATCATGGCACGCGCTCAATTGGATGTCGGATTTCCGGGAGTTCCTCGACCGCTTCGTCAATGCTGTCAGTATCACCGCCTATCTGGTCGGCGTCGGGAAGGCCCCGGTCTTCGCCGTCATCATTGTGGTGGTCGGGTGCTTTCAGGGCTTTCGGACCCAGGGCGGCGCCGACAGTGTCGGCCGGCAGACGACGCTCAGCGTCGTGCAGTCCATCTTCCTCGTGATCGTGGCCGACGCGTTGTTCTCGATCGTCTTCAGCGCCCTGGGGCTGTGACGTGCCGCGATCCGCACCACCACCGAGACCGGGTTATCGAGGTCAGCAAGGTGACCACGCGGTTCGGCGATCACGCGGTGCACACCGACCTCAGTCCTCGAGGTGCGGCGTGCCGAGATCTTCGCGGTGATCGGCGGCAGCGGCTCCGGCAAGTCGACGCTGCTGCGCGAGATGATTCTGCTGCACACGCCGGACTCCGGCTCGATCCAGGTCCTTGGCCTGGACCTGGCCACCCTCGGGGATGCCGACGCGCTTGCGCTGCGCCAGCGCTGGGGCGTGATGTTCCAGCAGGGTGGCTTGTTCGGTTCGCTGACGGTGAAGGAAAACGTCGGCCTGCCACTGCGTGAACACACCGGTCTCGACGACACGCTGATCGATGACATCGCCGCGTGGAAGCTCGCGATGACCGGACTGGAGCCCGAGGTCGGCGCGCAGTATCCCTCCGAACTCAGCGGCGGCATGTTGAAACGCGCCGCCCTGGCCCGCGCGCTGTCACTCGATCCGGAACTGCTGTTCCTCGACGAACCCACGGCCGGCCTCGATCCCGACAGCGCTGGTGGCATCGACGATCTCGTGCTCAAGCTGCGCGACCTGTTCGGCCTGACCATCGTCATGATCACCCACGACCTCGACTTGCTGTGGCAGGTCGCCGATCGCGTCGCCGTCCTCGCCGGCGGCAAGTGGTCGGCATCGGCTCGATGTCGGAGCTTGCCGAGAATGGACGATCCCGAGATACGGCGCTTCTTCGACGGCCCGCGTGGCAGAGCGGCGCAGCAGAGCGGGAGAGCACAACCGTCGCAGGACGGGGGAGGCCGGCATCGAAACCAAGGTGAACTACCGCTCGTCGGCGGCGTTCGTGCTGGTCCTCGGGCGCGGCGCTGATCGCGGGCGTGCTCTGGCTCGCTTCGGGCGGGGCCTTTCAGAAGCACTACGACCTGTATCGCGCGGTGTCGGATGAATCGGTGGCCGGCCTCAATCTGAATGCGCCGGTCAAGTACAACGGCGTCGACGTGGGCAAGGTGCGGGAGATCCGGCTCGATCCGGGCAACCCGGAACGGGTGAACCTGCTCTTTGCCATCGAGCGCGGAACGCCGATCAAGGAGGACACGGTGGCGGTGCTGAACACCCAGGGCCTGACGGGCATCGCCTATGTCGAACTCAGCGGAGGCGCGCGCGATGCGCCGCCGCTGCGCGCGGCGCCGGGAAGCGACTATCCGGTGATCCGCACCAAGCCCTCGCTCAGCGCGCGACTGGAGAATGTGCTGACCACGCGTGCTGGCGAAGCTGGACAGCACATCGAACAACATCAATGCCACTCTCAGCGACGAGAACCGGGCCGCGCTCACCAGCACGCTCGCCGACATCGCCACCGTGGCGCACACGATCGCCGCGCGCAAGGACACGATCGACGCGGGCATCGCCAGCGCGGCCCGCACTTTCGAAAATGCCTCACGCGCGACGGCTCAGGTCGGGCCCGTGATCGATCGCATCGGACGCAGTGCCGACGCCATCGAGAAAATGGGGAACGAGGTCGCCCGGACGAGCGCCAGTGCCGGCACGACGGTCGACTCGGTCGGCGCCGACGTAAAGCGCTTCACCGCGGAAACGCTGCCCGAACTGGAACGCCTGCTCGGCGAACTCAGCGTGCTGTCGACCTCGCTGCGGCGCCTGACCGAGCAGACCGAGCGCAATCCGCGCGGCCTGCTGTTCGGTCGCAGGCCGGTGCCGGAAGGACCGGGAGAGTCAGCAACCGGATGCATCAAGGCCGTGAAGAAACCCTCGATCGTCGCTACGGATACCGGCTCGTGGCCAGCGGTCTTGCGCTGCTGGCAGTCAGCGCCTGCAGTTGGCTGTTGCCAGCGGCAACGCCGACTCCGAGCTTCTATTCGCTCGACAGTGCGCGGGCTGAACCGCGGCGCGTGGGCGCACCGGTCACCGCACCGACCCTGACGGTCAATCCTCCGCGCGCGGCAGCCGGTTTCGACAGTTCCCGGATCATCTACGTGCGCGAGCGCCACCAGCTCGAGTACTTCGCGCACAGCGAATGGGTGGACCCGCCGGCGCGCATGCTCGCGCCGTTGCTGGTCGCCGCCATCGAGAGCACCGGCGCGTTCCGTGCGGTCGTGCTGACGCCCAGCGCTGCGGGTGGCGACCTGCGGCTCGATACCGAGATCATTGGCTTGCAGCACGAGTTCACCACGCAGCGGAGTCGTGTGCGCTTCACGCTCCGAGCGTACCTGGTGGACGACAAGACGCGACGGGTGCTTGCCGCGCGGCAATTCGATGCGGCCATTCCCGCTGCCAGCGACGACCCCTACGGAGGCGTGGTGGCAGCCAATCGGGCCGTGCAGACGGTGCTGGAAGACCTTGCAGCGTTCTGCGCCGAGACGGCGCGCGGCGTTCGCGCGCAGACCGGATCCGCGGGACCGCCACAGCGGGAGTGAGCCCTGAGCTGCGGGTTATTGAGGGAGCCGGCCTCGGCTTGTCTCCGTCGTTCCAATCTGCAGCGGAATCATGACTTCATTGCGTCGCAGGAACCAGAGAGTCCACGGCGGGTTGTAGCGTGCAAGCGAGGGTGGGCCCGCGGGGTGCAGGCCTCGCGCGACGATGTACGCATTCAGTTCAGCCGTCTTGCTTTCGATGTCGGGCTCTCTGGCCAGACCTGAAAAGCGGATCACGGCAAATCGCGTGGCGGGGAGGGCTATCAGGCGGACTTTCGGATCCTTGGGCGCGGGCAAGGTGTCGAGCGTGTAATTGCTCGGCATCCCGAAGCGTATGATCCAGGCGCTACCCTGCCCGGTCTGGGTGACCGGCGCCGTCATCGCGATCTTCTCTCCGGCAACGGGCGCCTGTACCACCGGCGCGGTCATGGCAATGCTCTGGTTGCGGGTGTTGCCGCCGAAGATATAGGCGGCTAACAAACGAAACCCGGCGCTCACCGCCTCGCTACGCTCGCCCGTCACCGTGACCTCCGCCGCGATCCGCGCCGGATAGTCGCGCACTTCCAAATCGCCCTGCTGCAGGGTGGCCGTATAGGCAGGTTCTTCAATGGCCATCGCCATACCTCCAGAAAACAGTTGAATAGCGCCGATGCAGAGCAGGACTCGGGCCAGCATCTTGCGGGTGCCCGCGGCGCGGCCGGAGCCGTTCGAACAGCGCCGAGCGTGTCGACAGGGTGGCGCCGGGTCCCGGAATGGCTTGGGGCTCTCTTCGTTCATGGATCTTCTCCTCAAAAGTGGTTGCGGGCAGTGGCGAGGGAGCAGCGGGCGGTTCAACTCGAATCCGTGTCGATCAGGCCATCGAGCCGATGGTCTTGCGGAAGCGGCTCAGCGCCAGCGCGAAAAAGACGCTGCCGATGGCGAGCAGGGCGAGAAACTGCGGCCAGACGATCGCTGAAGCCGGCGCCGCGGTAGAGAATGGCCTGGGCGAGCGAGACGAAATGGGTGGTCGGCGCCGCCAGCATGATGTTCTGCACCAATTCGGGCATGCTCTCGCGCGGCGTGCATGCCGCCGGACAGCATCTGCAGCGGCAGCAGGATGATGATCATCAACAGGCCCAACTGCGGCATCGAGCGCGCCACGGTGCCCAGAAAGATGCCCATCGAGGTGGTGGCGAACAGGTGCAGCGCCGTCGCCAGCGACGAACAGCGCGATCGAGCCCTCGATGGGCACCTCGAGCAGCCCTGCACGACGAAGACGAGCGACGCCGTCGCCACGACCACCACCACCAGGCCCATCGACCACACCTTGGCCATCATGATCTCGAACGGGGTCAGCGGCATCACCAGCAGATGCTCGATGGTGCCGTGCTCGCGCTCGCGGATCAGCGCCGCGCCGGTGAGGATGATGGAGAGCATCGGTGATGCTGTTGATCAGCTCCATGACCGAGCCGAACCACACCTTGCTCAGATTCGGATTGAAGCAGCACGCGCACTTCGAGTTCGACCGGCAGGGTGGCGTGCGCGCGATGACGCTGGACGAAGGCCGTCACCTCGCCGTTGACGATGACTCTGGATATAGCCGTTGCCGATGAAGGCCTGCGTCATGCGCGTGGCGTCGACGTTGAGCTGGATCGTCGGCTGGCGCCCGGCCAGCACGTCGCGCTGGAAATCGGGCGGGATGTCGAGGACGAAGGTGTAGAGGCCTGCATCCATGCCGGGGTCCGTGGCGTATGGGTCGATGATCGCCGGCGCCTGGAAATGGGGCGGATAGAAGGCGTTGACGATGCGCTGCGACAATTGCGAGCGGTCTTCGTCGACGATGGCGATCGGCGCCTTGTGCAGCGATTCCGGCATGCCGGTGGCGGTCAGATAGATCCGGACCGGTGAACGCGAACACGATGAGCACCAGCATCATGCGTGTCGCGGCCGAGGCTGCGCAGTTCCTTGACCCCGAGATAGAAAATATTGAGCCAGGTGCTGCATCGGCTAACGCTCCTGCTTCCTCAGCAGCGCGACGCTGAGGCCGACGATCACCGGAATGGCGAGGCCCAGCGGCAAGAGCGAACGGCCCAGGTCGGCGAACCCCAGCGCTTTGGAAAATGTGCCGCGGCAGATCGTCAGGAAATGCGTGGCCGGAAAGATCTCGCCGATGAAGCGCGCCCCGCCCTCGAGCGAGGACACCGGGTCGATCATGCCGGAGAAGCTGCGTCGACTGGAATGATGGTGCCGAGCAACGTGGCGAAAATGGCGGCGATCTGGCTGCGGGTGAAGGTCGAAATCAACAGGCCGAGGCCGGTGGCGGCGGTGACGAAGAGCAATGCGGCCAGGGTCAGCAGCAGGAAATCGCCCTTGTGCGGCACGCCGAACGCAAAGACGGCCAGCGCGGACATCAGGAAGAAATTGATCATCCCGATGG
>CAVQUV010000031.1:0-11441 GCA_963716855.1 uncultured beta proteobacterium | reverse complement strand
AATTCCGGAAACTCGCCCTGCGCGTCGGTGAAGTAAAGCAGCACGTCGGGCTTGACGCCGCGCCGCTCGACCCAGTCGAACACGGGCGTGAACCGCGTGCCGCCGCCGCCAGCGAGGTCCGCCGGCACGGCGATCGGCTCCCACGACTCGAACTGCCACGGTCCGCCCGGCGCGAGCGCGGCATCGCACCCGAGGAGCGTCACGCGCGCATGGATCTGCCCCTTCAGCGCGTCGATCTCGGCGACGAACGCGCGGAAGTCCTCGTGCGTCACCGACCCGCTGGTGTCGAGCGCGAGCACGAGATCGACGGTCGTGCTGCGCAGGCCCGGCAGCAGCGCCTCGCCGCCCCGCCGCCCGGGACGCTGGAAGCTGTAGTCGTCGCGCGCCGCCGCCATCAGGTAGCGCGCGAGCAGCGCGCGCCACGGCAGACGCGGCTCCGCCAGATGCTCGATCGTGGCGCGATACGCGGGGCCGAGCCGGCCCGCCTGCGCGGCCTCGAGCGCGGCGGACGCGAGCCGGTCCTGCCACGCACTGGCGAGCGAGTCGGCGAGCGCGGCGCGCGTCCCGATCTCGTCGAACCCGTCGCGGTGCGCATCGAGGAACGCCTCGTCGAGCACCGCGGCAGCGTGTGCCGTGCCTCGCGCGGCGCGCAAGGCTGCCGCAAGCCCGAGCGGCGCGGCGCCGAACAGATGCTGATCGAGCGGAGCGCCGGTCGCATCGTCCGCGAGCAGCGGATACACCTCCTCCGCCGCCATCGCACGGAATGCCGGGTCGAGCAGCGCGCCGGGCGGGGCGGTCATGCCGTCGTCGACGAGCAGCTGGTTCACCGCGTAGTCGCAGGCGCGGTCCCAGCGCGCCCGCACCCGGTGTCGTCCGCGGTGGAAATGGCCGAGCGCGCAGTGCAGCGCCTCGTGCGCCAGCACGAACTGCGTCTCGTCGAACGAGAGCGAGTCCACGAACGCGGGGTTGAAGTAGATCGCCCGCGCATCGGTGCCGATCGTGCGCATCCGGGCCTCCGGGACGAGGTCGAGGTGCAGCACGAGCGCGCCCACGAAGGGGCGCTCGAGCACGAGCCGGGCGCGCGCCGCGGCGAGCTTCCGCGCGATCGTTGCCGGCATCGCGCTCAGGTCCGTCCGTACGAAAGGAGGTCGGCGACGCTCTCCGCCCATTCGGCGAACGCGGGAACCTCGTAGAGCGGCCGGCCGACCACGCGCTGGAGATCGGTGACCAGCATCACGCCGAGCTCGCGCTGCGGAAAGCGCCGCGCATAGCCGAGCACGCCCGAGGCGGCGCGGACCTGCTCCGCGGCTTCGAGCCGGGCGACGTGGCGGACGACGGCCGCCGCGAGCGCGTATTGCAGCTCCACGCCGCGCGGCACTTCGGTCACCCGCCCCGCGACCACGTCCGCGGGATCCGGCAGTGCGCCGAGGTGCTCGATGTACGCCGCCGCCGCGAGGCCGGCTGCCGCGCCAACGCACGACTGAAGCGCCGCACGCAACAGGTCCGGACGGTCGGCGAACTTCGCGATCGCGCGGCTCGCGAACTCCCACGACCGCGGCGAGGGAAACGCGACCGCATGCCGCGCGGGATCGAAGTCGAACAGCAGGTCGGGCCGGAAGCGCAGGAACGCGACGAGGCGCGGGTCGATCCCGGCGCCGTGCGCCCACGCGACCCAGTCGTCGAGATCGGGCTCGAGCTCGTAGTGCGCAAAGCGGTTCGCGAGCGGCGTCGGCATCTGATAGGTCACGCCGCGATCGCCCTGGCGGTTGCCGGCCGCGAGGATCGCCCAGCCGGGCGGTACTTCGTACTCGCCGAGGCGCCGGTCGAGGATGAGCTGGTACGCGGCCGCGGTCACCGTCGGCACCGCGGAGGTGATCTCGTCGAGAAACAGGATCCCGCTCGCGCCGTGGCGGCTCGCCTCGGGCAGGAGCGCGGGGATCGACCAGACCACGTGGCGACCGTCCCGGAACGGGATGCCGCGGAGATCGGTCGGCTCCATCTGGGCCAGGCGAATGTCGACGAGCCGCACGCCATGGCGCGCGGCGACCTGCGCGACGATCTGCGACTTGCCGACGCCCGGCGGCCCCCAGAGCATCGCCGGCGTGTGCGCGCCGGAGCCCGCGGCCAGGAACTCGCGGTCGATCACTTCGGCGATCTGGGAGGGACGCATGACGCGCGCGTGGAGACGGAGCGAGGGCAGGTTATCATAGGCGCAACGCGTATCCGCCGACCCGCTGGATCCGGCCGACTGGGGATCTACAAGGGGCTCAGCCCCTTGTTCGATTATGGGGGATATACAAGGGGCTCTCCCCTTGTTCGTGCGAAGGCTTTTTGTGGCTACCCTGCGGCCCGCTGAAGCTCTCCCCTGACTCGATTGCGATGAAGTTCTGCTCCAACTGCGGCGCACCCGTCGAGCTCCGCGTCCCCACCGGCGACAATCTGCCGCGCCACGTCTGCCCGGCGTGCGAAACGATCCACTACCAGAACCCCAAGATGGTGATCGGCTGCATCGCCGAGTGGGAAGACCGCATCCTGCTCTGCCGGCGCGCAATCGAGCCGCGCCTCGGCCTCTGGACGCTGCCGGCGGGATTCATGGAGAACGGCGAGACGGTGGCGCAGGCGGCGCTGCGCGAGACGCTCGAGGAAGCGAACGCGCGCGTGGAACTCGCGGCGATGTACTCCGTGCTCTCGGTCCCGCACGTCAACCAGGTGCACATCTTCTATCGCGGCCGCCTGCTCGACCTCGAGTTCGCGCCCGGCGCCGAGAGCCTGGAGGTGGCGCTGTTCGCCGAGGCCGAGATCCCTTGGAAGGCGCTCGCCTTCCGCACGATCTCGACCACGCTGCGCCACTACTACGGCGACCGGGAGGCCGGTGCGTACGCCTTCCACACCGGCGAGATTCTCCCGGTCAAATGACCGTCGCGAGCGCGGCCCCGCGCCGCGCGTCGACGGTCATCCCGGCGAACGCCGGGATCCAGTCTGTGGTTGTCCGGCGCAGGCCGTGATCCAGGCTTACCGGACTCCGGCTTTCGCCGGAGTGACGGCCTTTCGGCCGAGCGACGCCCGTCCCTCTCAGCGCTCCGGCGCCGAGGTGATCTTGTGGATCGAGAGATCCGCGCCGTTGAACTCCTGCTCCGCGTCCAGGCGCAGCCCGACGAACGCTTTGATCGCGCCGTAGACGATCCCGCCGCCGACGAGCGCGACGGCGATCCCCAGGGCGGTCCCCCCGACCTGGGACAGGAAGCTCACGCCGCCCATCCCGCCGAGCGCCTTCGCGCCGAAGATCCCGCACGCGATGCCGCCCCAGGCGCCGCACAGCCCGTGCAGGGGCCAGACGCCGAGGACGTCGTCGATGCGCCAGCGGTTCTGCGTGATGGTGAAGAGGTAGACGAAGATCACGCCCGCAACCACGCCGGTGACGAGCGCGCCCACCGGATGCATGACGTCCGATCCCGCGCAGATCGCCACGAGCCCGGCGAGCGGACCGTTGTGCACGAAGCCCGGGTCGTTGCGCCCCGCAACCAGCGCCGCGAGCGTCCCCCCGACCATCGCCATCAGCGAGTTGAGCGCGACGAGACCGCTGATCTTCTCGAGCATCTGCGCCGACATGACGTTGAAGCCGAACCAGCCGACCGTGAGGATCCACGCGCCGAGCGCAAGGAACGGGATCGACGACGGCGGGTGCGCCGTCAGCACCTTGCCGTCCTTGCTGTAGCGCCCGCTGCGCGCGCCCAGCAGGAGCACCGCGACGAGCCCGAGCCAGCCGCCGACCGCGTGCACGACCACCGACCCGGCGAAGTCGTGGAATTCCTCGCCGAACGCACCCTTGAGCCACGCCTGGACGCCGAGCTGCTGATTCCAGGCGATCCCCTCGAAGAAGGGGTAGACCAGCGCGACGATCGCGATCGACGCCACGAGCTGTGGATAGAAGCGGGCGCGCTCCGCGATCCCGCCCGAGACGATCGCCGGCACCGCGGCCGCGAACGTGAGCAGGAAGAAGAACTTCACCAGCTCGTAGCCGTTCTTCTGCGCGAGCGTCTCCGCGCCGGTCATGAAGCTCACGCCGTAGGCGATGCCGTAGCCGACGAAGAAGTAGGCGAGCGTCGACACGGCGAAGTCGCACAGGATCTTCACCAGCGCGTTGATCTGGTTCTTCGAGCGCACGGTGCCGAGCTCGAGGAACGCAAACCCCGAGTGCATTGCGAGCACCATGATCGCGCCGATGAGTATGAAGAGCGCGTCGGCGCCCGACTTGAGCGTTTCCATGACCCCTCCTCTGACGTGGCGACGCAGGCCGCGGCCGGCGCCCGTCCGCTTCGCTCTGATTGTGATTTCCCGCGCCGCCGTCGCGGCGCGGGCGGATCATACCCCGGCGCATGCGCCCCGGCGTTGACAGGCGGCGGAGCGCTGGCTAGCCTCGCGCCGAGGAGATTCAGGACATGGACCGCAGGAATTTCGTGCGCGCCTGCGCCCTCGCCGGCGCGACCGCATCGCTGCCGGAGCTGATCGGTCAGGCGCTCGCACAGGCCGACGCGAAACCGCGGCTCTACGGCCGCGCCCGCCTGGTGGACGCGGACGGGCGGCCGATCAAGTCGAAGGCCATCCCGGTGGGGCGCAACCTGATCTTCCACTATCCGTTCGCCGGGACGCCCTGCTTCCTCCTGAATCTCGGCGCGCCGACGCGCACGAACGCGACGCTCAAGACGACCGACGCGCGCAGCTACCAATGGGCCGGCGGCACCGGGACGAACGGCGGCGTGGTCGCGTATTCGGCGATCTGCGCGCACAAGCTGACCTACCCGACCCGCGAGATCAGCTTCATCAGCTACCGGGGCGAGAAGACGCCGGGCAACCGCTTCGCGCAGGTGATTCACTGCTGCTCGGAGCACAGCCAGTACGATCCCGCCGATGGCGGCCGCGTGCTGGCGGGACCGGCCCCGCAGCCGCTCGCGGCGATCCTGCTCGACTACGACCGCGGCGCCGACGAGCTGTACGCCGTCGGGACGGTCGGCGGGGAGATGTTCGCCGACTTCTTCGCCAAGTACGAGATGCGGCTTGCGCTCGAGCACGGCGACCGCGCGAAGGCGCCGGTCCGGGACGCGTGCGTCGTGAAGGAGCTCGAGGAGTACTGCAGGCAGCAGGTGAAGTGTTGATTCCCTGGCTCGGGACCGAGACCACCTTTCCGCCGCTCACGTCCGCGCTCAAGGAGCCGAACGGCCTGCTCGCCGTCGGCGGCGACCTCTCGCCGCGCCGGCTCCTCGAGGCCTACCGGCGCGGGATCTTCCCGTGGTACTCCGAGGGCGATCCGATCCTCTGGTGGAGCCCCGATCCGCGCATGGTCCTCGTGCCCGACGACCTGCGCGTGGCGCGCTCGCTCGCGAAGACGTTGCGCAACGCGCCGTACGAGGTGCGCTTCGACACCGCGTTCGACGACGTCATGCGGGGCTGCGCCGCGCCGCGGGCGGGTCAGCCCGGCACCTGGATCACCGCGGAGATGCGAACGGCCTACGTCCGCCTGCACGAGCTCGGCTACGCGCACTGCGCGGAAACCTGGATCGACGACGAGCTGGCCGGCGGCCTGTACGGCGTGGCGATCGGGCGGATGTTCTACGGCGAGTCCATGTTCAGCCGCCGCCGGGACGCCTCGAAGATCGCTTTCGTGCACCTCGTCGGGCACCTCCGGGCGGAAGGATTCGGCCTGATCGACTGCCAGATGCACACCGAGCATCTCGCCTCGCTCGGCGCCCGCGAGATCCCCCGCCGGGAGTTCTCACGCCGGCTCAAGGACTTGGTAGACTACGAACGCCCGCCGGGGCGCTGGCAATCGCCGCCAGCCCGAGCGGGCAGGAGCGCATAGCACGCCGCATGTCGCAGCTGAACGATCTGCCGCACGCCGTCCTGCAGTTCTACGTGACGGCGCCCTATCCCTGCAGCTACCTGCCGGGCCGCATGGCGCGCTCGCAGGTCGCGACGCCGTCGCACCTCATCGGCAACGACCTGTACGGCGACCTGGTGCGGCTCGGCTTCCGCCGCAGCGGCATCTTCACCTACCGGCCCTACTGCGATGCGTGCCGCGCGTGCGTGCCGGTGCGGATCCCGGTCGCCGAGTTCGAGACGACGCGGTACCAGCGGCGCGCGGTCCGCAAGCACGAAGGGCTCGCGGCCACCGCGCTCGGGCTGCGCTTCCGCGTCGAGCACTACGCGCTGTACCTCCGCTACCAGGCCGCGCGCCACGCCGGCGGCGGGATGGACCAGGACAGCCGCGACCAGTACTCGCACTTCCTGCTCCAGAGCCGCGTGAACACCCGGCTGGTCGAGTTCCGCGACGGCGCGAAGCTGGTGATGGTGAGCATCGTCGACCAGCTCACCGACGGGCTGTCGTCCGTGTACACGTTCTTCGATCCGGAGCTCGAGGGCGCGAGCCTCGGCACCTACAACATCCTCTGGCAGATCGAGCAGTGCCGGGCCGCCGGCCTGCCCTACCTCTACCTCGGCTACTGGATCCGCGACAGCCGCAAGATGGCCTACAAGGCGCGCTTCCGTCCGATCGAAGGTCTGGTCGACGGCGCGTGGCGGCGGCTGAGCGAGCCCGAGGTGGACGGCTGAGCTCGCGGTAAACTCCCGCGCGATGCTGTACGGTCTCGCGCGCCCGCTCCTCTTCCACCTCGACCCCGAAACGGCGCACGAGCTCGCGCTGCCGTCCTTCAAGCTTCTGCAGCGCTGCGGCTTGCCCGGCCTGCCCGGCGGGCCGCTCCCCGGCGCACGGGTCGACGCGATGGGGCTCGCGTTCCCGAACGCGGTCGGACTCGCCGCCGGCCTCGACAAGAACGCGGAATACATCGACGCGCTCGCGGCGTTCGGCTTCGGCTTCATCGAGGTCGGCACCGTGACGCCGCGCCCGCAGCCGGGCAATCCGCGGCCGCGCATGTTCCGCATCGTCGAGCGCGAGGCGATCATCAACCGCATGGGGTTCAACAACGTGGGCGTGGAGCGCCTCGTTGAGAACGTGCGGCGCGCGCGCTACCGGGGCATTCTCGGCATCAACATCGGCAAGAACTTCGACACGCCGATCGAGCGTGCGGCCGACGACTACCTCGCTTGCCTCGAGAAGGTCCATCCGTACGCCAGCTACGTCACGGTGAACGTCTCCTCGCCCAACACCAAGAACCTCCGCCAGCTCCAGCAAGCCGACGAGCTCGGGGATCTCCTGGCCCGACTCGCCCGGCGCCGCGACCAGCTGGCGCAGGCCGCAAAGCGTCGCGTGCCCCTGGCGGTGAAGATCGCCCCCGACCTGGACGACGAGCAGGTCGCCGCGATCGCGCGCCTGGTGGAGAAGCACGGGATCGACGGGGTGATCGCGACCAATACGACGGTGTCGCGGAAAGGCGTCGAGGGGTTGCCCCACGCCGACGAGGCGGGCGGCCTCTCCGGCGCCCCGGTCCGTGCCGCCTCGACCGCAGTGGTGCGCAAGATCGCGAGCGCGCTCGGGGGCCGCGTCCCGATCATCGGCGTCGGCGGCATCCTGAGCGCTGCCGATGCGCACGAGAAGGTGGCCGCGGGCGCGTCGCTCGTGCAGGTGTACACCGGCCTCGTCTATCGCGGGCCGGGACTCGTGCGCGAGCTCGTGCGCGAACTCGCGGCGCCGGTGGCGCGCGCGGCCTAGTTCCGGGGCAGGATGCTCGCCGACGCGATCGACCGCGCCCTGCCGCAGACGCAATGCACGCGCTGCGGGTATCCGGCGTGCCGGCCCTATGCCGAAGCCGTCGCCGCGGGCGAGGCCGCGATCAACCGCTGCCCGCCGGGCGGCGACGCCGGGATCCGGGCGCTCTCCGCGCTGACCGGACGTCCCTACGTGCCGCTCGACCCGGCGTGCGGCGCGGAGCAGCCGTTGCGTCTGGCGCTCATCGACGAGGCGCACTGCATCGGCTGCACGCTCTGCATCCAGGCATGCCCCGTCGACGCGATCGCGGGAGCGCCGAAACGGATGCACACCGTCATCGCCGATCTGTGCACCGGCTGCGATCTCTGCGTGCCGCCCTGCCCGGTGGACTGCATCGCGATGGTTCCTAGCCCGTTCCAGCCCGATGGTTCCGGCGATCGGGCCGGATGCGCAGTGGAACGAGGACCGGGCCGACGCGGCGCGCATGCGCCATGTCGCGCGCCAGGGTCGCCTGGCGCGCGAGGCCGATGCGCGCGCGGATCGGCTCGCGCGCAGGGCGGCGGCGCTGCGCGATGCGCCGACGCCCGAGGCGAAGCGCGCAGCGGTCGACGCCGCCCTCGCGCGCGCACGCGCGCGGCGAGCCGCATTTGCGCGCCGGCACACCCGATGAATCCCGCCAAGCGCGAGGAGATTTTCGCGCGCCTCGCACGCGCGAATCCCGCCCCGACGACGGAGCTCGGATACCGCACCCCGTTCGAGCTCCTGGTCGCCGTGGTGCTGTCGGCGCAGGCGACCGACAAGAGCGTCAACCTCGCAACGCCGCGGCTCTTCGCGGCCGCGGACACCCCGCAGAAGATGCTCGCGCTCGGGGTCGATGGCCTGATCCCCTACATCCAGACGATCGGGCTCTTCCGCAGCAAGGCGAAGCATCTGATCGAGGCGTGCCGGCTCCTCGTCGAGCGGCACGGCGGCGCGGTGCCCGAGACTCGCGCGGCGCTCGAGCAGCTGCCCGGGGTGGGCCGCAAGACCGCGAACGTGATCCTGAACACCGCGTTCGGGCAGCCGACGATCGCGGTCGACACGCACATCTTCCGTGTCGCTAACCGCACGGGCATCGCGCCGGGCAGGAACCCGCTCGAGGTCGAGGAGCGCTTGCTGAAGTTCGTCCCCGAGCGCTACCGCAAGGATGCGCACCACTGGCTGATCCTGCACGGCCGCTACGTCTGCAAGGCGCGCCAGCCCGATTGCCCCCTCTGCCTGATCAGCGACCTGTGCGAGTACCGCCAGAAGACCCGGGCGGCCTGAGGATCCGATGTTCAACCCCTCGCGCGACCAGGCGCGCAGCTTCCTCTTCGACGCCTGGCGGAAGTATCGCGAGCGTGCGCCGCTTGAAGGACTCGAGACGGTCGCGGTCGACGTGATGCTGCTGCATCCCGAGTACCACCACGTCCTGGACGACCCCGACCGCTTTCTCGACCGCGATTACATCCCGGAGCACGGGCAGGCGAACCCGTTCCTGCACATGAGCCTGCACATGGCGATCGAGGAGCAGCTCTCGATCGACCAGCCGCCGGGCATCCGGGCAGCGTTCGAGCGCATCCTCGCGCGCCGCGGCGACCGCCACGACGCGCTGCACGCGGTGCTCGAGTGTCTGGGAGAAGTGATCTGGCGGGCGCAGCGCGATCGCGCGGCGCCGGACGAACAGGCCTACCTGGACTGCCTGAAGCGCGCCTAGTCGTGGATGAACACCGCGCTGGTGCGGATGACCTTCAGGCTGCCCGGCTGGCCGGCGTAGTATTGCGCCAGTGCGCGCATCTCCGCGTCGGTCAGCGGCTGCGCCATGCCCGCCATGATGGCGTTCTTGCGGGCACCGCTCTTGTAGCCGCGCAGCGCGTGGTACAGGTAGTCGCCGTACTGGCCGGCGAGCTTCGGATAGTCGGGAAACTCCGGCTTGCCGCTCCCGTCCTCGCCGTGGCAGGCGGCGCAGACTTCCTTGGCCTTCTTGGCGGCGTCCTGCGCGAACGCGGGCGCTGCGCAGGCGACCGCGACGAGGGCAACGAGAATCCTGTGCATGACCGGCCTCACTTCGGCTGTGCGCCGTAGTACGCGGCGAGATCCGCCATGTCCTGCGGCGTGAGCGACACGGCGATGCCCCGCATGCTGGGGTGATCGCGCTCGCCCGATTTGTAGGCTTCGAGCGCTTTGACGATGTAGCCCGGGTTCTGACCGCCGATTCGGGGCACGTGGTAGACCTCGGGGTAGGCAGTGCGGTAGCCCAGGATGCCGTGGCAACCGTTGCACATGGAGAGCTTTCCCTGCGCCCGCGTCGCGTCGCCTTTCGGCGCCGCCTGCTGGGCCTGCGCCGCGCCCGCGAACGCGAGGGCGAGGACGAGCGTGACGGCGAGTGTCGTTTTCATTCCTGTCGCTCTGAGATGGGGTGTGTTCGGAGCCCGCGAAAAGCCGCGCGATTCTACCCGAGGCCCCGATGAGGGTCAAAGCGCCCGACCGGACCGGCATGCAACGCCTCAGCGTGCCGGCGCGACACCGAGGCAGCCGCGCACGCCTTCGGCCACGGCCGTCGCGATGCGCCGCTGCGTGACGGGTTCGCGGAGGACGAGCTCTTCGGCCCGGTTCACGATCACGCCCGCCTCGAGCAGGACCGCCGGCTGGCTCGCGCTGTGGAGGACGACGAGGTTATCGTAGTAGTGCACGCCGTTCTCCCGGTCGGCGAACGGCTTCGACTCGCCCGGAATGGGCTCCGCGTGATACAGCGACCGCACGAAACCCGCCGCGCGCAGGCGCGCGCCGATCGACGAGGCGCAGGCGAGGCTCAGCGGGAGATCCGGATTGCGGCGCGAGACGAAGAGGGAGAACCCGGCGAAACGGTCGCTGTACCGGCGCACGATTCCTTCGTGCTCCCACTCCTCGAGGTAGTGCGGCTGCACCGAGTCATGGTGGATCGACACGAACAGGTCCGCTTCGCGGGCCGCGGCGGTCCGGCGCGAGAGCACCGTCAGATCGCCGTTCGCGCCGATCACGCGCGCCCGCAAGCCGGCCGCCTCCAGCGCGCCGGCGACCCCGACCGCGAGGTCGCGGTTGAACGCGAGCTCGGGCCGACCCCGGGCGCTCGTGGCGCCGGGCTCGGCGAGGTAGTGGCCCACGTCGACCGCGACCAGCGGTCCCGCCGCGGCCGCGGCGCAGAGCCCCCAGCCGACGATCGCGGCGAGCACACGCATGGTCGTGCGCATTCTCGGGGGTGAGCGCCGCGCCCGCAACCGGGAGACCGCGACCGCGCCGGTATAATCGCCCCGGAACCTCGAAGTGCGCCTGACGGGTTCACCGTCAGGTGGCTGACTGGGGGAGCGTGAGGGTAGGCATCTCCTCATATCGCCGCTGTCTCAAAGGACTCGAATGCGCTTTCAAGGCTCGGACACGTACGTCGCTACCGACGACCTCAAGCTCGCGGTCAACGCCTCGATCACCCTGCAGCGGCCGCTCCTCGTCAAGGGCGAGCCCGGCACCGGCAAGACCAAGCTCGCCGAGGAGGTGGCGCAGGCGCTCGGGCTGCCGCTCCTCGAATGGCACGTCAAGTCGACCACCAAGGCGCAGCAGGGGCTCTACGAGTACGACGCCGTGTCGCGCCTGCGCGACTCGCAGCTCGGCGACCCGCGCGTGCACGAGATCCGCAACTACATCGTCAAGGGAATGCTCTGGCAGGCGCTCACCTCCGACACGCCGGTGGTGCTGCTCATCGACGAGGTCGACAAGGCCGACATCGAGT
>CAVQUV010000030.1:0-90530 GCA_963716855.1 uncultured beta proteobacterium | reverse complement strand
GACGCAAACGCAACCTGGCGCGCGCGCGACGGACGCATCAGCCGCGTGAGCTCGAGCCGCTCGCCCGCGATGGTGAGCACGAGGAACGCGATCCACCACGGCACGAGCGCGGGCAAGCTCGCCCCCGCGAGCCACGCGACGTTCCCGACCGCCCAGCACGCGGCAGCAAGCGCGAGCGTGACGGTGAAGAGCGCCGTGGTACGCGCCGCCAGACGCACGGACGCGATCGTGAGCAACAGGCTCGCCGCGAGCAGCAGCGCCTGCGCGAGCCGCGGCGCGTCGAGCAGGACCAACGTCACGCCGCCGAGCCCCGCTGCGAGCGGCGCCGCGTACGCCCAACGCGCGCTCAATGCCACCGCGCGCTCGAGCGAGATCACGGTGCCGAAGAACGCGCCGATCATCAGCGGGCCGTGCCACGCCGCGGTCGCACCGGGCAGAAGCGCGTGCCCGCCGAGGCGCGCGAGCCCGCCGGCGACGCCCGCGACCAGCGCGACCATGCCGAGGGCGAGGAGCGGCAGGCGAACGGCGAGGCCGAAGCCGGCAGGCGTGCTGCTCACCACCCGAACTTCGCCCGCGCCGCGTCCGACATCCGGTCCGGCGTCCACGGCGGATCCCACACCAGCGCGACGTCGACCGTGCGCGCGTCGGGCGCGGCCGCGCGAATCTCGGCCGCCGCGTTCTCCACGATCACGTCGCCGAGCGGACAGGCGGGCGAGGTCATCGTGAGCTCCACGCGAACGTCAGCGTCATCGACCGTGACGCGGTAAACGAGCCCGAGGTCGACGACGTTCATGCCCACCTCGGGGTCGTTCACCCTGCGCAGCGCATCCCACACCGCGTCATCGGTCGGCAGTCGATCCGGCATGCATTCCTCCTGAACGTGCGCAAGGATGGCACACTCCGCGCACTCCGCCATGCTTCCGGTCCTCGCCCTCCTCGCGCTCGTCGGCATCGCCGGCACGCTCGCTGCACCGCTCGTGGCGGACGCATCGGTCCCGGCGCGCGTGCATCTCACCTTCGCGATCGGGATCGCACCGCTCATCCTATCCGCGCTGGGCTACTTCGTGCCCGTGCTCACCCGCAGCGCTTCCGCGCCGGCGTCGGTGCTCGGCGCGCCGTTCGTTGCGCTGGCGGCCGGCGTCGTCGCAGTCGCGTACTTCGCCGCGCCGGAGGCGTGGCCTCTCGCCTACGTCGCGGCCGCCCTGATCGAGCTCGCGGCGGCGGGCATCGTGCTCGCGTGGATGCTGGGTCGCATCCGCGCGTCGATCGGCACGCCGCATCCGTGCATCCGCTGGTACGTCGCGGCGACCGCGTGCCTCGCGGTTGCGCTCGCGGTCGTGCTCGCCATGCCGCTCTCCCCGGAGCAGTACCTCGCGCTCAAGCGCCTGCACCTGCACCTCAACCTGCTCGGCTTCGTCGGCCTCACCGCGGTCGGAACGCTGCAGGTGCTCGTGCCGACGGCGGCGGGCGCCGCGGACCCGCGCGCCGTGCCGCGCCTCGATGCCGATCTCAAGTGGGCGCTCGCCGGGACGCTGCTCGTCGCGGTCGGCGCCGCGTGGCTGCCGCTCGTTGCGGCGGCGGGGCTGTTCCTGTGGCTGAGCCTCGCCATCCGGATCGCCCGCGACTGGTTCACGCTCTATCCGGACCGGCTGCTCGCCTGGCACGGCGCGCCGCCCTCGCTCGCCGGCGCGCTTGCCGGGTTCACCATCGTCCTCGTGCTCGGCGCGCTCCACGGCGCCGGTTCGCTCGACCCGCGCGACGCGGTGCTCGCGTTCATCCTCGCCTTCCTGCTGCCGCTCGTGACCGGCGCGCTGTCGCACCTCCTCCCGATCTGGCTGCGGCCCGGGCGGCAGACCGCGTGGCACGACGAGGCGCGTGCCGCGCTCGGCCGCTACGCGGGCGGGCGCGCCTGCCTCTTCGTCGCCGGCGGAACGCTCGCCGGGTTCGGCTTTCCGGCGGGCGCGGTCATCGCGGCGCTCGGCCTCGCGCTCTTCGTCGTGCAGGGAGTCCGCGCCGTCGCTGCGATGCGCGGCTAGACGGCGCGCGGCGCGCGCGCCAGCTCCGCGCGGTAGAAGCGCGCCGCGAGCACGAGGTTCCTGAGCTGCACGAGGGCGGTCGCGCCGAGCGCCGCCGCCGCGATGTAGACGAGCGGCCGCGGCCACCACGCCGCCGCGACAAGGAACGCGACCGTCACGAGGTGCACGCGCAGGTGAAGCTGCTGCGGCGAGTCGCCGAGGAACTTCTTCATGTGCGGCGCACCCTTCGGACCGATCGACGCCTGAAGGTGGAACCAGCCCAGGAACGGGACGATCTTGTAGAGCATCCCCGCGATCACCGAGACGGCGGCGCCCGCGAGCGCGAGGACGCCGATCGTCAGGTCGAGCGCGTCCGGCGCGCCCTCCCACAGCACGCGCACGCCCCAGGCGATGCATGCGGCGGCGAGCGACGCCATGCCGAGCTGCCAGAAGGCCAGCGTCGCGTCCGGCACGCGGCGCCGGCGGCGGTGCTGAAGAACGAGCGTGGTGACCGCAAATGCCAGGTACGCCGCAGCGACCACGGCAGCGAGCGCGGCGGCGAGCGCCGGCATCCGGCCGGACCACGCCGCGGCCGACCACGCGGCGAGGAGCGCGAACACCGCCGCGGGGAACCCGCGCGTCATTGCCTGCGGATACGGCGGCGTCATCTGGAACATCGGCACCACCTGGTACGCGACGCCCGCGACCAGCAGCCCGGTCCACCCGGCGAGCCCCCACGCCGGATGCAGCGCGCGGATTGCGAAGCTCGGCGGTGCGACGCCCCAGCCGTGCATCGCGGCGAGCACGAGCCCGAGCACGACGGTGATCGCGAGCGCGATGGCGGCGAAGCCCATCCCGATCACCGTCACGCTGCGCACCGCCACACGCGCGAGCGCCGCGGCCACCGCGCCGAGAAACACGGCGAATGCCGCGCCGAGCGTCCATGCGGCGACCTGCGTGAAGAGCGGCTGCGCGAAGGCGAAGCCCCCCGCGAGCGCTGCCGTCCCGACGACCAGCAGCGCATGCGACGTCGACGCCACGAACCGCGCTGCAGGCACCGGCGCGCCGGCGAGCACCGGCAGGATCTGGAGCATCGCGCCCTGCATCACCATCGCCATGTAGCCGAGGGTGATCAGGTGCGTCACGGCGAGCGCCGCGGGCGTCGCGCGCGCGTCGAACGCCTCGGCGCCGCTCCACGCGAGCAGCGCCGCCGCGAGCAGGAGGAACACCGGCGCAGTGAGAAAGAAGCGGAACGGCACCGCGATCGGCGGCGCCTGCTCGAGCGTGAGGCCGCCGGGATGCATCGGGTGGCGGTGCCCCGCTCGCCGCGCTAGTGTGGGGCCGAACTCAATAGTGGGCGAGGGCGGCGAGCAGGCCGTCGGCCTCGCCGCCCAGCGACTCGTCCATGAGCGAGTACAGCACCTGCTCTTCCTTCATGTTGTGCTGCTGCATGAGCAGGTTGAGGGTCTCGGCGAGGCCGAGGAACTCGTCCGCGTCGTGCGCGGTGGCGGCTGCTTCCAGGCGCCCGAAGAGATCGCGCATCTCGGCGTGCTCCGCGCGCATCACTTCGGTCGGGCCCGCGGTCATCCCGGTGTGGCGCTCGAACGCCGGGAACAGGGCCTCCTCCTCCAGCGCGAAATGGCGCTCCATCGCCGCACGGTACGCGGCGAAGTCGCTCGCCGCGCGCAGCCAGTCGCCTTTTGCCGCGACCGCTTCGGCGGCGGCGAAGCGCGCGTCGCAGGCACGGTGATCGCGCGTCATCGAGTCAAGGATCCTGGACATCTCTCCTCCGGAGGAGTCACGGTAGAGAGCATCTTCCCGGCCGCTCGGGGGGCAGGCTTTGATGCGCGTCAAGCGCGTGTTAGTCAGGCACCTGTCGGCATTTCGGTGAGGCGCACCAAGCGACTCGGCGGCCCGTGGGTCACCAGCCCGGCTTCGCGGCCGGGCCGATGGGGCCCTTTCCCCGCACCGGGAGCGCGGGCAAAGCGAATCCCTGGTTGTGGGCGGCGCGGGTGATGAGCGTGACCTTGAAGTGCCAGCCGCAGACCACCGCGAGGGCGCCGGCGGCCGCGGCGAGCGTGGCTGCGAGCGGTCCCGGCGCGAGCATCGACGCGACGACCGCGACCGGCGCCGCGACCCAGTTTCCGAGCCGATCGAAGATCCGCCGCCCCGCGTCGAGCGCGGCAAGCGCCGCCGCCGGCGCCTGCAGGTGGTTGCGGTAGCCGCGCCATGCGACGGTGCGCGCGACGAGCAGCACGGCGAGCGCGAGCGCCGGCCAGCGGACCGCGAAGCTCCGGTCCAGGATCGCGAGCACGAGGACCAGCAGGCCCGCCCCTTCGGCGAGACCCGCGACCATCATCAGCGCCACGATGCGCGGCTCGCGCCACGCTGGGATGCCCTTCGCCGCGTGCACGATCTGCGCCTGGCAGAAGAGATACGCCGCCGCGAGGAGCGCCGTGAGCCCGGCGAGCGCCGGGGTCTGATACCACGCTGCCGCGAGCCCGGCGGCGAACAGGAACGGCGCGACGATCGCCTCGCGCGTCATCCATGACCGGCCGACGTGCGCGAGGACGCGCGGTGCGCGCAGGTGGCGGCCGATCTCCAGGAACACGCTGGCCAGGCCGAGCGCGACGAACGCCAGCCCGAGGAGCGCGAAGGGCCGGTACGCCGCACCCGCGGCGAACGCGGCGACGATCAGCAGCCCGGTGCCGCTGCCGCCGCCGATGAAGTTCCCGGCGGCCCGCAGGTCCCAGTTCGTCTGGATCCACGGCGCGACGCGCCCGGCTTTCGGCTCGACGAAGCTCACTTGCCGTCCACGATGTAGTAGATGCCCGGGTCGGTCCCGAGCTCCTCGTGCATGCGGAACCAGTGGTTCTCCGCCAGGAGCTGGGAGATGTTCGAGTTCGGGTCCTCAAGGTCGCCGAACGCGTACGTCTCGGTGATGCACGAGTTCACGCAGGCGGGAGTCGCCTCCGGGTCGACGCCCGGCTTCAGGCCTTTGGCGAGCCCGGCGTCGATGCGATCGACGCAGAACGTGCACTTGTTCGCCACCGACATCCGCTTGGGGTCGAAGCGCGCGGCTTCCGTCGCGTTCGGTCCGTCCCCGTAGGCGTAGGTCCGCCGGTGGTTGATGTGACGCGCCTGGTAGGGGCACGCGAGGGCGCAGTAGCCGCAGCCGATGCAGACGTCGTAGTCCATCGTGACCAGGCCGTCTTCGCGCTTGCGCGTCGCCGTCGTCGGGCACACATGCACGCAGGGCGGATCGGCGCAGTGCATGCATCCGACCGGCACGAACGTGCGCCGCACGTCCGGGTACTCGCCGCTCTCCATGTCGAGCACCTGGCGCCACTGCGTGCCGGGCGGCGTCGCGTTCGCCTGCTTGCACGCGGCGGTGCACGTCTGGCAGCCGATGCACCGGCGCAGGTCGACGGTCATGGCCCAGCGGGTCATGGCGTAGCCCCCGCCCGGAAAAGCGTGGACCTGCAAAGGTGCATCGCCCTTGCGTCGTCACCCCGGAGGACGGTAATCCGGGGCGGGGCCCAGTCCGGCCGATCCGACCTGGATTCCGGCTTGCGCCGGAATGACGGGCTGCGGGTCATGCCGCCGCTCTCACCTTGGCGATCCCCACGCGCACGAGGTCGGCCGCGGAGCCGGTCGCGTCGGTGAGATCGAGCGACATCGGCACGAGCGCGTTCATGCTCGGCGCGTGCATGTCCTTCGCGTAGGGCTGCGCCCACTGGTCGAACTGCCCGATCATCAGCAGCGTGTCGGGACGGATCCCCTGCTTCAGCATCGCCGGCCCGCGCGTCGAGTGGACGTAGGAGCGGACCTCGACGAGATCGCCCTCCTCGATGCCCAGCTTGCGCGCAGTCCCGGTGTTGATCACCACGCCGCCGTGGCCGCGCAGGTTGCCCGCGACCTCGTCCATGAGCTGGATTCCGACGTTCGCACCCCACGCGTACTGCATGCTGCGCGAGGTGAGCAGCCAGAACGGGTAGTCGGCGAGCGTGCCGTGCTGCGCCGCATCCTTCTCCCAGATGCCCGGGAAGTCCTTCACCGCGGGCAGGGCCTGGTACTCGGTGAGCTGCGTGTCCCACCAGGTGATGCCGACGTCGTGCAGCCGCTGCCCGAGCTCCTTGCCGATGCGGAAGAGCCGCTCCTGATACGGCATCTCGAAGCGGATGCCCTGCTTGCGCAGTTCCGGGAAGAGATACCAGGTGAGCCGCGGGATCGGACGCGTCCGGTATCCGTGCTCGCGGTACCAGTCGAGCCCGTCGGTGGCCTTGCCGTCGGTGATCTCGGCGCTGGCGGCACGGCACACGCGGTCCCAGATGACCTCGCCGTCGTGCTTCGCCGCCGGGTCGAGGCTGAAGTCCCAGCCCGTGCCGGAGAGCGCGGCGCCGGCCGCACCGCGGTTGATGGCGCCGTTGTACTTCTCGAGGAGACCGGTGCGCGCGGCGAGCTCGGTCGCGATATCGGTCATGTCGCGCGCCTCGCCGCGCGGCGCCACCGCCGGCTGTCGCAGCGCGAAGCCGTCGTGGTCCCAGAACTGCTCGATGAACTTGGTGCCGCCGATGCGGATGAGCTGCGTCGACTCGATGTCGGTCGCCTCCGGCAGCAGCACGTCCGCCATCCAGTTGGTCTCGTCGATCGTGTACGCGAATGCGACGGTGAACGGGAACTCCGCGATGCGCTCGGTGATCGCGCGCGTGTCCCAGAACGAGATCGACGGGTTGGTGCGATAGACGAACCACAGGTCGGGCGCCGTGACCTCCGGCCAGTGCTCCGGCGACTCCTTCCGGAACATCCATGCGAGATGCGTCGGCCCGAGCGCCTGGCTCCAGGGCGAGTTCGCCGACAACGGCACCAGCGTGGCGTGCGCATTGCGGACTTTCGGCTGGCGCTGCCAGGTGTCCTTGCCCGTCGGGTTCATGGGGTAGTTCATGAAGCCGTCCGGTCCGCGCGAGACGCTCGCCTGCCGCGACGTGGCCGGCCGGTTCAGGCGCACCGTCGTGCCGAGCGTTCCGCCCGGAACCTCGAGCCCGCCGATGAGGCACGCCAGCAGCGTGCGCGCATAGCACGCCTCGTAGCCGCCCCACCCGTTCGTGACGGTCTTCCCGAGCGCGATCGCGACCGGGCGCAGCGGCAGCGTCTCGCCCTCGATGTCGATCGTCGCGCCGACCTGCGCGTGCGCGAGGTACTCGCCGGCGATGCGCCGGATCGTGCCGGGCGCGATGTCGCACACCTTCTCCGCCCAGTCGGGCTTGTACTGCGCCATGTGGTCGACGAGCTGCGCGAACGCCGTCGTGACGTTGATCCCGGCGTGCCGCCACTCTTGGCCGTCGGCGCCGATCTCGTACGCGTCGAGCGTGAAGCGCCCTTCGAGCGCGGGCTCGGTGTCGGGCGTGTCGAAGGGCACCGCGGCGTTCCGCCGCGTGTCCCACAGCAGCGGCTTGCGGGTGACCGGATCGCGCAGGAAGAAGCCGTTCGGACCGATGAGGTACGGCGAGCCGGTGTGATGCCTGAGGAAGAAGACGTCGAGCGCGCTGCGCGGATTCTCGTGCAGCAGCACGTGGATCATGCCGAACAGGAACGCCGGGTCGGTCTTCGGCTTGACCGGGATCCACTCCGACGACGCCGCGCCCGTGATCGACAGATGCGGCTCGATCTGCACGCGCTTCAGGCCCCGCACGCGCGCGGCCGCATGCCGCCACGATCCCACGACACCGGCCGAGGCCTCGGTGTTGGCGCCGAACGAGAGCACGTACTTCGCGGTCGGCGTGTCGGGGCAGACGGTGAACGCGCGATGCCAGAGCTCGCCGTACAGGTGCTCCGAGTGGTAGCACTTCACGCCCTGCCCGCTGCCGAAGCTGAAGTCGACCGCGCCCCACGCGCCGAGGAACGCGGGGAACGTGCCCATGTAGTAGGTGGGCGTCCCGCCGCCGCCGAAGCTCGCGGCGACGCGCGGATAGCCGATCTCGTCGGTGAGGCCCTTGGCGCGGATCTCGTTCAGCTTGCCCGCGACGAGGTCGAGCGCCTCGTCCCACGAGATCGGCACGAACCCGGGATCCTGGTCGCGGCCCTTCTTGGGGTTGGTGCGCCTCATCGGCCGCAGGCACCGGTTCGGGTTGTAGGTCTTCTGCACGATGCCGAAGGCCTTGACGCAGCACTTGCCGCCGCCCGGGTGCACTTCCGCGGCGGCGAAGTTCGGTTCGACCTCCGTCGCGACGCCGTCGACGACCTTGACCGTGAGGAGATCCGGTCCCGCCACGCACTGGTAGCAGTACTGGGGAATCTTGCGCGTCACGCCGGTCATTGCGCGGTTCCCTACCCGCCGGCGGCCTTCGCCGCCTTGGCGGCGACGCGCGCGCGCAGCTTCTCCACCTCGACGACGAAGCGTCCGTGCTCGCCGCGGCTGATCTCCTCCGCGCCGTCGCGGGCGACGAGATCGAAGCTGACCTTGCGGCCTTCGACCGCCTTGACCGTGAGCGCGATGTCGACGCTCATGCCGAGCAGCGTCGCGCCGCTGTGCGTCACGGTGATGCCGGTCCCGACCGAGTCCTCGCCCGCGTCGCAATGCCCGAGCAGGAACTCGCGGCAGGCGATCTCGAAGTCGCGGACGAGCTCCGGCGTCGCATAGACGCGCAGGTTTTCGCCGAGGAAGTCGATCGTGCGCGGCTTGTCGATCGTGATGCGCCGCGTCGCGGTGAGGCCGGGCTTGAGGGTGTCCTTCATCGTTCCTCCGGGGGAGCGTCGATCTTACTCGCTGGAAACGCGCGCCGCACTGGTGGGCCGCGCGAGATGTCCACAGAGTCTACAGGGGCGCCTCGGACACATCTCTTGATCCAGGCTAAAAGCCGTCGGTCCGCTTCTCCCTAGCATCGCCGGAATGAGTTCAGGCGGTCCCGACCCCGATCTCGATCCCATCGAGCGCGCGAGCCGCGACGAGCTGGCGCATCTGCAGCTCGAGCGCATGCGCCGGTCGCTCGCGCGCGCCTACGAGCGGGTGCCGCACTACCGCGCGGCGTTCGACGCGGCGGGCGTGCGCCCGGAGAGTCTCCGCACCCTCGCGGACCTCGCGAACTTCCCCTTCACCACCAAGCAGGACCTGCGCGCGAATTACCCCTTCGGAATGTTCGCGGTCCCGATGGACGACGTGGTACGGATCCATGCGTCCAGCGGTACGACCGGCAAGCCGACGGTGGTCGGCTACACGCGGGGCGATCTCGACATGTGGGCGGAGGTCATGGCGCGCTCGATGCGCGCGGCCGGCGTGCGCAGGACCGACCTCGTGCACAACGCGCTCGGCTACGGGCTGTTCACCGGCGGGCTCGGCCTGCACTGCGGCGGCGAGCGGCTCGGCGCCGCGGTCATTCCCGTGTCCGGCGGCCAGACCGAGCGGCAGGTCCAGCTCATCCTCGACTTCGAGCCCGACGTGATCGCCGCCACGCCGTCGTACATGCTGGCGATCGCCGACGAGTTCGAGCGCCAGGGCGTCGATCCGCGCTCGAGCTCGCTGCGCATCGCGCTGCTGGGCGCCGAGCCGTGGACCAACGAGATGCGCCGCGAAATCGAGGCCTACTTCGACCTCGACGCGATCGAGTGCTACGGGCTCTCGGAGGTGATCGGTCCGGGCGTCGCGATGGAATGCGCCGCGACCAAGGACGGCTGCCACGTCTGGGAAGACCACTTCTATCCCGAGGTCATCGATCCGCTCACCGGCCGCGTGCTCCCCGACGGCGAGTTCGGCGAGCTGGTGTTCACCTCGCTCACGAAGGAGGCGCTGCCGGTGGTGCGCTACCGCACGCGCGACCTCACGCGCCTGCTGCCCGGGACGGCGCGCCCGGCGATGCGCCGCATGGCCAAGATCGCCGGCCGCAGCGACGACATGCTGATCATCCGCGGGGTGAACGTCTTCCCGGGCCAGATCGAGGAGCTCATCCTCAAGGCGCCGGGGCTCTCGGCGCACTACCTGCTCGAGGTGTCGCGGCCGCGCCACCTCGACGAGCTGGCGGTGCGGGTCGAGGTCAAGCCGGAGTTCGCGCAGGCGGGCGATGCGGCCTGGTCGCGCGTGGCGCGCGAGCTCGAGCACCACATCAAGTCCTACGTCGGCGTCACGACGCAGGTCGTGCTCGTCGCGCCCGGAGCGGTCGAGCGCTCGGCGGGGAAGGCGAAGCGGGTGATCGACACCCGGCCCAAGGGGTCATGAGCAAGGCGTTCCTGATCTTCGCGGTCGTGCTGAACGTCGGCGTCGCGGTGCTGGTGTTCTGGTGGGTGGTCCGGGAGTTCCGGCGCGGCGCGCAACAACCGCGACGGATGCCGTGAATGCGCCCGAGCCGCTCCTGACCGACCTCCCGCCGCTGCGGCTCGAAGGGCGCACCCTCCTCCCGATCGTGCAGGGTGGAATGGGCGTCGGCGTGTCCGCGCATCGCCTCGCCGGCTCCGTCGCGCGCCTCAACGCGGTCGGCACGATCGCCAGCGTCGACCTGCGCCGCCACCACGCCGACCTCATGGCGGCGACCGGCACCTCCCGCGACAAAGCTGCCATCCAGCGCGCGAACCTCGTCGCGCTCGATCGCGAGATCCGCGCCGCGCTCGAGCTCGCGCAGGGCTGCGGCATGATCGCGGTGAACGTGATGCGGGCGGTCCGCCAATACGCCGACTACGTGCGGCAGTCGTGCGAGAGCGGCGCGCACGCGATCGTCGCCGGCGCGGGCCTGCCGCTCGACCTGCCGGAGCTCACCGCCTCGTTCCCCGACGTCGCACTCGTGCCGATTCTCTCGGACGCGCGCGGCATCGCGATCGTCCTGAAGAAGTGGCAGCGCAAGAACCGGCTGCCCGATGCGATCGTGATCGAGCACCCGAAGTACGCCGGCGGCCATCTCGGCGCCGCGAAGATCGAGGATCTCGACGACTCGCGCTTCGAGTTCGCGCGCGTGCTGGAGGAGGCGTTCGAGGTCTTCGCGCGCCTCGGGCTGGAGCGCGAGCGTATCCCCCTGATCGTCGCGGGAGGCATCGCTTCGCCGCGGGAATTGCGCGCCGCGCTCGCGCTGGGTGCGGCCGCGGTTCAGATCGGCACGCCGTTCGCGGTCACCGTGGAGGGCGACGCCCATCCGGAGTTCAAGCGCGTCCTGGCGGAAGCGCGCCCCGAGGACATCGTCGAATTCATGAGCGTCGCCGGGCTGCCCGCGCGCGCGGTGCGCACGCCGTGGCTCGCGCGCTACATCGAGAAGCTTCCGACGCTGCAGGCGCAGGCGCACAAGCGCCGCGAGTGCCTGCTAGCGTGGGATTGCCTGGAGATCTGCGGGCTGCGCGACGGGATCGCGAAGATCGGCCAGTTCTGCATCGACAACCAGCTTGGTGCCGCGCTACGGGGTGACGTCGAGCACGGCCTGTTCTTCCGCGGCAGTGGTCCGCTGCCGTTCGGCCGCGAGATCCGGCCGGTGCGCGACCTGATGGCGTACTTGCTTAGCCGTCCGCCGGCAGCCGCGGCGTGAGCCGCGGCACCCGTCTCCTCGCCCGCTAAGCCGGCGCCCCCTCCGCACGCTTGACGAACTGAACGGGCTGCGCCTCCGGCTCGACATCTTCGTACGCAAGGCACTTCGCGCAGACGGTGCCCGAAACGTTCTCGGCGAGGTTGGCGCGCCGCAGCGCCCGGAACTTGTCCGAGTGCCACGCTTCCTGGAACGACATCGTGTTGAGGTCGCCCATGTCGAAGCGGCCATCATGATCGAAGCAGCAGGCCGAGAGGTGGCCGTCGTACGTGATGTGGCCCTCGGTGAAGAGCGACCAGCACGGCAAGGGCTTCCGCAGTGCGCCGACGCGGCCCTGGTTGCCGGCGGTGGCCTTCGTCCCCTTCGCCCCGCTCGTGAGCCCCGCCTGCCCGTAGAGCGGCAGCCAGTAGTGCTCGTCGACGTACGGCAGGATCGCGTCCACTGCCTGCTCCATCTTCACCCGCTGCTCGCCGTCGTACAGGATGCTGGAGGCGTAGAGACCGCAGCGGTGGCCGGTCGCGGCCTCGACCTCGTCGCGAATGCGATGCGCCTGCTTGACGTGCTCGGCGATGGACGCGAACGCGCTCGCCTTCACCCCGGTCACGTCCTGGAACTGCTCTGCGTCGGCGAAGTTGTAGCTGAACTTCAGGCTGTCGAGGCCCGCTTCCATGCAATCGCGGATGCGGTCTGCCGTCGCCATGCGCCCGTTCGTCGTCAGGAACACGTAGGGATAGCCGCACTCCACCTTTGCGAACCGGATCGCTTCCGAGAGCCAGGGCACGAGGAACGACTCGCCCAGATAGAAGCAGCCGAGCTCCTCGACGCCGAGGTCGCGCATCTCGCGCACGACGCGGCTGAAGAGAGTCCAGGACATGTCGCTCTTCTGACGCAGCCGCATGTGCGAGGCGCAGAAGAAGCACTTGAAGTCGCAGCGTGCCGTGAGCTCGATCTTGACGCTCTTCGGAATCGGCGGCGCTTCGCTGCGGTAGTCGTCGGTCAGCAGCGTGATCCGGTCGATGCGCTGGGTGATGCTCATGGCTTCTCTCCGGTGCAAAAAAATCGGCGGAACGCTTTCGGGTCTTGCGACCCTGGGCAGTTCCGCCAAACACCAGGAGTGAAGGTATGTTGCCAGCGTCCCAGCCGCGCACAGTGACCTAGATCAAAGGAACCGCCGGGGCCCGTCCGAACCGGCCGCCCGGCGTGACCGGGTAGGCACGGACCCCGTGACAGAGTGCCGTCGCGACGCCACGTTCCGCTTGGACGCGCGGCGCGCTAACCGTCGTACGCACGATCATTCTCGACGCTCGACCCCCTCGACGTCCTCCCCCATCCAGGGGGATGGGGGTCTGGCTGGCCGCGTACGAGGCGTTTCACGCCTCGTACGCGCGCAGTCGTTCCGCGTCGAGAATGCGAATGGTTCTTCCGTGCACCTCGATCAGCCCCGCCCCCGAGAGGTCATGCAGGATGCGCGAGAAGTGCTCGCGAGTGATGTTCAGCCGCGAAGCGAGCACTCCCTTGCTGGTCGCGAGCGCGACCTCGACCGGCGCCCGCGGCTCGCCCTCCTCGGAGGTGTCCCGGAGCAGGTAGCCGATGACGCGCTGGGTGCCGCTGCGCAGCGTGTACGCCTCGAGGTCGTGCACGAGGCCGTGCAGGCGCAGCGCGAGCCCGGCGAGCATCTTGCGGGCGAAGCGCGGGTTGCGCTCGAGCTCCGCGAACACGCCGGCCTTGCCGATCGTGAGCAGCAGGGAGTCGGCCAGGGTCTCGGCGAAGACCACGTAGGGCTTCTCGAGGAACATCACCGCCTCGCCGAAGCTCGACCCGGGGCCGAGGATCTCGACCACCTTCTCCGCGCCGTCGGCCGCGCCGAAGGCGAGCTTGACCTGGCCGTAGACGATCACGTGGAAGCCCGAGCTGGGCTCGCCGCGCCGGAACAGGATCGTGCCCGCGGGCGCGCGCACCTGAGCCGTGCCCGCGGCGATGCGGTCGAGCTCGGCGTCGGTCAGCTCGCGGAAGAGCGGGACGTTCTTCAGGAACTCCTGGATGCGGATCGGCGCGGCGGGCACGCAGGCATGCTCGGCTCCGCCGGCCGGTCCGATCCTTGATGCGCGTCAAATGGCCCCGTGAGGGCCGCCCGCGCGGCTAGAACTGCGGGGGATGCGGCTCCTCGGCTTGCCCTTGCACGGCGAACTGCGCGGGCAGGTATCCCGCCTCGGACGCGATCGGGGCCGCCTGCGCGGCGGGCGCGACGAAACCGAGCTGCGCGGTCTTCAGGGCGAGCTGGTGCGGGACGGCGAGCTTCGCGACGTCGAGCGACGCGCCGCCGAACGTCAGCACGAAGCCGACGGCGGCGATCGCGGCCGCCGCGAGCGCGAGCGGGGTCGAGAGTGGTCGGGTCGGCGTTTCAGGACGGGTCGTCATCGACAGGCCTCCTTGAATGGACGTTACGGACGCACGCGGAGCGTAAGCAGTGCCGGCCTACCGCCCGCATACGGATATGGAGGGGAGCGGCTCGGCCATTCGGCCTAGTCCGCACGCGAACGGTAAGAAGCGCCCCCGACCGGAGGAGCAGCGAACGGCTTGGCCGGAGGCGGTGCTGAGGAAATTCAGTGGGTGGAGAGCAGATCGAAACGCGGGCGGGCGGCGTCCTCGGGCACATCGCGACGGAACCGACCACCGCCGAGCACCAGAGCGCCGCCGTAGGCGACGAACCCGAGCAGCGCCGCGTCCAGCGCGTACGCGATGACGTCTACGATCGCGGCGAACTCCATGACGCGCCTCCTTGCCGTGCGGGACGGCCGACTGATCGCGTTACCCTAGGCCCGACCGACCTACTTCGAGCATACGGCTCGCGCGCGGCCGGTCCGCCGTTTGGATGAGATGCCGGCGCGTCGTCAGCTGCGCACCATCCGGTGCAGCGCCTCGGTCTCCGGGGAAGGGCCGGCCGCCAGGAGTGCGGCGAGGAGTTCGCGGCAGCGACCGTAAGCTTCGAGCGCCTCGGCGCGCCGGCCCTGCCGGTGCAGCAGGCGCAGGATGCGCTGATGGATGCGCTCGGACGTCGGCTCCAGGTCGACCGCGCGGTGATACCACGCGAGCGCGGCGTCGAAGTTGGCCGCGTGCTCCCAGCGCTCACCGGCGGCTTCGGCGAGCTCGACGAACCGCCGCCGCAGGCGCGAGCGCGCCGGATTGAGCCAGGCGTCATCGTCGGAGCCGCACAGCGGCCCGCGGTAGAGGCGCAGCGCCCGCTCCAGGACCTCGACGGGCACCGCGCCCGGCGAGCCCGCGTTGCGCTGCATCTCGTCGATGCGCGCGGCGAGCCGCTCGAAGGCGAGGGCGTCCACCCACACGATGCCGGGGTTGAGCGCGAGCTTCCCGCCGTGCAGGGTGATCGCGTCGTCGCGCTCGAGCATCCGCCGCAGGCGATGCAGCGTGACGTCGAACGACCGCTTTGCCGCGTCGCCTTCGGCGTCCGGCCACAGCGCCTGGGCCACGGCGCCGAAGCCGACGTCGCGTCCCCCCGCCGCGATCACGTACTTCAGGAGCTCGACGGGCTTGCGCTGGGGCTTCGCCGCGCCGTCGAGCGCGGTCCCGTCCACCGCCAGCTCGAAGGCGCCGAGCGCGCGCACGCGCACGCGCCAGGGCCAGCGCTCCTCTTCCGCGGCGGGCGGGGCCAGTTCGCGCCGCGCGATCATCTGGCGCACGAAGTCCCGCTCGATGCCGGCGCCGAGCGCGAGCGCGGCGAGCTGCGCGAGCGTCGCGGGCAGGATGTAAGGCATGTGCGGCACGCACCCGATCGAGCGCGCCGCCGTCAGCGCTTCGCGCAGCGGCGCCGTGGCCCCCTCGAGGTCGCCGCGCCGCGCCAGGGCGGCGGCGTACAGCAGTTGCGCCGACACCAGCATGCCCTCGAGACGCCAGCCGCGAGCCGTCGCGACCGCAATATCGATCTCGCGCAGCGCGGCGTCGACGTCGCCGAGCGCGAGCAGCGCCTGCCCGAGGTTCGCATGCCAGAGCGGCCGGTAGTCCGGCATGATGCTGCCGGCGGATTCGAGCACCGCCCGCGCCTCGGCGACGGCGGCGGCCGGATCGCCTTCGAGCAGCGCGACGTAGACCGACAGCGTGCCGAGGTGCATCGCGAGCGGCGCGGCGAGTCCGCCCGACTGGCGCATGCGCCCCAGGCAGTCGCGCGCGCGCTCGACGTCGCCCGCGAGCACCGCTGCCCGGCAGGCGAGATACCAGGTCGAGGTGAACACGTCGTTGCAGCCGGTGACGGCGGCCAGCCGCTCCATGCGCGCGATCGTTGTAGCGGCGGCATCGGCGTCGCCGAACTGGATCTGGCAGTACCCGCGGAAGAGCAGCAGCGTCGCGAGGTCGCCGGGCGGGGCGTCCGCGCGGGCCGCGAGCGTCTGGGTCTCGGCGGTCAGGGCCGCAAGCTTGCGCAAGTCGGCGTGCAGCGTGGGAATGCTCAGCGCGAACGCCGCCATGCGCGTGCGCTCGCCGACGCTCTCGAGGGTGCGCGACAGGATCTCGGCGCGCACCGCGAACCGCGTGAGCAGCGGGTGATGGGGCGGAAGCTGGTGCACGAGCAGGAACTGCGCCAGCACGCGAGCTTCGGCGCCGGGGTCGTCGAAGTCCGGATGCGCGGCGGCGACGCGCTCGGCCGCCGCGATCCAGCGCGCCGCCTGCTCGGCGGATACGCTCGATCGCAACAACCAGGCGCAGCTCGAGAACGCACCTTCCGCATCGCCCGCGCGCTCGAAATCCGCGAACGCCTCGGCGAGCAGCGAGCGCGCGCCGGCCCCGCGCTGGGCGAGCCGGCAGCGGCCGAGCCAGTAACCGAGCCACGGATCGCGCGCGCGCGCCTCCGGCGGAATGCTCTCGATCCAGTTCGCCACGGTCGCGTAGCGCCCGTAGGCGGCGAGCTCGATCGCGGCGGCGCGCACGAGGCGCGCGAGGCCGCTCCAGTCCTCGTTCGCGACGAGCAGCGGCGCGGCCGCTGCCGGCTCGCCCGCCGCGACGAGCGCATCGGCCGCGACCGCCCGGATGTCGCGCCGCGTCGGTTCCTCGAGCTGTCGCTCGGCCTCGCGCTGGAGAAACTCGCGGAACAGCGGGTGGAACTCGTACACCGGCGTCGGGTCGGCGCGCCGCTCGGTGAAGAGGTGCGTCCGATGGAGCATCTCGAGCAGATCGCCCGCGCCCGGTTCGCCGGTGACCGCGCGCGCGAGTTCCGGCGTCATGCGCGGCACGAACGCGGAGCGCAGGAGGAAGTCGCGCGTGCGGGCGGGCGCGCCGGCGAAGACCTCGGTCGCGAAGTAGTCGAAGACCGCCCCCGGGGGGACGTCGCGCGGCGCGCTCATCCCCGCCGGCGCGCGCGCGAGCAGAACGACGCCGGCCGCCCAGCCGCGCGCGAGATCGACGATCGCCGCGGCCGGCTCCGGCGCGACGCCGTGCCGCCGGGCCAAGGCGACGCACTCCTCGGACGTGAGGCGCAGCGCCGGCCAGTCGATCCCGCTGAACCCGGCGCTCGCCACGCGGCGCCCGAGGCGCGCGGGCGGTCCGCTCCGGCTCGCGACCACGGCGAGCGAGCCCGGCGGCACCGCGTCGAAAAGCGCGTCGATCGCGGCGTGCACCGGTGCGTCGGGCGGCAGCGCGTGGTAATCGTCCAGGACCAGCACGAGCCCCTCCGGTGCCGCGGCAAAGAGGCGTTCGGCGAACCGCCTGGCGAAGACCGCGAGCTCGATCGCCGCTGAAGGGCGGTAGGCGGGGAGATCGGAGGCGCCGATCTCGCGACCTGCGGTCGCGAGGTAATAGAAGAGCGCGGCGGGGTCGGCGTCGCCGGGATCGATGCCGAGCCAGAGGGCGCAGAGCCCGCGCGCCTCGAGCCACGACGCCACGAGCGAAGTCTTGCCTCCACCGCCGGGCGCGCTGATCCAGAGCAGCTGCCCGACGCGCGCCCTGTCCATGAGGTCGAACAGGCGATCGCGCCTGAGCAGTTCGCGGCCTGCGGGTCGCGCGATCTTCGCGACGACCGGCCGCCGAGGTTCCGTCGGGGTCGCCTGATTGGCCGTGCCGGACATCGTGGCCGATCTCCTTTCAACGGTGCGGTCGCGCCGCGTCGAGCGCGGCGGCTGCTTCCCTGTTGCGCCGATCCTACTTGTCCCGGTTGCACAACCACCATCCCCCGGGTGGATTAATGCGCGCGTCGGTGTGCGAGTCATTGCGTTCGGCCCGCGTCAGAACCAAGGCGCGCGGCGAGGACGAGCAGCACCCCCGCGAAGAGGCGCTTCAGGATCGGCATCGGGACGAAGGCCCGGAAAGCGCGCGCCGACCGGCGCGAGCAGCCCCGCGATGCACCCCGCCGCAGCGCAGACCAGCCAGACCGTCACCGTCGCCTCTCCGTGTGACATTCGATCGATGGCGGATTCTTCCTGCCCACGCGGCGCGCGGATATCCGGTGGGCGAGCTAACCCCGGCGGGCGGGCGCGCGGAAGAGGCTAATCCGGCCGAGCGAGGCGTGCCGACCGGGTCCGGGCCCGAACTCGAATCGAGGCTGCCTGGATCCCGGCCTGCGCCGGGAGGACCTGCGCGAGCGCGGCCAACGGCCGCGCGGCGCGGGTCACTTCATGAAGCCGGGAAGGAAAGTGGCGAGCTGCGGAAATGCAACGATGACCGCGAGGAGCGCCACGAGGGCCACGGTGAACGGGGTGACGCCGCGGAAAACGGTGCTGATGCTGAGGTGGCGGATGAGGTTCTTCACGACGAAGATGTTCATCCCGACCGGCGGGCTGATCAGGCCGATCTGGACGACGATCACGACGATGATGCCGAACCAGACCGGGTCGTAGCCGAGCGCGGTGACCATCGGGAAGAACAGCGGCACGGTGAGGAGAATCATCGACAGCTCCTCCATCGCGGTGCCGAGCACCACGTAGATCACGCAGATCGCCGCGATGACGAGCCAGGGCGTCGACTTGAACTGGGCCGCGAAGTCCTTCAGGTCGGCCGGCATGCTCGTGTAGTTGATGAAGTTGGCGAAGATGAGCGCCCCGATCAGGATCATGAAGAGCATCGAGGTGGTGCGGGTGCTCTCGATCAGGACCTCCACGAGGATCCGCCAGGTCAGCGCGCGCCGCGCCAGCGCGAACACGAACGCGCCGCCGGCGCCGATGCCCGCGCCCTCGGTCGCGGTGAACACGCCGGCGTAGATCCCGCCGATCACCAGGACGAACAGCAGCACGACCGGCCACACGTGCTTCACGGCCTCGATGCGCTGCGCCGCCGAGGAACGCTCGCCCGGCGGCCCGGCGTCGGGGTCGCGCCAGGTGATCCAGACCACCGCGAGGCAGAGCAGCGCGGTCGCAATGAGCCCCGGCAGGATCCCCGCCACGAACACCTTGCCGATGTTCGTCTCGGTCATGATCCCGTAGATCACCATGATGGTGGACGGCGGGATGAGGATTCCGAGCGTGCCGCCGCCGGCGATCGCGCCCGCCGCGAGCGCGTCCTTGTAGCCGAACTTGCGCATCGACGGGTAGGCGACCTTGGTGAAGGTGGCGGCGGTGGCGATCGAAGAGCCGCAGATCGCGCCGAAACCCGCGCAGGCGATCACGGTCGACATGGCGAGCCCGCCGCGAAGGTGGCCGAAGAACGTGTACGCCGCGCGGTACAGCTCCTCCGACATCCGCGCCCGCACGACGAAGTTCCCCATCAGGATGAAGAGCGGGATCACGGACAGCGTGTACGAGAGCCCCGTCTCGTAGGTGGTCTGCCCGATCATCGCCGCCGCGGCGTTGAGGTTCACCTTGTAGGCGAAGCCGACGAAGCCGACGATCCCCATTGCGAAGGCCATCGGCACCCGCAGGAACGCGAGCGCGAGAAACGCGGCGAAGCCGACCAGCGCCTCGATCACGCGCCGCCCTCCTCCACGAAGTGGCGCTGGGGCCGGCGGAACGCGAGCACGAGCAGGGCCACCGCGGTGAAGGCCATGAGCAGGCTCATCGAGTAGGTGAGGTAGGCGAGCTTGATCTTGAGCTGGGCGGTGGTCTCGCCGGCGCGGTCCATGTGCTCGGCACGCAGCCACAGGCGCCAGGAAAGGAAGCCGGTGCAGACGAAACCGATCGCGCAGGCGAGCACGTGCTGGATGCGGAACAGCCAGTCCGGCGTCACCGGGTCGAAGAGATCGACCGTGACGTGGTCGTTGCGCAGCGAGACGAGCGGCAACCCGGCGAAGATGAGCGCGGCGAGCAGCATCTCGGTGAGCTCGAACCCGCCCGCGACCGGCTTGTTCAGGAAGTAGCGGCCGACCACGTCGATGCAGGTGAGCGCCATCAGGCAGAACATCACCACCGCGGCGACGTAGCCGAGCGTCGGCACGACGGCGCGGTCGAACCAGTCGAGCGGCTGGCGGGGCTCGTTCATCGGGAACCTTCGCAGGACGGCGCGCCGCCGCCGGGGACCGCGGCGGCGCGAAGCTCTCGACCCGCCTACTTCTTCTGCAGGCCTGCGATTTCGGCGCGCAGCGCCTTCAGCACCGCGTCGCCGTCCACGCCCTTGGGCTTCGCCTTCTTCTCGACCCACTCGCGCTCGAGCGGGTCGGTCTTCGCCTTGATCTCGGCGACGAGCTGCGGGCTCGCGTTGACGATCGGGATCTTGGCTTCGCGCACCGCCGCCTCGCCCCTGGCGTCGGCGGCGTCCCAGACCTGGCCCGCGCGGCGCGCGAGCGCCTCGCCGAGCAGCGGCTGGATCGCCTTGCGGTCCGCCTCGGAGATCTGGCTCCACTTGGCCGGGTTGGCGACCATGGCGAAGGCGACGTTGTACAGCCCCCCCGGGACGTAGGTGACGAACTTGATCAGCGGGACGAGCTTGAACGACGCCGGCGATTCCTTCGGAAAGAAGACGCCGTCCGCGACGCCGGTGGACAGGATTTCATAGCTCTCGGGCGCGGGCTTGAGCATCGGCACCGTCCCGACCGCCTTCGCGATCTCGTTCACCAGCCCGCCGCCGATGCGGATCTTGAGCCCGTCGAGGTCCTTGAGCGAATTGATCGGACGCTTGGTGTTGTAGATCTGGCCCGGGCCGTGCGTGAACACCCCGAGCAGCGTCACGTCCTTGTACTCGTTCGCCTTGGCGAGCATGCGGTCGTAGATCCGCTGGTAGGCGACCGACGTCACCTCGGAGGTGTCGCCCATGAACGGAAACTCCGGCGCGTCGCTGAGCGCGAAGCGCCCCGGCGTGTAGCCGTTCACGATGAACGACAGGTCCATCAGGCCGTCTTTCACCCCGTCGATCGTCTGGGTCGCGTTGACCGGGGCCTTGGGCAGGACGTTGCATTTCACCCGCCCCGCGGTCGCCTTCTCGAAGTCGGCGCACAGCGGCACCAGCAGCCCGACCGTGAGCGGATGCCCGGGCGGCACCCAGGAGCTGGCGTTCAGCGTGACCTGGGCGGCGGCCGGAGCCGACGCGGCCGCAAGCGCCGCGCAGGCGAGCGCCAGGCCCAGGGTTCTGGAATTCTTGGTCATGGTCTTCCTCCTTGTGGACGCGAACTGTAGCCGGCTCGAGCGGGGCACGCAAACCGCCCTGCCCCGGCATCAGTGCGCGCGGGCCGCCGCGACGCAGTCGAGCAGCACCTGCTGGTCGCCGACCTGGTTGGCGAGCAGGAACACGAGGCGCGCGTTCAGGGCCGCGCTCTCGGCGTCGGTGAGCCCTTCGTGCGCCGCGATGAGCGCGGCGTACAGGCCGTCGGGGTCGGGGATGTTGGGGTCGGTCAGCATTAGCGGGGTCCGCTGGCGGTTGGCAGTTGGCAGAGTGCCCGTTTCAGCATCGCTTCGGCGTGCGCCGGTCGCGCATCGGGAATGCACCCGGCGAGGTAGAGGTCCGGGCGGATGAGCGCAAAGCTGCCCGGCTCGGCGCCCAGCGCTTGACTGAGCTTGCCGTCCGGATCGCCGATGCCGCCGGGACCGCAGACGAGGAATCGGAACGGTCGCCCGCTCGCCTCGAGCCACGCATAGGCCGCGACCTCGTCCGCGCGCGTCGGGGCGTACAGGATGCCAATGAACACGGTGCCCAGGCGGTGCGCGAGCGCGACGAGGGTCGAGCGCGATCCGTCCTGCAGCGTGAGCGGCACGTTCTGAATGGAGTGCCCGCCGTTGGTGACGGTCGGCGAGCCCGGATACGGGTTCGCGACCGACAGCCGGCCGCTGTTCACCAGCGCGCGCGCGAACGGGTACTCGCGCGCAAGGCCGATCACTGCGTCGCGCAGGGTGCGGTCGGCGCGCGAACGCGGCGTGAGGAAGCGATTCGTGCGGCGAGTGACCTCGAGGTTCTGCCGCGCCGCAGGCTGGCGCTCGGCGTCGTAGGTGTCGAGGAGCGCCTCCGGCGCGCGCCCCGTGTGCGCGAGCGCGAGCTTCCAGCCGAGGTTGTACGCGTCCTGGATGCCCGAATTGCCGCCGCGCGCACCGAACGGGCTGACGACGTGCGCCGCGTCGCCGATGAAGAACACGCGGCCGTGCCGGAAGCGGTCGAGCAGGTGGTCGCGGTAGGCGTACGGCCCCACCCACACGAGCTCGAACTCGATGTCGCCGAGGTGCGCGCGCAGCCGCGCCTCGGCGACCTCGCGCCGGCTCACGTAATCCGGGTCGCTATCCGGATCCATCTGGTAGTCGAGCCGCCAGACGTCGTCTCCCATCGGGTGCTGCCACACCCCGCGGCCCTCGTTGAACGGTGCCTCGACCCACGTCCAGCGCTCGGCCGGGAAGCGTTCCTTGAACCGCACGTCGGTGATGCACCAGCGGTCGGCGTTGCGCGCGGTGTGGGTCTCGAGCCCGAAGCCGCGGCGGATCGGGCTGTTCACGCCCGTCGCGTCGACGAGCCATTCCGCCTCGAGCGTGTAGGCGCCGGCTGGCGTCTCGACCGACACGGTCACCCAACCATCGGCCTGCTCGACCCGGGTGACGCGGTTCTTCCAGCGCAGCTCGCAATGCCCCAGCTCGCGTATACGGTCGACCAGGAACCACTCGACGTAGAACTGCTGCAGGTTGATGAACGGCGGCTGCTCGGACGCGCTCGCGGTCTGCAGGTCGAACGAATAGACGATGTCGTTGCCGGCGAGCGTCTTGCCCTTGGACCAGGTGACGCCCTTTTCCCGCATGCGCGGGTAGGTGCCGAGATGGGCAAAGATCTCGAGCGTCTTCTGCGCGTAGGCAATGCCGCGCGAGGACGCGCCGCGCACCCCGATCGTGTCGTCCTCGTCGAGCAGCACGCAGTCGACGCCGCGATTCGCGAGGTCGCAACCGAGCGTGAGCCCGGCGAGCCCGCCGCCCACGATAACGATCGGATACCGCCGCTTCCCGCCGCCCGCGACCTCGGGCGGCGGGGCGAACGGGTACGTCGGCAGCGCGTAGCCACCGGTCCATTCGTGCTGTTCGGGCGTGCCCATCGCGCCCCGGGTCTCAGGAACGATAGTCGATCCAGTTCGGCCCGCGCATCACCCGCTCCATGCGCCGCACCGTCGCCTCGAACATGCGCCGGCACGTGCCGCCGTCCTTGTCGAAGTGCAATGCGTCGTGCCTGCACGATTCGCGCACCGCGTCGCTGAGAGGGATGTCGTACCCGCCGATTGCCGCCGCCTGGCACTGGACGTCGCAGGCGCGCTGCAGCGTCCACAGGAGCGCGAACGCATGAGCGATGTCGCGCTCGGCGACGAGCAGGCCGTGGTTGCGCAGGATCATCACGTGCCGGTCACCGAGGCTCCTGACGAGCCGCGGCTGCTCGTCGGCGTGCACCGTGATGCCCTCGAAGTCGTGGTACGCGACCCGGCCGATCAGCATCGCGCCGTAGAAGTCGTCGTGCAGCAGCCCCTGGCGCCGGCAGGCGACGGCCATGCCGGTGGTGGTGTGGGTGTGCATGATGCAGTGCGCGTCGTCGCGCGCCGCGTGCACCGCGCTGTGGATGATGAAGCCCGCGCGGTTGATCGGATACTCGCTCGGCGCGACCGGGTTGCCCTGCAGGTCGACTTTGACGAGGTTCGACGCGGTCACCTCGTCGTACCAGAGGCCGAACGGATTGATGAGGAAATGCCGCTCCGGCCCGGGCACGCGGACGGTGATGTGGTTGAAGATCGTCTCGTTCCAGCCGTACCAGTCGAACACGCGGTAGGCCGCGGCCAGCTCGATCCGCAGCGCCCACTCCGCGTCGCCGACGTGCGCCGGCTTGCCCAGCACGTTCGTTTCCACGTTGCCCATGCTCTGCCTCCTTCCGGTTTTCCGACTAGCGATGCCGGACCCGCTCGCGGATGAGCGCGTCGACGCCGTCGATCGTCGGCGTCGGCACGCCGACCTTGCGCCCGAGCTCGCTCACCGCGGTCACGATCGCGTCGATCTCGAGCGGCCGGCCGCGCTCGAGGTCCTGGAGCATCGACACTTTAACGTCGCCCAGCTTGCGCGCCAGCGCGAAGCGCTCGTCCAGCGACACGGTCATGCGGCAGCCGTGCGCCTCGGCGACCGCGATGCCCTCGAGCATCATCCGCCGGATCAGCTCGATCAGCCCCGGATTGGCGTTGATGTCGCTCATCAGCGCCCCGGTCAGCGTCGCCACCGGGTTGTACGAGGTGTTGCCGACGAGCTTCGTCCAGAGGTCGTCGCGGATGCGCGCGGTCACCGGCGCCTTCAGCCCCGCCGACTCGATCGCCGCCGCCAATGCCGCGACCCGCGGCGTCACGCGGCCGTCGATCTCGCCGAGGATGAACGCGCCGACGCTCGTGTGATGCACCACGCCCGGCGCGACGACCTCCGCCGAGCCGTGCACGACGCAGCCGACGAGGTGCTTCGGGTCGATCGCCCGCACCATCTCGCCGCCCGGATCGAGGCACTCCACCGGCAGGCCGTCGAACCTTCCTCCGGCGCGGCAGAAGTACCACCACGGGATGCCGTTGATCGCCGTGACGACCGCGGTGTCGGGCGTGAGCAGCGCGGCGATGCGCGGCAGCATCGGCCCGATCGAGTGGGCTTTGAGCGCGATCACCACGACGTCCTGGGGGCCGAAGTCGGCCGGGTCCGCCGCGGCAGGGAGCCGCGTGCTGCGCACGCCAGCGTCGTTCCTGATCGCGAGGCCCCTGTCGCGGATCGCCGCGAGGTGCGCGCCGCGCGCCACGAGGCTCACTGCGTGCCCCGCGTCCGCGAGCCGCGCGCCGAGCAGGCCGCCGATCGCTCCCGCACCGACGATACAGACCTTCACAGCGCGCGCATCCAGTCCGCCATGTCGTCGGCCACCTGCTCGACGAGCTCCGGCTGGCCGGAGAGATAGTGATTGCCGCCCTTCACGTCGACGTTGCGGATGCGGCCGCGCGCCGCCCCGAGCCACGCCTCGCGCGTGCTCGGAAAGGTCGACGCGTCGGCCGTATAGGTGAGCAGCAGCACCGGCACCGATGTCTTCGCGAGATTTCCGGGCCCGTCGGCGCGCGAGCCCGAGGACCATTGCGACAGAAACGCGCGCAAGCTCGTGTAGCGCGCCATCGCGTTGGCCGCGTAGTTCACCTGCTTCGCATCGCCCCAGATCGACCCGGCCGGGCGGTCGTTCGGGTCGAGCGCGAGATCGAGGCAACGCGGCTCGGCATGCGTGCGGTACACGACGAACGCCTGGTCCTGGGGGCCCGTCGGATTGGCGCGGAGGAGCCGCAGCCGCGACCACACCCAGTGCTCGATCCGGTCGCGCCGGCGGCGCTGGCCGGCCTTGAACCGCTCGAGGAACTCCGGCGAGTACGGCGGCCCGTTCCGCGCGTCGTACAGGTCGAGCGCGGGGTCGGCGCTCACCGGATCCGCCTCGTCGATCACCGACGGGTCGATCCACTCGAGGAAGAGCCGCGACCGGCCGAGGTGCGCGCCGCACAGCGCGATGCCGTCCACGCGCGGGAAGTCGGACGCGTCGAGCCCCGACGGATCGCCGTCGACCAGGCGCGTCGCGTCGAAGCCTTCCGCCTGCGCCTGGTAGTACGCCGCGAGCGACGCGCCGCCGGAGTTCCCGATCAGCGCGATGCGCTCGTAACCGAGGTCGCGCAGGAACTTGACGCCGGCGCCGAGGTCCTGGATCACGCGCTCCATGAGCAGCATGGTGTCGTTGTTGACGAAGCGCGAATTCAGACCCATGCAAGTGACGCCGCGCTGCGCGAGCGGCGCGACGAGATAGTGGCCCATGAAGTTCGACGTCGGGTGCATCACGATCGCCGCGACGCGCTTCGGGCCGGCGGCCTCCATGTAGGCCCCATAGACGCGCGGGCGGAGCATCGCGAGCCCGGACTGGCTCTCCATCGCGGCGCCGGGCTTGACGTCGATGACCGCGAGCTTGAGTTCGGACACGATCCGACGTGGTTCCGTACGGGTCCCGTGGCTCGGCGCGGATCAGGCTTTGACGGCGCCGAGCGTCCCGGTCCGCCGGCGCTCGGCCTTCTCGCGCGTCCAGTCCGCACACTCCTCGTGCGCGCTGCGCTCCTTCTTCGCGATGTAGGCGTCGGGGCCCGTGTACGCCGTCAGCTCCAGGCGGATGCCGTTCGGGTCGAAGAAGTAGATCGACTGGATGAAGTGATGATCGGTCACGCCCAGCACGCTCACCCCGGCCGCCTCGAGCCGCCGCTTGGCCTCCTCGACCGCGCCGACCGAGTCCACTCGCAGCGCGATGTGGTTCACCCACGCGGGGGTGTTCGGGCTCGGCTCGGACGCGGCGTCGTCGCCGAGGTCGAAGAACGCGAGGTACGAACCGTCGCGCATGCGGAAGAAGATGTGGACGTACGGGCAGTACTCGCCGGTCGACGGGACGTTGTCGGCGCGGATCACGTGCACCAGCGGCAGGCCGAGCACGTCCTCGTAGAAGCGCCGCGTCTCTTCGGCGTCGCGGCAGCGGTACGCCCAGTGGTGCAGGCCATTGATCGGAACGAAATCGGGCATGGCGGGGCTCTCGGCAAGCGGAGCCGTAAGTGTGCCGCAAATCGGTGCGCGCGTGCCCGCGCGCGACGGCTCAGGGCTGGACCTGAACCGAGAACAGCACGAAGCTCGACCCGCCCGGGGCAAGCGAGCCGGTGAGCGTCCAGACGAGCGCGCCGGCACCGTTCACTGCCGGCTGCGTCGTGACCGCGCAGGCGGTGATCCCCGGCGGGTTCGCGCCGCACGAGGCGGCGGAGAAACGCGTGAAGGCCGGCACGCTGTCGGTGATCACGATGGTCGAGAGCGCCGCGCTGGAGTTGTTCGTGTAGGTCACGCGGTATTCCAGGGTGTCGCCGGGCCGCCCGAGGTTCGACGCAGCGAACGCCCCGCCCTGTGTCACGTTGCGCACTTCCTTGAGCAGATTCAGGCCGGCGCTCGTCGGCTGGCCCACCGTGACGAGGTCGACGAGCGTGAATGCGCCGGTGAGCGCCGGGCTCGCGTTGGTGTAGGCGAGCGTCGCGGTGACGGTCACTTGGTACTGCGCGTTGAGCGGCGCGGCGGCCGGGATGAACGCCTTCACCACGATGCAGACCTGATCGCCGGCCGCGACCGTCACCCCGGTCGCCGGCGCGAGCACCGGCTCGCCGGCGTCGGCCTGTCCGTTGCAGTTCGTGTCGCGGTACACGACCTCGCTCCAGCCCGGTATAGCGGGCGAGGCGAGCGCGGTGGTGGCGAATGCGACCGAACCGCCGGTGCCCGCGGTGAACGTATGTGCGAAGTTGACCGTCGCGCCGGGCAGGCCGGCCTCGACGTTGTTGTTCACGAAGATCGAACCGGGCACGTCGCCGAAGTTCAATCCCGAGTCCGGCGTGCCGTTGTACGTGAACGTGATCGTGTCGGTCGCGCGGCTGTAGGTCCCGCCGGAGGTGCCGACCTGCGCACCGGTCGAGAGGAAGGTTGGCGGGTTCGTCTCGGTGACGCACAGGCTCGTGCCGTTGGCCACCGATGCGGGGATGGAGAGCCGATAGTCGCCGGCACCGTCGGTCAGGTCGCTGGAGAGCGTCGTGCCCGGTGCGGCACACGCATAGAGGCGCACCTGCGCATTGACGATGCCGGGCTCGGCGCCGTCCTGCGCGCCGTTGTTGGCGATGCCGCCGCCGACGCCGGTGTCGCGGAACACGCGCCCGGTGACGATCCGCGTCGACTGCGCCAGGCCGAAATCCTGGTTCGGCACGTTCGCGCCGGTGAGGCTCGCGAACCAGAGCCCAGTGGTCGGCGCGATGAACGTCCATCCGCTCGGGGCGGCCGGCGTCGCCGCGCCGCCGCCGGTGGTGTTGAGCACCACGCAATAGTCGCCGGGCGTCACGTTCGCGAACGAGTACGTGCCGGCGCCCGCGGCGACGGTCTGGTTCGACACGATCGCGCCGCAGGTCGACCCGGTGCGCTGCGTGAGCGTGACCTGCACGGTCGGGCCGGCGGTCCAGTCCTCGCCCGACGCCCGGTTGCCGTCCGCGTTCGCGTCGTTGTACACGCGGCCGGAGATCGTGCCCGAGCCGAGGCATTCATAGACCCCGAACGACGTGACGGCGAGGTCGTCGCCGTTCGCGCTCCCCGCGGTGTCGACGATCGAGAACGTCGCCGTAGCCCCGGTCGCGGTGAACGTGCGCTGAATCCGTGTCCACGTGTCGCCGGTGCGTCGTCGTCTCGATCGGGAGCGCGGCGGTGCTGCCGGTCAGACGCGGTCAGCGTCGAGGCGGCACGTCGGCGCGTTCGTGAGGCCGGTCGTGCCCGGGTTGATTGCATTGCTGACGTAGGCGAAGAAGAAATAGGTCCGGCCCGCGGTGAGCCCGGCCATGGTCTGCGCAGCAGCGTATCGGTGGCCGCCGTGTTCCCGTTCTAGAGGACCCACTGTTCCTGCGCGACGCCCGCGAGACCGAATTCGCGGGGTCGCCGGGGAACGTCGACTGCTGGACCTGGCCGCGGGGCTGCGTAGGTGGTCTTCGCCCCCGCCTGGCGGCGAGCCCGTTGCCGCAGGGTCGGTGTTGTGCGTGCGGATATTCACGTCGGCCCCGGTCGACCATGGCGCCGCGGGCAGCGCGGTCGCGAAGCTGGGGTTGGTCACGAGGTTCGATCCGCCGGGCGCGAAGCCGACCGGGCAGCCGGAACCGACCGGCGTGCCGATCGGCCGCGTGACGGTCACGTCCTCGTTGGTGCTCGAGGCCGGGTCGTACGCCGCGCTCGTCGTGCCGCCCGCGGTGGTGCGCACCGGGTCGGCGTAGGTTGCGGTCGCGGGGTTCTGGTACGTGCCCGCGTTCGTTTCGACCGGGATGCGCACGACGAAGTCGAACTGCACGCTCCCGCCGCCGGGAAGGGTGAAGCTCGACCACGCCGGCGAGGTGGCGCCCACCGCCGCGTTCGTCGTCGCGGGGCGCGTCGCCCCGCCCGAGAGCGTGAAGGTCGGCGTCGCCGTCTGGTTCGTGAAGGCGCTCGGCGCGCCGGGCAGCACGTCCGAGATCGCGACGCTCGTCGCATCGCCGCGCCCCGCCAGGTTCGACACGACGATGCGGTAGGTCGCCGTGCCGCCGACCGGCACCGTGACCGGCCCGGTCGGCACCGTCGCCTTCGTGACCGTGAGCTGCGGCAGGCAGCGTGCGCCCGCCGTCGCGCTGGCCGAGTCGCTCGCTGCCGTGACCGTGCCCGAGGTCCCGTTCGTGCCCGCGGTTGCACCGTGCGCCGCGCCGCCCGGCGGATTGTCGGCCGTGTTCGTCACGCCGTTCGCGCCCCCGCCCACGTTGACCGTCGCACCCCCCGACAGGAGCGCAACGCCGCCGCCGCCACCGCCGCCGCCGCCGTGCGCAACGTTGCCGGTGGTATAGGAATCACCGCCCCGCCCGCCGCGTGCGTTGACCGTGAGCGTGCCGACCGATCCGCCCTGCGAGATCACGACGACCGTGCCGCCGGCCCCGCCGCCGCCGCCCGCGTCGTTGAGCGCCTGATCGGGCGCGCGCCCGCCATCGGCGCTGATGGTGCCGGTGCCACTGATCGCGCCGGCGCGCACCATGACAATGCCGCCGCCGCCACCGCCGCTCGACGACGCCGGCGTGCCGTTGTTGTTGTTGTCGCCCGCGCCGCCGCCGCCGCCCATCACCAGGCGCGCGACCGTCGCGGGAAAGCTGACCCCGCCAAAGCCGCGGAGGTCGTCGATCCCGGTGTAGTTGACGTCGATGCCGCCCCAGCCCGCGCCGCGCCAGCCGTACGCGCCGCGGCCGCCCGTGCCGCCGTTTCCGCCCCCGCCGCCGCCGCCGTTGTCCCGCGAGTTGTTGTTGATCCCCGCGCCGCCGCCCCCCGCGGTGCCCGGCGCGCCGCGCGAGAAGGACCCGTTCGGCAGCCCTTCCGCGCCCGTGTCGACGACGGTGCCGGCACCGGTGTCGGTCGGAGTCGTGTCGCTGTGCACGAAGCGGGGCGTGCCCGCAATGCCCTCGCCCTTCGGCGCATGGCGATTCCCCGCCTGGTTGGTGACGTACGGCGTGATGAGCGCGGCGTCGCTCACCGGCCGGCTCGTGCCGCCGCCGCCGCGAAAGCCCCGCCCGGTCACGTCGACCGACTGTCCGTTCCAGTTCAGCGTGCCCGCGACGTCGAGCACTACGACGCCCCCGGTCGACCCGTTCCAGAACGGCGCGTTGACCGTGCCGGTCAGCGTGAGGCTCGAGTACTGCGGCACGCGAATGACCTGGAACGAGCGCGCGCCCTGCGCGCCCGCCGCCTGGTTGACGTAGGTGCCGGTCAGCGGGCTGCCGGTGAGATCGAGGCTCGCGTCGCTGCTCGCCGGTCCGGCGCGCACGAACTGGTAGCGGCCGGCAAGGCACGAGCCGGCGGGGTCGGTGTAGCCGCTCGCCGGATCGCCGGCGACGCCGTCGCCGTAGCTCGACGTGTCGGTCGAGTTGAGGTTCGAGCACTGCATCTGGACGACGAGCACGAGGTCGCCGGGCGCCAGCGCGGTCGTCGCGCCCGTCTTGCCGGTGAGCGCGATCGAGCCGGTTCGCCGGTCCGACCGTGCCGACCGCGGCCGACGGCGCGAAATAGGTGTTGAGCGTGCCGGCCGCGGAGGCCGGCGGCCCGTCGCGGCCCGGGATCGCGCACACCTGCGCGAGCGCCGACGCGCACGCGAGCGCCGCGGGCAGCGCCGCGAGCAGCCTCGAGAACGGTCCGCGCGCGCTCACTCGGCCCTCTTCAGCTTGAACGAGCCGTCGTCGCGGTCGAGCGGGAACACGCCCTCGTCGAACTTGACGCGGATGCGGAAGAACGGGCCCTGGTCCGTGGTGTCGCCGAACGCGAGGTCCTTGTCCTTGAACCCGAACAGGTTGTAGCCGACCGAAAGCCAGAAATTGTCCATCACCATGTAGCCCGCTTCCGCGCCGAGCCCGTACTGCTGGGTCGTGAAACCGCCCGCAGTGTAGAGGGAGGCGATGACCCCGACGTCCCAGTCGCGCCTGATGTCGCGGGTGACGCGCATCGACACGAGCTGCGCGGTCGCGTTGCTCGCGATTCCGAGCGAGCCGTCCTGGACGACCTTCGCCGCGTAGCGCCCGGACAGCGTGAGCTTGCGGGTCGGCTGCCAGTTCAGGTTCGCCGAGACGATGTTCAACGCCCGGTCGACCGCCGAAGCGGCCGTCGTGGTGTCCTCCTCCTTGCGGAACTCGTACTTCATGAGCGCGTTCCACTCGTTCACCTGCGTCTCGCGCCACGCCGCGCCGACCTGCACGCGCGACTGGAGCCGCTCGCCGGCCGCCTGGCCCTTGTTCTCGCTGAGCGCGAGCACGGTGCGGCCGAGGGCGGTCCAGTCCTCGCTCACCTTCCACGCCAGTCCGAGCGTGCTCAGCCAGCCGCTCGATGCGTTCGAGTCGCGGTACTCGAGCCGGCCGGTCGCCTTCCACAGCGGGTTGGCGGTGTAATCGATCGCGGCGCCGTACGCCACGCTGTTGGTGTCGATCTGCCCGGCGAGGCGGCGCACGCGCTCGGAGAAGGTGCCGATGCGCAGCCCCTCGGCGAGCTGCCAGTTGTTGCGGAGCCCGATCGCCGCGTCCGCGCTGCGGCCGTCGATCGCATCGCGCAGGCGGTACTCGCTGAACAGCCGCTTGTCGGGCAGGTACTCGGTATCGATGCCGACCACCGTCTGGTTCTGGCGCTGCTGCGGGTTCAGGCCGAACGCGGCGGTGAGGGACGAGATGAACTCGTAGCGTCCGTATACGCGTCCGCGGTCGGCGAACTGGTAGGCGCCGCCGACGGCCGCCATCCGCTTGGAGCTGTCCTCGATGGCCTGCTCGTACTCGGCGAACATCGAGGCCTGCGGCACGTACGGCACCGCCGAGGAGAGCTTCGCGCGCACGCTGGTGAAGTCGACCGGCGGCGCGCCGGGGTTGGTCACCTGCGGGCTGAGCGCGAACGCCGGGAACTGCGTCTCCCGGCTATAGCGCAGCCCGAGCTCGCCGCGCACGCCGAGGCCGAGGTCGCGCTCGACGCCGACCAGCGCCGAGTCGCGCACGCCGAGCGGGCCGCTGCCGGTCTGCGCGACGAAGCCGGTGCGCTGGACCTCGGCGGCGAGGTTGGTCTGTGCGTCGAGCTTGTATACCGCCTTCGCGCCCGCCTCGAGGCGGCCCTGGCTCACGAGCGCGGAGGGGTTGTTGAAGAGCGCGCCGGCCTCGGCGTAGTAGACGCGCGCGGCGAGGCGCCCCTGCTCGTGCCGCAGCTCGATGCGCTGGGCGCTGGAATAGCCGGCCGGCAGCTGCGTCGAGTCGTTGCCGGCGGGCACGAGGCCGCCGGCGACGAAGCCGCCGCGCGAGCGCGCCACCTCGCCGATCAGATAGGTGCCCTCGGCCACGCGCACGGTCGCGTTCACCCCCTGCAGCTGGTACGGGCTCAGCGGGTTCTTGTCCTCGACCGCGGTGCCGCCGACCTCCAGCCACTCGGTCACCTTGTACTGGCCGTCGAGGCCGCCGACCCAGAACTTGTCGCCGCCCTGACTCACCTCGTAGGTGATGCGGATCGACTTGGGGTTGAGCACCGCGTCGAAGCTCGGCACCGGCCCCTTGAAGAGCAGCCGGCCGGTGAAGGTCTCGATCTCGTAGTCGGTGAACCGGGCCTGCGGCTCGACCTTGATGATCATGCCCGGCTGGGTTCGGTCGCGGGTCAGCACCTCGACCTTCTCGCTGTTGATGATCCCGCTCCGCACGTCGAGCTGGAACGGGCCGGAGGTGCCGTTGGCCGGAAACTCGATGCTGATCTGGCGCGAGGTGTCGTAGCTCGCGTACGCGTTGAGCACCGCATTGCCCGTTTCGTAGTGGCCGCGCAGGCCGGTGAGCGAGCGGTTGTACGGCGCGAGCTTGCGCGCCTCGAGGCTCGTCTGCGTGAGGTAGTCGCCGTACTGGACGTAGGACTTGCCCTTGTCGAGCCGCACGAAGAGCGGCGCGGTCGACTGCGCGTCGAACCCGCGCACCGCCGAATCGCCGTAGACCGGATAGAAGTTGTCCGGCTGGATGTCGCGGAACAGCGCCTCGTTCTTCGGCTTGTCGGAGTCGTACGCGAGCGTGAGCAGGTATTCGCCCTTCACCACGCCCTTGAAGTACAGCGCGGCCCGGCCGCCGGCGACGGTCGTCGCATCGGATTTCGACCAGCCGTCGAGCGTCGCGTCGAAGTCGTCGCGGCTGCGGGGCTGCAGCAGCTGCTTCGGGTCGAGGCTGCGCAGCTGCACCGCGCCCTCGACGACGCCGATGCCGACCAGCGGTCGCAGCTCGGGCAGATACGCGAACTTCGCCTGGGCCTTCATGACGCCGGCGCTGACCACGATCGTCTCGTCGCCCGGCGACTGCGGCGGGAGGAGGCGGAACTCCGCCGCGCCGCCCTCGACGAACACCTGCACCCCGGGCTCGGCGGGGTTGAAGTCGCGCGCCTCCCAGCGGCCGAGCAGCGACTGCAGGGTGAGCGGCGTGCGCACGGTGACCGGCACGCCGTTCTTGTCGACGAGCTTTACGCGGATCGTGACCGGGGTGACGCCGTCACCCGGAGCGGACGGCGGCGCCTCGATCAGGAGCTGCGCGAGCGCGTCGGGCGCGATCACCCGCACCGACGCCTCGCCGCGCGGATTGCCGAACTGGTCGAACTGCGCCACGCGCAGCGTGTTCTCCCCGGGCTTGAGCGCGACCCCGATGTAGTCCCACGCCTCGATCTGGCGCTCCGGCAGCATCGCTTTCTTGCCGACGCGAGTCGCCGGGATCTCCTCGCCGTTCGCGAAGAGCTTGAGCGTGCTGCCGAGCGCGCCCTTCACGCTGACGTTCGCCTGCGTATACGGAAGCGTATCGCCGTTCTTGAGGAAGACGAACCCGAGCGCCGGATCGAGGGTCGGCAGCAGGCGTTCGATGTCGACTTGCGGCACGCGCCGCACCGGCTCGGGCGGCAGGTTCGTGAGCTCGCGCGGCAGCGAGTTCTCCGCCACCAGGGGCCTGTAGTTCGGATCGGCGGCCGCGGGCGGAGCGGCCGGCGCAGGGGCCGCCGCCGGGGCCGCGGGCGCAGGCTGCGACGGTGCGGAGGGTGCGACCGGCTTTTGCGGCGGCTCCTGGCCGGCGGTCCCGTCCTCGCGGATGTAGCCGGTCGCCGGACGACTCTTCACGTCGCCGAGCGGCGGTGCGACGGCGTCGGGGGTGAGGCGGCGCGCGAGCGCGCGGTCGGGCTCGGCGACGAACACCTCGGCCTGACTGCGACGCGCCTCGACTTGGCTGCGCACTTCCTCCGAGCAGTCGCCGGTGGCGAAGTCGGCCTTGGCGAGCTCGCCGTTCTTGAGATCGACGAAGCGGCTGTTGCCGCGCCCCGCGTTGCGCTGCGAGAGCGGGATCAGGCCGGCCGCGCCCGGCATGGTCGTCTCGTCGAGGCGCAGCGCATGGGTCCGCGCCGTGATGCCGTAGAAGCTGTACTTGCCCTCGAGATCGCTGATGACGAACGTCCCGTCCTCGAGGAACAAGCGCACCCCGGGCACGCCCGGCTCGCCGGGGTCCTGGATCTGGTTGCGATTGCAGTCGAGGAAGACCTTGCCGACGATGTAGCCGCGATCGGAGAACACGCCGCCGACCACGGTGACTTTCACCTGCGCGGTGTTCGAGCGCACTGCGCCGCTCGCCGCGGTGGCGGCGTTGGTCCCGGTACCGTTCTGGCTGCCCGGGCCGATGAAGACGCGGTAGGTGACGAGAACGGTGGCATCGGGCGCGAGGGCGCCGAGCGCGAACGTGAGCGTCGGACCGACCGCGCCGGCCGGATCCGGCGCCGCGATTCCGGCGACGCGCGCGCTCCCCTCGACGTAGCGGAATCCGAACGGCAGCACGTCGACGAGCGTGACGTTGGTGAACGGCGCCTCGTTCCGGTTGGACACGCGCACCTCGTAGTCTAGGAAGTCGCCGAGCTCGACGATCGCGCGTGCGCTCTTCTTGTCCACGAAGAGGCCGGAGCTCGGCCCGACGACCGGGTCGAGCGGGATCTGGTTGTTCACGACGCTCGGGCTCGCGGCCGGATTGATGCGGAACGCGAGGTAGTACTCCGTGGGTTGGCCCTGCTGCGGCGCCGTCGCGATGCCGGCCGAGTTCACCGAGTACACGCCGCCGATCGGCGCGAGCCCGGTCGGATTCAGGCAGTTGGGCGCGGGGCAGAAGCCGCTCGTCGGTTGCGGCGGGATCGACGCCTTGCGGGGCACGATGGTCTGATAGCCCGCCGGCGGCACGACCTCGAGGTGATACGTGCACTCCGGCGCGCCCGGCGCGAGCAGGAACTGGTAGTAGCCGTTCGCGCCGGTGGTCTGGGTCGCATTCGCGTCGCCGCCGATCAGGTTGACGTTCGCGTCGAACGGGAAGGAGCAGTCGCGCGCGACCAAGCGCACCTGCGCGCCGGCGATCGGCCGCCGCGTCTGCGAGTCGTAGACCACGCCGCTCGGGTCGAGGGGCAGGCTCTGATCGATGACGGTGACGCCGCTCGCGACGGTGATGTTGTCGAGCGCGCCGGAGGGCTGCGGCGCCGCGCCGCCGCCCGTCACCTTGCCGCGGTTCGCGGCGGTGTTGCCCGAGACCGGCGTGCCGAACACCGCGCCGCTCGCCGCGTCGAAGAAGCGCAGGCGGTAGCCGCCGCCGGGCGCGACGTTGGGAATGGCGTACGTGCCGTCGGGCGCGGTGATCGCCTCGGCGAGCTGCGTGTCGCTCGAGTCGTAGAGACGCACCACCCAGTTCCCGACGCCCGGATCGGTGCCGGGGGTGTAGTAGCTGTCGTGGTCGGCGTCGAGCCACACGCGGCCGCTGATCGCGCCCCGCACCTGGCTCACCTGCGCGCTGACGGTGTTCGACGCCGCGTTCACGAGCGTGCCGCCGACCGCGAATGCGGCCTGTGCGGTGTTGTTGACGGTCTGCGCGAAGGCGCCCGGCGCCAGCAGGGTGAGCGTGGCCGCCGCGATCGAAGCCGCGATGAGACGGAGGAGGCGTGCTGGCGTCGTCACCACGTGAGGGCGCGAGGCGCGCGGTGCGCGCCTCGCGTCAGGCGTCGGGGGGAGGGATCATCGACATGCGGAGGGCCACGCCGGCCGCGTTGCCGCGGCCGGCCGAGGCGGGGGGAGACCGGCATGGCCAGCCTCCCGTCGCCCGAGCCTTACGGGTTGATCCGGACGCCGAAGGTGATCGTCGCCTGCTGGCCCGGATCGAGCGTGAAGCCGTTGCCGCTCGTGCACACCGAGCCGGAGCTCGCGCCGCACTGACCGGCGGCCTGACCGCCGGTGCAGCTCGTCGCGATCGTGCCGGTGGCGCCCGCCGCCGGCGCGGTCATCGTGGTCGATGCCCGCGCGGTGCCGGTGAAGGCGATCGCCGCGGGCGCGGCGCCGCCACCCGTGCTGTACGTCGTGTTGGCGGGCGTCGCGTCGCTGATCACCACGCACGTCGAGGTCGCCGCGCCGACGTTGGTCGCGGTGATGCGGTAGCGGATGCAGGCGCCCGGCACCGCGCCGGAGGTGATGTTCGCCTGCGAGTACGCGCCATCGGGCGTGCCGTCGCAGGCCGCATCGATCGCCTGATCCTTCACGAGCTGGAGCTGGCCGACGATGATCGTGGTGTTGTCGGTCGCGATCGCGGCGGCCGGCGCGGCGACGCTGTTCAGCGTGCCGGTCGTCGTCGCGGTGAGCGTCGAGGTGTTGATGTCACCCGGCGCGGCGCCGGGCGCGAACACGCGCACGAAGAGGCGGATCGCCTTCCCCGCCGGCAGGCCCGCCACGGTGGCCGCGGTGCCGTCGGTGTAGGTGCCCGCGCCGAGCGGGTTCCCGGTCCCGATCTGGGACAGGCTGGAGATGACCGGGTCGGTCGCATCCAGGGTCCCGTTGTTGTCGCGGTCCCAATAGATCACGTTGCTCCACCCCGCCGTTGCGCCGGACATCGGCGCGGTGAGCTGGACGCAGCTCGCGCTTCCGGTCGACGGGCAGGCGCCGCCTTCCAGCACGTTGCCGCCGTTGGCGAGGATGTGCTGGTAGTTCACCGAGCCGCTCGGGAACACGTTCGCCGCGTTGTTCGGCGTGGCCGACAGCGCACGCACCGTGTTCACGATCACCGCGTCGCGCTTGAAGTCCTCGGCCCCGGTGGAGGAGGACCGGACGCGGAAGATCACGTCCTGGCCCGGCGCGGGCACCGCGGCGCTCGCCGCGGGAACCGTGACCTGCGCGCAGACGAGCGTCGTCGTTCCCGAGTTCACCGTGCCCGTGTTGGTGATCGACGCGCCGAGCGTGGTACAGGTGCCCGACCCGTTGGCGAAGAAGCTCACCGTCCAGCCCGACGGCAGGGCGTTGAACACGGTCAGGTCGTAGCTGTCCGCGACCCCGCTCACGTTGCTCACGTGCAGCTGGAACACCGTCGAGGCACCCGGGTTCACCGAGTTCGTGGTGATGATCGTCGAGGTCGGCGCGGACGCCTGGTCGACGAATCCCGAGCCCTGGCCGCCGGTGGTCGCCGTGTTGTTGGTCGGCACCGTGGTCGGCGCGGTATTGGTCAGGTCGACGCGGCTCGTCGTGATCGCGGTCAGCGTGTCGATCACGGTGTCGCTCACGGCCGCGTTGAACCGGGAGGTCGCCGTCTTGGTGACGCTGAACGGACCGCCGGTGCCGCTCCCGGGCAACGTCGCCTTGAGCACCACGACGTAGCCGCAGCGCGCGTTCACCGCGTCGGCCACGAAGCCGTTGGCTGGCGTACAGGTCGGGTCGTTCGACGCCGGGATGTTGCCGGTATCGGGCGTCGCGTTGCCGTTGGTGTCGACGAGCGGCGTGACGCCGTCGCTCTTGTACAGGATGAACGTGGTGCCGGCCGGGAACGTGCTGCCCGACAGTGTGATGTCGAAGCTGTCGGCGCCGTTGCCGCGGTTCCAGATCACGTTGTTGAAGGACGCGGTCGAGCCCTGCGCCGCGGCGGCCACGGTCACCGGCTCGCCGGTGCCGTTGGTGGAGTTGGTCTGGCTGCCGTTCGCGACGACGACCGCGGTCTGGAGCACCGTGAACGGCACGGTGTTGGACGGCTGGCCGGTTGTGCCGATGTTGCCCGCAGCGCCGACCGTACAGGCCGCCGGCGTGGTGACCGTGGTGGCCGCCGGGATGCCGGTGCCGTCGTTGTAGCAGAAGCGGCCCGTGTTGTTGAGCACCCCGGGCGCCGCCGCAGCCGCGACGTCGACTTGGAACGAGATCGTGCCGGAGGCACCAGGCGCCAGGTTCGGGATACGCACGGCGACCTGGTTGGTGCCGCACGGAAGCGTCGTCGGCGAGCCCTGGTTCGCGCAGTACTGGAAGCCGGCCACGCCGTCGTCGCCGTCGTCGGCGATGTCGGGCACCCCGCCGCCGCTCCAGGTGACGGTGCCGGCGTTGCGGTAGTTCATGCCGGTCGGGAGCTGGTCGTAGATCACCACGAACGGCGCGGTCGTGTTCCCGGTGTTCGTGTAGGTCAGCTGGTAGGTGTAGGGGCCGCTGCCGGCGGCGCCGCTCGAGCCGCCGATGATGGCCTTGGTCACGCCGATCACCGCATTCGCGGTGACCGTGACCGTGTCGGTGTTGAAGCCGGTGGTGTTGGTGTTCACCGTGTTGGTGAACTCGGAGGCGGCGTCGAGGCGGACGATACCGGTGTTGCCGTTCGCCGCGGTGCCCGGCACGACCACCTGCACCACCACGCAATACTGCCCGCCTGCGGCGACGGGGCCGACGGGGATACCGCCGGCGATGCCGGCCGCGCTGATCGACGTGCCGGAGATATTGACCGCGTCGTCGGCGATGCCGTTACAGTCGGCGTCGCGGTACACCGCGAGCGTCGTGTAGTCGAAGCTGTCGCCCGCCTGATTGCGCAGCAGCAGCTTGAACGAGTCGTTGCCGTTGCCGGTGTTGGTGATCGTGTGCGAGAACGTCCTGGGGCTGCCCGGCGTCGCCGTCACCGACTGAGTCGCCGTCAGCGTTAAGCTCGCGACCTGCTGGACGATCGTCGACACTGTGTTCGACGTGGCAGTGCGCGACACGTTGGACGCGTCGGTGTAAGTGGCCGACGCCTGGTTGCCGATGCTGGTGCCGGCGGCCGGGGTCTGCGCGCGGGCCGCATACGGAGCCAGGAGCAGCGCCGCCAGCACGAGTGCCAGCACGCCCGCGACGAGCGTGCGCAGCCAGTCGGTCCGGTGCGCGTTCAGGTGGAAGAACTTGTTCACTGCGTTCATGGCTAGGCTCCCTGCTTCTTTATATATTTGTGTCCGCGCTGGGCGCCGCGGGGTCGCCGCCGCGCCTTCTGGTGATCGGTGGGCGTTACTTCACGGGTGCCGGTGCGGCCGCCCCGACGGGGACGAGGCGCATGCGTGCGCTTACCGTGGTGCTCGCACCCGCGGCGAGCTGACCGACGTTCCACTGCAGCGAGCGGTACTCGGCGACCGGCACCTCTCGCTCGACTTCCCGGCCGTCCGCGCCGCGCACCTTGCGCTTCAGCGGTACCGGCCCGTACGTGCCGCCGCTCGAGGCAAGCACGCCTGCGGGTCGCGCCGAGCTCGCTTCGTAGACCGTCTCCCGCGGCACCGGCAGCGTTGCGACGAGGTTGCGCACCGTGTCTTTGGTGCGATTCGTGTACGTCGCGCGATACTCGATGACGTCGCCTGGGGCCGCGCGCTCGGCCGGCTCCAGGATCTCCTTGCCGTCCGCGCCGACGCGCACCTTCTGCTGCGTCAGCACGACCTGCACGTCGGGCTGCTGCGCCACGCCGACGGCGGCATGGCCCGCGAGCCACGCGATTGCGGCGGCGAGAGCCGCCTTGCGGAAAAAGTTCACTATGCCCATCGTCGTTTCCCCTTCTTTCTCGTTTGTTCGCGTTGTCTTGCGCCCTGCCGTCCGGCGCGGGATCTCCCGCGCCGGTGAAAAACTGCACGCATTCCGCGCCGGTCATCGGGTCGGGCTGCTCCGCACTCGACACCTGCGTGCGTTCGGCGACAGATCGCCTCGTGCCACCGGCGATACGCGCCACTGCGTTCGCGTGAAGCGCGTCACACACCCGGCGCATGACCGTGAATTTCGACGCGTCGGATCCCTCCCATCGGGGCCCGCAGCGCGTTCGCGGGATGTCACCGAGGGGGGGCATGAGCAAGCGCCGTACCATCCAGATGGACGACGGATTTCCTGCGTCCGGCCAGCGCCTTGGGGAAACCCCCAAATGAGTCACTTCAACTCGGTGCGGCGGGACGAGGGTGTGGAAGTTGGCCGTATCGGCATTACAATCGAGCCCCCATGGCCCGCCGTTCCCGTCCCGCGTCGGTGTTCAATCGAGGCCCCGTTCTGCGGGTGCTCAAGGGCCTCGCGGCGTGCGGCGTCGGGGTCGGCCTGTCAGCACTGCTCGCGCAGACGACCCTCTTCGACCGCCTCAACGGCTGGATCCATGACGCAGCGCAGCGCAGCTTCAGCCAGGCGATCGACGTCGAGCAGGTCGTCGTGTTCTCCCTCGACGAGGAGTCGCTGGGGCGCGTGCTCGATCCCGCCGCCCCCTGGAAGACGGAGCGGGAAGCGTATGCGCACGTGATGCGCTACCTCGAGAGCCACGGCGTGCGGGCGGTCGCGTTCCAGACGGTGCTCGCCGACGAGCACCCGGGCGACGAGGCGCTCGCCGCCACGCTCGGCCGCACCAGCGTGCTCGCCGCCGCAGGCCTCACGGTGCCGCTGAACCCCACGCCCGGCTACCAGCGACAGCTCGCCGCAAAGGCGGTTGCGCGCAATACGCTCGGACAGGATGGAGAGCCACGCGTCCCGTACTTCGGCTGGGCGCACGTGAAGCTGCCCGGCGAACGGCTCACGCGCGACAGCGCCGCCGCGATCGGCGTCGTGAACGTGATCCCGGACGACGACGGCGTGCTCCGCCGCGTCAGGCTGTTTCACGGCGCGCAGGGCTACCTGATCCCGAGCCTGCCGGTCGCCGTGCTCGCCGCGGTCGACCCGGTGCTGTCGCCGCCGCGCGTCGTGGGCGGGGCGCTGCAGGTGCGCCGCGGCTGGATCCCGATGGGCGCGAAGGGCGACGTCGCGCTGCGCTTTCCGCGCAATGCCGACGACGTTCGGGTCATCCCGTTCTACGAGCTCGCGCTGGCGGCGCGCGGGGCGCCGGGCTCGGAGTGGGTCGCGCGAGATGTTGCGGGGAAGGCGGCGTTCATCGGGCGGACCGACGGGTCGCTCGGCGACCAGGTGTATACGCCGGTGGGTCGCATGTCGAGCCTCGAGTTCGCCGCCGTGGCATACGCGGCGCTCGCTGCGGGCCAGGTCCTCGCCCCGGCATCGATGGCGCTCGACGGCGCGTTGCTGGCGGTCGCGCTGTTCATCCCGCTGCTCCTCCTCTGGCGCGGCGTGGAGGCGAGCGGACGCACCTACCTGATCGGATTCGTCGTAATGCCGTTCGCGCTGGCGGCCACCGGCATCGCGCTCTTCGTGTTCGGCTTCCAGTCACGCTGGCTGTTCGCCACTACAGCGGGGGCGGCGACCCTCGCGGTCGTCGCCTCCCTGTGGCTGTACCTGCTGACCGACGAGCGGCGCCGGCTGCGTTACGAGACGCTCGCGGCGCGCGAGGCGAACCGCCTCAAGACCGAGTTCCTCAACCATCTCACGCACGAGCTGCGCACGCCGCTCACCGCGATCACCGGCTTCAACAAGCTGAACCAGTTCACCGACGATCTCGGCCGCGATGCGCGGGTCCGCAACAGCGCGACGATCGGCCGCAACTGCGAGCACCTGCTGCAGCTCATCAACAACCACCTCGACCTCGCGAAGATCGAGGCCGGCGCGCTCACCATCACGCCCGGGCCCGAAAGCCCCGAGCAGCTGTGCCGCGATTCGGTCGCGACCATGATGCCCGCGGCGGAGGAGAAGCGGATCCGGCTGCGGTTCACGCGCGCCACCGAGCTGCCGCCCGCGCTCATGCTCGACGGCGCGCGGGTGCGGCAGGTGCTCATCAACCTGCTGGGCAATGCCCTGAAGTTCACGCAGGCGGGCTCGGTGGAGCTCACCGTCTCCTGGCACATCGCGGCACTGGTGCTCGAGGTGCGCGATACGGGCCCGGGCATCCCGGACGACGCGATCGCGCGCATCTTCGAGCCGTTCGAGCAGGCGGACTCGAGCATCGCGCAGCGCTACGGCGGCACCGGGCTCGGCCTGGCGATCACGCGCAACCTGGTCGACTTGATGGGCGGAACGATCGACGTGGCCTCCCGGCCGGGGCTCGGGTCGACCTTCACCGTGCGGCTGCCCGCGGAGATCGCCGCCCGGTCGCAGACCGTGCGGCCGATCACCGAGGCGATCGCGGCGCGCGAGCCGCTCGACGGGCGCGTGCTGGTGGCCGAGGACAACGAGGACATCCGCGGGCTGGTCGAGATCCTGCTCACCAAGCTGGGTGTCGAGGCGCGCTCCGTCGCGAACGGCCTGTCCGCGGTCGAGGCGGCGCTCGCCGGAAGCTTCGACGCGGTGCTGATCGATCTCGAGATGCCGGTCATGAACGGCTACGAGGCGGTGCACGTGCTGCGCACGCGCAACTACACCGGCGCGATCCTCGCGCTCACCGCGCACACCGAGGGCCCCGAGGTCGAGCGTGCGCACGCCGCCGGCTGCGACGGCGTGGTGACCAAGCCGGTGTCCCTGGAGTCGCTGCGCGCCGCGTTGCGCCCGATCCTGCGCGACTCGCGGCGGACTCAAGGCCCGCTGCGCGCCGGTGACGGGGCCGCGCGCTAGCCCGGACGGCGCCGCTGGAGCGGACATAGTTCCGCGCCGGGGGTCGCCCGGCTCCGTACACTTATGCTGATGCAGACCGTACGCCACAGCGTCCAGGTCGCCGGCGAGCTCCGCGATCTCATTCCGCGCTTTCTTGCCAACCGCCGCGTCGAGGTCGAGCAGTTGCGGGATGCGGTTGCGCGCGACGACCTGGAAGCGGCACGCCGGATCGGCCACACTCTGAAGGGCGTGGGCGGCGGCTACGGATTCGACGAGATCTCCCGGATCGGCGGCGCGATCGAGCGCAGCGTGCGCGCCGGCGGCCACGATCTCGCGGCGCTCACGGGCGAGCTCGCCGACTATCTCGACGGCGTCGAGATCACCTTCACCTCCTGACAATGCGCATCGCCATCGTCGAGGACGACGCTTCCCAGGCCGATCTCGTGCGGATCTGGCTGGTCGGCGCCGGGCACGCGTGCCACACGTTCGGCCGCGGGCGCGAGTTCATGCGCGTAATGACCCGCGACAGCTTCGATCTGCTGGTACTCGACTGGGAGCTGCCCGATGTCAATGGCGACGCCATCCTCGCCTGGGTGCGCGCGAACGTGCGCGAGCCGGTCCCGGTCCTCTTCACCACCGCGCGCGACTCGGAGGCCGACATCGTCCAGGCGCTCAAGGCCGGCGCCGACGACTACCTGGTCAAGCCGCTGCGCAAGCAGGAGCTGCTCGCGCGCGTCGAAGCGCTCGGCCGCCGCGCCCGGCCCAAGCCGCGCGCCGCGGAGCACCTGCGCGTCGGCGAGTTCGATGTGGACGTCGACCGTCGCGTGGTGACCCGCCATGGCGTGGAGATGGATTTGACCCAGAAGGACTTCGACCTCGCGGTGTTCCTGTTCCGCAACATCGGCAACCTGGTCTCGCGCGGACACATCCTCGAGTCGGTGTGGGGTCGCACGTCGGACCTGAATACGCGTACCGTCGACACGCACGTCAGCCGCCTGCGCTCCAAACTCGGCCTCGTGCCCGAGAACCGCTGGAAGCTGACGGCGGTCTACCAGCACGGCTACCGCCTCGAGCAGATCGAACCCGAGCCGCGCCCGAACGGCGCTTCCTCCCAGGCCGCCTGAGCGACTCCGGCCGAGACGCGGGCCCGCTTTCCCGATCAGGGAAACCAAAGCGCGGGAGCGACCGTCGCCCGCGGGCCAACGAATGTCTGCACTCGCAGATAACCCGGCATGAATTCGCGTGAGCTCGCGAGCCGCATGCCGATCGAGCGCAGCATTGCCTGGGTGCTGTCCTGCGGGTCATAGAGGTTGTTGCGTCGGGTGACGACCACGACCGTGCGGCGGTCGCGCACCGCCCGCGCCAACGGCAGGAGATCCTGACCGACGACCGATGGCGTGCACTTGCCGGACGGGTAGCGCGCGGCGCGCCCCGGCGCGGGAAAGTCCACCGGAACGCCGCGCATCGCAACGTTGGCATTCGCGACGGAGAGGGCATGCCCCAGCGGCAGGGCGAGCTCGTTGGGCACCAGCAGCACGAGGGCCTCGCGGCCGACCCCGCCCACGATGTAGCTGGCGATGTCATCCCACTGCTCCTTCCGGTCCACTTCGGTGTAGAGGGGAATCGCCGCCACCACCCGCAGGGCCGCCAGCCCGCCGACCGCAGCCCGCCGCAACCATCGCCGGTCGATCGAAGCCAGCGCGACGGCGAGACCGACCACGAACGGCGGCGCAATCCCGATCAGCGCGCGCGCCAGAAAGATCGGCTTGACGGTGACGCTTACCAGGAAGTTGAGCGCCACGGGCAGCACCACCAGGCCGGCGAGGAGCCACGTCTCGCGCCTGAGACCGCGACGCCATAGCGCCGCGAGCCCCGCTGCCCATACGAGAGCCAGTGCGCCGAGCACACCGTACGAGCCCAGGCCAACCACGTATCGCAGCTCGTTGCCGACGCGCCACAGGTCCGGCCGCGGAATCCAGAAGTCCGAGGCGACGCCTTGGGCCTGCATCAGGTAGATGGGCAGATAGGGCAGCCAGATCACGGCAACCACCACCGCCGCCATCGCCATCGCCGGCTTGAGCGACCGGCCCTGGCCGTCGCGGATGATCAGGCACAGCGCCATCGTGGCGAGCGCGGCCAGTAGCAGCACCGATGTATTGTTCGACCATAGCGCGATGGCCAAACCGGCGACCATCGCGATCCAGCCCGGCCGCCCGTTGACCTCCGCGCGCAATGTCCGCAGCACGCGCAGCGTCCCGAACATCACCAGCGCGGTGCCGAGCATGACCAGCGCATAGGGCCGCGCCTCGTGGGCGAACTCGATCTGGAATGGCGCGACCGCGGTGAAGAGGCCCGCGATCCATCCGGCCCGCGCCGAGATCTCCCGGCCGGCGAGCAGTGCCACGGCCGTGGTCGCGACCCCCACGAGCGCACCGAGCGCACGCATGGCCGCGGCGCTCTCTCCGGCGACGGCCATCCAGAGCTTCAGCAGCGCCGCGTAGAGCGGGGGATGGGGATCGCACTGAGGAACGAGATGCCAAAGATCGTCGAGCGTCTGCCGGGCGTCCCACCACGAGTAGGCCTCGTCGAGCCAGAGCGGCTCCGAGCCAATTCCATAAAGACGCAGGCACGCCGCCAGTGCCAGAATGACAACCCAGCCATACCCGTTCGCGCCCGCCTGGGCCGCGACGACCCTCGATCCGATCATCTCCCTCCAGCCCCCCATGTCGTCCACCGCTCGTACACCCGGCGGTGGTGGATACAGCTTGATAGTGGCGATCTACATACCTCAATGCTCATCAACACTCAAGGGCGTTCGCCCGGTTGACCGGGACACCCCCCGACCCGGATGATCCCAGCGCAATGAACCATCGCCGAAACGCGCTCAAACGGGCCGCGGCGCTAGCCTTCGCCTGCGCCGCGCCGCGGATTCACGCTCAGGCCGTCGACCCGAAGAACAAGCTCGGGCTGGAGGTCGACTTCGTCCCCACGCCGTACGAGATCGTCGATGCCATGCTCCGGCTGGCGAACGTGAAGCAGACCGACGTGGTGTACGACCTGGGCTGCGGCGACGGTCGCATCGTGATCGCGGCGGCGCAGAGGTTCGGCGCGCGCGGCGTCGGCATCGACATCGACCCGGACCGCATCAGGGAAGCCGTCGAAAATGCGCGACAGGCCGGCGTTGCCGACCGGGTGAGATTCGTGCAAGGCGACCTCTTCGAGGCCGACTTTCGCGACGCCACCGTGGTCGCCCTGTTCCTGAAATGGAACTACAACCGCAAGCTGCGCCCCCGGCTGTGGGATCAGCTCAAGCCCGGCACGCCGGTCGTCTCGCACGAGCACGACTTCGGCGCGGACTGGCCGCCGACGAAGCGAATCGATGCCAACGGTAAGACGGTCTATCTCTACGTCGTGCCCGCAAGAAAGTGAAGGTCGCTGCCGTCCGACCGTTCGCCATCCCACGCATTCGCTACATCACGCGCCGACAGCAGGTTGAGCTTCGCAGATGATCCTAGATGGTGCCGGGAGAGGGACTCGAACCCTCACGGTGTCGCCACCGGCGGATTTTGAGTCCGCTGCGTCTACCAGTTCCGCCATCCCGGCTGCCGGGGCATTATCGAAGAATGACCGACACCCGGCAACGCCTCACGGTCGAGGATTTCGACTTCGACCTGCCCGCGGCGCTGATCGCCCAGCATCCTGCGCCGGAGCGCACCGGGAGCCGGCTGCTGCGCCTCGCGCGCGACGGGGTCTCGGATCACGCATTCGCCGACCTGCCCCGTTTCCTCGCGCCGGGGGACGTGCTCGTCTTCAACGACACGCGGGTCATCAAGGCCCGGCTGTTCGGCGCCAAAGACAGCGGTGGCCGGGTCGAGGTCCTGATCGAGCGCGTGCTCGGCGCGCACGAGGCGCTCGCGCAGATCCGGGCGAGCCACGCGCCGCGACCCGGCGCGCGCCTGCGGCTCGCGGGCGCGCTGGATGCGACGGTGCTCGGGCGCGACGACGATCTGTTCCGGTTGAAGTTCGACGGCTCCGAGTCCGTGCTCACGCTCCTCGACCGGTACGGCAGCGTGCCGCTGCCGCCCTACATCGCGCACCCGCCCGAAGCGGCCGACGAGCGCCGCTACCAGACGGTGTACGCACGCGCGCCGGGTGCGGTCGCCGCACCGACGGCAGGGCTGCACTTCGACGCACCGCTCCTCGAGCGGCTGCGCGCGCAAGGCGTGGAAACGGCGTTTCTCACGCTGCACGTCGGCGCCGGGACCTTCCAGCCGGTGCGGGTGGCCGATCTTGCGGAACATCGCATGCATGGCGAGTGGTATGACATCCCGACCGAGACGGCCGCGGCAGTGGGTCGCGCGCGCGCCCGCGGACGCAACGTGATCGCGGTGGGGACGACCGGGCTGCGCGCGCTCGAGGCGAGCGCGCTGGCGACTGGCGCGTCCGGCGGCACGGTCACCCCGGGCAGCGGCGAGACGGATCTGTTCATCACGCCGGGCTTCCGGTTCCGCGTCGTCGACCGGCTGGTCACCAACTTCCACCTTCCCAGGTCGACCCTGCTCATGCTGGTCTCCGCCTTCGCCGGAACCGACGCGGTGCGCGCGGCGTACCGGCATGCGATCGCCCGCGGTTACCGCTTCTTCAGCTACGGCGACGCGATGCTCGTGGATAGAATCGCCGAGTGAACTTCACCGTCACCCACACCGACGGCGCGGCGCGGCGCGGCGTGCTCGAGCTCCCGCACGGCGCGGTCGAGACGCCGGTGTTCATGCCGGTCGGCACCTACGGCACGGTCAAGGCGATGAGCCCGGCGGAGCTGGAGGACATCGGCACGCAGATCGTCCTGGGCAACACCTTCCATCTCTGGCTGCGGCCCGGACTGCCGGTCGTGGAGGCCCACCGCGGACTGCACCGATTCATGGGCTGGAGCCGGCCGATCCTCACCGACTCGGGGGGCTACCAGGTGTTCAGCCTGGGTGCGCTCCGGAAGATCACCGAGGAGGGCGTGCGCTTCGCCTCGCCGATCAACGGCGACCGGCTGATGCTCACGCCGGAGGAATCGATGCGCATCCAGCGTGCGCTCGACTCCGACATCGCGATGGTGTTCGACGAGTGCACGCCCCATCCCGCCGCCGAGCGCGCGGCGGCCCACTCGATGCGTCTCAGCCTGCGCTGGGCGGAGCGCTCGAAGCGCGAGTGGGAGCGCGGCGGGCCGACCGCCAACGCGCTGTTCGGCATCGTCCAGGGCGGCATGCACGAGGGGCTGCGCGACGAGTCGCTCGCGGGGCTCGCGGCGATCGGCTTCGACGGCTACGCGATCGGCGGGCTCTCGGTCGGCGAGCCGAAGGAGGACATGTTGCGGATCCTGGCCCACACCGCGCCGCGTCTTCCGCCGGACCGTCCGCGCTACCTGATGGGCGTGGGAACGCCGGAGGACCTCGTCGCCGCCGTCGCGTCCGGCATGGACATGTTCGACTGCGTGCTGCCCACCCGCAATGCGCGCAACGGCTGGCTCTTCACGCGCTGGGGCGACCTGAAGATCCGCAACGCGCGCCACCGCGAGGACACGCGGCCGATCGACGAGGCCTGCGCGTGCTATGCCTGCCGGCACTTCAGCCGCGCCTACCTGCATCACCTGGACCGCGCCAAGGAAATCCTCGGCGCGCGCCTCGCAACGCTTCACAACCTCCACTACTACCTCACCCTGATGCGCGAGCTGCGCGAGGCGATCGCCGCCGGCAGCCTGCCCGAGCATGCGGCGCGGTTCGCCGCCGACCGGACGCGCCTGGCGGCGGAAAAATAGGGACGGTCCTCCTCCGTCCGGTATAATTCCGCGCCTTCAAAAACGCGCCCGAGCCTCCCATGATCAGCACCGCATACGCACAAGCCGCCGCCTCCCCGACCGACGCGGGAGGGCTGATGGGCTTCCTGCCCATCGTCCTGATGTTCGTGCTGCTCTACTTCATGCTGATCCGCCCGCAGATGAAGCGCGCCAAGGACCACAAGCTGATGGTCGAGGCCCTCGAGAAGGGCGCCGAGGTCGTCACCTCCGGCGGCATCGTCGGCCGGATCACCAAGCTGAGCGACGCCTACATCACCATCGAGATCGCGCCCAACACCGAGATCGTCGTCCAGAAGCAGGCCGTGCAGACGCTCCTGCCGAAGGGGACGATGAAAGCCATCTGACGGCACGGCGGCGGGGAAACGCAACCCCGCCGCCACGCGTTCCGTCACCCGCTTCCCGTCTCCCGCACAGATGAACCGCTACCCCCTCTGGGTCTACGTTACGGTCGCCGTCGCGGTCGTGCTCGGCCTGCTCTATACGCTGCCGAACTTCTTCGGGGAATCGCCGGCCGTGCAGGTCTCGAGCGCCAAGGCGACGCTCAAGGTCGATACCGCGACCATGGGGCGGGTCGAGGAGACGCTCAGGAAGGCGGGCGTCGCCTTCACCGGGGCCACGGTCGACCAGGTCGGCGTCAAGGTGCGGTTCGCCGACACCGACACGCAGATCAAGGCGAAGGACATCCTCTCGCAGGCCCTCAATCCCGACGCCGACAACCCGTCGTACACGGTGGCCCTGAACCTGCTCTCCGCGTCGCCGCGCTGGCTGGCGGCCATCCACGCGCTGCCGATGTACCTCGGCCTCGACCTGCGCGGCGGCGTGCATTTTCTGCTCCAGGTCGACATGCGCGGCGCGCTGCTCAAGCGCCTGGACGGCTTCGCCGGAGACATTCGCACCACGCTGCGCGACAAGAACATCCGCCACGCCGGCGTGACGCGCGAGCGCGACACCATCGTCGTCCGCTTCCGCGACCCCGAGTCCCGGGAGAAGGCGCGGCGCGTGATCGCCGACGCGCTGCCGGACCTGCAGCTCGCGGACGCGGGAGACGCCGCCGAGTCGCGACTCGTCGCGACGATCAAGCCCGAAGCGGTCACGCGCATCCAGGACGCGGCGCTCAAGCAGAACATCAGTACGCTGGCGAAACGCGTCAACGAGCTCGGCGTCGCCGAGCCGGTGGTGCAGCAGCAGGGGGCCGACCGCATCGTCGTGCAGCTCCCGGGCGTCCAGGACACCGCCGGCGCGAAGCGCATCCTCGGCCGCACCGCGACACTCGAGGTCCGCATGGTGGACGAGGAAGCCTCGCGCGACCCGCAGAAGCTCGCCGACGCAAAGAACGGCCAGGTGCCGTTCGGCACCGAGTACTACGAGGACCGCCAGGGCGGCGGCATCCTGGTCAAGCGCCAGGTCGTGCTCACCGGCGACCGGCTGACTGACGCGCAGGCCGGCTTCGACAACCAGACGCAGGAGCCGGCGGTGCACCTCACGCTCGACTCCACCGGCGCGCGCATCTTCCGCGACGTCACGCGCGAGAACGTCGGCAACCGCATGGCGATCCTGCTGGTGGAGCGCGGCAAGGGCGAGGTGGTCACCGCGCCGGTGATCCGCACCGAGATTGCCGGCGGGCGCGTGCAGATCAGCGGCGGGCGGATGAGCACGATCGAGGCGAACGAGACCGCGCTCCTGCTGCGCGCCGGCGCCCTCGCCGCCCCGATGGAGATCATCGAGGAGCGCACGGTCGGGCCGAGCCTCGGCAAGGACAACATCGAGAAGGGCTTCAACTCGACGCTCTGGGGCTTCCTCGCGATCGTCGCGTTCATGTGCGGGTACTACATGCTGTTCGGGGTCTTCTCGTCGATCGCGCTCGCCGCAAACCTGCTGTTCCTGATCGCGCTCCTGTCGCTCCTCCAGGCGACGCTGACGCTGCCGGGCATCGCGGCGATCGCGTTGACGCTCGGCATGGCGATCGACGCGAACGTGCTGATCAACGAACGCGTGCGCGAGGAGCTGCGCGGCGGCGCCACGCCGCAGGCGGCGATCCACGCCGGCTACGAGCGCGCGTTCGGGACGATCCTGGACTCCAACGTGACGACGCTGATCGCCGGCCTCGCGCTGCTCATCTTCGGCTCGGGACCGGTGCGCGGGTTCGCGGTCGTGCACTGCCTCGGCATCATGACCTCGATCTTCTCCTCGGTCGTGGGCAGCCGCGTGCTGGTGAACCTCTGGTACGGCTCGCGCCGCCGGCTCGACAAGATCGCGATCGGCAACACGTCGTGGAAGTGAACGCCTAGGACCCGACATGGAGTTCTTCAAGATCCGTCGCGACATACCGTTCATGCGGTATGCGCTGTACTTCAATATCATCTCGCTCGTCACGTTCCTCGCCGCGGTGTTCTTCCTCGCGACCAAGGGCCTGCACTTCTCGATCGAGTTCACCGGCGGCACGGTGATGGAGGTGAGCTACGGCCATCCGGCTGAGATCGACCGGATCAGGGGCGCGCTCGACAAGGCCGGCTATACCGACACCCAGGTGCAGAACTTCGGCAGCTCGCGCGACGTGCTGATCCGCATGCCGCTAAAGCAGGGTCAAACGAGCGCCGACCTGTCGAAGGAGGTGATGGCGAAGCTCGAGGCCGACGACAAGTCGGCCCAGCTGCGTCGCGTCGAATTCGTGGGGCCGCAGGTCGGCCGCGAGCTCGCCGAGAACGGCGCGCTCGCCCTGCTCATCACCGCGCTCGGGATCGTCGCCTATCTCGCGCTGCGATTCGAATGGAAGTTCGGCGTCGCGGCGATCATCGCCAACCTGCACGACGTGGTGATCATCCTCGGCTTCTTCGCGTTCTTCCAGTGGGAATTCTCGCTGCCGGTGCTCGCCGCGGTGCTCGCCATCCTCGGGTACTCGGTGAACGAATCGGTTGTCATCGCCGACCGGATCCGGGAGAACTTCCGCAAGATGCGCAAGGCGCCGATCGACCAGATCATCGACAACGCGATCACGAGCACGATCTCGCGGACCATCATCACTCACGGCTGCACCCAAGTGATGGTGCTCTCGATGCTCCTGTTCGGCGGCCCGGCGCTGCACTATTTCGCCTTGGCGCTCACGATCGGCATCCTCTTCGGCATCTACTCCTCGGTGCTCGTCATGGCACCGCTCGTGCGCTGGCTGGGCGTCAGACGCGAGGACCTGGTCAAGCCGGTCAAGGAGCGCAAGCAGGAGGCCGTGGTGTAAAACGGCGGCGGAATAGACCGTCGTTCGGGCCTGTTATAGCATCCGATGCCGCGGCTCAGCCGTAGCAGCGTTTCGTCCCCACCTGGAAGGAGGAACACCGAATGAAGAGGAAGCTTGTTGCTGCCGTCCTAGCCATCGCTCTCGGCGCCGGCGCCGCCGCCACGGCATTCGCGCAGGCCAAGCCCGAGACGCTCGTCAAGCAGCGCCAGTCGGCGATGACCCTGCAGGGCAAGTACTTCGGTCCGCTCGGGGGCATGCTCAAGGGCGCCGTGCCTTACGACGCAAGCGTGGTCGCCCGCAACGCAGGTTACCTCGAGGCCCTGAGCCATATGCCTTGGGATGGCTTCGCCGAAAGCACGAAGGGCGTCAAGAGCGCCGCGCTTCCGGCGATCTGGAACGACGCGGCGAAGTTCAAGCAAGCCCAGGACCAGTTCATGAGCGCGGTCGCCGCGCTCGTCGTCGCATCCAAGAGCGGCGACGAGGCAAAGGTCAAGGCGGCGATCGGCGACGTCGGCAAGAACTGCGGCGGCTGCCACGACAATTTCCGCGAGAAGTCATAACGCGATCTGCGATGCCCGCGACAACCCCGCCGCGGCGGGGTTGTTCGCTTTTGACGCGCACTGAGCCAATATGAACTGTCGAATTGCCACGACGATGCGCGGCGGTCTGCTTGCGCTTTTCGCGGCTACCGCGGTCTCGCCCGCCATCGCTCAGCAGGGGGACGCCAAGCGCGGCGAGTACCTCGCGAAGACCGGCGGCTGCGTCGGCTGCCACACCGAAGAGAAGAAGGACGCCGTCCGCTTCGCCGGCGGGCGGGCGCTCAAGACGCCGTTCGGCAACTTTTACGGGCCGAACATCACTCCGCACCCGGATGCCGGCCTCGGGCGCTGGACCGAGGCCGACTTCGTGCGCGCGATGCGGCAGGGCGTCCGGCCGGATGGCGCGAACTACTTCCCGGCGTTCCCGTACCCGTCGTACACGAAGATCTCGGATGCCGACCTGCGGGACCTCTGGGCCTATCTGCGCACCCTGCCGCCGAACGCCCGCGCAAGCAAACCGCATGACCTGGGCTTCCTTTACCGCTGGCGTTTCCCCGTCACGGGATGGAAGTGGCTTTACTTCACGCCCGGGCCGCTCGCGGCGGACCCGAAGGCTTCGGCCACCGTCAACCGTGGCGCCTATCTCGCGCAGGCGCTCGGCCACTGCGGCGAGTGCCACACGCCCCGCAACTTCCTCGGCGGTCCCAAACGCGACCGCTACCTCGCAGGCGGCAAGGGACCCGAGGGCAAGGGCATCCCCAATCTCACGCCGACCCGGCTGAAGAAGTCGAGCGACAAGGACCTCAAGGATCTCCTGACGACCGGCCTCACACCGGACGGCGACGTCCTCGCCGAGGCCATGGGAGAGGTGGTGACGAACACCACCAGCCAGCTGACGCCCGCCGACCTCGACGCGTTGCTCGCCTACCTGCGCTCGATCCCGCCGCTCCCCGACGAGCCGAAGTAGTTCCGGCGCGCGGGCCACGGCCGCATCCGCGCCAGCAATCCGTCCCGATCGACGAAGTGATGCTTGATGGCGGCCGCAACGTGCACGACCACGAGCCCGAGCATCACGAAGTTGAGGGACTTGTGCGTGAGCTTGAGTGCCTCCGCGAGCGCCTTGTCCTTGCCGACCAGGTCCGGCAGCTGCCAGAGCCCGAGATACACCGTCGGCACGCCGACCGCCGAGCTATAAAGCCACCCCGACAACGGGATCGCGAGCAGCAACGCATACAAGGTCCAGTGCACGAACCGCGCGGCGTGCCGCTGCCACGCGGGCGTTTCCGGCAGCAGCGGCGGCGGACGGTGCGTAAGGCGCCACGCGAGGCGCAGCCCCATCAGCCCGAACACCGTCACGCCGATCCACTTGTGATACGAGACGAGCGTGAGCTTGCGCGGCGAGAGCGGCAGGTCGGCCATATAAAGGCCGAGCGGAAATGTGGCGAGGATCGCGGCGGCGACGAGCCAGTGAAGTACGATCGCGACGCCGCCGTAGCGCGGAATCGCCGGGCCCATCGTTCGCTCAGACCTTCCGGGCGAGCTCGGTCGCTTTGCCCGTGTAGGTTGCAGGCGCGAGCGCGAGCAGGCGCGCTTTCGCATCCTGCGGAATAGCGAGACCGCCAATGAAGGTGCGCAGCGCCTCGGGCGTGATCCGCGCGCCCCGCGTGAGGGTCTTCAGCTGTTCGTAGGCATCCTCGATGCAGTAACGGCGCATGACCGTCTGCACCGCCTCCGCGAGCACCTCCCAGTTCGCCTCGAGGTCCGCGGCGAGCCGCGCGGCGTCCACTTCCAGCTTGTCGAGGCCGCGCGCGCAGGCAGCGTAGCCGAGCAGGCTGTGCCCGAACGCGACGCCGACGTTGCGCAGCACCGTCGAGTCGGTCAGATCGCGCTGCCAGCGCGACACCGGCAGCTTGTCCGCGAAATGGCGGAGCAGCGCGTTCGCCAGCCCGAGGTTGCCCTCGGAGTTCTCGAAGTCGATCGGGTTCACCTTGTGCGGCATCGTCGACGATCCCACCTCCCCCGCGACCAGCTTCTGCCGGAAGTAGCCGAGCGAGACGTATCCCCACACGTCCCGATCGAGGTCGACCAGGATCGTGTTGAGCCGCGCGACTGCGTCGAACGCCTCGGCGAGCGCGTCGTGCGGCTCGATCTGCGTCGTGTACGCGTTGAACTCGAGACCGAGCGACTCGACGAACCGCCGGGAGACCGCCTCCCAGTCGACCTGCGGGTACGCGGCGAGATGCGCGTTGTAGTTGCCCACCGCGCCGTTCGCCTTGCCGGTCAGCCGGACCGCCGCGAGCCGCGAGCGCGCGCGCCGCAGCCGGGCGACCACGTTCGCCAGTTCCTTGCCGAGCGTCGTCGGAGTCGCCGGCTGGCCGTGCGTGCGTGCGAGCATCGGCGCATCCGCGTGCTCGTGCGCGAGGCCCGCGAGCCGGTCCGTGAGCCGATCGATCGCCGGCAGCAAGACTTCGTCGCGCGCACCGCGCACGAGCAACGCGTACGCGAGATTGTTGATGTCCTCCGAAGTGCAGGCGAAGTGGATGAACGCGCCGGCACGCTCCAGCGCCGGATCGCCGGCGACTCGTTCGCGGATCCAGTATTCGATCGCCTTGACGTCGTGGTTCGTCTCGCGCTCGATCGCCTTGACGCGTTCGCCGTCGGACTCGCCGAAAGCGGCGGCGAGCGCGCGCAGCCTGGCCGTCGCCTCGGGCGCGAACGGTCCGACTTCCGGCACGCCCGGCTCGGCGCCGAGCGCGATGAGCCACTCGGTCTCCACCCGGACCCGCGCCCGGATGAGCGCGAGCTCGGTGGCCCACGCCCGCAGCGGCTCGAGGCTGCGCGCATAACGGCCGTCGAGCGGCGAGATCGCGGAGAGCGCGGAGAGCGACATGTCGGAAGCCGGAAGCGCGGAGAATGTCGCGGACGAGTCTACCACGCAGCCCCGCGCAGGCCGCGCACGCACGATGTGCGCGTATATAATTCGCCGTTCCCGATCGCCCACGCCTCCGACGCAAAGATGAAGCTCATCGGTTCGCTCCCCAGCCCGTATACCCGCAAGGCGCGCATCGTCGCCGCCGAGAAGCGCGTCGACTATGTGTGGGAGGTCCAGAACGTGTGGGCGCCCGACAACCCGGTCCCGGACTACAACCCGCTCGGCAAGGTGCCGGTCCTCGTACTCGACGACGGGACCGCTCTCTACGATTCGCGCGTGATCTGCGAGTTCCTCGACTCGGTGTCGCCGATCGGCAAGCTGATCCCCGCCGACAACCGCGAGCGCCTCGAGGTGCGCCGCTGGGAGGCGCTCGCGGACGGCGTGCTCGATGCGGGCGTGCTTGCGCGCCTGGAGGGCGCCCGCCCCGCGGGCGAGCGCAGCCAGGGCTGGATCGATCGCCAGATGGAAAAGGTCGCGCGCGGACTCGACGCGATGGACATCCAGATCGGCGCGCGGCAATGGTGCTGTGGAAACGGGTTCACGCTCGCGGACATCGCCGTCGGCGCATGCGTCGGCTGGCTGGACTTCCGCTTCCCGCAGCTCGAATGGCGCAGGGACCGCCCGAACCTCGCGCGGCTCGCGGTGAAGCTCGCCGAGCGGGCGAGCTTCGCGGAGACGGCGCCGCGCGAATAGGACGACTTGCGAGTCGCCCCGTGGCACGCCGCGCCTACTGAATCACGCCTCCCCCCAGACACACCTCACCGCTGTACAGCACCACGGACTGACCCGGGGTCACCGCCCACTGGGGCTCGTCGAACTCGATCTCGCACCGTGCGGCATCGACCGCGGCGATGCGACATGCGGCGTCGGTCTGGCGGTAGCGCGTCTTTCCGCCATACGTCGCGTCTGCCGAAGGCGGCGTCCCGCCAACCCACGCGAGATCCGCCGCGACCAGGGATCGGCTCGTCAACAGGGGGTGGTCGCGACCCTGGACGACGATCAGCCCATTCGCGCCGGCATCCTTGCCCGCGACGTACCAGGCCGAGCCGTCGCCGCCCTTCGTCCCGCCGATTCCGAGCCCCGAGCGCTGCCCGATGGTGTGGAACGCGAGCCCGATGTGCTCGCCGACGACCCGCCCATCGGGCGTCTTCATCGGCCCCGGCTGGCGCGGCAGGTAGCGGTTGAGGAACTCGCGGAACGGCCGCTCGCCGATGAAGCAGATGCCGGTCGAATCCTTCTTCTCCGCGACCGGCAGCCGGGCCTCGCGGGCGATGCGGCGCACCTCGGTCTTGCGCAGGCGTTCAAGGGGAAACACCACTTGAGCGAGCTGTGCCTGCGTGAGACGGTGCAGGAAGTAGCTCTGGTCCTTGGCCGGATCGGCCCCCTTCAGCAGTTCGAAGCGCCCGCCCCGCTCGCGCACGCCGGCGTAGTGACCGGTCGCCATGCGGCTCGCGCCCATCGCAAGCGCCCGGTCGAGGAACGCCTTGAACTTGATCTCGGCGTTGCAGAGCACGTCCGGGTTGGGCGTGCGGCCGGCCGAGTACTCGCGCAGGAACTCGGCGAACACCCGGTCCCGGTACTCGGCCGCGAAGTTGACGACGTCGAGCTCGATCCCGAGCACGTCGGCGACGGACGCGACGTCGATCAGGTCCTGGCGGGTCGAGCAGTATTCGTCGTCGTCGTCGTCCTCCCAGTTCTTCATGAAGAGACCCACGACGTCGTACCCCGCGCGCTTGAGGAGCAGCGCGGCCACCGACGAGTCGACGCCGCCGGACATGCCGACCACGATGCGTTCCGAAGCCACTTGGGACCTAAAGCGTATCGGGACTAGAAGCGGAAGAGCTCGGTGCCGGCCGGTCGCGCGCCGTCGAGCCATTCATCCAGCGCGTAGATGGTGGCGGGATGACCGGGATCAAGGAACCACGTGTCGACGACCCAGCGCTCCGCCCCCGACTTGTCGCTGAGCTGCGCACCCCAGTGCACCGCGAGGAACCGCCCGCGCTGCACCCGGTCCGCGACGGTGTGGAACCGCAACCACCCGTTGCGCTCCAGCAGCGCGAGATACGCAGTCGTGTTCAACGAATGATCGATGCAATCCATCCGGCCCTCGGCGCCGTCGTCGTCGACGTTGCCGCCGCGGTCGCGCCAGGTCGGGGTCTGCAGGGCGGCGTGAAAGTAGAGCACCCCCATCGCGCGTGCGATTGCCTCGCGCTCGTCCTGCGGCGAGGCCGCTGCGACGAACAAGCGCTTCACCTCGCCGAGATCGGCGGGCTCGAAGCGGACGACCGCGGCATCCTTGCAGCCGTAGTTGAAGCACACCTTCACTTCTTCGGCGCGCGCGAGCCCCGCCGCGAGCGTCGCGGCCGCAAGTGCGGCGTGGAGGACGAACCGTCTCATGCGAGGTGCCGGAGCAGGTCCAGCGGGTAGCGCCGCCCGGCGAGCGCGTCGTCCACGCAGGTCATCACCAGCGGACTGCGATGGCGCGGCGCGAGCGCGCGGATCTCCTCCGGCGTCAGCCACAGCACGCGCCGGATCTCCTTGTCGAGCGCACGCCCGGGCTCCGCATCGGTCACCTCGCCGAGGAAGGTGAAGCGCAGAAAGGTGACATCCTTCGCTGCAAGATGCCAGCGGTACACCCCGAGCAGGTGCGTGGGGCGGAAGCGGTGCGCGGTCTCCTCGAGCGCCTCGCGCGCGCACGCGTCGGCGAGCGTCTCGCCGCGCTCCCAGTGGCCGGCGGGCTGGTTGTACACGAGCCGCCCGTCCACCTCTTCCTCGACCAGGCAGAACCGTCCCGCGCGCTGCATCACCGCGGCGACCGTCACGCTGGGCTTCCAGATCTCGTCCATAGGGCTGACTTGTCGCTGCGCGACAAGGGTTCGCGCTTGGGGCGGCCCGGCGCGCTCATTGGACGGCCTCGCGCGAAGTGCGCTCGGCTGTTCGCCCTCGGAGCGGTCCTGCGGGCTCACGCGACCTTGCGCGTGTTCTTCCGGATGAAGTCCGCCATCCGCGCCACGCCCGCCTCGATCGCCTGCCGCGAGGCCGCATAGCTGAAGCGGACGTGCTGGCCCTCGCCAGGCACGCGCGCGCCGAAGTGGATGTCGGCGAGCACCGCGACGCCCGCCTCGTTCAGGAGGCGCTTGCGGAACTCCTCCGAATCCGCCGCGCCGATCATCCGGCACGCCTCGGTGACGTTCGGCCACGCGTAGAACGCGCCGCCCGGCGCCTTGCACGTCACCCCGGGCGCCTCGTCGAGCAGCCGCACGATCAGGTCGCGGCGCTCGATGAACGACGCGCGCATCTTCTCGGCGTCGCCCTGCGGACCCTTGATCGCCTCGACCGCGGCCCACTGCGTGATCTGTGACGCGCACGAGTCGGTGTTGGTCACCCAGCGCACGAACTGCGGCGCGAGCACCGGGTTCGAGGTGAAGCCGAGCCGCCAGCCGGTCATCGCCCAGGTCTTGGACGCGCCGTCGGAGATGATCGTGCGCTCGTACATTCCCGGCAGCGAGGCGATCGATGCGAACTCGCCTTCGTAGCAGAGGCGCGAGTAGATCTCGTCGGCGTAGATCCACACGTCCGGACGGCGGCGGAGGCACGCTGCGACGGCCTCGAGGTCGCGCCGGGCGAGGATGCCGCCGGTCGGGTTGTGCGGCGAGTTCAGGATCAGCAGCCGGGTGCGCGACGTGAGCTTCTCCTCGAGCTCGGCCGGATCGAACGCGAAGTTGCGGGCCTCGCGCAGATGCAGCGGCACCGGCACCGCGCCGTGCGCCTTGATCTGCGACTCGTAGATCGGGAAGCCGGGGTTGGGATAGATCACTTCGTCGCCGACGCCGTAATCGGTCGTCGCGAGGATCGAGTACGCGATGAACGGCTTCGCGCCGGCGCCCACCACGACGTCCTCCGGCGTGATCGGCAACCCGCGCATGCGCCCCATGTAGGCCGCGGCCGCCTCCCGCAGCTCGTCGATGCCGGCCGACGGCGTATATCCGTGCTTGCCCTCGCGGATCGCCTTGATCGCCGCGTCCTGGATGTGCGTCGGCGTCGCGAAGTCCGGCTGGCCGATGCAGAACGAGATGATGTCGCGGCCCTGGCGGAGGAGCGCAGTCACCTCGGCCAGGACGACGAAAGCGTTCTCCGTGCCGAGGTCGGCGGTGCGGCGGCTGATTGCTGGCATTGGGCTAAGTCGTTGTTCGCAAGAATCGTATTCTAGCCACAGAGGCCCCGCGGAACACAGAGGGAACCGCCCTCTCTCCGCGCCCTCTGCGGCCTGCTACATGCGGCTTGCGAGGTTGAAGCCGCCGAGGAACGCGACGAGGTTCTGGCCGAGAAGGTCGAGCCCATAGCCCCCCTCCTGCACCATGACCGTCGGCACCTTGAGGCCGGCGATCGCGTCGCCGATCCGCCGGTAGCCGTCGTTCGTGACCTTCAGCACCGAGAGCGGATCGCGCTCGTGCGCATCGAAGCCGACCGACACCACGAGCGCCTCCGAGCGGTGCGCGCGCACCGCTTCGAGCGCCTCGTCGAGCGCGTCGAGGTAGTCGGCGTCGCCGCTCGCCGGGGCGAGCGGGATGTTGAGGTTGCAGCCTTCGCCTTCGGCCGCCCCGTACTCGTCCGCATAGCCGGAAAAGTACGGGTAGTACCCGGTCGGGTCGGTGTGGATCGAGACGACCTGCACGTCGGCGCGCCGGTAGAAGATCGCCTGCGTGCCGTCGCCGTGGTGCGTATCCACATCGAGGATCGCGACGCGCTCGAAGTGCGTGCGCAGGAGCTCGGCCGCGATCGCCGCATTGTTCAGGTAGCAGAAGCCGCCGGCGCGGTCGGCGTGGGCATGATGGCCCGGCGGACGGCACAGGCCATACGCCGAGTGCTCGCCTGCGAGGACCGCCTCGGCCGCAGCGAGGGCCGTGTGAGCGGCGGCGACCGCCGACTCCCAGGTGCCCGCCCCGACCGCCGACGCGAGGTCGCCGATGTAATAACCCGCCTGTGCGACGGGCGAAGCCGCGCGCGGCGGGCGCCGCGGAGCGAGGTCGTCGTGCGCGCCGCGGTACGGATGCACGTTGGGCAGCAGCTCGGGCCCGCCGTTCTTCACCGCCGACCAGCGCGACCACGCGGTGCGCAGAAACTCGAGGTACCCGGGCTCGTGGACGCGCGCGATCCAGTCCATGCCGATGTCGTCGCGCGGCTCCTCGACGACGTAGCTCCCGCGCTGCACGGCCGCGAGCAGGCGCTCGCAGCGCTCCGGCACCTCGAGATGGGGAACCAGCCTTCCGGCCATCATGAACTGCTGCGGGCGGTGCGCGAGCTGTTTGGGGGAATAGTAGATTTTCATCGCTCGGTCATCGCTCAGTCACCGACTCGCGCACGACCGCCGTGTGCAGCAGGCCATTCACGCCGGGCGCAGTGTACGCGAGCACCGCCCCTTCGTTGTCGTTGCGCGTGATGCCTTCCACGCAGGGCGTGAAAATCATCGCCAGCGTGCGGATCACCGGGTCGAGCATGCGTCCGCTGCGCGCTACGCCACGGCGCGCAGCGCTTCGGCGACGACGCCGAACATCGTGTCGAGGTGCGGCTTCTCCACGATCAAGGGCGGGCAGAAGGCGATGGTGTCGCCGATCGCCCGCACGAAAACGCCGCGCTCCCACGCGCGGTTGTGCACCTCGAGCCCGCGCGCCCCCGGCGCGCCGGAGCGCGGCGCGAGCTCCACCGCGCCGATGAGCTGCAGGTTGCGACAGTCGATCACGTTCGGGAGCCCGCGCAGGCTGTGCACGCCGTCCTCGAAGTACGCGCCGAGCTGGTTGGCGCGGTCGAAGAGCCCCTCCTCGGCGTAAGTGTCGAGCGTGCCGAGCGCCGCGGCCGACGCGAGCGGGTGGCCCGAGTAGGTGTAGCCGTGAAAGAACTCGACGCCGCCGCCGGGCGAATCGATGAACGTGCGATAGATCTCGTCGCGTACCAGCACGCCGCCCATCGGCACCGTACCGCTCGTGATGCCTTTCGCGAAGGTGATGAGGTCGGGCACGACGTCGAAGTACTGGCTCGCAAACGGGGCGCCGAGGCGGCCGAAGCCGGTGATCACCTCGTCGAAAATGAGGAGGATCCCGTGCCGGTCGCAGATCTCGCGCAGGCGCTTGAGGTAGCCCCGCGGCGGGACGAGCACGCCGCCCGCGCCGGCGACCGGCTCGACGATGACCGCGGCGATGTTGATCGCGTCGTGCAGCGGAATGATGCGGTGCTCGAGCTCGTCGGCCAGCTCGGCGCCGGTGTCCGGCTGGCCGCGCACGAACGCCCGGTTCGATAGATCCTGGGTGTGGCGCAGGTGGTCGACCTGCGGCAGGAGCGCCGCGCCGAAGGCCTTGCGGTACGCCGGCACGCCGCCGACCGACATGCCGCCGATGTTCGCGCCGTGGAACCCGCGCTCGCGTCCGATGAAGCGGGTGCGGGTCGCCGCGCCGCGCAGGCGGTGATACGCGAGCGAGATCTTCAGGGCGGTGTCGACCGATTCGGATCCCGAGTTCACGAAGAAGACGTGGTTCATGCCCTCGGGCGCGATCTCGACGACTCGATGTGCCGCCTCGAATGCGCGGGGGTGTCCGATCGAATACGACGAGCAGTAGTCGAGCGTTCCGGCCTGCCGGGCGATCGCCTCGACGATTCTGGGCCGGCAGTGACCGGCGTTCACGCACCAGAGCGTCGCCATCGCGTCCATGACCTGCCGGCCGTCAGCGGCCGTGTAGTACATGTCCTTCGCGCCGACCACGAGTCGCGGCGCCTGCTTGAACGCGCGGTTCGAGGTGAGCGGCATCCAGAAGGCCTCGACGTCGAGCGACTGGAGGAGCTGGCGCGGGTCGTTCATGACGGGATCCTGCGGAGAGGTGCCCGCGGATTCTAGCTCAGGGGGCGTGCTTGCCGGATAATCGGGGCCTGCCGCCCGCGAGCGAATGCACGATGACCACCAGCGCCATGAACACCAGCACGATGACCACCAGCGCCCTCGAGAACGTGAACGTCGCCGGGATGGAGGACATGCCGACGCCGGTTGCCGTGCACGCGACGGTCCCGGTGACCGCGCGCGCGGCCGATACGGTCGCGCGCGGTCGCGAAACCGTGCGCGCGATTCTGGACCGGAGCGACCCGCGCCTCTTCGTGGTCGTCGGACCCTGCTCGATCCACGACCCGGCCGCGGCGCTCGACTACGCCGCGCGGCTCGCGCGGCTCGCGGAGCAGGTTCGCGACACGCTGTTCGTCGTGATGCGGGTCTATTTCGAGAAGCCGCGCACCTCGACCGGCTGGAAGGGCTTCATAAACGATCCGCACATGGACGACTCCTTCCGCATCGACGAGGGGATCGTGCGCGCGCGACGGCTGCTCGCGCAGTTCGCCGAGATGGGGCTGCCCGCGGGCTCCGAGGCGCTGGATCCGCTGTCCCCGCAGTACCTCGGCGACCTGATCAGCTGGTACGCGATCGGCGCGCGCACCACCGAGTCGCAGACCCACCGCGAGATGGCGAGCGGGCTGTCCGCGCCGGTAGGCTTCAAGAACGGCACCGACGGCGGGCTCGAGGTGGCGGTGAACGCGATCCGCTCGGCGGGTGCGCCGCACAGCTTCCTCGGCATCAGCCCGCAGGGCCGCCCGGCGATCGTGCGCACGAGCGGCAACCGCCACGGCCATCTCGTGCTGCGCGGCGGCGGGGGGCGGCCGAACTACGACACGGTGAGCGTGCGGCTCGCCGAGAAGGCGCTCGCGGCGGCGCGGTTGCCGGGCAACATCGTGATCGACTGCTCGCATGCGAACTGCCTCAAGGACCACACCCTGCAGCCGCTCGTCTTCAACGACTGCGTCCACCAGATCGCCGAAGGCAATCGGTCCATCGTCGGGCTGATGGTCGAATCGAACCTCGAGGCGGGCAACCAGGCGATTCCCGATGATCTCGCGCAGCTGAAGTACGGCGTGTCGGTGACCGACCCGTGCGTGAACTGGGCGACGACCGAGGAGATGCTCGTGCGCGCGAACGCCGACCTCGCCCGCGCGCTTGAAGCGCGCAAGCCCTAGCGAGGCATTACTCCACCACTTCCCTGTACGCGTGCCACGTCGCGTGGCCGATGACCGGGAGGACGACGAGCAGTCCGACGTAGAACGCCGCAAACCCGACCCCGGTCAGGACGACGACGATCGCGCCCCAGAGCAGCATCGGCGCGAAGTTGGTGCGCAGCGCATTGAAGCTCGTGATCATCGCCGAGAGCGCATCCATCTTCTCGCGATCGAGCAGCATCGGCAGCGACACCACCGAGGTCGCGAACACGAACAGCGCGAAGCCGCAGCCGGCCGCGACGTACGCGCCGACGAAGGCGAGCGCATCGGGCGACTCGAGCAGGCTGCGCGGCGAGCGCCGCACCGCTCGGGACACCCTGCCGGGAAGAAGAGCGCGACCACCACCACCGACACCCGTAGCCACACTGCGAGGAGGAGCGCGAGGATCACGGCGTAGAACCCGATGGCGCCGCGGTTCGCCTTCCACGCGGTCATCGTGTCGCCCACCACGACCGGTCGCCCGGCGCGCAGGCGGCGGCTGATGTCGTACAGCCCCATCGCGAGGAACGGCCCGACGAGCAGGAAGCCGGTGAGGAACGCGATCTCGATCGCGCCCTTGCCCCACGTCTGCGTGAGTAGGACGCCCATCGCCGTGAGCGCGACGCCGTAGAAGAGGCTCGTTCCGGTCGCCGCGCGGAAGTCGCGCCAGCCCTCGCGGAGCCAGCGCCAGGGCGCGTCCATGCCGACCGTGCGGATCGGAGGCAGTCCGCTCGTGACCGTCAGGTACTCGGGCTGCCGCCGCCCGTCCTCGGGCACGGGGTCGCGCGTCTCCTCGACCATCGCCTCCTCCCGGCCGGCATCGGGGCGGCCCAGGGTCAGATCTTCAGTTCGGCGAACACTTCCTTCGCGGTCCTGAAGGCCTCCAGCGCGCTCGGCGCGCCGGCGTAGGCGCCCACCTGGAGGAAGATCTCCGCGATCTCGTCCTTGGTCACGCCATTGGTGATCGCGCCGCGCAGATGCAGCTTCAGCTCCTCGGGATGCCCGGTCGCGGCGAGCATCGCGAGGTTGAGCATGCTGCGCGTCTTGCGCGGCAGCCCGGGACGCGTCCAGATCGCGCCCCAGCAGTGCTTGGTGACATACTCCTGCCAGTGCCGATTGAAGTCGTCGGCTGCGGCGACCGCCTTCTCGACATACGGCGCACCGAGCACGTCCCGCCGCACGGCCATGCCGCGATCATAGAGTTCCTTTTCTTCCATGAGTTCTGTCTCCTTCGCGCTTGAAGCGGCGAACATAGCACGCGGACGCGGCGCATGACCTCGAAGCGCGGGAGGCAAGGCGCGGCGGTGCCGCAGACGCGCATCGGGCGGCTGGTGAGCCTCGGGCTCGCCGCCGGCGAGCTCGCCGTCGGCGGCGCGGTCGAGGGGCTGCGGCGGCTCGCGTCCGCGCAACCCGGCGGCGCCGGCAGCGTGTTCCTGACCGCAGCGAGCGCGGAGCGCCTCGCCGCCCGCCTCGCGCGCCTGCGGGGTGCGGCGATGAAGCTCGGCCAGCTCCTGTCCCTGGAAGGCGAGGACGTGGTGCCGCCGGAGTTCGCGCGCGCCCTGGCGACGCTGCGCTCGGGCGCGAGCCCGATGCCGAGCGCGCAGCTGCATCGTGTGCTCGGTCGCGAATGGGGTGCGGGCTGGGCGCGGCGTTTCGAGCGCTTCGACGCGGAGCCGATCGCCGCGGCGTCGATCGGCCAGGTGCACCGCGCGCGCACCGCGGACGGCCGCGACCTCGCGATCAAGGTGCAGTACCCGGGCGTGGCGGGCTCGATCGACAGCGACGTCGACAACGTCGCCATCCTGCTCCGGCTGCTCAACCTGCTCCCCCTCGAGATCGAGATCGCCGGTCTGGTGACCGAGGCGAAGCGCCAGTTGCACGAAGAGGCGGACTACCTGGCCGAGGCGCGGCACCTCGCGCGCTTCCGGCGCCTGGTCGCCGACGAGTCGCGACTCGTCGTGCCGCGAGTTCACGCAGACCTCACCACCCGGCGCGTGCTCGCGATGGACTACGTGCACGGCGAGCCGCTCGAAGCGCTCGGCGCCGCGGACGTGGCGCAGCGCACGCGGGACGAGGTCGGCACGCTGCTGGAGCGGCTGGTCTTCCGCGAGCTGTTCGAGTTCCGCGCGATGCAGACCGACCCGAACTTCGCCAACTACCTGTGGGATCGCGACGCGGGCCGCGTGGTGCTCCTCGACTTTGGCGCCACGCGCGAGTTCTCCGGGGCGTTCGTCGAGCATTTCCGCGCGATCTCGCGCGCGGTGATCGCCGGCAACCGCGCACGCATCCGGCAAGGGGCGATCGAGATCGGCTACCTCGCGCCGGAGGACTCGCGCGAGCGCGCCGACGCGGTCGTGCAGGTCGTCCAGCTCGTCTGCGAGCCGCTGCGGCATCGCGGTCCGTACGATTTCGCCGCCTCCGACCTGCCGTCGCGGGTGCGCAGTCTCGGCTTCGATCTCGCGTTTCGCAAGGGCCTTCTGCGGGCGCCGCCGCCGGAGACGCTGTTCCTGCATCGCAAGCTGGTCGGATCGTTCCTGCTGCTCGCGCGCATCGGCGCCCGGGTGAACGCGCACGCGCTGGTGCTGCCGCTACTGCGCGGCAAGTGACGAAGAACGGACCGCGTCGGGGCGCTTAGCCGAGCGTCGGCATGTTGAAGCCCGGCGCGGGCGTGTCCTGGTGCGGCCAGCGGGTGGTGATCACCTTCGTGCGGGTATAGAACTTGACGCCCTCGATCCCATGCACGTGCAGGTCACCGAAGAGCGAGTTCTTCCAGCCGCCGAACGAGTAGTAGGCCACCGGCACCGGGATCGGCACGTTGATGCCGACCATTCCGACCTGGATCTCGTTCTCGAACCGGCGCGCCGCGCCGCCCGACTCGGTGAAGATCGCCACGCCGTTCGCGTATGGGTTCGCGTTCACCATTGCGATCCCGTCTTCGAGCGTCGGCACGCGCAGCACGATCAGCACCGGCCCGAAGATCTCGTCCTGGTAGATCTTCATCGTCGGCCGCACGTGGTCGAAAAGGGTCGTGCCGAGGAAGAAGCCGTCCTCGTGTCCCTTCACGACCAGGCCGCGGCCGTCGGCCACGAGCTTCGCACCTTCCTTGATGCCGACGTCGACATAGCTCGCCACCTTGTCGCGGTGCTGCTTCGTGACGAGCGGGCCCATGTCCATGCCTTCGGCGTGACCCGGCCCGATCTTGATGGCTTGCGCCTTCTTCTTGAGCAGCGCCACGAGCGGGTCGGCCGCCGCGCCGACCGCGACCACGGCCGAGATCGCCATGCAGCGCTCACCCGCGGAGCCGTAGGCGGCCCCGATCAGCGCGTCGGCGGTGAACTCCAGGTCGGCGTCGGGCAGCACGACCGCGTGATTCTTCGCGCCGCCGAGCGCCTGGACGCGCTTCCCGGTCCTCGCGCAGGTCTCGTAGATGTACTTCGCGATCGGCGTCGAGCCGACGAACGACACGGCGCCGATGCCGGGATGCGCGAGAATCGCGTCCACCGCCTCCTTGTCGCCGTGCACGACGTTGAAAACGCCGTCCGGCAAGCCGGCCTGCTTGTACAGCTCGGCGACCCGCATCGACGCCGACGGCACCTTCTCCGAGATCTTGAGGATGAAGGTGTTGCCGCAGGCGATCGCGACCGGGTGCATCCACATCGGCACCATCGCCGGGAAGTTGAACGGCGTGATGCCCGCGCACACGCCGACCGGCTGGCGCACCGTGTGGGTGTCGACCTGCGTGCCGACGTTCTCCGAGTACTCGCCCTTGAGCAGGTTCGGGATGCCGCAGGCGAACTCGACCACCTCCAGGCCGCGCTGCACCTCGCCCAGCGCATCGGGCAGCGTCTTGCCGTGCTCCTCGGTGACGAGTTGCGCCAGCGCCTTCTGGTGCTCCTGCAGGAGTGCGAGGAACTTCTGCATCACGCGCGCGCGGCGCAGCGGCGGCGCGTCGCGCCATGCCGGCAGCGCGGCCTGAGCGGCCTTCACCGCGGCATCGACCTCGGCGGGGTTCGCGAACGGCACGCGTTTCGTGACGGCGCCCGTGGCCGGGTTGGTGACCTCGCCGGAGCGGCCGCTCAGCGAGGCGACCGGCATGCCGCCGATCCAATGGGGAAGGGTCTGGAGCTCGATGGGCTTGTTCATGGCGGTCCTACGGGCGTGAGCGATTGCGAGATCGCTACTCTAGCGCGAACCGGAGCACCCGCGATCAACTCGGGGCGACGCGGCCGATGCGCGATTCCTAGGCGCGCCTGCGCTTCGCGTACAGCTCGCGGAAGGTCCTGCCGGTGGGGGCGGGAAAGTCGCGCGTGAGCGTCCAGCCGCTGCCGGCGAACGGCAGCTTCTTGATCCGCTTCAGCCCGCCGCCGAGAAACTTGAGGTAACGGGCCCCCCACCATGCGCCGATCGCGTAGATGCGCGGATGCAGCGCGGCCCACGCCCAAATGCGCAACCCGAAGCGCTCGGTCCACGGACGCAGGCCGCGGTCGACCTGCTTCTCGCGCAGCTTCCGCAGCAGGTCGGGCAGCGGAATCTTCACCGGGCACACGACGCCGCACTGGTTGCAAAGCGTCGCGGCGTGCGGCAGGTCGAGTGCGTTCTCGAGGCCGACATAGGACGGCGTGAGCACCGCGCCCATCGGCCCCGGGTAGACCCAGCCGTAGGCATGACCGCCGACCGTCTTGTATACCGGGCAGTGGTTCATGCACGCGCCGCAGCGGATGCAGCGGAGCATCTCCTGCATGTCCGTGCCGACCAGGTTGGTGCGTCCGCCGTCGACCAGGATGAAGTACATGTGCTCCGGGCCGTCGCGGTCGTCGCGCCCCTTCGGCCCGGTGAAGAAGCTGATGTAGTTCGAGATCGGCTGCCCGGTCGCCGAGCGCGGCAGCAGGCGCATGAGGGTGGCGAAGTCCTCGAGCGTCGGGATCACTTTCTCGATGCCGGTGATGCAGATGTGCACGCGCGGCAGCGTCGTGACCATCCGCCCGTTGCCTTCGTTGGTCACGATCCCGCCCGAACCGGTCTCGGCGACGAGGAAGTTCCCCCCCGAGATGCCGAGGTCGGCGGACACGAAATGCGTCCGCAGCGCCTCGCGGGCCTCGCGGGTCATGTCCGGGATGTCGGTCTTGCGCGGCTTGGCGTGCGCGCGCTCGAAGAGGTCCGCGACCTCGTCCTTCGACTTGTGCACCGCCGGCGCGATGATGTGCGACGGCGCTTCACCTGCAAGCTGGATGATGTACTCGCCGAGATCGGTCTCGACCGGCGTCACGCCCGCGGCCGCGAGGGCCTCGTTGAGGCCGGCCTCCTCCGAGAGCATCGATTTCGACTTCACCGCCTTCTTGAGGCCGTGGCGGCGGCAGATCTCGAGCACGAGGTCGCGCGCCTCGTCGCCGGTGCGCGCGAACAGCACGGTGGCGCCGCGCCGCGTCGCTTCGCGTTCGAACCGCTCGATGAGCGTGTCGAGGTCGGCGAGCGAGCGATCGCGGATCTGCGCGCCGGCGTCGCGGAGCCGCTCGAACGCGGCGTGGCCGTACGCCTCGACCGCCTTGGCGCGCAGCGCCGCCAGCCCGGCGCTGCCGAACTTCTGCAGGTTCGCCTGCAGCGTCGCGTCGCCGAGCGCGGTGCCGGCGCGCGCCTTGAAGTGCATCGAGCGGACCTGCATCAGCGCTTCTCGGTCGTACCCGCCGAGCACTTCGGCGACGTGCAGCACGCGCGTGGCCTCGTTGCCTCTCCGCCGCAGCCTTCCCTCGATGTTGAGCATGCAGCCGAGGTCGCCGAGCACGACCGCGTCGGCGCCGGTCGCCTCGATGCCCTGGCATTTGCGGTCGGCGATCGCGCCCGAGATCGCGCCGAACTTGACCGAGAAGGTCCCGCCGAAGCCGCAGCACTGCTCGCATTCGCCCATCTCCACGAGCGACAGGCCCGGCACTTTCGCGAGCAGTGCGCGCGGCTGAGTCTTGACGCCCAGCTCGCGCAGGCCGGCGCACGAGTCGTGATAGGTCACGCGGCCGCGGAACTCGCCGGGGACCTTGTCGAGCTTCGCCACGTTGGCGAGGAAGTCGGTCAGTTCGTGCACGCGCCCGGCGAGCCGCTCGACGCGCCCGCGCAGCGCGGGCGAGTCCTGGAGGAGCTCGGGGTAGTGCGTCTTGATCATGCCGGCGCAGGAGCCCGACGGGGCGACGAGGTACTCGCAGCCCTCGAACTCGGCCAGCACCTTCTCGGCGAGCGCCCGCGCGGCTTGCCGATCGCCCGAGTTGTAACCGGGCTGGCCGCAACAGGTCTGCGTGGGCGGCACGTAGACCTCGCACCCGGCCGCCTCGAGCAGGTCGATTGCGGCGAAGCCGATGCTCGGGCGCATCAGGTCGACGAGGCAGGTGACGAACAGGCCGACGCGCATCGCGTTCTTGTGGTTCTGCGGGGGCGCGCGAAGCTTAGCACAGGGCGTTGCGCGTCTATCCGGCGCGGTTTCCGGATCGCGGTGTAGACTTTTGTACATCGGCACATACGACGAAGCGGCACCTCCGGCGGCCCGACCCCAAGTGAGCGACAAGGAATCCAAGAACTCCATCCAGGTCATCGAGCGGATGATGAAGCTGCTCGACGTTCTGGCCGACTCCGCCGATGCGGTCAGCTTGAAGATCCTCGCCGGCAAGGCCGGGCTGCACCCGTCCACCGCGCACCGCATCCTCACCGCCCTCGTCCGCGACCGCATGGTCGAGCGCGTCGAGCAGGGCAGCTACCGGCTCGGGATGCGTCTGCTCGAGCTCGGCAACCTCGTGAAGTCGCGCATCAGCGTGCGCGAGAACGCGCTGCCGTTCATGCGCGAGCTGCACGCCGACATCGGCGAAGCGGTGAACCTTTCGGTGCGCCGCGACGACGAGATCGTGTACATCGAGCGCACCTCGAGCGGGCGCTCGCTGATGCGCGTGGTGAACATCATCGGGGCGCGCGCGCCGCTGCACATCACCGCCGTCGGGAAGCTCTTCCTGCTCGACGACGGCACGGAGGGCGTGAAGGCTTACGCGGAGCGCACCGGCCTCGCCGGGTATACGAAGAACACCATCCAGAGCCTGCCCGCGCTCGAGAAGGAGCTGGAGAAAGTGCGGCGGCAGGGTTTTGCGCTCGACAACGAGGAGGCCGAGCTCGGCGTGCGCTGCATCGGCGCCGGGATACGCGACGACACCGGCGCGCTGATCGCCGGCCTGTCGGTGTCGGCGCCCGCGGAGCGCATGAAGCCCGCGTGGGCCAGCCTCGTCAAGGAGACCGCCGAGCGCATCTCCCGGGCGGTCGGCTTCCGCAACGCGCAAGCGGCCTGAGCGGGAGGCCGGACATGCGCACGCAATCCGCCGCGGCGCTGACCGGCAGTTTCGTCTAGGCTGCGCGGAGCCTCGCATGGGGTTCGACCTGCGCGTCATCAAGATCGAGGAGTTCTTCCACAGCGACGCGCGCGATTCGCGGATCGACCTCGAGGCGGCCTACGGCCTGCTCCGGCAAGTCGTCCGGCAATCGACCGAACGCGGAATCTATCGCGTGATGATCGACGCGCGCGGAAACCCGACCGGGCTCTCGGTCGCGGACATGTACGATCTGGTGGGCGATTTCCAGCGCTACGGGCTCACGCCCGATCACCGCGTCGCGGTGCTGCGCGCCCGGCCCGAGGCGCTCGAGCGCGCCCGCTATCTCGAGACGCTGGCGGGCGCCCGCGGCTTCAACGTGCGGGCGTTCGCGGAGTTCGAGGAGGCGCTCGACTTCCTCAACGAGGCGTAACTAGACCGCGATCATCGCGTGCACGGCGAAGAGATTCGCCGGGTCGGTCCATGCCTTCTCGGCGTGGAACCGCGCACCCGCCGCGAGCTGCTGGAACTCCTCGACCGAGTACTTGCAGGAGATCTCCGTGTGGATCGTCTCGCCCGGCCGGAACTCGAAGCGCTGCCCGCCGACGTTGACGAACTGGCTGTACAGGCTCTCGAGGTGCATCTCGATCCAGCCTTCGCGCTCGTCGTAGAACGCCTTGTGCCGGAAGCGCTTGACCTGGAAATCGCCGCCCAGCTCGCGGTTGACCCGGTGGAGCAGGTTCAGGTTGAACTCGGCGGTCACGCCCTGCGCGTCGTCGTAGGCGGCGTCGAGGACGCGCTTGTCCTTCTTCAGGTCGACCCCGATCAGCAGCATCCCGCCCGGGCCGACGATGCCGCGCACGCCCTTCAGGAACTCGAGCGCCTCGCCGGGGGTGAAGTTGCCGATCGTCGAGCCCGGGAAGTACACGACCTTGCGGTGCACCGGAATGCCGACGAACTCGGGCAGCCTGAGTGGCTGGCTGAAATCGGCCATCACTGCGCTGATGTTGAGCCACGGGAACATGAGAGTGAGCGCCTTGCACGCCTCGCGCAGCGCCGTCTCGGAGATGTCGATCGGCACGTAGAGCGACGGCTCGAGCCGGTCGACCAGGAGGCGCGTCTTGACGCTCGCCCCGGAGCCGAACTCGACGAGCTGGGTGTCGGGCCCGAGGAGCTTCACCATCTCGTCGACGTGGCGCGCCATGATCGCCATCTCGGTGCGCGTCGGGTAGTACTCGGGGAGCTCGCAGATGCGCTCGAAGAGCTGCGATCCGCGCTCGTCGTAGAAATACTTGGGAGGGATCGACTTCTGCGCGCGCGCCAGGCCGCGCAGGACGTCGTCGAGGAACGAGGTCTCCCGGGTGAGGATGCTGTAATAGCGAACGATGCCGACGCCCTCGCGCCGCGACGAGGGGCGCCCGGACATCGCTCTAGCGCGGCGTCGGTGCGGAGTACTGCTTGCGGACGCGTGCTTCGGTGGGCCGCTGCGGCTGTGCCTGCGCCACGGTCTTCGGCCGGGCGGCCGCGGACTTCGGCTCGGCCGGCGCGAGGAAGCCGGGCTCGAGCCACTGACGAATCCGGTTGGCGTCCCCGATCCGCGTGTACTTGCCCCACGAGTCGAGCAGCACGATGATCAGCGAGCGCGTCGCCACCGTCGCCTGCATCACCAGGCAGCGGCCCGCGGCGTTGATGAAGCCGGTCTTGGAGAGACCGATCTCCCAGGTGTGGCCGCGCACCAGCCCGTTCGTGTTCGCGAACGCGACGCGCCGGCCGCGGATCGTGAAATCGGCGTTCGGAGTGGTCGAGTATTCGGCGATAAGCGGGTAATCCTTGGCGGCGCGCACGAGCTTCGCCAGATCCTCGGCGGTCGAGACGTTCTCGCTCGATAGCCCGGTGGGCTCCACGAAACGGGTGCCGGGCATCTCGAGCTCGTGCGCCTTGGCGTTCATCGCCGCGACGAACGCGTCCATCCCTCCCGGGTAGGCGCGGCCCACCGCCACGGCGGCGACGTTCTCGGACGCCATCAGGGCGAGCTGCAGGAGCTCGGCGCGCGTAAGCGTCGCGCCGACCGGGACCCGCGCGCGCCGCTTGGCCTGAGCGGCCTGCGCGTCGTCGGCGGTGATCGTGATCGGCTCGTCGAGCGGAAGCCCCGCGTCGATCGTCACCATCGCGGTCATCAGCTTGGTGATCGAGGCGATCGAGACGACGGCGCCGGCGTTCTTGGCGTGGAGGACCTCCCCGGTCTCCGCGTCGATGACGAGCACCGCCGAGGAACGCAACGTCGGCTCCTCCGCGGCGCTCGCACCGGCAACCCAGCCGGCCAACGCCGCAGCGGCGAGCATCGACGCTAAGCGTCGCAGTGTTGTCATTACCCCCGTCCCCTGAGTGGACGGCGAAGTCTAGCCGCCACCGGGGTCATTCGCAAGCAAGAATAAGGGGATAGGTGAAGGATTTGACAACGTCATAGAGGCGCCGCGGCCGGGCGCGGGTCCGCGGACCCCTCTTCCGCCGCCGCCTCCTGCTGCTGCAGCGCCCACATCTGCGCATAGGCCCCGCCGGCCGCCAGGAGGGTCCGGTGGGTGCCGCGCTCGACGATCCGGCCGTGGTCCATCACCAGGATCTGGTCGGCATCCATCACGGTCGAGAGGCGGTGGGCGATGACGAGCGTCGTGTGCCCACGGGCGATGCGGTCGAGCTCGGCCTGGATCGCCTGCTCGGACTTCGAGTCGAGCGCGCTCGTCGCCTCGTCGAAGATGAGGATGCGGGGCTCCTTCAGGAGGGCGCGCGCGATCGCGACCCGCTGCTTTTCGCCCCCCGAGAGCTTCAGCCCGCGCTCGCCGACGCCGGTCTCGTACCCGTCGGGCAGGCTGGCGATGAAGTCGTGGATGTGGGCGCTCTTCGCGGCCTCGATCACTTCGCTCTCGGCGGCATCCGGGCGGCCGTAGTGGATGTTGTAGCGGATCGTGTCGTTGAAAAGAACCGTGTCCTGCGGGACGATCGCGATCGCTCCGCGCAGGCTGACCTGCTTGAGCTCGCGCAGATCGATGCCGTTCACGGCGATGCGGCCCGCGTTCACGTCGTAAAAGCGATACAGCAGGCGGGCCAGGGTCGACTTCCCCGAGCCGGAGTGCCCGACCACGGCCACCTTGCTCCCCGCCGGGACCTCGAAACTGACGCCGAAGAGGATCTGGCGATTGGACTCGTAGGCGAAGTCGACCTGCTCGAAGCGGATCGCCGCCGGGCCCGGCGGCAGATCGATCGCGCCGGGCCGGTCCTCGACCTCGCGATTCTCCTCGAGCAGCCGGAACATCCGGTCCATGTCGATCAGCGACTGCTTGATCTCGCGGTACACCATCCCGAGGAAGTTGAGCGGGATGTAGAGCTGGATCAGCAGCGCGTTCACCAGCACGAGATCGCCGAGGGTGAGGGTCTGCGCGATCACGCCCTGCGCCGCGAGAATCATCAGCGCGGTGACCGCGGCCGCGATGACGCAGCTCTGCCCGATGTTGAGCAGCCCGAGGGAGGCCTCGCTCTGCACCGCGGCGGTCTCGAAGCCGCGCAGGTTCTCGTCGTAGCGGCGCGCCTCGTAGTCCTCGTTGCCGAAGTACTTGACCGTTTCGTAGTTCAGCAGCGAGTCGATCGCCCGCGTGTTGGCCCTGGAGTCGAGCTCGTTCGCGCGGCGCCGGATCTCGATGCGCCACTCGGTCACCCAGATGGTGAACGCGATGTAGACGGCCACCGCTCCGAACGTGATCGCCGGGAACCGCCAGTCGAACTTCGCCAGAAGCACGGCGCCGACCAGGCTGAATTCCAGGATCACCGGGATGATCGAGAACAGCATGTACGAAAGCAGCGATGAGATGCCGCGCGTGCCGCGCTCGATGTCGCGCGACACCCCGCCGGTCTGGCGCGCGAGGTGGAAGCGCAGGCTCAGGCTGTGCAGGTGGCGAAAGACGGTGAGCGCGACGCGCCGGATCGCGCGCTGGGTCACGCGCACGAACACCACGTCGCGCAGCTCGGCGAACAGGGTCGTCGAGAAGCGCAGCAGGCCATAAGCGGCGACGAGCGCGAGGGGCACGGCGACGATCGCGGTGTCGCGGTCGAGCCGGTCGACGACCTCCTTCAGCACGAGGGGCACGCCGACGTTCGCAACCTTGGCGGTCACCAGGAACGCGAGCGCGAGGAGCACGCGCCACTTGAACTCCCAGAGGTAGGGCAGCAGCATCCCGACCGCGCGCCACTCGTTGCGTGCCGGCCGCGCGCCGGCGGCGCGCCCCTCGACGGGGCGCGGGAGTGCGGCGGAGCCGTGTCTGCGCATGGGGACTCTCGGGGACGGCGGCGCGAGCGGGCCGCTGCCTGCTCTAGAACCGCGATTCTAACTTCGTGGCCGGCCGCGCTCGAAATCGAGCGCCGACAGGCGCTTAGGGTCTCCGGGCGACCGCCCCGAGCGGCCTTAGTCCCGCCCGGGGACCGCGCGCCCGCTTGACACGCCCTCGCCGCGGACTAGGATTCGAACGAGCGTTTGAAACCAGTGTTCACCGAACCAGCAAACCAGCGGTCAGAAACCAGCGTTCTGCGATGCCCGCCACCGAGCCGCGTGCCAGCCAGGCCACCCGCGAGCGCCTCCTGAAGGCCGCCGAGGGCCTCTTCCTCGCCCACGGGTACGACGGGACGAGCGCGCGGATGATCACCGCCGAGGCGCACGCGAACCTCGCGGCGGTCAGCTACCACTTCGGCGGCAAGGAGGGTCTGTTCCAGGCGATGCTCGCACGCCGGCTCGACGCCCTGCACGCCGAGCGGCTCGCGTTGCTCGACGCTTACGAGCGCATCGCCTCCGGGCGGGCGCTCACCTGCGAGCGCATCCTGGCCGCGCTCTTCGTGCCGGCGCTGCGCCTGGCGCGCGAGCCCAGGCGCGGCGGCAAGGACTTTCTGCGCCTCCTCGGGCGCGCGTACGTCGACCCGTCCCCGGCGCTGCGCGAGTTCCTGTCGGAGCGCTACGCCCCCTCGATCGCCCGGTTCAAGGAGGCGTTCGGCCGCGCGCTGCCGACAATCGCGCCGCGCGAGCTGACCTGGCGGCTGCACTTCATGATGGGCGCGCTCGCCTATACGCTCGCCGGCGCCGACGCCTGGAAGCTGATCGCCGCGCTGAACCCGGCCGACGCCGCAAACGACCAACTGCTGCTGCGCCGGCTGGCGCCGTTCCTGATCGCCGGGCTTCAGGCGCCCCTGCCTGACCTCACGAGCGTCGACCCGATCGTGTCGCTCGAGACGACCCGTCAGGCCCGCAGCCGGGGGCCGGCCCGCAAGCCGAAGGTCGCAACGGTTCCCTCTACAAAGGCGGCCCGTCGAGCCGCCTAGGAGACGACGCCATGCTGTTCGCATTCCTCGCCGCATCCCTCCTCGTGCTCCTCGCGGCCGCGTACCTCGCGGCACCCGCCTGGGCCTGGACGGCCGCGCTCGGCGCGTTCGTCGCCGGCCTCGCGTGGCTCGCGCCCCTGGCGGCCTGGGCGACGGCGGCGCTCGCGGTCGCGTTCGTGGCGTTCGCCGTCCTCGCGAACATCACGCCGCTCCGGCGCAAGCTCCTCAGCGACCCGGTGCTGCGCGCGTTCCGCAAAGTCATGCCGGCCATGTCGCAGACCGAGGCCGAGGCGATCAACGCCGGCACGGTGTGGTGGGACGGGGACCTCTTCTCCGGCAAGCCCGACTGGGCGAAGCTGCTGTCGTTCCCGAAACCCGAGCTCTCGCCCGAGGAGCAGGCCTTCCTCGACAACGAGACCGAGGAGCTCTGCCGCATCGCCAACGACTGGGAAACGTACGCGATCGGCGACATGCCGCCGCACGTGTGGCAGTACATCAAGGACAAGGGCTTTCTCGGGATGATCATCCCGAAGGCGTACGGGGGCAAAGGCTTCTCGGCGATCGCGCACTCGCAGGTCATCATGAAGCTCTCGACCCGGTGCAGCGCCGCCGCGGTGTCGGTGATGGTGCCGAACTCGCTCGGTCCGGCAGAGCTGCTGCTGCATTACGGGACCGAGGAGCAGAAGCGCCACTTCCTGCCGCGGCTCGCGAAGGGCCTCGAGATCCCGTGTTTCGCGCTGACCAACCCGCATGCCGGCTCGGATGCGGCAGCCATCCCCGACGTCGGCATCGTCTGCAAGGGCACGTGGGAAGGGCGCGAGGTCATCGGCATGCGCGTCACCTGGGACAAGCGCTACATCACGCTCGGGCCGGTCGCGACGCTGCTCGGGCTCGCGTTCCGTCTGCACGACCCGGACCATCTGCTCGGCACCGAGTCGGACATCGGCATCACCTGCGCGCTGATCCCGACGAGCCATCCGGGCGTGAACATCGGCCGGCGGCACTTCCCGCTGAACGCCGTGTTCCAGAACGGACCGAACTGGGGCAAGGACGTCTTCATGCCGCTCGAGTGGATCATCGGCGGACCCAAGATGGCCGGCCAGGGCTGGCGGATGCTGATGGAGTGCCTCGCGGCCGGCCGTTCGATCTCGCTGCCGTCCTCGAACGTCGGCATGTCGAAGCTCGCCGTGCGCGGCACCGGCGCCTACGCCCGCGTGCGCAGCCAGTTCCGAACCCCGATCGGGCGCTTCGAGGGCATCGAGGAGGCGCTCACGCGCATGGGCGGCAACCTGTACATGACCGACGCCGCGCGGGTGATGACCGCCGGGGCCATCGACCTCGGCGAGAAGCCGTCGGTGATCTCGGGCATCGTCAAGTACCACATCACCGAGCGCAACCGTCAGGTCGTCAACGACGCCATGGACATCCAGGGCGGCAAGGGCATCTGCCTCGGGCCCAACAACTTCCTCGGCCGCGCCTACCAGCAGATCCCGGTGTCGATCACCGTGGAAGGCGCGAACATCCTCACGCGCAGTCTGATCATCTTCGGCCAGGGTGCGATCCGCTGCCATCCCTACGTGCTGAAGGAGATGCAGGCCACGCACGAGGTCGACCGCGCGAAGGCCTCGCGCGACTTCGACGCGGCGCTGTGGGGCCACATCGGGTTCACCGTCACCAACGCCGTGCGCGCGTTCGTCATGGGCATCACGGGCTCGCACTGGGTGCGCGTCCCGGTGGGCGCCGCGCCCGAAGCGCGGCGCTACTACCAGCAGCTCACCCGGTTCTCGGCCGCCTTCGCCTTCATTTCCGACGTCTCGATGCTGGTGCTGGGCGGCGGGCTGAAGCGGCGCGAGAAGCTCTCGGCGCGGCTCGGCGACATCCTCTCGCTGATGTATCTCGCGTCGGCAGCGCTGAAGCGCTTCGAGGACGAGGGCCGGCAGCCCGCGGACAAGCCGCTCCTCGACTGGAGCATCTGGGACGCGATGTTCAAGGCCCAGAACGCGTTCGAGGGCGTGATCTCGAACTACCCGAGCCGCCCGGCCGCGTGGATCCTGCGGCGTATCATCTTTCCGCTCGGGCGACCTTATGTCGTGCCGTCGGACCGGCTTGGACACGCGGTGGCGACGCTGCTGATCGAGCCGTCCGCGACGCGCGACCGGCTCACGGCGGGCGCGTACGTTCCGCGCACGGAGAGCGACGTCATGGGCAAGCTCGAGGCGGCGATGCAGGCGGCGGTCGCGGCCGAACCCATCGAGCGCAAGGTGCGCGAAGCGCAGAAGGCCGGGCCGGATCTCGGGCGAAGGCGCCGGCGAGCTTGCGCGCGCGGCGCTCGAGGCGGGCGTGATCACCGCGGCGGAGCAGGTCCAGTTGCAGCGCGCGACAGGGTTGCGCGACGAAGTCATCCGGGTGGACGATTTTCCGCAGGATCTGACGCGCGTCGAAGACGCACGGCCCGCGGCGCAGCGCGCCGCCGCCTGAGGAGCGGACACGATGAGACTGCGCTCGGGACCGCTGCGGCGCTCGCGCTCGCCGGGTGCGCGCTTGAGCGCCGGAGTCGCGACTACGGCCCATCAGCGAGCGCTGGGCCGTGTCGGAGAACGCCTCGGAGGCATGCCTGTCCGCGGCGCGGCGTGCGAGCAAGTTCTGTCTCGACAAGACGCTGAACAGCGACATCTGCGGCAGCTACACGTCCGAGTGCACGAAGGCGCGCTGGGACTACACGCGCGCAGCTGCAACTAAGCCCGCCGGAAGGAGCTCAACGGATGAGCAAGACGATCTACATCATCGACGGCGCGCGCACGCCGTTCCTCAAGTCCCGCAACAAGCCCGGCCCGTTCGCCGCGAGCGACCTCGCCACGATGGCGGGTCGCGCCGTGCTCACGCGGCAGCCGTTCGAGCCGACCGAGCTCGATGAGGTGATCCTCGGCTGCGCCTCGCCGTCGGTCGACGAGGTGAACATCGGCCGGGTCGTCGCGCTGCGCATGGGCTGCGGGCAGAAGGTCCCCGGCTGGACGGTGATGCGGAATTGCGCCTCGGGCATGCAGGCGCTCGACTCGGCGATCGCCAACATCGAGGCCGGCCGGTCGAACCTGGTGCTGGCCGGCGGCGTGGACGCGCTTTCGCGCGCGCCGCTGCTTTTCTCCGACGCGATGACGCTGTGGTTCGCCAACTTCTTCGCGGCGCGCAGCGCCGGCCAGAAAGTCGCCGCGCTCGCGAAGTTCCGCCTCGGCTACCTCGCGCCGGTCATCGCGCATCATGAAGGGCCTCACCGATCCGAACGTCGGGCTGATCATGGGCCAGACCGCGGAGAACCTGGCGCACCGCTTCGGCATCACCCGCACCCAGATGGACGAGTTCGCGGCGCGCAGCCACGCGCGCGTCGTGCGCGCGCAGGAGGACGGCCGGTTCCTGGACGCCCACGACGGTCTCGCGCCCGAGATCGCGCCGATCTACGAGCGCAACGGCACGCTGTACAAGGACGACGACGGCGTGCGCAAGGACTCGACGGTCGAGAACCTCGCGAAGCTGAAGCCGTTCTTCGATCGCAAGTACGGCAACGTGACGGCGGGGAACTCGTCGCAGATCACCGACGGCGCGGCCTGGCTGCTGCTCGCCACCGAGGAGGCGGTCAAGCGCCACAGCCTCGAGCCGGTCGGCCGCATCGTCGACTCGCAGTGGGCCGGCCTCGATCCGGCGCAGATGGGCCTCGGCCCGGTGCACGCGGCGACGCCGATCCTCCAGCGCCACCGCCTCGGGCTGAACGACCTCGACGCCTGGGAGATCAACGAGGCGTTCGCGGCGCAGGTGATCGCCTGCGTCGAGGCGTGGAAGAGCGACGCCTACTCGCGCGAGCAGCTCGGCCTCGACCGGGCCCTCGGCGCGCTCGACGCGGAGAAGCTGAACGTGGACGGCGGCGCGATCGCGCTCGGCCATCCGGTCGGCGCCTCGGGCGCGCGCATCGTGCTGCACCTGCTGCACGTGCTCAAGCGCAGCAAGGGCAAGCGCGGGATCGCCACGATCTGCATCGGCGGCGGTCAGGGCGGTGCGATGCTCGTCGAAGCCGCCTGAGCGCGGACGAACACGAATAAAGGGGAAGAACGATGAATCCGGCAGACGCGGTTCTGGATCAGCGGGCGCTCGGCGAATACCGGCACTTCCGCCTCGACAAGGATGCCGACGGGATCGTCTGGCTCACGTTCGACAAGGCCGGGGCTTCGACCAACACGTTCTCGACCGACGTCATGGCGGAGTTCGTCGCGATCGTCGAGCGGCTCGCGCAGGAGAAGCCGCGCGGCCTCGTGATCCGCTCGGGCAAGGACTCCGGCTTCATCGCCGGCGCCGACGTCGAGGAGTTCACGCGCGTCGAGAACGTCGATGGTGCGCTCGCGATCGTGCGGCGCGGCTGGGACGCGTTCAACAAGCTCGCGGCACTGCCCTTCCCGACGCTCGCGCTCGTGCGCGGGTTCTGCATGGGCGGTGGTCTCGAGCTCGCGATCGCGTGCCGCTACCGGATCGCGGTCGACGAGCCGGGCACGCGGTTCGCGCTGCCGGAGGTGATGCTCGGCATCCTGCCCGGCTGGGGCGGCGTATTGCGCCTGCCGAAGCTGGTCGGACCGCAAGCGGCGCTCGACATCATGATGACCGGCCGCTCGGTCGACGCGCGCCGCGCGAAGCGGATCGGCCTCGTCGACGCGTCGGTGCCGCCGCGCGTGATGGAGAACGCCGCCCGCATCATGCTGCTGGAAGCGCCTGCGCCGCGCCGGCTCCCGGTTCTGCAGCGCATGATGAACGGACCGCTCAAGAGCGTCGTCGCCGCGATGGCGCGGTCGCAACTGGAGAAGAAGGCCTCTCGCGAACACTACCCCGCGCCCTACGCGATCCTCGAGCTATGGGAAAAATGGGGCGGCGACCCGTTCCTTCCGCCGCACGCGGACGACGCGTCGATCGCGAAGCTCGCCCAGCATCCGACCACGAAGAACCTGATCCGCATCTTCGGCCTGCAGGAGCGCATGAAGGCCGCCGGGAAGGCCGCCGATTTCACAGCACGGCGCGTCCACGTCATCGGCGCCGGCGTCATGGGCGGCGACATCGCCGCGGTGTGCGCGCTGCGCGGCCTCACCGTGACGCTGCAGGACACCGCGCCCGAGCGCCTCGCCCCGGCGCTGAAGCGCGCCGGCGAGCTGTTCGGCAAGCGCATCAAGGACAAGCTCCGCGTCCGCGACGCGCTCGACCGCCTCATTCCGGACGTTCAGGGCGACGGCGTCCGCCACGCCGACGTGATCATCGAGGCGATCGTCGAGAACCTGGAAATCAAGCAGAAGCTCTTCGCGGAGATCGAGGCGAAGGCCAAGCCCGACGCGATCCTCGCGACCAACACCTCGAGCCTGAAGCTCGCGGACATCGGCGCGAAGATGGCCGATCCGACGCGGCTCGTCGGCCTGCATTTCTTCAACCCGGTGCCGCAGCTCCAGCTGGTCGAGATCGTCGCCGGTGCGGCGACGAACCCCGAGTGGGCGAAGCGCGGCGCGGCGTTCGCGCGCCAGATCGACAAGCTGCCGCTGCCGGTCAAGGACGCGCCCGGCTTCCTCGTGAACCGCGTGCTCGGCCCCTACATGGCGAACGCGTTCCGGATGCTCGACGAAGGGCGTGAGCGCGGAGACGATCGACAAGGCCGCGGAGCAGTTCGGCATGCCGATGGGCCCGATCGCGCTCGCCGACACCGTCGGCCTCGACATCTGTGCCGCCGCGGGCAAGGCGCTCGCGGGCGCAGACGCGACGCCGCCGAAGCGGCTCGACGAATTGCTCAAGGCCGGCAAGCTCGGCAAGAAGACCGGCGAAGGGTTCTACCGCTGGGAAAAAGGCAAACCGGTGAAGGGCCAGGCCGGTCAGGTCACCGACGAGCTCATCAAGCGCATCATCGACCCGTACCTCGCCGAGGCGCAGAAGGCCGTCGCCGAGGGGATCGTGGAGGATGCCGATCTTGCGGACGCGGGACTCATCTTCGGGACCGGGTTCGCGCCGTTCCGCGGCGGGCCGATGAACTATCTCGCCACTCGCGGATAGGCGCAGACAGTCATTGCAGGAGCAGGTCGAGCGGGGCGCGAAAGCGCCCCGCTCGCGTTTCAGAACGGCCGGCTCGCCCCGTACCGATGAATGTGCAGCGGCGTCTTCGCCAGCCCCGGGCAGTACGTTCCGACGATCCGCGCGAGCCGGTCGCATAGCTTCCGGTTGTCGCGATTGAGGCGCGCGAGCCGCGCGCGCGCCTCCTCGGCGTCGCGCGCGAGGCGCGAGGGCACCACGGTCAGCAGCCGGCGGTTCTCGACGATCATCCGCCCGCCGACCATCACCGAGTGCACCGCGTTGCCGTCCTCGGTGTGCACGAGCTGGTTGACCGGGTCGTTCAGCGGGATCCAGTTCACGTGGCCGAGATCGAGGAAGACGATGTCGGCCTTCCACCCCGGCGCGATGCGGCCGATCCGGTCGCCGAAGCCGAGCGCGCGGGCGCTGCCCTCGGTCGCCGCGCGCAGCGCCTCGTCGGTCCCGATCCAGCGCCCGCAATCCGGCCCCTGCGCCTTCGAGGCGAGCGACGCGAGCCGCATCGCCTCGTACATGTTGAGATTGTCGGAGCAGTTCGCGCCGTCGGTGCCGATGCCGACGTTGACCTTGCGCTCGAGCATGCCGCGCATGTCGGCGAGCCCGCTGCCCAGGCGCATGTTGCTGCCCGGATTGTGCGCGACCGAGGCGCCCTTGTCGCCGAGACGCCGCATGTCGTCGTCGTCGAGCCACACGCCGTGCGCCACGGTGAAGTCCGGGCCGACGAGGCCCAGCTCGTCCATGTGGGCGGCGAGCGTGGTCCCGTAGCGCCTGAGACCGGCGATCACCTGCACCTTGGACTCCGCGACGTGCGAGTGGAGCCCGACGCCGAACTCCCGCGCGAGCGTCCCGCACCCGGCGAGAAACGCGTCGCTGCAGTGGTGCGGGATCGTCGGCGCGACGGCCGGACGGACCTGGTCGCGATCGCCCTTCCAGCCGCGCAGCACGCGGCGGATGTTCGCGAGCGTCGTCTTGTACGGCGCGAGCCGGAACCGCTCCACGTCTTTCTGCAGCGCCGGCGGCAGCATCTCCATCAGCCCCGGGATCGCCTCGTAGAACGAGTGGTCCGCGACCATCGGCGCGACCACCGCGCGGATGCCCACGTCGCGATAGGCCTGCGCGGCGGCGTTCGTCCCCTCCACGCTCGGCGTCGGGAACTCGAAGCTCAGGTCGTAGCACGCGGTGCAGCCCTTCAGCGCCATCTCCGCCGCGCCGATCAGGGTGCCGAGGTACTTGTCCTGCGTGGTCCGGTGCCCGGCGAGCCACGGGCTCGCGGTGAGCAGCAGCTCGAGCGTCCACCGGTCGCCCATCCCCTTGCCGAGGTTGCCGTGGCCGTGCGTGTGGGCGTTGACGAGCCCCGGATGCAGGAGCATCCCGCGCGCATCGACGACGGTCGCGCCCGCCGGCGCCTTCATCCCGGCGGGCCCGACGGCGCGGATCGTGTCGCCCTCGACCAGGATGTCGGCTGCGTCCGCGCGGCGCCGCGCCGCATCGAGCAGCCGCCCGCCGCGGACCACCGTGACCCGCGCTCTCGTCTTGAGGTTCTTCATCGCCCGCCTCTCCCTGTGCACTCCGGCTAGAATCTTCGGCATGACCGATCCCGTCAAGCTTCCCGCCGCCAAGCAGCCGGTGCTGCGCGTGATGCCGATGCCGTCGGACGCGAACATACACGGGGACGTCTTCGGCGGCTGGATCATGGCGCAGGTCGACATCGCCGGCGGCGTGCGCGCGGCCGCGCGCGCCAAGGGCCGCGTCGCGACGATCGCGGTGACGCAGTTCGTCTTCAAGCAGCCGGTGCTGGTCGGCGACCTGCTTTCGTTCTACGCCGACATCGTGCGCGTGGGGAACACCTCGATCACCGTGAACGTCGAGGTCTACGCGCAGCGCAATCCCGAGGATCCCGAGGTCCACAAGGTCACCGAGGCGACGCTCACCTACGTCGCGACCGACGCGGATCGCCGGCCGCGCAGCGTCCCGCCCGAGCGTTGACTCCGGGCTGACTGCGGGGATGCGGATCGAGCGGTTTCTCAAGGCGACCACGCGCCGCACGGTGAAGGCCGCGCTCCACCTCGCCGGCCTCGTCGCGGCCGTCCTCGCGACGATCGTCGTCGTCTTCGCGGTGCAGGCGCGCCTGCGCCTGCCCGATCTCCAGCCGTGGCACCGGATCGAGCTTGCCGAGGAGTTCCGCGCGGGCCGCGCGGGGGCACCGAAAACCTTCCCCGAGTACCTCGCGCTCGAGGAGCGGCTGTTCGCCGAGCTGCGCAAGCGCGTGCTCGACGATCCGGCGGTCGCCGACCGGGCGTCGATCGGCCGCTACAACCCGAAGAGCGTGCCCGCGCAGCTGGCGCTCGGCGGGCGGCACAACCGCTCCTACGAGCTCGTCCCGCCGGAGCCGCGCGGCGCGGTCCTGCTCGTCCACGGCCTGTCCGACTCGCCCTACAGCGTGCGCTCGCTCGCCGAAATCTTCCACGCGCGCGGCTTCTACGTAGTCGTTGTCCGGCTGCCCGGGCACGGCACCGTGCCGGCCGGGCTCGTCGACAGCGAGTGGACCGACTGGTACGCGGTGGTCGAGCTCGCCGCGCGCCACGCCGCGCAACGCGCGGCCGGGAAGCCGTTCTACGCGGGCGGCTACTCGACGGGCGCGCCGCTCCTCGCGCTGCTCGCGGTGCGCGGGCTCGAGGACCCGACGCTGCCGCGCCCGCAGCGCCTGTTCTTCCTGTCCGCCGCGATCGGCGTGTCGAAGTTCGCCGCGCTCGCGAACGTCGCCTCCACACTCTCCTTCCTGCCGTACTTCGAGAAGGCGAAGTGGCTCGACGTGCTGCCCGAGTACGATCCGTACAAGTACAACTCGTTCACCGTGAACGCCGGCAACCAGGTCTTCCGGCTCACGCGCGCCCTCGATCGCGCGCTCGCGGCGGCCGCCGAGAAGGGCCTGCTCGAACGGATGCCCCGGGTCACGGCGTTCCAGTCGGTCGTCGACGCGACGGTGAGCGCGGCGGACGTGGTCCGCGGATTCCTGCTGCGGCTGCCCGGCCCGGGCAACGAGCTCGTGGCGTTCGACGTCAACCGCGGCGACGAGTGGACCGCTCTCGTGGCGCCCGGGCCGCGCGAGGCGTTCGCCGCGATCCGCGACGCACCCGCCCTGCCGTTCCGTTTGTCGCTCGTCACGAACCGGGCCCCCGAGTCGGGCGAGGTGGCGGCGCTGACGCGCGAAGCCGGCACCGCCGAAGTCCGGGCGGAACCGCTCGGTCTCGAGTGGCCCGCGAGCGTGTTCTCGGTCGGCCACGTCGCGCTGCCGTTCCCCGTCGACGACCCGGTCTATGGCCTCAGGCCGAAGCAGACGGGCCCGCTCGTCTGGACGATCGGGGACTTCGCCGTGCGCGGCGAGTCGGGCGCGATCGTCGTGCCGCTCGGGATGTTCGCGCGCTTGCGCTCCAACCCGTTCTTCGAGGTGGTGCGCGCGCGGATCGACGCGGCGATCGAGGCGGACGCGGGACGTTGAGCGCCGCCGGCCCCGCGGTGCTCGGGGTGGACTTCACGTCCGCGCCGCGCCGCGCGAAGCCGATCGTGGTGGCGCGCGGCTGCCTGTCGGCCGGCGCGTTCCGGCTCGAGGCGATCGATCCGCTGCACGACTGGCCCGCGTTCGAGCGGCTGCTCGCAACGCCCGGGCCGTGGATCGGCGGCTTCGACTTTCCCTTCGGCCTGCCGCGCGCCGCCGTCCGCGATCTCGCCTGGCCGGCCGATTGGGACGCGCTGGTGCGCCATTGCGCGGCGCTGGGGCGAGAGGCGCTCCGCGCGGCGCTCGATGCCTACCGCGCGGCGCGACCGGTCGGCGACAAGTATCCGCACCGCGCGACCGATCTCCCCGCCGCGTCGCATTCGCCGCTCAAGCTCGTCAACCCGCCGGTCGCGCTGATGTTCCTCGAGGGCGCGCCGCGCCTCGCGGCGGCGGGCGTGAGCATCCCGATGCTCCGCGGGGGCGACCCGCAGCGCGTGGCGGTGGAGGCGTACCCCGGGCTCGCGGCGCGCGCGATCACGCGCGATTCGTACAAGAGCGACGAGGCGCGCAAGCAAACGCCGGCACGCCGCGCAGCGCGTGCCGCAATCGTCCGCGCCCTGCGCCGCGACGGTGGGCCGCTCGGCTTTCGCCTCGCAGGCGATCGCGCCCTGCTCCGCTCGCTCGTGGACGACGGGAGCGGCGACCGGCTCGACGCGGTGCTCGCGGCGCTGCAGGCGGCATGGTGCTGGCGCCGGCGCGCGCGCAACTTCGGCCTGCCGCGCGACGTCGATCCGCTCGAGGGCTGGATCGCGACGGCCCGCGCCGATTGACCGGGGACGGCGGTATCATCGCCCCCGATGGAGATCGACGCCCTGCGGCTCGCGCTGCTCGCGGTGTGCACGCCCGAGCACACGCTCCCGCACCGCATTCACGGCGAGCTCGAGCACTGGCTCAACCGCCCGCTCGCCACCACCGAGATCGACGCCGCGCTCGCGGAGCTCGAGGCGCGCGGCCTCGTCGCCGCGCGGCGCGAGACCGCCGTGATCGCGTTTCTCACGACTGCGGACGGCCGCGCTCTCGTGACCGCGCACTGGGAGGAGTACTTCCCCGAATGAAGCGCTTCGCGGGCCGCGTCGCGGTCGTCACCGGCGCGGGCGGCGGGCTGGGCCGCGAGCTCGCGGCGTGCTTCGCGCGCGAGGGGATGAAGATCGCGCTCGCCGACGTCGACGCGGCCGCGCTCGCAAGGACCGAGAGCGAGCTGAAGGCGGCGGGCACCGCGGCCATCGCCGTGCGCTGCGACGTGTCGAGCGGCGCCGACGTCGAGGCGCTCGCGGCGCGGACGCTCGACGCGTTCGGCGCGGTGCACGTCGTCTGCAACAACGCAGGAATCGCACCGCTCGGCGTCGTGTGGGAGAACACCGTCGCCGACTGGCAGTGGGCGCTCGGCGTGAACCTGTGGGGCGTCATTCACGGCGTGCGCGTGTTCACGCCGATCCTCCTCCGCCAGGACGACGAAGGCCACATCGTCAACACCGCGTCGGTCGCGGGCCTGATCGCACCGCCCGGGATGGGCATGTACAACGTCTCGAAGCACGCGGTCGTGGCGCTGAGCGAGACGCTGCACCACGACCTCGCCGCGCGCGGCGCGAAAGTGAAGTGCTCGGTGGTGTGCCCGGCCTACTTCCCGTCGGGCATCGCGGAATCGGAGCGCTCGCGCCCCGCCGCCCTGCGCGAGGCGCGCTCGAAGACCGCCGAAGATCTCGCACGCGAAGTCAAGATGCGCAGAGCCGTGCAGTCGGGCCGGCTGTCGGCCGCGGACATCGCGAGCCGGGTGCTCGAGGCGGTCCGCGACGAGCGCTTCTACGTGCTCACGCACCCGCGCATCCTGCCGGCCGTCGAGGCGCGCATGCGCGACATCCTCGAGGGCCGCAATCCGGGGAGCCCGCTGTGAAGTCGGTGGGAAGGTACGTCCTCGACGAGGCGATCGCGCGCGGAGAGATGGGCACCGTCTACCGTTCGACCGATCCACGTGCGCATCATGCGCCGACCGCAACCGGGGACGGATCGCCTTCCTCTGCCGCAACGTCGCGCGCTTCGGCACCGCCAGCTACGTGGTCGACGCGCATTCCGTGGAGGACTCGATCTTCGAGGCACTCGCGAACCACGTGCTCGGGCAGCCGAGCCGGTTCCTCGAGCTCGCCGGGCGCGCATGAGGCGGGCGGCCCGAGCGGGCTCGCCCCCGGCGGCTATGCCAGAATCCTTCCGCTCGCTTCAAGGAGGAGAACCATGATCCGCACCCTGCTACTCGCCGCGGCCCTCGCGGTGGCGGCCCCCGCTCACGCCCAAGGAGATCGGGTCTCGGACGGCGCGGTCCGCATCGGCCTCATCCTCGACATGAGCGGTCTCTACTCGGACATCACCGGCGAGGGCAGCGTGACCGCCGCGCGGATGGCGATCGAGGACTTCGGCGGCACGGTGCTCGGACGACCGATCGAGCTCGTCTATGCCGACCACCAGAACAAGGCCGACATCGCCGCGAGCAAGGCGCGCGAGTGGTTCGACACCACGAAAGTCGACGCGCTCATGGATGTCGCCGCATCGGCGCCGGCGCTCGCGGTCGTGGAGGTCGCGCGACAGAAGAACCGGATCGCCGTGTTCAACGGTCCCGGCTCGGTGCGGCTCACGAACGAGGCGTGCTCGCCGGTGACCGTGCACTGGGCCTATGACACCTATGCCCTTGCCAACGTGACCGGGAAGGCGGTCGTGAAGAACGGCGGCGATACGTGGTTCTTCCTCACTGCGGACTACGCGTTCGGGCATTCGCTCGAAAAGGACACCGCCGACGTCGTGAAGGCCGACGGTGGCAAGGTGCTCGGCGCCGCACGGCACCCGCTGAACGCGTCGGATTTCTCCTCGTTCCTCGTGCAGGCGCAGGCCTCCGGCGCGAAGGTCATCGGGCTCGCCAACGCCGGCGGCGATTTCATCGGCGCGATCAAGGCGGCGTCCGAGTTCGGCGTCACGAAGGGCGGCAAGCAACGCCTCGCCGGGCTGCTCGTGTACATCAACGACATCCACAGCCTCGGGCTGAAGACCACCCAGGGGCTGCTGCTCACCGAGGCGTTCTACTGGGACCTGAACGACGACACGCGCAAGTGGTCGCGGCGCTTCTTCGAGCGCACGCGCAAGATGCCGAACATGAGCCAGGCGGGCGTCTATTCGTCGACCATGCACTACCTGAGGGCAGTGCAGGCGGCGGGCACCGACGAGACCGGCGCGGTGATGGCGAAGATGCGCGAAATGCCGGTCAATGACTTCTTCGCCCGGAACGGCCGCATCCGCCCGGATGGACGGATGGTGCACGACATGTACCTCTTCGAAGTGAAGGCGCCCGAGGCGTCGAAGTCCCCCTGGGACTACTACGAGCTGCGCGGCACGGTGCCGGCCGACCAGGCGTTCCAGCCGCTCGCGAAGAGCGCCTGCCCGCTCGTCAGGAAGTAGCGCCTCGAAGTCAGAGCGCCGCGGGCTCGATCCAGTTGTGCAGCGCCAGACCGCCGTCCACGGCGACGGTCGTGCCGGTGACGTAAGCCGAGAAGCGCTCGCACACGAGCGCTAACGCCATCCCCGCAATGTCCTCGGGCGTACCGAGGCGGCCAAGGCTGGTGCAGCGCGTGAGGCGCTCGATGCCCGCGCCCTTCGCATCGAAGCCGCCGCCGGGAATCGCGCCCGGCGCGATCGCGTTCACCCGGATGCCGTGCGGCCCGAAGGCGCGCGCGAGCTCCTTCATCACCATCGTCTGCCCCGCCTTCGACGCACTGTAGTGCGGCAGGTTGCGCGGCGACTCGGCGTGCAGCGAGGTCATGAACAGGATGCGGCCCTTGATGCCCCGCTCGCGCATGTGGCGGGCGGCGTCGCGGCCCAGCTGAAAGCCGGCGCGCAGGTTCACCGCGAGCATGCGATCCCAGGTTTCGTCGCTCACCGCCGACGACCGTATCGGCTTCGAGGCGCCGCGGGCTCGCGCTGTGGACGAGGATCGAGAGCGATCCGAGCGCCTCCAGCGCCCTCGCGAGCAGCGTTGCGGGACCGTCGCGCGCCGACAGGTCGGCCGTCACGAAGCGCGCATCGCCGCCCGCGGCGCGGATCGCCGCGGCCACTTCCTCGCCGCGCGCTGCCTCCACGTCCGCAAGCACGACGCGCGCGCCTTCGCGCGCGAAGGCGGTCGCGACACCGCGCCCGATGCCCGATGCGCCGCCGGTGATCAGCGCGGTGTCGCCTGCGAGCAATCCCTCTGCCATCGTTTCGCTCCTTCGGGTCAGTGCGAGTTTCTCGCCAGCGCGGCGATCCGGCGCGCGCCGACGAGCACGCTGTCGAGCACCGGCACCGGCACGCGGTCGGCGATACGCGCAGCGAGCCCGGCGAGACCGGCGCCGCCGAGGATCACCGCCTTCGCGCCGTCCCGTTCGGCGGCCGCGCGAGCTCTCCTCGGCCAGCGATCGCGAGCGCCGCATCCGGATCGGCGGCGATCTGCCCGCCGGTCAGCGCAACCGTGCGCACGCTCGCGAGCCGGTCGGCATAGCCGATCTCCGCCGCGAACCGTTCGAGCATCGGCTTCCAGGCCGCGCCGCCGGTCACGATCGAGAAGCGCCCGGCCGTCTCCGTCGCCTCGATCATCGACGCCTCGGCGAGGCCGAGCACCGGAACGGTGCTGACCTCCTTCAGCGCGAAGAGCCCCGGATCGCCGAAGCACGCGAGCAGCACCGCGTCGCACCCGGCGCCGTGCTTCTCGAGGCAGTCGAGCGCGGCGTGGGCGCCGATCGCGTAGCAGGCCTCCGAGCTGATGTAGGCGCAGCCGAAGCTGCCCGTGGCCGCGACGATCTCGAACCCGGGCCCGACCGCATCGCGCACGTGCCATGCCACGAGCTCGGTGATCGACTGCGTGGTGTTGGGGTTGATGACGAGGAGCCGGGGCATCGCGGGAGTGTAGC
>CAVQUV010000029.1:0-226096 GCA_963716855.1 uncultured beta proteobacterium | reverse complement strand
CGGTGAACCAGGTCTACAACGTCGCGGTCGGCGAGCGCACGACGCTTAACGGGTTGTACGCCACGCTGCGCCAACTCCTGCCCGATCTCGACGCGCCGGCCGCGGTGCACGAGGCGTTCCGCGCCGGCGACGTGCGGCACTCGCAGGCGGACGTCGGCAAGGCGGTGCGACTGTTCGGCTACGCGCCGACGCACGACCTGCGCGCCGGCCTCGTCGAGGCGCTGCCCTGGTACGTCGCGCGCTTCGCCGCCGAGCCGGCGGGAACCTAGGGGCGCCAAGTGGCCTTCCGCCGCACCGTCTGCGCGATCCTGGGCCTCCTCGCGGCGGGCGCCGTGCAGGCCGCGGATCCTCTCGCCGCGTACGACGCAAACGCGGCTCCCCGCGAACTGGTCGTGCTCGCGCTCGCGCACGAGCACGGCGAGGGCGTTCCGAAAGACCTCGCGAAGGCCGCGTTCTTCTACTGCGAGGCGGCGCGCCGCGGGGACGCGGAGGGGCAGTACGGCCTGGGCTGGATGTACGCGAACGGCCGCGGTCTCCCGCACGACGACGCGTTTGCCGCGAGCCTGTTCGCGCTTGCCGCCGCGCAGGGCCACGCGCATGCGCAGCGCATGCAGCGCTTCGTCGGCGATGCGGTCGACCGCCTGCCCGACTGCATGCAGCCCGCGACGATGCCGGCGGCGGTGCTGGCGTTCGACGACGGCGCCGATACGTTCGCCGGCCTGCCGCCCTACAAGCAGAAGTTCGCCGAGCTGGTGCGCAGCCTCGCGCCGAAGTACGACGTGAGCCCGCGCCTGGCGCTGGCGATCGTCGCGGTGGAGTCGAACTTCGAGCCGTATGCGCGCTCGCCGAAGAACGCGCGCGGCCTCATGCAGCTGATTCCCGACACCGCGGCCCGCTTCAGCGTCAAGAACGCCTACGACCCGGCCGACAACGTGCGCGGCGGCCTTTCGTACCTGCGCTGGCTGCTCGCTTATTACCGCGGGCAGGTCGAGCTCGCCGCGGCGGCCTACAACGCGGGCGAGGGCGCGGTCGATCGCCACCGCGGCGTGCCGCCGTACGCCGAGACGCGCGACTACGTGAAGAAGATCCGGCGGCTCTACGGCGCGCCGGAGCATCCGTACAACCCGCAGTTCGCCGAGCCCTCGCCGCTGCTCGCGTCGGCGCGCGCCGCGCGGATGTAGCCGATGCGCGTCGGCCTGTTCCTGGCGCTAGCCCTGGCGGCGCCGATCGGCGCGTCGGCCCAGGCCCTGTCCGATGCGCCGCAGACGATCCAGCGCGTCAAGGCCTCGGTCGTGGCGGTCGGGTCGTTCCAGCGCACGCGCTCGCCGGCGTTCCGCTTTCTCGGGACCGGGTTCGCGGTCGGCGACGGCGCGACGATCGTCACCAACGCCCACGTCCTGCCCGCAACGCTCGATGTGGAGAAGCTCGAGACGATCGCGATCCTGATCGCGGGTCAGGGGCGCGAGGCGCAGCTGCGGCCCGCGACGCGCGGCGCGGCCGACCCCGCGCACGACCTCGCGCTCCTGCGCATCGAGGGCGCGCCGCTGCCGCCGCTCACTCTGCGCAACTCCGAAGACGTGCGCGAAGGCGAGGCGATCCTGTTCACCGGCTTTCCGATCGGCAACGTCCTCGGGCCGCATCCCGCCACGCATCGCGGCATGGTGGCGGCGATCACGCCGATCGCGATCCCGATGGCGAATTCGAGCCAGCTCGACCCGCATCTGGTCCGCCAGCTCACGAGCGGCGCGTTCCCGGTGTTCCAGCTCGATGCGACCGCCTACCCCGGGAACAGCGGCAGTCCCGTCTACTCCCCCGCCACCGGCGAGGTGATCGGCGTGGTGAACATGGTGTTCGTGAAGGGCACCAAGGAATCCGTGCTCGCGCAGCCGAGCGGGATCACCTACGCGATTCCGAGCGGGTATCTCGTCGAGCTGATGAAGCGCGGCAAGCGCTAGTGCGGGAACGCCCCTCCTCTCATGAGGAGGGGTGCCCGCGCAGCGGGCGGGGTCGTGTGGATTACCCTGTTCAACCACCCCGGCGCTTCGCGCCACCCCTCCTGACAGCGGGCGGGGTGGTGTGGATTACCCTGTTCAACCACCCCGGCGCTTCGCGCCACCCCTCCTGACCAGGAGGGGAGGGTCAGTGCAACGTCTTCGGCCGCGCCTCGAAGCCCGTCCAGATCGCGCTGGAGGTTGCTGCTCGTCATCATCCATCCGGCGGGGGGCTCGTTCCCTCGCACGCCCCGCGGCCGACTGACGTACTGTCGACGCTCTCATGGACCTCTTCCTGCTAAAGAAGCTCCTGGGCGCGCTCGTCCTGCCGCCGACCGGCCCATTGCTGCTCGCCATCGCGGGGGCGTTGATGCTTCGACGCTGGCCGCGGACCGGGCGTGCGATGGTCTGGACCGGGCTCGCGACCCTGCTGGCGCTTTCGCTGAGCCCGGTCTCGGGTCTCCTCCTGCGTCTCGCCAACGACAGCCCGGCGGTGCGCCTCGAGGACGCGCGCACCGCGCAGGCGGTAGTCATCCTCGGCGGCGGCGTGCGACGCGAGGCGCCCGAGTACGGGGGCGACACGCTCAACCGCTGGACGCTCGAGCGCGTGCGCTACGGTGCGAAGCTCGCGCGCGAAACCGGTTTGCCGGTGCTCGTGGCCGGCGGGTCGGTTTGGGGCGACACGGCTTCGGAAGCGTCGCTGATGCGTGCCGCGCTGGAGCAGGAGTTCAACGTGCCGGTGCGCTGGACCGAGGACCGGTCGCGCAACACGCACGAGAACGCGCAGCTCTCCGCCGCGATCCTGAAGCGCGACGGCGTGAAGCGCGTCGTGCTGGTGATGCACGGCTTCGACATTCGGCGTGCGCGCGCAGAGTTCGAGGCCGCCGGAATCGCCGTCGTGCCGGCGCCGACGGTCATTCCCAATTTCAGCGTGATGACGCCGCTCGACTTCGTGCCGAGCGTGGGCGCGCTGCAGGGGAGCCAGATCGCGCTGTACGAGTTGCTGGCGAACGCGGTGCGCGGCTGGTAGCGGTTTGATCCAGCGCAACCGCCCGGCCGATCGGGCTGGGTTATTCTTCCCGGATGTTCCGCCCTGGCCTGCCCCGCCGCCTCGCCGCGCTCCTCGCGATCGTGGCGCTCGTGCTCGCGCAGGCGCTGGTCGCGGCACATGGGTGCGTGCTCGCCGCCCCGGCGGACGAGGCGACCGAGACCTGCCATCACGGCGCGCCCGAGCAGCCCGCTCCCGACACGCTTTGCAAGGCGCATTGCGAAGCCGGCACGCAGACCGTCGACCAGGCGAAGCCGCTCGTGGCGCCCGATCTCGGCGCGCCGCTCGCCGTGCTGCGCGTGGACGACTTTGCACGCACGGGTGCCGATGCGACGGCCAAATTGACCCGCTGGCTCGCGCACACCGGCGCCCCCCCGCCTTTCCTCCTGCACCGCCGCCTGCGCATCTGACCTGCGCTTGATCGACGCGCCGTGCCGCACGGGCACGGTCTGCATCCGGTTCGATCGAGCGGAGGTTCCATGCATCGCACAGTCATCGCACGCGTTGCCGCGTGCATTCTCATCGGCGCCGCGGCGCCCAGCGTCGCGGCGCAGGCCCTGTCGCTCGACGAGGCGATCCGCCTCGGCGAGGGTCGTTCCGCGCGGCTCGCCGCGCAGTCTTCCGCGGTCGCCGCGGCCTCCGACCTCGCCGGCCGCGCCTCCCAGCTCCCCGATCCGAAGCTCAAGTTCGGGCTCGAGAACGTGCCGGTCAGCGGCGAGGACGCCTGGAGCCTGACGCGGGACTTCATGACGATGAAGCGGATCGGCGTGATGCAGGACATCGTGAACGGCGACAAGCGCAAGGCGCGCGGCGAGCGCGCCGCGCGCGAGCTCGGCGTGGAGCAGGCCGGCCTCGTGCTGGAGCGCGCGAACCTGCGGCGCGACATCGCGCTCGCGTGGTACGACACGCTGCACGCGACGCGCTCGGTCGAAGTGATGAGCGACCTCGTCAATGCGGTCGCGCTCCAGCAGGACACCGTGGCCGCGGCGATCGCCGCGGGCCGTGCGGCGCCCGCGGACGGGTTCATGGCGCGCTCGGCGGTCGAGGCCGCGCGGGACCAGGTGATCGACCAGGAGCGCGTGCTGGCGCGTGCGCGAATCGCGCTGTCGGCGCTCGTGGGCGAGGACGCGCAGCGTCCGCTCGGCGAGGCGCCCGACACCGCCCGGCTCGCGGTGCCGGTCGCGGCGCTGCTCGAGTCGCTCGACCGCCAGCCGACGCTGCAGGTGCTCGAGAGCCGCACGGCGCTCGCGCGCAGCGACGTGGCGCTCGCGCAGAGCACGAAGAAGCCCGACTGGGGCGTCGAGCTGTCGTACGGCCAGCGCAGCCCGTACTACTCCAACATGCTGAGCCTGATGTTCAGCGTCGACCTGCCGATCGCGCCGGCGAACCGCCAGGACCGGGAGGTCGCCGCGAGCGTGGCGCAGGTCGAGCGCGCCCGCGCGCAGCTCGAGGAGGCGCGCCGCATGTACGCCGCGCAGCTGCGCGGTCTCGCCGTCGACTGGGAGGCGTGGAGCAAGCGCGTGCAGCGCTTCGAGGCGCTGCTCGTGCCGCTCGCGCGGGAGCGTGCCGAGGCGGCGCTCGCGTCGTATCGCGGCGGCAAGGGCGCGCTCGCCTCCGTCATCGAGGCGCGCAAGGCCGAGGCCGAAACGCGCCTCGGGCTGCACAACGCCCTGCTCGAGCGCGGCCGCGCGTGGGCCGGCCTGAACTATCTCGCCCCGGCCGAGGAGACCAAGCAATGAAACCCGTTATCGCAGGGACGCTCGTTGTCGTGCTCGCGGCCGCAGGAATCGCAGGAGGCTACTGGTACGGCAGGTCGGAGGGGATGAAGCATCTCGCGCCGGCCGCGACGGACGCGGCGCCGGCCACGAGGGCCGACACCGGCCGCAAGGTCCTCTACTGGTACGACCCGATGTATCCGCAGCAGCGGTTCGACAAGCCGGGCAAGTCGCCGTTCATGGACATGCAGCTCGTGCCGAAGTACGCCGACGAGGGTCCGGCCGAGGGCGGCGTCACGATCAACCCCCGTGTCACGCAGAACCTCGGCGTGCGCACCGCGGTCGTCCGGACCGGGACCCTCGACCGCAGGATCGAGGCGGTCGGCACGGTGGCGTGGAACGAGCGCGGCGTCGTGGTGCTGCAGTCGCGCACCGGCGGCTTCGTCGAGAAGCTGTATGCGCGCGCGCCGCTCGACCCGATCGCGAAGGGCGCGCCGCTCGTCGAGCTGCTCGTGCCCGAGTGGGCCGCGGCGCAGGAGGAGTACCTCGCGCTGCTCAAGAGCGAGCTCGCGGACGTCGAGACGCTGCGCGCCGCGACGCGCCAGCGCCTCGTGCTGCTCGGGATGAGCGACGAGCTCATCGGCGCCGTCGAGCGCGATCGCCGCGTCGCGCCGCGCGTCACGCTCCGCGCGCCGATCGGCGGCGTGATCGCGGCGCTCGAGGTGCGCGAGGGGATGAGCGTGATGCCGGGCGCGACGCTCTTCCGCATCGTCGACGTCTCCACCGTCTGGGTGAATGCAGAGGTGCCCGAGAGCCTGAGCGCGGCCGTGCGCCCGGGCACCCCGGTCGAGGCGCGCGTGGCCGCGTGGCCGGGCGAGACCTTTCGCGGCCGCGTCGCGGCGATCCTGCCGGAGGTCAGCGCCGAGACGCGCACCGTGCGCGCGCGCATCGAGCTCGCCAACCCCGGGGCACGGCTCTCGCCCGGGATGTTCGCGTCGCTCTCGTTCACGCCGGCGCAGGCGCGTGCGACGCTGCTGGTGCCGAGCGAGGCGGTGATCCGCACCGGCACGCGCACGGTCGTGATCGTCGCCGGAGAGAAGGGCCAGTTCCGCCAGGTCGAGGTCGAGGCCGGCGGCGAGGCGGGGGGCGACACCGCGATCCTGAAGGGGCTCGCGGCGGGTGACCGCGTCGTGCTGTCGGGGCAGTTCCTCATCGATTCGGAGGCGAGCCTGCGATCGACGCTCACGCGCATGCAGCCGATGGAACCTGCGGGCGGCGAGCCCGGCGCGGCGAGCCCCGCACACCGCGGCGAGGGCGTGGTGGTGAGCGTCGACGACCAGTCCCTGCTCATCAAGCACGGTGCGGTCCCGAGCGCGGGAATGGGCGCGATGACGATGGAGTTCAAGGCGCCGCAGGGCGGGCTGCCGTCGGGCCTGAAGGCCGGCGACGCGATCCGCTTCGACTTCGTGATCACGCGCGACGGAGAGTTCCAGACCACCAAGGTCGAGCCGGCGGGCCACGGGGCGCACAAATGATCGCGATAGCGAAGCTCCCCTCCTCTCATGAGGAGGGGTGCCCGCGCAGCGGGTGGGGTGGTGTGGATCACGCCGATCAACCACCCCGGCGCTGCGCGCCACCCCTCCTGACCAGGAGGGGAGAAGGCTCGCACACGGAGGGCGCGCAATGATCGCGAATCTGATCCGCTGGTCGATCACGAACCGTTTCCTCGTCCTCCTCGCGACGCTCCTCGTCGCGGCGTGGGGCGTGTGGGCGATCCTGCGCACGCCGGTCGACGCGATTCCCGACCTCTCCGACGTGCAGGTGATCATCCGCACCACTTTCCCCGGCCAGGCGCCGCGCATCGTCGAGGACCAGGTCACCTATCCGATCACGACGACGATGATGTCGGTGCCGGGCGCGAAGGTCGTGCGCGGTTACTCGTTCTTCGGCGACTCGTTCGTCTACGTGCTGTTCGAGGACGGCACCGATCTGTACTGGGCGCGCTCCCGGGTGCTCGAGTACCTGAACCAGGTGCAATCGCGCCTGCCCGCGGGCGCGAAGGCCGCGCTCGGCCCCGACGCGACCGGCGTCGGCTGGATCTATCAGTACGCGCTCGTCGACCGCTCCGGCGGCAACGACCTCGGCGGACTGCGCGCGCTGCAGGACTGGTTCCTCAAGTACGAGCTGAAGAGCGTCCCGAACGTCGCCGAGGTCGCGACCGTCGGCGGCATGGTGCGGCAGTACCAGGTCGTGCTCGACCCCGATCGCCTGCGCGCCTACGGCATCCCGCTCGCCATGGTGGTCAAGGCCATCCAGAACGCGAACCGCGAGACCGGCGGCTCCGTCGTCGAGCTCGGCGAGGCCGAGTACATGGTGCGCGCGAGCGGCTATCTGAAGACGCTCGACGATTTCCGCGTCATCCCGATCCGGACGAGCGAGTCCGGGACGCCGGTCATGCTCAAGGACGTCGCGTACGTCCAGATCGGCCCGGAGATGCGGCGCGGGATCGCCGACCTCGACGGCGAGGGCGAGGTCGTCGGCGGCGTGATCGTGATGCGGTCGGGCAAGAACGCGCTCGAGACCATCCACGCGGTCAAGGCCAAGCTCGCCTCGCTCAAGGCGAGCCTCCCGAAAGGCGTCGAGATCGTCGAGACGTACGATCGCTCGGGTCTGATCGAACGCTCGATCGCCCACCTGCGCGACAAGCTCGTCGAGGAGTTCGTCGTCGTCGCGGTGGTCTGCCTCGCTTTCCTGTTCCACCTGCGCTCGGGGTTCGTCGCGATCGTCACGCTGCCGCTCGGCGTGCTGATGGCGTTCATCGTGATGCAGTACCAGGGCGTGAACGCGAACATCATGTCGCTCGGCGGGATCGCGATCGCCGTCGGCGCGATGGTCGATGCGGCGATCGTCATGATCGAGAACGCGCACAAGAAGCTTGAGGCGTGGCAGCACGCGCATCCGGGCGCGAAGCTCGCGGGCGCGGAGCACTGGCGGGTCATCGGCGACGCGGCGGCCGAGGTCGGGCCGGCGCTCTTCTTCAGCCTGCTCATCATCACGCTCTCGTTCGTGCCGGTGTTCTCGCTCCAGGCGCAGGAGGGGCGGCTCTTCGCGCCGCTCGCGTTTACCAAGACGTATGCGATGGCCGCCGCGGCGGCGCTGTCGGTCACGCTCGTTCCGGTGCTCATGGGCTACCTGATCCGCGGCCGGATCCCGTCCGAGCAGGCCAACCCGCTGAGCCGCTGGCTGATCGCGCTGTACCACCCGATCATCCGCGGGCGTGCTCGCGGCCCCGCGGCTCACGCTCGTCGTCGCCGTGGTCCTGCTCGCCGCGACGTGGTACCCGGCGACCCGGATCGGCGGCGAGTTCCTGCCGCCGCTCGACGAGGGCGATCTGCTCTACATGCCGACGGCGCTGCCGGGCCTGTCGCCGGGCAAGGCGGCGGAGCTCCTCCAGCAGACCGACCGGCTCATCGCGACCGTGCCCGAGGTGAAGCGCGTCTTCGGCAAGATCGGGCGCGCCGAGACGGCGACCGATCCCGCGCCGCTCGAGATGATCGAGACCACGATCCAGCTCAAGCCGCGCGCGGAGTGGCGGCCGGGCCTCACGACGCAGGCGCTCATCGACGAGCTCGACGAGCGCCTCAAGATCCCCGGGCTGTCCAACATCTGGGTGCCGCCGGTGCGCAACCGCATCGACATGCTCGCCACCGGCATCAAGAGCCCGCTCGGCATCAAGGTGAGCGGGCCGGACCTCGCCGAGATCGACCGCGTCGCCGCGGAAATCGAGCGCGCGGTGCGCGACGTGCCGGGCGTGACCTCCGCGCTCGCCGAGCGACTCACGGGCGGGCGGTACATCGACGTCCGGATCGACCGCAACGCCGCCGCGCGCTACGGACTCAACGTGAGCGACGTGCAGGAGATCGTCGCCGCGGCGATCGGCGGCGAGAACGTCGGCGAGACGATCGAAGGCCTGCAGCGCTTTCCGATCAACGTCCGCTATCCGCGCGAGTTGCGCGACTCGATCGAGAAGCTGCGCACGCTCCCGGTGGTCACCGAGCGCGGGCAGCAGATTTCGCTCTCGGCCGTCGCCGCGATCGCGGTGGCCGACGGGCCGCCCGGCATCAAGAGCGAGAGCGCGCGGCCGTCGGGCTGGATCTACGTCGACATCCGCGGCCGCGACCTGGTGGCGGTGGTGCGCGACGCGCAGCGCGCGGTCATCGAGAGCGTGACGCTGCCCCCGGGCTATTCGATCGCCTGGTCGGGTCAGTTCGAGTACCTCGAGCGCGCGAAGGAGCGCCTGACCGTGGTCGTGCCGTTCACCCTGCTGATCGTGTTCGTGCTGCTCTACCTCACCTTCCGGCGCTTCGACGAGGCGGCGCTGATCATGGCGACGATGCCGTTCTCGCTGATCGGCGGGCTCTGGCTCATGTACCTGCTCGGCTACAACATGTCGGTCGCCTCCGCGGTCGGATTCATCGCCCTCGCGGGCGTCGCGGCCGAGTTCGGGGTCGTGATGCTCATCTACTTGCGACACGCCCTCGAAGCGCGCGAGCGGGCCGGGATCGCGCTCACGGCGCAGGAGGTCGGGCGCGCGATCGAGGAAGGCGCGGTGCTGCGCGTGCGGCCAAAGGCGATGACGGTCGCGGTGATCGTCGCAGGCCTCCTGCCCATCATGTGGTCGGCCGGCACCGGCGCCGAGGTCATGCAACGCATCGCCGCGCCGATGATCGGCGGCATGATCACCGCGCCGCTGCTGTCGATGCTCGTGATCCCGGCGGCGTACTACCTGATGCGGCGTCGCGGCGTCGCGCGCGAGCCGGTGGTGCCGCCCGGCGCTCCGGTCGGGCATCATCCCGCCGCATGAACCGGCTTGCCGCAGTCGACGTCAACGCGGGCGCCGTCGCCGCCGCGCTCGGCGCTGCGATGCTCTTCGGCGCGAGCACGCCGGTTGCGAAAGCACTCGTCGCGGAGGTGCATCCAGTGGTGCTCGCGGCGCTGCTCTACCTCGGCAGCGGCGTGGGGCTGCTCGCCCTTCGGGCGCGCGTCTGGCAGCGGCCGGGCGGCACCGGGCTCGCGCCGGGTGACTGGCGGTGGCTTGGCGCGGCGATTGTGTTCGGGGGGGTGCTCGGGCCGGTACTGCTCATGATCGGCCTCGCGCGCATGAGCGCCGCGAGCGCGTCGCTTCTGTTGAATCTCGAGGCGGTGCTCACCGCGGTCATCGCGTGGGTCGTCTTTCGCGAGAACGCCGGCCGCCGCATCGTGCTCGGGATGGCGCTGATCGTCGCGGGCGGTGTCGCGCTCGCCTGGCCGACCGATGCGGCTGGCGCGCGCGACGCGATCGGTGCGCTTCTCGTCGCGGCCGCGTGCCTGTGCTGGGCGATCGACAACAATCTCACGCGGAAGGTGTCCGGCGGGGATGCGACGTTCATTGCGGGCGTGAAGGGGCTCGTCGCGGGGGCGGTCAACCTGGCGATCGGACTCGCCATTGGCGGCCACCTGCCGGCCGCGGCGCCCGCAGCCGCCGCGCTCGCGGTCGGTCTCCTCGGCTACGGCGTGAGCCTGGTGCTCTTCGTCGTCGCGCTGCGCGGGCTCGGCGCCGCGCGCACCGGGGCGTACTTCTCGACCGCGCCGTTCATCGGCGCAGCGGTCGCGATCGGGGCCTTCTCCGAGCCGACGTCGCCGGCGTTCTGGCTGGCGGCGGCGCTGATGGGCGCAGGCGTGTGGCTGCACCTGACCGAGCGGCACGAGCACCCGCACACGCACGAGCCGCTGGAGCATGCGCATCCTCACGTGCACGACGAGCACCATCAGCACGATCACGGCTTCGCGTGGGACGGCAGCGAGCCGCATGCGCACGCGCACCGGCATGCCGCGATTTCCCACGCTCACCCGCACTATCCGGACCTTCATCACCGCCATGTTCACTGACCGACAATCGCTTCGCCGCGCACTCGTCGCGGCCGCACTCCTCGTCGTCTCGCCGCTGAGCGGCGCCCACGAAACCCACGGCAAGACGGCTGCCGCGCCGCCGATGGTCGAGACCGCCTTTGGACGTACCGGTGACCCGAAGCGCGTCGCGCGCACCGTCCGCGTCGGGCATGTCCGACGCCATGCGGTTCACGCCGGCCGCGATCGACGTGAAGCGCGGCGAGACGATCCGGTTCGAGGTCGCGAACTCGGGGAAGGTGATGCACGAGATGGTGCTCGGCACGCTGCAGGATCTGAAGGAACACGCCGAGATGATGCGCAAGCACCCCGGCATGGAGCACGACGAGCCGTACATGGCGCACGTCGCGCCCGGCAAGACGGCCGCGATCGTGTGGCAGTTTACGAAGCCGGGCGAGTTCCACTACGGCTGCCTCGTGCCAGGTCACTTCGAGGCCGGGATGGTCGGCAAGATTACGGTGCGCTGACGCAAGGAGAGACGACGATGAAGACATCCATGATTCTCGCGACGACGCTGGCGCTCGGTGCCCCCGCCGTGCTCGCGCAAACGGACCACGCCGGCCACGGCGCCGCGACGAAGGCTGCGGCGCCGTCGGCGGCGCTCACCGAGGGCGAGATCCGCCGCGTGGACAAGGAGGCGAAGAAGCTCACCATCAAGCACGGGCCGATCAAGAACCTCGACATGCCGGCGATGACGATGGTGTTCCAGGTCACGGATCTTGCGCTGCTCGACAAGGTCAAAGCCGGAGACAAGGTGAAGTTCCGGGCGGAGAAGCAGGGCGACAACTACCTCGTGACGCGCATCGAGAAGTGAGTTCGCACAGCAAGGAGCGGTCCGCCACGAGGGAGGTCCGGCCCACGGAGGAGAAGCTGTCATGACCGTCCACGCACGCCACGGTCACGTGCATGACAAACACGGACCTGATGCCTCTCCGCATCAGATCGCCGCAGCAGGCGCGCCGCCTCCGGCCGTGACGGCCGGTACGCAGGTCGAGTGGACCTGCCCGATGCATCCCGAGATCGTGCGCGACGCGCCGGGGAACTGCCCGATCTGCGGCATGGCGCTCGAGCCGCGCACCGCCACGCTCGAGGACGTCGAGAACGTCCATCTGAAGGACATGACGCGGCGCTTCTGGGTGAGCGTCGCGCTGAGCCTGCCGCTCATTGCAACGGCGATGGCCGAGATGGTTTGGGGCGTCGGGTTCCGCCACGCGGTGAACGAAACGCTCTACGCCTGGGGACAGCTCGCGCTCGCCACGCCGGTCGTGCTCTGGGGCGGCTGGCCGTTCTTCCAGCGCGCCTGGGTGTCGTTCCGCACGCTGCGGCTCAACATGTACAGCCTCATTGGGCTGGGCGTTGCGGTCGCCTACGCGTTCAGCGTGTTCGCGGTGCTCGCACCGGGCGCGCTCCCCGAGGCGTTCAAGGCGCACGGCCTCGTCCCGCTCTACTTCGAGGCGGCGGCCGTCATCACCACGCTGGTGCTGCTGGGCGAGGTGCTGGAGCTGCGCGCCCGGTCGCAGACCTCGAGCGCAGTGCGCGCGCTGCTCGGCCTCGCGCCCAACACCGCGATTCGCGTCGAGGCAAACGGCGCCGAGGGCGAGGTTCCGCTCGCCGACGTACAGCCCGGCGACGCGCTGCGCGTGCGGCCCGGCTCCAAGGTCCCGGTGGACGGCATCGTCCTCGAGGGCCACTCCGTCGTCGACGAGTCGATGATCACCGGCGAGTCGGTGCCGGTGGAAAAGCGCACCGGCGATCCGGTCACCGGCGCCACGGTCAACCAGACGGGCAGCTTCGTGATGCGCGCCGAGAAGGTCGGCGCCGATACGCTGCTCGCCCAGATCGCGCATCTCGTGAGCGAGGCGGCGCGCTCGCGCGCGCCGATCCAGCGGCTTGCGGATCTCGTGTCGTCGTGGTTCGTGCCCGGCGTGATCGCGGCCGCACTCATCGCGGCCGCGGTGTGGTGGATTTTCGGGCCGCAGCCGGCGCTTGCCAACGCCCTCGTCGTGGCCGTGTCGGTGCTCATCATTGCGTGCCCGTGCGCGCTCGGGCTCGCGACGCCGATCTCGGTGATGGTCGGGGTCGGCCGCGGCGCGCTCGACGGCGTGCTCATCAAGGACGCCGAGGCGCTCGAGCTGATGGAGAAAGTCACCACGCTCGTCATCGACAAGACCGGCACGCTCACCGAGGGCAAGCCCGCGGTGCAGGCGGTCGAGTCCGTCGGCGAAGTGCCCGAGCAGGAGGTGCTGCGGCTCGCGGCGAGCCTCGAGCGCGCGAGCGAGCACCCGCTCGCCGCGGCGATCGTCGCGGCCGCCGAGGCGCGCGGCCTCGCGCTCGCGCCCGTGGCCGACTTCGCGTCGGTCACCGGCAAGGGCGTGCGCGGCACGATCGACGGCCGCCGGGTGCTCATCGGCAACGCGGCCCTGCTCGCCGACGCGAAGGTCGACGCAGGGCGGCTCGCCGAGCGCGCACGGGCGCTGCAGGCCGAAGGTCAGACGGTGATGTTCGTCGCGGTCGACGGCCGCGCAGCCGGGCTCGTCGGCGTCGCCGATCCGGTGAAGGCCTCCACGCCCGAGGCGATCCGCGTGCTGCGCGAGGCGGGCGTGAAGATCGTCATGCTCACCGGCGATAACCAGCGCACCGCGCAGGCGGTGGCGGCGAAGCTCGGGCTTTCGGACTTCGTCGCCGAGGTGCTCCCGCAGGACAAGCATCGCGTCGTGCAGGCGCTGCAGGCGAAGGGCGAGATCGTCGCGATGGCGGGCGACGGCGTGAACGACGCGCCGGCGCTCGCGCAGGCGAACGTCGGCATCGCGATGGGCCACGGCACCGACATCGCCATGCAGAGCGCGCGCGTCGTGCTGGTGAAAGGCGACCTGCGCGGCATCGCCAAGGCGCGGCGCCTGTCGCGCGCGACGATGGCGAACATCCGCCAGAACCTGTTCTTCGCGTTCGTCTACAACGCGTTCGGCGTGCCCATCGCGGCGGGCGTGCTCTTCCCGTGGCTCGGGCTGCTGCTCAGCCCGATGATCGCGAGCGCGGCGATGAGCCTGTCGTCGGTGTCGGTGATCGGCAACGCGCTCAGGCTGCGCAAGACCCCGCTCTAGCGCCGCGGGGAAGGAGGTCCAATGATGTGGTGGGGCGGAATGGAAGGCTGGGGTTGGGGGATGGCGATCGTCCACAGCGTGCTGTGGTGGATGATCCTCGTCGTCGGGATCGTCCTGCTCGTGCGCCTGCTGCGACGCGAACCGCAGGCGGGAGCACCGCCGGCGGAAACCGCGCTCGACATCCTCAAGAAGCGCTACGCGCGCGGCGAGATCGGCAAGGACGAGTTCGAGCAGAAGAAGCGCGACCTCGCAGAGTGATCAGGCGCGGGCCGCGCTGGCGCGGCCCTGAGCATTGGCCGCGACGCGCTGCGAAGTGTCGCCGCCAGGCCCTGGAGCCGGACACAAGGCCGGGGATGATGCAGGGCCCCGACGCGAGCGGCGGCGGTGACACGGCCCGCCGGGCAGGACTCGACCGCCGATGCCGTCAGCCGCCCGTCAGGGACGCGGCGGTACAATCACGCCTTCCCATCGCGCCCGCGCCCATCCTGCGCGGAGCCCCCGGTTCTCCCCATGCGAGCCTTCCTGATCGCGCTGCCGCGACTGACGCGCCGAGTGTTCGAGCGCTGCGGGCGGCGCTACGCGCCGCTCGCCTGGCTTGCCGGCGCGTTCTTCGCGCTCGCGACGCTGACGCGCGTCGCCCTTGCCGTGCGGACGGGCGCCGATTTCAGCCCCGCCGAAATGCTTCGCATTACCGCGGTGGGGTCCGGATACGATCTCGCGACATTCCTGTACGCCGGTGCGCCGTTCGCGCTCTGGTTGACCGCGATCCCGGAGCGGGTGCTGGCGACGCGGTGGCATCGAGCGATCGTCGCGGCGACCGCATGGGCGGCGCTCTTCGGCCTCCTGTTTCTCGCCGTCGGCGAATGGCTCTTCTGGGAGGAGTTCGACGGCCGGTTCAACTTCATCGCGGTCGACTATCTCGTCTACACCCGCGAGGTCCTCGGCAACATCGTGCAGTCGTATCCGGTCGGCTGGATCCTCGCCGCGATCGCCGCGATCGCGACCGCGATCTTCGTCGCGACCTGGCCGCGTCGACCGGTCCAGCGCGTGCGCGCGCCGCGGGCGGCGCTGCTCGCGGCATGGACCGCGGCGGTGGTCGCCGTTACGGGCGGCGTCGACACGTCGCTCAAGGATCGCGGCGCGGACAAGTACGTCGCCGAGCTGTCGGGGAACGGGCTCTACGAGCTGTTCGCCGCGTTCCGGTCGAACGAGATCGACTACGCGCGGTTCTACCGCACGCTGCCCGAGGCCGAGGTGTTCGCCGCGCTGCGCGCGGAGCTCGCGACCCGCGAGGCGCGCTTCGTCTCCGAGGATCCGCGCGACATCACGCGCGAGATCGTCAATCCGGGGCCCGAGCGACGGCTCAACGTGGTGCTGGTGAGCGTCGAGAGCCTGTCGGCCGACTACCTCGGCGCGTTCGGCAATACGTCCGGGATCACGCCGAACCTCGACCGGCTGGCGCGCGAAGGGCTCTTCTTCACGCGGCTGTACGCGACCGGCACGCGCACCGTGCGCGGGCTCGAGGCGCTCGCGCTGGCGGTCCCGCCGACGCCCGGGCAGTCGCTCGTGCGCCGGTCCCACAACGAAGGCCTGTTCTCGCTCGCGAGCGTGTTCGGCGATCGCGGCTACGAATCGAAGTACGTGTACGGCGGCTATGCCTACTTCGACAACATGAGCCAGTTCTTCGGCGCGAACGGCTACGCGGTGGTCGACCGCCGCGCGATCCCGGCGGCGCGCATCCATCACGAGACGGTCTGGGGCGTCGCCGACGAGGACCTCTTCGGCCAGGTGATCGAGGAGATGCGCGCGAGCCACGCCGCCGGGCGGCGGTCCTTCGTGCACGTCATGACGACCTCGAACCACCGGCCGTACACCTACCCCGACGGCCGGATCGACATCCCGTCCGGCTCGGGGCGCGAGGGCGCGGTGAAGTACACCGACTGGGCGATCGGTAAGTTCATCGCCGATGCGCGCAACGAGGACTGGTTCGACGACACCGTGTTCGTGCTCGTGGCCGATCACCAGGCCGCCAGCGCGGGCAAGACCGGGCTGCCCGTGGATCGCTACCGCATTCCCCTCATCGTCTACGCGCCGAAGCACGTCGCGCCGCGCACGGTCGACCGCCTGATGAGCCAGATCGACGTCGCGCCCACCGTCCTCGGCCTGCTCAACTTCTCCTACCGCAGCCGGTTCCTCGGCTGGGACATCTTCCAGGTCGATCCCGTGCACGATCGCGCGTTCGTCAGCACGTACCAGGAGATGGGCTTCGTCGACGGCGGTCGGCTCGTGTCGCTGCGGCCGCGGCGCGGCGTCGCGATCTCCAAGGTGGACGTTCCGTCGGACGATCCCGACGACACCGACGCGGACCTGACGCGCGAGGCGATCGCCTGGTACCAGGGCGCCGGCCTGCTCTTCCGCACCGGTGGCCTGGCCGCGCTGCCGATTCGCTGAGTGTCGCCGCTAGGCGACACTTTCCGCGCGCCGAAACAAGCGCTTACATCGCGACCGCGCGGCGTAATAGTCTGCTTACACCGCGGCCTTAAGGTGCTGCCATCGCACCTCACCAAAGGAGACCGCGATGAAAAAGCTGATCACCACCGCCGCTGCAGCGACGCTTCTCCTGGCCGCGCCGCTCGCCGCCTTCGCGCACGACAACGGCCCGGGCTACGGCGGGTGGGGTTCTCAGCCCTACGCGTCCCACCCGGGCAACGGCTGGAAGAACGGCCACTACAAGCACGGTTACGGGCCGGCGTACGTCGGGCCATACGCGTACTACCCCGCGCCCCGCATCGTCGCGCGACCGGTCTACGTGCCGGTCCCGGCGCCGGTCATCGCCGTGCCCGCGCCGTATCCCTATCCGTACCCGCAGGCGAACAGCGTGAACATCGGGTTCCGGCTCTTCTTCTAGGCGCGGCGTGCGGTCGCAGCGGCCTACATTCGGCCGCGGTCGGGTCGCCGCAGCCTGAGGGCGACCCGGCTGATGCGCGGGCCGTCCATCTCGGCGACGGTCAGGACGATTCCGGCCAGCGCGACCGCATCGCCCTCGACCGGTTGGCGCAGCAGACGCGAGCGAACCAGCTCGCCGAGCGTGCCGTCGAGGTTGAAATACGCCGGCGGCGTCACGCCGTAGAGCGCGAGCACTTCGGCAGCCGGCGCGTCCGCGTCGATGAAGAACTCGCCGAACGAACGATGGCGCTTCTCGGTCGCCGCCGCCGCATCGGCGAGGAACATCTCCTCCAGCCGTCCGATCACCGGCTCCGACGCGAGGATCGCGACCACGTCGCCGCCCGCGAGTGGGCCGGCGTCCTCCGGTGCGAGCGGCTGCCCCGCGCGCATCACCGATACGGCGCGCGCGCCGGGCGGCAGGTCGATCAGCCCGAGCGGCGCCCCGCACACCGGCGAATCGGCCTCCACGTCGAACTCCATGAGCTCGTGACGACCGCTCCCGCCGGCGAGCTGAACGCGAGCCAGTGGCGCCCCGCGTCGCGGCAGCGCGACGCCCAGCGCGCGCGCTGCGAAGCCGACGGTCGTCCCCTGGGCGAGCAGCGAGACGAGCACCACTACGAACGCGACGTTGAACAGCAGCGCCGCGCCGGGCACGCCGGCGAGCAGCGGAAAGATCGCTAGCACGATCGGCACCGCGCCGCGCAGCCCCATCCACCCGATGTACCAGACCTCCCCGGCGGGGAAACGGAACGGCGTGAGGCAGGCCCACACCGCCGCCGGCCGCGCGACGAGCATCAGGAACGCGGCGACGCCGAGCGCCGGAACGAGCAATGGCGTGATCTCGTGCGGCGTCACGAGCAGGCCGAGCAGGAGGAACATGCTCGACTGCGCGAGCCACGCCATCCCGTCCATCGCGCGCAGCACGTCGTCGCTCGTGCGGACGGCGGCGTTCGCGATCATCACGCCCGTCAGATAGACGGCCAGAAAACCGCTTCCGCCGATGGCGTTCGTGAGCGCGAACACCGACACGCCGATCGCGCACACGAGCAGCGCATCGAGGCCGGGGCCGAGGCGGGTCCGCGGCAGGAAACGCCCGGCCACGTAGCCGATCGCGAGGCCCGCTCCAGTGCCGATGCCGGCCTGCTTGGCGAGGTCGACGGCGAGCTGCATGAGCGGCTCTTCGGCCGGCGCGAGGACGATGCCGATCAGGCCGACGGTGAGGAACACCGCCATCGGGTCGTTCGCCCCCGACTCGATCTCGAGCGTCGCGGCGATGCGGTCGCTGAGGCGCACGCCCGCGGTCTTCAGCAGTGCGAACACCGCCGCGGCGTCGGTCGAGCCGACGATCGCGCCGAGCAGCGCGGCGAGCCGCCAGTCGAGCTCGAACAGCCACGCCGCGCAGGCGGCGACGAGCGCGGCGGTCAGCACGACGCCCAGCGTGGCGAGGACGAGGGCGGGGCGCAGTCCCACCCGGAAGATCGCGAAGCGCGTGCGCAGACCGCCGTCGAGGAGGATCACCGCCAGCGCGAGGTTGCCGACGAGGAAGCTCAGGCGATAGTCGTTGAACGCGATCCCGCCCGGCCCGTCTTCGCCGGCGATCATCCCGACGACCAGGAACACGAGCAGGAAGGGCAGACCGACGCGCGACGAGGCCGCGCCGAGCAGCAGGGCCACGAGCAGGATCAGCGCGCCGACGAGCAGGACGTGGTTCAGCGATTCCATGCGGCCCCGATGGTTGCATGTTCCGGCGGCACGAGTTCACGCCCCCCGGTTGCGCGGCGAGTCCCGGTCGGGCATCCTGCCCCGCGTAGGGGATCGCCTCTTGCACGACCACGCCCATCACGACCACGCGCATGCGCATCACGCGCCCTCCGGCCGCGACGGCGAGCGGCGCGTCTTCTGGGTGCTGCTGCTCACGGCCGGGTTCATGGTGGTCGAGGCGGTCGGCGGCTGGCTCGCCGGCTCCCTCGCGCTGATCGCCGACGCGGGCCACATGCTCTCCGATGCGGCCGCGCTCGCGCTGGCGTGGATGGCGTTCCGCATTGCCCGCCGGCCGCACGACGACAAGCGCAGCTACGGCTATCACCGCTTCCAGATCCTCGCCGCGTTCGTGAACGGCCTCGTGCTGTTCGCGATCGCCGGGTGGATCCTCGTGGAAGCGGTCGGACGGCTGCGCGCCCCCGCGCCGGTGCTCGCCGGCCCGATGCTCGCGATCGCCGTCGCCGGACTGGCGGTGAACGTCGTCGCGTTCCTCGTGCTGCGCGCGGGCGACCGGCGCAACCTGAACGTCAACGCCGCGCTGATGCACGTGCTGGGCGATCTGTTCGGCTCGGTGGGCGCGATCGTCGCCGCGATCGTGATCCTCGCGAACGGGTGGACGCCGATCGACCCGCTCCTCTCGGTGCTCGTCAGCCTGCTGATCCTGCGCGGCGCGTGGGACGTCACGCGGCGCGCGGGCCACGTGCTCATGGAAGGCGCGCCGGAGGGCTTCGACGACGCGGCGCTCAAGAACGACCTGCGCGCGGCGGTTCCCGGCGTGCTCGACGTGCATCACGTCCATGCGTGGATGCTGACCTCCGAGCGCCCGATTGTGACGCTGCACGTGCGGCTTGCGCCGGCGACCAACCACGGCGTCGCGCTCGCCGCGATCAAGTCGCGCCTGAAGGAACGCTTCGGTATCGCGCACTCGACCGTGCAGATCGAATCCGCAGAGTGCTTGGACTGACGATGCGGCGGGGGTGCATGGGCGAGTGCCCGATCCTCGACGCGCTGCGGGCCGAGGGCGCGCCGGCCGCAGCGTCGGGGAGGACCGGGAAGGCGGCGTCCACCAGGCAGAGACCGGCGAGGGCGAGCGTCACGCCGCGGGTACCGGAAACGCCGACCGGGGCATCGTTTCCCTGGAGCGAAGACCAAAGTCAACCGGGCTAGCGTGCGATCCGGTGATCCGGCGCCCGCTCTTCCTCCTGCTGTTCGGCTTGGCGGCCGCGCCGACGCCGTTCGCGGCCGACGTACCGCCGGGGCTCGCCTTTGCCCAGGCGCTCGAGCGCGGCGACGCCGCGGCCATGCGCGAGTCGCTCGCGGCGCACGCGCGTGCGACCAGCCTCGACCAGGCGGCCGAACTGTTCGCCCGGATCATCGACGCGGTGCCGCGCAACCGCGAGTTCCGCGTGCGGTACGAGCGTGCGCTCGCTGACCCGTTATGGCCGGTGCGAGAGTCCTCGCACGAGCTGTTCCTGCTCGTGCCGGGGTGGCGCTACCGCACCGATCCGGCGACTGGCGCGGACCTCGCGCGGGTGCACCGGGTGCTCGAAAGCCGGGGATTCGAGACGCGACTCGTGCCGATCGAAGAAAACGACACGGTGGAAGCGAACGCCGTGACGCTCGCAGCCGAGATCGAGCGCCTGGCGCCGGACGGGCGACGCCTCATCCTGGTCAGCACGAGCAAGGGCGGCCCCGAAACGCACCTCGCGCTCGATCGGCTCCGGCGGGCGGACGGCGCCGCGCACGTGGCGGCGTGGGTCAACATCGGGGGGCTTCTCCACGGCACTGCGATCGCGGACTACTGGGACGCCTGGCCGCGCAGCTGGCTCGCAGCCATCGGCTTCGCCTTCCGCGGCCACCATACGCGCGCGATCCCGTCGATGGCGACCGCGGCGAGCCGCGCCCGGATCGCCGCATCGCAGCTGCCTGCGCATGTGCTCGTCGTCAACTACCTCGCCGTGCCGCGTGAGCGCGACCTCACCGACTGGACCCGCGGCAACTACGCGATCCTCACCGAGCACGGCCCGAACGACGGCCTGACACTGCTCTCCGATGCCATCGTGCCGCAGGGGATCACCGTGGCGGAGCTCGGCTTCGACCACTTCTTCCGCACGCCCGACCTCGACCGCCGTATCGCGGCGATGACACTGGCCCTGCTCGCGACGCTGGAGGGCCCCGGAGATGTTTCCCGTTGAACGAGGTGGGATCCGGCACCGCACCGCTGATAAGCCTTGCAGCAACGAACGGGCTTCCTGCTTACCGTTTCCAGCGCACCAGCAGCACGAGCGGCAGCACGACGAGCGCGGTGGCGATGAAGAACACGAACGCGTCGATGTAGCCGATCATCGCCGCCTGGCGCGCGACCTCGCGCCCGAGGGCGGCGAGACCTTCCGGCGTGCTCGCGCTCCATCCCCCGGCGACCCAGGGCATCGAGAGGGCCTCGTTGTAGGGCGACACCGCGGGCGCGAGCTCCGCGTAGTTCGTCCGCGTCATCCGCACCGCGAGCGTGATGCTGAGCGAGATGTGGATGCTCGAGCCGACGTTGCGCACCATGTTGTAGATCGCGGACGCCTCCGCCACCGACGCCTGCTTGAGCGTCGAGAAGCTCACCATCGTGATCGGCACCCACAGGACGCCGACGCCGAAGCCCTGCAGCGCCATCGGCCAGAACACGCCCTCGGCGCTCGGGTTCATGTCCAGATGCGCGAGCTGCCAGCCGGCCAACGCCTGCAGGCACAGACCGAGCGCGATCATCGCGCGCGGGTCGAACCGGCTCGCGAAGATCATTATGAAGAACGCCACCAGCGTCCCCAGGCCGCGTGCACCGAGCACGAACCCGATCACCGAGTCCGGATAGCCGCTGACGCCCTGCAGGAGCGGCGGCAGCAGCGTCATCGGCGTGAAGTTGAGCATGCCGAACACGAAGATGAGCACGAGGCCGATGGTGAAGTTGCGGTCGCGCAGCAGCGCCGGCTGGAGGAACGGCCGCTCCGCGGTCACGCTGTGCACGACGAAGGCATAGAGGGCGACCGCCGCCAGCGCGGCGTAGGTCACGATCTCCCCCGAGTCGAACCAGTCGGCGCGTTCGCCGCGGTCCAGCATGAGCTGGAGCGTCGCGAGCATCGCCGAGAGGAGCAGGAAGCCCAGCCAGTCGAGTCGCACTCGCGCGGGCGACTCGCGGTCGGCGATGAAGAGCCAGGTGCCGAGCAGCGCCAGGACGCTGAACGGCGTGATCATGTAGAACACCCAGCGCCAGTCGTAGGCCTCGCTCAGGTAGCCGCCCACCATCGGTCCCATGATCGGGCCGAGCACCGAGCCCATCCCGTAAATTGCGATCACCGCGCCGTGCTGGCGCCGCGGATAGGTGTCGAGGACGATCGCCTGCGACGCCGGCACGAGCGGCGCGCCGATCGCGCCCTGCAGGACCCGGAAGAGCACGAGCTGCTCGAGCGATTCGGCGAACCCGCACGCGAGGGAGGCCGCGCCGAAGCCGATGACGCAGGCGTTGCACAGCTTCCGCCGCCCGAACCGCGCGACGAGCCAGCCCGAAAGCGGCGTCGCGATCGCGGTGGCGACGAGATTCGCGGTCACCACCCAGGCGATCTGGTCCTGCGTCGCCGAGAACGCCCCCTGCATCTGCGGCAGCGACACGTTGGCGATGGTGACCGTCATCGCGTACAGGAACGTCACCGCGGTGCACGTCCCCAGCACGAGCGCACGCCGCAGCGGCGCGCCGGCGCCGGTGTCCTCGGCCAGGGAAATCGCCTGGGCGCTCACCGGGCCGCCCGTCAGGGTGCGAGCCAGCTCAGGAAATCGGGCAGGCCGCGGGCGCGACCGATGTCGACGCTGACGTTGACGGTCATGCCGACGCGCAGCGGCGGCTGTTCGGCGGTCTGCTCGATCGCCAGGAGCACGGGCACGCGCTGCACGATCTTCACCCAGTTGCCGGTGGCGTTCTGCGGCGGCAGCACCGCGAACTCGGCGCCCGTCGCCGGGGCGATCGTGCTCACGCGCGCGCGCCACTCGACCCCGGGGTAGGCGTCGGCCACGATGCGCGCGGGCTGGCCGACGCGCACGCCGGCGAGCTGCGTCTCCTTGAAGTTCGCCTCGACCCAAGTGTCGCCGGTCTCGATCACGGTGAACACCGGCACGCCGCGCGCGACGAACTCGCCCGCCTGCAGCTTCATGTTGCTGACGACCCCCGCGGCGGGCGCGGTCACGCGCGTGTGCGCCACCTCGAGCTGCGCTGCGCTGCGGGCGGCCTGGGCCTCGAGAAAGCGCGGATGGCGATTGGCCGGTAGGGCGGGGTCGCCACCGAGGCTGGCGAGCACGCGCGCGGTGCGCTCCCGCACCGCGTCGCGCCGCGCCCGCGCCGCATCGAGGTTGTGGCGCGCCTCGTCGACGGCGTCGTCGCGGGTCATGCCGCGCTCCTTGAGCCGCTGCTGGCGCTCGAGCTGGCGCGTGAGGAAGCCGATGCGCTCCTCGGCCTCGACGGCCTCGGCGAGGGTGACGCGGTATTCGGCGCGCAGCGCGTCGAGGTCCGTGCGCACGACCGCCATCTGCGCGTCCGCGCGCGCGATCGCCACGTCGAACGGCGCCGCGTCGATGCGGAAGAGCAGCTGGCCCGCCGCGACCGGCTGGTTGTCGCGGACCGCCACCTCGACGACGCGCCCGGCGACCTCTGCGGTCACCACGTTGATGTGCGCTTTCACGTAGGCGTTGTCGGTCTCGACGTGGCGACCGCCGCGCGCGTAGAAATGGAGTGCGATCGCGACGGCGGCGATCGGCACGCCGATCAGCAGTACCGCCCGCAGGCGCTGGCGCGGGGCCATCGTCAGCGGCCGCGGCGCGGCGTGCCGTCGCCGGGCGGCACCTTCGCAAGGTTGGACTTGATCGCGAGCAGCGTGTCGACGAAGCGCTCGCGCTCCGCCGCGCTCAAGCCGGCGAGCGCGTCACGGCGCAGCTCCGCCGCGACCGCACGCAGCTCGCGCATCGCGGGCCCGACCTCGTCGGTGAGGTACACCCGCCAGGCGCGACGGTCGGTGGCGTCGTCCTCGCGCCGCACCCAGCCCTTCGCCTCGAGCCGGTCGAGCAGGCGGCCGAGGGTGGCCTTCTCGATCTCCAGGGTTTCGGCGAGCTCGGTCTGCGTCACCCCGTCGCCGCGGAAGAGGTGGTTGAGGACCCACCACTGCGAGCGCGTCAAGCCGAGGGACTTCACGCGCCGGTCGTACACGGTGCGCATGAGGCGCGCCACGTCGTTGAGCAGGAAGCCGAAATTGCGCGACAGGTCCTCGCGGAACATGCCGCACAGGATAGTTGCCTAGCTTACGATAAGCAAGGCAAGGGTCGGCCCTGCCGGGCGATGCTAGTCCTGCTGGACCGGCAGCCCGGCCAGCCGCCACTCGGGCAGCCCGTCCTGGAGCCGGCGCGCCTTGAGCCCCTTCTTGCGCAGCAGGGCGACCGCGTCGTACGACATCAGGCAGTACGGGCCGCGGCAGTAGGCGACCACTTCCTTGCGCTTCGGCAGCTCGGCGAGGCGCCTCTCGAGCTCGTGGACCGGGATGTTCACCGCTCCGGGCACGTGGCCGGCCGCGAACTCCTCGGGCGGGCGCACGTCGAGCACCGTCACGAGGCCTCGCTTCGCGCGATCGAGCAGCTCGCGCGCCGGCACGGGTTCCAGGTCGTCCTTGGCCGCGAAGTACAGCCGCACCGTGCGCTCAACCTCGGCGAGGTACGCCGCCCCCGTTTTTCCGAGCGCGCCGAGCAGCTCGACGATCTCGTCGCCGGCGAGCCGGTAGTACACGTACTGGCCCTCCTTGCGCCCGACGATCAGCCCGGCCGGCTTTCAGCTTCTGCAGGTGCTGGGAGGTGTTCGCCACCGAGGCGCCGGTCAGGGTCGCGAGCTGGTCGACGCTGCGCTCGCCCTGGGCGAGCAGCTCGAGGAACTCCAGCCGGACCGCGCTCGACAGGGCGGTGCCGATCCGGGCCAGGTTGTGGAAGACCTCGCGCTTGGGATTCGGGGCGGTTGACATGTGTGGCGCTCCAGGCATAGTATTCAATCGATCTATTGAATATCAGATTGCTTGACGACTGAACGCAGTCTAGCAGCAACCGGGGAGTGGACGCCAAGATGTCGCAGGCAGGGATCGCCGCCGAGCCGCTGATCCGGCTGGCCGTGTTCTTCGGCGTGTTCGTCGCGGTCGCGCTCTGGGAGGTGCTGGCGCCCGCGGCGCCGAGCGGCGTTCGCGCGGCGCGACCGCTGGCCGCACAACCTCGGGCTTCTCGTCCTCGACGTCGGCGTGCTCAGGCTGGCGGCGCCGGGCGCGGCGATCGCGGTGGCCATCGCAGGCGAGACGCACGGCTGGGGTCTCGTCAACGCGTTCGGGGTTCCGGACTGGATCGCGATTCCGCTCGCGGTCGTGCTGCTCGACCTCGCGGTCTACTTCCAGCACGTCACCTTCCACGCAGTGCCGGCGCTGTGGCGGCTGCACCGCGTGCACCACTCCGACCTCGACTTCGACGTGACGACCGGCACGCGCTTCCATCCGATCGAGATCCTGATCTCCACTGCCGTCAAGTGCGCGGCCGTCGCCGCGATCGGCGCTCCGGCGGTCGCAGTGCTCGCTCTTCGAGGTGCTGCTCAACGCCACCGCGATGTTCAACCACGCGAACGGGCGGCTGCCGGTCGCCGTCGACCGGTGGCTGCGCCGCGCCGTCGTGACGCCGGACATGCATCGCGTCCACCACTCGATCGTCTACAACGAGACCAACAGCAACTTCGGCTTCAACCTGCCGTGGTGGGACCGGCTCTTCGGCACCTACCGCGCGCAACCCGCGGCCGGGCACGAGGCGATGACGATCGGGGTCGACGCATTCCGCGCGCCGCGAGGACCTGCGACTCGACCGATTGCTGGTCCAGCCGTTTCGCGACACGCCGGGCGGGTACGCAATCAACCGGCGGCCCGACCCCGCCCGCGGCGAAGCGAGGCAGACATGAACACGCTCCTGATCCTCAACGATCCGCCCTACGGGACGGAGAAGTCCTACAACGCGCTGCGCCTCGCGCGCTCGCTGCTCGACAAGGGCGCGAGCGGCGTGCGCGTGTTCCTGCTCGGGGACGCGGCCACCTGCGCGCACGCGGGGCAGAAGGTCGCGCAGGGCTACTACAACATCGCCGACATGCTCGGCGCGGTGCTCCGCCGCGGCGGCGAGGTCGGCGTGTGCGGCACCTGCATGGACGCCCGGGGCATCACCGCCGACGAGCTGGTCGAAGGCGCGAAGCGCGGCTCGATGGACCAGCTCACCGAGTGGACCACCGGGGCGGACAAGGTCCTCGTGTTCTGAGCACGCGTGCCTCGTGCCCCACGGGCCTATGATGCCGGGCGCATGAAGACGCCGGTTTATCTCGACTACAACGCGACTACCCCCGTTGCGCCGGAAGTGGCCGACGCGATCGATCCATTCCTGCGCGAGCACTTCGGCAATCCGTCGTCGTCGCACGTCTACGGCCGTCGCGCGCACGAGGCCGTCGACCGGGCGCGGGAGCAGGTCGCGGCGCTGATCGGTGCAACGCCGGGCGAGATCGTGTTTACCGGCTGCGCCACCGAGGCGAACAACCTCGCGATCCTCGGCGTCGCGCGCGCGCTGCGCACGGCGAAGCGGCACGTCGTCACCTCGGCGGTCGAGCATCCCGCGGTGCTGCAGCCGTGCCTGCGATTGCGCGAGGACGGCTGGGAGCGTCACGATCGTCGAGGTCGACGAGCACGGCCGCGTCGATCCGCAGGCTGTCGCACGTGCGCTGCGCGACGACACCGCGCTCGTCTCGATCATGCTTGCGAACAACGAGGTCGGCACGATCCAGCCGGTGGCCGAGATCGCGGCGCTCGCGCGCTCGCGCGGCGCGGTCGTGCACACCGACGCGGCGCAGGCCGCGGGGAAGATCCCGGTGGACGTCGGCGCGCTCGGCGTCGATCTGCTTACGCTCGCGGGACACAAGTTCTACGCGACCAAGGGCATCGGCGCGCTCTACGTGCGCGACGGGAACGCCGCTCGCGCCGGTGCTCGTCGGCGCCGAGCACGAGCGCGGCCTGAGGCCCGGCACCGAGAACGTGCCGGCGATCGTCGGGCTCGGCGAGGCGGCCCGGCTCGCGCGGGAGCGGCTGCCGCGCGCCGAGGCGCAGCTGCGCAGGTTGCGCGATGCGCTGCACGCGACGCTCGCGGCCGGTGTGCCCGGCCTGGAGCTGAACGGGCATCCCGAGCATCGCCTCCCGAACACCTTGAACGTGTCGTTCCCGCGCGCGAGCGGTCGCGCGTTGCTGCAGTCGGCAGAAGCCGATGTGGCGGCGTCGCTGGGCGCCGCGTGCCACGCCGAGAGCGGCAGCGTGAGCGGCGTGCTCGCCGCGATGGGTATCGGCTTCGAGCGCGCGGCCGGCGCCGTGCGGCTCTCGGTGGGAGTGCCTACGACCGAAGAGGACGTACGGCGCGCCGGGCGTGCGCTCGCGGAAGCGTGGCGGGCCGTCAGGCGGGCGTGAGCGATACGGCCGCCGCCCCCTGTCAGGCCCGCTTGCACGGGCCACGCGCGTGGCGTAAGCTGGAGCCGTAAAACATCGTTTTACAGAAGCCATGATCAAGACCATCGCCAAGATCGGAAACTCGCAGGGACTGATCTTCGACTCGGCGCTCCGCAATCTCACCGGGCTCAGGCCCGGAGACCAGGTGAACGTCACCGTCCACGAGGGCGGAACGATCGTGCTCACCCCGATGCGCCCGACGATCTCCGCAGACGAGGCGGCTGCGGTCGCGAAGAAGCTAATCCGCGACAACGCCGAGGTGTTCAAGCGTCTTGCCTGAGCCCGGCCTCAGGCACCTGACCGCCGCCGCCGTCCTCGAGATCCACGCCGAGGTCTTACGGGCGCACGGTGGCCGGCCGGGGCTACGCGACGCGACCCTGCTCGAGTCCGCGGTCGCCGCGCCGCAGGCCACGTTCGAGGGCGAGCCGCTGATCGCCGACCCGATCGAGATCGCGGCCGCATATCTCTTCTATCTCTGCCGCAACCATCCGTTCCTCGACGGCAACAAGCGGACCGCGCTCGCGGCCTGCCTCGTGTTCCTCGCGGCAAACGGGCGGCTCCCCGGCGCGCGCGTGACGATGCGCGACCCCGATGCGTGGGAGATGTTCGTTCAGGACGTCGCCGGGTCGCGCCTCGATCGGGTGCAGACGGCCCGGCGACTGAAGCAGTTGCTGCGGGGTCGGTTGGCCCGGCGCAGGCGCTAGCCGACGGCGGTCGCGGTCAATTCGCCTGGCGCGCCGCCCAGTCGCCGAAGATCGCGTGCATGCGGCGCACGCCGTCCGTGAGCGCCGCCGGGCCGGGCTGCAGGATGTCGGCGGACTTGATCTCGTGCAGCTCGCCGTCGCGCACCGCCGGCACGTCCGCCCAACCGGGCCGGGCGGCGACGTGCTCCGGACGGAACTTCTTGCCGCACCACGAACCGAGGATCACGTCGGGCCGCGCGCGCACTACCTCCTGCGGATCGGCGACCGTGCGTCCGGCGGCGGCGTGGCTGCGCGCACGCTCCGGGAAGATGTCCGCGCCGCCGGCGATGCCGACCAGCTCGCTCACCCAGCCGATGCCGCTGATCATCGGCTCGTCCCACTCCTCGAAGTAGACGCGCGGCCGGCGCTCGAAGCGCGCAGCTGCTGTGCGGATCCCGTCGAGGCCCGCCTCGAGCTGGGCGACCAGGCGCTCGCCTTTCGCGGATGCCCCGACGAGCGACGCGAGCGCCAGGATCATCGAGAGGATCTCGTCGACCGAGCGCTGGTTGAAGATGAGGACGTTCAGCCCCGCCTTGACGAGATCGCGCGCGATGTCGGCCTGGAGGTCGGAGAACCCGATGACGAGATCGGGCTTCAGCGCGACGATCTTGTCGTTCTTCGCCGAGAGGAACGCGGATACGCGCGGCTTCTCGCGCCGTGCGCGCGGGGGACGCACCGTGTAACCGGAGATGCCGACGATGCGCCGCTCCTCGCCGAGGAGATACAGCGTCTCGGTGGACTCCTCGGTGAGGCAGACGATGCGCTCGGGGTAGCGGGCCGGCATGGGGCGCGGAGAATACCACCGCGCCTCCCCTCCTCCCCGAGGAGGGGTGCCCGAGCGTCAGCGCGGGCGGGGTGGTCCTAGCGCTACTTGCACGCGCCGACCGACCCCTCCGCGCAGCGCCGCGCCAGCGGCATGCCGTAGGTGTCCTTGCCGGCCGGAAACTGCGCGCCGGATAGGTCCGCACCGGACCAGTTGACGCCGGTGATCTCGGCGCCGGCGAGGTTGGCCCCGCGCAGATTCGCGTTCGAAAAGTCGACCTTGCGCAGGTCCGCGGTGTCGAAATCGGTGTTCTGCAGATTGGCACCGACGAACTTGACGCCGGAGGCCTTCGCTTCCTGCAGGTTTGCTCCGGAAAGATCCGCCCCGGAGAGATCCATGTTCGCGAGGGACGCGCGCTTCATCTGCGCCTTCGCGCAGCTCGCTTTGGGCGCGATCGCGCAGCCGCCGATCGTGGTCTGGGCGAACAGGGCGGTGGATACGGTCAACGCCGCCGCGGCCGCAATTGCGAGAGCCGGTTTCATGTCGATCTCCTCCTTGTTGGACGAGGTCACGATACGGCGCGGAGGCTACACCGGACGCACCAAAGCGTTGCAAAGTTCACGCGGGCCGGCCGGAAAAAAGCGGCCCGCGCGATGCGCGGGCCGGTGAACGAGACCCCTTGCGGGCCTCGAGGGGAGAAAAAGCCCGAGGAACCTAAGATGGCGTTCGGATGCAGATGCCTCGGGGAGGAAAGGGGCGGGGGATCAGCCGATCTGCACCGGCACGAAGAGGCGGTTCTCGCCGCGCTGGACCAGCACCGCCGCGTTCTTGCCGGCCGCGTCGATCGCGCTCTTCAGCTCGTCGACCGACTTCACCGGCTTGCCGTTCACGCCGAGGATCACGTCGCCGGCGCGCACGCCGGCTTTCGCCGCGGGGCCGTCGGCGCGCTCGACGAGCAGGCCGCCTTCGCTCTGGATGCGCTTCGCCTCGTCGGCCGAGAGCGGACGCACCGCGACGCCGAGCTTGCCCTGCGGCGCGGCCGGCGCACCGGCGAGTTTCGCCGGCTCGCTCGACATCTCGGCAATGGTGATCTTCACGTCGCGCTCGGCGCCGTTGCGCCACACGCGCGCCGTCGCCGTCTCGCCGGGCTTGGTCTCGGCGACGATCGCCGGCAGCTCGCCCGACTCGGTGATCGGCTTGCCGTTGAAGGCGACGATCACATCGCCGGTCTGCAGCCCGGCCTTGGCGGCGGGCGCGTTGGGCTCGACGTTCGAGACGAGCGCGCCGCGCGTGCTTCCGAGGCCGAACGACTCGGCGAGGGGGGCCGTGACCTGCTGGACGACCACGCCGATCCGGCCGCGCGTCACCTTGCCGTGCGCGACGAGCTGGTCCCGGACCTTCATCGCGAGGTCGATCGGGATCGCGAACGAGAGGCCCATGTAGCCGCCGCTCGTGGAGAAGATCTGCGAGTTGATCCCGACGACCTCGCCGTTCATGTTGAACAGCGGCCCGCCGGAGTTGCCCGGATTCACCGCCACGTCCGTCTGGATGAACGGCACCAGGCGCTCGTCGGGCAGGTTGCGGCTCTTGGCCGACACGATGCCGGCGGTCACGGTGTGCTCGAGGCCGAACGGCGAGCCGATCGCGGCCACCCACTCGCCCACGCGCAGCTTCGACGTGTCGCCGAACTTCACGGCCGGCAGGCCGGTGGCATCGATCTTGATCACCGCGACGTCGGTCTTCGCGTCCGCGCCGAGCACTTTCGCCTTGAACTCGCGCTTGTCGGCGAGCTTCACCACCACTTCGGTCGCGCCGTCGACGACGTGTGCGTTGGTGAGGATCATGCCGTCGGGCGTCACGATGAAGCCGGAGCCGACGCCTTGCGACGGCGTGCCGCGCTCGGGCATCGGCATGCCGAAGCGGCGCAGGAACTCCTTCATCTCCTCGTCGGCGGGACCGCGATTACCGCGCATCGCGACGGCGGCCTCGTCCTTCTTGACCGCGATGTTCACGACGGTCGGGCCCTGCTGCTCGACGAGCGTGCTGAAGTCGGGCAGCTGCCGCAGGGGCGCCGCCGCGGCGGTCGGGGCCGTCGGGGCAGGGGCTGCGCCGGCATCCTTGACGCCGGGCATCTTGACGTCGCTGCAGCCGGCCGCGAGGGCGGCGGCGATCGCGAGCGCGATGATCGAAGGCTTGAAGCGAGTCGCTGGCATGGACGTTTCTCCTTGGTCGCTGGACTCGGCAGGGCGAGACGCCCCGCCACGACGCGCATGCTCGCTGGGGAAACTTAAGCGGGACTTAAGGCGACCACCCCGGCCGCTGCGCGGCCACCCCTCCTCGGGGAGGAGGGGAAGAATGCTTTGCCTTCCTGGACAGGAGGGGTGGCCGCAGAGCGGCCGGGGTGGTGGATCAGGCGGCCGCGAGCAGGACCCGCGCGGTGACCCCGCGGCCATCGAGGCCGTCGGCGAGCTCGACGCGGGCGTGGTGCAGGTCGGCGACCTGCTTGACGATCGCGAGACCGAGGCCGCTCCCGGACACGTCGGTGCCCGCGACGCGGTAGAAGCGATCGAACACCCGCACGCGCTCCGCCGCGGGGACGCCCGGGCCGTCGTCGGCGACCTCCAGCACCGCGGCCGCGCCGCTGCGGAATGCGCGCACCTCGACCCGGCCGCCGGCGGGCGTGTAGCGGAGGGCGTTGTCGACGAGGTTGGTCAGGAGCAGCCGGAGGGCCTCTTCGTTGCCCACGACGACGAGCGGCTCGGCGCGGCCCACCGCCAGCGTGACCGGCTTCGCCTCCGCCACCGGTGCGAGCTCGGCGGCGACCGACCGCGCGAGCGCATCCAGCGCCACCGGTGCGAACGGCGTCTCCGCGGCCTCCGGCTCGAGCCGCGCCGTCGCGAGGAGCTGCTGCACGAGGCGCGTCGCGCGCTTGACGCCTTCCTTCAGCTTCGCGAGCGTCGCGGCGCGGTCCGCCTCCGTCTGCGCGCGCTCCGCGAGCTGGATCTGGAGGGCGAGGGCGGTGAGCGGCGTGCGCAGCTCGTGCGCGGCGTCGGCGGCGAAGCGCCGCTGCAGCGCGAAAGCATCGCCGAGGCGGCCGAGCAACCCGTTCAGCGCATCGACGAGCGGCCGCACCTCGCCGGGCAGGCGCTCGGCGGGCAGCGGGTCGAGCGAGGTGGGGCTGCGCGCGCTCACCGCGCGCGCGACGCGCGCGAGCGGCGCCAGGCCGCGGTCGAGGATCAGCCACACGAGAAACGCGAGCAGCGGCAGGACGGCGAGGATCGGGACCAGCAGCCGCAGCGCCGCGGCCGCCGCGAGCTCGGTGCGCACCGCGGTCGACTGCGCCACCTGGATCGTCTGCGGACCCGAGCGCGCGGTGAACATGCGCCACTGGCGGCCCTCGTGCGTGATCGTCGCGAATCCGGGCGTGCGCGAAAGCGGCAGCGGCGTGGCGGCGCTCGAGAGATACACCGCGACGCCGCGCGGGTCCCAGATCTGCACGACGACGCGCTGGTTCGGATCGCTGTTGCCGGGCGCGAGCCGGCTGACGTCGAGGACCGCGTGGTCGCGCAGCGAGAGCGCGACCTGCCGCATCTCCTCGTCGAGGAGGGCGCCGATCTCGGCGCGCGCGTTGTAGTAGGTCGCCGCGCTTGCGATCACCCCGGCAAGGAGCACCGCGCCGAGCAGCGCGACCAGCAGGCGGGTCCGGAGCGAGGTCATTCGGCGGGGATCGTGTAGCCGACGCCGCGCACGTTGCGGATCGTGTCGGCGCCGAGCTTGCGCCGCAGGTTGTGGATGTGCACCTCGACCGCGTTCGAGCCGACCTCCTCGTCCCAGCCGTAGAGGCGCTCCTCGAGCTGCGCGCGCGACAGGACCGCGCCCGGCCGCTGCAGCAGCGCCTGCAGCAGCGCGAACTCGCGACCCGACAGCTCGACCGGCCGGCCGCGCAGCGTCACCGCGCGCGTCGCCGGGTCGAGCGCGATCGGCCCGTGGCGCACGACCGGCTCGGCGCGCCCTTCCGCGCGGCGCACGAGCGCCCGCACCCGCGCCGCGAGCTCGTCGAGATCGAAGGGCTTCACCAGGTAGTCGTCCGCGCCCGCGTCGAGGCCCTTGATGCGGTCGGCCACCGCGTCGCGCGCGGTGATGACGAGGATCGGCACGTCGTTGCGCTTCGCGCGCGCGGCGCGCAGCACGTCGAGCCCGTCCATGCGCGGCAGGCCGAGATCGAGCAGCACGGCGGCATAGGGCTCCGCGCCGAGCGCGGTCTCCGCCCCCTTGCCGTCGCGCACCCAGTCGACCGTGTAGCCCTCCTGGCCGAGCCCGTCGCGGATGCTCTCGCCGACCATCGGGTCGTCCTCGACGAGCAGCAGTCTCACGCCTGCACCTCACCGGCCCGCTGCGCGGCCCGGCGCCGCCGCCGCCGATAGACCACCACGGCGACCACGGTGACGACGGCCGCGGCGACGAACAGCACCTCCTCAGCGATCTTCGCCTTGCCGAGAATCGCGATCACGACCTGCCCGAAGAGATACCCGGCGCCGCCGACCAGGAGCGCCCACGCGACCGCGCCGAGCGCGTTCAGCGCCGCGAACTCGAGCGCGGGCATCCGGCCCGCGCCGATCACGATCGGCCCGACGGTGCGCACCCCATAGGCGAACCGGAGCAGCGGGACCACGAGCGTGCGGTAGCGCACGACGAGTGCGTCCACGCGCGGCGCCACCGCTTTCGCGGCCGGGAACCGATCGAGAATCGCGAGGCCGTAGCGCCGGCCGAGGAAGAAGTAGACCTGGTCGCCGAGGAAGCCCCCGAGCGCGGCGGCCGCGACCACCTTCATGAGCGAGAGATAGCCGAGATGGGCCGCGAGCCCGGCCAGCACGAGCACCGTCTCGCCCTCGAGGAGCGTGCCCGCGAAGACGACGGGATAGCCGTAGGTGCCGATCAGCGATTGCAGATCCATCAGACGCTTGGCGCGCGAACGTTGGCGCGGAGCATACCGCGCTCGCGCCGCCGCAGCGGCTCAGCGCGCCATGGTGCTGGGCAGCCAGAGCGCGATCTGCGGGAACGCGATCACGAGTCCGAGCCCGAGCCCCTGCAGCCCGAGATACGGCCAGATCGACTGGAAGATCTCGGTGAGCGTCACGTCCTTCGGCGTCACGCCCTTGAGGTAGAACGCGGCCGGCCCGAAGGGCGGCGAGATGTAGGAGATCTGCATGTTCATGCAGAAGAGCACGCCCAGCCAGACGAGATCGAACCCGAGCGCGGAGGCGACCGGCACGAAGATCGGCGCGGTGAGGAGCAGGATGCCGATCCAGTCGATGAAGCAGCCGAGGATGATCCAGATGATCTGCATCGCGATGATGACCACGATCGGGCTCACCGGCAGGCTCGTCATGGTGTCCTGGATGAGCTTCGTGCCGCCGGCCAGGGTATAGACGCCGATCAGCGCGGAGGAGCCGAAGAAGAGCCAGTAGAGCATCGCGCTCACCTTCGCGGTGTCGGCGAGCGCGATCTTGAGGTTCGCCCAGGTCATGCGGCCATTCACCGCCGCCGCGACCATCGCCCCGATCACGCCGACGCCGGCCGCCTCGGTCGGCGTCGCCCAGCCGAGATAGAGCGAGCCGAGGACGCTGAACGCCACCAGCGCCGGCAGCGCCAGCTCTCGGAGCATGGCGATCTTCTCCACGAGCGGGATCGCCCGCTCCGCGGCGCTCGGCAGCGGCGCGATGTCCGGCTGGAAGTGGCACCGCGCCATGATGTAGGCGATGTACAGCGCCGCGAGCAGCAGGCCGGGCACGACGCCGGCCATGTAGAGCTGGCCGATCGAGACGCCGGCCGTCAGGCCCCACATGATGAACACCACGCTCGGCGGGATCAGCGTCGCAAGCCCGCCGCCGGCGCAGATGCACCCGAGCGCGAGGTCCTTCTTGTAGCCGCGCGAGAGCATCGCGGGGAGCGCCACCACGCCCATCGTCACGATCTCGGCGCCGATCACGCCGACCATCGCGGCCATTAAGGCGCAGGAGATGATCACCGCGACGGCGAGTCCGCCGCGCAGCCGGCCGGACCAGACATAGACGGTGCGGAAGATCGCCGCGGCCACGCCCGCCCGCTCGAGAATGCACGCCATGAAGATGAACAGCGGGACCGAGACGAGGACGTAGTTGCCCATCAGCGTGAACACGCGGCTGATGATGAGCGTGAGACCGGGCACGCCGAAGAGGGCGAGCGCGAACACGACCGCGACGGCGCCGGTCGCGAACGCGAGTGGCAGTCCCGTCAGCAGCACGGCGACGAACACCGCCACGAACAGCAGGCTGAGGAGCTCGATGCTCATTGCGGCGAGCGCGGCGTGGCGATGCCGAGATCGCGCAGGAGGTTGGCAGTGCCTTGCAGGAGAAGCAGCAAACCCGCCACCGGGATGGCGAGCTTCACCGGCCAGATCGGCGGGCTCCACGGCGTGCCGGTGGTCTCGCTTTGCTGAAACGACGCCCAGGCCATGTCGCCGCCGATCCACACGAGCGTGCCGGCGTAGAGCACGAAGAAGGCGAACGTGAAGAGATCGAGCTTGGCGCGGGTGCGCGGCGCGAGCCGCTCGTAGATCACGTCGATGCGGACGTGGCGCCGGTGGAGCAGGGCGTAGCCGCCCACCACGAGGTAGGCGACGGCCGACAGGTACACCGTGGTTTCGTTCGCCCAGACGGTCGGGCTCCCGAACATGCCGCGGGCCACGACCTCCCAGATCACCACCCCGGTAACGATCGCGATGGCGAAGCCGCAGACGAGCCCGGTCCACGCGTTGGTCGCGTCGACCGCGTCGCAGAAGCGGTCGACCGCCGACCGCCGCGCGGCCGGGCTCATTGGACTGCCCTCGCGCGAAGTGCGCTCGGGCGCTCGCCCTTGGGGCGGCCCTGCGGGCTCGCGCCGGCGCCGGGCGGCGCCGGTGCCCCACTCATGCGAGCAAGCCCAGGTCTCTCAGCCAGGCGGTCTGCGCGTCGTAGGCGCGCTTGGCAAGCGGGGACTTCTTCGCCCAGTCGGCCCAGACCTGCTGCGCCAGCGCGCGCACCTTGCGCAGCTCTTCCGGGTCCCAGGTCGTCAGCGTGACGCCCTTGCCCTTGAGCTCGCCGAGCACGCGCACGTCCTCGACCGCGACGCGCTGCACCTGGTCGACGCTCCACTCGCGCACGCAGCTCGTCACGATCTGCTTCACGTCGTCGGGGAGCGCCTTCCACGCCGCGGCGTTGACGGTGAAGTCCTGGCACGGCATCGAATGGGTGAACATGGTGGGGAACTTCGCCACCTCGTGGAAGCCCATGCGCTGGTTCATCGAGACCGTGGCCCAGTCCGCGGCGTCCACGACGCCCTTGTCGAGCGAGGAGTACACCTCTCCGCCCGGCAGCACGACGATCGCCGCGCCGAGCTTGGTGAGGATATCGGCGGAGATGCCCTGCGGCGAGCGGAACTTCACGCCCTTGAAGTCGGCCATGTTGCGGATCGGGCGCTTGGAGACGATCGACTCGAGCCCCCACCAGGTGACGCCGACGCAGTGCGCGTTGAAGCGCGCGTAGCCCTCGCGCAGGAGGTCGAGGCCGCCCTTGTAGTAGTAGAACGCGTCCGCCTGCCAGGGATGCTGGTAGCCGAAGTTGAGGTCGCCGAGCATCGAGAAGCCCGCGTCCTTGCCGGTGAAGTACACCGGCGCGGTCGCCTGGCCCTGCAGCACGCCGGCCTGCACCGCCTCGAGGGTCTCGAACGGACCGACCACCGCGCCCGCCGCGAAGGGCTGGATCTCGAGGCGACCGTTGGTCGCCTTGCCGATGCGGGTGCAGAGGTCCTCGAACGTCTTCTGCGTGATCTCCGCGGCGCTCCACAGCGTCTGCATCTTCCACTTCGCGGGCTGCTGCCCGGTCACGATCGCGGGGGCGCCGGCGATCGCTGCGCCTGCGACGGCGCCCGCACCGGCGATGAAACGGCGTCTGCTGCTCGTCATGGGTGGATCCTCCTGTTGTCGGTGGGTGCTGCGCCGCACCGTGGCGGTGGGCGCCGTTTCTCGTTGTCCCCGCGGCGCCCCGTCGGCGGCGCTCCTCGGGGTGCGCGTTGCCATGATATGTTAGTCATATCTCTTCACTGTGTCACTGGGTGCGGGCCGGACCGCCCGCACCATCCGCGTCAGAGGAGGACGCCCCGATGCCCAAGGTTCTGACGAGCGCCGCGGTCGAGCAGTACCACAGCCAAGGCTGCTATTTCCCGATCCGGGTCCTGTCGACCGCGGAGGCGGCGTCCTACCGCCGGCGGCTGGAGGACCACGAGCGCAAGACCGGCGCGCCGCTGCAGGGCAACTGGCGGCACAAGTGCCATCTCCTCTTCACCTGGGCCGACGAGCTGGTGCACCACCCGAAGATCCTCGACGCGGTGGAGGACGTGATCGGGCCGAACATCCTGTGCTGGACGACCAACTTCTTCATCAAGGAGGCGGACAACCCGGGCTTCGTGTCCTGGCACCAGGACGCGACCTACTGGGGGCTCGATCCCGACGACGTCGTGACCGCGTGGGTCGCGTTCACCGAGGCGACGCCCGCGAACGGTTACATGCAGATGATCCCCGGCAGCCACAAGATCGACCAGCTGCCGCACGTCGACACCTTCCACAAGGACAACCTGCTCTCGCGCGGCCAGGAGATCGCGGTCGAGGTCGACAAGTCGAAAGCGGTCGGCATCGCGCTCCAGCCGGGCGAGATGTCGCTGCATCACATCAAGCTCGTGCACGGCTCGGAGCCGAACCGCACCGCCGACCGGCGCATCGGGCTCGCGATCCGCTACATCCCGACCTACGTGCGCCAGACCAAGGTGCGCGACGCGGCGATGCTGGTGCGCGGCGTGGACAAGGAGGGGAATTTCGACCCCGAGCCGCGCCCGCAGCACGATCTCGACGACGCGGCGCTCGCCGCGCATGCCGAGTCGGTGGGGCGGCAGGTCAAGGCCCTCTACTCGGGCACCGACCGCCAGCAGTTCCGCGCCTGAGCCGGGAACCGCTTATGGCCGAAGAGCGCAAGAAGCTCACGATCCCCGATCTCCTCGAGGCGAAGCGCACCGGGCGCCGCCTCGTGATGGCGTCGATTCCCGACTATCCGACCGCGATCTGGGCGGAGCGCGCCGGGCTGGACATCGTCGCGATCGGCGACAGCCTCGCGATGGTGAGCTACGGGCACCCGAACACGCTGCCCGCGACCGTCGATCTCATGCTCGAGCACTGCCGTGCAGTGCGGCGCGGCGCGCCCAACACGTTTTCGCTCGTCGCGATGCCGTACGGCAGCTACGCGAACCCCGCGATCGCGGTGCAGAACGCGCTGCGGTTCATGAAGGAGGGGCAGGTCGACTGCGTCAAGATGCAGGGCGGCCGCGCGCAGGCGCCGATCATCCGCGCGATCGCCGACGCGGGCGTCCCGGTCATGAGCCACGTCGGGATGTGCCCGCACTTCGTGCACAAGTACGGCGGCTTCAAGCTGCAGGGGCGCACCGCCGAGGATGCGCTGCGGATCATCGACGACGCGCTCGCGATCCAGGAGGCGGGCGCGATCGGGTTCGAGATCGAGGCGGTGCCGGCGCCGGTCGGCCGCGCCGTCCACGAGGCCGTGAACATCTTCACCTTCAGCATCGGCGCCGGGCCGTCGGGTTGCGCGCAGCTCCTGCTCGCGTTCGATCTCCTCGGCGTCTTCGACCAGTTCAAGCCGAAGTTCACCAAGCGTTACGCCAACCTCTCGCAGGTCGCGGTCGAGGCGCTGAAGACCTACGCGGCGGAAGTGCGCGACGGCGTCTTCCCCGACGCCGAGCACAGCTACGGCATGCAGCCCGACGAGGTCGCGAAGCTCGAGGCGCGGCTCGGGCAAGGCCTTGCGCTAGATCAGAACAGTCGGGCGACCTCGGTTTCAGCCTCGTTCGACAGCCGCGCCATATTTCCTCGCGCAAGCTTCGCGTGCGCCGCTACGTCGCCGAGTATCGCGGCGAGCGTTCCGACCTTAGCGGATCGTGATTCGGAATGGTGATGTGATGCTGCGAGGGCGTGTCGGTAGTAAGGCGCACATGGCTGCCCGCCTGGCGGGTCACCCGGTAGTCGAGCTTTCCGAGCGCCCTGATCAGCTTCGCCCCGGAGAGGTCCCGGGGCAATTTCATACCGGGATCACCTCGTCGCGGACGAAGTGAAGGCGGATGAGTTTCGGCGCCTTACCGTCGTCGAAGTGGGCGAGAACCGCTTCGCGAACGCGCTCCTGCAGGCTCGACCGATCATCGGCTTCAGTGAAGATCGACTCGCCGACCGCTCGGGCGACGTAGCCTCCTTCGGGTGCCTCTTCAACCAGGAAGATGATCTCGCTCATGCTGCTCAGTCTAGCGCAGCACGAGCGCCCGCGCATCGCGCAGGATGCACGGCACGATGCAGCTGCCGGTCAGGCGGAGTCGCGCTTGCGGCGCCCGCCGTGGATGCAGCGGCGGGCCATGGCTACATCGCCCCGACCGCCGCCTTCTCGTCCTCTTCCTGCTGCAGCGAGAAGATCGACGTGTAGCCGCCCGACCAGTCCGGCGGAATGAGGCACGGCCGCGGGTCGTGATGGGCCCACGCGGCGCGCTGGCCGCGGATGATCGTCTGGTCGTGCTTCGGCTTGATCGGGTTCACCGTGTACGGGAACGCGTCGGCCGACGTCATCGTGAAGAGCAGCAGCGGCCGCCCGGTGTCCGAGAGGTTCTTCGGCGACGCGTGCAGCGTGCGGCAGTTGTGGATCGTCAGCGAGCCGGCCGGTCCGGTGAGATAGACCGCCTTCGACTGGTCCAGCTTCGCGACGTCCTCCTCGCGGAGGCACCCCGTCCAGCGGCCCTGGTGGTCGAACTGGCTCAGCATCGGCTCCAGCTCGTGGCTGCGCGGCATCACCCCGAGCGGGCCGTTGTCCATGCCGCAGTCGTAGAGGTACGTGCCGACCGTCAGCGGCGAGTAGTTGGTGTGCGGCCAGAAGCTGATGTCGTAGTGCCACTTCACTTCTTCTCCGCCCTGCGCCCACTTGTAGTTCAGCTTCGAGTGGTGGAACTTGACGTCGGGCCCGACCAGGTCCGCGACGATGTCGCCGAGCGGCGACTGGGTGCAGTACTCCCAGAACACCGGGTGGTGCTCGACCGGGTTCGACACCCGGCGCAGCCGCGGCGCGTCCGGCCGGTGCGCGGGCTCGAGGTCGAAGATCGTGTCCGACTTCGTCACCTTGCGCGAGCGCTCGACGAGCTCCTCGGTCGCGGCGCGGAGCTTGTGGATCCACTCGTCGCCGATGATCTTCTCCAGCAGGATGTAGCCCTCGCGGAAGTAGTGCTCGCGCTGCGACTGCGTCAGCACGCGGGGCGGAAGGGCGAGAACCTGTTCGGGGGTCATGAGCGTTCCTTTCAGCGGAAATTGAGCATCACGCTCGGCAGCCAGGTGACCGTGATCGGGAACACCATCGCGATCACGAGCGTCAGGCACTGCAGCGCGATGAACGGCACGACGCCGCGATACATGTGCCGGATGGTGATCTCGAGCGGCGCCACCGCGCGCAGGTAGAAGATCGCCGGCGCCATCGGCGGCGTCAGGTAGCTCGTCTGGATCATGATCAGGAACAGCACGCAGAACCAGACCGGGTTGAAGCCGGCCTGGATGACGAGCGGCGTGAACAGCGGGACGAAGATGAGGACGATCGAAATCCAGTCGAGGAAGAAGCCGGCGATGAAGATGATCAGCATCATCAGCGCGAGCAGCATCCAGGGCGAGAGCGCCATCTTCGCGATCAGCAGGCTCGCGGTGTTGATCCCGCCGCCGCCGATGAAGACGCCGGTGAAGAGCGTTCCGGCGAGCAGGACGGTCATGATCATGGCGGTGATCTGCAGCGTCTTGATCAGCGCCTGGTACAGCCCGGTCCACGAGAAGTTGCGGTAGAGCGCGGTGAGCAGCACGGAGCAGAACGCGCCGACCGCCGCGGCCTCCGTCGGCGAGGCCCACCCGAGCAGGATCGAGCCGAGCACCGCGAAGATCATGAACACCGGCGGCACCATGTTGCGCGTGGTGATCCAGAGCTTCGTGCCGAAGCTCGGCTCGCCGGGCTCGCGCGGGATCCGCGGCCCCGCCTCCGGGCGGAGCACGCACAGGGTGAAGATGTACACGAGGTACAGCAGACCCATGATCAGGCCCGGGAACACCATGCCGTAGAGGAGGTCGCCCACCGACTGGTTGGCGAGCGGCCCCATCACCACCGCCACGACCGAGGGCGGGATGATCGTCCCGAGCGACCCGCCGGCGCAGATCGTCCCGGAGATGAGCGGCTTGTCGTAGCCGTAGCGCAGCATGACCGGGATGGTGAGCAAGCCCACCACCGACTCGGTGGCGCCGATCACGCCCGAGGACGCAGCGAAGAAGATGCACATCAGGACGGTCGCGAGCGCGAGCCCGCCCGGCAGGCGGCGCGTCCAGATGTGGATCGCCTCGAAGAGCTTGTCGGCGATGCCCGACTTCTCGAGCATCGCGCCCATGAACACGAACAGCGGCACCGCCGCGAACACGAAGTTGGAGGAAATGTCCTCCATCTTCTCGATGAACTGGAAGATGACCCGGTTGCCGAAGATCGCCAGTCCGAAGAGCACGGCGGTGATCATCATCGAGAACGCCACCTGGACGCCGAGAAACATCAGGACGAAGGCGACCGGCAGCATCAGGAACGGCAGGACGTCCATCTAGCGGATCGCGGCCCGCAGCGTGCGCACCGTCTTGACGACTTCGGCCAGGACCTGGAGAGCGAGCAGCGTGAACGCGACCAGGAACACGATCCGGAACGGCCAGACCGGCAGGTTCATCGCCGATTGGCCGCTGCGCTCGCCGCGCAGATAGCCGGTGGCGAGATGCTGGAACAGCGCGTAGGACAGCCAGACCAGTAGCGGCAGCATGACTGCGTACGCGCCGAGATCGATCAGCGCCCGGGTGCGCAATGCGAACCTTCCGCTGAAGATGTCGATGCGGATGTGCACGCCGACCGCGAGCGTGTAGGCCATTCCGAGCAGGAAGTGCGATCCGGTGAGCGTGTACCCGACCTCGTAGGCCCAGATGGTCGGCGCGCCGAACACGTACCGCGCGAGGACCTCGTAGCAGGTCGCGAGCACGAGCGGCACGATGGCGAACGACGCCATGATGCCGATGCTGGTGGTGATGCGTTCGATGCTCCGGATGAAGGCGTCCACGGTCACGGCTCCACAACTCACGTCGCGCGGGGCAAAAAAACGGGGCGCGAGCGCCGCGCCCCGTCGCTGTCCCGGCGCCGGCTCAGTCTTTCACCTTCACCTTGCGCCAGCCCTCGGAGCCCTTCCACTGCACCTCGAAGTCCTGCTGGCTCTTGAGCACCTTGGCGAACCAGGGGTACTTGCTTCTCCTTCGCGACCTTGTCCGCCCAGTCCTGCCCGATCTTGCGCCCGGCGTACTGCACCTCCGGATCGAGCTCGATGATGGTGTTGCCCGCCTTCTTGTAGAAGTCGAGCGATTTCGCGTCCTCCTGGCCGATCTTGAGCCAGCTCTCGAAGGTCACCAGCTTCGCGACCGTTTCCACGAGCCGCTTGTCGTTCGGCGACAGCTTGTTCCAGGCGTCCTTGTTGATCACCAGCTCGAAGGGCGCGGTGGGCTGGTGCACGCCCGGGTAGATCAGGTACTTCGCGACCTTGTAGAACCCGGGCGGGATGTTCTCCCACAGCGTGCCCCACTCGGTCGCGTCGATCGCGCCGCGCTCGAGCATCGGATACACGTCGCCGCCGGCGGTGGTGACCGGCGCCGCGCCGAGCTCCTTCGCCATCTCGAGCCAGGCGCCGGCGGTGCGCAGCTTCAGGCCCTTCAGGTCCGCGAGCGTCTTGACGGGCTTGCGCGAGTGCAGGAACACCTCCGCGGTGCGGATGAAGAGCACCGTCGAGTAGACGCCCTCGGTGTCGTCGCGGAACTGGCGCTGCATCTCCAGGCCGCCGGACTCGTAGATCCAGTGCAGCATGCGCTCGGTGTCGAACGAGCCGGCGTAGCCGCCGAACAGCACCGTGGTCGGGTCCTTGCCCCAGTCGTAGCCCATCCAGGTGTGGCCCAGCTCGGCGACGCCGTTCTTCACGGTTTCCGGCACCTTCAGCGCGTTGCCGAGCGCGCCGCCGGGAAACACCTGGATCTTGAACCGCCCGCCCGAGAGGAGCTCCATCCGCTCGGCGAACGCCTTGGCCCCGATATCCATGAGCGGGCCGCCCGGCCAGCCCGTGGCCATCTTCCAGTTGTAGCTCGCTCCGGACTGCTGCGCGAGCGCGGCGGCCGGCAGCACCAGGCCGGCACCCGCGCCGGCCTTCAGGAAATCTCGCTTTTTCATCTGACTCTCCTCCTGGTGTGAATGCGGTGGGCCGGTCACGCCGGCTGCTGGTGACCCGGCTCCATGATCGGCCCGTCGAGCGACACCGGCGCGTCCGGGCGGCGGAAGCGCTCGATCGTGGGCTTGAGCTCGGGCTTGACGTAGTCCTCGTTGTAGCCGTTGAGCAGCGTGCCGACGAGCCCGCGCCGGACGTCGCTCGTGCCCATCACCCAGTCGGCGAGCGGGAACGTGAGATTCATGTTGTGGGTCATCATGATCCCGAAGTTGTGGTGCGCGAAGTGATGCCGGCGGATCGTGTTGATGAAGGGCATGTAACGCACGAACCAGTTGTCGCGCACGTGGCAGCAGTAGTGGAACGTCTCGTAGATGAGGTACTGCCCGACGATCGTGACCATCAGGATGTAGCCGGCGTTCGGCGTGAGGAGCCAGCCGAGCAGGAGCGCGAACGGCGTGCCGAGCGCCATGAACGTGAATAGCGCGCGCCAGGGGAAGAAGATGATCCGCCACTCGCGGCTGGTGGAGACGCTCATCTCGCTGTCGGTGAAGTACTGGTGATGCTGGCGCGTGTGCCGGTCGTAGATCGCGCGCAGCGCCCACACGTCGACCAGCCGGTGCATGACGTACTTGTGGATCCACCACTCGAACAGGTTGGAGAAGAAGAACACCGGGATCACGAGCAGCCATTCCCAGGCCGCGTTCTCCAGGCGCGACACGCACCATGCGATGACGGAAAGGCCGACGACGTAGATCACCCCGATGTGGATCGGGCCGCTGTACAGCGGGTGGATCTGCGCCTGGTACTGCGCGCGGAACTTGAGCTGACGCTCGGTCGGGTCGTGGCGGTCGACGAGCTCGGCCATGAGCACCTCCTGGACGGTCGGGTGGGGTCGGGAGCGGGGATCGCTGATATGTTAGCCGTATGTCGACGGCGCTGTCGAGCCGCGCATGTTGCGGCGCGGCACGGGCTCAGAAGTCGGTGCTGACGGTGTTCCGGGTGAACGCTTCGATGTTGTCGAGCAGCGCGTCGGAGGCCTTCGCCGCCGCCTTGGGGTCCTCCGCGGCGATCGCGCGCGCGATGTCCGCATGCAGCTTCGCCGTCTCCGGCATGTCGGCGGCCTGCTTGTAGTGCAGGTACCAGAAGCGGCGCGAGAGCGACGCCATCAGCTGCATCGCCGTGGTCGCGAACTCGTTCCGCGCCGCCTCGAGGCACCGCTCGTTGAAGTCGCGGTCGATGCGCAGGAACGAGACGTCGTCGTTCGTCCGCGCGGCGCGCTCGAACGCCTTCGCCAGGTCGGCGAAGCGCGCGCGCTCATCGGCAGTCGCCCGGCGCGCGGCGCTCCAGGCCACGAGGCGCTCGATTTCGCGCCGCACCTCGAGCAGCCGCAGCTGCGCCTTGACGTTGATGTCGGAGACGATCACGCCGCGGCGCGGGAGGATCTGCACCAGGCGCTCGCGCGCGAGGCGCTGCAGCGCCTCGCGGATCGGCGTGCGGCCGATGCCGAGCCGCTCGGAGAGCATCGCCTCGGACACCGCGCTGCCCGGCGGCAGCTCCAGGCGCACGATCATCTCCTCGAGCGCCGTGTAGGCGCGGTCGGTGAGCGTCCGCTGCGCGCCGGTGTCGCCGGCGGCGGGCCGGCGCGAGCGCCGCGGCGCTACGCGTGCCGGCGCTTTTCCACGAGGGCGAGGAATTTCTCGTACTCCTTGTCGTCGACGCCGTAGCTGTGGTCGTCGTCGGGGAACGTGCCCGCTTTGACGTCCGCGACGTAGGCCTTCAGCCCAGCCACCGCCACCTCGGTCATGTTCGCGTAGCGCTTGGTGAACTTCGGCTTGAAGTCGGTGAATACGCCGAGGAGGTCGTAGGAGAGCAGGATCTGCCCGTCGGTGCCGACGCCGGCGCCGATGCCGATGGTCGGGATCTCGAGCTGCGCGGAGATCACCTTCGCGATCTTCGCCGGCACCGCCTCGAACTCGAGCATGAAGCAGCCCGCGTCCTGGATCGCGAGCGCGTCCTCGAGGATCTTCATCGCCGCCTCGGCGGTGCGGCCCTGGATCCTGAAGCCGCCGAACATCGCGATGGTGTGCGGCGTGAGCCCGATGTGCGACGCGGTGGGAATGCCCGCGTCCACGAGCGCCTTGAGGATGTGCGCCTGCGACTTGCCGCCCTGCGGCTTGACCGCGTCGACGAGCGCCTCCTGCATGAAGCGCGTCGCGTTCGCGAGCGCGCGGTCGACCGTGTGGTAGCTCTGGTAGGGCATGCACCCGAGCACGAAGGTGTTGGGCGCGCCGCGCCGCACCGCCTGCGAGTGCAGGACCATCATGTCCATCGTCGCGGGAATGGTGCTCGGGTGGCCGTGGCAGGTCATCGCCAGGCTGTCGCCGACCACGCACACGTCGACGCCCGCCGCTTCCGCCCACTTCGCCGAGGTGTAGTCGAGGACCGACGTGTAGACCATCTTCTCGCCGGTGTGCTTCGAGTCGCGGATCTCGGTGATGGTCCGCTTCTTCCTCTCCGCCGGCTTCGCTGCTGCGGTCACGGCGCCTCCTCCGGGTGCGTTTGATATGGCACCAGTATATCAACGGCGCGGCGGCGCGCGGCAGCGGGCGGGAGGCCTAGATCCAGCCCGCCTTGCGCAGGCGGTAGAAGATGTAGACGTCGATCGCCGCCATCAGCCCCAGCGCGAGCGGATAGCCGAACGTCCAGCCGAGCTCCGGCATGTGCTTGAAGTTCATGCCGTAGATCCCGGCGATCATCGTCGGGACGGCCACCAGCGCGGCCACGCCCGCGAGCCGCTTGGTGAACTGGTTCTCCTGCAGGGTGAGGAGCGAGAGGCTCACCGAGATGGCGGTCGCGATCATCTCGCGGCTGCTTTCGATCGACTGGTTGATGCGCTGCAGGTGATCGAAGATGTCCCGGTAGTACTCCTGCGTGCCCGCGCACACGCGCGGGACGCGCCCGCCGTGCAGCCGGCCCACCGCGTCGAGCAGCGGCGCCACGGCGTGCTTGAGCGTCATGAGCCGCTGCTTGAGCCCGTACAGCTCCTTGAGGCTCCGCTGCGCGAGCCCGCCCGTGAACATCAGCTCCTCCAGGCCTTCGAGCTCGGTCTCGAAGCGGTCGAGCACCGGGAAGTAGCGGTCGACCACCGAGTCCATGAGGGCGTACAGCACGAACCCGGGGCCGTGCTTCAGGAGCTCCGGCTCGCGCTCGCACCGCGCGCGGACGTCCCCGAACCCGCGCCGCGTGTGGGTGCGGATCGACAGCACGTAGTTCGGCCCGACGAACACGTCGAGCTCGCCGATGCGCAGCTCGTGTCCCTCCAGCTCGATCGTCTGGAGCACGACGAACAGCGAGTCCCCGTACTCCTCGACCTTCGGGCGCTGGTGCCCGCTCTGGGCATCCTCGACGGCGAGCTCGTGCAGCCCGAACTCCCGCTGCATCTTGGCGAGCTCCGCGTCGCTCGGCTCGGCGAGCGCGACCCACACCAGCGTGTCCGGTTGCGACACGTAGCGGCTGATCTCCTCGATGCCGATGTCGGCGAGCTTGCGCCCGTCTTGGTAGGCGACACAGTTGACGAGCATGCGGGCGCGGGGCGGAGGGGTGCGGTCCCGGTGGAGGGTACTCGGTCCTTCCCGCCGCGTGCAATCGGGACGCGGCGCCAGGCGGTCTGCGGAAACGACGACCGCTCCGCGCTAGACTCCGACGCCCCCTCCCTGGGACCTCCGCCATGCCGATTCGCCGCCAGAGCCTCCGCGACCTGGTGAACACCGGTCGCACCTTCATCGCCCCCGGTGCGACCGACGCGCTTTCCGCGCGCCTCGTCGAGGCCGCGGGCTTTCCCGCTGGTCTACATCGGCAGCTACGCCACCGCCGCGAGCCGCTTCGGGCTCGCCGACGTCGGCCTGCTCGCGCTGCCCGAGCTGGTCGAGCAGGCGCGCACGATCGTCGAGGCGGTGAAGATCCCGGTCATCGCCGACGCCGAGGGCGGATTCAACGACGCGGCCAACATCTGGCGCACCGTGCGGGCGTACGAGCAGGCGGGCGTCGCGGGGATCCACATCGAGGACCACGCCTTCGGCAAGCATGCCGACGTGCCGCAGCGCCTGCGCCCGCGCGAAGAGGCGGTCGGGCGGATCAAGGCAGCGCTCGATGCGCGCACCGACCCGGACTTCCTGATCATCGCGCGCACCGACGCGGCGTGGGCGCTGAAGGACCCCGTCGAGGCGGTGCTGCGCATGAAGGCGTTCGCCGAGGCGGGCGCGGACCTCGTGTTCCCGACCGGCATGACCCCGCCGCAGGTCGGCGCGATCCGCGAAGAGGTCGGCAAGCCGATCGTCACGGTCGACACGCCGGGCTTCGGGTTCGACGACGAGGAGCTCGCGGGCATCTCGATCGTCCTCTACTACGGGCTGTCGCTGTGCGCGCAGTACGCGGCGGTGAAGCAGGCGCTCGAAGTGCTGCGGCGGGAGCGCCACGGCGACCGCGTGCCCGGCTGGCGGGAAACCGTGCCCGAGCTCGAGTGGTTTCTCGGCTACCCGGAGTTCGCGGCGCGCGTCATGAAGTACGGCGGCGGCTGACCGCGCGCTCGCGGCCGGCGGGCGACCCGCGCGCGGCTAGAACAGCCCGTCCCGGTCCATCGCGCCGACCAGCACGCTCACGAACTGCGCGATCGCCGGCTTGAGGTCGCCCTGGTCGGCGTTGGCCGTGTTCGTCCGCGCGGACCAGACGGCCCTGCGGCCCTTCAGCTCGTAGAGCACCGTCTCGACGATCACGGTCGTGAGGGTGTAGTCGCTCGGGCGCACGTACATGGTCGGCGCGAACGTCGCCGCGACGGCGTTGCCGATGCCGGTCATCTCCGCGACGGGCGCGCCCGCTGGGCCGGTCAGCATTCCCGGGACCGTACCGGTTTTCTGGTCGACGCCGATCACCCGCCCGAGCAGTACCGCGTCGGCATCGGAGCTGTCGACCGCCTTCATGAAGCGCGCCTGCTCGGACGGGCTCTTGTGCGTGAAGTAGCGCTGCGAGGCGACTGCGTTCATGCCGCGCGCGCGCATCGCGGCGGCCAGGTCGTTCTGGAAGTACTGCTGCGCGAACTCGTCGGCCGCGACCGTGAGGATCAGCACCTTCGTGAACTTCTTGCCCTTCACGGCCGGGTCGATCCAGCTCGCGTCGAGCGAGGTCCGCGCGTGCATGCTGCAGCCGGCGATCAGCAGGGCGGCGAGGGCGGCCGCGGTGGTACGAAGCAGGGAAGGGTTGAGCATTTGCGCGCGGTTCCGACGTGGGGAAGGCCGGCACTCTACAGCCCGGGCGACGCCGGGGCAACTGAGTGCCGGCCTGCGTGCGCCGCCGGCTAGCGCACGTTCAATCCCAGCGCCTTCGCCACGCCGGCGCCGTACGCCGGATCGGCTTTGGTGAAATGCACGAGCTGGCGCCGCACGCTCAGCCTCGACCTGACCCGGGATAACCCGATGTCAGGTCGCGGCTGTGCGGTATAGGACCTCTAAGACCTTTCCTCTGAGATCACGCGAGGTCGTAGCGATCGAGGTTCATCACCTTGTTCCAGGCCGCCACGAAGTCACGCACGAACGCCTGCTGCGAGTCGCTGCACGCATAGACTTCCGCGAGGGCTCGGAGCTGGGAGTTCGAACCGAAGACGAGATCAACGACGGTGCCCGTCCACTTGAGCTCGCCCGTCGCCCGATCGCGCCCCTCCAACACGCCTTCGGATGTGGCGGACTTCTGCCACTTCGTGTTCATGTCGAGGAGATTCACGAAGAAATCATTGGTCAATGTCTCGGGCCGCTTGGTGAACACGCCGTGCTTGGACTGGCCGACGTTCGCATTCAGGGCGCGCAGGCCACCGATCAGAACCGTCATCTCAGGGGCGGTCAGCGTCATCAACTGCGCCTTGTCCACCAGCAGCTCAGCCGCCGATCCCTCGAGTCCCTTCCGGAGGTAGTTGCGGAACCCGTCTGCGGTCGGCTCCAGTACGGCGAACGAGTCCACATCGGTCTGCTCCTGCGACGCGTCCATGCGCCCCGGCGAGAAGGGAACCTTCACGTCGTGGCCGGCCTTCTTCGCAGCGGCCTCGACGGCTGCGCAGCCGCCCAGAACGATCAGGTCGGCCAGCGAAACCTTCTTGCCGCCGGACTGTGCGCTGTTGAAGTCCTTCTGGATCGCTTCCAGCTTCTGCAGGACCTTCGCCAGCTCGGCCGGCTGGTTGACTTCCCAATTCTTCTGCGGCGCGAGGCGAATGCGCGCGCCGTTCGCGCCACCGCGCTTGTCGCTGCCGCGGAATGTTGCAGCAGACGCCCAGGCCGTGGTGACCAGCTGGGAGATGGACAGGCCAGATGCGAGAATCTTGGCCTTCAGGGAGGCGATGTCCTTTTCATCAATCAACGCATGATTGACCGCCGGGATAGGGTCCTGCCAGATGAGCTCTTCGGCAGGAACCTCCGGGCCGAGATAGCGTGCGCGCGGGCCCATGTCGCGGTGCGTCAGCTTGAACCACGCCCGGGCGAATGCGTCCGCGAACTCATCCGGATTCTCCATGAAGCGCCGGGAAATCTTTTCGTAGGCCGGGTCGAAGCGCAGCGAGAGGTCCGTAGTCAGCATGGTCGGCACGTGCTTCTTCGACGGATTGTGGGCGTCCGGAATCGTCGCACCGGCACCCTTGGCTACCCACTGATGCGCACCGGCCGGGCTCTTCGTCAGCTCCCATTCGTAGCCAAACAGGTTCCAGAAAAAGTTGTTGCTCCACTTCGTGGGCGTGGTGGTCCAGATGACTTCCAGGCCACTGCTGATCGTGTCGCCGCCTTTGCCCGTGCCGAAGCTGCTCCTCCAGCCCAGGCCCTGCTCCTCGATGCCGGCCGCTTCGGGCACTGGCCCCACATGTTTCGCATCGCCGGCACCGTGGGTTTTGCCGAAAGTGTGACCACCCGCAATCAGCGCCACGGTTTCTTCGTCATCCATTGCCATGCGGGCGAAGGTTTCGCGTATGTCCTTGGCCGCCGCGAGTGGATCGGGGTTGCCGTTCGGGCCTTCCGGGTTGACGTAAATCAGGCCCATCTGCACGGCAGCGAGCGGATTTTCGAGATCCCGCTCGCCGGAGTAGCGCTTGTCATCCAGCCACTTGTTCTCGGAGCCCCAGTAGACGTCTTCTTCCGGCTCCCAGACGTCTTCACGCCCGCCGCCGAAACCGAAGGTCTTGAATCCCATGGATTCCAGCGCGACGTTGCCCGTGAGGATCATCAGGTCGGCCCAGGAGATTTTCCGGCCGTACTTCTGTTTGATCGGCCAAAGCAGCCTGCGCGCCTTGTCGAGGTTGACGTTGTCGGGCCAGCTGTTGAGGGGCGCGAAGCGCTGCTGGCCGGCACCGGCCCCGCCACGACCGTCGCCGGTGCGGTAGGTGCCGGCGCTGTGCCATGCCATGCGAATGAACAAAGGACCGTAGTGGCCGAAGTCCGCCGGCCACCAGTCCTGCGAGTGGGTCATCAGCGCCGTTAGATCCTTTTTCAAAGCCGCCAGGTCGAGGCTCTTGAATTCTTCAGCGTAGTTGAATGCCTCGCCCATCGGGTCGGACTTGGAGGAGTGTTGGTGCAGGATGTTCAGCTTGAGCTGATTGGGCCACCAATCGCGGTTTGAGCTTCCGCCACCAGCGGTGTGATTGAACGGGCACTTTGCTTCGGTTGACATGGTTCTATCCTTTGTTTGTTTGCACCTAACTACTCGACCCAGTTTGGAGTCCGGGTACCGATCGATCAAATAGGTTCTAGCAATGGGATTGATAGTAGCCACGGCGATTGCCGCAGACGGGCGCAGACTAGCGGCGGCGGGCCGACAGGGGAAATCGTTTAATGCAAACGAGCCAATAGGGATTGACTATTGAACCGCGTCGCCCATCTTGTAGTCCAATGATGCGGACCGATATGGAACCCCGCATGGACACCCCTGCCCGCACGACGTCCCCCCGCGAGCCGCGCACCTACGAGCTGCGCGACGCCGAATGGATCGAAGAGGCCGCGACGCGGCGCCGTCCGCCGCTCTGGCTGCTCGTCCCGGTCGCCTTCGCGGCGCTCACGGGGATCGTGCTGATCGCCTTCGCCACGGTCGCCGCGCTCGCCACCGGCGGCCTCGTCGCCCTGCGCAACCGCCTCGTCCGGCTTTTTCGCCGCTAGCCAGTTGTAACGAACCGAAGGGCCACACCCCCTCGGGCACCCCAAAACCAGTAAAACCGCTGCCTCCGGCACCGGGTTTGTCTCCGGTCCTTCCCGGATCACGGGACGCCTTGCCAGAGGGCGCCCAAGTCCCTGATCGCAGTACACTTGTCGGCCCTGTCGCGCACTCCGGGGCCACAAGAATGACCGACCTCTCCGTCAGCCATCAGCTCACGCCCTACAAGGCGAAGCACAAGATCCGCTTCGTCACCGCCGCGAGCCTGTTCGACGGGCACGACGCGTCGATCAACATCATGCGGCGGATCATCCAGGCCTCGGGCTGCGAGGTGATCCACCTCGGGCACAACCGCTCGGTCGAGGAGGTCGTGACCGCGGCGCTGCAGGAGGACGTGCAGGGCATCGCGGTGAGCTCCTATCAGGGCGGGCACGTCGAGTACTTCAAGTACATGCTCGATCTCCTGCGCGAGCGGGGCGGCGAGAACATCAAGGTCTTCGGCGGCGGCGGCGGGGTGATCGTGCCGGCCGAGGTCAAGGCGCTGCACGAGTACGGCGTCGCGCGCATCTACTCGCCCGAGGACGGCGCCAAGATGGGCCTGCAGGGCATGATCAACGACATGATCCAGCGGTGCGACGAGGATCTGTCCAAGTACGCGCCGAAGGATCTCAAAGCCGTCCGCGGCGGCGACCGCCGCGCGCTGGCGCGCCTGATCACGGCGCTCGAGTCCGGTTCCTACGACGGCGCGAAGCGCAAGGCGCTCGTCGAGGAAGGCGACACCAAGCGCGTCCCCGTGCTCGGCATCACCGGCACCGGCGGCGCCGGCAAGAGCTCGCTCACCGACGAGCTGATCCGCCGCTTCCGCCTCGACCAGGACGACGCGCTCGACATCGCGGTGCTCGCCGTCGACCCGTCGCGGCGCAAGTCGGGCGGCGCGCTGCTCGGCGACCGGATCCGCATGAACGCGATAAATACGCCGAAGGTGTTCATGCGCTCGCTCGCGACGCGCGAGGCCGGGTCGGAGGTGTCTCCTGCGCTCGGAGACGCCATCGCGGCGTGCCGCGTCGCGGGCTTCGACCTCGTCCTCGTCGAGACCTCGGGCATCGGGCAGGGCGACGCCGCGATCGTGCCGCTCGTCGACGTGAGCCTCTACGTCATGACGCCCGAGTTCGGCGCCGCGAGCCAGCTCGAGAAGATCGACATGCTCGACTTCGCCGACTTCGTGGCGATCAACAAGTTCGACCGCAAGGGCGCGCACGACGCGCTGCGCGACGTGCGCAAGCAGTTCCAGCGCAACAAGCAGCTCTTCTCGAAGTCGCCGGACGAGATGCCGGTCTTCGGCACGATGGCGAGCCGCTTCAACGACGACGGCGTCACCGCGCTCTACCAGGCGATCGCGCCGCGCCTCGTCGAGCTCGGCCTGACGCGCGCGAAGGGCCGCCTGCCCGTCGTCGCGACGAAGCAGTCGACCAGCCAGACCGTCGTCGTCCCGTCCCAGCGCAGCCGCTACCTCGCCGAGATCGCCGAGGCGGTGCGCGCGTATCACAAGCACGCCGGCGAGCAGTCGAAGCTCGCGCGCGAGATCCAGCAGCTGCGCGCGACGATGCGCATGCTCGCGGCGGACAGCACCGAGAAGCACGGCGCGCACGACACGGTCGAGCGCCTCGCCGTCGAGCGCGAGCCCCGCCTCGACCCTCGCGCGAAGAAGCTCCTCGACATGTGGCCCGCCATGCGCAAGGCCTACTCGGGCGACGAGTACGTGGTGAAGATCCGCGGCCGCGAGGTCCGCACCAAGCTCACCTACACCTCGCTCTCCGGCACGCCGATCCGCAAGGTCGTGCTGCCGCGGTACGAAGACCACGGCGAGCAGCTCAAGTGGCTGATGCTCGAGAACGTGCCGGGCTCGTTCCCGTTCACCGCGGGCGTGTTCGCGTTCAAGCGCGAGAACGAGGACCCGACGCGCATGTTCGCGGGCGAGGGCGATCCCTTCCGCACGAACAAGCGCTTCCACCTGCTCTCGAAGGACATGCCGGCGAAGCGCCTGTCGACCGCGTTCGACTCGGTGACGCTCTACGGTTTCGAGCCGGATCTGCGCCCCGACATCTACGGCAAGGTCGGCAACTCGGGCGTCTCGATCGCCACGCTCGACGACATGAAGGTGCTGTACTCGGGGTTCGACCTCTGCAGCCCGAACACCTCGGTGTCGATGACCATCAACGGGCCGGCGCCGACGATCCTCGCGATGTTCCTCAACACCGCGATCGACCAGCAGCTCGACAAGTTCCGCAAGGACAACGGCCGCGAGCCGACCGAGGACGAGGCCGACAAGATCCGCGAGTGGACGCTGGAGAGCGTGCGCGGCACGGTGCAGGCCGACATCCTCAAGGAGGACCAGGGGCAGAACACCTGCATCTTCTCCACCGAGTTCAGCCTCAAGGTGATGGGCGACATCCAGGAGTACTTCGTCCACAACCGGGTGAAGAACTTCTACTCGGTGTCGATCTCGGGCTACCACATCGCCGAGGCCGGCGCGAACCCGATCTCGCAGCTCGCGTTCACGCTGTCGAACGGCTTCACCTTCGTCGAGGCGTACCTCGCGCGCGGGATGCACATCGACGACTTCGCGCCGAATCTCTCGTTCTTCTTCAGCTACGGCATGGATCCGGAGTACTCGGTGATCGGCCGCGTCGCCCGGCGCATCTGGGCGGTGGCGATGAAGAACAAGTACGGCGCGAACGAGCGCAGCCAGAAGCTCAAGTTCCACTCGCAGACGAGCGGGCGGTCGCTGCACGCGCAGGAGATCGCGTTCAACGACATCCGCACCACGCTGCAGGCGCTGATCTCGACCTACGACAACACCAACTCGCTGCACACCAACGCCTACGACGAGGCGATCACCACGCCGACCGAAGAGTCGGTGCGCCGCGCGATGGCGATCCAGCTCATCATCAACCGCGAATGGGGTCTCGCCAAGAACGAGAACCCCAACCAGGGCAGCTTCATCATCGAGGAGCTGACCGACCTGGTCGAGGAGGCGGTGCTGAAGGAGTTCGAGCGGATCTCAGGAGCGCGGCGGCGTGCTCGGCGCGATGGAGACCGGCTACCAGCGCGGCAAGATCCAGGAAGAGTCGATGGTCTACGAGCACAAGAAGCACGACGGCTCGTATCCGATCATCGGGGTAAACACCTTCCGCAATCCGCATGGCGACCCGGTGCCTGACCACCTCGAGCTGATCCGCTCGACCGACGAGGAGAAGCAGGGTCAGCTCAAGCGGCTACGCGACTTCCACGAGCGCCACAAGGCCGAGAGCGGCCCGATGCTCAAGCGCCTTCAGCAGGCGGTGATCGACAACAAGAACGTGTTCGAGGTGCTGGTGGACGCGGTGCGGGTGTGCTCGCTGGGGCAGATCACGCATGCGTCTGTTTGAGGTGGGGGGGCAGTATCGGAGGTCCATGTAAGGGAGAGACGGGCCGCTGCTTGACAGTCCAGTCCATTCGGCAGGACGGGTGGCTTCCGTGGTTGGTCGTCTTCGTCCTTCGCAACGGTCTGGGCTAGAGTGGCGCCCTCTGCCGACTACCGTTGGCCCTTCCTCAGCACTGCACCGCCCCTTGGAATAACCCCGCCCCCGGGGTACATTTCCCGCCAACAATCCGCGCCAGACGACGATCTCGGCGCTCGCTCCAAAGGAGGATTCCCATGAGCACTGCAGCCTCCTCGAAGGCCGCAAGCGGGAAGGTCACGCTCCCGTACACCGGCAAGGAGTTCCTCGACAGCCTCGACGACGGGCGCGAGATCTGGATCTACGGGGAGCGGGTGAAGAACATCACCCAGCACCCGGCCTTCCAGAACACCGCGCGGATGATCGCGCGGCTCTACGACGCGCTGCACGCGGACCACAAGTCCGGGAAGAACGTGCTGACCTGCCCGACCGAGTGGGGCGGGTTCACGCACCGCTACTTCATCGCCCCGCGCACGGTCGAGGAGCAGGTCAAGTCGCGCGACGCGATTGCCGAGTGGGCCCGGGTCACCTACGGCTGGCTCGGCCGCTCGCCCGACTACAAGGCGGCGTTCCTCGGCACGCTCGGTGCGAACGCGGAGTTCTACGCGCCGTACCAGGAGAACGCGCGCCGCTGGTATCGCGCGAGCCAGGAGCGCGTGCCGTTCGTGAACCACGCGATCATCCATCCGCCGGTGGATCGCAACATCGCGCCCGGCGCGCCGGGCGGGGCGACCGACGTCTACTGCCACGTCACCAAGGAGACCGACGCCGGCATCTACGTCAGCGGCGCGAAGGTCGTCGCGACCGGCTCGGCGCTCACGCACTTCACGTTCGTCGCGCACCACGGCCTGATCCCGGTGCAGGACAAGAATTTCTCGATGGTCTTCATGGTCCCGACGAACGCCAAGGGGGTGAAGCTCATCTGTCGCGTCTCGAACGAGTACCGTGCCGCGGCGATGGGCAGCCCGTTCGACTATCCGCTCTCGAGCCGGCTGGACGAGAACGACGCGGTCTTCGTGCTCGACAACGCGTTCGTGCCGTGGGAGGACGTGTTCGTCTTCGCCGACACGGAAAAGGCGAACAACTTCTTCCCGCGCACCGGCTTCCTGCCGCGCGCGATGTTCCAGGGCTGCACGCGGCTCGCGGTGAAGCTCGACTTCATCATCGGGCTGATGATCAAGGCGACCGAGATCACCGGCGCGCGCCAGTTCCGCGGCGTCGAGGCGAACATCGGCGAAGCGATCGCCTGGCGCAACATGCTGTGGGCGTGCACCAATGCGATGGCGCACTCGGCCGACCCGTGGGAGAGCGGGTGCATCCTCCCCAGCATGGAGGCGGCTTCCGCCTACCAGGTGCTCGCGCCCGAGGCCTACGTGCAGGTCAAGAACCTGATCGAGAAGACGGTGGCGAGCGGGCTCATCTTCCTCAACTCGCACGCGAAGGACTTCAACACCCCGGAGCTGCGCCCGTACCTCGACCGCTACATGCGCGGCTCCGGGCGGCGTCGACGCGATCGGGCGCGTCAAGGTGATGAAGGCCCTGTGGGATGCGGTCGGCACCGAGTTCGGCGGGCGGCACGAGCTGTACGAGATCAACTACAGCGGCAGCCACGAGGAGATCCGCCGGTATGCGCTCTTCGGCGCGATCGCCTCGGGCGCCTACGACCGGTTCAAGGGCTTCGCCGACCAGTGCCTGAACGAGTACGACATCAACGGCTGGACCGCGCCGGATCTCATCAATACCGACAAGATCAACCTGTTCCGCAAATAGGAGGGAGACCCATGAAACGCAACGTCGACCAGCGCCGTCGCACGGTCCTCAAGAGCGGCGCCGCACTCGCCACCGCGGGCGTCGCGAGCAGCCTCGGTTTCCCGGCCCTCGCGCAGGGCACGCGCAAGCTCAAGATCGGCTACGTGTATCCCGCGACCGGCCCGCTCGCCCCGTTCGGCGAGGCGAACAAGTTCGTGATCGGCGCGATCCAGCAGACGCTGAAGAGCGGCCTCACGATCGGCGGCCGAAAGGTACGAGGTCGAGATCATCACCAAGGACAGCCAGTCGAGCGCCAACCGCGCCGGCGAGACGGCGGCGGACCTGATCCTCAAGGACAAGATCGACTTCATGATCGCCGGCAATACGCCGGAGACCGCGAACCCGGTGTCCGACCAGTGCGAGCTGAACGAGATCCCCTGCGTCTCCACCCTCTGCCCGTGGCAGCCCTGGTTCTTCGGGCGCAAGGGCGATCCGGCGAAGGGCTTCAACTGGACGTATCACTTCTTCTGGGGCCTCGAGGACGTGATCGCGGTGTTCACCAACCTGTGGAAGTCGGTGCCGACGAACAAGGTGGTCGGCGGCCTGTTCCCGAACGACGCGGACGGCAATGCCTGGGGCGACCCCGCGCGCGGCTTCCCGCCGGTGCTCGCGAAAGACGGCTTCAAGCTCGTCGATCCCGGCCGCTTCCAGAACCTCACCGCCGACTTCAGCGCGCAGATCGCGGCGTTCAAGAAGGAGAACGCCGAGATCATCACCGGCGTGCTGATCCCGCCGGACATCCGGACCTTCCTCACGCAGGCGCGGCAGCAGGGCTTCCGCCCGAAGGTGGTCACGGTCGGCAAGGCGCTGCTCTTCCCCGCGTCGGTCGAGGCGCTCGGCGAGCTCGGCGACGGCATGACGACCGAGGTGTGGTGGACGCCGACCGTCCCGTACAAGTCCTCGCTCACCGGGCAGTCGGCGAAGGCGCTCGCCGACGCTTACGAGGCCGCGACGAAGAAGCAATGGACGCAGCCGATCGGCTTCGTCCACGCCCTCTTCGAGGTCGCGATCGACACGTTCAAGCGCACGAAGGACCTCGGCAGCAAGGCGTCGATCCGCGACGCGATGGTCGCCACCAACCTCGACACGATCGTCGGCAACGTCTCCTGGGGCAAGGGGCCGGTGAAGAACGTGACCAAGACGCCGCTCGCGGGCGGACAGTGGGTGCCCGGCAAGAAATACAAGTACGAGCTGGTCGTCGTCGACAACCAGACCGCGCCGAACGTCCCGGTGGCGGGCAAGCTCAAGCTGCTCGGCTGACCCTGGACAGCCGCAAGCACGACGCCGGAGGCGCGCCACTCCGGCGCGGCGTCGTCCGGGATGAAGCCCGATGCCGAAGGCAATGGGCTTCCTGGGATTGGGGAGCGCGAGGGGCTGTGGCCCCTCGCATCGTGAGCAACTAATGGGAGCGGTTCTCGAGCTCGCCGGCGTGCGGAAGTCGTTCGGCGCGGTGAAGGTCATCGACGACCTGAGCCTCGCCGTCGAGAGCCGCGAGCTGCTCGGCGTCATCGGCCCGAACGGCGCCGGCAAGACGACGCTCTTCAACCTGGTCACCGGCGACCTGCGCGCCGACGCGGGCTCGATCCGCTTCCTCGACGAGGAGATCGCCGCCGCCCCGCCGCACGCGCGCTGCCGCAAGGGCATCGGGCGCTCGTACCAGATCCCGCAGCCGTTCGGCGACATGACCGTGTTCGAGAACCTGCTCGTCGCCGCGACCTTCGGCGCTGCGATGAAGGAGGACGAGGCGAACGCAGCCTGCGTCGAGGTGCTCGATCGGACCGGGCTGCGGCGCCACGCGAACGCGCTCGCCGGGCGCCTGACGCTGCTCGAGCGCAAGCGCCTCGAGCTCGCGCGCGCGCTCGCGACGCAGCCGAAGCTGCTGCTCCTCGACGAGATCGCCGGCGGGCTCACCGAGCCCGAGGCGCGCGAGCTGGTGGCGCTGATCCGCGAGATCAAGGCGGCCGGCACGACGATGATCTGGATCGAGCACGTCATGCACGCGCTCGTCGCGGTCGCCGACCGGATCGTCGCGATCAATTTCGGCGCGAAGCTCGCCGACGGGACGCCGGAGGCGGTGATGGCGGACCCGGAAGTGCAACGGGTTTATCTGGGGATAGAAGTATGAGCCACCCGGCGAGGGGCCCCGCGCATCGCGCGGGGATCGACGGAAAGGCGATTACTTCGGGCCGCCGACGCGACGACGCGCGCCGACGCGTTCGACCGTTCGGAGGCGGCAGTATGACGCCGCTGCTCGCGACGCACGCGCTGACCGCCTTCTACGGCGACTTCCAGGCGCTCTTCGGCATCGACTTCGAGATTCACCCGGGCGAAGCGGTGGGAATCATCGGCGCGAACGGCGCGGGCAAGTCCACCTTCCTCAAGACGGTCACCGGGCTCCTAGGCGCAGCGCCCGAGAAGATCCTGTTCGACGGCCGGCCGATCGGCGGCCTGCCGGCGAGCGAGATCGTGCGGCAGGGCATCGCGATGGTGCCCGAGGGGCGCCGCCTGTTTCCCAGCCTGTCGGTCGAGGAGAATCTGCTGATCGGCGGCTACGCGAAGCGCAAGGGGCCGTGGAGCCTGGCGCGCATCTACGAGCTGTTTCCGGCGCTGACGGACCTGCGGACCCGCCCCGGCAACGCGCTCTCGGGCGGCCAGCAGCAGATGGTGGCCATCGGCCGCGCGCTGCTCGCCAACCCGCGCCTGCTGATCTGCGACGAGATCTCGCTCGGGCTCTCGCCGCTCGTCGTCACCAGCCTCTACAACACCCTGCCGGCGATGATGCGGGAGGGGTTGTCCCTGATCGTGGTCGAGCAGGACGTGGGCATCGCGCAGCGCACGACGGGTCGCCTGTACTGCTTCCAGGAGGGGCGCGTGTCGTTGCACGGCCGCTCGGGCGAGCTCACGCGCGAGGCGATCTCGGCCGCGTACTTCGGGTCGGCGGCCGCATGATCGGCTGGATCGACACCGTCCTGCAGGGCCTGATGCTCGGCGGCCTCTACGCGCTTTTCGCGATGGGACTCGCGCTGATGTTCGGCGTGATGCGCCTGGTGAACATCGCGCACGGCGACTTCATCGTGCTGGCGGCGTTCCTCGCCATCGGCGTGGCGCTCGGCGTGCAGGTTACCCCGGTGCTGCTATTGCTCATCGTGCTGCCGGTGATGCTCGTCGTGGGCTACGGCCTGCAACGCGGCATCCTCAACCGCACGCTCGGCAAGGACATCCTGCCGCCGCTGCTGGTGACCTTCGGCCTCTCGATCGTCATCCAGAACGTGCTGCTCGAGGTGTTCTCGGCCGACTCGCGCTCGCTCAGCGCGGGCGGGTTCGAGACGCAGAGCCTGCGCATCGCAGGCGACCTGGCGGTCGGCTGGCTGCCGTTGATCACGTTTCTGGCCGCGGTCGCACTCGCGTTCTCGCTGGAGTGGCTGTTCGGGCGCACGCCGCTCGGCCGTGCGTTTCGCGCGACGTCCGACGATCCGGAAGCGGCGGAGCTCCAGGGCATCGATCACCGGCACGTCTACGCGCTGGCGACCGCCATCGCCTTCGGCGTCGTCACGATCGCAGGGATCTTTCTCGCACTGCGCACCACCGTCGCGCCGAGCGACGGGCCGGCCTATCTGCTGTACGCGTTCGAAGCGGTCATCATCGGCGGGCTCGGCTCCTTCTGGGGCACGCTCGCCGGCGGGCTGGTGCTCGGCGTCGCGCAGGGAATCGGCTTCCGCCTCGATCCGGGATGGGGGATCCTGGTCGGGCATCTCGTCTTCCTCGCGGTGCTGCTCGTGCGGCCGCAGGGTCTCTTTCCCCGCACCCGGGATTGACGATGCGGCAGATCAGCGTCCAGCGCGCCACTCGCGCAAGCCGGATCGCCGGCGTCGTTTCGAGCGTCGCCGTTCTGATTCTCGCGACCCTGCCGGGGTGGGCGGATTCGAGCACGTTGCGCCTGTTCGTCGAGTTCGCCTGCCTGCTCGCCATGGCGCAGATGTGGAATCTCCTCGCCGGCTATGGCGGCCTCGTTTCCGTGGGGCAGCAGGGCTATCTCGGGATCGGCGGCTACGCGCTCGTCGTTCTCGCGGACCTCGCCGGGTGGAATCCGTTCGTCTGCGTGCCGATCGCGGGTCTCGTCGCAGCGCTCGTGGCGATCCCGACTTCGAAAATCGTCTTCCGCCTGCACGGCGGGTACTTCGCGATCGGGACCTGGGTCGTCGCCGAGTCGTTCCGGCTGATCGCCGCGAACGCGACCGCGGTCGGCGGCGGAACGGGCACGAGCCTGACCTCGATGCGGGCCTTTCCCAAGGCGATGCGGGAGTCGCTCACTTTCTGGATCGCGCTCGTCGTGGCCGTGGGCGCCGTCGCGGGCGTCTACTGGCTGCTCCGCTCCCGCTACGGTCTCGCATTGACGGCGATCCGCGACAGCGAGCGCGCGGCGGCGAGCCAGGGCGTCGACATCGCGGCGACCAAGTTCTGGGTCTACCTGATTGCGGCGTTCGGCTGCGGCGTGGTCGGCGCGCTGTACTTCCTGATGAATCTCCGGATCTCGCCCGACGCCGCGTTCGGCGTAAGCTGGACCGCGTTCATCATCTTCATCGTCGTCATCGGCGGCATCGGCACGATCGAGGGGCCGATCATCGGCACGCTGCTCTACTTCCTGCTGCGCGAAGCGCTCGGCGACTTCGGCACGGGGTACCTCATCGCGCTCGGCGTCGTGGCGGTGGTCGTGATGGTGCGCTTCCCGCGGGGGCTCTGGGGCTACGTCGCGGCGCGGTTCGACCTGCATCTCTTTCCGGTGCGGCGGCGGCTGGCGCTGCCCGGCGGGACATTCGATACGGAGGACGCAACATGATCACGCTGCGAAGCTACGTCGGGGGACGCTGGATCCAGGGCGAGGGAACGCCGCAGACGCTGGTGAATCCCGCCACCGAGGCGCCGCTCGCTACGGCGAGCAGCGCCGGCCTCGACCTTGCAGCGGCGCTCGACCACGCCCGCAGCCGCGGCGGACCCGCCCTCCGCGCCATGAGCTTTGCCGAGCGCGGCGCGGTGCTCAAGGCGATGGCCCAGTCGATGCAGGCCCACCGCGACGAGCTGCTCGACCTCGCGGTGGCGAACGGCGGCAACACCCGGTCGGACGCGAAGTTCGACGTGGAAGGCGCGATCGCCACCCTGTCCGCCTATGCGGAGATCGGCGCGAGCCTGGGCGCGGCCCGGTTCCTGGTCGATGGCGAAGGGCTCCAGCTCGGCCGCTCGCCGCGCTTCCACGGCCAGCACGTGTGCGTGCCGCGGACGGGCGTGGCGGTGCACATCAACGCCTTCAACTTTCCGGCCTGGGGCTTTGCCGAGAAGGCGGCGACGGCGTTGCTCGCCGGCATGCCCGTGCTCACCAAGCCCGCCACCAGCTCCGCCATGGTCGCCCACCGCGTCATGGAGATCCTGGTGGACGCGAAGATCCTCCCCGAAGGGGCGCTCTCGTTCCTCGCCGGGAGCCCGCGCGATCTGCCGTCGCTCCTCGGCGCGCAGGACGTCCTCGCGTTCACCGGCTCCGGCGACACCGGCGCGCGCATTCGCGCCCTGCCGAACGTCCTCCGCGAATCGGTGCGGGTGAACATCGAGGCCGACAGCCTCAACGCCGCGGTCCTCGGGCCGGACGTCGAGCCGGGCAGCGACATGTACGAGCTCTTCCTGAAGGACGTGCAGCGCGACATGACGCAGAAAGCCGGCCAGAAATGCACCGCCATCCGGCGCGTGGTCGTGCCTCAGGCGGTCGCTGCCACCGTACGCGACGACCTCGTGGAGCTGCTCGGCGCCGTGCGCGTCGGCGATCCGGCGCGGGACGACGTGCTTTTCTTCTCTTCTCAATCTCTTTTCTCTCTGCATGGGGCCGCTCGCCGCGGCTGCGCAACTCGCCGACGCGCGCGAAGGTCCGTCGAACGGGCTCGCGCAAGAGGGCCGACTCGCATTCGGCAGCGCGGCGCCGTCGTCGCGCCGCCGCCGGCGTCGATGCCGGCAAACGGCTTCTTCACTTCTCCGCCGGTGCTCGTCGAGTTCGAGGCGGGCGCCGCCGCGTCCGCAGTGCACGCGCGCGAGGTCTTCGGCCCGGTGGCCTCGCTCCTGCCGTACTCGGGCGCGGCCGGCGAGGCAGCGGCGATCGTTGCGCGCGGCGACGGCGGCCTCGTGTCCTCGGTGTACTCCGAAGATTCGGCCTGGACCGAGGAAGCGGTGTTCGGAATCGCTCCGTACCATGGCCGGATTTTTCTCGGTCATCCCAAGATCGAGCTCTCGCCCGGTCCGGGAACGGTGCTGCCGCAGCTCGTGCACGGCGGCCCGGGGCGCGCCGGAGGCGGCGAGGAGCTGGGCGGTCCGCGCGGCCTCGCGCTCTACATGCAGCGGTGGCGCTCGAAGGATCGCGGCCGGTGATCGCGAAGCTCGTCGGGACGCCGGCGGGCTGAGGGCACGGGCAACCGGACGGAACCGTTACCAAGTAGACCGTGGATCGCTGAACGCGTTAGATGGCCCTCAAGTCCACGATCCACAAAGCCGAGCTCCAGATCGCGGACATGGATCGCGGCTACTACGCGGACCACGCGGTCACGATCGCGAGGCATCCGTCCGAGACGGACGAACGCATGATGGTGCGGCTGCTCGCGTACGCGCACGGCGCGAGCGAGCGGCTCGCGTTCGGGAAGGGGCTCTCGGACACGGACGAGCCGGACCTGTGGGAGCGCGACCTCACCGGCGCGATCGAGCGCTGGATCGACGTGGGCCTGCCCGACGAGCGGCGGCTCGCGAAAGCCGCCGGGCGCTCGCGGGAAGTCGTCGTGTATGCCTACGGTGGCCGTTCCGTCCCCGTGTGGTGGGGCGAGATCGAGTCGAAGCTCGCGCGGCTGTCGAATGTGACCGTCTACGGCATTCCCGCCGACGCCAGTCGCGGGCTCGAAGCGCTCGCGCGCCGCACGATGCGGCTTCAGTTCACCATCCAGGAAGGCCACGTGCTCGTGACGAGCGACGACGGCTCGATAGCGTTCGACCTCGAGCGCCTGCGGGAGCGCGGTTAGTCGGCCTCTACTTCTGATGCGTGAACGGCAGCATCCGATGCAGGTACCGATCGCCGTGCCGCAGGTGATGCCGAATGCCTACGCCCCAGTGCGCGAACAGGGCGAGGACGAGGAGCGCGGCCGTGAACGCGTGCACCCATTCGGCGATCACCGACACGGCGGCATGCTTGCCCAGGTAGTTGGGCAGGTTCCACTGGCCGAAGAAGTTCACGCCGTACCCGCCGGCCATCACGAAGACGTACCCGCTGATCGGCATCAGGAACATGCAGCAGTAGAGCGTGGTCTCGATGCGCGGGAGCCAGCGCTTCTCGCCGGCGCTCAGGTTCGGCGCCCAATCGGGCAGCGGCGTGGTCTTGCGCCAGATGTAGCGCGCGAGCGCCACCGCCAGCGCGATCAGCCCGATCGACTTGTGCCAGTTGTAGAGCACGCCCTGCGTGAAGCCGGCCGTCGTCGTCCCCTGCGGCGTGTTGAGCATCATGGTCGCGACGACGAACTGGTTGAGGATGAGGAGGAAGAGCGTCCAGTGCAGGACCTTCGTGACGATCCCGTAGCGGGCGCGCGTGTTCTTCATGGCGTGTTCCGTCGTCCTCGGCGAGCGAAGCGCGATGGTGTCATGCAATTCGGTCGTCGCGCGAGCCGGTTACGCGCCGCGAGCCTAGTCGTAGTGGACGGCGAGCCAGACCGTCGGCTCGCCCGGACGCGTCCACTCGACCCGATGCCGGCGGTGCGGCGCGATGTCGACGAAGTCGCCGGGCCCCAGCGTTCGCGCCGCCGGCTCGTCCTCGAAGCGCAGCTTCGCTTCACCCGCGAGCACCGCGACCCATTCGCCGTGCGCCGGGTCGTACCAGAACCCCGGCGGGCTGGATTGCCCGGTCGAGACGATCCGCTCGATTCGGACGCCGGGGCGCTTGAGTACGTCGACCAGCTGCTCCTGCTCCGTGGCCGTGGGCAGGTCGTCCATCAGGTTGTCGATCATGATCGTCCCCGCAGCACGGCGTCGCGCCGTGCGGATTGAAGCGAGGCGACCAGTCTAGCCGCAGTCGACGCGCTATCCGGTATTGCGTCCCTCGCCGCGCCGCTGCTCGCGCTCCCTGGCCGCGATCGCTGCGCGGTGCCGACTGCTGCTGCGGCGGAGGTTGCGGCGCGGGCATCGCCGACGGGGGCGCGGGTGGCGCCGCGCGCACGACGGGTGTCGGAGCGGACGGTCGCGGCTCGATCGGCGCGGGCGCGGGCTGCGCGACTGCGCGCGGCGGCTCGGCGCGACGGGCTTCCGGTCGCGCCTCGTGGCGCGGCTCGCTCCGGACTTGGGGTTGGGGCGCCGGCGCGGCCGGCGCGATCGCCCGCGGCGGCTCGACGCGACGCACTTCCGGTCGCGGCTCCGGGCGCGGCTCGCTCCGGACTTGGGGTTGGGGCGCCGGCGCTGTCGGCGCGATCGCGCGCGGCGTCTCTACGCGCTGGACCTCGCGACGCGGCTCGGGCCGGGGCTCGGCCGAGCGAAATGAGCCATCCGGCCCGCGTTCGATCGCGCGCGCTTGCGGGCGATCGGGCGTACGCGGGTTCGCGCGATCGGAGGCGGGGGGCGGTGCTCCGTCGCCTGCGCGGGGAGGCGTCGTCGGCGTCACCTGCACGGGCGGCGTCGGGGTGGGCGCGACCACGATCGTGCGCGGTCGCGGGCCGCTCATTGACACTCGGCGGCGATCGATCAAGCGCTCGCTCGCTCCCTCGCGGTCCCGGCGACGCGGGCTGCGGCGCGACCGGCGCGCTCGGTGTCGGGGCAACGTTCGGCGACGGCTGCGTTTGCACCGCCTGCATGGGTGCGTCGCGCCGGGCGTCCTGCGGGCGAGGGCTCGGGTCGAACCCCCGGTGCGGCCCGCGATCGTCGTCGCGCGTCGCGTGCGGCGCCACCGGCCGCGGCGGGGCGATCGCGGCCACCGGCGGCGTCGGCGATGCCGGCGCGCTGCGGTCGAGCTCGGCCCGCCGCACGTGCACCTGCGAACGCGCGATCGGCTGCCCGTTGGTGACCGCTGCGGCCGGCACGACGGTCACGGCGCGGTCGAGGTGGCGGTTCACGTAGTTCACGGTCGTGACGTTGGTGATCTGGGTGACGTTGGTGACGTGCGCGATGTTCACGTTCCGCACGTACGCGGGACTGTGGCGGTACGCGGGCACGAACACTTCGCGCGGCGCGAGCGGGAACCAGCCCACGGCCGGCACGGTGCCGATCGACACGCTCACGCTCCAGCCCGGCCGGCCGACCCAGCCCACGAGAGCGGGCGCATACACCGGACGCGCGATCACGCGCCCCGGGGCCCATGCCCACGCGCCGCCGATGAACGCCCAGCGGCCGTAGTGGAACGGCGCGAAGCCCCACGGCGCCTCGTCGATCCACGTCCAGCCCCACGGCTCGATCCACGCCCAGCGTCCGGTCCGATACGGCGCCCAGCCGACCGGGACGGCGCGGGGCACCCAGACCGGGCCGTACTCGGCGACCTCGCGCCAGTCGCCGTGCTCGGCGAGCGACTCGTACCCGGTCATTTCCGGGGAGACGTAACGTGCGGTCCGCGACGCCTCCTCGCGCCGGTCGCGGGCGAGGGCCCATTCGTCGAACGCGTCCGGCCGCACGTCCGCGAGGAGGACGTCGCCGTTGCGCCACACCTCGGCGCGCTTGCCCGGACGGACCACCATCGAATTGCCGCCTGCCTCGACGCGCGCGGCGCCGATGTCAGCGCTTACTGCGGTCGTATCGGGCACGATGCCTGTGTCGAAGCGATAGCGGCCGGGCTCGAGCAGCGTCGCGCGCGCCTCGGATGTCTCGACCGAGAACTCGCGTGCAACCTCGCCATCGCGCACCCGCGCGTCGATCGTACCGTGCAACAGGCGCAGCGCGATTGCGTCGTCGTCGAGCCGGACGACCTCGACCTCGGTCGCACCCGCAAGCCGGACCGCGGTGGAGCCGACGCGCAGTTCGGCGCGCGCGCCGGGCGCTGCCGAGAGCCGGGCTCCCGTCGTGATCGGCCAGTTGATCGGCAGCGGGATCCACTCGCCGTCGCGCAGGTACGCCACGTCGCCCTCGACGAGGCTCGCGCGGCCGACGCGCGCGGGCGGATCGGAGTCCGCGGCCGCCGCAGCGAGGCCGGCGAGCCCGAGTGCGAGGAGCAGGGCGACAAGAGACCGGAACAGGGACGTTGCCATCGTGTTCTCCAGGCGGTGCGCAAAACGCGCCGCTCGAACGGAAAACGACCCCCGCCAGATCACCGTTGACCCTTGAAACACGCTGTTTCAACTGCGTCCGCGAAGCGTCGGGGCGGGACGACGGCGTCGGGTTCGCGACTACAATCGCGCCTCCCATGACGCTCCTGACGCTCGCCGCCGCTCAACTCGCGTACGGCGATCTGCCGCTCCTCGATCGCGCGGCGCTCACCGTGCTCGACGGCGAGCGCATCGGCCTGATCGGCCGCAACGGCACCGGCAAGTCCTCGCTGCTGCGGGTCATCACCGGGCTGACCCCGCTCGACGACGGCGAGCTGAAGGTGCGCGACGGGCTGTCGATCGCGCTCGTCGAGCAGGAGCCCGAGCTGCCGCCCGCGCCGACGTTGCGCGAGAGCCTCGCGCAGCGCGGCCGGCTCGAGGAGATCCACGACGAGCGCGAGCGCTGGCGCGCCGAGGCGCGGCTGGTCGAGTCGCTGCATCGCTTCGGGCTCGACGGGGCGCTGGATCCGGCGGTGCTCTCGGGCGGCGAGCGCAAGCGCGGCGCGCTCGCCCTGGCGCTCGCGCTGCAGCCCGAGCTGCTGCTGCTCGACGAGCCGACCAACCACCTCGACATCGACGGCATCACGCGGCTCGAGGAGCTGCTGCTCAAGGGCCCGACGGCGATCCTCATCACGCACGACCGCGCGTTCCTCGATCGCGTGGCGACGCGCATCATCGAGCTCGATCGCGGGACGCTGCGCTCGTACCCGGGCAACTTCGCCGCGTTCGAGGCGCGCCGGCGCGACGAGCTCGCCGCCGAGGAGGTCGCGAGCCGCCGCTTCGACAAGTTCTGGGCGCAGGAGGAGGTCTGGATCCGCAAGGGCGTCGAAGCGCGCCGCACGCGGAACGAGGGTCGCGTCAAGCGGCTGGAAGCGCTGCGCCGCGAGCGCACCGCGCGGCGGGACCGCCTCGGGAACATCAAGCTCACGCTCGATGCGGGCGAGCGCTCCGGCAAGCTCGTCGCGGAGCTCGAGGGCGTCGGCAAGCGCTTCGGCGCGCTCGAGATCGTGCGCGACCTGTCGATGCGCATCATCCGCGGCGATCGCATCGGGCTCATCGGCCCGAACGGCGCCGGCAAGAGCACGATGCTCCGGCTCCTCCTCGGCACGCTCGCGCCCGACGCGGGCACGGTGCGCCTGGGCACCGGCCTGCAGGTGGCGTACTTCGACCAGATGCGCGAGCAGCTCGACCCCGAGCAGTCGGTCGCCGACACGATCAGCCCGGGATCGGAGTGGGTCACGATCGGCGGCGAGCGCAAGCACGTGATGAGCTATCTCGGCGACTTCCTGTTCCCGCCGCGGCGCGTGCAGGCGAAGGTGTCGAGCCTATCGGGCGGGGAGCGCAACCGGCTGCTGCTCGCGCGGCTGTTCGCCCGGTCGGCCAACCTGCTCGTGCTCGACGAGCCGACCAACGATCTCGACATCGAATCGCTCGAGCTGCTCGAGTCGACCTTGCAGGACTACACGGGCACGCTGCTGCTGGTGAGCCACGATCGCGCGTTTCTCGATAACGTGGTCACGCAGACGCTCGTCGCCGAAGGCGGCGGAAAGTGGCGCGAGTACGTCGGGGGCTACAGCGACTGGCTCGCGCAGCGGCCCGTGCCGGTGTCGCAGGCGTGCCGCCCCGGCCGCGCGCGGCACGCGGCAGCCGTCGCGCGAGCCGCAGAAGGTCGAAGCTCTCGTTCAAGGAGCAGCGCGACCTGGAGGCGCTACCCGCGGAGATCGAGGCGCTGGAGCGCGAGCAGCACGAACTGACGGCGCAGATGGCGAGCGCCGACTACCACAAGCACGGCGCCGAGCGGCTCAAGGCGGATCGCCAGCGCGCCACCGAGATCGAGCGTTTGTTGGAAATCAAGTTCGAGCGGTGGAGCACGCTCGAAGAAAAGGCGGCGCTCGCCGGCGCGAGCTGAAGCCGCGACCCCTACGCCTCGTTCCCGGTCCGCACCGGGAAGCCCGCCTCGCGCCACGCCTGCATGCCGCCGTCCAGCGCGACCGCGCGCTGATAGCCCATCGTGCGGAGCGTCGCGGCGGCGAGCGTCGAGATGCGGCCGAACTCGCAGTACGCGAGGATGCGCGGCGTCGGGTCGGGCAGGTCCTGGTTCACGCGCAGCTCGAGCTGGCCGCGCGGCAGGAGGCGCGCGCCGGGGATATGGCCCTCCTCGTAGGCGTCGCGCTCGCGCACGTCGAGCACGACGAGGCCGGTCGCGCGCGATTCGACCTGCGCCTTCAGCTCCTCGAGCGACATGAACGGCACGACCGCGGCCGCCTCGGCGAGGAGCTGCGCGACGGTCTTCCCGCCGCTCATGTTGGTGCGCAACGCTTCGGTGAGATGCGTCGGCATCGTGAGATTGAGGTTGCGCATCATCGCGACGAACTCCACCCTGTCGCGCTTCTGCAGCCGCGGATTGGCGGCGAGCTCCTGCGCGATCGTCGTATGGCCCTGGCCCTTGTAGTCGTGCGCCGGGTACACCTCGAGCGCCGGGTCGAGCTTCAGCAGCTTGTTGAAGAGGCTGTCGTGGAGCGCCTCCGGGTCGCCGCTGGGAAGGTCGGTGCGGCCGGTGCCCCCGATGAGCAGCGTGTCGCCCGTGAACGCGCGGTCCTCCGCAACGAGGCACATCGAGTCGCGCGTGTGCCCCGGGGTATGCAGGACCCGCAGCCGCAGCTTCCCCACGGCCAGCATCTCGCCGTCGTCGAGTCGCATGTCCACGAACGGCGCCGGGCTCGCGCGATGCATCACCACCGGTACGGCGAGCCGCCGCGCGAGCTCCCGCGTCCCGGAGAAGTGGTCGGCATGCGTGTGCGTGTCGATCAGGTAGCGGATCCGCAGGCTGTCCCGCGCCGCGAGCGCGACGTAGCGGTCGACCTGGCTCAGCTCCGGATCGATCAGCACGCCCGCGCAGGTGTCGGCGCAGCCGACGAGGTAGGACTGGCAGCCCCCGGTGGCGATTTGCTCGAAGATCACTGTATCGTCGCTCCGGGAAAGGCCCGCGCCACATTAACCTGCCGGCCCGATCGGCACAATCCGCCTCGCCCGGTGTTCATCCGACCACCGCCACCGCCTCGATCTCGACCAGCATGTCCGGGTGCGCCAGCCGGCTCACCTCGAGTGTCGTGCTCGTCGGCCAGCCCGGCCCGAAGAACTCGTGCCGGATGTCGGTGCACTTGAAGAACGCGTCCATGTCGGTGACGTAGGTGTTGGTCTGGACGACGTCCTCCCAGCTCGCGCCGGACTCGGCGAGGGCCTGCGCGATGTTCTCGCACACCCGGCGGAACTGCGCGCGCATGTCGCCCTTGCCGACGACGTTGCCGTCCTTGTCCCAGGCGAGCTGCCCCGAGACGAAGATCAGCCGCTTTCCCTCGACCGACACGGCGTGCGGGAAGATCGACTTGCCGTTGAACACGCGCGAATGCAGCTTGTCGCTGACGATGTGACGCTTGGTGGCGGGTGGCATGTGCCTTCCTCAGGTGGGTCGTTCAGCGCGCGAGGGTAGCGGGGAATCGGGCGCCGCGGTGCCGGTGCCCGCTTGCGAGCCGGACGCTATAGTTCCGAGTCATGAAGCTCCGGATGCACGAGAACTCGCTGTTCGCGGTCCTGCTGCGCTCGCCGTGGTGGATCAGCATCGCCATTGCCGCCGGACTCGCACTGGCGGCGCGGCTGGTGATCCCCGATCTCTATGCGGTCTTTGTCGGGCTGCCGTTCCTGGGGATCGGGCTTTTCGCCGGCTGGAAGCAGCTCCGCGCGCCCAGCGCCAAACGGGTCGCCGGCACGCTCGAGGCGGTCCGCGCAATGCAGTGGGGCGATTTCTCCGCCGCGATCGAGGACGCGTTCCGGCGCGACGGCTACGCGGTGAGCCGCTTTAACGGCGCGGGGGCCGATTTCGAGATGACCAAGGCCGGGCGCGTGTCGCTGGTGAGCTGCAAGCGCTGGAAGGTCGCGCGCACCGGCATCGAGCCGCTGCGGGAGCTGGATGCGGCGCGGCGCGCGCGCGAGGCGCACGAGTGCGTCTACGTCGCGGCGGGCGAGATCACCGACAACGCGCGCGCATTTGCGACCCAGAAGAACATCCGTCTCGCGCAAGGAGCGGAGCTCGCACGGCTGCTGCGCGGCAGCGTTTGAGACCGTTCGAGGCGAGGCGATGACGATCCGGCACGCCCTCCTGATCTTCTTCCTGGCGGCCGCCGCCGGCACCGCGCAGGCCTTCACCGCGCCGGAGGGCGACGCGCTGATCAAGCACTTTCTGGCCTCGAAGAAAACGCCCGACCTGGACCCCTCGGAAATCGGTAAGGCGCTGGTCGATCTGAATGGCGACGGGAAGGCCGAGCTCGTGCTCGTCTGGGTCCAGCTGGGGCCGACGTACTTCTACAACCACCTCACCGTGTTCATCGACGAAGGCAGGAAGTACCGCACGCTCACGACGCCGCTGACGGGCCAGGCCAAGCTCCTCGGCGTCAAGGGCGGCGTGATCCTCGTCGAGGAGAAGACGCTGGGCCCGAAGGACCCGCGCTGCTGCCCGAGCGTGGTGAAGCAGGTGAAATACCGCTGGGACGGGAAGAAGATCCAGCGGCTGCCGTGACGAGGCCCGCGCCATGAAGATCGTCGACGTCAAAGTCCACCCGCTGCGCACGCCGCTCGAGCAGCCGTTCGCCTTCTCGCAGGGCTGGGTCGAGCACCGCTCCGCGACCCTCGTCGAAGTCGTGACCGATGCGGGGCTGGTGGGCTGGGGCGAGGCGTTCGCGCAGGGCCTCGAGCCCCCGCAGATCGCCGCGGCGGTGATCGATGCGGCGCTCAAGCCGGTGGTGCTCGGCGCCGATCCGCTCGATACGGAAGTCCTGTGGCATCGCATGTATCACGCGACGCGCGACTACGGGCGCAAGGGGTCGGTCGTCGCGGGCATCAGCGCGATCGACATCGCGCTGTGGGACCTTGCCGGCAAGGCGCACGGCGTTCCGGTGCACAAGCTGTTCGGCGGGGCGTTCCGCACGCGGGTCCAGGCGTATGCGACGGGCTTCTACCGGATCTCGGGACAGGGCGAGGCGAGCCGGCTCGCGGACGAGGCGATCGCGCATCACGCCGCGGGCTTCCGCGCGATGAAGGTGAAGCTCGGCTACGGCCTCGCCGACGATCTCGCCGTGATGGCCGCGGTCGGCCGCGCGATCGAGGGCCGCGGGGTCACGCTGATGGTCGACACCAACCACGCCTACGGCGTCGGCGACGCCGTGCGGCTCGGACTGGCGCTCGCGCCGTACGGGCTGCGCTGGTACGAGGAGCCGGTCGCGCCGGAGCACCTCGCCGGGTACCGCGAAGTGCGCAGCCGCTGTCCGATGCCGATCGCAGGCGGGGAGAACGAGCACACCCTCTACGGCTTCCGCGAGTTCCTCGCCGCCGGCGCCGTCGACATCGCGCAACCGGACATCGGCTCGGTGGGCGGATTCACCGCCTGCCAGCACGTCATCGCGCTCGCCCAGGCGCACGGGGTGCAGGTGAATCCGCACGTCTGGGGCTCGGGCGTCGCGCAGGCGGCGTCGCTGCAGCTCATCGCGGCGGTGCCGATCGCGCATCACTCGGTGTTCGCGGAAGAGCCGATCTTCGAGTACGACCGTTCGTCGCACCCGTTCCGCCAGCAGCTCGTCGCCGAGCCGGTGGTGCAGCGCGACGGGTGGATCGACGTGCCGACCCGCCCGGGGCTGGGGGTCGAGGTCGTGCGGCCGGTGCTCGAGCGCTACCGGGCGTGAACGCCCGGCGCTTCCCCGTCCGATCTCAGGTCACCGGAAGGGCCCACGCCGCCTGCGGGTCGTCCGCCCCGATCTGCGTGCGGAACAGCCGCTCGTCCGCGGCGCGCAGGCGCCGGCTGAGCTCGCGCGCGATGTTCATCTGGATCAGGGCGAACTGCTCGAGGTGGGTCTCGTAGAGCTTGTACAGGCGCGCGGTCGACAGCTCGATCGCCGTGCACGGCTCGAGCGCGAGCACCGAAGCGCTGCGGGGAAACAGGTCGAGGAGCGCCATCTCGCCGAAGCAGTCGCCCGCGGACAGCTGCCCGAGCAGGTGCGGCTCGCCCGCCCAGTGCTTGAGGATCGCGACCTTGCCCGTCTCCAGCACGAACATCGACTCGGCCCGGTCGCCCTCCCGGAAGAAGTACTCGCCCTGCGCGACGGCCACCGCCGCCGCGGCCTCGACGAACGCGGCGAGCACGTCGGCACGAATCCCGCCGAAGATGGGCATGGCTTGCAGCGCTGCGATGCGTGACGCCTGCATGGGCCCTCCTCCGGGGACGACCCGGACGCCGCTTCGATCCTAGTCCCGCTCGGCCGCGAGCGCCTTGATGACCTCGAGCCCGGTGCGCGCCCGCTCGCGTGCCTGCTCGGGCGATTCCTTGCCGAGCTCGGTGGCGGCGATGAACTCGTACATGTCGGCGGCGCCCTCCAGGATGCGCGGCGTGAGCCCGGCTTCCGCGAACGTCGCCGCGATCTCGGTCGTCTCGGGCACCCAGCGATAGGCCTTCGGCGCCATGTTGGTGAGGTTGCGGAGAATCCACTCGCGGATCGCGGCCTGGCTGCCGGCGAGCTCGGCGTCGATCGTGTCGGCCACGCCGAGGCGGCGCGCCACGATGAGCATCTCGGTCAGCAGCGCGATCGCGCCCTTGGTGACCGCGCCGTAGCACATCTTCACCGACGCGGCGTCGCCGATCCGGTCGCTCACGACGCGCACCGAGATGGTCTCGTGCGCGAGCGGCAGGAGCGTCCCGGCCTGCGGCCCGGACACGTAGAGCCGGATGCCGCCCTTGCCGCGCGGCGGCGGCCCGATGATCGCGGCGTCGACGAAAATGGCGCCCGCCTCGCTCAGCACGGCGTCCATCCCGCGCTTGGTCGCGGGGGCCACCGCGTTGCAATCGGCGAACAGCAGCCGCCTGCCCGAGCGCCAGACCGCGCCGGCCACCGCGCGCGCCGTCGCCATGGCCGCGCCGGGGTCGAGGATCGACAGGATCGCGTCGCAGCGGCGCACCAGCGTGTCGAGGTCGCCGCAATCGTCGATCCCGCCCTTGGCGGCGAGCGCGCGCGTGCGCTCGCTGCGGCCCTTCAGCGCGGTGTGCACCTCGAACCCCGTCTCGCGGAGCCGGATCGCGACCGCCTGGCCCATGTCGCCCGGGCTCACGATGCCGATGTGCCTGAGATTCATGGCTCCTCCCGTCTTCCCTGCGCCTGTGTGAGCCACTGGTCGAGCTGATTCGCGAAGCGCTGCCGGTCGCCGTGCGCGATGGGCGCGGGGCCGCCGGTCTGCACGCCGCTCGCGCGCAGCTCGTCCATGAAATTGCGCATCGTCAGCCGCTCGCGAATGGTGTCGCGCGAGTAACGCTCCCCGCGCGGATCGAGGGCGTCGCCGCCGCGCTCGATCACCGCGGCGGCGAGCGGGATGTCGGCGGTCACGACCAGGTCGCCCGGCTGGACGCGGCGCACGATCTCGTTGTCGGCGACGTCGAACCCGCGCGGCACCTGAACCACGCGGATGTAAGCCGACGGCGGGGCGCGCAGCGGCTGGTTGGCGACCAGGGTCAGCGGCACCTGCGCGCGCTCGGCGGCGCGGGAGAGGATGTCCTTCACCACGGCCGGACAGGCGTCGGCGTCGACCCAGATGTGTCATCGGACGGATTCTAGGCGTGGGGCGCGGTGTTGACCCGGCGCCGGCGGATGACGCAGGATCGCACCTCCGGTCGCAAAGGGATGCTTGCTTGAAAGCGCTCGTCTGGCTTGCCTGCCTGCCGCTCCTCGGCGCGTGCGCCGGGGTCGCCCCCGTTCCGCCGGAGGCGACGAAGGAGCTCGCGCCGACCGGGAAGCTCCGCGCCGCCATCAACTTCGGCAATCCGGTGCTCGCGCAGAAGGACCGACGACCGGGCGCCGGGCGGCGTGTCGGTGGATCTCGCGCGCGAGCTCGGACGGCGGCTGGGCGTGCCGGTCGAGCTCGTCCGTTCGACGCGGCCGGAAAGGTGTTCGACGCGCTCGGCACCGGCGCGTGGGACGTCGCGTTTCTCGCGATCGAGCCGGTCCGCGCGGCCCAGATTTCCTTCACCGCACCCTATGTCCACATCGAGGGGACCTATCTCGTCCGCACCGACTCGCCGCTGCGCGCGATCGGGGACTTCGACCGCGACGGCGTGCGCATCGCGGTGGGGAACAAGAGCGCATACGACCTCTACCTCAGCCGCACGCTCAAGCGCGCGCAACTCGTCCGCGCGCCGACTGCGCCGGCGTCGATCGAGCTCTTCGTGAAGGAGCGGCTCGATTCCGTAGCCGGCGTGAAGCAGCCGCTCGTCCACTATGCAGCCGCGAACCCGGGTTATCGCGTGATCGAGGGGCGCTTCATGCTGATCGAGCAGGCCATGGGCACTCCGCAGGGCCGCGCGACCGGCGCGCGCTACCTGCGCGAGTTCGTCGAGGAGATGAAGGCGTCGGAGTTCGTCGCGCGCGCGCTGGAGCGCAGCGGCCAGCGCGACGCGACCGTCGCGCCGCCGGCGCGCTGAACCGGCCACGCATGACGAGCGGGAACACATGACCACGGACGCCTGGCCCCGGATCGCCGTACTCGGCGCGGGCGCCGTCGGCTGCTACTACGGCGGCATGCTCGCGCGCGCGGGCGCGCCGGTGACGCTGATAGGACGGCCGGTCCACGTCGAAGCCTTCCGGCGCGACGGGCTGCTTCTCGACACCCTGCAGTTCAAGACGCACGTGCCGGTCGCCGCATCGAGCGACGCGAGCGCCGTTGACGGCGCGGAGCTCGTCCTCGTCTGCGTGAAGTCGGGCGACACGGACGCGGCGGCTCGGTCGATCGCGCCCCACCTCGCCCCCGCCGCCGCCGTCGTCAGCCTGCAGAACGGCGTCGACAACGCGGCGCGCATGCGCCCGCTCCTGACGGCCGAGGTGCTCGCGGCGGTCGTGTACGTCGGGTGCCAGATGGCCGGGCCGGGGCATGTTCGCCACACCGGGCGCGGCGACCTCGTCCTCGGCGGGCAGGCCGGCTCTGCCGCAGGGGCGCGGCGCGCCGCCGCGGTCGCGGCAGTGTTCGAGCGCGCCGGCGTGCCGTGCAAGGTGTCGCCGAACGTCGACGGCGAGCTGTGGACCAAGCTCATCATCAACTGCGCCTACAACGCAGCCTGCGCGCTCTCGCGCCTGCCGTATGGGCCGATGATCGCGAGTCCCTGGGCGCGCGACCTCATGGCGCAGGTGGTGGACGAGGCCGTGGCCGTCGCCCGCGCGGACGGGATCGCACTCGACACCGCCGGCCTGCTCGAGCGCGTGCTGGGCATCGGCGCGGCGATGCCGGCGCAGATCTCGTCCACCGCGCAGGACATCGGGCTCGGCAAGCCGACCGAGATCGACGCGCTGAACGGCTATGTCGCGCAGCGCGGCGCGGCGTTCGGCGTTCCAGCGCCGGTGAATCGCACGCTGCATGCGCTGGTGAAGCTGCTGGAGCTGGCGCCCGTCACCGGCCGGACGGCCTGACCCGCGGCGCCGGCTTCAGCGATTCTCGAGCCGATTGAGGTCGAAGAGGCCCGCCTCCAGCGGCTGCGCGCGCGCGTACGCGTCGTTCATTGCGTCGCTCGCGGCCCAGAACGCCGCGTCGGTGCGGCGGACGCCGAAGCGGTCGGCGAGCTTGCGGTAGTCGTCCTCCGAGCCGAGCCCGCCAATCGCCGCCGCGAGCGCCGGCAGCTCCGCGCGCCGGACGCGATACACCGCATTCGGATAGGCGCCGATGAACCCCGGCACCAGCGTGAGGGAGTTCTCCGCCGGCAGCAGCTCCTGCTTCTCCAGGAAGATGTGCGAAACGTTGCTGTGCGCGGTGTCGCGCAGGAGCGTGAACCACTGCGGCGGGCGCGGCGGGTCGTCGACGCGGATGAAGATCATCTCGGGCAGCCACGCGGTGCTCGCCCCGCGCACCGCGGCGAGCGACTGCAGGTCGCGTCGCAGCGCCGCGTCGGCCACGGTCGCGAGGTCGTAGCGCGTCGCCAGCACCGGCGCGAGGCGCGCCCGCAGCAGGCCGTAGAGCTCGCGCTGCGGATCGGCCGTCCGGTAGTCGATGCCGGTCTCGAGGTCGAGTTGCGCCCGGCGTCCGTACACGTAGTCCTTCACCGAGTCCGACGCGCCGCGATACCAGTAATCGCGCGTCGGTTCGCGCGCCGCCCGCGGGAGGAAGACCAGGAAGTTGAACTCCCCTTCCATCCGCAGGAAGTCCATGTACAGCCGGCTCGTGAGCTGGTGACCGGCGTTGCCGTACACGTCGTAGCCGGCGACGAGCAGGTAGTAGATGCGCTCGAGGAGCGGGTAGCCGATGACCCAGGCCGTCTTCGGCGGCTCGCCCACCAGCCCCTGCACGACCGACGCGCTGTCGAAGTGCCGGAAGACCGTCAGCGCGGCGTTCGGATTGCGGCCCTCGCCGTCCCAGACGAGCGCGAGGTCGATCTTGCGCGGCCCGTCGAGCGTCTGCTCGAGGTTGCGGGTCTTCGCCTGGAGAAAGCGCGTCTCCAGATCGGCGTACTGGAGCCACGGCCGCAGCAGCGGCGCATTGCTGCCCCATTCGGCGGGCAGGCGCAGATCGCCCGACTGGCGCGCGATCAGCTCGGCGCTCGCCTCGCTCGCGCTGATCGCCGGATCGGCGAAGAAGACCCAGAAGCGGTCCTCGATCACGTCGACCGCGAGCTGGCCGCGACAGACCGGGCCCTTGATGAAGTTCATGATGAAGAACTGCGCCTCGTCGAGCAGGAAGCGGTAGCGCGAGTCGGGCGGGATGGCGCTGAACGCGACGAACGGATTGGTCGAGACCTCGACCGCGTAGGACGGCAGCGCGTCGACCTGGAATTGCGCGGCGAGGAACCAGGCGCGGTACTTCGCCATCCGCGCGGGCGAGAGCGCGTAGGGCATGTGCGTCTTGGCGAGGATCGTCTCCGGCTCGGGCACCAGCCGGTAGTAGACGCGCGGCACCTGCGGATCGTCGTACGGCCGCCGCGTCGCGACGAACGCGACCGGCGTGCCCGGCGGCGTGGCGGACCGGACGAGGCGGAAGGCGCGCCGGCCCGGGTCGCCCTCGAAGTACAGATACCCGAGGTACAGGTGCTCGTACAGGTAGCGGCTCATCAGCCGCTCCTTGAGCGAGTCGCCATTGAGGAACGCCTCCCACTCGCGCACCTGGCGGCTCGCGTCCGCGGACGGCGGCACCGGCCCGTCGTAGGGCGCGCCGGCCTCGAGCCAGCGCGCGACCGTCTCGAACTCGCGCGGATCGAGTCCGGGCAGGCCGTAGGGCATGCCCGCAAGCGGGAAGTCGCGCTCGTACGCGTCGTACTGCTCGATGCGCGGGCACGACTGGCTGCGGTCGAGCGAGAAATCGAACGGCTTCGGGAGCACCGCCTCGCCCGGCAGCGGATGGGCCCGCTTGAGCGCGAGGCTCCGGTAGAGCACGCTCGCCGCGAGGTTCGCATCGGGCGTCGGTGCGCGCTCGTTCAGGATCGGGAAGAAATCCTTCTTGCGCCACTCGGACGGTCGCTGCGCGTCGACGAACAGCCGCGTCGTCGGCGCCTCGCGCAGGCGGCCGCCGTCATAAACGGCGTCGGTGCTGCCGCCGCGCGCGATCCCTTCCCAAGCGCCGAGCTTGATCTGGCAGGGCGCGTCGTAGCAGCCGTGGCAGACGACGCAGCGGCGCTCGAGGATCGGCTGCACGTCCTTGCGGTAGGACATCCCGCCCGGCGCAGGCGCGCGCGGCGCATCGTAGCGCGCGGGGTCCGGCGCGCCATAGCGCTGGTCGAGGTGGGAGTCCTGGACGAGTGCCGCGCAGCCGGCGATGCAGACGACGAGCAGGGCGAGCGGGGTGCCGCGCATGCGTCCCGGCTCAGCCCTTGCGGCGCGTGGCCGCGCCCGCGCCCTTGCGCGGTGCCGGCGTCGCCGGCAATCCGGTGTGCTGTGTGCGGAACGGGCGGTGCGCGCTGCCGCCGCGCCGGCCCTCGTGCGCCTCGCCCGTCCCCGCCGGCTGATACGCCGGCACGAGGTGGTGCTTGCCGCTGCCGATCAGGTCGGCGCGGCCCATGCGCCGCAGCGCCTCGCGCAGCATCGGCCAGTTGTTCGCGTCGTGATAGCGCAGGAACGCCTTGTGCAGGCGGCGCACCTTCAGTCCCTTCGGCACGATCACGTCTTCGCTCGTGCGCGACACGCGCCGCAGCGGGTTCTTGCCGCTGTGATACATGGCGGTCGCGGTCGCCATCGGCGAGGGCAGGAACGCCTGCACCTGGTCGGCGCGGAAGCCGTTCTTCTTCAGCCACAGCGCGAGCTCGAGCATGTCCTCGTCGGTCGTGCCCGGGTGCGCCGCGATGAAGTAGGGGATCAGGTACTGCTCCTTGCCCGCCTCCTTCGAGTAGCGGTCGAAGAGCTCCTTGAAGCGGTAGTAGGTGCCGACGCCCGGCTTCATCATCTTCGACAGCGGTCCTTCGCCGATCGCCTCGGGCGCGATCTTGAGATAGCCGCCGACGTGGTGCTGCGCGAGCTCCTTCACGTACTCGGGCGACTCGATCGCGAGGTCGTAGCGCACGCCCGAGGCGATCAGCACCTTCTTGATGCCCGGCAGCTCGCGCGCCGCGCCGATAGAGCTTGATGAGCGGCGCGTGATCGGTGTTCAGGTTCGGGCAGATGCCGGGATACACGCACGAGGGCCGGCGGCACGCGCTCTCGATCTCGCGGCTCTTGCACGCGAGGCGATACATGTTGGCGGTCGGCCCGCCGAGATCGGAGATGACGCCGGTGAAGCCCGGCACCGTGTCGCGCACCGTCTCGATCTCGCGGATCACCGAATCCTCCGAGCGGCTCTGGATGATGCGGCCCTCGTGCTCGGTGATCGAGCAGAACGTGCAGCCGCCGAAGCAGCCGCGCTGGATGGCGATCGAGAAGCGGATCATCTCGTACGCCGGGATCTTCGCGTTCCCGTAGAACGGGTGCGGCTGGCGCCGGTACGGCAGCTCGTACACCCAGTCCATCTCCTTCGTCGTGAGCGGGATGGGCGGCGGGTTCAGCCACACGTCGAGCTCGCCGTGACGCTGCACGAGCGCGCGCGCGTTGCCGGGATTCGACTCGACGTGCAGGATCCGCGAAGCATGGGCATACAGCACCGGGTCGCTCGCCACCTGCTCGTACGCGGGCAGGCGGATGACGCTGCGGCCGCGGTCGGCGTTCTTCACGTCGCCGCTCGAAGCGCACCACCTGCTGCGCCGGCCGCGCCGCCTTCGTTCCCGCGTTGTCCGCCATGGCGTACGGATCGACCGGCGGGTTCAGCGGGCCGGGCGTGTCGAGGTGCGTCGAGTCGATCTCGATCCAGTCGGGCGGCAGGGACCGGCGCGCGAACGCGGTGCCGCGCAGGTCGGTGATGTCGTCGATGCGCTCTCGCGGGCGGCGAGCCGGTGCGCGATCTCGCAGATCTGGCGCTCGGCGTTGCCGAACACGAGCAGATCGGCCTTGGCGTCGAGCAGGATCGAGCGGCGCACCTTCTCCGACCAGTAGTCGAAGTGCGCGATGCGTCGCAGCGAAGCCTCGATTCCGCCGATCGACGATCGGCACGTCGTTGAAGGCTTCGCGCGCGCGCTGCGCGTAGACGATGACGGAGCGGTCCGGCCGCTTGCCGCCTTCGCCGCCCGGCGTGTACGCGTCGTCGCTGCGGATGCGCCGGTCCGCGGTGTAGCGGTTCACCATCGAGTCCATGTTCCCCGCGGTGATGCCGAAGAACAGGTTCGGGCGGCCGAGCGCGGCGAACGGCTCGGCGCTGTGCCAGTCGGGCTGCGCGATGATGCCGACGCGGAAGCCCTGCGCCTCGAGCACGCGTCCGACGATGGCCATGCCGAAGCTGGGGTGATCGACGTACGCATCGCCCGTGACGACGATCACGTCGCAGCTGTCCCAGCCGAGCGCGTCCATCTCGGCGCGCGACATCGGCAGGAACGGCGCGGTGCCGAAGCGCGCGGCCCAGTGCTTGCGGTAGCTCGACAGATCGCGTGCAGGTTGCATGACGGATGGGATTAGAACAGAAGCGAAGGTGGACGCGACGTCCTGTTGACGGGTGTTTCTGCCATCGTGGATGCCGTTCGGGTCCCGAAACGTCACCCTCACATCGGCCGGCCGGTCCGAGGGCGGCTGCGTGAACTCGTGATCTCTTACGGTCGGACCGGGTATGTCGCGCTGTATCGGTCTCGCCGCGCCGGGACAGGATCGAGGTGCTCGCCATTCGGCACCAGCGCGAGGCGGGCTACCACGTCTAGCACGAGCAAATAAGCGAGACGATGTTCGTCGACGCCGTGCGGCGATACGTCGATGCGTCACGAGAGCAAAGGCTGGCTCGCGGGGCTGACGATCGAGGCGCTCGCTGCCGAAGTCGCGCTGTGCCGCACCCCCGGCCGGGACGCGTCAGGGAGATCTCGCCCGCTGCAGACGAACTACGATTGAGCAGACTTAGCCAGCGTCGTCCTGATGCGCTGCGCGAGGATTCGCGCGCCGCGCAGGCCGGCCTCGATGGCCGCTTTCGCCGCTTCCGTCGCGAAGTACAGCACGTCGGAGATTGCCTCCGCGCGCTGCAACGCGGCCATCGCCACCCGGCGGTCGGCCGCGTTCATCTGGACGCCTTCCACCAGTTCGGCGGTGGACTTGCCAATGGGTCTCTCAGCAACTCGTTTCATGCGGACACCTTCATCATTTCAAGCGAGCATGTTGCGTCGCACAAAACGAGTATAGGTGCCGGGGACGGAATCTCTAAATCGTAGATTCGGATGGCCGCGATCACTCCGGCGAATCGAGCCGGATCTCCGCCCGCACCACGCCGGCCCGCTCGTGCCGCGCCGTGAGCTTCACCGCGCCGCCTGACGGCGCGCGCACGACCCATTCCGCCTTCGCGCGATCGTCGGTCGCATCGCCGCCCCAGCCGGCCCAGCTGCTCGGCACCGTCGGCTTGTACGCGCGACCCTCGAGCTGGCCGAGCTCCTCGCGCGCGATCCCGGTCTCGAGCCGCGCGTCCGGCGGCAGCTCGATCTCGGCGATCACCCCGCGCACGGTCTTGTTCTTCAATGCGCGCTGCGTGACGTAGCTCGGCAGCCAGCCCGTGTTTTGGACGACGAGGCGCACGCGCCACGTATCGGCGCCGAGCCACGTCGCGGTCGCTTCGACGAGCTCCAGCTTCGGCGACACGAGCAGGCTCCATACGAGCCACTTCGGGAAGAGCGCGAGCTCCTTCTCGAGCAACGCGTGCGGCGGATTGCTCCAGGTGTAGAGCGCGTTCCAGCCGCCAAGCTCGACCTCACCGAGCTGCGGGTGCCGGAACGGATACCAGTCGACGAAGCCGCTGCCGGCCAGCGTCTTGTCGTTCCACTCGAGCAGCTTGAGGTCGTCCTCGACCGGGTGCTCGCGGTACCACTCGATGAACTTGTAGTCGGCGATGCCGGCCGCGCGCTGCGGGCTCCAGATCTCGATCGTCCACGCGAACACGCCGAGATGGTCGTAGGCCCAGTCGTCGAACGAGCCGGTGATGACCTCCTTCGGGTGATAGCGGAAGTCGTGGAACACCGAGATGTTCGGATAGCCGGTCAGCTCGGTGCCTTTCGCCCCGAGCTTCTGGTAAGTCCGGAGATCCTCGACCGGCAGGGCGTCGTCGGCCTGGTGCGAGTACGGCCGGAGCAGCACGCCGCTGTAGGTGTGGAACAGGATCGCACCGGTGATGTTCGGATGCGCGGCGACGAACTGCACCGCCGTGCGCACCTCGGGCTCGGAGGTCGGGAAGGGTCCCGCGCCGTATTGCTCGTGCTCCTGCCGCCACCCCGCGGGAAAGTTGCGGTTCAGGTCGAGCCGCTCCTTGCGCGGCTGCAGCTTGAACGTCACCCCGTCCCAGCCGTCGATCAGCCCTTCCGGCAGCAGCCGGTAGTAGCGGCCACCGGTCTCGGCCGGATCGCGACGGACCATGAGGCGCCGATCGCGCTCGGACATCTTCCACGGCCCGTTGGGATCGGGCACGCGCATCGTGAGCACACGGCCGTCGCCGTCGACGTCCTCGCGGCGCAATCCCGCGACGGGCTCCTCGTCGTAGGGGTAGGGCCGCGTGCTGGAGCGGATGATCTTCGGGACGTCGGCGAGCGCCCATTCGGCGCCGTCCGGGTTGAGACGCGGACAGACGTAGAACGCGCGCGTGTCGAGGCAGCGCGTGACGTCCTCGTCCTTGCCGTACTGCGCGACGAGGTGATGCAGCAGGTAGAGGCACGCCATCGATCCGGCGACCTCGGTCGCGTGGATGTTGCCGTCGACCCATAGCGCGGGCTTGTCGCCGTCGGCGCCGGTGTCGAACCGCGTGGCGGTCGCAAGCCAGATGTCGCGCCCCTCGAAGCTCTTGCCGATGCTCTCGATGCGGAGGAGCCGCGGGTGCGCGGCGGCGAGCGCGTGGAGCGCGCGCGTCAGCTCGTCGTAGCGGAGATAGGTGTCGAAACGCATGGCCGATGAGGCAGCGGCAGGGCGGGAGGATTAGACCAGAACCGGCGCGCGCTGCGATATAGTCCGTTCCGGACGGCATCATGGGCGCAGCCAAGATCATCGGTGTTCTGCTGATCGTCGCCGGCGTGGCGGGGCTGGTCTACGGCAGCTTCAGCTATACGCGGGAGACGCACGAGGCGAAGCTGGGACCGTTGCAGTTCTCCATCAAGGAGAAGGAGACGGTCGCGATTCCGATCTGGATCAGCGTGGCGGCGATCGCTGCCGGCACGATTCTGCTGGTGATCAACCGCAAGCGCTGACCCCGGGAGGTGCGCGCATGAAATTCCGGCTCCTCGGACGTACCGGCGTGCAGGTGTCGCAACTCTGCGCGGGCACGATGGCCTACGGCGGCGACGCCGACGAAAGCGCCTCGGCGGCGATGTACAAGGCGGCCCGCGACGCCGGCATCAATTTCTTCGACACCGCGAACCAGTACAACGACGGACGGTCGGAAACGATCCTCGGCGGGCTCATGCAAGGCCACCGCGAGGACCTGGTGCTCGCGACGAAGGGCTTCAACCCGACCGGGCCGGACCGCAACGCGCGCGGCCTCTCGCGCCGTCACCTCGCGCGCGCCGTGGAGGACAGCCTGCGGCGGCTGAAGACCGACCGCGTCGAGGTCTACTACCTGCACCAGCAGGACGACGCGACGCCGCTCGAGGAGTCGCTGCGCGCATTGGAGGATCTCGTGCGCGCGGGCAAGATCCTCTATCCCGCGCTCAGCAATCACGCTGCGTGGCAGACCCAGATGGCGCTCGACTATCAGGCCGCGCGAAGCTGGGCTCGCCTCCAGGTCATTCAGCCGATGTACAACCTCGTCAAGCGTCAGGCCGAGGTGGAGATCCTGCCGATGGCCGCGGCGAACGGCATTGCGGTGGTGCCCTACAGTCCGGCGGGCGGCGGCCTGCTCTCGGGGAAGTACGAGGACAAGGCGAAGCCCGGGGTCGGGCGTCTCGTCGCGAACCCGAAGTACCGCGACCGCTACGGCGAGGACTGGATGCACGAGACCGCGGCGAAGTTCGCCGCGCTCTGCGCGCAACGCGGGGTCCATCCGATGAGCATGGCGGTGGCCTGGACCGGCAGCCATCCCGCCATCACCGCGCCGATCATCGGCGCGCGCAGCGTCGAGCAGCTGCGCGCCTCGCTCGACTCGGTCAAGATCGACATGACGCCCGCGCTGCGCGCCGAGATCGCGGCGCTGTCGCGTACCCCGCCGCCGGCGACCGACCGGCTCGAGGAAGCCCTGCCGACGCAGTAGCTGCGCGTTCTAGCCCGGAGTCTTGTGGGAGAAGAGTGCCGAGCGCGCCTGCACCAGGGTTTGGCGCGTCTCGATCTCTTCGGTTTCGGCCCACGCGCGCGCGGCGCGTGCCGCCAGCGCCTCGACCCGCGCCCGCACCTCGGCCGCCTTGCGCCCGCGCGCCTCGAACTCGACCCGTGCGTGCCGGTGCTGGATCGCTTCCTTCACCGCGGCAAGCTTCGCCTCGAGCTGTTCGGTGACCTGCGCTTCGACGCTCGCCAACTCGGCCGCCTCCGCGTGCAACACCCGTTCCTTGTCGATCTTCGCTGCGGCGGCGCGGCGCGCGGAGGCTTCCACTTCGATGCGCGCCCGGCGCGCCTGGATGAGCTGCGCCAGCGCGCGCGTCTTCGCATCGGCCTCGGCGAGCGCCTGGCACTCGACGACGACGCTCGCTTCCGCGTGGTGACGCAGCGTCTCCTCGGCGCGCGCACGCGCCTCGGCCGCACGCCTGGCGCGCGCCTCGGCCGCGGCGCGTCGTTCCGCTTCGGACGCCGCGCCTGCCGCTGCCGCTGCGTGCGACGCCGTCTCCTCGGCGGCGCGTTGTTCCGCTTCGCTCCTTGCCAGGGCGGCCTGCGCGAGCGCCTCCTCCGCGCGTCGGCGCGCTTCGGCTGCCGCCGCGGCCGCGGCCTCCGCCGCGATGCGGCGCTCGGCCTCGGCGGCTGCGCCGGCAAGCGCGGCGGCGCGCGCATCCGCCGCCTCGGCGGCGCGCCGGTCGACGTCATTGCTCGCCATCGCAGCGTCGGCGAGGGCTGCGTCGGCGCGCCGGCGGTCCTCCGCCGCGAGTGCTGCAGCGGCCTGGGCGGCCGCGCGCGCATCCGCTGCTTCGGCGGCGCGTTGTTCCGCTTCGCTCCTTGCCAGGGCGGCCTGCGCGAGCGCCTCCTCCGCGCGTCGGCGCGCTTCGGCTGCCGCCGCGGCCGCGGCCTCCGCCGCGATGCGGCGCTCGGCCTCGGCGGCTGCGCCGGCAAGCGCGGCGGCGCGCGCATCCGCCGCCTCGGCGGCGCGCCGGTCGACGTCATTGCTCGCCATCGCAGCGTCGGCGAGGGCTGCGTCGGCGCGCCGGCGGTCCCCCGCCGCGAGTGCTGCAGCGGCCTGGGCGGCGGCGCGTGCATCCGCCGCTTCGGCGGCGCGCCGATCGGCCTCCCTGCTGGCCATCGCAGTGACGGCGAGCGTTGCTTCGGCGCGTTGGCGCGCCTCGGCGGCGAGCCGCGCTGCCGTTTCGGCGGCCTCCCGCGCGTCCGCTGCTTCGGCGGCGCGCCGATCGGCCTCCCTGCTGGCCATTGCGGCGTCGGTGAGCGCCGCTTCGGCGCGCCGGCGCTCCTCCGCGGCAAGCGTCGCGGCCTCTTCGGCCGTCGCGAGCTCGCTCGCCTGGGCGGCCGCGTCGCTCTCGGCGCGCGCGCGCGCCTCGGCGGCGGCACGCGCCCGGGCATCCGATGCCGTGCGAACGCGCGCGGCCTCGCTCGCCCGCGCTTCGGCTTCGGCCCGCGCGTTCGCCTCGGCGAGCGCGAGCGCTTCCTGTTCCTTGCGTGCTTCCGCGCGGGCGGCAGCTTCCTGCTGCGCCATCGCGCGCGCGGTTGCGGCAGCCGCGGCCCGTTCCTCGGCTTCGGCGCGTGCCTGCGCCCGATCGCGCGCTTCCAGTTCGGCAAGCGCCTTGGCGCGGGCGGCTTCGGCGGCGCGCGTCTCGAGGCTCAAACGCGCCCTGGCCGCGGCAGCGTCCTCCGATTCCGCGCGCGCGCGGAGCTCGGCTGCCGTACGCGCCTTCAGCTCGGTCTCGATCCGCGCCGCGGCTTCACGCGCTGCGGCCGATTCCGCACCCACGCGTTCGTGCGCTGCAAGGGCAGCGCGCTCTTCCGCTTCGGCGCGGACGGCCTGGATGCGGCCGAGCTCCTGCTCGAGCCGCACGCGCTGCTCCTGCACGGTCTGGGTCGCAACGTCGAGGGCCTCGCGCACGCGCAGCGCCTCGAGCGCGCGGTCGTGGGCCTTGGTGCGCTCCTGCGCTGCATGCATCGCCGCTTGCTCGGCGCGCACCAGCGATTCGGTGAGTCCCTGTGCGCGCGTCTCGGCCTCGACCCGCGCCTGGGCGACGGCCCGCGCGTTCGCCTCGGCGGCGGCGCGTTCGGCAACGACGTGCGCCGCCCGGAGCTCCGCGCGCACGCGCGCTTCGGTTTCCTGGAGCAGCCGGTCCTCGACGACCGCCAAGGCGCTGCCCCCCGGGGCCGGCGAGTCCGGCAACGCGAGCTCGGGCAGGGGGCGCGCACGGGTGTCTTCGACGACGACATCGCGCATGCTCTGCTCGTAGCCGAGGATCGCCTGCCTGATAGCATCGAACGCCGCCCGCATGGATTCGCTCTGGGCGGCCGCGTCGAGGTCGGCATCGGGCTCTGCAGGCGTCGTGCGACGACCGGCATCGGCGTCGAAGGCGAGCCTCAGACTGGAAGGTTCGGGGTTGGCCATGGCAGCCTCCTTCTCTCTGGGTATCCTGGCACCGGCCCATTTTCGGGTTCGGCTTTAGGGCCGGATGCCAAGGCTTTGAATAATAACGCTGGAAAGGCGGGTTGGGGAGCAAAGTTCCCGCTGGACCCGCCGCGCCCCGGACCGACTGGAGGAAACCCATGCGCACCAAGGTCGCGATCATCGGCGCCGGCCCGTCGGGCCTGCTGCTGGGACAGCTGCTCCAGCGCGCCGGCATCGACAACGTCATCCTCGAGCAGCGGACGCCGGAGTACGTGCTCGGGCGCATCCGCGCCGGCGTGCTGGAGCAGGGCACGGTGGACATGCTGGACGAGGCGGGCGTCGGCGCGCGCCTGCACGCCGAGGGGCTGGTGCACGACGGCATCGAGATCAGCTTCGGCCGGCGGCGCGCCATCGCATCGACCTGAACGGCCTGACCGGCGGCAAGAACGTGATCGTCTACGGCCAGACCGAGGTCACGCGCGACCTGATGGACGCGCGCGCCGCGAGCGGGCGCGCCGTCGGTCTACGAGGCCGAGGACGTGAGCGTGCACGGCTTCGACGCCGACCGCCCGGCGGTGCGCTACCGGCACGGACGGCGAGGCCCGCACGCTCGAATGCGACTTCATCGCCGGCTGCGACGGCTTCCACGGCGTGTGCCGCGCAGAGCGTTCCCGCGTCGGCGATCCGCACCTACGAGCGCGTCTATCCGTTCGGCTGGCTCGGCGTGCTCGCCGACGTCGCCGCCGGTGTCCGACGAGCTGATCTACGCGAACCACGAGCGCGGCTTCGCGCTGTGCAGCATGCGCAGCCGCACGCGCAGCCGCTACTACCTGCAGTGCACGCTCGCCGAGCAGCGTCGAGGAGTGGCCGGACGAGCGCTTCTGGGACGAGCTGCGCGCGGCGGCTCGACCCGCGCGCCGCGGCCGCGCTCGTCACCGGGCCCTCGATCGAGAAGAGCATCGCGCCGCTGCGCAGCTTCGTCGCCGAGCCGATGCGCTTCGGCCGACTCTTCCTCGCCGGCGACGCGGCGCACATCGTGCCGCCCACCGGCGCGAAGGGCCTCAACCTCGCCGCGAGCGACGTGCGCTACTTGTTCGACGGCCTGCGCGAGCACTACGCGGCACGGCCGCGCCGAAGGCCTCGACGCCTATTCGGAGCGCGCGCTGCGCCGCATCTGGAAGGCCGAGCGCTTCTCGTGGTGGATGACGATGCTGCTGCACCGCTTCCCGGATCACGGACCGTTCGGCGAGAAGATCCAGCTCGCCGAACTGCGAGTACCTGTTCGATTCGCCCGCCGCGCAGGCGGCGCTCGCCGAGAACTACGTGGGCCTGCCGTACTGAGTACCATCCGCCCCTGGCTCGTTCGCCGTTGAGGAGGCTGCCATGACCGCTCGCGCGCTGATTCGCATCGTCGTTCCGCTGGTGGCCATGGCGGCCCTCGCGGCCGGCTGCACGCAGATGGCGGAGAAGAGCCCGGCCGGGATCCAGCGGATGTACGTCTTCAACTGCGGCGAGTCGCGGACGACGGACGTGTCGCGGTGGTCGCCGGGGGTGAACGTCGGGCAGCCATGGGAGTTCAGCAACAACTGCTACCTGATCCGGCACTCGAAGGGGCTGCTGTTGTGGGACACCGGGTTCTCGGACGCCGTCGCGGCGATGCCGGACGGGCTCGTCGCGGCCGGCGGCGCGCTGCACGCGCGCCTGCCGAAGGCACTTTCGGCGCAGCTCGCGGAAGTCGGCGTCAAGACGACCGACGTGACCGTGATCGCGTTCTCGCACTTCCACCCGGATCACGCGGGCAACGCCAACCTCTTCCCGGCCGCGACCCTGTACATCCAGGAGACGGAGTACGAGGCGGTGTTCGGACCCACGCCGCAGAAGTTCGGCTTCCAGCCGGCGACGTACGAGAAGCTGCGCGCGAATCCGGTCGTGAAGCTCAAGGGCGACCAGGACGTGTTCGGCGACGGCTCGGTCGTGATCCTGTCGACGCCGGGCCACACGCCGGGGCATCAGTCGCTGCTCGTCCGGCTGCCGAAGACGGGCGCCGTGATCCTGTCGGGCGACATGGTGCACTTCGAGTCGAACTGGACGAACCGGCGGGTGCCGGGCATGAACTTCAACAGCGCCGAAACCGTGAAAAGCATGGACCGCGTCGCCGGCGTGATCGCGCAGTACAACGCGCAGCTGTGGATCAACCACGACAAGACGCAGAGCGCGCGCGTGCCGAAGGCGCCCCAGTACCTGGAGTAATCGCATGGCCGAGCCGCTCTTGCCGACGACGGTCGTCGGCAGCTATCCCCAGCCCGACTGGCTCGTCGATCGCGCCCTGCTCGCCAAGGGCGTGCCGCGCGTGCGCGCGCGCGAGCTCTGGCGCGTGCCGGAGCAATTCCTCGAGCAGGCGCAGGACGACGCGACGCTGCTCGCGATCCGCGACATGGAGCGCGCCGGGATCGACATCATCACCGACGGCGAGATGCGCCGCGAGAGCTACTCGAACCGCTTCGCGACCGCGCTCGAGGGGATCGACAACGACCATCCCGCGACGATCACCAATCGCTCGGGCCGGTCGGTGCCGGTGCCGCGCGTGGTCGCGCGCATCCGCCGGACGCAGGCGGTCGAGGTCCGCGACCTGGCGTTCCTGCGCCGCAACACCGATCGGCGCGCGAAGATCACGCTGCCCGGGCCCTTCACGATGGCGCAGCAGGCGAAGAACGAGTTCTATCGCGACGACGAAGAGATGGCCATGGACTTCGCGGCGGCGGTGAACGCGGAGGCGCGCGACCTGCAGGCCGCCGGCGCCGACGTCATCCAGTTCGACGAGCCGTGGGTGCGCAACGACCCGCAGGCGGCCAAGCGGTACGCGGTAAAGGCGATCAACCGCGCGCTCGAGGGGCTGACCGTGCCGACGGTCGTGCACGTGTGCTTCGGCTACGCGGCGGTCGTGAACGAGAAGCCGACCGGCTACGCCTTCCTCGCCGAGCTGGCCGACACCACCGCGCACCAGATCTCGATCGAGGCGGCCCAGCCGAAGCTCGACCTCGGCGTGCTGAAGGACCTCGCGCACAAGCGGATCATGCTCGGCGTCATCGACCTCGGCGACCGGAAGGTCGAGACCGCGGAAGTCGTCGCGGCGCGGATCCGCAGCGGGCTGCGCCACGTGAGCGTCGACCGGCTCATCCCGGCGCCCGACTGCGGCATGAAGTACCTGCCGCGCGAGGTCGCGTTCGGCAAGCTCGCGGCGCTCGCCGCCGGCGCCGGCATCGTCCGGCGCGAGCTGTCCTGAGCGCGCGACGGCCCGAGGGGCACGGATGTCGGCTGCGTCGTCGTCGCTGCATCTCGTGCTCGCGACAATCCTGATCGCCGCGTCGGTCCCGGCGCTCGCGCAGACGAGCACCGCGCGGCCGAAGGTCGAGCGTCCGGTTGCCGAGGTGCCGGCGTCCGAAACCGGGATCGCGTCGGTCTACTCGGGCGACCTCGAAGGCCAGCTGACGGCGAGCGGGCAGCGTTACGACAGCAACCGGCTGACCGCTGCGCATCGCACGCTTCCGCTCGGTACGCGAATCCGCGTCACCGATCCCGCGACCGGCACAACCGTGCGCGTAGTCGTGAACGATCGCTGGGGCGGCGGCCCCGGGCGGGTCGTCAACCTTTCGCGCCGCGCGGCCGAGGAGATCGGGCTCGGCAGCTACGGCCAGCTCACGGTGATGGTGGAGGTCGAGCGGCTCGGCGACGGCAGCGTCGACCCGCCCGAGGACGAGCCGGCTTTTCGCGAGCCGCTGGCGCCGCGGATCGAGGCGACCTCCAACGACCTCGCCGGCCGGACGCAGCGCTGCGAGAACGAGGCGGAGATCCTGGGCTTGCGCGACCAGTGGCGCGACAATCACGTTCGCACCTGCCTCGCGCGCAAGCCGGCTCAGCAGCGGGCGCGGTAAGGCGCGCGCTACGGCGCTGCGTTCACGCGAGCCGCATCGCCGCCGCGCCCGCGGCGATGAGCGCCACTCCTGCCCAACGCTGCGCCGACACGCGCTCGCGGAGCCACGTTGCGGCGATCACCGTGCCGAACACGATCGAGGTTTCGCGCAACGCCGCAACCAGTCCGATCGGTGCGAGCGTCATCGCCCAGAGCACGATGCCGTACGAGCCGAGCGTGCACGCCGCGCCTGCGACAAGCAGTCCCCATGCGCCGTGCGACTGCGGCATCCCGCGGACGCCGAGCCACGGGCGCGCCAGCACCAGCGTCAGCGCCGTGAGCGCGAACATCCACGCGATGTAGCTCGGCGCGTTGCCCGACGCGCGCACGCCCGATCCGTCGACGAGCGTGTAGACGACAATCACGAGGATGTTCGCACCGACGATCGCGAGCGACCGCGTGCCGACGTGACGTCCGCGCAGCCCGTCGGCCGCGAGCGCCAGCGCGCCGGCGACGATGATGCCCACCGCGGTCCATCCCGCGGGCGACAGCGGCTCGGCGAGCAGCGCCCACGCGCCGAGCGCGGTGACGAGAGGCGGCGTGCCGCGCATCAGCGGGTAGGCGACGCTGAGATCGCCCGAGCGATAGGCCAGCTCGAGCAGCTTGAAGTAGGCGAGATGGATGACCGCCGACGCCGCGAGCTGCGGCCAGCTCGCCTGCGCAGGCAGCGGAAGGAAGGGCAGCGCGCACGCCGCCAGAGCGCCCGCGGTGACGCCGACTGCGATTACGTCACCTGCCTTCCCGCTCGCCGCTTTCCCGATCGCGTTCCAGCTCGCGTGCAGCGCCGCTGCGGCGAGCACCGCGAGCATTACCGTCAGCGACATGCGGGCGGTGGCGCGGCTGCGCCGCCGTCAGGGGGCACCCTTGCCCTTTCTTTTCAGCAAGGCCTCGAGGTCCGCAAACGGCTTGTGCGTCGCGGGCGGGTCGTGCGCTCCGCCAGGCGCCGGCGCGCCCTGCGCATCGTGCTCAAGCTGGCGCGAGTGCTCGTTGTCGTGGCAGTAGACGCACAGCAGCTCCCAGTTGCTGCCGTCGCGCGGATTGTTGTCGTGATTGCCGTCCTTGTGGTGGACCGTGAGCTGATGGACCGTCGCGCGGGTGAACTCGCGGGCGCAGCGCCCGCAGACCCATGGATAGAGCTTGAGTGCCTGCTCCCGATAGGTCTTCTCGCGCCGCTCCCGGTCGCGCCGGGCCTCGGCGACGAGCCGGTTCAGCCGGTCGCTGTCTGGTCCGGTCTTTCCCGACGGCATGTGAGGTTCACTCCACCCGCGCCCCGGAATCGAGCACCACGCGCTCCCACATCGGCGCTTCGGCCTTCAGCTCGGCCTCGAACGCCTCCGGCGACGCGGATGGGGATCGCATCCATCCCCTGCAGCGCGATCTTCTCGCGCACCTCGGGCTTGGCGAGGCCCTTCACCGCGGCCTCGTGGAGCCGCTTGATCGCGGCGGGCGGCGTCCCGGCCGGCACGTACAGCCCGAACGAGAAGTTCGAATCGTAGCCGGCCAGGCCGGCTTCCTCGGCACCGGGAATGCCGGGAATCGCGGGCGAGGCCTTCGCGGTCGTCACGGCGAGCGCGCGCATGCGTCCGGCGCGGATGAATCCCATCACCGTCGGCGAGGTCGCGAACATCACCTGAGTGTCCCCCGCGATGATCGATTGCGCCGCCGGCCCGCCGCCCTTGAACGGCACGGTCGTGAACTTCACGCCGGCCGCCGCCTCGAACTGCACCGCGGCGAGATGCGGCGACGAGCCGGCCCCGGAGTTGGCGTTGAACAGCTTGCCCGGATTCGCCCTGGCGTAGTCGATCAGCTCCTTAAGCGTCTTGAACGGCAGGTTGTTGTTGACGACGATGACGAGCGGCCCGGTGGCGATGCGCGTCACGGCCGCGAAGTCCTTGTCCGGGTCGTACCCGAGCTTCTTGTAGAGCGCCTTGTTGATCGTGTGGTGCGTCGAGTTGAGCAGCGTGTAGCCGTCCGCCGGCGCCCTCGCCACGAGCTCGGAGGCGATGGTCGCGCCCGCGCCGGGCCGGTTCTCGGCGATGACGGCGACACCGAGGTCCTTCGACATCTCCTCGGCGACGAGCCGCGTGAGGAAGTCCCCCGACCCGCCGGGCGGATAGCCGACCACGAGCCGGACGGGCTTCGAGGGGAATGCTTGCGCGAAGACCTGCAGCGAGAGCACGCAGGCCGCGAGGAGCACGAGTGCGCGGGCCATCATCCAGCCTCCACGATCGAGGGTGCGGAACGGGACGCGGGAAGATTACTCGATCCCCGGCGGGGCGGGATAATGCGCCGCTCCGAGCCCGAGGAGGTTCCCCAATGCTGATGTCCGGCAAGGACTACCGCGAGTCGCTGCGACGCTATCGGCCGCGCGTGTACGTGAACGGGCAGCAGGTGGGCTCGGTGGCGGACGAACCGCTGCTCGCGCCCGGCGTGAACGGCCTGGCGCTGTCGTACGACTACGCCCTGCGCGAGGACCTCGCGCCGGTGATGCGCGCGAGCCGGCCCGATCTCGCGGGGGGCCGCGTGGTCAACCGCATGAACGCGGTTCCCGCCTCGAGCCAGGATCTCCTCAACAAGCTGGAGGCCGTGCGCCTGCTCTGTCAGGAGACGGGGTGTGCGCAGCGCTACCTGGGCGGGGATGCGCTTGCCGCGCTGCGTCAGGCGGCCGCGCGCACCGACGCCGATTGCGGCACCTCGTACGGCGAGCGGGTCGCGGCGTATCTCGATCGCGTGTACGCCGAGGATCTCGCGCTCGGCGTGGCGATGACCGACGGCAAGGGCGACCGCACGCTGCGTCCCTTCGAGCAGCCGAACCCGGACGCGTACGTGCACATCGTCGAGCGGCGCAAGGACGGGATCGTGATCGCCGGCGCGAAGGCGATCATCACCGGCGCGCCGTACATGCACGAGCTGCTCGTCATGCCGTGCCGGAACATGACCGAGGCGGACGCTGACTACGCCGTCTGCTGCGCGGTGCCGGTGGACGCGGAGAACCTCACGCTGGTCGCGCGACCGGCGGGACGCCCGGGAGAAGCGGCGGCGAAGTTCAGCGCGAAGTACGGCCAGTCCACGGCGGTCGCGATCTTCGATCGGGTGTTCGTGCCGTGGGAGCGCGTGTTCCTCGCCGGCGAGTGGCAGCACTCGGGCTTCCTCACCTATCAGTACGCGCAGCACCACCGCCAGACCTGCATCGCGGCGCGCGCCGGGTTCGGCGACCTGCTGATCGGCGCAAGCGCGTTGATGACCGAGGCGAACGGCGTCGACCTCGACGACGCGTCGAACCTGCGCGGGCAGATGGTCGAGCTGATCAAGATCGTCGAGGGCTTCTACGCCTGCGGGGTCGCCGCCTCGGTGTACTGCGCGCAGGACCCGGCCGGCGTCGCGGTGCCGGACGCCGTGTTCGGAAACATCGGCAAGCTCCTGCTCGCGACGCAGATCTACGACATGCACCGGCTCGCGCATCACCTCTCGGGCGGGCTGATCGTCACGCTGCCGGGGCCCGACGAGGACCACAACCCGGCCACCGCGGGGCGACTCTCCGAGCTGCTCGGCGCACGCTCGGACATTCCGTACGAGAAGCGCATCGAGGTCGCGCGCCTCGTCGAGGACCTCACCGCCTCGTACCAGGCCGGGTGGTACTCGGTGATCTCGCTGCACGGTGGCGGCTCGCCCGAGGCGATGCAGATGGAGATCTGGCGCCACTATCCGGTCGGCAACAAGGTCGACCTCGTCGAGCGGCTGCTCGAGCGCGGCATCCTCACCGACGAGACCCGGAAGATCACGCGCAACCGCCAGCCGGGGCGCTGCTGCGTCGAAGGCTGCCAGGTACCCGGTGCGCCGCAAATGGTGCCGCTGCCGTCGCCCGCGAGCGTGCCCCGGCGGGCTGAGCTCGCACCCGCGGTGCTAGAGTCGGGCCGTCGCCGGATTGGAGATCGATCGTGAGCACGCCCGCAGCGGCATCGACCGGGCGCATCTGGCCGGGCGAAGGTCCGGGCCACGCGCCTTACTGGGCCTTCAGCGATCCCGACGTGTACGCGCGGGAGCAGGTGCGCATTTTTCGCGGGCCGGTGTGGCACTACGTCGGGCTCGAAGCCGAGGTGCCGGAGCCCGGCGCCTTCAAGTGCACGCGCGTCGGGGACGCGCCGGTCATCGTGTGCCGCGGCGAAGACGGCCGGTTGAACGCGATGGTCAATCGCTGCGCGCATCGCGGCAATCTCGTCTGCCGCGAGGAGATGGGACGCACGAAGGAGTTCTACTGCGTCTACCACGCGTGGGTGTACGACCTGAAGGGCGATCTCAAATCGGCGGCGTTCCGGCGCGGCCTGCGGGGCGAGGGCGGGTTGCCGGCCGATTTCCGTCTCGAGGATCACGGCCTGCAGAAGCTCCGCTGCGAGAGCTTCTGCGGGCTGGCGTTCGCGACCTACTCGCCGGAGGTGCCGCCGCTGGCGGAGTGGCTCGGCGAGGTCGGCGACGGCATCCGCCGTACGCTCACGAAGCCGCTCAAGGTGCTCGGCTACGACACCCAGCGCATCGACGCGAACTGGAAGAACTACCACGAGAACCCGCGCGACTCCTACCACGCGAACATCCTGCACTCGTTCTACGGGACGTTCGGCATGTCGCGCCAGTCGCAGGAGTCGGCCATGGTCATCGAGCGTTCCGGCCGGCACCAGTACTTCTACACCAAGGCCGGCACCGAGAAGCCCTCGGCCGACTATCAGGAGACCGCCTCGGGGCTGCGCTCGCACAACGCCAAGTTCAAGCTCGAGGACCATTCGATCCTCGAGTGGCGCGATGAGTTCGGCGACGGGATCAGCATCCAGATCCTGTCGGTGTACCCGGGCTGCGTGCTGCACCAGATCGCGCACAGCCTGGCGACCCGCCAGCTGATCCCGAACGGGCCGCACTCCTGCGACCTCAACTGGACCTACTTCGGGTTCGCCGACGATCCGCCCGAGCTCGTCGAGCGCCGCCTGATGCAGACCAACCTCGTCGGCTCCGCGGGCATGGTGTCGATGGAGGACGCCGCGGTTTGCAACATGATCCGGCGCGCCACCGGTGGCGCGGGTGACGCCGCATCGGTGATGTACATGGGCGGGAAGGATCTCGCGAGCGGCGGCGCGAGCAAGCTCTCGGAGCGGGGGTTGCGCAACTTCTGGCACACCTATCGCACCGACATGGGCTACTGATGCCGCTCGCGGAGGCGGAACAGCGCGCGATCGAGGGACTCGTCTTCGAGTGGGCGCGCGCGATCGACGAGGACCGCCTCGAGGCGCTTGCGGCCCTGCTGGTCGAGGACGGGGAGTACAAGGTCGCGTCGCGCTACAACCTCGACCGGGGCCTGCCGCTGGCGGTGATTCACACCCGCTCGCGCGCGCAGCTCCGCGACCGCATCGTGTCGCTCCGGGTCGCGAACATCTACGAGGCGCACCACTACCGGCACCTCGTCTCGGGCGTGCAGGTGATCGGCGCAGAAGGCGGCGCGTACGAGGTGCGCTCGAACTACGCCGTGATCCGGATCATGGAGCACGACGGCTCGAGCGCCATCTTCTCCTCCGGCCAGTACCGCGACAGCGTGCTGTTCGAGGGCGCCACGCCGCGCTTCCGGCGGCGGCACGTCGTGTTCGACTCGAAGGCGATCGATACGCTGCTCGTGTACCCGATCTAGCCTCGGTCAGTCGATCTTCGCGCCCGACTCCTTCACGACGCGCGACCACTTGGCGATCTCGCTCTTCACGAGCTCGCCCAGGCGCTCCGGCGGCCCGCCGGGCAGCTCCGACAGCCCGCCGGGCGCGATGCGCTCGCGCACGTCGGGCGCGGCCATCGCCTTCGCGATCTCGGCGTTCAGCCGGTCGACGATCTCGCGCGGCGTGCCCGCCGGGGCGAAGTAGCCGAACCAGGCGATCGCCTCGTAGTCCGGCACGCCCGCCTCGATCATCGTCGGGACCTCCGGCAGCGGCGCCGCGCGCTTCGCGCCGGTGACCGCGAGCGCGCGCAGCTTGCCGCCCCGCACGTGGGCCAACGCGTCGGGCGCGACGGCAAAGGCGAAGTCCACCTGGCCGCCGAGCATCGCGGTGATCGCCGGCGCGCTGCCCTTGAACGGGATGTGGTTCAGCTTGAGTCCCATCGTCATCGCGAGCATCTCGGCCGAGAGATGCTGGGACGTGCCGTTGCCATTCGAGGCGTAGGTCAGCGCGCCGGGCCGCTGCCGCGCGGCCGCGACGATGTCCTGGACGCTCTGGAACGGCGAGGAGGGATGGACGACCAGGATGTTCGGCGTGGTCGCGACGAGAATGATCGGGGCGAAGTCCTTCACCGGGTCGTACGGCAGCTTCGCATAGAGGCTGGGCACGATGCCGTGCGGGCCGATTCCGCCCACCATGATCGTGTAGCCGTCGGGCGGGGACTTCGCGGTGAACTCGGTGCCGAGGCTCCCGCCCGCCCCGACGCGGTTCTCCACCACCATCGGCTGGCCGAGCGAATCCGTGAGCTTCTGACCGACGGTGCGCGCGATGACGTCGTAGTAGCCGCCGGCCGGGTTCGGCACGACCACCTTGATCGCTTTCGACGGGTACGCCTGTGCAAGCGCGCCCGTGGAAGCCATCGCGAGCGCGATGGCGCCGAGGATGCGTGTGGGTCGCATGGCTCGCCTCAAGTAGACCGCGCGGAGTGTAGTGCAGTCGGCCGGCGCAGCGCGCCGGGAAGCTGGGCGCCCACCGCGAAGATCGGCGGCCTCAGTGTAACGCGGGGCGTAACGCGGGGGTAGCGACGTGAGCAGCGTCGCAGCGCCGCAACCGCCGTGGTGTAATGCCCCGCCTCTGCCTGCGCGAACGGAGTCCCGGACCCATGCGTCGGACGATCCTCACCCTTCTCCTCGCCGCCGTCGCCTCCGCGGCGGTGGCTCAGACCTATCCCGCGAAGCCGGTGCGGCTCATCGTGCCGTATCCGGCGGGAGGGACCACCGACATCGTGGCGCGGGCGGTCGCCCCGCTGCTCGCGGAGTCGCTCGGGCAGCCGGTCATCGTCGAGAACAAGAGCGGCGCCGGCGGGACGATCGGCACGGCCGAAGCGGCGCGCGCGGCGCCCGACGGGTACACGCTGCTCGCGGTCTTCGACAACCACAGCGTCAACCAGTTTCTCTACAAGAACCTCCCCTACGATCCGCTCAAGGCGTTCGAGCCGGTGAGCCTGATGGTGCAGTCGCCGCTGCTGCTCGTCGGGGCGCCGAACTTCGCGCCAGGCAACGTCCGCGAGCTCGTCGACTACGGGCGGGCGAACCCCGGCAAGCTGAACTACGGCTCGACCGGGACCGGCAACTCCAGCCATCTCGCCTCGCTCGCGCTGGCGCAGCGCGAAGGCTTCGACGCGGTGCACGTGCCCTACAAAGGCGGCGGGCCGCTCGTCAACGATCTCCTTGGCGGACAGGTGAACTTCGCGTTTGCGTCGATGCCGCTATTCGTGCAACACGTGAAAGGCGGCAAGCTGAAGGCCCTGGGTGTTGCCGGGCGGGAGCGCGCGCCGCAGTTGCCGCAGGTCCCCACCGTCGCCGAGACGCTGCCCGGGTTCGAGGCGCAGTCGTGGGTGGGGATGCTCGCACCGACGGGGACGCCGCAGCCGATCGTCGCGCGGCTTGCGCGCGACCTGCGCACGACGCTGCAACGCCCCGACCTGAAGGAGCGGCTCCTGGGGCAGGGATTCGTCGTGGTCGGGAGCACCCCCGCGGAGTTCGGCGTCTACATCCGCGCCGAATCGGACAAGTGGGGCAAGGTGATCCGCGACCTCAACGTCACGCTGGAGTGAACGGAATGGGATACGAGAGCATCGAGGTTTCGGTCGAAGCGAAGGTCGCGCACATCCGGCTGTCGCGCCCGGAGCGCATGAACGCGCTGGCCGCCACGTTCTGGCGCGAGCTGCCCGCCGCCGTGCGCGAGCTCGACGCGGGCGGGGGCGTGCGCGCGGCGGTGATCTCCTCGACCGGCAAGCACTTCACCGCCGGCATCGATCTCGCGATGTTCGAGAACGAGCCCGCGCTCGACACTTCGACGATCGCCGGCCGCCAGCGTTTCTTCGCCAAGCTCGTCGAGCTGCAGGACGCCTTCCACACGCTCGCCGGCGCGCGCTTCCCGGTGATCGCGGCGGTGCAGGGCGGCTGCATCGGCGGCGGCGTCGACTTCGTTGCCGCGTGCTGCCTGCGCTACGCGACCCGCGACGCGTGGTTCGTGATCCAGGAGATCAACCTCGGCATGATGGCCGACGTCGGCACGCTGAACCGCATGCCCAAGCAGCTGCCCGAGGCCGTCATGCGGGAGCTCGCCTACACCGGCGACCGGTTGCCCGCCGAGCGCGCCGAACGGCTCGGGTTCGTGAACGGGCTCTTCGACACCCACGAGGCGCTGGTCGCCGGCGCGCTGGAGGTCGGGCGCCGGATCGCCGCCAAGTCGCCGATCGCGGTGTCGGCCACCAAGGGCATGATCTCGCACGCCCGCGACCACTCGGTCGCGGAGAGCTTCGAGTACCTGAACGCGCTCCAGCCGGGCATCTTCAGCATCGAAGACATTCGCCGGTCAGTCGCGGCGATGAAGGCGCGGACGTCCATCGAGTTCGAGGATCTGCCGCGACTCTCGGCACGAGCCTGATCGCACCGCAGCATCAAAGGCAGTTGCCTTCCGGGGGCGCCGGCCCTAGAATTCGAACAATGGTTCAAATTTTGAATCATCGTTCGATCGAGCCCTCCGGAAGCGCGTCCGACGCCGGAGCGAAACGCGCCGGCTCGACATCCTCCGGGCTGCCGCACGCGTGTTCCGCCGACGGGGGGTCGCCGCGGCCGGCATGCGCGAGATCGCCCAGGAAGCCGATCTCTCTCCGGGCAACCTCTATTACTACTTCTCCGGCAAGGACGAGCTCCTGCTCTTCTGCCAGGAGCGGACCCTGGAGCACATGCTCGCCGCCGTCACGGCCGCGCGCGCCACGCCGGCCTCGAGCGCGGAGCAGCTGCGCAGCGTTTTGCGCGCTCATGTGCACGCGATGCTCGACGAGCTCGAGGGCGCCACCGCCCACCTCGAGGTCGATGCGCTGCCCGAGGCGATGCGCGCGCCGCTGATCGACAAGCGCGACCGCTACGAGCGCGCGGTCCGCCAGCTGGTCATGGAGGGCGTCGCACGCGACGAGTTCGCGCACTGCGACGCCGCGCTGGTCACTCGCGCGATGCTCGGCGCGGTCAACTGGACGGCGCGCTGGTACCGGCGCGACGGTGCGCGGTCGGTGGCCGAGATCGCGCAGACGCTCGCCGATTACCTCGTAAAGGGAGTCCTGAAATGAGTGCAGTGCCCGACCGGGTGCACCTGCGGCTCGACGTGAACGGCGAAGACACGCCGGTCTCGTTCGCGCCCTACAAGACGCTGCTCGAGGTGCTGCGCGAGGACCTCGGGCTCACCGGCACCAAGCACGGCTGCGAGCTGGGCGAGTGCGGCGCGTGCGCGGTCCTGGTCGGCGGCGAGCCGGTGCTGTCGTGCCTCGAGCTCGCGGTCGCGTGCGCGGGCAAGCGGATCGAGACGATCGAAGGGATGGCGAACGGGTCCGAGCTGCATCCGCTGCAGACCGCGTTCGCGGACCTCGGCGCCGCGCAATGCGGATATTGCACGCCCGGGATCCTGCTCACCGCGAAGGCGCTGCTGGAGAACGAGCCCGATGCGTCCCGGGACCGCATCCGCGAGGCGATCTCCGGGAACCTGTGTCGCTGCACCGGGTATCTGCAGATCTACGAGGCGATTGAGGAAGCTGCACGGCGGATGAAGGAAACTGCATGAGCACGAAACGCCGCTTCGACACCCGGCGGTTTGAAACCATCGGCAAGCCGCGGCGTCGGGTGGACGGCCGCGCGAAGGTCACCGGGCTCACCCGGTTCGCCGACGACGTGATGCTGCCGCGCATGGCGCACTGCAAGCTGCTGCGCTCGCCGGTGCCGCACGCCTTGATTCGCTCGATCGATGTGTCGCGCGCGGAAAAGCATCCGGGCGTGTACCTGGTGCTCACCGGAAAGGATTTCCCCGTCACGTTCGGCATCCTGCCGGTCACGCAGGACGAATATCCGCTCGCGCCCGAGCGCGTGCGCTACGTCGGCGACCCGATCGCCGCAGTCATTGCCCGGGACGAACAGACCGCCGCCGAGGCGGTCGAGCTGATTGCGGTCGAGTACACGCCGCTCAAGACGATCGCCTCGCCCGAGGAAGCCCTCGCGAATCCCGAGCCCCGCATCCACGATTACGGCGACCTCGGCAACCTGCACCGCCTGCAGGCGTTCGAGTTCGGCGACGTGGAGGAGGCGCTCGCGCACAGCGCGCACGTCTTCGAGGACCTGTTCTTCTACGAGGGCAACACGCACCTGCCGATCGAGCAGCACGCCTCCGTCGCCCAGGTGGACGGCGAAGGCAAGCTCACGCTCTGGTCCTCGACGCAGGTCCCGCACTACATCCATCGCGCCATGGCGCGCGCGCTGCAGATGCCGGCTTCGCACATCCGCGTGATCGCCTGCCCGAACGGCGGCGGCTTCGGCGGCAAGTGCGACCTGCACAACCACGAGATCGTGGTGTCGAAGGCGGCGCTGAAGCTCGGCCGCCCGGTGAAGATCTGCCTCACGCGCGAGGAGGTGTTCTACATGCACCGCGGGCGCCATCCGGTGCTCATGCGCATGCGCACCGGCGTGACGCCGGAGGGCAAGATCACCGGGATGCACGTGCAGACGCTCCTCGACGGCGGCGCGTACGGCTCCTACGGCACGGCGAGCACGTTCTACACCGGCGTGCTCCAGACGGTGACCTACGACATCCCGCGCTACAAGTTCGACGCCGCGCGCGCGTTCACCAACAAGCCGCCGTGCGGGCCCAAGCGCGGCCACGGCACCCCGCAGCCGCGCTTCGGGCAGGAGATCCAGCTCGACAAGATCGCGGAGAAGCTCGGCAAGGATCCCGCCGAGTTGCGCCTCGCGATGATCGCGCCGCCGAACTCGCTCACGGCGAACTGGCTGAAGATCGGAACGATCGGGCTGGCCGAGTGCATCCGGCAGGTGGTCGAGCGTTCCGGCTGGAAGGCCAAGCACCGCAAGCTGCCCTCCGGGCGCGGCGTCGGCATCGCGTGCGGGGCCTATCTCTGCGGCGCGGGCCTCCCGATCTACTGGAACAAGATGCCGCAGAGCGGCGTGCAGCTGCTCGTCGACCGCAGCGGCCAGGTCACCGCGTTCTGCGGCTCGACCGAGATCGGGCAGGGCTCCGACGACGTGCTCGCGGCGATCGTCGCCGAGGTGCTCGGCATCGATCCGTTCGAGGTGCGCGTGGTGACCGGCGATACCGCCATCACGCCGGTCGACCTCGGCTCGTATTCGAGTCGCGTCACCGTCATGTCCGGCAACGCCGCAATCCAGGCCGCCGAGCGCATACGCGAGCAGCTTGCCGCCGGTGCCGCGGACAGTCTCGAAACGCTGCCCGACAACGTCGCGTTCGCGCAAGGACGCGTTTTCCGGGCGGACGATCCCTCGAAGGGCATGGCATTCGCCGAGGCCGTCGTGCTGGCCGAAGCGAAGTTCGGCACGCTCGGCGCCGTCGGCTCCTACACGCCGCCGCGGGCGCCGGGGCGCTTCAAGGGCGCCGGCGTCGGTCCGTCGCCCGCGTACTCGTATACCGCCTGCGTGGTCGAGGTCGAGGTCGACCCGGCAACCGGCTGGATCACGGTGCCGAAGGTCTGGATCGCGCACGACATCGGGCGGGCGATCAATCCGGTGCTCGCGCGGGGGCAGGTCGAGGGCAGCGTGTACATGGCGCTCGGCGAGGCGTTGATGGAGGAGCAATCGTTCCGCCGTCTGCCGCCCAAGCTCTCGAACGCGCTGGTGCACAAGATCCCGTCGCTGCTCGAGTACAAGAGCCTCACCTCGCTCGACATGCCCGACGTCGACACCGTGCTGGTGGAGGACCCGGATCCGAACTGCCCGTTCGGCGCGAAGGAGGTGGGCCAGGGTCCGCTGCTCCCGGTGATGCCGGCGGTGGCGAACGCGATTTTCGACGCGATCGGCGTGCGGATCGACGAAGTGCCGATCACGCCGGACAAGATCCTCAAAGCGCTGGCGCTGAAAGCGGAAGGGAAGCCCGCGCGGGTCGGGCCCGAGCGCTTCCCCGACGTGCCGTATCCGGACCCGGTCATCGTGACGCCGCCGGCCGAGGGCGGCGACGGCAATGCGGTGAAGGGCCACGAGCGCGCGCGCGTGATCCGCGTCGCGGGAGCGGCCGCGTCATGATGCGCCTGCCGTGGTTCCGCTGGCACGCGCCGAAGAGCGTGGCCGAAGCGGCGAAGATCCTCGCGGGCGAAGGCCCGCAGGCGATGCTGATCGCGGGCGGCACCGATCTCGTGCCGAACATGAAACGCCGCCACCAGACGCCGCAGACCTTGGTGTCGATCCGAGACCTCGCCGCGCTGAAGACGCGAGCAAACGGGGCCGGCCTGCGCCTCGGCGCGGCGCGCACGCTCACCGACGTCGTTCACGACGCGGACCTGCGCGAGAAATACCGCGCGTTGTGGCAGGCCGCGGCGCAGGTCGCGACCGTTCATCTGCGCAACATGGGCACGCTCGGCGGCAACGTGTGCCTCGACACCCGCTGCACCTACTACAACCAGAACTACGAGTGGCGCAAGGCGATCGACTTCTGCCTGAAGAAGGACGGCGAGACCTGCTGGGTCGCGACCGCGAGCAAGCGCTGCGTCGCGGTGTCCTCCACCGACACCGCGCCCGCGCTGATCGCGCTGGGCGCAAGGGTGTCGCTCGTCTCCGCGCAAGGCGAGCGCGAGCTCGCCCTGGCGGATCTCTACAAGAACGACGGGATCGATTACCTCACGCGCCGCGCGGACGAGATCCTGACCGAGATCGCGCTCCCCGACGCCGCCGGCTGGCGGTCGAGCTACTGGAAGCTGCGCCGGCGCGGGGCGTTCGACTTTCCGGTGCTCGGGGTCGCCGCCGCCGTGAAGCTCGCGCCCGATGGCGTCGTCGAGGACGCGCGCATCGTGCTCGGGGCCGCGGCCTCACGCCCCTTCATCGTGGAGAAGGCAGGCACCCTGCTGCGCGGGAAGAAGCTCACCGACGAGGCGATCGCCGCGGCGGCGGAAGCGGTCGCGTCGCGCGCCAAGCCGCTCGACAACACCGACCTCGATCTGTACTGGCGGAAGGAAGTCGTCGACGACTTCGTCGGCTACGCGCTGCGCGAGGTCCGCGGCGACGACGTGTCCGCCACGCGGCTGCGGATCGCGCGGCAGGCGCTCTGATCCGATCGCCGGGCGCGCTCGCGCCGCCGCGCCTCACTCGTGCCGCAGGGCGTCGATCGGGTTGAGCTGCGCCGCCTTGCGCGCGGGAAAGTACCCGAAGATCACGCCCACCGCGCCGGAGAACAGGAACGCGACGACGACGATCCAGGCGTTGAAGACGAACGGCACGTTCAGCAGCGACGCGCCGCCGGCCGCGGCGCCGACGCCGGCGAGCGATGCCCGCGACGCCGCCGAGCAGCGACAGCATCACCGCCTCGACCAGGAACTGCAGCAGCACCTCGCGTCTCGGTCGCGCCGATCGCGAGCCGGATGCCGATCTCGCGCGTGCGCTCGGTCACCGAGACGAGCATGATGTTCATGATGCCGATCCCGCCGACGAGCAGGCTCACGGCGGCGACCGCGCCGAGCAGCGCGGTCAGGGTCCGCGTGGTGCCGCTCACGGTGGCGACGATCTGCTGCATGTCGAGCACGTGGAAGTCGGCCTCCTCGCGCGGGCCGAGATGCGCGGCGCTCGCGCAGCAGCAGCTCGATGTCGCCTTGCACCTTCTCGGTCGACACCCCGTCGCGCACCGAGACGAGGATCGCGTCGATGTACTGGTTGCCGGCGATGCGCCGCTGGTACGCGCGCAGCGGGATGAGCACGAGATCGTCCTGATCGATGCCGAACGCCGCCTGCCCTTGCGCCGCGAGCACGCCGATCACCGGGCAGGACAGGGCGCCGAGCCGGATCGTCGCGTCGAGCGGGTCCTGGGCGCCGAAGAGCTTCTGGCGCACCGTGTCGCCGAGGATGCAGCCCATCGCGCCGGCGCGCAGCTCGCCGTCGGTGAACACGCGCCCGCGGGCGAGCGGCCAGTCGCGCACGCGCAGATAGGCGTTGTCGACGCCGGTGACGGCCGTCGACCAGTTCGTGTCGCCGCTGATGGCGAGCATGCTTCGGGACGCCGTCGGCGCCACGGCGGCGATCCCGGAGATGTCGCGCTCGATCGCCTCGACGTCCTTCGCCTCGAACAGCCGTGCGGCCTGCCGCACGCCGCCCAGCGCCGCGGCTGCTGGCCGGGGCGAACGCTGAGCAGGTTGCTGCCGAGGCTCGTGATCTGGTTGGCGACCTGGACGGTCGCCCCGCCGCCGAGCGTCACCAGGGTGATCACCGCCGCGACGCCGATGACGATCCCGAGAATGGTGAGCGACGAGCGCAGCACGTTGCGGCGGATCGCGCGCAGCGCCAGCAGGAGCGTCTCGCCGAACATCAGGCGCGCGCCGGCTCGCGCTGGTCCGACTGCCACGAGCCCGTCCACGAAGTGCACGATGCGGCGCGCGTAGGCGGCCATGTCCGCCTCGTGGGTGACCATGACGATCGTGATGCCGCTGCTCGCGGTTGAGCGCGGCGAGGAGGTCCATGATCTCGCGGCTGCGCGCGGTGTCGAGGTTGCCGGTCGGCTCGTCGGCGAGGATCACGGTCGGCTCGGTGACGATCGCGCGCGCGATCGCGACGCGCTGCTGCTGGCCGCCGGAGAGCTCGCCCGGCGTGTGGTGCGCCCACGCCGTCGAGCCCGACGGTCGCGAGCGCGCGCAACGCCCGCGGGTGGCGCTCGCGGCGGCCGCAGGCCGCGGTAGACGAGCGGCAGCTCGACGTTCTCCAGCGCCGTGGTGCGGTTCAGGAGGTTGTAGCCCTGGAACACGAAGCCGAGGAAGTTGCGGCGCAGGAGCGCGCGCTGCCGCCGCGACAGGCCGCCGACGTCGACGCCGTCGAAGCGATACGCGCCGGCGCTCGGGACGTCGAGGCACCCGACGATGTTCATGCACGTCGACTTGCCCGAGCCGCTCGGCCCCATGACCGCGACGAACTCGCCGGCGTCGATGCGCAGGTCGATGCCGCGCAGCGCGTGAACCGCGGCGGCGCCCGACCCGTAGGTCTTCGTCACCCCGCGCAGCTCGATGACCGGCGGCGCCGCCGCCGCGGTGGTCCCCGCCCGCGGCTCGGCGAGCGCCGCGCTCATTTTGCCGCCTGCAGCGTGTCGGTCAGCACCTCGAGCCCCGGCTGCACCTCCCCGCCGACGATCTGCGGTCATGCGGCCGTCGGTCGCGCCGACGACGACCGCGACGGCCACGGGCGCGTCGTCCTTCAGGACCCATACCTGCTGATGCCGGCGGTCGGCGCCCGCCTGGCCGACGTTGGGTACGGCCGTGCGCGGGGGGATCGGGAGGAGCCGGCTGACGAAGGCAGCGGGCGGCCGGCGCCGCGGGCGGCGTGAATCGCAGTGCCGTGTTGGGCACCACGACGACGTCCCGGAGCTGATTCACCGTGATGTTCGCGGTGCCGGTCATGCCCGGGCGCAACAGCAGCTCGGCGTTGTCGGCCGCGAGCACCGTCTCGTACGTGACGACGCCGCTGACGGTCTTGGCGGCATTGCGCACTTCGGTGACCTTCGAGGGAAATGCGCGGCCGGGGTAGGCGTCCACCGTGAACGTCGCCGGCTGCCCGACCTTCACCAGGCCGACGTCGGCCTCGTCGACGTCGACGTGCAGCTCCATCTTCGTGAGGTCCTCGGCCAGCGTGAACAGCACCGGCGCCTGGAGCGTCGCGGCGACCGTCTGGCCGGGCTCGACCTTGCGCGCGAGCACGGTGCCGTTGATCGGGGAGCGGATCACCGACTTCGCGAGATTGGTGCGGTCCACCGTGAGCGTGGCGCGGGCCTGATCGGCCTGGCTGCGCGCGCTCTGGAGCGTGGCCACGGCGCGATCGGCGCCCGCCTGGGCGGTGACGAGCGCCTCCTCGGACAGGTACTTCTGGCCCGAGAGCTCCTGCGCGCGCGCGAGCTTGCGCCGCATCTCGTTCTCGTTCGCCTCGGATTCGCGCACGCGCGCCTCCGCCGCCCGGACGGCCGCCTCCGCCTGCAGGACCTGCGCCTCGAGCCGGGTGGTGTCGAGCCGCGCCAGCACCTGGCCGACCTTGACCCGGTCGTTGAAGTCGGCCTCCACGGTCTTGACGATCCCGGAGAGCTCGCTGCCCACGTCCACCTGGTTCGTCGGCTGCAGCGTGCCGGTCGAAGTCACGATCACGGTGAGGTTGCCGCGCGCGATCTTCGCGGTCTGGAAGCGGGGCTCGTCGCCGCGGTTCGAGACGAGGAGGACGGCCGCTACCACGCCAGCGATCAACGCAGCGGCCGCGACGACCCAGCGCCCGATGCGACGCCGCGTCGCGACCGGCGCTTCGAGCTCCAGCGTGCGCGCGAGGTCGGGTCGTGGAGCGGAGGGGTCGCCGGTCACTGATGGGCTTTCGGAGGTCGAGCGGGAGGGTGCCACACGCGATCGCCGGACGTTCCGGCGCGTAACCGAGCCTAGCAAGACCGCGTCAAGCGCGCTCGACGAGGGTCAGCGGCGAACGGGGCCCGGCCTCACCCGGCGCCGCGTCGCCCGGCGGGCGGAAGCTTGGGCGGCTTGGCCGGCTTGTCGGGCCCCCAGACGCGGGCGTAGTAGGTGTCGGCGAGATGGAGCGCCATCACGGGGTTGCGGCCGAGGACGCGGTCCTTGGCGACCAGCACCGTGGTGAGGCCGTGCGCGTGCTTGAAGAACAGGCTGTCGTGGCCGACGCACAGGCCCATCACCACGTTGAGCTCGCAGCCGTGCGCGTTGAGGAGCTCCGCCTGCGACACCGGGTTGCAGAGCGGCTCGAACTGGCCCGGGCGGATCTTCTCGTAGTCGGCGACGCCCAGTTCCTCCTTGGGGATGTTGTCGTTCTTGCACGCGACCGACACGACCTCGAAGCCGTGGCTCTCGAGGATGCCGGAGAGGACGTAGGCGTGATCGACGAAGCTGATGCAATTCGCGATCCCGATCTTCCGGAACCCCATGCGCTTCGCGAACTGCACGATCTCCTCGACGCGCGTCCACTTGCAGTAGCCCTCGGACTCGACCAGCGCCGACTCGTGCGCGATGCGGCGCGTCTCGGGATCCTCGTAGCCGGCGCGCGCGTGCGCCTGGGTGTCCGGGTCGACCTGCGACGGGCAGAAGCCCGGCCCGCGCTCGGCGGCCTCGCCCTGGCGGCAGGCGCGGACGGTCGGCGGACAGTAGGCGCACTCGGGGTCTTCGTATTTCATGGCGGCCGGTCCTCGCGAACTGCGACAAGGACACGTTACCCGGCCACCGGGGCGCGCCTCTGATCGAGGTCAAGCAAGCTGCGTCCGGCCGGGGTCGGGGGCACGACGGTCGCGCCGCCCCGGGGGGGCGCCCCGCCTTGCTATGCTGCGCCTTCGCGGTGAAACCGGGCGAATGCAATCACGCACAAGCGAGGGGGCAGGATGCACGATCTCGTCATCGACAACGCGCTGCTGATCGACGGCACGGGCGCGCCGGCGCGGCGCGGCAGCGTGGCGGTCAAGGACGGCCGCATCGCCGCGGTCGGCGACGCTGCCGGCAGTGCCGCGCAACGCGTGGACGCGCAGGGCCTCGCCCTCGCACCCGGCATCATCGACCTGCACACGCACTTCGACGCGCAGCTCATCTGGGATCCGTTTGCGACGCCGTCGGTGGCGCTCGGCGTGACCAGCATGGTGATCGGGAACTGCGGGTTCACCATCGCGCCCTGCCGCCCGCCCGATCGCGACCTCACGCTCCGCAACCTGACGCACGTCGAAGGCATGCCGCTCGACGCCCTGCGCGCCGGCGTCGAGTGGGAGTTCGAGAGCTACCCCGAGTACCTTCGTCTCCTGGAGAGTCGCGGCCTCGTGCCCAACGTCGCCTCGTTCATCGGCCACTCCTCGGTGCGCACCTACGTGCTGCGCGAGGATGCCGCGAAGCGCGCGGCGACGCCCGCCGAGGTCGCCGAGATGAAGCGGCTCGTGGTCGACGGCCTGCGCGCCGGCGCGGTCGGGTTCTCTACCTCGACGCTCGAGCAGCACAACGGCGAGAACGGCATCCCGATGCCGTCGCGCCTCGCCGACGAGCACGAGATGCTCGAGCTTACCGGCGCGCTCGGCGAGGTCGGCAAGGGCGTGTTCATGCTGACCAAGGGCATGACCACCACGGTGCCTTGGCTCGAGCGCATCGCCGAGCGCAACGGCCGGCCGGTCAACATCGCCGCGCTGTTCGTCGACCCCAACGATCCGGAGCGCGTGTTCGGCGAGTTCGAGCAGATCGTCGCGGCGCGCAAGCGCGGGCGCGAGCTGTGGGGCCACGTCGGCTGCTTTCCGCTCGGCATGGAGTTCACGCTGAGCCATCCGTATCCGCTGGAAGCGCTCATCGCCTGGAAGCCGGCGATCGAGGCGGAAGGGTCGGAGCAGTTCCGGCGAGTTCTCGCCGACCCGGCGTTCCGCGGCGCGATCAAGGCCGAGGCGGCGAGCAAAGGCGGCGTGCCGAACCGCTTCTCCTATCACACGCTCGAGCACATGACGATCAAGGCGGCCGAGCGGCCCGAGCACGCGGCGCTCGTCGGCAAGAACGTCGCCGCGCTCGCGCGCGCGGCGGGCAAGGATCCGCTCGACTGGCTGCTCGACTTCGCGCTCGACGGCGAGCTCGACGCGATGTTCGATTGCAAGCTCTTCAACACCAACGAGGACCAGGTGCGCGAGCTGCTGCGCCACCCGAGCGCGCAGATCACGCTCTCGGACGCCGGCGCGCATCTCTCCTTCCTGTGCGACGCGGGCTTCGGGCTGCACCTCTTCGGGCACTGGGTGCGCGAGCGCGGCGACCTGACGCTCGAGCAGGCGGTGCAGGCGGTGACGAGCCGCCCCGCCGCGCTCTATCGCATTCGCGATCGCGGTCGCCTTGCGCCGGGTGCGTGGGCCGACCTCATGCTGTTCGATCCCGCGACCGTGGGCCGCGGGCCCAAGCGGCGCGTCTTCGACCTCCCGGCGGGCGCGAGCCGCATCGACACGCCCGCGGTCGGCCTGCACGGCGTGTGGGTCAACGGCACGCGCGTGGTGAACGAGAAGGGACCGATGCGCGATTGCGGACGGCCGGGCAAGCTGCTGCGCGAATTCGACGCATGACGGGCGAGGCTTACGCGGGCGTCTTCCCGATCGCCCCGACGCCGTTCACGGCGGGCTTCGATCTCGACCTGGACGGCCAGCGCCGCGTCCTCGACTGCATGATCGACCAGGGCGTCGACGGCATCTGCATCCTCGCCAACTACTCCGAGCAGTTCCTGCTCACCGACGCGGAGCGCGACACGCTGCTCCAGCTCTGCCTGGAGCACGTCGCGGGCCGCGTGCCGGTGATCGTGACCTGCAGCCACTTCAGCACGCGGATCGCGGTCGAACGCGCGCAGCGCGCCGCCGCTGCTGGGGCGCGCATGTTGATGCTCATGCCGCCGTATCACGGGGCGACGCTGCGCCCGGACGAAAGCGGTGTGTTCGAGCACTTCTCGCACGTCGCGGAGGCGGTATCGATCCCGATCATGGTGCAGGACGCGCCGCTGAGCGGCGTCACGCTATCGGTTCCGTTCCTTGCGCGGCTCGCTCGCGAGGTGCCGCAAGTGCGCTACTTCAAGGTCGAGGTGCCCGGCGCGGCAGCGAAGCTTCGTGCGCTGATCGAGCAGGGCGGGGCGGCGATCGTCGGGCCGTTCGACGGCGAGGAGTCGATCACGCTCATGGCCGACCTCGAGGCCGGCGCGACCGGCACGATGCCGAGCGCGCTCCTGCCCGATCTCATCAAGCCGGTGCTCGAGCACTATCGCGCCGGGCAGCGCGGCGAGGCCGCCGCGGCGTATGCGCGCATCCTGCCGCTCATCAACTACGAGAACCGGCAGTGCGGGCTGCGCGCGACCAAGGTGGTAATGGCCGAAGGCGGCGTGATCAGGAGCGATGCGGTGCGCCATCCACTCGCGCCGCTCGATCCGGCGACGCGCGCCGGGCTCCTCGCGCTCGCGCGCGAGTTGAATCCGCTTGCCTTGCGCTGGGGCAAGCGCTAGCGCCGCACGCCGGGCGTCTCGATCGCGAGCCCCGCCGCGCGCCACATCAGGAAGAGCTCCAGATCGCGGTACTCGGGTGCGCCGTAGGGCAGCATCTCGGCGCGAATGCCGGAAAGGCACGCACGCACGCGGCGCTCGAGCGACCCGAGCGTCTGCCACTCCAGCCGATACGCCGGATAAGCATTCGGATGCCCCTGGCTGATGCGCTCCGAGAACAGCGTCTTCCCCCAGCTCGCGTCGTGGCACTGCGTGCAGGCGAGGTTCATCTGCCCGACGCGGCGCGCGTAGAGCGCACGGCCCGCCTCGAAGCGCGCGCGCGCCGGGCCGTCGATGGTCGCCGCGACCGGCAATCCACGCGACTGGTGCGCGACGAACGCGCCGAGCGCGAGGAGCTCCTCCGACTCCCACGCCGGGCGCGGCGCGTGCTGGCGCGCGGTGCGGCACTCGATGATGCGATCGGCGACGTTGGCGAGACCGCCGGACGCGCGATCGATCGTCGGATGGCGTGCCGCCACGCCCTTCATCGACACGCGCGCATCGCCATGGCAGTCGGCGCATGACTTGCCCGACGCGCCGGCCGGCGCGTCCCAGAGCTTCGCGCCGCGCTCGACCCAGAGCATTCCGGGATTCGCGAAGTCGTCCTGCTGCTGCGCACGCAGCGCGGGGCTGAGGAACGCGGCGCCGGACTGGAGCCGGTCGAGCGGAATCGGACGCTCCTGAGCGCCGGCCTGCGAACCCCATGCGACGACGAGCGCGGTCACGCCGCAAGCAACGCGGCGGCGCCGGCCAGCGCTCATTCCGTCGACGCCGCGAGCGGCCAGGTCGTGATGTCGAACTCGGGCGGCACCGGCACGTGCGCGAAGCCGCGCGTGCCTTCCAGGGTGCGCGTGACGTGGCCCTTGCCGGTGGTGTTCTCGACGAAGAGCACGTCGCCCGGGCCGAAGCGCCAGCGCGAGCCGTCGTCGAGCTCGATCTCGCCCGTGCCCGAGACGACGAAGATGAACTGGCGCTGCGGAGCGCGGTGCCTCGCGTGCACGTGAGCGGGCGGCGTGTCGCGGAAGAAGAGGCGCAGCGCCGGCACGTCCGGCGAGGTCGGCCGCGCGCTCGTGTCCGGCTGCATCGGCACCGCGCGCCGCTCGATGCGCGCGGTGCCGTCCGCGTCGGCGTAGATGCGGGTGACGATCACGGATCAATGCGGTGCTGCGTGACTGCGGCGAGAGCGGCCGACCCGTCCGATCACCCGCTCACCCGTAGGGCGGTCCGCGCCGACTCCCGCACGCCGGCGTCGTCCACCCACTCGAACTCGAGGGTTCCGCTCGCTTCCGCGACGGTCGTGAAGACGACATAAGGGTTCGCGGCGATTCCGGGAGACAGCTCCGCGCGGAAGATCTCGACACCCTCGAAACGACAGGTCAGCGTCCGGATGGTGTTGCGCGCAATGCGCTTCCCGGTGTCGTCGTTGCGGTAACCGGTTTCCATCGGATGCTGGATGAGGACGCGGATCTCCACGATCTCGCCGCGGCGAGCTTCGGCCGGCACCTGGATGCGGGAGGCCACGGCTAGCTCTCGTCCAGGCAGGCGGAGAGCGTCACGATCACGTTGGCGACGTCGAACCAGTACGAGCCGTCCGACATTTCAGCGACCGCCACGACGTTCTGGCTGCCGGCGAGCCGCACGCGCGAGACGATCTCCGCGCGCCCCGCCCGCGGCCCGAGGTGGAACGCGGCCATCTCCTGCACCGGGTTGCGCTCCGAGAGCAGGCGAATGCTCTTCACGTGGTCGGCCGCGCTCATCGGGCTCTCGACGCTCACTTTCATCGCGACGGAGTTGCCGTTGTCGGCGAGCACCGGCAGCTCGAGCTTCACGCGTCCCTTGCGGGCCGGCGCACCGCGCGTCGCGGCCCGCACCAGCTCGTCGACCGAGCTCGCCTGGCCGCGCGCGAGCTGCGGCACCAGCGCGGCCGCGCCGATGCCGGCGAGGAAATGGCGCCGCTTCACTGCGCGGGATCCTTGAGCGTGGCGAGCCAGGCCACCACGTCCTCGACCTGCTGCGCGGCGAGAACCGGCTTCCCGCGGAACGCGGCGGCGACCTGGTTGAGGCCCGCGGTGCGGTAGTAGGCCGGCATCAGGGTGGCGGGGTTGACGCGCGTCGAATCGACGATGCGCAAGCGCAGCTGCGCCGCGGTGAGCCGCGCACCGGCGCCGGCGAGCGACGGCGCGAGGTCGCCCATGAACCGCTCGGCCGGGTCGGGCACGGCGTGACAGAGCACGCATCCGCCTTCGTTGCGGTTCAACGCCGCCTGACGGCCGCGCGCGGCGTCACCGGGTGTCGCCGTGAGCGCGGCCGGAATGCCGTCGCCCACGACTTCGAACGCGACGAGCGACTGCGCCGCGGCGAACGTCGAAGTCGCCATGAGCGCGCTTGCCACGATCGTTTGCGCCGTCCTCACGCCTTGACGAGGGAGAACCCTTCCTTGCTGAGCGGATGCGAGCGCAGGCGCTTGCCCGTCGCGGCGAAGATCGCGTTGCACACCGCCGGCGCGACCGGCGCGTTCGCGGGCTCGCCCACGCCGCCCCAGAAGCCGCCGGTGGGCGCGAGCAGCACCTCGACCTTCGGCATCTCGGCGAGCCGCATCAGGCGATAGTCGTGGAAGTTCGTCTGCTCGACGCGCCCGTCCTTGAGCGTGATGTCGCCCCAGAACAGCGCGCTCAATGCATAGACGACGCTGCCCTGGATCTGCGCGACGACGTTGTCCGGGTTCACCATGTAGCCGCAGTCGAGCCCGACCACGATGCGATGGATCGCGATCTCGCCCTTCGCGTTCCCCGACACTTCGGCCACGCAGGACGTGTAGCTGCCGTAGGCCTCGGTCTCCGCGATGCCGCGGAACACGCCCGCGGGGAGCGGCTTGCCCCAGTCGGCCTTCTTCGCCACCGCGTCGAGGATGGCGAGGTCCTTCGGCGCGCTCGCGAGCATCGCGCGGCGGAACTCGTACGGATCCTTGCCCGCGGCCTGCGCGAGCTCGTCCACGAAGCACTCGCGCACGAACGGATTCTGCGAATGGCCGACGGTGCGCCAGAAGCCCACCGGCACGTGCGGGTTGCGCTGCGCGTATTCGACGCGCACGTTGGGGATCGAGAAGGGCAGATCGCTGAAGGAAGCGACCGCCTGCGGATCGATGCCGTCCTTGAGCGGGAGCTTGAGCAGCGTCGCGATGATCGACGGCGCCGAGACGCGCGTCCAGAGCGCCACCGGATTGCCCGCGGCGTCGAGGCCGCCCTTGAGCCGGATGAGGCTCGCCGGACGGTAGAGGTCGTGCTGCATGTCCTCCTCGCGCGTCCACAGCAGCTTCACCGGCGTCCCCGGCATCGCCTTCGCGATCTGCGTGGCTTGCCGGGTGTAATCCTGCGCGCCGCGCCGGCCGAAGCCGCCGCCGAGCTGCATGCGATGCACGTACACGTTCTCGAGCGGAACGCCCGCCACGCCCGCCGCAGTGGCGTGCGTCGCTTCCGCGTTCTGCGTGGAGGTCCAGACGTCGACCCGCCCGTCCTTGATCAGCACCGTGCAGGTCTGCGGCTCGAGCGTGCAGTGCGCCTGGAACGGCGTGAAGTACTCCGCCTGCACCACTTTCGCGGCTTCACCCAGCGCCTTGTCCGCGTCGCCGGTGCGCTTCGCGACCGGGACGACTTCCTCGTTGAAGCCGGCCTTGAGGAACTCCATGATGCTGGCGCTCGAGACTGCGCCGTTGCCGGCGTCGTCCCAGACGATCGCCACGTCCTTCAGCGCTTCCTTGGCGCGCCACCAGTTGTCGGCGACGACCACGACCGCGCTGTCGCCGTCGATCGTCAGGGTCTTGAGGACGCCGCGGCGGCCCTGGATCTTCGCCGCGTCGTAGGACTTGGCCTTGCCGCCGAACACCGGGCACTGCGCGATCGCGGCGTAGACCATTCCGGGCATCTGGGCGTCGATGCCGTAGCGCTGGCGACCCATCACGGTGTCGGGAATGTCGACGCGCGGGATCGGCTTCCCGGCGATCGTCCAGTCCTTCGGGTCCTTGAGCGGGGCCTCCTTCGGCGGCTCCAGCTTCGCGGCCGCCGCGGCGACCTTGCCGAACGCGACCTTGCGCCCGCTCGGCGCGTGCGTGATCACGCCGCCCGCCGCGACGCATTCCGACGCGGGCACCTTCCAGCCCTGCGCCGCGGCGGCGACGAGCATCTCGCGCGCGGTCGCGCCGCCTTTGCGCAGGTACTCCTGCGACTGGCGGATGGTGCGGCTGCCGACCGCCGCCATGTCGCCCCACGGGCGCTTGAGGCGCACCTGCTCGTTGGTCGAGGCGTACTCGACGCGGACCTTCTTCCAGTCGGCGCCGAGCTCCTCGGCGACGAGCTGCGCCGCCGAGGTCATGCTGCCCTGGCCCATCTCGGAGCGCGCGTAGCGGATGATGACCGTGTCGTCGGGACGCACGACGACCCACGCGTTGACTTGGGTGCCGGGTGCGGGTTGTGCCGTCCCGCTTTGCGCCAGCGCCGCGGGCAGGTGGAAACCGACCACGAGGCCGCCGCCGACGGCGGCGGAGTCCTTCAGGAACTTGCGGCGGGAGGGGTTGAGCGCGGTGGTCATGATTCCCTCCTCAGGCCTTGGTCTTCGCGCCCGGCGACTTCGCCGCCGCGTGGATGGCGGTGCGGATGCGCGCGTACGTGCCGCAGCGGCACAGATTGGTCATCGCCTCGTCGATGTCGGCGTCGGTCGGGTTCGGCTTCTTGCGCAGCAGCGCGACCGCGGCGAGGATCTGGCCGCCCTGGCAGTACCCGCACTGCGGCACCTGGTGATCGATCCACGCCTGCTGCACCGGATGCGGCTTGCCGCCCTGCGCGAGGCCCTCGATCGTGACGATCCGCCTGCCGGCCACGGCGGAGACCGGGTACCGAGCAGGAACGCATCGGTTCGCCGTCCACGTGCACCGTGCACGCCCCGCATTGTGCGATGCCGCATCCGAACTTCGGGCCCTTGACGTCGAGCACGTCGCGCAGGACCCAGAGCAGCGGCATCTCGGGCTCGACGTCGGCCTGGCGCGGCCGACCGTTTACGGTGAGCTTGATCATTCTGGTGTTCTCCTGGCGGTGAGGGGACTGCCTGACAATCGCTGCGCGCGAAATCATAGTCCCGGCCGGCGGCGTTGTCTCGCGCGGCCCGCGTGGCGGTATCGGCACGCCTGCCGTAGCATCGCGTCCTCAATCTCGCCGGAGGTTCCGCCGTGATCATCGAGACCCAGGAAGACGTAACCCAGGCCGTGCTCGCGGAGATGCATCGCACGCCGGACGCGCGCACGAAGGAGATCCTCGCGGCGCTGGTGCGGCACCTGCACGGTTTCGTCCGCGAGGTGCGCCTCACCGAGCGCGAGTTCCAGGCGGCGATCGCGCTCGTCAACGCGATCGGGCAGCGCACGACGGCGAGTCACAACGAGGCGATGCTGATGTCGGGCGCGCTCGGGGTGTCGAACCTCGTGTGCCTGCTGAACAACGGCGCGAACGGCACGCGCCCGACCCAGGCGAACAACCTCGGGCCGTTCTGGCGCACCGGGTCGCCGCGCGTGGCGAACGGCGGGACGTTGCTGCGCTCGGCCACGCCGGGCGAGGCGCTCTTCGTCAAGGGCCGGGTGCAGGACGCCGAGGGGCGGCCGATCGCGGGCGCCGAGGTGGACGTCTGGCACTCGTCGCCGGTCGGCCTGTACGAGAACCAGGACACGTCGCAGGCCGAGATGAATCTGCGCGGCAAGCTCACGACCGAGGCCGACGGCTCGTTCGCGTTCCGCAGCATCAAGCCGGGGGCCTACCCGGTGCCGATCGAAGGGCCGACCGGCGCGCTGCTCGCCGCGCAGAAGCGGCACAACTGGCGCCCGGCGCATCTGCACTTCCTCGTCTTCAAGCCGGGCTTCAAGACGATCGCCTCGCAGGTCTACACCAACGACGATCCGTATCTCGAAACGGACTCGCAGTTCGGCGTGACGAAGGCGCTCATCGGCCACTACGTGAAACACGAGAATGGGCCGGCGCCCGACGCCGGCGTCGAGGGGACCTGGTGGTCGCTCGAGCACACCTTCGTGCTGGAGCCGGGCGAGGCCCGGCTGCCGCAGCCGCCGATCTCGAAGAAAGTCGAGGTGGGCGCCTGATGCGACATGCTTCGATCTCGATGGGGGAGAAAACGATGAGCATCCTGAAGCGACTCACGATCTGCGTCGTGGCGGCGCTTCTGCCGGGTGCGGCGCTCGCTCAGGCGTATCCGTCCAAGCCCGTGCGGATGATCGTGGGCTTCCCGGCCGGCGGCCCGGCCGACCTGTTCGGGCGCGTGCTGGCGCAGGCGATGAGCGCGAACCTCGGCCAGCAGATCGTGGTCGACAACCGGGGCGGCGTGGGCGGCGTGCTCGGGATGGACGCGGTCGCGAAGGCCCCGCCCGACGGCTACACGCTGGGGCTGAACAACCAGGGGTCGCTGGCGATGGCGCCGTTCGCGCTCACGAGCATGCCCTACAACCCGCAGAAGGATCTCGCGCTGATCACGACGGTGGTCAGGGTTCCCGAGGTCATCGTCGTCCATCCCTCGGTGCCGGTGAACACGCTGGCCGAGCTCATCGCCTACGCGAAGGCCCATCCCGGGAAGGTCAACTTCGGCTCCGCGGGCGGGGGCGGCATCACCCACCTCGCCGGCGAGCTGCTGAAAGTCGAGGCGAAGGTCGACCTCGTGCACGTCCCGTACAAGGGCGCGGCGCCCGCGGTGAACGATCTGCTCGGCGGGCAGGTGCAGATGGGAATCTTCGACGTGCCGGTCGTGCTGCCGCACATCCGCGCCGGCAAGCTCAAGGCGCTCGCGGTGACGAGCGCGAAGCGCGCGCCCCCGCTGCCCGAGGTCGCGACCACCGGCGAGCTCGGATATCCGCGAGTGATCTCGGACAACTGGTACGGGCTCGTGGCGCCGGCGGCGACGCCGCCCGACGTCCTCAAGCGCATCCACGCGGCCGCGATCGCGGCGCTGGGCTCGCCGGTGCTCCTCGAGCAGTTCGACAAGGTGAGCGGGATCCCCTTTCCGTCGACCCCGGAGGAGTACGCCGCCTTCGTGTCCGAGGAGCAGGTCCGGTGGGGCACGATCATCAAGGCGATCGGCTTCAAGGAATAGCCGCGCGAGCGCCGCCGGAATGACCGATCCGCTGCCGTCGTTACGGGTTTCCGATTCCATTGGCGCAATGACGAAACGTCTCCAGGACCGGATTGCGATCGTCACCGGTGCGGGCTCCGTCGGCCCCGGTTGGGGCAACGGGCGTGCGGTGGCGGTGCGCTTCGCAGAGGAGGGCGCGCGGATTTTCGCGGTGGACCGGGAGATGGACCGGCTCGCCGAAACCGTCGCGCTCGTCCGGGAGGCCGGCGGCTCGATCGCGACCCATGCGTGCGACGTCACGCAGGCGGATTCCGTCGCCGCGATGGTTCGCGCTTGCCTGGACGCATTTGGACGGATCGACGTGCTCGTCAACAACGTCGGCGGCTCCGCGGCCGGCGGCCCGGTCGAGATGTCGGAAGAGGTCTGGGACGCGCAGGTCGATCTCAACCTGAAGAGCGTCTTCCTGACGTGCAAGCACGTGCTTCCGGTCATGGAGCGCCAGGCGGGCGGGGCGATCGTCAACCTCGCGTCGACGTCCGCGCTGCGCTGGACCGGGGCCGCGCAGGTGGCCTACGCGGCGACCAAGGCCGGCGTGATCCAGCTGTCGCGCGTGGTCGCCGTCCAGTACGCGGCCAAGGGGATCCGGGTAAACACCGTCGTGCCCGGCCAGCTGCACACGCCGATGGTGGAGGTCCGCCTCGCGAAGCAGCGCGCCGGCGGCGACGTCGAAGCGCTCCTCCGTCAGCGGCAGGCGCGCATTCCGCTGCCGTTCATGGGCGACGGGCGGGATACGGCAAATGCCGCCCTGTTCCTCGCCTCGGACGAGGCGCGCTTCATCACGGGCACGGAGATCGTCGTCGACGGGGGGATGACGGTCCGCTGCGGGTGACTCGCGGCCGGCCGGGCGCTTACGCCGCAGCGTGAACGATCGGCGGAGCGACGAGATCCGCGCCGATTTCGCTCACGGCACACACGCCGCAAAGCCGCATCGTCCGGATCAGCTCGTCGCGCAGGATTTCCAGGGCCCACGCGGCGCCCGCCTCACCCGCCGCGCACGCGCCGTAGAGCGTCGCGCGGCCGGTCATGGCGGCCTCGGCGCCCAGCGCGAGCGCCTTCACCACGTCGCGGCCGCGCCGGACGCCGCCGTCCACCAGGACGCTGATGCGGGCACCGACCGCGCGCACGATCGGCGGCAGCGCATCGAGCGTCGCCTGCGCGCCGTCGAGCTGGCGTCCGCCGTGGTTGGACACGATGACGCCGTCGCAGCCGATCGCCGCGATCCGCTCCGCGTCGTCCGCGCGCAGCACGCCCTTGACCAGCAGCTTCCGCGGCCACGTGTCGCGCAGGGCCTTGAGGCGGTCCCAGTCGAACGTCAGGTCGTAGTTGCGTCCGACCGACGAGGCGATCGCCGCCGTGCTCGTCGCCTCCGGCACGAAGCCGATCAGGTTCTCCATGACCGGGACGCCGTGGCGCAGCATCGAGAGCGCCCAGCCCGGCCGCGACGCGAAATCGAGGAGGTTCCTGCGCGTGAACCGGAACGGGATCGAGAAGTCGTTGCGGAAGTCGCGCTCGCGCTTGCCGCCGACCGGGACGTCGACGGTCACGACCAGCGCCTCGTAGTCGGCGGCGCGCGCCCGCTCGACCAGGCGCGCGGTGAACGCCCGGTTCCGCAGCGCATAGAGCTGGAACCAGTGGCGGCCGGGTGCTTCGCGCGCGATGCGCTCGATGGAGGCGGTGGCGGTGGTCGAGAGCGCGTACGGGATGCCGAACGCCGCGGCGGCCCGCGCGATCGCGACGTCCGCGCCCGGACGGCCGAAGCCGACCGCCCCGGTCGGCGCGATGGCCATCGGCAGGCTCGCGGGCGCGCCGAGGATAAGCGCCTGCGTGTCGATCTGCGCGATGTTCACGAGCACCTTCGGCGCGAGGCGCACGCGATCGAAGGCCGCGCGGTTGTCGCGCAAGGTCTGCTCGTCCTCGGACCCGCCGTCGAAGAACTCGAAGATCGCACGCGGCAGCCGGCGCGCGGCGACGCGGCGCAGGTCCTCGATCGAATACGCCCGCCGGATGGCGCGCGGCACCGGGGGCGCCGCGGCCCGGGCGGGCGCCGCGCTCGCCGGCGCGGCCGCGGCGCTTGCGGCCTCGCTCACCGTCACTCCGCTTTCACGCCCGAGGCCTTGATGACGCGGGCCCAGCGCTCGTGATCCTTGACGAGGAAGGCGGCGTACTCGGCGGGCGTGTCGCCGACGGTGATCGCGCCGAGGGCCTTGAGGCGCTCCCGGGTCTCGGGCTTCGCAAGCGACTTCCGCATCTCCTCGCTCAGCCGGTTGACGATCGCCGGCGGCGTGCCGGCGGGCGCGAGCATCCCGACCCACGGCGCCGTCTCCTCGAGCGACGGATAGCCGGCTTCGCCGACGGTCGGCGCGTCGGGGAAGTCCGGGTGGCGCGCCGCGGTGCCCACCGCCAGCACCTTCAGCTTCTTGGCTTGCACCTGATTGGCGATGCCGATGATCGGATAGAACATGAAGGTGACGCGCCCCGCCATGACCTCGGCGAGCGCCGGCGCGTTGCCCTTGAAGGGGACGTTGGTCATCTTCGTATCGGTCAGGTTCTCGAGCATCGCCCCGGCGAGGTGGGCCGAGCCGCCGTGACCCGGCGTCCCGTAGGTCAGGTCCCCGGGCTTCGCCTTGGCGCGCGCGACGAGCTCCGGCAGCGTGCCGATCCCGGTCTCGGGGCTCGTGACGATCACCATCGGCAGCAGCGCGGCGTTGCTGATCGGCGCGAAGTCCTTGAACGGGTCGTACTTGACCTTGCTCTCCAGCAGGATCGCGTTCACCAGCAGCGAAAGGGACGAGAACAGCAAGGTGTAGCCGTCCGGAGCCGAGCGCGCGACCGCCTCGGTGGCGATGATGGCGTTCGCGCCGGCCCGGTTCTCCACGATGAACGACTGGCCCATCGCGGCGGTCAGGTCCTGGGCGACGATCCGGGCGATCACGTCGGTCGGCCCGCCCGCCGCGAACCCGACGAGGATCCTCACCGGCTTCGCGGGGTAGTCCTGGGCGACGGCCGGCATCCCGGCGAAAAGCCCGGTAGCGGCGGCGAGGGCGATCAGAGTTCGATTCATCGTGCTGCCTCCTCCTGGTGTTCGATTCAGCCGATCCCGTGCTCGAGGACGCCGATGCCCGCGATCTCGATCCGCACGCGGTCTCCCGGCGCCAGCCACACCGGCGGCTTGCGAAACGCACCGACGCCCGCGGGCGTGCCGGTCGCAATGATGTCGCCCGGCTCGAGCGTCAGGTACCGGGTGAGGTACTCGATCAGTCGGGCGACCGGGAAGATCATGTCCGCCGTGGTGCCGTGCTGCATCTGCACGCCGTTCACATAGCAGGCGAGCGCGAGCCGCTGGGGATCGGGGATCTCGTCCCGCGTCACGAGCCACGGTCCCATCGGGCAGAAGCCGTCCATGCTCTTGGCGAACGTCGTCTGCGGCGGCGACACGTCGAACTGGAACTCGCGGGCGCTCAGGTCGTTCAGGACGGTGTAGCCGGCCACCACGTCGAGCGCGTCCGCGGCCGGCACGTCGGATGCAAACTCGCCGATCACCACGCCGAGCTCCGCCTCGAAGTCGAACTTCGTCACCGGGCCGGGCCGCTTGACCACGGTTCCCGGCCCGACGACGCTCGAGGGCAGCTTCGCGATGATCCGCGGCTTCTCGAACGGATCGACGCCGGTTTCCTTCGCGTGGTCGGCGTAGTTGCGCCCGATCGCCACGATCTTGCCCGGGCGGGGAACCGGCGCGAGCAACGCGATCCGCTCCAGCAGGGGATGCCGGTCCGGCGCACCGTCCCGCGCCAGGTCCGCGACGCGTCGTCCGACCTCCTGCAGTGCGGAGCCGCCGGCGTATAGCAGGCGCATGATCCCGCCGCCGGGCAGCGGGAGCCCGCGCGAAGCGAGCCGCTCGGCGCATGCGGCGGATAAGTCGATCGCGGCGATGATCTCGGTCAGGTCGATCATGCGCTCGCCCACGACCGCGCCGACGCCCGGCTCCGCGCCGCCGCGACGATAGCTCACGAGCTTCATCGCGGCCCCGCGTCGCCGAAGAACCGGTTCGCCATCACCTGGCAGCGCTTGATCAGCCGATGCTCGTCGGCGCCGTAGTCGGCGACCGCCCGATGGATGGTCCCGATGTTCTCCCACATCAGGACATCCCCGGCTTGCCAGTGGAAGGTGTAGCGATAGCGCGCCTGGAGCTGATGCGCGAAGAGAAGCTCGAGCATCTCGTCGCTCTCCTTCTCCGGCAGCTCGTTGATGCGCGTCGCGTAGCCCGGATTCGCGTAAAGCACCTTGCGCCCGGTGATCGGGTGCGTGAGGAAGATCGGATGCGACACCGGCGGCTTCGCCGCGCGCTGCGCGTCGGTGAGCGGCGGCCGCGCGCTCCCCCGCTCGCGCCGCATCATCTCCCAGAATTTCTCGAAGTCGTGCCGCACCGTCATGCCGGCCAGGCGCTCCTTGAGCTGGGCGGGCAGGCCGTCGTAGGCGGCGTGCATGCTGCTGAACTCGGTGGCCCCGAGCGGCTTGCCGTCCCGCTGCGGGATCCGGATGCCGTAGAGCACGTTCGCGAAGGCGATCATGCTGCTGTAGGACATGTCGGTGTGCCAGTCCTGCCCGGCGTCGGCCATGCCGATCGGCTTGCCGTTCTCGACGATGTTGGAGAGGATCATCACCTCCGGGAGGCCGGGCTCCTGGTAGGCGTTCGCCACGTTGATCTCGAGCCGTCCGAAGCGCTCGCTGAAGCGCTTGAGATCCGCGGCCGACAGTTGCTGCCGCGGAAACCGCAGCACGCCGTATTGTCCGAGCGAGCGCACGAGCAGGTCGAACGCCCCGTCGGACAGCGCCTGCGCGAGATCGAGTCCCTCGACCGTGGCACCGAGGATCTGCCCGCTGCCGGTCACGTTCACCACGTTCCTGCCTCCAGTTCGCGGATCGCGCCGCGTTCGCCGCGCTCCCGACAAATGAATAACGGGGAGGACTCGCGCACGCTGCGCCTCGCGTCGGCGCTGCTGCTAGAGCCGCTGCCCGTTGACCCGTCGGAACATCGTCCGCTTGGTGTTGCGGAAGTTGGGGCGCACCCGATCGCTCCACGCGGTGTGCCGGACCGCGAGCCACGGGGGGCTTCCCAGCGTCTCCCGCGAGACCAGCTCGTAGCACGAGTGGTAGCGCGGCGCGCCATCGAGGTTCAGAAAGCGCTGCGTCCGGATCGTGCCCGGCACCGCCGCGAGGCCGGGCAGGTGCTCGGCGTTGTACCACTCGTTCAGGTCGCGCTCGGCCTCGGGCGCCACGTCCGTTTCGACGACGTAGTGGAACACCGGCGGTTCGCCGTGCGAGGCGCCGCGAATATCCTGCAGGCGGGCGAGTCGCACGGCCTCGACGGCCGACGCGCCCGTAGCGCGCGCGAGCGCTGCGGCAAGGGCGCCGCGTCGACCTCCGACGGCTCGCGCAGAGCGAGATAGGCGTATAGCTCGGCACCGTCGAGACTCAGGTTGACGGTGGCGTCGGCCGCCGGCAGCCCCTGCGAGCGCGCGGCGACAGCGATCGCCGCGGCGAGCCCCTCCGGCGCCGGCATGGGCGCGCGGCACTTAAACACGATGGCGTCGGTCTTCCGCGTTTGCACGTTCGTCCTCAGTGGCCGATCCGCAGCGCGACGAGGAACCTCGAGACCATGTTGTAGGCCGCCACCGTGGCCACGAGCTCCACGAGCTCGGCGGGGCCGAACCGCGTCTCGAGCTCGCGGTAGAGCGCGTCGGGGACCTCGATGTCGCGGGTCATGGCGTCGGTCAGCCGGAGGACGATCCGCTCCGTCTCGTCGAACGGCAGCTTCACGCCGGGTTCGCGCACGGCGGTCATCTTCTCCTCGCTCACCCCCGCACGCCTTGCATGCGGCACGTGCGCCGCGAACTCGTACGCCGCGCCGTTCAGCACCGCGACTCGCAGGATGACGAGCTCTCGCAGGCCCGGCGGGACCGACGTCTTCTGCCGGATTGCGGTCAGCAGCGCTTCCCATCCCTCGACCAGCGGTGCGCTGTTGAGGAGCACGCGGTAGAGGGGCGAGATCGCGCCCCGCGCGGCCTGGATGCGCGCCTCGATGAGCGCCAACGCCGGGTTGGCGCCGACCTCGATCATCGGCACACGGGGAGCAGTCATCGTCGCCTCGGCTCGCCGCCGCCGGTCGTTGTCGGACCGGCCGGGCCGGCGGTTCAAGGCTATAGCATAGGCTACGATCCCGACGACGGAGGGGGCGGCGCGCTTCGAGGCGATGGGGTTCGTCCTCGCGTCGTTCTCGGCGCATTTCGGCGCGACGGCCGAGTGAGCGCGGCGTCAGAGCGCCAGGACGCAGCCGAGCGGTGCGGGGTCGGCGTAGGCGACGCACGTCGCCCCGATTGCGGATGGCGTGCGGGCCTCGATCTCGGCGACGGTCGCATCGAGCGCCGCGGCTTCCGCCTCCCAGCCGATGCTGCGTAGATAGACCGACTGCCGGTCGGTCACCGCCTTGAGCCCCGGCGCGAGCGGCTGGAAGGCGCTCTGCTGGAAGCGGCCGATGTCCTTCACGACCTCGACCAGCTCGTTCTGATAATGGCGCGCCCAGTCGTCGCCGGCCGCGTGCGACATGCGTACGGCGTTCGCGAGGACCACCGCACTCATCGGGCGCCGGTCGAGCCAGACCGAGGACTGCCGCAGCGTGTAGTAGGCCCCGTCGATGACGCCCTTCGCCTCGGCCATGCGGCCGGCGCGCGCGTACAGCACCGCCATGTTGTTCGCGGCCTTGACGTTGATGTAGAAGCCGGTCTTCGACGCCTGCGTGCCCTTGAACACGCGCTCGGCGTCGGCGAGCCGCGACCCCATTGCGTAGAACTGGAAGACGCGATCGTGGTAGGTCCGCATTTCGACCTCGTCGAGCTCCGCGCGCCGGCCCTTCTCCAGCGCGGCCACGAAGTAGCGCTCGGCTTCGGGCAGCTTTCCGGCCTGCCACAGCGCGACGCCCGCCTCGAGCGTCTCGCGCGGCTTCAGCTTCTCGAGCGGGTCGCGCGAGCAGCCCGCGGCCGCGAGCGCCGCGATCAGAATGGCCACGCAGCGCTTCAAGGCAGCTCCAGCATGCACACGGTCTGCTTCGCGGCCTTGAGCTCGCGCGTGTAGCAGCGGCCTTCGGTGCCGGTACGGCCCGCGAACTGCGCCTCCGCGGCTTCCAGCTCGGCCGCCTTCTCCTCGAGCGCGGCGGCCTCGCCGGCGCGCGGCCCGGTCTTCACCAGGTCGGCGAGGGCGCGGAGCGCCGCGCCGCTGCCCATCCAGAAATAGGCGGCGCTGCGATTGAGCGTCGCGTTCTCGATGATCTTCGCGGTCAGGTAGTCGTACCACGCCTCGGTGTCCGCGTTCCACCCCTCCGCCGCGAGCACGCGCGCGAGGTTGCGCGACATCGTCGCGAACGGGCCGAACGGGTAGGCCGGCGAGAAGCCGCCCTTGTCCTCGTACGGCTTGAGGCCCTCCTCCAGCAGGCGCTTCGCTTCCGGATTCTTCTTCTGGAGCGACCTGTACACCGCGAGGTCGTTCGGCATGCGGAAGCGGCCGACGTAGCCGCTCGCCTCCTTGCGATAGCTGCGGAGCGCCGCGTCGAGCAGCTTCACCGCGTCGTCGGTCTTGCCGAGCGCGCTGGCGGCGTCCGCGGCGAGATCCGCGGCATACACCGCGCGCGAGCCGTTGCCGACCTTGTCCGCGATCTCGAAGGCGGCGCGGTAGTTCGCGTACGCGGCCTTGAGGTCGCCCTTGTTCTGCGCGTCCATACCCCAGTTGAGGGCCTCGAGGAAGTCCTTCGGCTTGGGCGTGCAGGCAGCCAGCGCGAGCGCGGCGGCGAGCGCGACGGTGCACCGGAGGATCGGCGTGCGTTCCATTTCGCTTCTTTCCCGGGAGTCCGACGGGCAAGGCTATCGGCAGCGGTGGACGGCGCGGCGGGCACAGTGCACACCGGCGCCGCGACGGGGGGACCGGCAGCCGACGGATTTCACGGTCGCCGGCCGACGACCGCGGGAAATGGAGGGGCCGCCGCCTAATCGAGCTTCGCGTTCGCCGCCTTGACGATCTTCGCCCATCGCCCCAGGTCGGCATTGATCTGCGCCGCGAACGCCTCCGGCGAGTTGGCGACCGGCTCGATCGCGTCCTTCGCGAGGCGCTCCTGGAAGTCGGGCCGCTTGATGATCGTGACGACGTCGTCGTGGATCTTCAGCACGATCTCGCGCGGCGTGCCGGCCGGCGCCAGGAAGCCGTACCACGCCTGGATGTCGAAGCCGGGCAGGGTCTCCGCGATCGCGGGCACATCGGGGAGCGCCTTCGAGCGCTGCGGGCTCGTGACACCGAGGCCCTTCAACTTGCCGGACTTGGTGAGCGGGATCGACGCGGTGATGCCGCCGAAGATGAGCGGCACCTGGTTCGCGAGGACGTCGGCGATGCCCTGGCCGAAGCCCTTGTAGGGGATGTGCACGATATCGATGCCGGTCATCGATCGCACCGTCTCCATCGCCAGGTGCTGCTGGCCGCCCGCGCCCGACGAGGCGTAGCTGTACTTGCCCGGATTGGCGCGGGCCAGCGCGATCATCTCCGCGACGTTGTTCGCCGGGAACGACGGATTCGCGAGCATGACGAACGGCCCGGCGGCCACGTTCACGATGGGCGCGAAATCGCGCACCGGGTCGTACGCCAGCTTGGAGTACAGATGCGGCGCGATGGTGATCGAGGCGTCGGCGGCGAAGAGCAGCGTGTACCCGTCCGGCGCGCTCTTCGCGACGCTGTCGGTGCCGATGGTGCCGCCCGCGCCGGTGCGGTTCTCCACCACCACCGGCTGGTTCCAGACCTTCGCGAGCTCGGCGGCCATGATGCGGCCGTAGATGTCGGGGGTGCCGCCGGGCGGGAAAGTGACGACGACGCGGACCGGCTTCACCGGATAGGTCTGCGACCAGGCCGGGGCCGCGACGATGCCGGCAAGCAACAAGACGGCGATGCGACGCAAGTTCACGATTCTGCCTCCCTGGGTTGCGATTGCCCGAACGGCAACGCGCTGCGAGTATACGTCGCGTGTCCTGGACGCCCCCCGCACGACTGGTCGTGGTCCGCGAAGCGGCCCGCCTGCACCCGCTCGCCTGGATTCATCGCGCCGAGGCGCAGTCCATCGTCGAGGAGTTGCGCGGTGCGGGATGCGATGTGCGCGTTGAAGTGTTCGGCGCGGATTCGGTTGCATGCCTGCCGTCCGGGCCGTTGCTGCTGCGCGTGTCGGACCCCGTGATGCTCGAGGCCGCGCGGGCGCTCACCGACGCCGCGATCCCGTACGTCGGACCGAGCGCCGATGCGATGGCGCGCTGCTACGACAAGCACGCAGCCTGGCGCCTCGCCGCGGCGGCCGGCATCGACTGTCCCGCGACGGCGCTCGCGCGCGATGCCGGCACGCTGTCGTTCCCGCTGTTCGTCAAGCCGCGGCGCGGATCGGACTCGATCGGCGTGCGGCTGCTGCGCGACGGACCGATCCCGCGGCGGCGGCGCACCGACGGCTTCATCGCACAGGAGCGGATCGTCGGCGCCGAGCTGACGATCGCCGTGCTACAGGGCCGGGTCGGGACGCCCCTGCAGATCTTCCTGCCCGAAGGGACGCCCTACTCGTTCACGCGCAAGTACTTCTGGCGACCGGCCCGCGCGCCGGTCGCCGCCGCGCCGCTCGCCGACCGCGTGCGCGCCGCGGCCGAACGCATCGCCTCCGCGCTGCGCGTCGACTGGGCGGCGCGCATCGACCTCATGCACGAAAAGGGCACCGGACGGTTGCGCTTTCTCGAATGCGACGTCGCGCCGCTCGTCGGCGCGCGGTCGGCGTTCGCCGCGAGCCTCGCGGCGGCGGGCATCGGGCGCGCCGAGCAGTTGCGGCTGCTGCTCACTTAGGCGTCGCGGCGGCAGGCGGGACGATCCAGAGATAGATCGTTGCGGAGCCGACTTCCACGACGCGCTCGGGCTGCCAATCGCCCATGTCGAACCCGTGCGAGACGATGCGCGTGCCGGGCCGCAGCTCGGCGAGCAGCTTGGGGCGCAGCTGCAGGTTGATCCGCGGCAGGAGATAGAGCGTCACCACGGTCGCCTCGCTGAAGTCGATCGCGAACAGGTCCTGGTTGAGGAAGCGCACGCGCCCGGCGACGCCGGCCTTGCGCGCATTGGCGTTCGCCTCCCGGATGCGCTGCGGATCGATGTCGACGCCGGTGCCGCGCACGCCGTAGCGCTTTGCGGCCGCGATGACGATGCGGCCGTCGCCCGAGCCGAGGTCGTACAGCACGTCGCCGCGCTTCACCTGTGCCAGCTTCAGCATGGCGGTCACGACCGGCTCGGGCGTCGGCACGTAGGGCACGTCGAGCGCGGCGGCGCCGTCTGCGCCGACGCGCCTGTCGCGAGAAGGAAAAGCGCAAGTGCGGCGGCCCATCCGCATCGGTGCAGCCATTTCCCTGATTTCGAATCGAGGCTTGAGGTCGTCATCTTCCGATACTCAAAGTTGGCAAGCGCTCTGGCGGGTCGCCGTACGACGGCGACGTCCTGTAGTATCGTCGATCGACGTGTCGTCGATCGAGTATCGCCGCTCGACCCCGAGAGGAAAACCATGAAGCAGACGTTGCTTGCCGTTGCGTTGTCGCTCGCCTTCGTCGCCGTGGGCGCGCAAACGCTGCCGCCCGGCCCGAAGGTGACGATCTCGGCGGTGACGCAGCTCGCGCCGACGCTGCCGCAGTACCAGAAGGTCGACGTGCCGATGCTGCGGGACGGCGTGCCCAAGGCGACGAACGGTCGCATCGAGTTCATTCTGCGCGCCTATCCCGAGGCGAACGTCGCGGGACCCGAGGCGATCCGCCTGGTGCGTTCGGGCCAGGTGGACATCGTCGGTGCGCCGCTGCCCACCGTGTCGGGCGACGTGCCGCTGCTCGACGGCTTCGACCTGCCCGGCGCCCACACCAGCATGGAGAACGTGCGCCGCGCCGCGCAGGCGCTCGCGCCGGCGGCCAATCGCGAGCTCGAGAAGCTCGGCGTGAAGATGATCGCCACCAGTCCGTTCCCGGCGCAGGTGTTCTTCTGCAAGAAGCCGGTCGCCGGCATCGCCGACCTGAAAGGGCTCAAGGTCCGCGTCGCCGGACCCGCCCAGTCGGACTTCGTGAACGCGCTCGGCGCGCAGCCGGTCGGCATCGCGTTCGGCGAGGTGTACGGCGCGCTCGAGCGCGGCGTGGTCGATTGCGCGGTCACCGGGACCGGCACGGCGAACTCGTCGAAGTGGTACGAAGTGACCACGCACATGTACACGCTGGTCGCCTCGTGGGGCATCTCGGGCTATCTCGTGAACCTCGCGTGGTGGAACAGGCTCGATCCGCAGGTGCGCGAGTACCTCGAGAAGACGTTCCGCGACGTCGAGGAGGCGCAGTGGAAGCTCGGTGCCGAGCTCACGCAGGACGGCATCGAGTGCAACGTCGGCAACGCCGAGCGCTGCAAGATCTTCACCGTGCTGAAGGACCGCCGTCTCACCTGGGTGAAGGCAAGCGACGCCGACAACGCCCGGGCGCGGCAGATCCTCACCGAGGTGGTGCTGCCGAACTGGGTGAAGCGCTGCGGCGCGCAATGCGGCGAGGCGTACAACGCGGCGGTGGCGCCGATCTCCGGAGTGCGCTTCACGCCCAAGTAGCCGTGCGCCCCGATGCGGGCGCTGTCGTCATGTCGGACGCCGTTCTAGAGCTCTTTCATCCCGCCGTCGGCGCGTGGTTTCGCTCGGCGTTCGCCGCGCCGACCGCGCCGCAGATCGCGGCCTGGCCGGCAATCAAGTCCGGCCGGCACGCGCTCGTCGCCGCGCCGACCGGCTCGGGCAAGACGCTCGCCGCATTCCTCGCCGCGATCGACGTGCTCGTGCGCGAGGGCGTGGAGCGCGGACTCGCCGACGAGACGCACGTCGTGTACGTCTCGCCGCTCAAAGCGCTGTCGAACGACATCCAGCGCAACCTCGAGGCCCCGCTCGCGGGCATTCGCGCGGAGCTCGAGGCGCTCGGCCTGCGCGACGTCGAGATCCGCACCCTCGTGCGCACCGGCGATACGCCGCAGGCGCAGCGCCAGAGCATGCGCAAGCGCCCGCCGCACATCGTCGTCACGACGCCGGAGTCGCTCTACATCCTGCTGACCAGCGAGTCGGGCCGGAAGATGCTCGCGACGACCCGCACGGTGATCGTCGACGAGATCCATGCGCTCGCCCCGAACAAGCGCGGCGCGCACCTCGCGCTGTCACTCGAGCGCCTCGAGGCGCTCGCGGGTCCCGGCCTCGTGCGGGTCGGGCTGTCGGCGACGCAGAAGCCGATCGAGGAGATCGCGCGCTTCCTCGTCGGCGCACACGCCGCATGCACGATCGTCGACACCGGCCATGCGCGCCAGCGCGACCTGGCGATCGAGCTCCCGGAGGCGCCGCTCGAGGCGGTGATGTCCGGCGAGGTGTGGCAGCAGGTCTACGATCGCCTCGCCGCGCTTGCGAACGAGCACCGCACGACGCTCGTCTTCGTCAATACGCGGCGGCTCGCCGAGCGCGCCGCGCGGCATCTTTCGGAGCGGCTCGGCGCAACCCAGGTCGCCGCGCACCACGGCAGCCTGGCGCGCGAGATCCGGCTCGACGCCGAGCAGCGGCTCAAGCGCGGCGAGCTGAAGCTGCTCGTGGCCACCGCCTCGCTCGAGCTCGGCATCGACATCGGCGACGTCGACCTGGTGTGCCAGCTGGGCTCGACGCGGACCATCGCCGCGTTCCTGCAGCGCGTCGGACGCTCGGGCCACGCGGTCGGCGGCCTGCCGAAGGGACGGCTCTTTCCGCTCTCGCGCGACGACCTCTGCGACGCCGCCGCGCTGCTCGATGCGGTCGGACGCGGCGAGCTCGACCGGATCGCAGTGCCCGACCAGCCGCTCGACGTGCTCGCGCAGCAGATCGTCGCCGAAGTCGCGCATCAGGAATGGCGCGAGGACGAGCTCTTCGAGCGCTTCCGGCGCGCGTACCCGTTCCGTGCGCTCGCCCGGGAGCAATTCGTCGCGGTGTCCCAGATGCTCGCCGAGGGCTTCCACACCCGGCGGGGCCGCCGCAGCGCGCATCTGCACCGCGACGCGGTGAACGGCGTGCTGCGCGGGCGGCGCGGCGCGGCGCTGACCGCGGTCACTTCCGGCGGGACGATTCCCGACACGGCCGACTATACGGTCGTCCTCGAGCCGCAGGCGCAGATGATCGGCTCGGTCAACGAGGACTTCGCGGTCGAGAGCCTGGCCGGCGACGTCTTCCAGCTCGGCAACACCTCGTATCGGATCCTGCGCATCGAGCGCGGCACGGTGCGCGTCGAGGACGCGAAGGGCGCGCCGCCGGGGATTCCGTTCTGGTTCGGCGAGGCGCCGGCGCGCAGTCGCGAGCTCTCCCAGTCGGTGTCGCGGCTCCGCGAATCGATCGAGGCGGCCCTCGATCGCGGCGGCGCCGGAGCGGCAACCGAATGGCTGGTTCGGGACGTCGGCGTCGGCCAGGTGGCCGCCGAGCAGGTCGTCGAATACCTCGCCGCGGCGCGCGCCGCGCTCGGCGCGCTGCCGACGCTGCGCACCGTCGTGCTCGAGCGCTTCTTCGACGAATCGGGCGGCATGCAGCTCGTGCTTCACGCGCCCCTCGGCAGCCGGATCAACCGCGCGTGGGGGCTCGCGCTGCGCAAGCGCTTCTGCCGCAAGTTCAACTTCGAGCTGCAGGCGGCCGCGACCGAAGACGCGATCGTGCTGTCGCTCTCCACCAGCCACAGCTTTCCGCTCGACGAGGTCGCGCGCTACCTCAACGCGAAGACGGTGCGTCCGCTGCTCGTGCAGGCGCTGCTCGACGCACCGATGTTCGCGGCGCGCTGGCGGTGGATCGCCACCGTGGCGCTCGCGCTGCCGCGTTTCCGCGGCGGGCGCAAGGTCGCGCCGCAGATCCAGCGGATGCAGGCCGAGGATCTGCTGGCGACCGTGTTTCCCGACCAGGTCGCGTGCGGCGAGAACATCGTCGGCGACCGCGAGATCCCATCGCATCCGCTCGTCGACCAGACGATCGCCGACTGCCTGCACGAGGCGATGGACGTCGCGGGGCTCGAGCGGTTGCTCGCGGACCTCGAGCGGGGCGACATCAGGGTGCTTGCCTGCGATCTCACCGAGCCGTCGCCGCTGGCGCTCGAGATCCTGTCCGCGCGCCCGTACGCGTTCCTCGACGACGCACCGCTCGAGGAGCGTCGCACCCAGGCGGTGATGGCGCGCCGCTGGCTCGATGCCGCGACTGCAGCCGATCTCGGCAAGCTCGACGCCGACGCGATCGCGCGCGTGCGCGAGGAGGTGTGGCCCGACCCGCGCAATGCGGATGAGCTGGCCGATGCGCTCGCGACACTCGCGTTCCTGAGCGACGCGGAGCTCGAGCCGGCGTGGCGCGGGTTCGCCGACGAGCTCGCCGCCGCGCGGCGCGCGACACGGCTCGTGTCCGGCGAGCCGCATCGCGCGAGCGGGATTTGGGTCGCCGCCGAGCGTCTGCCGGAGTTCGACGCCGTCTTTCCCGGAGCAAAGCGCGCGCCCGAGATTGCAGCACCGGCGGAATATCGCAAGCCCTGGAGCCGCGACGAGGCGCTCGTCGAGATCGTCCGCGATCGACTGCAGGCGCTAGGCCCGGTTACGCCCGCCGCGCTGGGTGCGCCGCTCGGCCTGGCGGCGGCCGAGCTCGAAGCACCGCTCGCGATGCTCGAAGCGGAAGGCTCGGTCATGCGCGGGCGCTTCACGCCCGATGCGCGCGAGGTCGAGTGGTGCGAGCGCCGGCTCCTCGCGCGCATCCACCGGTACACGGTGAACCGTCTGCGCGCGGAGATCGAGCCGGTCGACGCGCGCGACTTCATGCGCTTCCTCTTCCGCTGGCAGCGCGTCGCGCCCGACGCGCGCGTCGAGGGCGCGGACGCGCTCGCGGCGATCGTCTCGCAGCTCGAAGGGTTCGAGGCGCCTGCGGCGGCCTGGGAGACCGAGATCCTGCCCGCGCGGCTGAACGAGTACGACCCGGCGTGGCTCGACGAGCTGAGCCTCGCCGGCCGCGTCGTGTGGACGCGCCTCGCGACGCCGCGGCCGACGGGCGATCGCACGCCCACGCCGGTGCGTACGACGCCGATCGCATTGCTCGGCCGGCGCAACCTGGCACTCTGGACCGCGCTCGCGGCCGATGGCGGTGCGACCCCGTCGCCGCGCGCGAGTCAGGTCCGCGAAGTCATCGCGACGCACGGCGCGTCGTTCTTCGAGGAAATCGTCGACGGCACCGGGTTGCTCCGCACGCAGGTGGAGGAAGCGCTTGGCGAGCTGACCGCGCTGGGCGTGGTGAACTGCGACAGCTTCGCCGGCCTGCGCGCGCTGCTCGTGCCGACCGATCGCAGGCGCGCGCTCGGCAGTCACAAGCGCCGTCGCCGCACCGCGCTCTTCGGCATCGAGGATGCAGGCCGTTGGGCCCTCGCGCGGCGCAAGCCCGCCACGTCTGCCCTCCTCCCCGAGGAGGGCCGGACCGCGCAGCGCGCCGGGGTGGTCGGTCCGGAAGTCGTCGAGCACGTCGCGCGCACGCTGCTCAAGCGCTACGGCGTCGTGTTCTGGCGCCTCATCGCGCGCGAGGCCGACTGGCTTCCGCCGTGGCGCGAGCTGCTCCGGACCTTCCGCCGCCTCGAAGCACGCGGCGAGATCCGCGGGGGGCGCTTCGTCGCGGGCGTGTCGGGCGAGCAGTATGCGCTGCCCGAGGCCGTCGGCAGCCTGCGCGACGTGCGCCGCGCGGAGCGCACCGGCGCGCTCGTCGGCCTGAGCGGTGCCGATCCGCTGAATCTCGTGGGTCTCCTCGCGCCGGGCGGACGACTTCCCGCGCTCACCGGCAACCGCGTGCTCTATCGCGACGGCGTTCCGATCGCGCTGCTCGCAGGGGGCGAGGTGCGCTTTCTCGAGCCGCTTGCGCCCGACGTGGAGTGGAATGCGCGCAACGCCTTGCTGCGCCGGCAGGTGCCGGCGGTGCTGCAGTTTCTCGGCTGACGCCGATGCGCATCAACCGCGCGCTCGATCCGGCCGAGCGGTTCTTCTGGCTGTCGGACCGCGTCTCGTGCATGAACTTCGTGGTCTTCGCCGAGCTCGAGGGCGTCATCGACGCGCGCGCCCTGCGCGCGCCGCTGGACCGGGCGCAGCAGGCGCATCCGCTGCTGCGCGTGCGCATCGCGACCGAACGCGGCGCGCCTCGCTTCGAGACCGACGATCGGGCGCGGATCCCGTTGCTGGAGCGCGTCGTCACCGAACGGGAGTGGCAAGCGCACATCGAACGCGAGCTCGGCACCGCATTTCGTCCTGGCGAAGCGCCGCTGATGCGCTGCACGCACCTCACCGTCGCCGACGCGGCGCGCTCGGTCGTCGTGCTGACCTTCCATCATTCGATCGCCGATGGCCGCTCCGGGGCGCTGCTGCTGCGGCATGTCCTTGCTGACGTGCTGGGCGGCGCTCCGATCGCGTCCGGCGACGGCGCCGTCCATCCCCCGCTGCACGAGCTCTTTCCCGCGTCGTATCGCTGGGACGCGCACCCCGACACGGCCGAAGCGGTATACGAGCAGGAAATGACGCTGCTGGCGCGGTACGGCTCGATCCTGCCGATGCCGTGGCTGCAACGGCCGGCGATGCCCGCGCAACCGCGCTTCGAGCGCATCGTGCTCGGGCGCGAGATCATCGGGCGCCTGATCGAGCGCGCCCGGTCGCACGGCACCACGGTGCACGGTGCGCTCGGCGCCGCGCAGCTGCTCGCGCTGCATCGGCTGTTGGGGCAGCCCGGCCTGCGAACGTGGCTGCTCTCGCACCCGGTCGACCTCCGCGGCCACCTCGACCGGACCGTGCCGCCGGATGCCCTCGGGCTCTACATCTCGGTCCTCGCGTCGCCGCACCGAACCGACGGCGACAGCGACTTCTGGAGCCTTGCGCGCGAGATCACCGGCGATCTCCGCGCGCAGCTCGCCCGCGGCGAGGCGCATCTCTTCTATGCGCTCCAGAACCTCGACGAAGTGCCGCCCGGCGAAGAGGGCGTGGCCTGGTTCGGCAAGCGGCTGCGGAGCATGCTGCCCAACGTGTCGCTCAGCAACATCGGACGGGTCGAGGCGGTCGAGGCCGACGACCGCGTCCGCTCGATTTCCTTCGCCCTGTGCCCGATGCCGTTCCAGCTCGCGTTCTGCGCTGCGAGCACCTACGCCGGGCAGCTGCTGATCAACCTGACCTACGACGCGACGAAGCTGCCGCCGCGGGACGCCGCGACGCTCGCAGCGAACCTGCACGCCCGCCTCGCGACTGAAGCGGGGCACGGCGCCTAGCTTTCCGCTTCCGCCCGGGGCCGGCTTTCACCCGCACGCCGGCCCACGGCTCGATGTAGGTGACGAGCGCGGTCATGTCTTTCTGCGCGCCGCCCTTGGCCGCGGCGTACTGCCACAGCGCGCGCGCGGCGCTCCCGATCCACATCGGCACGCCGAGCGCCTGGCACTCGTCGATCGCGAGGCCGATGTCCTTGCACACGCCCGCGATCGGATGGCCGAACGCGAATGTTCGTGGCAGCACCCATCGCGGCACCTTGTCCTCGGTCGCGCTGTTCCGGCCGGTACTGGCGTTGAACACCGCGACCATCGTTGCGGGGTCCAGGCCGCCCTTTACGCCTGCGACGAGCGCTTCCGACGTGACCGCAAGCGCGGTGGAGGAGAGCAGGTTGTTGAGCACCTTGAGGAGCTGCGCCTGTCCCGGCCGGCTGCCGACCACGAACACCTTGCCGAAGGCGGCGAGCAGCGGCCGCACCGCGGCCACCGCGCGCGGCGGTCCCGCGGCCATCACCGCGAGAGTGGCCTTCGCCGCGCCGGCGGCGCCACCCGAGATCGGTGCGGCGACCGTCGCGATCCCGGCGACGGCCAGTTTCCGTGCGACCGCTTCTTCCACGCGCGAGCCGGTGGTGCCCAGATCCACGAACGTCCGCACCGCGCGGCCCCGGACGATGCCGTCGTCGCCGAGCGCGACGGCGCGGACGGCGTCCGGCGTCGGCAGGCTCGCGAACACGACCCGCGCGGCGTCCGCGACCTCGCGCGGGCTCCGGGCGGCGATCGCACCGCGCCGCGTCAGACGCCGCACCGCATCGGGGTCGCGGTCGTGCACGATCAGCGCGTGACCGCGCTCGAGCAGCCGGCGCGCCATCGGCGCGCCCATCACGCCCAGGCCTACGAAACCGATCTTCCCGCGCCCGCTCGCCATTCGATCCTCCGCAATCTCCGCACGCTACGTTCGCGCCGCCGCGAGCCGCGCGACGATCGCCGCGTCATCGAGCCGCTCGATCGCCCAGACGGCGTCGATCAACCGGTCGGCGTCGCACTCGGGCGCGCCGACCGACGCGAGATCGCGGACCTTGGCCTCGATCGCGGCGTCGCTCATCGGGCGCTCGAGGCTGCCCAGCGCGTGCGCGACCGCATGCGTGAGCGTCCGGCCGTCGGCGGTCCGAACGTTCACGACCGCCGCCCCGACGGGAATCGCCGGGTCGTCTTCCACCGCGACCCGCGCGCCGAGGGCCTGGACCGCCGGGTCCGCGACGCAGGCGTCGCTGTACTGCGCGACGCCCGCGGCGCCGTACAGCACGCACACGGCCGCCGTGTGCTGCGCGCTCACGCTCGCCTCCCGTCCCGTGCGCGGCGCCTTGCGATCGGTGCGCTGGCGCAGCAGCGGATTTCCCCGGACGATCACCCGGTCGACGACGTCGGCGCGCAGCGCGTGGGTCGCGCGCAGCACGAGGAGCGCGTCGATCACGGGGTGCAGTACGATGCCGCACGGGTAGGGCTTGTAAGTGTTGCGCGCGCTCTCCCAGGACGTTCCCAGCGCCGCGTCGATCGCCGCGAGATCCGGCCGCTCCCCCATGACGTGCACGAAGCCGCGCGCGCCTTCGATCGTATGCGGTGCGGCGGTGAAGCCCTGCTGCGCGAGGAGCGCGGCGACGATCCCGTTCCGCGGTGCGTTGCCGACGCTCACGCTCTTCGCCATGCTCCCCAGCGTCTCGACCAGCCCGCAGGCCTGGTTGGCGGCGATGCCGAGCGCCCAGGTCGTGCGCTCGGCATCCAGTTTCAGCAGCTTGGCGACCGCTGCTGCGGCGCCGATCACGCCGCAGGTGCTGGTGATGTGCCACCCGCGTGCGTAGTGCCAGGGCGACACCGCATTCCCGATCCGGCACTCGACCTCGATCCCGAGGATCGCGGCATGCAGGAGCTGCGTACCGGTCACCGGCGTCTGCTCCGCCATCGCGAGCACGGCCGGGATCACCGGCGCCGCGGGGTGAATGACCGTCGGAAGATGCGTGTCGTCGAAGTCGAGCACGTTCGCACTGGCGGCATTGACGAAGGCAGCGGTCAGCGGGTCCGAGCGCTCCGTGCGGCCGATGAGGGTCGCTTCGGCGCGCCCGGCGAACCGGCGCAGCACGGCGAAGGCACGCTCGACGGCGCCGTCGCGGCAGCCGCCGAGCGCCGCGCCGAGACTGTTGAGGAGCGTGCGCCGGGCTTCGTGACGCACCGCGTCCGGCACGTCCTCCCAGCGGGACGCGACGAGGAAGCGCGCGAGCGTCGCGGTGACGTCGTCGCCAGGGCTCAGTGGGCGGCCCTCAGTCGACCGCGACATTGTTGTCGCGGATCACCTTGCCGAGCTTGTCGGACTCGCCGCGCACGAACGCGAGGAACGCCTCGGGGGAGCTGCCGACGACGTCGAAGCCGCCGTCGACGAGCTTCTGGTTCACTTCCGGCACCGCCAGCGTGCGCGTGATCTCGCGATGTACGCGGGCAGTCACGTCCTTGGGTGTGCCGGCGGGCGCGAGGATGCCGAACCAGGACACGAGCTCCAAGCCGGGGAAGGTCTCCGACAGCGTCGGCACGTCGGGCAGCTGCGCGATGCGCTTCGCGCCGCCGCCCGCGATCGGCTTCACTTTGCCCGACTTGATGTGCGGCAGGATGAGCGGGGTCGAGATGAACGCGATGTCGACCTGGTTGCCGAGCATCGCCTGCACCAGCGGGCCGCCGCCCTTGTAGGGCACGTGCGTCATCTTCACGCCGCCGGCCTGCTCGAGGAGCAGCGCACCGAGGTGGTTCGAGCTGCCCGTGCCGACCGACCCGTAGGTGACCTTGCCCGGGTCCGCCTTCGCGCGTGCGACGACCTCGCGCAGAGTGCCCGGCGCGAACGCGGTCCCGGCGACGAGCGTGCTCGGCGAGGTGACCATCAGGCTGATGTGCTCGAGCGTCCTGAACGGATCGGGCGCCTGCTTGTAGAGATGGTGGTTGACGCCATGGGTGTCGAACACCATCAGCAGCGTGTAGCCGTCGGGCGCCGCGCGCGCGACCTCGGCGGCGCCGATCGAGCCGCCGGCGCCGCCCTTGTTCTCGATGATCACCGGCTGGCCGAGAAACTCGGCGAACTTCGCCTGCACCATGCGCGCGACGAGGTCGGTAGTTCCGCCCGCGGGGAACGGGACGACGACGCGCACCGGCTTCGCCGGATAGCTCTGCGCGAGCGCGACGAACGGCCAGACGAGCAGCAGGAACAACGCGCGCTTCATGGGTCCTCCTCCCGATGCGGCGGGAGGAGTATAGGCGCGCATCGCCTGCCTTGCGGGTTTCGTGCAGAATGCCCGTGCGGCAACTCGCGCCGCGTTGACCAGGGAGAGAATGCGAATGGCCGCGCCGGCGCCGCTGAAACTCGACATCTTTCCGCACATCCTGCCGCTCCCGTACTTCGAGCGGATGAAGGCGATCGCGCAGACCAATTCCGTCCTCGCCGGCCAGCTCAAGCGCTGGATGAGCATCCCGGTGCTCTACGACCTCGACGCGCGGATGCGCATGATGAAGCGCTTTCCGGGGTACAAGCAGGTGCTGACGCTGTCGATGCCGCCGGTCGAGTTCCTGGCCGGGCCCGAGGAGTCTCCGGCGCTCGCGCGCGTCGCGAACGACAGCATGGCGGAGATCGTCGCCAGGCATCCGGACCTCTTCCCCGCATTCGTCGCCTCGCTGCCGATGAACAACGTCCCGGCCGCGCTCGAAGAGATGGAGCGCGCGATCGGCACGCTCGGCGCGAAGGGCGTGCAGATCTTCACCAACGTCAACGGCCGCCCGCTCGACGAGCCGGAGTTCTATCCGATCTTCGAGCGCATGAGCACGAAGCACGACCTGCCCGTCTGGGTGCACCCGGCGCGCACCGCGAAGTTCGCCGACTACCCGGGAGAGGCCAAATCGAAGTACGAGATCTGGTGGGCGTTCGGCTGGCCGTACGAGACGACCGCCTTCATGGCGCGCCTCGTGTTCTCCAAGGTGCTCGAGCGGCTGCCGAAGCTGCGCATCATCACCCACCATCTCGGCGCGATGGCGCCGTTCTTCGACAAGCGCATCCGCTACGGCTACGACCAGTTCGGCAGCCGCACCGCGGACGAGGACTACGGGGCGCTGCTCAAGAGCATGGCGAAGCACCCGGTCGAGTACTTCCGGATGTTCCACGGCGACACCGCGGTCAACGGGTCGGCCTCCGCGATCCGCTGCGGGCTCGACTTCTTCGGCTCGAAGCGCGTGCTGTTCGGCACCGACTGCCCGTTCGATCCGCAGGGCGGGCCGCTCTTCATTCGCGAATCGATCAAGGCGATCGACTCGCTCAAGCTCGCGCGCAGCGACCGCGACGGGATCTACTTCGGCAACGCCCTGCGGATGCTGCGGCTCAAAGTGCCCGCCGCCGCCGCGATGAAGCCCGCGAGGCGGAGGAAGAAGTGAGCGCCAGCGGTCACCTTCCGAACCGGCGCCGCGCGGTGACCGCGCTCGCGGCCGCTGCCGTGCTTCCCGGCACCGCGTTCGCGCAAGGGCTCTCGACGCGGCCGGTGCGCGTGATCGTGCCGTACACGACCGGAACCGGGATCGACTTCATCGCCCGCCTCATCTCGCCGAAGCTCGCCGAGCGCTGGGGCCAGCCGTTCGTGGTGGAGAACCGGCCCGGCGCCTCGGGCTCGATCGGCGGCGAGATCGTCGCGAAGGCGGCGCCGGACGGGCACACCATTATGGTGAACGTGGCGACGATGTTCGCCGTTCCGCACATCGTGCCCAACGTGCCGTACGACGTGCTGACGAGCTTCACGCCGATCACCAGCGTCGCGTTCACCGGCCTCGCGCTGACGATCAACCAGACCGTGCCCGTGTCGACGACGCAGGAGTTCATCGCGTACGTCAAGGCGCGCCCCGGGCAGCTCAACTACGGTTCCCCCGGCAACGGCACGCACCATCACCTTTGCATGGAGCTCTTCAAGCAGCAGGCCGGGCTCGACATCGTCCACGTCCCGTACAAGGGCCTGTCCGGCGCGCTCACCGACCTGCTCGGCGGACAGATCAACGCGATGTTCCTGCCGGTGCACACCGCCCTGCCGCCGACGCGTGCGGGCCAGATCAAGCTGCTGGGCGTGAGCCTGCCGAAGCGCCATCCGCTGTTCCCGGAGTATCCGTCGCTGGACGAGCAGGGCGTGCGCGGCTTCGACGTCGACCTCTGGTTCGGCGTGTGGGGCCCGGCGAATCTGCCGCCCGACGTGCTGGCGAAGTACAACCGCGAGATCCGCGACATCGTGGGGCAACCCGACATGCGCGAGGCGCTCGCCAAGCAGGGACTGTCCCCGCGCACCGGCACGCCCGAGGAGCTGGCCGCGCTCGGCAAGGCCGAGACGGAGAAGTGGGCGCGCGTGATCCGCGAGGCGAAGATCAAGGCCGACTGAGCGCGAGGGCCCGCGATGCACGCTGCCGTCACTGCCGAGCTGACCTACGCGGTCGACACCGGGGAGAAGCCGGTGAACGAGACGTTCGGTCCGGGCAACATCCGGCGCCGGAACGTCGGGGCGAAGGAGAGCCGCGCCGTCACGGTCGAGAACGGACGGCCGCTTGCCGCCGAATTCGCGCTGGACCGGAACGGCTTCGCGTTCGTCGACCATCCGACCGCGATGCAGGACTTCTTCGACGCCGACGAGCTGAAGGCGGTGTACTACCCGGAGATCGAGCGGCTGGTGAAACGGGTGTCCGGTGCCGCGCGCGTCGTCGCGTTCGATCACACCCTGCGCTCCGGCGACGAGGCCGAGCGCGAGGCGCGCCTGGTGCGCGAGCCGGTGCTCTCGGTTCACAACGACTACACGGAGTGGTCCGGCCCGCAGCGCCTGCGCGAGGCCCTGCCCGACGAGGCCGAGCGGCTCCTCGCGCAGCGCTTCGCGATCATCCAGGTGTGGCGCGCGATCGACCGTCCGATCCAGGCCAACCCGCTCGCCATTGCCGACGCGCGCAGCCTTGCCCCCGCGGACCTGCTCGCCGCCGAGCGGCGCTATCCGCACCGCGTGGGCGAGACCTACCAGGTGCGCCACAACCCCGCGCACCGCTGGTTCTACTTCCCGGAGATGCGGCGCGACGAGGCACTCGTCTTCAAGGTGTACGACTCGGCGAAGGACGGCCGGGCGCGCTTCACCGCGCACACGTCGTTCGTCGATCCCACCACACCCGCGAATGCGCCGCCGCGCCAGAGCATCGAGGCGCGCACGTTTGCGTTCTTCGCGCCGTAATTCCAACCCTCTGCAGCCGACACGACATGGCCGACTTTCCCACCGACATCTACACCGAGCCGTCCGAGATCGATCCGGACACCCTGAAGAACCTCGGCCCGCTCGCGCCGCTCGCCGGCGTCTGGGAGGGGAAGCGCGGTCTCGACGTGAATCCCAAGCCCGACGGCCCGGAGAAGGACGCGTACCTGGAGCGCTACGAGCTGCAGCCGATCGACCCGCAGGCGAACGGCCCGCAGCTGCTCTACGGGTTGCGCTACCACCAGCACGTGCTGCGGCCGAACCTGCCGGAGACCTTCCACGACCAGGTCGGCTACTGGCTCTGGGAGCCGGCCACCGGCATGATCGTCCTGACGCTCACGATCCCGCGCGGGCAGATCGCGATGGCGACCGGCAAGGCGGCGCGCGACGCGAAGACCTTCGAGGCGCGCTGCGAGTTCGGCTCGCCCACCAACGGGACCTGCTCCATCCCGTTCCTCGACTATGCGTTCAGGACGCTGGAGTACCGCATCAAGGTCGCGGTGAACGGCGACGGCACCTGGTCGTACGAACAGGACACGGTGCTGAAGATCGCCGGCAACGACCAGCTCTTCCACCACACCGACCGCAACACGCTGCGCAAGACCGCCGAGCCGACGCCGAACTGGCTGATGCGCAACGCCGCGAAGAGCTGACCACGGCTGATCGACTCGCCCGCGCGCTCGACCGCGCCGTCTCCGCCATCGCGCTCCTCGTCGGGCGGATCGCGCTGCCGCTGATCGTCGCGCTCGGCGTGGGCCTCGTGCTGGGCCGCCATCTGCGCATCGGTCCATCGAGCGAGTTCAAGGAGATCGAGGGCCTGCTGTTCTTCGGCCTCGTCATGACCTCGTTCGGCTACGCGTACCTGCGCGATGCGCACGTGCGGATCGATCTCGTGAGCCGGCGACTGCCGGCGCGCGTGCGCGCAGGCATCGAGCTGACCGGATGCGTGCTGGTCGTTCTGCCGCTGTGCGCGGTGCTCGCGTGGTACGGCGGCGAGTCGGCGTGGCGCTCGTTCGTCCAGGGCGAGCGCCTGCCGTTCGGCGAGCTGCCGCTGCAGTGGCTCGTGCGCGCGACGGTACCGCTCGGCGCGCTGCTGCTCGCCGCCGCGGGCGCGGCAATCTCGATTCGCTGCGTGCGAGTGCTGATCGAACCCGACGCTCCCGAGCTTTTCAGCACGGAGCGCGAGAGTTGACGATCTCGCCCGGCGAGTGGCTCGCGGTTGCGATGCTCGCGACCCTCGCGGTGGCGCTGTTCAGCGGACTGCCCGTCGCTCTGGTGCTCGTTGCGGTCGGCTTTCTATTCGGTGGCCTCGGCATGCTCGCGGGCGTGGTGCGCGCGACCGACCTCGGCGCGATCTTCTTCCGCGTCTACGGGTCCCTCAGCGACAGCGACGAGATCCTCTACGCCGCGGTCCCGCTGCTCGTCCTGATGGGCGCGACGCTGCAGCGCACGGGACTCGCGGAAGACCTGCTGCTCGGCGTGCACGCGCTGCTGCGCGGCGCTCCCGGCGCGCTTCCGGTTGCGGTGATCGCGCTCGGTGCGGTTCTCGCGCCGACCGCGGGCGTGATCGCGGCCTCGGTCGGCGCGCTCGCGCTCATGGCCCTGCCGGTCCTGCTGCGGCAGGGCTACCGGCCCGCCGACGCCGCCGGCGTGGTCGCCGCCGCCGGCACGCTCGGCGTCGTGGTGCCGCCCGGCATCCTGCTGTTCTTCGTCGCCGATGCGCTCGGCGTGCAGGTTCCGGCCATGTTTCTCGCGATGCTCGGACCGCTCGCGATGCTGGTCGGCGCCTACGTCGTCTTCGTCGCCGTCGCGAGACGGCCAATCGTCGCGAAAGTCACCGGCGCGCCTACGGCTGCGACTGCGTCGCGCGCGCTCGCCGTGCGGCTCGCGGCGCCCGGCCTGCTGATCGCCGGCATCCTCGCGTCGATCGCGCTCGGTTGGGCGTCGCTCTCGGAGTCGGCCGCGCTCGGCGCGGCGGGCGCGCTCGCCATCGGGCTCGCGCAGCGCCGGCTCTCTCTCGGGGACCTCGACGCCTCCATTCGCCAGACGGTCCTCACGACGGCGATGGTGTTTTTCATCTTCATCGGTGCAGCGGTTTTCTCGCTGGTGTTCCGGCTGCTCGGCGGCGGGCACCTGATCGTCGCCGCGTTCCGCGCGCTCGACTTCGGCGCGACCGGCGTGCTGGTCGTCGCGCTCGCGGTGGTGTTCGTGCTCGGGTTCTTCTTCGACTGGGTCGAGATCGTGCTGATCACGTTCCCGATCCTGAAGCCGGTGCTGGAAGCGCTCGACTTTGGCGCGCACCTCGCGCCGGCGCACGTCGCCCTGTGGGTCGCCGTGCTGCTGGCGCTGAACCTGCAGACGTCGTTTCTCACGCCGCCGTTCGGCTTCGCGCTCGTCCTGCTGCGCGGCGCCGCACCGCCGGCGATCACGCTCGCGGACATTTACCGAGGCGCAGTCCCCTACGTGCTGATCCAGGTGCTCGTCATCGCAACCGTGGTCGCGTTTCCGTCGATCGCGACGTGGTTGCCCGACCGGGTGTTCGATCTTTCGTTGCCGCGCGGCGACAAGTTCAAGGAGTAGCGGACGCCCGGCTCGGATCGACCACCGGCACCTTCGCCCCCGGCGCGGTCTCGGCGCTCGGCGCGATGGCCGGGCCTGCGGCGTAAGCGCTCGTGTCCCGGCTGAGGTAATCCTCGGCTTTCTTCGCAAGGTTGCCGAGCCGACGCCGAACTGGCTGATGCGGAAATCCTAGTCCGCGAGGACCTCGACTTCGACCGGGATGGCGCGCCGCAGCGCGTCCCCGACGGGCGAGTGGCGATCGGCCCAGGCGACGATCTCGCGCAGCTGCTCCGCCGGCACGCCCGCGGCAGCGATCGTGACGCGCATGCGCAAGCGCGCTGGACCCGCGACGACCGTGTCGTCGATGCCGAGGAGTCCGCGCGGGTCGGACTCGCTCTCCACCGCGACTTCGAGCCGGTCGAGCGCGATGCCGAGCTGCGCGGCGCGCATGGCGATCACGGTCGCGTCGCAGGTCGCGAGCGCCGCGCGCAGGAACCACCCCGGACGCGGCGCCGAATCGTCGCCGCCCACCGCCCTCGGCATGTCGCTCACGATCGACGCCCCGCCGGGCGCCTTCGGCGCGGCAGCGCAGGCCGTCGATCATCACCGCGGTGGCGGGCGGGTCGGGGTTGCGCCACTTCTCCGGGTGCTCGCCCAGATAGGCGACGAGGCTCTCGATCGATTCCCGGATTCCGTCCTGGTCCATCGCACCCTTCCCCATGCCGGTGGTTCGCGAGGAGTGTAGGGCACTTCCCCGGCGGCGAGGCGTCTCAACCCGGGTCGAAGACCGGCACCTTCGCGGCCGGCGCGGCCTCGGCCGCGATGTCCGGCGTCGCGTAGGTGAGGAAGCTGTCGGGCAGCGGCGTGCCCCAGTACACGCCGGTGCCGCGCTCCTCCTCGTTCCAGGTCACCGGCTCCCAGTCCGGCGCCGTGACGAGATAGCTCCCCGAGTAGACCTCGATGCGGTTGCCGCCCGGCTCGTAGGAGTAGAGGTAGAACCCCTGCGAGTTGTTGTGCCGCGACGGACCGGCCTCGATGAAGATCCCGTTCTCGGCGAGGATGTCGGCGGCGCGCAGCACGTCGGCGCGGTCGTCGACCCACAGCGAGAAGTGGTGCAGCCGGCCGCTGCCGCCCTTGACGTCGAGCACGTAGGCCACCTGGTGGTGGACGATCGACGGGCTGAGCCACGCGCCGATTTCCTTCGTGCCGTGCTCGAACAGGACCTGCTCGTGCACGCGGAAGCCGAGCGCGGACTGCGCGAAGGCGCGGTTCGCCGGCACGTCGCGCGCCAGCAGCGCGAGGTGATCGGTGCGCCGCACGTTGACGCCTTTCGCCGTGTAGCGCATCGGCAGGTTCTTGAGCGTGGAGCGCAGGTGGTCCGGCGCGACGTACTTCTGCTCCTCGTAGTAGACCTCCATGAGGTGCCCGTCGGGGTCGCGGAAGCGGTAGCTCGGGCCGCGGCAGAAGTCGCCGTCGATCCAGCCGAGCCCCTGGCCGGTCGCTGCGATCGCCTTGACGCGCCGCTCGAGTGCGGCCGGGCCGATCGCGCGCCACGAGATGCAGCCCACGCCGGGCCGGGCGGCGGCGGTCAGCTTGAGCGCGCTCGCCGCATGGTCGCCGTACCCGCGCAGGTAGACGGACTGCCCGTCGACGTGCACGACCTCCATGCCGAGCACGTCCTTGAAGTACCACAGGCTCCGGTCGAGCTTCGGGGTCAGCAGCTCGACGCTGCCGAGATGGGCGATGTCCTGGACGCGTTCGGGGGTCGCTGTCATGGGGGCCTCCTCCAGTGCGGCCGCAACGCCGCGCGAAGGGCCCAACGTATTCCGCCGCCGGCGGAGGCGCGCTGACCTGGATCAAACGCCGCCGCCGGGCGGGGGTGATGGCGTAAGATCGGAGTGCGAACGGGTCTCACTCCGCCGGTCATCTTCCCAATGTCCGAATCGACCAGCTGGTCCTTCCCCGAGAGCCTGCAGCCCAAGCAGGCCGAGCTGCGCTTCAACCTCCAGTCCGCGTTCGACTCGGCCGTGCTGCTGCGCGCCGAGGTCCCCGAAGATGCGTTCACCGCCTCGATCCTGGGCACCGACCGGGTCGGCAACGGCGTCGTGATCCGCGCCGACGGGCTGGTGCTCACGATCGGCTACCTCATCACCGAGGCGACCTCGATCTGGCTCACCACGAATGCCGGGCAGGTGGTGCCCGGCCACCCGGTCGCCTACGACCAGACCACCGGCTTCGGGCTGGTGCTGCCGCTCGGGCAGCTCGATACGCCGGTGCTCGAGCGCGGCTCGACCGCGGCGGCGGCCGTCGGCGACGACGTGGTCGTGATCGGGCACGGCGGCCGGGCGCACGCGCTGCAAGCGCAGCTCGTCGCGAAGCGCGAGTTCGCCGGCTACTGGGAATACGTGCTCGACGAAGCGCTGTTCACCGCGCCGCCGCACCCGCAGTGGGGCGGCGCGGCGCTGGTCGACGGGGACGGGCTGCTGGTCGGCGTCGGCTCGCTGCTGGTGCAGGACCCCGCGTCGCTCGGCGGCGGCGCGCAGCAGGGCAACATGTTCGTCCCGATCGATCTGCTCGATCCGGTTCTCGACGAATTGCTCAAGCAGGGACGACCGGCGGGACCCGCGCGCGCCTGGCTCGGCATGTATACCGCGGAGGACAAGGGACGCATCGTCGTCGCGGGCCTCGCCGCCGACGGGCCGGCGGACCGCGCCGGCGTGCGGCTCGGCGATGTGGTGGTCGAGGTCGGCGGCGACCGCGTGACCGGGCTCGCCGCGCTATGGCGCGGCGTGTGGCGCCTCGGGCCGGCCGGCACCGAAGTGCCGCTCGCGCTCTCGCGGAACGGCGCGGCGAAGCAGCTGCGCATCCGCTCCGCCGACCGCAACGACTTCCTCAAGAAGCCGTCGATGCACTGAGCCGGCGGACGCCGGACGCGGGACGCTGGACTTTATTCGGCCGCAAGCTCCGTCGGAAGCACCACGAGCGTGACGCGCCGGTTCAGCGCGCGGCCGTCCGGCGTCTCGTTCGGCGCCGCCGGATATTCGAATCCCCACGCCTGCCGCACGATCGCATGCTCGGCGAATCCATGCGCGGCCAGCTCGCGCGCGACCGCTTCGGCGCGCCGCCGCGAGAGCTCGAGGTTGTAGTCGCGACTGCCGTGGCTGTCGGTGTGGCCTTCGACCCGGACGCGCCGGATCCCCGCGCGGACCAGCGAGTCGGCGAGGTCGCCGAGGGCCTTGCGCGTCTCCGGCTTGAGCTCGTCCCGGTTCGATTCGAACAGGATCGGGACCGAGAGGCTGAGCATCCAGCCGTCGTTGGTCTCGACGAAGCCGAGCGCGCGCAGCGTCTCCACGGCTCGTGCCCCTGCCGACGGCGGAGCCTGAGGCGGCACGGTCTGGCAGGCGGTCAGCATGACGAGCAGCCCGGCGCAGCACAGCGCGCACAGCCTGCTCAAGGGATTCCTTCGATCGTTCGTTTGCACGCTTCGCTCCATATCGATCAGTGACGTCCGCTCGCCGCCGGCGAGCTATTTCTCGAACAGCACCGCCTCGCGCGCCGCCTTCATCGCCTTCTCCCACTCGGCGACCGGGTCCGGTGCGGTTTCGGGGTGCTCGCCGGTGGCCGGCAGTTCCTCCCAGTGGGTGCGCGCGCCGTTCCCGCGGCGCTCGGCCTTCGCCGAGTACATCGCCTGGTCGGCGAGCTGGATCAGCTCGTCCGCATCCCGGGCGTCGACGCCGGACAGCGCGGAGCCGACGCTCACGCCGGGCGAGAACAGGTACGTCCCGATGGGCAGCGGCGCCTGCAACGCGCGCTGCACTTCGGCGGCGAGCGCCCGCAGTTCCTCCGCCGACCCCGCCGGTGCGAGCAGCACCACGAACTCGTCGCCGCCGATGCGTGCCGGCACCGCGTGCGCCGGCAGCCGTTCGCGCAGGCGCTGCGCAATGCGCTTGAGCAGCGCGTCGCCGACCGGGTGCCCGAGGGCGTCGTTCACCGCCTTGAAGGAGTCGATGTCGAAGTACAGCAGCCCGGCGCACGCGCCGCCGTTGAGCGCGTCGAGCAGCGACCGCTCGAACATCGCCCGGTTCGGCAGCCCGGTCAGCGTGTCGCGCAGCGCAAGCCGCTTCAACGCGGCGTTGGTGCGCCGGAGGTCGGTGTCGCGGCGCTGGATCTCGTCGAGCAGCGCGTGGAAGTCGTTGCGCAGGTCCTCGATCTCGCTGATGCCGCACGGCGGGGCGCGCCGGCTGAAATTGCGCTTCTCGCGCACGCCGTGGATGACCGTCCCGAGCTCGGTGAGCGGCTGGGTGATGCGGCGCGTGAGGCGGCGCGCGATTACAAGCACGACCGCGCCGGTCACGAGCGCACCGAGCAGGTCGTACGCGAGCAGGCCGAGCAGCGCCCGCGCGAGCGGCTCGCCGTCGGTGTCCAGGGTGACGCTGCCTACGATGCGATTGTCGACGATCACGTCCGCGCGCACCGTCTCCTGCGCAACGGCGCTCATCAACCGTCCGGCGTAGGATCGCCGCTCCCCGGTGACGTGCGCCACCACCGCGCCCGACGCATCGCGCAGTTCGGCGAGCACGACGCCTTCCTCCGCGGGGATCGCGCGCAGCACTTCCTCGGCGGCACGGCGGTCCTGGAAGAGGAGCGCCGCCTGGCTTTGCGTCGCGGTCACGACGGCCAGCGTGCGCAGGTGAGCGTCCATCTGCGCGCGCAGGGAGTAATAACCGATCGCCAGTGCGCCGAGCGAGACCACCAGGATCGCGAGCAACGTGACCGCGAGCAGCGCGGCACGAATGCGCCCGGCGAGGGTCGCGGCGGGGGCGCGCATGCTCACGAGCCGCCTCCCGCGAATTGGCGCTTGCGGCCGAGCATCAGGAGCTGCGCGTTCACGTTGAGCCGGGCCTGCTGGGCCGCGGACAGGTTGATCTCGAAGCCGCCGCCGTCGTGCCGGCGCAGGCAGGCCACGCCGCCCGCCGTGCAGAACCGCTCGCCCTCTCCGACGGTGAGGATCGCGAGCCGGCGCGCGCGCTCGAGCAGCGCTTTGGCGTCCGCGGCCGATGCGTCGCTCAGGTCGAGGACGTGGCAGTCGTCGAGCGCGTCGCGCGCGGCAACCGCGCGCACCTCGAACGGCTTGCCGCGCGCACTGCGTCCCGCGTACGCGTCGGCCTTGTCCGCGAGAGGCGCGGCGACGCACACCTGCCAGGTCTTGACGTCGTCTTCGGTGGGCCACCGGACGTACTGGACGAACCCGACGACATAGTCGCCGACGGTGACGAGCCCGCCGCTCGCGGGCGCCTGGGCGCGTGCGCCGCCCGCGGACGCGAGCGCCGCTGCGACCACGCACAGCAGGGCGGAAAAAATCCACGCAAGGCAGCGGTTGGGCTTGGATGCACGCATGCTGCCGCATCACAAAGCAAGCGGTGGGCCGTCTCGACCGCGGACGCGATTCTCGGTGCAGGAGGGCAAAGTACCGCTCCAAACGCCGCCGTATCCGTCTCTCCAGCGGGCAGATTTCACGCCCGCGGCGACGCGCGTCGCCGGGTAAACTGACGGCGCCGTCGCATGTCCGTCACCGTCCTCCTCGACTCGGCCCGCGCGCTCTCGCGCGCTCTCGCGCGCCTCCGGTTCCCCGCGCCGGTCGCGCACGTCTACGATCCGCACCAGTACGCGTGGGCGCCGTACGAGGCGTACGTCAACCGTTACGGCGCGGGCCCGAAGCGGGTCGTGCTGCTCGGCATGAACCCGGGGCCGTTCGGGATGATGCAGACCGGCGTGCCGTTCGGCGAGATCGCCGCGGTGCGCGACTGGATGGGCATCCGCGCGCGCGTCGAGCGGCCGGCGCACGAGCATCCGAAGCGCCCGATCGAGGGCTTCGACTGCAGGCGCTCGGAGGTGAGCGGGCGACGGCTGTGGGGCTGGGCGGCCGCGCGCTTCGGGCCGGCCGAGGCGTTCTTCGCCGACTGGTTCGTGCTCAACTACTGCCCGCTCGCGTTCCTCGAAGCGTCCGGGCGCAACTTCACGCCGGACAAGCTGCCGGCGGCGCTGCTCGCCGAGGTCTACGCCGCGTGCGACCGTCACCTCGCCGCGGCGCTCGCGGCGCTTGCGCCGCAATGGGCGATCGGCGTAGGCGCCTTCGCGGAGAAGCGCGTCCGCGCCGTGCTCGAGGGCGATCTCATCGACGGCGCGCTCGCGCGCAAGATCCGCGTCGGCCAGATCCTGCATCCGAGCCCCGCGAGCCCGGCGGCGAACCGCGGGTGGGAAGCCGCGGCGGAGAAGCAACTCGCGGCGCTGGGCGTGACGCTAGCTCGTCAGTAAAGTCCGCGCACGCGGGCGAAGAGTCGGGCGAGACCAAGCAGCGCATCGATGTTGGGCGTGGGCACGCCCACCTTCTGCCCGATCTCCCGCACGACGGCGACGATCGCGTCGAGCTCGATCGGGCGGCCCGCCTCGACGTCCTGGAGCATCGAGGTCTTGAACGCGCCGAGCTTGCGCGTCACCGCGTGGCGGTCCTCGCTCGACTGCGTCACGCCGCACCCGATCTTTCCGCCGATCGCCGCGGCTTCGGCCATCGCGGCCGAGCAGAACGCGCGCACCAGCGGATCGTCGAGGATGCGGTCGCCGGTGGCGCCGGTGATCGCGGACACCGGGTTCATGGTCATGTTGCCCCAGAGCTTGTACCAGATGTCCTGCTGGATCCGCTCCGAAAGCTTCGCGTCGAAGCCGGCGCGCGCAAGATCGGCGGCGAGCCGCTCGACTCGCGCCGAGCGTCCGCCGCCCGGCTCGCCCACGATCAGCCCCGCGCCCATGCCGTGTCGGACCAGGCCCGGCTCCGGCGTCGAGCAACTCGCGTGCACCACGCAGCCGATGACGTGCCGAGTCGGAATCGCCGCCCCGATCGCGCCGTCCGGGTCGACCGACGCGAGCCGCGTTCCGGCGTAGGGCCCGGGCAGGCCATCGAAGAACCACCACGGCACGCCGTTCATCGCGACGAGCACCATCGTGTCCGCTGCCAACAGCGGCGCGATGCGCGCGGCGACCCCGGCGAGTGAGGGGCCTTTCACCGCGATGACCACGAGATCCTGAGGCCCGAGGCGGGCAGGGTCCTCCTCGGCGTGGACCGCGGCGACGATCGACTCGCCGCCCTGCACGAGCCGCAGGCCGTGCCGGCGCAGCGCCTCGAGCGTCGCGCCGCGTGCGACGGCGCTCAGGGCGTGGCCCGCCGCGCCGAGCCGCGTGCCGATGAAGCCACCGATCGCGCCCGCGCCGTAAATGGAGACCTTCATGTCCTGTACGACGGGTCGATCGCATCGATGGCGCGGGTGAGGGCGTCGAACACGTCCTGGCCCGCGCCGAAGCTCGGATTGAACTGCAACGAATCGCGCGTGCACTTGCGCTGGATGTCCTCCGGGATCTCGATCACCGCTCCCATCGCGGTCGAGGCGAGCTGGATCTCGCACGCGCGGTTGAGCAGCCACAGGATCGCGAACGCGCGCGGCAGCGACTCGGCCCACGCGAGGAGGCCGTGGTTGCGCAGGATCACCGCCGGCCTGTCGCCGATGTTCGCGATCAGGCGCGGGCCCTCGTCGGCGTGCACGGTGATGCCCTCGAAGTCGTGATACGCCACTTTGCCGTGCAGCTGCGCCGAGTAGAAGTTGCTCATCGACAGTCCGCCGCGAGAGCACGCGACCGCCATGCCGGCGGTCGTGTGCGTATGCATCACGCAGTGCGCGTTCGGGATGCCGGCGTGAATCGCGCCGTGGATCGTGAACCCCGCGGGATTGACCGGCCACTGCGACTCGCCGACGACCTGGCCCGCGAGATCGATCTTCACCAGGTTCGACGCCTTCACCTCCGCGTACCGGAGGCCGAAGGGGTTGATCAGGAAGTGCCGCTCGGGGCCGGGCAGGCGCAGCGTGATGTGGTTGTAGATCAGCTCGGTCCAGCCGAGGTAGTCGAAGATGCGGTACGCGGCCGCGAGCTGGATGCGCGCCGCCTGCTCGGCGGGATTCATCTCCGTTTCAGCCGTTCGTGCAGGGTGTTGTGCTTCCACGAGCCCGCCTCGTCGACCTCGTCGAGATAGAGCGAGAGCGCGAGCCCGTGGTGCTCGAAGAGCGGCGCGAAGTGCGCCTTCATGATCTCGAACAGCGCATCACCGGTCGCGCGGACCGTTTCGCGCGCGCGCCCTTTCCCGATCTTCAGCGTGGCGTGCACGAACGCGGCGTCCGGCGCACCGTCCGCGACACAGTAGTCGACCGCCTCGTAGGCGCGCACGCGAACGCCGCCGACGGGGTACACCGGCTTGCCGTCGGCGCGCTGATCGCACAGGCACTGGGCGAGCTTCGGCAGGAGGCCGGGAATGTCGCCGGCCGCGCGCAGGTTGGCCGAGTACTCGATGGTGAGGTGCGGCATGGCGCTAGCGAGAAAGCGGCGTCACCGGGAAGACCGCATTGATCTGTCCGGTCCCCGAGCTGGCGAAGTAGGGGGTGACGATCTCCACCGGCCGGTCGTAGGCGTCCCAGCCGAGCGCCCCGAGCAGCATCGCGGTGTCGTGCATGTGGCCTTCGCCGTGGCACGTGGCGTTGTACGTCGGGCAGCATCTTCACGAACGTCTTCCAGTCGCCCTTCTGCCACAACTCGACCACGCGCAGGTCGATCTGGCGGTAGAACTCGTCGCTGATCTCGTGGATCGATTCCTCGGGGCTGCCGTTGTCGTTGAAGCGGTGCGACAGCGAACCGCTGGCGAGGATCGCGACCGTGCCGTCGTAGCGGTCCTCGATCGCGCGGCGGACGGCCAGGCCGAAGCGGGCGCTGTCCTCGAGCTTGTGCCAGTTGCACCAGCGCCGCGACCGACACGACCTTGAAGTGCTGGTCGCGTCCGTTCATGTAGCGCATCGGCACCAGCGTGCCGTACTCGAGGTCGAGCGTGGTGGCGTCGTGCGCCCGCGTCGGGACGCCCATCTCGGTTGCGGTCTCGGCGATGCAGGTGGCCGAGCCGCGGGTTGCCGGCGTACTCGAACGGCATGTTGCTGATGAAGTGCGGCAGCTCGTTGCTGGTGTAGATGCCCTTGAACTTGCGGCGCGCAGTTCACGTGGTAGCTGGCGTTGACCAGCCAGTGGATGTCGAACACCACGACCGTGTCCACGCCGAGCGCCGGCAGCGCCGGCCGATCTCGAAGTGGCCGTCGATCGCGGCCTGCCGGCAGCCCTGGTGCGTGCCCGGCAGCTCGCGACAGGTACATCGACGGCACGTGCGTGATCTTGGCGGCGAGCGCGAGCTTGCCCATGTTCAGACTCCCCAGCGCGGGATGGGGTGGTCGCCGATGCGACACGCAGACGTTCTTCGGCTCGAGGAACACCTCGAAGCTCCAGGTGCCGCCCTCGCGCCCGGTGCCGCGAGGCCTTGGTGCCGCCGAACGGCTGGCGCAGGTCGCGCACGTTCTGGCTGTTGACGAAGCACATGCCGGCCTCGATGGCTGCGGCCACGCGGTGCGCGCGGCCGAGGTTCTCGGTCCACACGTAGCTGACGACAGGCCGTACCGGATGTCGTTGGCGATGCGCGATCGCGTCGGCCTCGTCGTCGAACGGGATCAGGCACGCCACCGGCCCGAAGATCTCGTCCTGCGCGATCGCATGCGGTTGTCGACGTCGGCGAACACGGTGGGCTTGCACGAAGTTGCCCTTGCGCACCGCGGCGGGCAGCCGGCGGCGCATCGAGGCCGCCGGACAGCAGCGTTGCGCCCTCCGTCGGGCCCGAGCTCGATGTAGCGGCGCACCTTGGCGAGGTGCTCCGTGGCTGATCATCGGGCCGATGATCGTCTTCTCGTCGAGCGGGTCGCCGACGGCGAGGCGCGCCGCGCGCGCTCGGCGAACGTCTCGACGAAGTCGGTCGTAGATCGTGCGCTGGACGAGGATGCGCGAGCCGGCGGTGCAGCGCTCGCCGTTGTTGCGAGAAGATCATGAACACCGCGGCGTCGAGCGCGCGCTCGAGGTCGGCGTCGTCGAACACGACGAACGGGCTCTTGCCGCCGAGCTCCATGATGAACTTCTTCGAGCCCCGCGCGCTGCACGATGCGGTTGCCGGTGGCGGTGCGAGCCGGTGAACGAGATCGCGCGCACGTCGGGGTGCGCGCACAGCGGCTCGCCCGCGGTCTTGCCGTAGCCGTGCACGACGTTCAGCACGCCCGGCGGCACGCCGGCCTCCAGTGCCAGCTCGCCCAGGCGCGTCGCGGTCAGCGGCGACAGCTCGCTCATCTTCAGCACCGCGGTGTTGCCGAAGCGCGAGGCACGGCGCGACCTTCCAGGTGGCGGTCATGAACGGCACGTTCCACGGCGAGATCAGCGCGCACACGCCCACCGGCTGGAACAGCGTGTAGTTCAGCATGCTTGTCGTCGACCGGGTAGGTGTGGCCGTCGATGCGCGTGCACATCTCGGCGAAGTAGTAGAAGTTGTCCGCCGCGCGCGGCACCAGCGCCTTCTTCGTCTGGCCGATGACCTGGCCGGTGTCCGTCGGTCTCGAGCTCGGAGATCTCCGGCACGTGCTTGGCGATCAGGTCGCCGAGCCTGCGCATGATCTGCGCGCGCGTCGGCCTGCGGCGTGCCGGCCCACTTCGGGAACGCGCGCCTTGGCGGCGGCGACCGCGGCGGCGATCTCCGCCTCGCCGCCCGCGGCCACCTCGGCCAGCACCTCCTGGGTGGCCGGGTTGACGGTCTCGAAGGCCTCGCGGCTCGCGACCCGCTTGCCGTCGATCAGATGCTCGATCATCGCTGCTCGCTCCTGCCGAACGCCTCGTCCCCGACGATGTGGTTGACCAGTCCGCCGATGCCCTCGATCTCGGTCACCACCTCGTCGCCGGGCACTACGTTGACCACGCCTTCGGGCGTGCCGGTGAGGATCACGTCGCCGGGCGTCGAGCGTCATGAAGCCGGACAGGTACTCGATCAGGCACGGGACGTCGGAGATCATGTCGCGGGTGTTGCCTTGCTGCGTCACCTTGCCGTTGACGGTGGTGCGCAGCGCGAGCCGCATCGGGTCGGGCACGTCGGCGCGCGTCGACCAGCCAGGGCCCGAGCGCGGTGCAGCCGTCGCGGTTCTTCACGCGCAGATTCGGGCCGGTACCAGTTCTCGAGGTAGTCGCGGATCGCGTAGTCGTTGGCGACCGTGTAGCCGGCGACGTACTCGTACGCGGCCGCGCGCGACACGCGGCGCGCGCGGCCTGCCGATCACCACCGCCAGCTCGCACTCGTAGTGCATGAACGTCGCGTCCGCGGGACGGCGGGTCTGCGCCGCGATGGCCGACGAGCGCGTTCGGCCCCTTGAGGAACACGAGCGGCTCCTCCTGCGCGTTGAACGCGAGCTCCTTCGCGTGATCGGCGTAGTTGAGGCCGAGCGCGATGATCGTGCGCGGCTGGAACGGCGGCAGCCAGACGACCGCGTCCTCGCGCACGACTCGCCCGTCGGCGAGCCGCAGCCGGCCGCCGTCGGCGTCGGCGGCGTCGTGGATTGCGCCGGAGTACGCGACGCGTGCGCGCCTCACCGCCGGCTACCCTCGGCCACGAGCGGATTCTCGAGCCGCCCGACGCCTTCGATCTCGATCGCGACGCGCTGGCCGGCGCGCGCGAGCGGCGCGTTCTCCGGGACGCCGGTCAGCAGCACGTCGCCCGCGGACAGCGTCATGAACTCGGTGACGTCGGCGATCAGCCGCGCGGTCGAGCGGATCAGGTTCGCGGTCGTGTTCTGCTGCCGCAACGCGCCGTCGATGAAGACCCGCACGGCGAGCGCGTCGGGATCCGGCACGCGTGCGCGCTCGACGAGCCGCGGGCCCATGGGGCAGAACCCGTCGCGGCATTTGAAGCGAATGGACGGGCGGTAGTAGCTGTCGTGCGGCACGCTCACGTCGTTCACGATGACGTAGCCCGCGACGTAATCGAGCGCCGCCTCGGCCGGCACGCGGCACGCGGTGCGCCCGATCACGATGCCGAGCGCGGCGCCCATCTGCAGCGCTTCGACGTCGCTCGGAACGGGGATCGGCGCGCCGTCGCCGATCCAGGTGTTGGCCGGCTTGATGTAGAGCACCGGCGCCTTCGGGGGCGCCTTGTAGGGTGGCTTGTGCACGGCGTCGCCGAGCGCTGCCAACGCGCCCTTGTAGTTGAGCAGGACGCCGTAGAGGGTCCCCGAGACGAGGCTCAAGGCATGTCCTTGTCGGTGTAGATCAGCGATACGCGAGCGTCTTCCGGAACCGGCGGCATGCTCGCGTTCCATTCGGCGTAGCGAGCCCGCAGCGCCGCGAGGCGGTCCGGATGCCGGGCCGCCAGGTTCGCGCGTTCGCGTTCGTCGGTCGCGAGGTCGAAGAGATACTCGTTCGCGCCGATCGCGAGGTACTTCCACTTGTCGTCCCGCAGCGCGCGCTGGTCGCGGTGCTTCATGCGCCAGTGGAGCACGCGGTCGAAGCGGTTGCGGGGGTCGCGCAGGACCGGCAGGAGCGACGCGCCGTCGAGCGGGTAGTCCGGATGCGGCCGCGCGCCCGCCGCGTCGAAGAACGTGGCCACCCAGTCCATGGTGATCGCAAGCTGATCGGTAACGCCGCCCGCCGCGACCGCGCGCGGCCAGTGCACGACGTAGGGCACGCGGATGCCGCCCTCGGTCAGGTCCATCTTGCCGCCGACGAGCGGCCAGTTGTCCGAGAACCGCTCGCCACCGTTGTCGCTCGTGAACACGATCAGCGTGTCCTCGAGCAGCCCCGCCGCTTCGAGCGCCGCGGCGACCTGGCCGATGCCCTCGTCCATGTGGTGGATCATCCGCTGATAGGTGCGGATGGAGCCGCCGTCGAGGTGCGCGATCTTCCCGACCAGTCCCGCGGCGAGCGCGGCGTCGTCGCGCGTTTCCCACGGCCAGTGCGGCGCGGTGTAGTGCAGGCTCAGCAGGAACGGCGTGCGGTCCGCGGCGCGCTTGCGCACGTACTCGACCGCCCGCTGCGACAGGAGATCGGTGAGATAGCCCTCCGCGCGCGTCGGCTCGCCGTTCTCGTACAGATCGTACTTGCCCTCGCGGTCGGTGTGGGTGAAGTAGTCGACGCCGCCCGAATTGGGCCCGAAGTGTTCTTCATAGCCGCTCTTGAGCGCGCCGAAGTGCGGCGGGTAGCCGAGATGCCACTTGCCGATCAGCGCGGTTCGATAGCCCGCATCGCGCAGGATGCGAGGGCAGGGTCGGGTGCGCGGGCGGGAGCCCGATCTCCGGGTGACCGCGCGCGCGTCCGGACATCGGCTCCTCGGCGGCGCCGCGCAGGCGATACTGGTAGCGCCCGGTCATGAGCGCAAAGCGCGTCGGCGAGCACACCGGCGAGTTCGAGTAGCCCTGCGTGAAGCGCAGCCCGCGCGCGGCGAGCCGGTCGAGGTTGGGCGAGACCGGCGCGCGGCCGCCGTAGCAGCCGAGGTCGGCGTAGCCGAGATCGTCGGCGAGGATGAAGACGAAGTTCGTTGCCACGCTGCGCGCCCCAGGCGTCAGTCGATCTTCATTCCGGTGGCTTTGATTGTCGCGGCGTAGCGCTCGCGGGCTTTCGCGAGGCGCGCCTCCGCGACGCACCGGTCTCGCCCTCGACGACGATATCCAGATTGCGCAGCCGCTCCTGCACGTCGGGCGCCGCGAGTGCGGCCGCCATCGCCTTCTGCAACGTTGCGACGACCGTCTCCGACGTCGCGGCGGGAACGAACGCGAGGTACAGCACCTCGACTTCGAGGGCCGGCACGCCGGCCTCCTCCGTCGTCGGCACATCGGGCAGCAGCGGCGAGCGCTTGCGGCTCGTCACCGCCAGCGCCTTCACCTTGCCGGCCTTCACGTGCGGCAGCAGGCCCGGGGTCGCAAGGATGCCGGCCTGCACCTCGCCGGATACGACCGCCATCACCGCCGGCGTGTTCCCCTTGTACGGAATGTGATTCACCTTCACGCCGGCCGTGTCCTGGAGGATCGAGGCGGCCACGTGGCCGGGGCTGCCGTTGCTGCCCGAGCTGAACGAGATCGTCTCGCGCTTCCCCTTGCTCACGAAGTCGCCGAGCGAGGCCGCTCCGACGCTCGGGTTGACGCCCACCGCGAGACCGGACGAGGCGATGAGCATCAGCGGTTTGAGCTCGGCGAGCTTGAACGGCATCGACTTGTAGAGGTTCGGGTTGACGGTGAACGTCGTGTCGATCGAGAACAGCACGGTGTAACCGTCCGCCGGGCTGCGCGCGACCGCCTCTGCGCCGATGTTGCCGCCGGCGCCCGGCCGGGCTCTCGACGACGAATCGGCTGCTTGAGCGCGGCAGACATCTTGTCGCCGAGGGTCCGCGCGAGAATGTCCGACGGCCCGCCGGGCGGGAAGTTGACGATGATCCGGACCGGCTTCGAGGGGAAGTCCTGCGCGGCGAGCGGGCCGGAGGCGACGAGCGCGGTAAATGCGAGCACTGCGCCGTTGCGTGCCTCACGGAGTTTCCGCTCGATCGTCACTGCACCGACGCAAGCTTTGCGCGATCGGCCACCAGCACCACCGCGTTGCCGCTCGCGGAGGATTGCGCGTACTCGCCGTACTGCCGGCCGGTCAGCGCCGCGCCGTCGGCGGCCATCGCGCGCGTGACGCCGAGCAGGGTGGCGAGCACGCGCCCGCCCATCTCGGCGCCGACCGTGCGGCTGTAGTCGCCGAAGCCGGTGATCGCGTCCTCGATCGCCCCATCCTTGAGCTTCGCGATGAACGCCTTGTCGGCGGCCATCCGCTCGGGCGTCGGCAAGTTGTGCCGACCCCGCACGAGAACGTGCGCGAAGGCGGTGCTCGCAAGGAACACGGCGCGCCGCCCGAGCCGCTTCGCCGTCGCGTGCACGGCCGCCCCCGCGCGCAGGCATTCGGCGTGATCGGCCATCAGCACGCTCGGCACGCCGACGACCGCGACCTCCGCATCCGGGTCGAGATGCTTGAGCGGGACGTAGGTGCCGTAGTCCCATCCGTAATGCGGCGAGTCGTTGCGCGCGGCCGGGACCGAGGCGCGGCCGAGCTCCTCGACGAGCGCACCGGCGAAGTCGGCGTCGCCGCGATAGCGGTACGGCAGGCCCGGAATCAGGTTCGGTGCCTCGTCCGCGACGCACATGCCTTCGTGCACCGGCTGGCAGGTGACCACCCAGTCGAACGTCGCGACCCAGTGCGCCGAAGCGATCACCCACAAGTCGGGCTTGAGCGTACGGCGTAGCGCCGCGCCCATCTCGCGCTCGCCCGCGACCAGCGTCTTCTGGAAGTCCGGCGTGATCTCGTCGCGCCCGAGCGTGGGCACGTGCGCGACCACCGCCGCGGCGACAACTCCGGTCATGATCTCTTCCTCCTTCGAAGATCGTTAGCGGTCGCGGTGCCGAAGAAATCCATGGTCGGACCGGGATCGACTCGAAGAGGATAGCCGTTCCGACCTGGATCGGACAGCCCCGCGCCCGCGGTCGGGCCGCGCCGTGCGCCGCGAACGTTACTGCCGGCTCGCACGCTCCTCGAGGGCGCGCAGTGCACGCATCGCTGCGTGCGCGGTGTCGAGCGGGCTGTCCGGCGTCATCTCGTTGAAGCCCAGATGCGCGATCAATGTCTTCCGGCCGCTGATCATGCGAGTTCGCGTCCCCTCGTGAAGCTCGCCGCTACTTCTTCGCTGCCTGCGCGGCGGAGACCACCGCTCGCAGGCCGAGGAGGTAGCTGTCGACGCCGAAACCGCAGATCTGGCCCTTCACGATCTCGGCCAGGACCGAGTGGTGGCGAAACGCCTCCCGGGCGTGGATGTTCGACATGTGGATCTCGGCCACCGGCACCGTGAGGATCGCGAGCGCGTCGCGAATGCCGTAGCTGTAGTGCGTCCAGGCGCCGGCGTTGATGATCACGCCGTCGACCTTCTCGGCATAGGCCCGATGGATGCGCTCGCACATCGCGCCCTCGCCGTTGGTCTGGAAGCTCTCGACCTCGACGCCGAGCTCCCGGCCGAGCGCCGCGAGCCTGGCGTCGATCTCGGCCAGCGTGATCGTGCCGTACTGCGCCGGGTCGCGCTTGCCGAACATGTTGTGGTTGATGCCGTGGAGCATGAGGATCTTCATGGGTGCCTCGAGGGAAATTCAGTTGGGGCGAAGCTCCACCGTACTGCCCGATTGCGCCGCCGCGACGATGGCTTCGGTGACGCGCAGATTGGCCAGGCCGTCCCGCGCGCTGACCAGCGGCTCGGCCGCGCCGCGAATCACGGCGCCGAAATGCTCGAGCTGATGCTTGAGCGGATCGTCGCGCACCATGTCGACCACGCTGACCTCGAAGGGTTTCCACCACGAGCGGTCTTCCGGTCGCGGATAGGTCTTGAGCCGCATCGTGGGCACCGAGAGGCTGCCGTTGGTGCCGGCGATCACGTAGCAGTCCTCGTCCTCGTAGGTCGCGTAGGCCTTGTTCTCCTGCGAGGTCTGCTCCCAGCTGCGCGGGCAGGCGGCGGTATCCGACAGCATGAAGGTGCCCAGAACGCCGCTGGCGAAACGCAGGTTGATGGCCACCGTGTCCTCGACCGGAAAGCCGCGTACCGCGTGCGACGCGAACGCCTGAACGGCGACGATCTCGCCGCACAGCATGCGCAGGTTGTGTACCTCGTGAATCATGTTCAGGAGGATCGGCCCCGCGCCGACTTCGCGTCGCCAGGGCGCGTCTTCGAAATATTGGTCAGGCTTGAGGAAGGTGGCGCTGCCCATCACTGCGACGAGGCGCCCCAGCACGCCCGATTCGATGACCTGCCTCGCCTTCGCCATGATCGGGCTGTGTGCGCGGTGGTGGCCGATGAGCACGCGGGCGCGCTTGGCGTCGACCGCCTTCAGCAGCCGTTCGCCCTCCGCCACCGTCGGTGCGATCGGCTTCTCGAGGAGGCATCGGCAGGCCGGCGTCGATGCATTGCAGCGCCTGCGGCACGTGGAGCGCGTTGGGCGTGGCGAGAATCACGCCGTCCGGGCGATCCTTCGCGAGCAGTTCCTCGAGCGACCGGTAGAGCGGCACGCCGGCGTTCGGCGGCGGCCTGCGCGGCTCCGGGCGCCGGATCGACGATGCGCCGAAAGCGTGCAGGTGGGGCTCGCCTGCGCCACGCCCACGTGGGCGAGGCCGATGTAGCCCGCGCCGGCGACGGCAATCCGAGTCCTGCTCACCCTGCCGCCTGATGCCAGCGCGCGCCCGTTATTTGCGCAGCTTGCCGAGCTCGGCCTGCAGTGCGGCAACGGTGTCGGCACCAACCACTTCCGAGTGCTTGGCGATCACCGGCTTCATCTTCTCCCGGAACTTGGCCAGCTCCGCCGGCGAAAGCTCGGTGACCTGCATGCCGTTCTTCTTCATGTTGTCCAGCGCGCCGCCGGCCGCGTCGCGCGAAGCCTGGCGCTGGAATCTCGCCGCTTCGGCCGCGGCGTCGGCGAGGATCTTCTTCTCCTCGCCGCTCAACGTGTCCCAGACCTTCTTGCTGAAGATCACCGACTGCGGGTTGTACTGGTGGTTGCTCAGCACCACGTGCTTCTGCACCTCGAAGAACTTGTTGGCGTTGATCACCGTGACCGGGTTCTCCTGCCCGTCGATCGCCTTCTGGTCGAGCGCAGCGTAGACCTCGGGGAAGGCGAGCGGCGTCGGATTGGCGTCGAGCGCTTTGACCCAGTCGACGTTGATCGCGTTCGGGATCACGCGCAGCTTCAGGCCCGCGATGTCCTCGACCTTGACGATCGGCCGCCTGCTGTTGGTGATGTTCCGGAATCCGAGCTCCCAGTACGCGAGGCCGACGATGCCCTTTGCCTCGAGCTTCTGGTGCATCGACTTGCCGAATGCGCCGTCGACGACCGCGTCGGCTTCCTGCGGAGTCGCGAACATGAACGGGAAGTCGTAAATGCCGAATTCCTTCGCCTGCGAGGCGAGGATGCCCGAGTTCAGCGAGACGATTTCGAGCGTGCCGCCTTGCACTGCGGACACGTTGGCCTGATCGCTGCCCAGCACGCCGCCCGGAAAGAGGTTCACCTTCATCTTGCCGCCGCTCTTGGCGGTCACGATTTCGGCAAACTTCTCCATTCCAGTCACGATCGGGTGGCCCTTCGGGTTCTGCGTTGCGAACTTGAGGGTACGGTCCTGGACCTGCGCATAGGTTGCAGTCGCGGTGAACAGCGCGGCAATGGCGGCGAGCGCCGAGCGTCGGGCAAGATGATTCATCGTCTGTCTCCTTGGATGAACGAGTCGCATCGAAACAAGCGCCGTCGATTTTGCAGGCTCAGCCTGCGAGCCACCGCGCCGGCACGGTGACGAGCTGCGGGAAGAAAACCATGAGGAACATCACGGCGAACTCGGCGAGCATGAACGGCACCACCCCGCGGGTCACCTCGTCCAGTTTCATCCGGCCCACGCCGGCGACGACATTCAGCACCGTCCCCACCGGCGGCGTGACGAGGCCGATCGCGTTGTTGATGATGAAGAGGACGCCAAAGTACACCGGGTCGATGCCCGCGGCCTTGATGACGGGCATCAACACCGGCGTCAGGATCAGGATCGTGGGCGTCATGTCCATCGCCGTCCCTACCGCCATGACCAGCACCATGATGGCGATCAGGAGCAGCGTCTGGTTACCCATGAACGGTTCGAGCAGGGCGATCATCTGCGCGGGGATGTTGCGCTACCGTGATCAGCCACGCGCTCACCATTGCCGCGGCCACGAGGAACATGATCACCGCGGTGGTCTTGGCGGCGCTCGCGAACACCTCGAAGAGCTGCGCGGGCTTCAGCTCGCGGTAGACCACCATTGCGACGAAGAGCGCATACACCGCCGCGACCACGGCCGCCTCGGTTGGCGTAAAGACGCCGAATTTCAGCCCGAAGAGCACGATCACGGGCAGGAACAACGCCCAGGTCGAGTCCCGCAGCGCCCGCCAGCGCTCGGCTGCCGTCGCCTTGGGTGGCGGCGCGCTGCCTTCGCGCCGCGCCACCCACCACCAGGTGGCGGCGATCGCGAGCCCCATCAGCAAGCCCGGGACGATGCCCGCGAGGAACAGCTTGCTGATCGACACATTGGCCGCCACGCCGAAGATGACGAAGCCGATCGACGGCGGGATGACCGGCGCGATGATGCCAGCGGAGGCGATGAGCCCCCCGGCGCGCGCCTTGTCGTGTCCGGCTTTGACCATCATGGGCAAGAGCAGCGCAGCGAGGGCCGCGGTGTCGGCAACCGCCGAACCCGACAGCGCCGCCATCAGGCAGGCGGCGAGGATCGTCACGAAGCCGAGGCCGCCGCGCACGTGGCCGACGAGCGCCATGGCGAGCTGGATGATCCGCTTGGACAGCCCGCCGACGTTCATGATCTCGCCGGCGAGCATGAAGAACGGCACCGCGAGCAGCGGGAAGCTGTCGGCGCCGTTGACGAGGTTCTGCGCCAGGATCTGCGCGTCGAACATGTTGAGGTGCCACATCAGCGCGGCGCCGCACAGCAGCAGCGAGTAGGCAATGGGAATGCCGAGCGCCATGGCGGCGAGCAGCGAACCGAGAAAGACGGCGACGGTCACGACAGACCTCCGCTCAGCGCCGGGTCTTCCCGGGCTCGGACTCGCCGATGTGCAGGTCGTGAATCTGGGCGAACTCTTCCGACTCCTGCACCATCACCAGCTCGGCGTCACTCGCCTGTCCGCTCGCGGTGCGCCACAACTCGCGTGCCAGCACCACGCCCGCCGAGACCGCGAATACCACCCCGGCACCGTAGAAGATTCCGACCGAAGCGCCGGTCACGGGTGCCTCGACCTCGAGATTGATGACGGTCTGCGCCCAGCTGCCCCGGAGAACGAGCCACGTGACGTAGAGCATCAGGACCTGGCCGATCAGCAGACAGGCGCGCCTTGCCCCCCTGGGCAGGCGCGCGACCAGCACGTCCGTTCCGAGATGACCGTGCTCCTTGAGCGCGACGATGGCGCCGAGAAAGGTCATCCAGAGGAACAGCCAGCGCGAGAGCTCCTCGCTGACCGTGATGCCGGAGTTGAAGCCGTAGCGCAGCACGACGTTGCCGAACACCAACACGACCATCAGTGCCAGCATCAGCACCATCACCAGGGTCAGGAGGCGGCAATAGCCGTCGATGACGCGGTTCATGCTGCAGCCTCCTCCAGATTCGATCCGCGCAAGCGTGGATCGTATCCGCGCCGCCCGGTCGCCGGCGATGACCGACGCGTTGCCGGGCGGCGCGGCGCCTCTTATTGTGTGTTGCGCGCATCGTAAGTTTGGGCATAAGATCCTGTCAAGGGCGATTATCGAATTATTGGGCGATTATCGAACATGGACCGAGGACCGGACATCGCCGCAACCAGCGGCGACCCCAACTTCATGACCTCCCTGGCGCGCGGGCTGGCGGTGATTCGCGGCTTTTCCCGCGAGAAGCGCCACATGACCATTGCGCAGCTGAGCCACAAGACCGGCATCCCGCGTGCCGCGGTGCGCCGCTGCCTGTACACGCTGGCGCGGCTCGGCTACGTCGCGTCCGAGGACGGCCGCAGCTTCGCGCTGCGCCCCAAGCTGCTCGGACTCGGGCACGCGTACCTCTCCTCGACGCCGCTGGTGGTGACCGCGCAACCGTTCCTCGACCGGGTGAGCGACGCGGTGAACGAGTCCTGCTCGCTCGCCATCCTCGATGGCGACGACATCCTGTACGTCGCCCGCTCGCTGACCTCGCGGATCATCTCGGTCAACCTGAACGTCGGCAGCCGGCTGCCCGCCTACTGCACGTCGATCGGTCACGTGCTGCTCGCAAACCTGCCCGAGCGCGACCTGGACGATTACCTGTCGCGCGTCGAGTTGCATCCCTACACCGAGCGCACCATCATCGACCCCGAGAAGCTGCGCCAGCAGCTCGCGGGGGTGCGCGAGGCCGACTACGCGATCGCCGACCAGTTGCTCGAGCCGACGGTGCGCTCGATCGCGGTGCCGGTCCGAAACGCCGCCGGATCGGTCGTCGCCGGCATGAACGTGATCGTCCAGGCGCGCCGCATCACGCTGCGCGACATGAAAATGCTGTACCTCCCGCCGTTGCAGGCCGCAGCGCGGGAGCTGGGCGCGCAACTCGTTCCCTGACGGAGGCGACCATGACCTTGAAGGTCGACGAGCACAACCCCGAGCCGAGCAACCCGCTCGGCATGGACGGCATCGAGTTCGTCGAGTACGCGACCTCGCAGCCGCACGCGCTGGGCGCACTGCTGCAGAACCTGGGATTCATGCCGGTCGCACGGCACCGCTCCCGCGAGGTCGTGCTGTACCGCCAGGGGACGATGAACGTCATCGTCAACGCCCACCCCGATCCGCTGCCAGGGCTCGCCGCGCCCACGAGCACGCCGGCCTTGACCGCGATCGCGCTGCGCGTGCGCGACGCCGCCCACGCCTGGCGCCATGCGCTCGACCTCGGCGCCTGGGAGATGCCGACGCGGGCTTCGGCGATGGAGCTGAACATCCCCGGCATCCGCGGCGTCGGCGACAGCCTCATCTACTTCGTCGACCGCCACAAGGAGTTCTCCATCTACGACGTCGACTTCGTGCCGCTCCCCGGCGCCGCTCGCCATCCGCCCGCGCTGGCGGGGCTGCACTACTTCGGCGTGGTCCAGAGCATCTTCGGCGACCGCAGCGCCGAGTGGGTGGAGTTCTACCGCAGCCTCTTCGGGTTCTCGATCCTGCCCGAGGGCAAGTACTTCGGCGTGCTGCCCAAGGGCACGCTCCTGGAGAGCCCGTGCCGCAAGTTCTATCTGCAGCTCGTCGAGCCGCCGCCGGGCGCCGAAGACATCGAATGGGAGGAGCGGTTGCTGCGCGTCGGGCTCGGCGCGCCCGACGTGATCGCCGCGACGCGGATCCTGCGCGAGCGCGGCGTCGTGTTCGTGGATCGCGGCCCGGTGCAGCCGAGCGAGAAGGGCGCGCTGACCCAGATCTACCTCGGCGGCGTCACCTTCGAGCTGGTGGTGAGCCACCTCGAGCCCTGACGCAGCGCGCAAGGGGAACGACGATGAACCTCGATCACTTCGGCATGGACACCATCACGCTTGCGGGCCCCCTCGAGGCGAAGCTGCGCGCGGTGCGGGACGCGGGCTTCACGCAGATCATGCTCTCGGCGCGCGACATCGCCGGCCATCCGCAAGGCGAAGCCGCTGCGGTGGCGGCGGTGCGCGAGAGCGGTCTGCGCGTGACCGGCTTCCAGGTGTTGCGCGACTTCGAGGGCCTAACGGGGCACCTGCACGCCTACAAGGTCGACATCGCGAAGGCGATGCTCCGCATGTGCCACGCGCTGGACGCAAGGGTGCTGCTGGTCTGCTCGTCCACGTCGACACACGCGACCGGAGAGTCCGATGCCCTGGTGCGCGACCTCCGGAAGCTCGCGACCCTCGCGCTGCCGCTGAACATCCGCATTGCCTATGAGGCGCTCTCCTGGGGGCGCCACGTGAACGAGTATCCGCACGCGTGGCGGCTGGTCGAGGCCGCCGATCACCCCAGTCTGGGGCTGGCGATCGACTCTTACCATCTGCTCGCAACCGCCACCGGGCTCGAGGCGCTCGACGACGTCGACCCGAACAAGATCGTCCTCGTTCAGCTGGCCGACTTCATGTGGCAGGAGACGCGGTCACCCGAGGAGCGGATGGACACCGCGCGGCACCTGCGCGTGTTTCCCGGCGAGGGCGTCCACAGCGCCGAGGTCGCGGCGCTCGTCCGCCGGCTCGACGGGGCGGGGTACCGCGGCGACTACAGCTTCGAGGTGTTCAACGACGACTATCTGCAGCTGCCTTTGCCCGTTGTCGCCGAGCGCGCACGCCAATCGGTGAAGTGGCTCGCCGGCCACGTGGCGCGCCGCAGCCTGCCGCTGCGACGCGGGCTCACAGCTTGATGTGCACCCTCTCCCCCGAAATTGGGGGAGAGGGTTAGGGTGAGGGGGCAGCGCGCCGATCGGGTGCCGGGATTGCAGGGCGCCGCGCGCGTATGGAATGCGGCGCCCGGTCGACCGGCAGGCGCGCGGTCACAGTTTGACGCAGACGTTGCGCAGCTCGGTGTAGAACTCGAGCGAGTGCACGCCGCCCTCGCGGCCGATGCCGGATTCCTTCGAGCCGCCGAACGGCGTGCGGAGATCGCGGAGGAACCAGCAGTTGACCCAGCAGATGCCCACCTCGATCTGCGCGGACACGCGGTGTGCGCGGGTAAGGTTCGTGGTCCAGATGGTCGTCGCGAGCCCGTAGGGCGTGTCGTTCGCGAGTCGGATCGCCTCGTCCTCGGCGTCGAACGGCCGGATGTGGCAGCACGGCCCGAAGATCTCCTCGCGGATCACCGCCGAGTCCTCCGCGAGACCGGTCCAGATCGTCGGCTGGATCCACGCGCCGCCTTTCAGCTCGGCCGGCATGGCGGGAATGCCGCCGCCGGTGACGACGGTCGCACCGTCCTCGACGGCCTTCTTGTAGTACGAAAGCACCTTGGCGCGGTGCTCCTGGCTGATCAGCGGACCGATGCCGGTCGCCGCGTCCTCGGGCGGCCCGGCCTTCATGGCCTCGGCCTTCTTCTTGAGCGCCTGCACGAACTTCTCGAAAATCGGGCGCTCGACGTACACGCGCTCGGTGCCGAGGCAGACCTGACCGCAGTTGGCGAATGCCGCGCGCGAAATCCCGTCGACCGCCGCGTCGAAGTCGCAGTCGGCGAACACCAGGCCCGCGTTCTTGCCGCCCAGCTCGAACGACACCCCGCGCGTGCCCTCCGCCGCGGCCTTCATGATCGCGGTGCCGGTGCGCGTCTCGCCGGTGAAAGTGATCGCATCGACGCCCTTGTGCCGGGTCAGAAACTCGCCCGCCGACCCCGGACCGAAGCCGTGCACGACGTTGTACACGCCCGGCGGCACGCCGACCTTGTTCATCACCTCGCCGAGCAGCGTGGCGGTCGACGGCGTCTCCTCCGAGGGCTTCACCACCACCGTGTTCCCGCAGGCGAGCGCGGGGCCCACCTTCCAGGTCATCAGGAGGAGCGGCAGGTTCCACGGGCAGATCACCGCGACCACGCCCTTCGGCACGCGGATCGCGTAGTTCAGCGCGCCCTTGCCGTCGGGCGTCGCCATCTGGAACGACTCGGTGGGGACGTTCTTGACGACGTCGGCGAAGATCTTGAAGTTCGCCGCGCCGCGCGGGATGTCCAGGTGCTTCGCCAGCGACATCGGCTTTCCCGTGTCGGCGACTTCCGCCTGCAGGAAGTCGTCGAAGCGACGGTTGATCTCGTCGGCGACGGCGTAGAGCAGCTCGGAGCGCTTGGCGGTGTCCATCGTTCCCCACGGGCCCGCCAGCGCCGCGCGCGCGGCGCGCACCGCCGCGTCGACCTCCGGCTCGCCCGCCTCGGCGACGAGGCCGACCAGCCGTCCGTCCACCGGCGAGCGGTTCTCGAAGGTCTTGCCGGATTTCGCGGCGGCGAACTCGCCGCCGATGAAGTTCTGAATGGCTTCCAGTCCGCGGTCCATGGATTGGCTCCGTCGATGGTTCGGGATGTGCCCCGCGCTACAGCTTCTTGTGCGTGCCGTCGCAAAACGGCCTGCCGCCGGTCCGCTTGCAGCCGCACAGGTAGGCGGTCTGGTCCTTCTCCTGGGTCCAGACGACCGGCTTGATGCCGGTTTTCGTCGAAGTGTGCGAGCCGTCGCAGAAGGGCTGCATCTTCGAGAGCCCGCAGGCGCACCACGCGTAGCGATATCCTGCCAGCAGATCGATCTTGTACGGCGCCTTTTGGGCGATCGCGGGTTCTTCGGTCGTGTCGGCCATCGGTGCTTGCCTCGCGCGGAGAGGGCGGTGGCGCTTGCGGCGCCGCGCGTATTGACCCGCGGTGCGCCGTTCGATTATCGTTGTTTTTTCCTCCGAACGAAACTCCGAGTCGAAGGGGACCCATGCGCGTCGCACCCGCAGTCAACGCCGATTCGAACCAGGTCGCGGTCGTCAACACCAACGAGATGCCGTGGGAGAGGACCGAGCACGCGGGCGTCTCGCGCAAGGTGCTCGAGTTCGTGAACGACCCGCGCAAGGGACGCGAGACTGCGCTGCTCAAGTTCGAGCCGGGCGCCAGGCTGCCCACCGAGACGCTCGTGGACCGGATGGACATCTTCGTGGTCGAGGGCAGCTACGAGGATGGCAGCGGGCAATACGGCCAGCACACGTTCATTCGCAACCAGCCCGGCTACACCCATACGCCCGCCTCGAAGGGCGGTTGCGTGCTCTACGTGAAGTGGCGCGTGCCGATCCGGCCCGGCGGCACGCGGCTCGTGATCGACGCGAAGACCGCGCAGTGGACCGCCTTCCCGCATCGCGGCGCGGACGTGCTGCACCTCTACCCGAACGCCGACGGCATCGAGACCGGCCGCATCGGCAACGTGCACCCGAACCGCAAGATCCCGTCGCACGACCACTCGATCGGCGAGGAGACGTTCGTGCTCAAGGGCTGCCTCAGCGACGAGTACGCCGCCTATGGCGCCGGCATGTGGTTCCGCATGCCCTGCGGCAAGCCGCACGCGCCGTTCACCGAGGCCGACGGCTGCATGATGCTCATCCGCGAGGGCGACCTCGTCTGGTGACGACCGCGCGGCCCCGGCGCACAGCGGGGCGATAAGACCAACCAGGAGGAGAACGCCAGATGTCACGCGCCACGCGCTCGTTCCGCGCGCTCGTCGCCGTTGCCGGGCTCGCGCTCGGTGCGGCGATGCCCGCCCCCGCCGCCGACTTCACCATGAAGATCGGCTTCGCCACCATGAACGACATCCAGCACCAGTGGGGCACCTGGATGAAGGAGGGCGTCGAGGCGCGCTCGAACGGGCGGATCGAGGTGAAGCTCTTCCCGCGCAACCAGCTCGGCACGATCGCGAGCCAGATCGAGGGCACGCAGCTCGGCACCATCGAAGCGTTCACCTCGCCCGCCGACTTCTTCGCCGGCGTCGACCCGCGCTTCGGCACCTTCAGCATCCCGGTGCTCTTCAAGGACATGCAGCACGCCGAGAAGGTCCTGCTCGATCCGGCCCTGAACAAGGAGATCCTCGCGCTCGGCGCGGACAAGAACGTCCAGATCGTCTCGATCTACACCTTCGCGTTCGCGCACTACCTCGCGAAGCAGCCGATCCGCCGCATCGACGACTTCAAGGGCAAGAAGCTGCGGGTCAACGCGACCGCGGCGGAGCGCGCGAAGATGCGCGTGTTCGGCGCGACCGCCGTGCCGATGGACCTCGCCGAGGTCATCCCGGGCCTGCAGCAGGGCGTCATCGACGGCACGCAGAGCGCCACCGCGGTCTTCGTGAACCTCAAGTTCAACGACATCAGCAAGATCCTCACCGAGCTGAACGACACCATGATCGTGTCGGTGGGCGCGGTGAGCCGCGCGTGGCTCGGCAAGCTCCCGGCCGACCTGCGCCAGATCGTGATCGAGGAGGGCGCCAAGATCCAGCCGCGCATGATGGCGCAGTCGCGCACGATCGACGAGGGCATGCGCAAGCGCTGGGCGGAGGTCGGCGGCGAGTTCGTGCGCTTCTCGCCCGAAGATCAGGCGCGCGTGCGCCAGCTGCTCGGGCCGATCGGGGATGAGGTCACGAAGGACAACGCGGCGGTGAGCGCCTTCTACAAGCAGCTCCTTGCGACCGCGCAGAAGAACTGAGCGCGCTCGTCACGCAAACGCCGCACCAGCGCCCCGCAAACGCGCCGATGGGCCGGTTCGTCTTCGACACGCTGCCCGGCTGGATCCTCGGCGCGCTGATGCTCGTCGGCATCGCGCTCAATTTCGGGAACGTGGTGAGCCGTCATCTCTTCGGCCAGGCGATCTTCTGGACCGAGGAGATCCTCGTCTACCTCACGATCTGGGGCGTGTTCCTCGGGATGGCGGCGATCGCCTACCGGGGCGAGCACCTGAACATGGACCTCTTCTCGGCGGCGATCCCGAGCCGCTGGCGCAAGCTGCATCGCGGCCTCGTCGCGGCGGTCATGTTCGCCGTGTGCGTGTTCGTCGCCGTGCAGTCGTGGAAGACGGTCATGCTGTTCGCCCAAGCCGGCCAGGTCAGCATCGCCGCCGGCGTGCCGAAGGCGATTCCGCACGCCGCGCTGCTCATCGGGTTCGTGCTCACCGCGCTCGCGGTGCTGCTGCGCTTCCGCGCCTATCTCAGCGGGAAGTTCTGAGCGCCCGCCCCGCATGACGTGGGTCCTGGCCCTGCTGCCGCTCGCGCTGCTCGCGCTCGGCTTCCCGTTCTTCGTGATCCTGCTCGCCACGGCGGCGGTCGTGCTGGTCGCGTTCGCGCCGGCGCCGGCCACCGTCATGCACCAGGCGATGTTCAGCAGCATCGACAAGTACGCCCTGCTCGCGGTGCCGTTCTTCATCTTCGCCGGCGACCTGATGGGCCGGGGAGGCGTGTCCAAGCGGCTGGTGCGCTGGGTGACCTCGATGATCGGCGGCGTGCGCGGAAGCCTGCCGTTCACCGCGCTCGGGACGGTCACCGTGTTCAGCGCGATCTCGGGATCGACCGCCGCAACGGTCGCGGCCGTGGGGGGGCTGACCTACGACCGGTTGCGCGAGGCCGGCTACAACGAGCGCTTCTCCTCCGGCCTGCTCATCTCGGCCGCCTCGATCGACAATCTCATTCCGCCCTCGATCGGGTTCATCCTCTACGGCATCGCCTCGGACACGTCGGTCGTGAAGCTGTTCGCGGCGGGTGTGTTTCCGGGCCTCGTGCTCGCCGGGTTCTTCGGCGCCTACATCTGGTACTACGCCTGGCGGCGCCGCGAGGGTGCGGGCAAGCGCTTCGAGCTCGGCGAGTTCCTTGCCGCGACCCGGGACGGCATCTGGTCGATCGCGGCCCCGGTGTTCGTCCTCGGCGGGATCTACGCGGGCATCTTCTCGCCGACCGAGGCCGCGGGGATCGCGTGCGTGTACGCGATCGTCGTGGTCGTGCTGGTCTACGGGGAGCTCAGCTGGGCCGAGGTGTTCCGCACCGCTTCGCGCTCGATGTTCCTCACGGCGCAGGTGTTCGTGATCGTCGCGTCGGCGGGCGTGTTCTCGTGGCTGCTGACGATCAACGGTGTGCCGCAGGCGTTGGCCGAGACGGTCACCGGCCTGAACGTGCCGCCCTGGGCGGTGCTGCTGGCGATCAACCTGCTCCTGCTGGCGGTCGGCATGTTCCTCGACACCGCGTCGTCGATCCTGGTGCTCACGCCGCTGCTCGTCCCGGTCGCACGAGCGATCGACGTCGACCCCATACACTTCGGCGTGATCGTCGTGATGAACCTGAGCATCGGCACGTTCACGCCGCCGTTCGGCATCAACATCTTCGTCGGCCAGGCGGTGTTCAAGACCCCGCTCTCGATCATCTATCCCGGGCTCGTGCCGTTCATCGCGGCCGCGATCGCGGCATTGATGGTCGTGACCTACACTCCGCAACTGTCCCTCTGGATCCTACGGTTCCTCGGATGAGCAACGACCATAACCACGCGGTCGACGTCCACGCCCACTGGTACCCGCGCGAGTGGCTCGATCTCGTGCGCGACCGCGGGCCCGCCCACGGCGTCGAGTGGACCGAGGTGCCGGGCAAGGGCCCGCAGTTCAAGGTCGGCGACCTCGCCACCGGGCCGGCGGGACCGCTGTTCGTCGATCTCGATGCACGCCTGGCGGCGATGGATGCGCAAGGCGTGGCCGTGCACGCGCTCTCGCTCTCGCAGCCGATGGTGTACTGGGCGGGGCGCGAGCTCGGCGCGCGCCTCGCGGCGGTCTTCAACGATGCCCTCGTGCGCGCGCACGAGCAGGCCCCGACGCGTTTCGTCGGGCTCGCCGCACTCCCGATGCAGGCGCCCGATCTCGCCGTGCAGGAGGTCGATCGCGCCCGTGCGCTGCCCGGCGTGCGCGGCTTCTACATCGCGACCAACATCCTCGGCAAGGATCTCTCCGACGAGTCGTTCTTTCCGGTCTACGAGCGCATCGAGTCGACGGGACTGCCGCTCTTCCTGCATCCGGTGTTCGTGCTCGCGCGCGAGCGCCTCGAGCGTCACTACCTCACGAACCTCATCGGCAACCCGGTGGAGACCGCGGTCGCGGCCGCGCACCTGATCTTCGGCGGCGTGCTCGACCGCTTCCCGAAGCTCGACGTCGTCCTCCCGCACGCCGGCGGCGCGTTCCCGTGGCTCGTCGGTCGGCTCAACCGCGGCTGGGAGAAGCGCGCGGACCTCAAGCACATCGCGCACCCGCCGCTCGAGTACCTGCGGCGCTTTCACTACGACACGATCGGCTATTCCGACGCCGTGCTGGAGTTCCTGGTGCGCCACATCGGCGCCGACCGCGTGCTGATCGGCAGCGACTACTGCTTCCCGATCGCCTACGAGCAGCCGGTCAGGAACGTGACCGACAACCCGTTGATCGACGACGCCGCGAAGCGGCTGATCGTCGCGGTCAACGCGCGCCGGCTCCTGCGCCTGTAGCCTCGCGCGATGGCGCTCGAGAAGCCGGCGGCGCCACCGACGCGACCTCGCGCGGCGCTCGCTGCGTTCGGCGGCCTTTACGCCACCAATGCGTTCATCGCGTTCGTATTCGCGGCCTCGGGCCCGGTGGCGATCATCCTCGCGGTCGGCACGCGCGGCGGGCTGAGCGCGGACGATCTGTCCTCGTGGATCTTCGGCTCGTTCTTCATCAACGGGCTGATCAGCATCGCGTTCTGCTGGCTGTACCGGCAGCCGCTCGTCTTCTTCTGGACCATCCCGGGCGCGGTGCTCGTGGGGCCCGCGCTGGGGCACCTGACCTTCCCGGAGGTGATCGGGGCGTTCGTCGCCACCGGGGTCCTGATGCTCGCGCTCGGGCTGAGCGGCTGGGTGCGGCGCGCGATGGAGGCGGTGCCGATGCCGATCGTCATGGGCATGGTGGCGGGCGTGTTCCTGCGGTTCGGACTCGACCTCGTGTTCGCGATCCGCGACGATTTCTGGATCGCGGCGCCCATGGCCGCGGCCTTCATCGCGCTGAGCGCGTCGCCCCGGCTCGCGCGCCTGATGCCGCCGCTGATCGGCGCCATGATCGTCGGCGCCGTCCTCGTCGCGGCGCTCGGCCGGTTCGACCCCGCCGGCGCCGCGGGGGCGGCGCTCGCCCGGCCGAATCTCTACGCGCCGGTGTTCTCGTGGCAGGCGATGGTCGAGCTCGTGGTCCCTCTCGCGATCACCGTGCTCGTCGTGCAGAACGGGCAGGGCATCGCGGTGCTGCGCGCGGCCGGGCATCAGCCCCCGATCAACGCGGTCACCGTCGCCTGCGGGATCGGCTCGATCGTCACCGCTTTCGTGGGCACGGTCTCGACTTGCCTGACCGGGCCGGTGAACGCGATCATCTCCGCGTCGGGCGAGAAGCAGCGCCACTACACGGCGGGGATCTTCGTCGGGATCCTCGCGCTCGCGTTCGGTTTGCTGTCGCCGTTTTTCGTGCGCCTGATGCTCGCCACTCCGAAGGCCTTCATCGCGGCGCTCGCCGGGCTCGCCATGCTGCGCGTGCTGCAGACCGCGTTCACGATCTCGTTCAAGGACCGCTTCGCGCTCGGCGCGCTCGTCACCTTCCTCGTCACGGTTGCCGACGTGGCGATCTTCAACATCGGCGCGGCGTTCTGGGGGCTCGTCTTCGGCTTCGCCACGTCCTGGCTGCTCGAGCGCGGCGATTTCGCAGCGCAGCGCAGCTAGGGATACTCCCCTCTCGGGATTCGGGGCGGCGTTCGCTTTCCCCAATACAGCCGAGCGCTGCGTTGCTTTTCGATTAGGCGTCGGCGGCCGCCGCGCTCATGCCGGCGCTCCGCGCGCCGAGATGGGCCGCGAGGTGAGCGCTCAGATCGCGCGCATCGTCGCCGGCCCCGTCGATGAGACTCGATTTCCGGCGCCGCAGGAACGGCAGGCCCATCACATACAGTCCCGGCGCCTCCGTCACGACGCCGCCATCGTGGCGGATGTTGCCCTTGTGGTCGAGGACTGGGACTTCCAGCCAGGAGTAGTCGGGGCGAAATCCGGTCGCCCAGACGATCGTCCTGATCCCGCTGCGCCCGAAATCGAGCCCGAGCGGCGGCGATGCTTCCAGGCGCGTCGGCTCGGGGCGATGCGGCGGATCGACCGCATCGCTCACGCCGTTCGCCGCGGCCCACTCGTCGAACGTGTTCAGCAGGCGATTCTGCTTGAGGTCGGCCAGCTCGCACAGATTGCGCAGCGATCCCGAGAACTGCGCCTTGCCGTCCTGAATCCCGGCCAGCCGGCCGATGAGCTTCACCCCGAGCGACGTGAGTGCGTTCAGGTCGACGTTCCGGCGGTCGGGATAGCCCGCGATCTGGAACGAGGAAAGGCTGCGGGCGCGCCGCAGATTCTCGACCTGGTCGTAGCGCTCATCGTTCAGGCCCGTCACGTCCATCCACCACTGGATGTCCCTGCCGCGGTACGTCCGGGGGGCGCGCACGTGCTCACCCACCGCCAGCGTCACGGGACGTCCGGAGCGATGGATCTCGTCGGCGATCTGCGCGCCCGAGGCGGCCGCGCCGACGACCATCACGCCGCCCGGCTCGAGGCTCCCCGCGTTGCGGTACTGGGCGGTGGACAACTGGGCGATGCCGGACGGCACCGATTCCGCCAGCTTCGGGAGCTGCGCGATGTTGAAAGCGCCCGTAGCAAGCACGACCGCCTTGCAATGCCAGGTTCCCTGCTCGGCGACGACCTCGTAGCCGTCGGCCGTGCGCCGCACGGCAGTGACCGGGCAGTGCGTCTGCAGGGGCGGCGATACCCGCTTCGCGTAGCGCTCGAGGAACGCGATGGTCTCGGGCATGGTCCGGAAACCGTCCGGATCGTCGCCCTCGTACCCCAGCCCCGGCAGGCGGCTTTGCCAGTTCGGGGTGAGCAAGGTGAGCGAATCCCAGCGCTCGGTGCGCCAGGTGTTGGCGACCTCGCCGCGCTCGAGGACCACGTGGTCGATCGAGCGCGCGGCGAGGCACCAGCTCATGGCGAGCCCGGCCTGGCCCGCGCCGATGACGACGGCAGTCGTGCGCACCCGGCGCGGTGCCTCGTACGGCGAAGCGGCGTTACGCCACTTCGACCGTGACGTTGGTCGGGTTGGTGATGATGTCGTAGACCGCGGAGCGCTTCTGCGACTGCGCGACGATCGCCTTGATGTCGGCGGGCGATGCGTCGGCGTCGATCTTGTAGGTCACTTTGATGCCGTCGAAGCCGTTGCGCACGTCCTCGTCCATGCCGAGGATGCCGCGGACGTCCATCCCGGCCTCGAGCGTCGCCGACACGGAGCGCAACTGGATCTTGCGCGCCTGGGCGACGGCCGCAACGCCGGCGGTCAGGCAGCTTGCGAGACCGGCCAGAACGATCTCCACCGGCGTGGCCGAGTGGTCTTCGGCTGCGAACACCTCGGGATGGTCGGCGTCGAAGGTGAACTTCGTCTTATGCTTCTGCTCGGCACCCAGGCCGTAGAAGCCCTCGATGGTGGAGCGGCTGTGGGTGCCGTTGATCCACTCGACCGTCGAGCGCCACTTGAACTTTGCCGCTTCCGGCGCGTTCTTCAGCGCCTCCTGCGCGCCGAACAACGCTTCGACGTTGACGCCGTTGTTCACGGGCTTGTCGTTCTTTGCTGTCGCCATGGCTTTCTCCTGGGAAAGGTCAAGGGGGCGAAAAGTATAGCAGCGCGATGTATGAATAGCGCAAAGTCGGGCGGATTGTTTGGTGCACCGGCCGCGCATCCGGGACATCCATCTTCGGCCTGTTCGTGCGCGACGGCGTTGCTGCGCCGCGTGACGGCGCCGGTCAGCCGAGCCTGTCGGCGAAGCGGCTAAATCGCCTGGTTCAGCCGGGGCTTCCAAAACGGGCGGAACAGCTCGATCTTCGGACAGCGGTTCATGACGACTTTCAGGCCCGCAGCCTCCGCCAGCCGGGCCGCCTCGTCGCTGCGCACGCCAAGCTGCGCCCACAGCACCTTGGCGCCGATAGCGATCGCCTCGCGCGCGATCCCGGGCAGCGCGTCGGAGCTGCGGAATACCTGGACCATGTCCACCGGCCGGTCGATCGCGGCCAGCGATTCGTAGACCCGCAGCCCACGGATCTCGCCCCCGGCCTCGTTGGGATTGACCGGGATCATGTCGTAGCCGGTTTCGTGCAGAACTCTGAGCACGCCATAGCTGAACTTGGTGGGGTCCGAACTGGCGCCGACCATGGCGATGGTCTTCACCTCCTTCAGGATGGTCGCGAGATAGTCCGCCGGGTAGTCCTGGTTGTGGTCCATGTGGGCGGCGGCGGTCATCGCGCATCCTGCAGCGGGGTCGCGATGCCGGGTTTCAACTCATGCGGCGCGAGCGGGCTGGCGAAGGGATTGCGGTAGAGCCTGTCATGGCTCTCGACGCCGACATCGAACGTGCAGTCGGTCAGAGGCCGGGCAACACAGAGGAGGACGTAGCCATCGGCGAGCTGCCGCCCGTTCAGCGCAACGCCAGCGCGCTGGTCGATCTCGCCTGAAAGCAGTTTCGCGGCACAGGAAATGCAACCGCCGTAGCGGCAGCCATAGGGCAGCGAAATGCCTTGCGCCTCCAGCGCATCGAGCAGCGGTTTCCCCCGATCGATCCGGAACGACGCGCCGCCCCGGTTGGCAAGCGTGATCGTGACTTCCGCCATCTTCAGAGCCAGATATCCGAGGTGCAGTCGCCCCCCGGATACCGCGTCTCGTGACAGCGGGCGGGGCCGTTCGGCTCCTTCCCGAAATCGACGAAGAAATCCGGGTTGATCGACATGCCTCCGCTCTCGGTGTCGCAGTCGACCATCAGCATGCAGCCGCCGTTCTGCCGGATATCCGGATAGAACTGGTTGTCCCACGTGGAGAACAGCGAGGTGGTGACGTAGAGCCGCTTGCCGTCGAGCGAGAGCTGAATCATCTGCGGCCCGCCGGTGATGCGCCGACCGTTGACGACGGGCGCCCTGTTCAGCAGGCCGCCCATCCAGACCTGGCCGGTGAATCTCGGATGCGAGGGATCCGAGATGTCGTATTGGCGGATGTCCCCGTGCAGCCAGTTGCAGAAATAGAGGAACCGGTCGTCCATCGAGATCAGAATCACGCTGATGAGGCCCGGCACCGGGATCGGCCATTCCGGGTGGCGCACGTTCTCGACGTCGATGATCTTTTCCCAGATCCACTGGCCGTCCCGCTTGCACCAATGAATGATGTTGGACGAGAGGGCGGCGCCGACGAAGCCATGGCTCGAATCCGGGTCGTGATGGAAGCGGACTTCCAGCGGCACCAGCCCGTCCTCACCCAGGTAGATGGTCTTCTCGACGCGCCTGTTCTTGAAATCCCAGAAGTGGATCTCGCGGCCGTACTTCAGCTGGCCGACCTCCTCGAGGTCGAAGCCCGGCATGAAGGTGTTCGGCGCCGCCCATTCGGACGAGACCATCACGTTGTGGCGCGGCTGGTACCAGAAGTCGTAGTTGAACTTCATGCCCCCGAGATCGTTCTCCCATCGCCCGACGATGTCGAAGTTCTCGTTCAGGTGCAAGAAGCCGCCGGGCGCGTTTCCCCGTGCGTCGCCGAGCATCGAGATGATGATGTCGGAGCCGAGGCAGTGCACGGTGTGCGGGGCCGACAGATTGGTCCTGGACTTGATCTCGGCGCCCTCGATCACCTTGTGCAGGCGCGGGGCCTTCGGGTCGATGCCACAGTCGACGATGTGCAGGTTCGACGAGCGGACGCCCGGCACGATCAGGTAGCGGCGTTGCTTGGTCGGATCGTGATGGCACGACGAGCAGGCGTTCCAGCCCATGTGATGCAACTCGTCGCCGATGCCCGGCATTTCCAGCCGGCTGATGACCTGGCTGTAGGTGGGGCTCTCCGGGTCCGCGTCGATGGTCGCCAGGTAGTCCGGCTTTTGGATGCCGGTGCCGATATAGAGCGCGACCGTGTAAAGGATCTTCTCGCGGGGGGCCTTCATCGCCTCGGCCGGCGAGGCATAACCTGGCCCGCAGCAATGCGATGCGCCGTTCTCAGCCATGCTGATGCTCCGGTCGCGTTGTCCGCCCCGCGCGCGTCATGAAGAGCGCGGTTGATCTTGCCGACCAGCTTAGCAGGTTCTTCTTCTTGAGGGCATAAGAGGGGAAGCCGCTGTTAGCTCTCGAAAAGCTCAACCATTTGCCCGTTACGCGAAGTTCGCGACCGAGCACCTCGCGGTCGCCGCGGCCCGGATCGAGACCGATCGGCGTAGGGAAAACGTAGGGAAAGTTCTGCGTTCTCCCTACGGCCGGCAAACAAGAACGGCCTAGCGTTTCGCCAAGCCGTGTGTGATCTGGCTCCTCTTCCTGAACACGTATAGAACCATGTGTCTCGCGCCAGATTCGAATTTTCGACGCGTTCTAGGAGAAATACGCGGAGATGAGACTAGGCGCGTGAGGCTTTACGGAGCGGCTGCGGGCCGCGGTCTAGCGCGCCCGCGCCTTGCACTGCTCCGGCTTGCCGTCCTTGTAGGCAGGCGAAATCCCGGTCGGCGTCGACTCGCCGAAGCCGACCCAGTACGCCTGACCGTCCAGGCAGATCTTGCGGAGCGTCCACGCCTGCAGCTGCGTCTCCACGCGCACCGTCTCGAGCAGCACGGCGTCGAGCGACGTGCGCCGCTCCAGCCGCGGTTCGTCCCGCGGCGATGGCAGTTGCGCGTGCGCGGCGTGCATCGCAACCAGCGCGGCGAGCAATGCGGCGCGCGCCGCAAACCGCTTGGCCATGGCGATCCCTCCTCTAGCTAGAGCCCGAGGAGCGCCAGCTGCCCCTGCGGGTAGCGCGTCCCCGCGACGCGGGTGTCGTCGATCGCGCGTGCGAGCGCCGCGGCCTCGTCGCCGGAGAGCTTCACGGCGAGCGCCGCGAGGTTCTCGGCGAGGTGCGTGCGGCGCTTGGTGCCGGGGATCGGCACGATGTCGGGCCCCTGCGCGAGCAGCCACGCCAGCGCGAGCTGCGCGGGCGTGCAGCGCTTTGCATCCGCCATCTCGAGAATCGGGCGCACCAGCGCGGCGTTCGCCTCGAAGTTGCCTTCCTGGAAGCGCGGGTGGTCGCGGCGCCGATCGTTCTCCGCGAGGTCGGCCAGCGTCCGGATCGCGCCGGTGAGCATGCCGCGGCCGAGCGGCGAGTAGGGCACGAAGCCGACGCCGAGCTCGCGGCAGGTCTTCAGGATGTCGCTCTCGACGAAGCGGCACCACAGCGAGTACTCGGTCTGCAGCGCGGCGATCGGATGCACCGCGGCCGCGCGCCGCAGCGTCTCGGACCCCGCCTCGGAGAGGCCGAGATGGCGCACCTTGCCCTGCTCGACGAGCCGCTTCATCGCGCCGACCGTGTCCTCGATCGGCACGGCTGCGTCGACGCGGTGCTGGTAGTAGAGATCGATCACGTCGACGCCGAGCCGCGCAAGGCTCTTGTTGCACGCCTCGATCACGTATTCCGGCCGACCGTTCGCCGCGGGCTTGCCGTCGGGCGTGCGCACGTTGCCGAATTTCGAGGCCACGATCGCCTTGGCGCGGTAGCCGTCGGCGAGCGCGCGCGCGAGGAGCTGTTCGTTCTTACCGTCGGCGTAAGCGTCGGCGGTGTCGAGGAAGTTCGCGCCCGCGTCGAGCGCTGCACGGACGGTGGCGATTGCCTCCCCGTCGTCCACCGCTCCGTACAGATTGGTCATCGCCATGCAGCCGAGGCCGAGGGCGGACACCTCGAGGCCGGTCTTGCCGAGTCGTCGCAGTTGCATGCTTTCCTCCTGGTTTTCTCGGTGGCGTGCATCAGTCTACGCGATCAGCCGCACTTCCTTAGAATCCGCCACAGGGACGCGGAGGAGGGCATCCAGTGGACCGCCACATCATCGAGCTGTACGACGAATACACGCACCGGCCCCTGGAGCGGCGTGCGTTCCTCGAGCGCCTCGCCGTCCTTGCGGGAAGCTCCGCCGCTGCCTACGCGTTGCTCCCGCTTCTCGAGGCGAACTACGCCCGCGCGGCGCTGGTCGATCCCGCCGATCCCCGGCTCGTGACGAGCACGATCGGATATCCGGGCGCGACCGGCGAGGTCCTCGCGTACCTGGCCGTGCCCAAGGCCGGACCGCCGAAGCGCGCGGGCGTCATCGTGATCCATGAGAACCGCGGGCTCAACCCGCACATCCGGGATGTCGCCCGCCGGGTGGCCGTGGCGGGCTTCACCGCGCTCGCGCCCGACGCGTTGTCGCCGGTCGGCGGCACGCCAAGTGACGAGGACGACGCGCGCGCGGCGTTCGGACGGCTCGATCGCGATGCGACCGTGCGCAGCTTCGTCGCGGCGATCGCCTATCTCAAGGGCCGGCCCGACGCGGCGGGCCCGGTCGGGGCGGTCGGATTCTGCTGGGGCGGCGGAATGGTCAACCTCCTTGCCGTCGCCGCGCCGGACCTCGCAGCGGGCGTGCCCTTCTACGGCTTGGTTGCGCCGACCGCCGACGTGCCGCGGATCAAGGCGAGGCTCCAGCTTCACTACGCCGGATACGACCCGCGCATCAACGCCGGCATCCCGGAGTACGAGGCGGCGCTCAAGTCCGCCGGCGTCGCCTACGAGAAATTCGTGTACGACGGTACCGACCACGCGTTCCACAACGACACCGGGGCCGCCCGCTACAACAAGGCCGCCGCCGAGCTCGCCTGGTCGCGGACGATCGCGTTCTTCAAGGCGAACCTGCGCACCAAGGGGGCGACGTGAGAACCATCGAGCTCACCCAGGCCGACATGCGCAAACGCGTGTCGCGCTTCCGGGACCTGAAGCCGCTGCCGACCCAGGCCGAGAGCGCGATCCCGCTCGAGGCGAAGGACGTCGTCTACGCGCGGAAGCTCCTTTCGGTGATCGGCCTGGAGGACTCCAGCGCGACGCCGATCTCGTCCGGCGCGCCGATCAAGGGCGCCGCCGGGATGACGATGACGCTTGCGGTGTGTCCGCCGGGACAGGGGCCGGAGCTGCACTCGCACGTGAACACGTACGAGACGTTCACCGTGCTGCGCGGCACTTTCGAGTTCCGCTGGAACGACGACGGCTCGGAGCGCGTGGTGCTCGACGAGCTCGACACGATCTCGCTCCCGCCCGGCGTGTGCCGCGCATTCCGCAACGTCGGCGCGACGGAGGGGATCGTGCAGGTACTGATCACCGGCGGCGTGCACGACATGACCGACATCGACTTCGCGCGCCAAATCGCCGACAAGCTCGAGCGCATCGACCCCAAGGCGCGCGCCTACTTCGAGAAGGCGGGGTTCACGTTTACCGCAAGCAGGAAAGGCTGATCGTGAGCGCACAGCAACAGGCCGGTCTCCTCGCCGACGCCGGGAAGTATCTCGCCGGAGGCGGCACCGGCCTCTTCGTCATCCCGGCCGAGCTGAACCTGGTGGTGGAGCGCGGCAAGGGCAGCCGCGTGTGGGACTTCGCCGGACGCGAGTACATCGACTACCACCTCTCGTCGGGCCCGGTCCTCCTCGGGCACGCGCATCCGGCGATCACCGAGGCGGTGAACGCACGCCTGCCGAAAGGCACGACCTACTACTTCCTCAACGAGCCGGCGATCGCGCTCGCGAAGCGGCTCGTCGAGGCGATCCCGTGCGGCCAGGTCGCGCACTACACCGGCTCGGGCACCGAGGCGACGTTCTACGCGCTGCGCATCGCGCGGGCGTTCACCAAGCGGAACAAGGTGCTGAAGTTCGAAGGCGCGTGGCACGGCATGCACGACTACGGCCTGTGGGGCACGGTCCCGGCGCAACCTTCGGATTACCCGCATGCGCGGCCGGACTCGGTCGGCGTCCCGCCGCAGGCCGGCGAGACCGTGCTCGTCACGCCGTTCAACGAGACGGCGCGCGCGGTGGCGATGATCGAGCGCCATGCGCACGAGCTCGCGGCGGTGATCGTGGAGCCGTTGCAGCGCGTGCTCCTGCCGGAGCCGGGGTTCCTGCAGGCGGTGCGCGAGGTGACGAAGCGGCACGGCATCGTGATGATCTACGACGAGATCGTCACCGGCTTTCGCATCGCCTGGGGCGGCGCGCAGGAGCGCTACGGCGTGGTGCCGGATCTCGCGTGCTACGGCAAGGCGATCAGCGGCGGGTTCCCGATGGCCGCGATCGTCGGCGACGCCGCGATCATGTCGGTGCTCGACGCGCGTAGCCGTCCCAAGGCCGAGGTGGTCTGGGCGACCAATACGCTCAACGGCAACCCGATCTGCGCGGCGGCGGGGATCGCGGCGCTCGATGTCCTTGCGCAGCCGGGCGTGTACGACGGCCTGCACCGGATCGGCGCGAAGCTGCGCGCGGGCCTGGTCGCCGCCGGCGAGCGGCACGGATTCGCGGTGCAGGCGCCGGGCGAGGACGCGGTGTTCGGCGTGCGGTTCACCGACCGCAGGCCGCTGCGCACATGGATGGACCTGACCACCGCGAACAAGGACCTCGGCCTGCGCTGGGCGCTCGAGCTCCTCGAGCGCGGGCTGCTCGTGAATCCGAACGAGAAGTTCTACATCTCGATCGCGCACACCGAGGCCGACGTGGACAAGACGCTCGACATCGCCGACCAGGCGTTTGCGGCTTTGAAGAAGGGAGGGTGATGCCATGGCGACCGCGACCGCACGTCGTTTCAGCGTCTCGCACCGCAAGAGCTCGAAGTTCGTCCGGCGCGGTCTGCGCGGCTACTTCGAGTACCGCGACCTCGGCATCAAGCGCGCGACGCGCGGCAAGGTGGTCGCGCACGTCATCCGGGCGCGCCCCGGCAAGGCGCCGCACGGCGACTGGCACATGCACGATTGCGATGCGCAGTTCGTATACGTGCTGAAGGGCTGGGTCGAGTTCGAGTACGAAGGCGTCGGCAGGGTGACGATGCGCGCGGGCAGCTGCTTCTACCAGCCGCCGCGCATCCGCCACCGCGAGATCCGGCACTCGAAGGACATCGAGATGCTCGAGGTCGTCGCGCCCGCCGACTTCGAGACGCTCGACGCAAGGCCGCCGGCGAAACCCAAGCGGCGCACGCGCCGCTGAGCGCCCGGCCTTATCCGCCCGCCGCGCCCTGGGTGTTGACGTAGAGCGCGTAGACGCTCTTGCTCGACGCCATGAACAGGCGATTGCGGTAGGTGCCGCCGAAGCAGAGGTTCGCGCACCGCTCGGGCAGGTCGATGCGGCCGATCAGCCGGCCGTCGGGGTTGAAGATCGCGACGCCGTCGAGCGCCGGGTCGCCCATGCCCCAGCCGCACCACAGGTTGCCGTCCACGTCGCAGCGCATGCCGTCGGGCGTCCCGGGCCCCGCGGCGATCAGCGTGCGCCGGTTCGCGATCCGGCGGCCGCCGTCGACGACGTCGTAGGCGAGGACGTTGCGCGGCGTGCTGCGCGACTCGATCACGTAGAGGACCGACTCGTCGGGCGAGAAGGCGAGCCCGTTCGGGCAGTTGACCCCGTCCGCGACCACGGTCAGCTCGCCGGTCGCGCCGTCGACGCGATACACGTAGGTCGGGAGCTCCTGTTTCGCGACGTAACCTTCGTAGTAGCCGAGCAGGCCGAACGGCGGGTCGGTGAACCATACCGAGCCGTCGGACTTCACGACGACATCGTTCGGCGAGTTGAGCGGCTTGCCCTGGTAGCGGTCGGCGATCGCGGTGACCGTGCCGTCGTACTCGGTGCGCGACACGCGCCGCCCGCCGTGCTCGCAGGTGACGAGCCGCCCCTGGCGGTCGCGCGTGTTGCCGTTGGCGAAGTTCGACGGCTTGCGGAACACGCTCACCGCGCCGGTCTCCTCCTCCCACTTCATGATGCGATTGTTCGGGATGTCGCTCCAGAGCAGGAAGCGGCCGTCGCCGAACCACACCGGCCCTTCGGCCCAGCGGAACCCGTGCGCGATGCGCTCCACCCCGGCGAGGTTGAGCCGGTACTTCGCGAAGCTCGTGTCGACGATCCGCACGGCGGGGTCCGGGTAGCGCTGGCTCGGCTCCATCGAGTGCTCCTTGTCACGCCGCCTGCGGGCGGCCCACGTACTGCGCGACGTCCACGGCGTCGAGCTGCTCCGGACGCAGGAAGCGTTCGGCGTAGCTGCGGTACACGCCCGAAGTCAGGAACAGATCGAAGAGATCCGGGTCGACGTGCCGGTCGCGCCGCATGAAGCTCATGATCTTGAGCGCTTCGGAGAGCGTCTTGCCCTGCTTGTACGGCCGGTCGCCCGCGGTCAGCGCCTCGAAGATGTCGGCGATCGCCATCATCCGCGCCGTGAGGCTCATCTGGTCGCGCGCGAGCCGCTTCGGGTAGCCGGTGCCGTCCATCTTCTCGTGATGCCCGCCGGCGATCTCCGGCACGTTCTTCAGGTGCTTCGGGAACGGCAGCTGCGAGAGCATCACGATCGTCTGCACGATGTGATGGTTGATGACATAGCGCTCCTCCTCCGTCAGCGTGCCGCGGCCGATGGCGAGGTTGGCGAGCTCGCCGCGGTTGTACTTGAGCGCGGGCACGTCCAGCTTGAAGCCCCACGGGTTGTCGGCGGGCATGCGGTCGCCGGGCGCGCGCTCGATCACGTGCTCGGGCTTGTCGTCGAGCAGGCGCTCGGTCGCCGGGAGCGGGGCCGCGGGCGTGCGCGCCTTGCGCGTCTTCTCGTCGTGCGAGACGCCGATCCGGTCGTCGAGCGTGCGCTGCCAGGTGCGCGCGGCGATCGCCTTGAGCCGAGCGATCTTTTCCGGGGCCATGAACTCGCCGCCCTCGTTGCTGCCCGCGACGAAAGCGAACTCCTCGTCGAGCACGGCGAGCTGCCGGTCGAGCGCCGCGCGCAGCGCGGTGGCGTCGCCGCCCGCCGCGACCGCTTTCCAGCATTCGATCTCGGCGTCGCGCTTGAGCACCTCGAAGCGCATCCGCACCTCGTGGATGCGGTCGTAGATCGTCTCGAGCTTGGTCGCCTTGTCGACGACGTACTCGGGCGTGGTGACCTTCCCGCAGTCGTGCAGCCAGCTCGCGATCTGCAGCGCCTCCCATTCTTCGTCCGAGAGGTCGAAGTCCGCGAACGGGCCGTCCTTCGCCTCGCACGCGGCGCGCGCGAGCATCGACGTCAGCTCCGGCACGCGCTGGCAGTGGCCGCCGGTGTACGGCGACTTCGCGTCGATCGCGCCGGCGACCAGGCGGATGAACGCGTCGAGGAGGGCCTTGCGCGCCTCGAGGAGGCGCTGGGTCTCGATCGCGACCGCGGCGGTGCCCGAAAGCGCCTCGGCGAACGCGAGGCGTGCGTGGCTCGGGCGCTCGCCGCCGGGGAAGAACAGCGCGAGCGTGCCGACGGTGTCGCGATTGCGGTCGCGCAGCGGGATCGCGACGACGGTGACCGCCTGATGCGGCCAGAGCGCGGCGACGAAGTCGAAGCCTGCGGCGGACGCCACCACGGTCCTGCCGGAGCGGAAGGCTTCCGCCAGCGGCGCGGGCGCGTCCACCGGCTGCTCGGCCGGGCTCGCGTCGGTCGAGCGGCCGTCGGCGTGGACGACGGAGGCCGGCACCAGGGCGCCGCGCTCCGCCTCGAACAGGTAGACGAGCCCGCCTGCGGCATGCGTGGTCGCGGAGGTCTCCGCCACCACCCGGTCGAGCAGGCGGCGGAAGTTCGTCTCCCCGGCGAGCGAGGTGGCGATGTCGAGGAAGTGCCGGATCGTGCCGCGCATCATCGTCATCGCGCCGGACAGCTGGTCGATCTCGAGCACGATCGACGGGGGCACGGTGGCGCCGTCGAACCGGAACGCGCGGATGTCCTGTGCTTCCCGAGTGAGGGCCCGCAGCGCGCCCCCGACGCGATGCGCGACCCACCACGTGAGCGGGAGGGCCACTAGGAGAATGGCCAGCGCCGCGAAGAGGCCGCGCGTGCGGGCCGCGCGGGCATCCGCTAGGAGCGCATCGAGCGGCGCGGCGATGCCGAGCGACAGCGTCCCGCGCACCGTGGGCACCGGCAGCACGACCGTCTTCCAGCGCGCGCCGTCGGCCTCGAACGTGACGCCGGCGGCGTCACCGCCGTCCACGCGCACCGGCTGCATTTGCGCGAGCACCGGCTCGCCGAATTCGTCCAGGCTCGCGAGTGCGACCCGGTCGCCGTCGCGATGCACCATCGTGCGGGCGAGATCGGCGCGCGCGATGACGCGACGATCCGCGCCGAACAGCACGATCTTCATGTCCGGCAGCGTGCGCAGCGTGGCGAGAAATTCGGACACCTGATGGAGCGTCACGTCGACGCCGACGACGCTCTCCGCGCCGGCGCGGACCGCCACCGTCATCCCCGGCGCCTGGGTGGCGAAGAACACGTACGGCTCGGTGAGCACGCGCTCGCCCGCGCGCTCCGCGAGCCGGTACCAGGGGCGCGTGCGCGGATCGAAGTCGCCCGCGCCCGGGTTGCGGCGCGCGAGCTCGCGCAGCGCCGCGTCGAAGAAGAGGAGCGTGACGGTGCGTGCGCCGCCCGGCCCGACATCGATGTTCTGGGCGTAGAGCGTCGTTCCCGCGGGGGCCTCGAAGAACGTCCGCTCCGCGTCGCTGCGCAGCGGGCGGACGAGGAAAAAGCTGCCGTCGTCGTAGCCCGCATAGGCGGCGGCGATCGGCGCGTGCCCGGCGAACCCCTGGCGCATGACCGGCAGCGCTTCGAGCCGCCGCTCGAGCGTGCGGGCGCGGGCGAGCGGCTGCAGCGCGAGCAGGTCGGCGAAGCTCGCGACCGGCTGCAGCGCGCCGGCGAGCGCGGATCGGGTCTCGGCGCCGACGTGGCGGAACACCTCGTCGGTGGCCTTGAGCGTGATGTCGCGCGCCTCGCCGTAGCCGAGCCAGGCGATCGCGACGCCGGTCGCGACCACGAGCGCGGAGAAGAGCGCGCTCAGGTGGATGTGCAGGGGGTAGCGCCGGCGTGCGCCGGCAGGGTTCTCGGGGCTCATCGTGGGACGGTAGGGACGGGAATCCTCGATGCTACTCGGGCATCGCGCGTCCGGACCAGCGCCCGCGCGCGCCGTGCGCCTGTACCTCGCCGGTCATCGCGTTGCCGGCGATCCGTCCGCTGAACTCGAGCAGCCGGCCGCGATGCAGCAGGGCGAAGCGGATCGCGTCGGCGCGCACCTGCAGAACGCGCACCTCGGTGGAGCGGCCGTCCAGCAGCGCGGTTCCCTCGAGCCGGTCGGGCGTCTGCTCGATCGCAAGCGGGATCGGGCCGCCGTCGCCGACGGGTGCGCCGATCTCGAGCGCCCAACGCCCGCCGACCCGTGCCGGCACCACGTAATAGAAGAGCTTCGTCTCGGCGCTGCCGTTGATCGCCACCTTCTCCTCGACCTCGAAGACGAGCGTCTTGTCCGGCTTCCAAGGCTCGAGCGCGTAGTCGTGCGAGACGATCCGCGCACCCACCGGCAGCTCGGCGCGCAGTTTCGGCACGAGCTGAACGACCAGGCGCGGCAGGAGATACATCATGACCACCGTCGCACCCCGCACGTCGGCCTCCAGCACGTCCCCCTCGACGAACTTCACGCGGTCGGCGACGCCGCGCCGCTCGGCGAGCGCCCGCGAGTACACGACGAGGTCGGGATGCCGCTCGACGCCGACCCCGCGCGCGCCATGTCGTTCCGCGGCGGCGATCACGAGCCGCCCGTCGCCCGACCCGAGGTCGTACACGGTGTCGTCCGCGCGGAGGTCCGCGAGCTTGAGCATCTCGTCCAGGATCACCCAGGGCGTCGGGACGAACGGACCCCCATCGGTCGTGGGCGGCGGCTCGTACGATTGCTGGGCGGCGGCCGCGAACGGGAGCGCACCGAGCGCGAGGAGCGCGCGGCGCCGGCCGAACGCTTGCATGCGGGCGGTCAACCGACGCTCGTATAGCCGCCGTCGACGATCATCACCGTGCCGGTCAGGTAGCGGGCGGCGTCCGAGCAGAGGAACAGGATCGGATCGGCGATCTCGGCGGGCTCGGCCCAGCGGCCGAGCGGAATGCGCGCGTTGATCTGTGCATTGCGCTCCGCGTTCTCGCGTGCGCCGCGCGAGAGCTCCGTCACGACCCAGCCGGGCGCGACCGCGTTCACGCGCACGCCGTCGGCCGCGTAGGCGCAGGCGAGCGACATGGTGAGGTTGCGCACCGCACCCTTGGACGACGAGTACGCCGGCTGCACCGGCCCGCCGAAGAACGCCATGATCGACGCGACGAACACCACGGCGCCCTTGCGCCGCGCGAGCAGCGGTCGCGCGGCGGTGGCGACCCGCATGCCGCCGCTCACGTTCACGTCGAGGACCCGGTCGAAGACCTCCGGCTGATGCTCCGCGCCGCGCTGGATGATGCCCGCGCTGTTCACGACGCAGTCGAGCGACGCCAGTCCGCCGACCAGCGCGTTCACGGCCGCGAGATCGGTGACGTCGAGCCGGCGCACGTCGACGCCCGCGAAGTCGGGATTCGCGCGCGCCGCGGCGAGCTCCGCATCGGTCAGGCCGCACGCGATCACGGCAGCGCCCGCGCGCTTGAAGGCGAGGCTCGTCGCCGCGCCGATGCCGGACACGCCGCCGGTCACGAGCGCGGTCCTGCCGGTGAAGTCGAACCTGAAGTCCATCGCGATCTCCGTTTCGGACAGGGCGGCTTATACCGGAATGGCCGCCGATTGTCGCGCCGCGGGCGTTCGGCGGTACCATGCGCCGCTTTCACGGGGATCGGGGGAACGCGCCATGATCGACCTCACCGGCAAGGTCGCGATCGTCACCGGCGGGAACGGGGGGATCGGCCTCGGCATGGGCCGCGGGCTCGCCGCGGCGGGGGCGCGAGTCGTTGTCGCCGCCCGCAACCAGGCGAAATCGCGCGCGGCGGTCGCCGCGCTCGACGCGCAGGGTCCCGGCGGCGCGCTTGCGATCGCGGCGGATGTCACCGACCCCGCATCGGTCGAGGCGCTCATTCGCGAGACGCTCGCGCGCTGCGGCCGGCTCGACATTCTCGTGAACAATGCCGGCATCGCGATCCGCAAGCCGCCGCACGAGATTTCGCTCGACGAGTGGCGCCAGGTGATGGACGCGAGCCTGACGAGCACGTACCTCTGCTCGCACGCGGCCTATCCGGTGCTGAAGGCGGGCGGCGGCGGAAAGATCATCAACATCGGCTCGATGATGTCGATCTTCGGCGCTCCGTTCGCGCCGGCATACGCCGCGGCGAAAGGCGGCGTCGTGCAGTTCACCAAGGTCTGCGCGACGGCGTGGGCGCGGGACAGGATCCAGGTGAACGCGATCCTGCCGGGCTTCATCGACACGGAGCTCACCGTCGCGGCCCGCGCCCAGGTCGAGGGGCTCCACGAGCGGGTGCTCGCGCGCACGCCCGCGGGGCGCTGGGGCGTGCCGGACGACTTCGCCGGCATCGCCGCCTTCCTCGCCAGCGCGGCGTCGGACTTCGTCACGGGGACGGCGATCCCGGTCGATGGCGGCTACTCGGTCCAGGCGTGAGCCCGCCGGGCCGGCCCAGGGGCGCACCCCCGAGCGCGCGGGTCGTCCAGTGACCGCGAGAGTCGTCCGATGAGCTTGCCCGCCGATTGGCTCTGGATTCCGGTCACGATCTGGGCGGCGTTTGCCCAGACGCTGCGCAATGCCGCGCAGCGCAGCCTCACCGACACGCTGGGCACGCTCGGCGCGACGCTGGTGCGCTTCCTGTACGGGCTGCCGTTCGCGGCGCTCTGGCTCTGGATCGTGCACCGGTTCGGCGGCTTCGCGCTGCCCGCGCCGAATACGATCTTCGCGGCGTGGGTCGTGATCGGCGCGGTCGCGCAGATCATCGCCACGGCGCTGCTGCTGCGCGTAATGGCCGAGCGCAACTTCGCGCTCGGCGTCGCGTATACCAAGACCGAGATCATCCAGGTCGCGCTGTTCGGGCTCGTGTTCCTCGGCGACCCGATCGGCACGGCCAGCGCCGCGGCGATCGCCTGCGGGACGCTCGGCGTGCTCCTGCTCGCGCCGGCCGACAAGGAGCGGCCGTTGCGCGCGCTCGTGGCCGGCTGGACCTCGCGCACGGCGCTGGTCGGACTCGGCTCGGGCGCGGCGTTCGCGCTGTCGGCGGTGGGCTATCGCGGCGCGGCGCTCGCCCTGGACGGTGCGCCCTTCCTGATCGCCGCGGCGTTCACGCTGCTCGTGGCCCAGTGCATCCAGACGTGCCTCCTCGGCGGCTGGCTCCTCGTGCGCGACCGCGCGGTGATCGGTCGCGTGTTCCGCGCGTGGCGGGCGTCGCTCTTCGCGGGCTTCATGGGCGCGGCGGCCTCCGCGGGCTGGTTCACCGCGATGACGATCGAGCCGGTCGCGCACGTCCGCACGCTCGGCCTCGTCGAGCTGGTGTTCAGCTCGATCGTGTCGCGCCGCTTCTTCCGCGAGAACATGACGCGGCGCGAAATGACGGGGATGCTGCTGCTCGTCGCGGGTGTGGTCATCATCACGTTGCGGCGCTAGAACCGGTTACCATCTTTGCCCTCGCAATGATCAAGCACAAGGAGAGCGCATCATGAGCACGAAGATCGCCATCGTCACCGGCGCGGGCAGCGGCATCGGGCGCGCCTCCGCCGTCGCGTTGCTGAAGGCCGGCTACTCGGTCGCCCTCGCCGGCCGGCGTGCCGACGCGCTCGCGGAATCGGTCAAGCTCGCCGGCGCCGACGGCGCGCGCGCGCTCGCCGTCCCGACCGACGTGACGAACCCCGAGTCGGTGCGCGCGCTGTTCGGCAAGGTCAAGGACAAGTGGGGCCGCCTCGATGTCCTCTTCAACAACGCCGGACAGAACGCGCCCGGCATCCCGCTCGAGGACCTGAGCTTCGAGCAGTGGAAGAGCGTGGTCGACGTGAACCTCACCGGCATGTTCCTCTGCATCCAGGAAGCGTTCCGGACCATGAAGGCGCAGGACCCGCGCGGCGGGCGGATCATCAACAACGGCTCGATCTCCGCGCACGCCCCGCGGCCGAACTCGATCCCCTACACCGCGACCAAGCACGCGGTCACCGGCCTGACCAAGTGCGCCTCCCTCGACGGCCGCAAGTACGACATCGCGTGCGGCCAGATCGACATCGGCAACGCGCTCACCGAGATGGCGGCGCGCATGGCGAAGGGCGTGCCGCAGGCGAACGGCGAGATCGCGATCGAGGCGGTGATGGACGTGCAGCACGTGGCCGACGCGATCGTGCACATGGCGGGCCTGCCGCTGGCGGCGAACGTCCAGTTCATGACCGTCATGGCGACGAAGATGCCGTTCGTCGGCCGCGGATGAGCGCGGCCCGCCGCTGGCTCGCGGGCGCCCTCGCAGGCGCGCTCGCAGCCGGCGCGGCGGCGCAGGATCCGACGACCCTCACCGCCATCGAGGCAGCCGCGCAGATCCACAGGGGCGAGATCACCAGCGAGCGGCTCACGCGCGCGCTGCTCGAGCGGGCGAAGGCGGGCAAGTCGCTCAACGCATTCATTACGCTCGACGAGGAAGGCGCGCTGAAGGCCGCGCGCGCGGCCGACGCCGCCGCCAAAGCGCGCAAATGGCAGGGCCCGCTGCACGGCGTCCCGGTCGTGATCAAGGACAACATCCATGTCGCCGGCCTGCCCAACACCGCAGGGTCTCCCGCGCTGCAGGGGTTCGTCCCGAAAGAGGACGCACCGGTCGTCAGGAAGCTGCGCAGCGCGGGGGCCGTCGTGCTCGGCAAGACCAACATGCACGAGCTCGCCTTCGGCATCACCAGCAACAACGCCGCTTTTGGCGCCGTCGGCAATCCCTACGATCCGAAGCGGATCGCGGGCGGCTCTTCCGGCGGGACCGGGTCCGCCGTCGCCGCGCGCATGGCGCCGGCGGGTCTCGGCACCGACACCGGCGGCTCGGTGCGCATTCCCGCCGCCCTCGGCGGCATCGCCGGCCTGCGGCCGACGCTGGGCCGCTATCCGCAGGCGGGCATCACGCCGATCGCGCACACCCGCGATACCGCCGGGCCGATGGCGCGATCGGTGGCGGATCTCGCCGTGCTCGACACGGTCATCACCGATACGAAGGAGGCGGTGGTCCCGGCGGCGCTCAAGGGCCTGCGGCTCGGTGTGCCGAAAGCGCTCAACGAAGGTGTCGACGCCGAGACGGCGCGGGTGATGGGGGCGGCACTGGCGAAGATGAAGGCGGCGGGCGCGGTGCTCGTCGATGCCGACGTGCCGGACCTGCTGGCGCTCAACGCGAAGGTGAGCTTTCCGGTGGCGCTGTACGAGGTCACGATCGATCTGCCCGCCTACGCGCAGCGCTACGGCATCGGGCTCGATTTCAAGGCGTTCGCGGAGAAGGTCGCGAGCCCGGACGTGAAAGGGCTCTTTGCCGCGCTGGCGAAGGGCGAGCCGCCGTCGGTCAAGAAGAGCGTGTACGACGAGGCGATCAAGGTGCACCGCCCGATGCTGCAGAAGGCCTATGCCGGCTATTTCGCGCGGTACCGGGTTGCGGCGATCGTGTTCCCGACCACGCCGCTCGCCGCTGCGCCGATCGGCGACGATCAGGAGACCGAGCTCGAGGGCAAGAAGGTACCGACCTTTCCGACCTTCATCCGGAACACCGATCCGGGATCCAACGCCGGGATCCCCGGCCTCTCCGTCCCGGCGGGGCTGACCCGAGCGGGCCTCCCGGTCGGCCTCGAGCTCGACGGGCCCGTGGGCAGCGACAGAAAGCTCCTCGCGATCGGTCTCGCGCTGGAAATGCTGCTCGGACCGCTGCCCGCGCCGAAGTAGGGCGCGGGGCGTCGTCGCTCAGGCCGCGCTGACGAGGCGCGGTTGCGGCCGCCGCGTCGACAGCGCGCCGCGGGCCATCGCCGCGCTCAAACCGTGGAGCGCATTCGCCGCGAAGAACCCGTGCGTCCACTGCACGGCCAGGCGCGGACTGATGCGCGGGAACGGGTTGTCCTCGAGGAGAAAATCGGCTTCCGCCATCCGGCGGCCCAGCTCGAACGCCTGGCGCTCCTGGTCTGCAAACATTGTCGGATCCTCACTTTGTGCATGCATGCGATTGTCATGCACGCCCAGCTTAGCGCGCGCGCGCGAACGGATCGTTAATGATTGTGAAAGCTGCGCACCGCCCCGGCGCATGACGAAGTCATGACAGTGCCCGGGCGACGCGGACGTTGAGAAACCCGTCGAGCGATCGTGCGGACACGATTGTTTCGACGCGGATCAGGCCGCGCGGCCCTGCTTCAACCCCAGGAGCCGCACGGCATTCTCCTTCATGATCAGCGGCCGGACCTCGGGCTTGATGTCGAGCCGCTCGAAGTCGGCGATCCAGCGGTCGGGGGCGAGCAGCGGGTAGTCGGTGCCGAACAGCACCTTGTGCTTGAGCAGGGTGTTCGCGTACTGCACGAGCTGCGGCGGGAAGTACTTCGGCGACCAGCCCGAGAGGTCGATGTAGACCTGCGGCTTGTGGGTCGCCACCGACAGCGCCTCGTCCTGCCAGGGCACCGACGGGTGCGCCATGACGATCGGCATGTCCGGGAAGTCGACCGCCACGTCGTCCAGGTAGATCGGGTTCGCGTACTTCAGGCGGATGCCGCCGCCGGCCGGCATGCCGGCGCCGATCCCGGTCTGGCCGGTGTGGAACAGGGCGGGCAGCTTCGCCTCGGCGATGACCTCGTACAGCGGGTAGGCGTCGTGGTCGTTGGGGTAGAAACCCTGCACCGACGGGTGGAACTTGAACCCCTTGACGCCGAAGTGCTCGATCAGCCGGCGCGCCTCGCGCACGCCCATCTTGCCGCGCGCCGGGTCGATGCTCGCGAACGGAATCGCGACGTCGCCGTGCTCCGCAGCGCTTTCGGCGACCTCCTCGTTCGAGATGCGCTTCATCCCCAAGCCGCGCTCGTGGTCGACCGTGAACACGACGAAGCCCATCTTCCGCTCGCGGTAGTACGCGGCCATCTGGGCGATCGTCGGGTGCTGCGGCACGTACTTGAAGTACCGCCCCTTCGCCTCGTCGAGCTCCTTTGCGGCCTCGTCGGGCAGCATACGCGTCGAAACCTCGGCGTGCGTGTGGATGTCGATTGCGACCAGCTCGTCGACGTTCACGGTCCGGCTCCTTCGTGTTGAGCGACGATCACCTGCGGTCCCGGCCGCTCGGCGTACAGCGCCTCGACCAGCGCGGCGCGATGCTCCAGCGCGGCGCGCTGGTTGATCGAGCCCTTGTCCGTGATCTCGCCGCGGTCGATCGACGGCGGCGCGTCGAGCAGGATCGCGCGCGCCACGCGGTGCGCCGCGCCGGTGCTCGCGCGGCCGAGCGAGTCGAGGACCCGCTGGACGACCGCCCGCACCGCCGGCTGCGCCGCGACCTGCGCGGCCGACGCGCCGGCCGGCAGGTCCGGGCAAAGCCTGCGGCACGAGTCGAGGTGCGGGATCACGAGGGCGGTCACCTCGCGGCGGTCGTGACCGGCGATCACGACATCCTGCACGTACGGCGCGCCGGCGGCGATGATCTGTGCGCGCAGCGGCCCCACGCTCACCCAGGTGCCGTTGTCGATCTTGAAGTCCTCGGCGATGCGGCCGTCGAACGCGAGGCCCTGCTGCGGGTCGGCCGGATCGAGGAACCGGACCGCGTCGCCGCTGCGGTAGAAGCCGTCCTCGTCGAAGCCCTGACGAGTGAGCGCCTCCTGCCGCCAGAAGCCGGGCGTGACGTTCGGGCCCCGGTAGCGCGCCTCGAGCTTGTCGCCGACGGGCGCGAGCCGCAGCTCGGTACCGGGCGCCGGATGGCCGATGCCGCCGGAGCGGCCCGCCTGCCAGTTCGCGCAGATCGCGAACGGGGCCGTCTCGGTCATGCCGAGGCCGGTGATCATGACGATGCGCTCGCCGATCGTCTCCTCGGCGACGCGATGAAGCGCGTCCCAGATCGGCTGCGACAGGCTGGCGGCGGCGTAGAAGAGCATCTTCACGCGGCTGAAGAACGTTTTCGCGAGCGCGCGGTCGGCCGCGAGGGCGTGCGCGATCTCCTCGAAGCCGCGCGGCACGTTGAAGTAGACCGTGGGGGCGATCTCGCGCAGGTTGCGAAGCGTCTCGCCGACCAGCTGCGGGAGCGGTTTCCCGTCGTCGATGTAGAGCGTGCCGCCGTTGTAGAGCGTCAGCCCGAAGTTGTGGTTGCCGCCGAACGTGTGGTTCCAGGGCAGCCAGTCGACGAGCACCGGCGGCTCCTCGGCGAGGAACGGCAGGCACTCGACGATCATCTGCAGGTTGGCGGTGAGCATCCGCTGCGTGTGGATCACCGCTTTCGGCACGCCGACCGAACCCGAGGTGAGCAGGAACTTAGTGACCGCCTCCGGCCCGATCGCGGCGTGGGCGGCGTCGACGCCCGCCGTATCGTGCGTCGCGGCGAGCGCGGAAAACAGCGTCGCCTTGCGGCCTGCAGGCGGAGCCTGCGTCACGGCGAGCTCGGTGTCCGGCGGCACCGTCGCTTCGATCGCGCGCCCGTACCGGGTTCCGTCGGAGGCGAATACGAGCCCCGGCGTCATCAGTGCGACCGCGGCGCGCAGCTTGCCGAAGTCCTGCGAGACGAGCGAATACGCGGGCGACACCGCCAGGAACGGCACGCCCACGTGCAGCGCGGCGAGCGCGAGCTGGGCATGCTCGAGGTCGTTCTCGGAGAGGATGAGCAGCGGTCGCTCGGCCGACAGTCCGCGGTCGAGCAGCGCCTGGCCGAGGCGGCGCGCGCGCTCGAGCGCGTGCGCGTACGTGATCGTGCGCCAGGCGCCGTCGGGGCCGCGCCGGGCGAAGAGCGGACGCGCCGGCGCCGCCGCGGCGTGTTCCACCAGTCGGTCGGTCAGCCGCGCGGGATAGGGCCCGAGCGGCAGCGTCGAACGCAAGCAGCAGATGGCCGCGATCGTCGCGCGTCACCTCCACCGGCGCGCGTCGCAGGGCAACCTGGCGGTAGACCGGTGCGCTCACCCGCCGAGCTTAACGGCCCTCCACGATCGGCCGCAACCCGGCGGGCCGCAACTCGCGCTTGAGACCCTCGGCGAGACCTCGGCTTGCCGAGGTCTCGCACTGGGCTTGGGGATTCGCAAAGGGGGTGTGGCCCCTTTGCATCGTTCACCCTACACCCGGCTCAGACGGTACGCCGTGCCGAACGGTCCGAAGTCGTGGCTCGCGACGCCGTTGCGCGTGGCGCCCAGGTATTGCTTGAGCGGCTGCTCGACCGTGACGCGCAGGATCGCGGTCGCCCCCGGCTGCACGAGTCCGGCATGCACCGCGGCGACGGCGAGGGCGGAGTCTCCCGTGTACACGTCGGTGCCCCACAGCGGCCCGTTCGTATCGCCGGTGACGCGGAAGTAGTAGACCGCGCCGACGCGGTCGCAGAGGTCGACCATCGTCGGCGGGGCGTCCGAAGCGAGGAAGCCCTGGTCGAGCAGTTTGTGCATCTGCCGCGGCGACAGCTTTCCAGTCCGGTCGAAGTACGCCACCAGTTCCTGCATCACTCTCATTGCTCGTCCTTTCTTCACCCTCTCCCTGGCGGGGGGAGGGCCGGGGTGGGGGTCAACGCGCGTCCATCGCAACGACGCGGCCGTACGGCGGTTGGAAGCGCGCCGCGTCGCGCGCCGGCAGCACCCACAGCACGTTATAGGGCACCGGCTCGGGCGGATAGGCGATGTCGCCGTCGGTGATGACCACTGCGGCGCGCACATGGGGCTCGTCGGCGAGCCGCAGCATCGCGGGCGAGAGGTCGCTGCCGCCGTACCCGGCGATCTCGCGCTCGGCGAGCTCGAGCGGCGAAAGCGTCTCGTCGGACGTGACGGCGGCGTCGCACTGGAGCAGGCGCACCTGGTCCACCGCGACCGCATCGCAGAACCCGGCGATCGCGCCGAGCGCGCGCGGGATCTCGGCGGTCATCGAGCCGCTCGTGTCGAGCACCACGTTGAGGATCCAGCCCTCGCGCCGTCTTCCCGGCAACACGACGTCGGCCTGCGGCGCCGAGCGGCGCGCCGGTCGCGCGAACGTGCGCTCGCCCGGTGCCACCGACTCGAGCCAGCGCTGCAGCGCGAGCTCCCAGGGCGGCCGGTACACATCGCGCAGGGCCGAGACGACCTGTCGCGCCGCGCCCGGGTCGGTGCCCCGCAGACCCTGCAAGCGCCCCATCGCCGCCGCGAGGCCGAGCGCCTTCGCGGCGACCTCCCTGATCCGCTCGGCGTGCGCCGCCTGCGCGGCGGCCTCCTCGGGGAACATCTCGCGCTCGCGCTTGTCGCCCAGCACGTCGCCCGCTTCGTCGGCCCCGTCGCCGGCCTGCCCCGGGCCGCCGCCGAACAGGCGCCGCGTGGACGTCGCCTCGCCCTCGAACACGCGCGTCTTCGTCTGCTGTTCGTTGCGGCGCATCCCGAGCAGGATCTCCTCGGCCGATTTCTCGCGCGCGCCCGGCATGTCGAGCCCGTTAGCGGGAATGTGCGCGAACCCGAGCTCGGCACGCAGGATGTCGTTGATGATGTAGTCGTGCGCGTAGTTGAACTGGAGGCGATCCGAGCCCTTCGCACGGTCGTGCGTGCGCAGCGCGAGGTGCAGCAGCTCGTGCGCGAGCACGAACACGAGCTCGTTTTCCTTCAGCCGGCGCACGAACTGCGGGTTGGCGACGAGGCGCCCGGACGCGAACACGCCCATCGTCGGAATGCGGTCGTCGAGCGCGACGCGCGTCGCCGCGGCGAGGCCCGCGAGGTGCGGCAGCGCGACGGTGGTCATGCGCAGGCCGCGCGCGATCCGCTCAAGCGTCTCGCGCTCGCTGGCAACGGCGGCGGCGGTCACAGGTTGGCGACGCGCTTCAGGAGGTCGAACATCGCCCGGTCGGCGCCGAGCGTGCCCCACTGCTCGACCAGGTCGGTGAGCAGCGTCAGCTGCGCCTCGGGCGGCAGGCTGCGCAGGAAGCGGTTGATCGCCGCCGGCCGCACGCCGTCGAGCTTGCCGTCGCGCACCTGCTGGCGGATGCAGTTCAGCACGAACCAGCGTGCAACGTCGCCCCGCGGGAGCTCGGCCGGGTTCTCGATGTAGCGCTCGGGCGGCTGGATCGCGGCGATCGACTCCTCGGCGAGCGCGCAGAACACCGCGGCGTCCTCGGCGGAAAGCCGTCCGAACGCGAGCGCGCGTCGGGTCTCGCGCGTGAGAATGCCCGAGCCCTCGGCCAGGTCGAGCGCGCGCGAGAGCAGGGCCCACGCGCGCGGCGTCGAGAACGGGACGGGCTCCGCAGGCACCGGGCGCATCAGCGCGTCGGGCAGGTACGCGATGAAGCTCAGGATCTCCGGCCGCACGCGGTGGCGGCGGGCCCAGTCGAGCCACTCGCCGACGTCGACGCGCACGTGCAGCATCGTCACGCGATTCACGAGCGCCGAGCTGAGCGAGCGCACCAGCGCGCGGTCCTGCGCCCGGTTGCCGGCGGCCACCACCCAGGTGCCCTTCGGCAGCTCGTGCTCGCCCAGGCGCCGCTCGAGCAGCAGCGAGTAGAACGCTTTCTGCACGTCCGGCGCGCAGGCCGGCAGCTCGTCGAGGAACAGGCAGAACGGCTCCGGCCGCTCCGGCAGCAGCAGCCGCGGCGGGCAGAAGACGCTGCGCTCCCCGACGATGCGCGGGACGCCGCTCACGTCCTCGGGCGCGATCTGCGTGCCGAGCAGCGAGCGGCACGGCAGGCTCATCTCCCGCGCCGCCTCGTAGACCACCTCGGACTTCCCGACGCCCGGGGGCGAAAGCAGGAGAAAGCTCTGCTCGTGCGCCATGCACTGGATGAGCTTCTTCGCCTGGCGGAGCGTCAGCGTCTCCTCGAGCGGGCCTGCGAGCGGTGCGTTCAACGGGTGGTTCCTTCCGGTGCGGTCCTTGATGAAGAGTGCGCCATGAACGCGGGGTGGCGCACCGCGGTTGACACCGGGGCGCTCCGGCGCGGTGCAGCGGCGTGGCATGCATGTTGCAAGTAAGGACATCGCCTTTGCAGCGAGAGAGCGGTGGCGATGCGGGTGCTGGTGGTGGACGAGTCGCGCGGGCGCGGGCGCGTGCTGCGCGCGGCGCTCGAGGAAGCGGGCTACGAGGTCGTGGTCTCGCGCGGGGCGCCGCTCGCGCTGCTCGCGGATGTTGAACGCGTGCGGCCCGACGTGATCGTCATCGACACCGAGTCGCCGACGCGCGACGTGCTCGAGCACCTCGTGGTGATGGGACGCGAGCAGCCGCGGCCGATCGTCATGTTCTCCGCCGATGCCGGGCCGGACACGATCCGCGCGGCGGTGCGCGCGGGCGTCGCCGCCTACGTGGTGGACGGACTCGATCCCGGGCGCGTGAAATCGATCGTGGAGGTCGCCTGCGCGCGCTTCGAGGCCTACCAGCGCCTGCGCGACGAGCTGGCCGAGACGCAGCTCAAGCTCTCCGAGCGCAAGCTCGTCGAGCGCGCCAAGGGCATCCTGATGAAGACGCGCGGGCTGGACGAGGAGGCGTCCTACGCCGCGCTCCGCAAGCTCGCGATGGACCGCGGCAAGCGGCTCGCGGAAGTCGCGCAACAGGTGATCGACGCCGCGGCGTTGCTCGGCTGAATCGTTCGGTCGGGTGCGCGCTGATCGTGCGCGAGCGGCGCTTACCGCACCGCAGCAGTGCGTCGATGCGCGCGATTCGGTGTCGCAGTAAAGGCCGGCGATTTCGCTTAACCACCTGATTCGACGGGTTCTTGGCACAAGGCACGGGGCGCTGGTATGCCGCTTGCGTAGAGTGACGCAGAGCGCGGGATCAACGGCGATCCCGCGGCGTTGAACGAAGGCGTTCGAACCCGGCGCACGCGCGCCGCATTCGAACGCCTTTTTTCGTTTTCTGACCGGAGAGCCTGATGAATGAGACACCCGTCGACACCGATGCCAGCGGCGAGCGCCGCGCCTTTCTCAAGCGGGCCGGCGCGGCCGCGATCATGAGCCTCGTGCCCGACGCGGTGCGCACCGCCGCCTGGGCCGCGGGCTCGGACGCGCCCGAGAAGAAGGAGGTGAAGATCGGCTTCATCCCGCTCACCGACTGCGCCTCGGTGGTGATGGCCTCGGTGCTCGAGATTCGACAAGAAGTACGGCATCAAGATCGTGCCGACGAAGGAAGCGTCCTGGGCGAGCGTGCGCGACAAGCTCGTCAACGGCGACCTCGACGCGGCGCACGTGCTGTACGGCCTCATCTACGGCGTGCAGATGGGCGTCGGCGGGCCGAAGAAGGACATGGCCGTCCTGATGACCCTCAACCACAACGGCCAGGCGATCACGCTGTCGAAGAAGCTCGCCGACAAGGGCGCGGTCGACGGCGCGAGCCTCGCCGCGCTGATGACGAAGGAGCAAGCGCGAGTACACCTTCGCGCAGACCTTCCCGACCGGCACGCACGCGATGTGGCTCTACTACTGGCTTGCCGCGAACGGCATCAACCCGATGAAGGACGTGAAGGTGATCACCGTGCCGCCGCCGCAGATGGTCGCCAACATGCGCGTCGGCAACATGGACGGCTTCTGCGTCGGCGAGCCGTGGAACCACCGCGCGATCGTCGACGGCATCGGCATCACCGCGGTCACCACGCAGGACATCTGGAAGGACCATCCGGAGAAGGTGCTCGGCACCACCGCCGAGTTCGTCCAGAAGTATCCGAACACCGCGCGCGCGATGACCGCCGCGATGCTCGAGGCCGGCACGCTGGATCGACGCGTCGCTCTGCCAACCGGCTGAAGATGGCCGAGACGATCGCCGACAAGGCGTACGTCAACACCGTCGGTCGACGTGATCAACCAGCGCATCCTCGGGCGCTACCAGAACGGCCTCGGCAAGACCTGGGACGACCCGAACCACATGAAGTTCTTCAACGACGGCGCGGTGAACTTCCCGTACCTGCTCCGACGGCATGTGGTTCCTCACCCAGCACCGCGCTGGGGCCTGCTCAAGGACCGACCCCGACTACCTGGCGGTCGCGAAGCAGGTCAACCAGATCGAGCTCTACAAGCAGGCCGCCGCGCAGGTGAAGGTCGGCGTTGCCGAAGGAGCCGATGCGCACGTCGCAAGCTCATCGACGGCGTGGTGTGGGACGGCAAGCGACCCGAAGAAGTACGCCGGCTCGTTCAAGGTCCACGCCTGACACCGGAGGAATCCGCGATGAGTGCAGCGCTCCCGCGTTCCGTGCTTCCCGCCGACGCCGCGCCGCCGCGCGCGGTCGTGCACGCGCTCCCGTATGTCGCGAAGGACAGCGTCGCGAGCCGACGAGCAGCGCCGCGCAGGCGCACGCTGCGTCCGCCGCGCCGCGCCGACGGCCGCCGCACGTCCCTCGCCGGCCGCGGCGCGTCGCCGTCGAACGGAGCTCGCGCTGAAGATCCTCGCGCCGGTGCTCGGCATCGTCGCGTTCATCGGCCTGTGGGCGCTGGTCGCGAAGGGCGGGTCGATTCCCGGTCCCGGCGCGACCTTCGACGCCGCGAAGACGGTGTTCGCCGACCCGTTCTACCGCAACGGGCCCGAACGACCAGGGCATCGGCTGGAACGTGCTGAACTCGCTGCGGCGCGTCGGCATCGGCTTCGGCCTCGCGGCGCTGGTCGGCATCCCGCTCGGCTTCATGATCGGCCGCTTCCGCTTCCTCGCCGGCATGGCGGCGCCGATCATCAGCCTGCTGCGGCCGGTGTCGCCGCTCGCCTGGCTGCCGATCGGCCTGCTCGTCTTCAAGGCCGCGCAACCCGGCGGCGATCTGGACGATCTTCATCTCGCCGCATCTGGCCGATGATCATCAACACCGCGGTCGGCGTGCAGCGCGATGCCGCAGGACTACCTGAACGTGGCGCGCGTGCTGAACCTGTCCGAGTGGAAGGTCTTCACGAAGATCCTGTTCCCGGCGGTGCTGCCCTACATGCTGACCGGCGTGCGCCTGTCGATCGGCGTCGCCTGGCTGGTGATCGTGGCGGCCGAGATGCTGACCGGCGGCGTGGGCATCGGCTTCTGGGTGTGGGACGAGTGGAACAACCTCAACGTCGAGCACATCCTCATCGCGATCTTCGTGATCGGCATCGTCGGGCTCGCGCTCGAGCAGTCGCTGCTGCTGCTCGCCGGCCGCTTCGACTACGCGAAGGACCGGAGCTGAGCATGGACCGCCACCTCATCGTCGAGCAGGCGCGGCATGGCCTTCGACACCAAGCAAGGGCCGTTCGTCGCGCTGCGCGACATCGACCTCACGGTCCGGAAGGGCGAGTTCGTCACGCTGATCGGGCACTCGGGCTGCGGCAAGTCGACGCTGCTCAATCTGGTCGCCGGGCTGCTGCATGCCGACCGCGGGCCACATGCTTCGTCGCCGGCCGCGAAGATCGCCGGCCCCGGCCCGGACCGCGCCGTGGTGTTCCAGAACCACTCGCTGCTGCCGTGGCTCACCTGCTTCGAGAACGTGCACCTCGCGGTCGAGCGCGTGTTCGGCGGCGCCGAAGCCGAAGGCGCGGCTCAAGGCGCGCACCGACGCCGCGCTCGCGCTCGTGGCATCTCGAGCACGCCGCGCACAAGTATCCCGCACGAGATCTCGGGCGGCATGAAGCAGCGCGTCGGCATCGCGCGCGCGCTCGCGATGGAGCCGAAGGTGCTGCTGCTGGACGAGCCGTTCGGCGCGCTCGACGCGCTGACGCGGGCGCACCTGCAGGACGAGCTCATCAGGATCGTCGCCGCCACCGGCAGCACCGTGGTGATGGTGACGCACGACGTCGACGAGGCGGTGCTGCTCTCCGACCGCGTCGTGATGCTGACCAACGGGCCGGCGGCGACGATCGGCGAGATCCTGGAGGTCGATCTGCCGCGCCCGCGCGACCGCCTCGCCCTCGCGGCCGATCCGCGCTACACGGCCTGCCGCAGCGCGGTGCTCGAGTTCCTGTACCAGAAGCAGATGAAGCGGGCCGCCTGATGAAGCGCGAGCCCTTCGCGACCCTCCACCGGCGCCCGCGGCTTGTCGTCGTCGGCAACGGCATGGCCGGCGTGCGCACGCTCGAGGAGCTGCTCGAAGATCGCGCCGGATCTCTACGACATCACGGTGTTCGGCGCCGAGCCGCATCCCAACTACAACCGCATCCTGCTCTCGCCGGTGCTCGCCGGCGAGCAGACGCTCGACGAGATCGTGCTGAACGATGCCGGCTGGTACGCGGCCAACGGAATCACGCTGCACCTCGGCAAGACCGTGACGCGCATCGATCGGGCGCGCCGCGTCGTCGAGGCCGCGGACGGCACGCGGGCCGAGTACGACCGGCTGCTGCTCGCCACCGGCTCGAACCCGTTCATCCTGCCGGTGCCGGGCGAGGACCTCGACGGGCGTGCTCGCCTACCGCGACATCGCCGACACCGAGCGCGATGATCGACGCCGCGCGGCGCACCGGCACGCGGTGGTCATCGGCGGCGGCCTGCTCGGGCTCGAAGCGGCCAACGGCCTGATGCGCGCGCGGCATGGACGTCACCGTCGTGCATCTCATGCCGTGGCTGATGGAGCGCCAGCTCGACGCACCGGCCGGCGAGCTGCTGCAGCAGTCGCTCGAGGAGCGCGGCCTCGCGTTCCGGCTCGGAGGCGCAGACCGAAGCGCTGATCGCTCGGGGACGGCCGGCGCGTGCGCGCCGTGCGCTTCAAGGACGGCGAGCGAACTGCCCGCCGACCTGGTCGTGATGGCCGTGGGCATCCGCCCCAACACCGCGCTCGCCGAGTCCGCCGGCCTGCACTGCCACCGCGGCATCGTCGTCAACGACACGCTGCAGACCTTCGACCCGCGCATCTACGCGGTGGGCGAGTGCGCGGACCACCGCGGCATCGCCTACGGCCTGGTCGCGCCGCTGTTCGAGCATGGCGAAGGTGTGCGCGAACCACCTGGCGCAGTTCGGCATCGGCCGCTACGCCGGTTCGCTCGTCTCCACCAAGCTCAAGGTCACCGGCATCGACCTGTTCTCGGCCGGCGACTTCACCGGCGGCGACGGCACCGAAGAGATCGTGCTGTCGCGATCCCGGCGGCGGCGTCTACAAGAAGCTGGTGCTCCGCGACGACAAGCTGGTCGGCGCCTGCCTCTACGGCGACACCGTCGACGGCGCCTGGTACTTCAAGCTGCTGCGCGACGGCCGCAACGTCGCCGACATCCGCGACCAGCTGATGTTCGGCGAGACGAACATCGGCGACGCGGGCCACCAGGGCCACAGTCGAGCGTCGCGGCGATGGCCGACACGCGACGAAGTCTGCGGCTGCAACGGCGTGTGCAAGGGCACGATCTGCAAGGCGATCAAGGACAAGGGCCTGTTCACGCTCGACGAGGTGCGCAAGCACACCAAGGCCAGCGCCTCCTGCGGCTCGTGCACCGGCCTGGTCGAGCAGATCCTGATGTTCACCGCCGGTGGCGACTACTCGGCCGCGCCGAAGCAGAAGCCGATGTGCGGCTGCACCGACCGCAGCCACCAGGAGGTGCGCGACGCGATCCGCGACCAGCACCTGCTCATCGATCGCCGCGGTGCTGCGAGTTCCTCGAGCTGGCGCACGCCGAACGGCTGCGCGACCTGCCGCCCGGCGCTCAACTACTACCTGATCTCGCACCTGGCCGCAAGGAGGCGCGGGACGACCCGCAGAGCGCTTCATCAACGAGCGCAGCCACGCCAACATCCAGAAGGACGGCACCTACTCGGTGATGCCGCGCATGTGGGGCGGCGAGACCAACGCCGCCGAGCTGCGCCGCATCGCCGACGTCGTGGACAAGTACCAGATCCCGACCGTGAAGGTCACCGGCGGCCAGCGCATCGACCTGCTCGGCGTGAAGAAGGAAGACCTGCGCGGCGTGTGGCGCGACCTCGACATGCCCTCGCGGCCACGCCTACGCCAAGGCGCTGCGCACCGTGAAGACCTGCGTCGGCAGCGAGTGGTGCCGCTTCGGCACGCAGGACTCGCACGCAGATGGGCAAGGACCTCGAGCGCGCGCTGTGGCGCATGTACGCGCCGCACAAGGTCAAGCTCGCCGTGTCGCGGCTGCCCGCGCAACTGCGCCGAGGCCGGCATCAAGGACGTCGGCGTGATCGGCGTCGACTCGGGCTGGGAGATCTACGTCGCCGGCAACGGCGGCATCAAGACCGAGGTGGCGCAGTTCCTCGTCAAGGTGAAGACCGCCGACGAGGTGCTGGAGTACACCGGCGCCTTCCTGCAGCTCTACCGCGAGGAAGGCTGGTACCTCGAGCGCACCGTGCACTACGTCCACCGCGTCGGCCTGGACTACGTGAAGAAAGCGCGTCCTGGACGACGCCGCCGGCCGCCGGCGCTGTGGGAGCGCCTGCAGTTCGCGCTCGACGGCGAGCCCGACCCGTGGTTCGAGCTCGAGCAAGGCCGCGCGTCGACGCGCGGCAGTTCGAGCCGTGGCGATCGGGCGTATGAGCTGGCATGAACGCGTGGATCGCATCTGCGCGCGTCGACGACATCCCGCGGCTCGGCGCGCGTCGCGTGCGCGCGGATGGACGGGGCGGACGATCGCGGTGTTCCGCACCGCCGACGACCGCGTGTTCGCGCTGCTCGACCGCTGCCCGCACAAGGGCGGCCCGCTGTCGCAGGGCATCGTGTTCGGCGCGACAGCGTGGCCTGCCCGCTGCACAACTGGACGATCGACCTCGGTTCCGGCCGCGCCGCGGCGCCGGACGAGGGCTGCGTGCGCCGTTTTGCGGTGCGCGTCGAAGGCGATCGGGTGATGCTCGACGCGACGACGCCGCTCGCCGCCGAGTCGACGGGAACGACCGTCACCGCGTAGCGGACCGATGGACCGCCCCGCCCGCGAAGTCCGCTCGACCTGCCCCTACTGCGGCGTCGGCTGCGGCGTGATCATCGAGACCGATGGCGAGCAGATCACCGGCGTGCGCGGCGATCCCGACCACCCGGCGAACTTCGGCCAGCTGTGCACCAAGGGCTGCGACCCTGCACCTCACCGCGCGGCCGGCGCTCCGCGAAGTCGCGCGCGCTCCACCCGGAGTTGCGGCGCGCCGCGCGGAGCAGCGCCGCGCGCGCGTGAGCTGGGACGAGGCGCTCGATCACGTCGCCGACCGGTTCGCCGCGATCGTCGCGGCGCACGGTCCGGACGCGGTCGGCGTTCTACGTGTCCGGGCAGCTGCTGACCGAGGACTATCTACGTCTTCAACAAGCTCGCGCAAGGCGTCTGATCGGCACCAACAACATCGACACCAACTCGCGCCTGTGCATGTCGTCAGCGCGGTCGCCGGCTACAAGCCCACGCTCGGCGCCGACGCGCCGCCGGCATGCTACGAGGACGTCGATCATGCGCGACCTGGTCTTCATCGCCGGCTCGAACACGGCCTGGTCGCGCACCCGGTGCTGCTACCGCCGGCTCGAAGCTGCGCGCGCGCGACGCAACCCGGACATGAAGCTGATCGTCGTCGACCCGCGTCGCACCGACACCGCGCGCGAGGCCGACCTGCACCTCGCGATCGCGCCGGGCACCGACGTCGTGCTCTTCCACGGCATGCTGCACCTGCTGCTCTGGGAAGGGCTCTGTCGACCAGGCTTCATCGCGCGCGCACACCGAGGGCTTCGACGCGCTGCGCGAAACCGTCCGCGAGTACACGCCGTCGCACCGCCGCCGGGATCTGCGGGATTGCCGAGCGCGACCTCGTGCAGGCTGCGCGCTGGTTCGGCGAGGCGGGCGCGGCGCTCTCGCTCTACTGCCAGGGGCTGAACCAGTCGACCTCGGGCACGCCAAGAACGCGGCGCTGATCAACCTGCACCTCGCCACCGGCCAGATCGGGCGGCCCGGTGCGGGGCCGTTCAGCCTCACCGGGCAGCCGAATGCGATGGGCGGCCGCGAGGTCGGCGGGCTGGCGAACCTGCTCCCCGGGCACCGCGAGCTCGCCGACCCCGAGGACCGCGCCGAGATCGCGGCGCTCTGGGGCGTCGAGGCGCTGCCCGAAGCCCCGGCAAGACGGCGGTCGAGATGTTCGAAGCGCTGCGCAGACGGCGGGATCAAGGCGGTCTGGATCGCCTGCACGAACCCCGCGCAGTCGCTGCCGGACCAGGCCACGGTGCGCGCGGCGCTCGAGCGCGCCGAGTTGGTCGTCGTGCAGGACGCCTACGCCGGCACCGAGACGGCGCGCTACGCCGACGTCGTTGCTGCCCGCGGCGAGCTGGGGCGAGAAGGACGGCACGGTCACCAACTCCGAGCGGCGCATCTCGCGCGTGCGCGCCGCGGTGCCGCCCCCGGGCGAGGCACGGGAGGACTGGGAGATCGCCGCCGATTTCGGGCGCCGGCTCGCGCAACGCCTGCGGCCGGGGCAGCGCGATCTCTTCGCGTTCGCATCCGTCGAGGAGGCGTGGAACGAGCATCGCGAGGCCACCCGCGGCCGCGATCTCGACATCACCGGGCTCTCGTACGCGATCCTCGACGACGGTCCGCAGCAGTGGCCGATGCCCGAAGGCGCATCGGCCGGCCGCGCGCGCCTGTACGAGGATGGCGTGTTTCCGACCGAATCCGGCAAGGCGCGCTTCTTCGCGTGGGGGTACCGGCCACCGGCCGAGCGCGTCGACGCGCGCTACTCGATCCGTCTGACGACCGGACGGCTGCGCGACCAATGGCACGGCATGAGCCGCACCGGCACCTCGCCCAGGCGTTCAGCCATTCGCCCGAGCCCGCGGTCGAGATGCACCCCGGCGATCTCGCGCGCCGCGGCCTGAAGCCCGGCGACCTCGCCATCGTCGAGTCGCGGCGCGGCCGCTTGATCGTGCCGGCCGCGGCGAGCGACGATGTCGCGAGCGGGCAGGCGTTCATCGCCATGCACTGGGGCGACCGGTTCCTCGGCGGCGCGGCGGGCGGCGGCGTGAATGCGCTCACCATCGCGGCATTCGATCCCGTCTCCAAGCAGCCGGAGCTGAAGCACGCGGCCGTCCGCGTCGCGAAAGCCGACCTGCCCTGGCGCCTCGTGGCGTTCGGGTGGCCGGCATCCGGCACCGCGAGTGCGGCGGCAGACCGGCTCGCGGCCCTCGGCGTGGCGTTCGAGTTCGCGTCGGTCACCTTGATCGGCCGCGACCGAGAGGGCGTACTGATGCGCGTGGCCGCTGCGGCGCCGCCCGCCGCCGCGGCACTCGACGCGTTCGATGCCGCGCTCGGCCTCGATCACGCGGGCGTGATCCGCTACGACGACGGCCGGCGCGGCGTCGGTCGGCGGATCGAGGTCGCCGCCGGTCAGCTGCGCGCCGTCCGCCTGTCGGGCGACGAGGCGGCGACGGCGGCGGAAGGCTGGCTGCGCGAGTGGCTCGTGCGCGGCGAGCCGGTCGAGCCGATCCGCCGCCTGCTGGTCGTTCCTACCGCCGCACCGCCCGCGGGCTGCGCGACGCCCGCCAAGGTAGTCTGCAGTTGTCTCGACGTGACCGAAACGGCGATCGCAGCGGCACTGCCGGGCGCACCGACGCTTGCCGCGCTTCAGGCGAAGCTCGGCTGCGGCACGAGCTGCGGGTCGTGCGTCCCCGAGCTGAAGCGCCTGCTCGCCACGCGCGAGCGCGAGGCGGCATGAAGCGCGGCAAGGTCTATCTGATCGGTGCCGGGCCCGGCGATCCGGAGCTCGTGACGCTCAAGGCGGTGCGCGCGCTTGGCGAGGCGGATATCGTGCTCCACGACGATCTCGTGAATCCCGCGATCCTCATGCACGCGCGGCCGGGCGCGCGCATCGTGCCCGTGGGCAAGCGCGGCGGCTGCCGGTCGACGCCGCAGGCGTTCATCGAGCGACTGATGGTCCGGCTCGCGCGGCGCGGCAGCGTCGTCGCGCGGCTGAAGGGCGGCGACCCGTTCGTCTTCGGACGCGGCGGCGAAGAGCTCGCCGCGCTCCGCGCCGCAGGCGTCGCGTGCGAGGTCGTGAGCGGCGTCACCGCCGGCATCGGCGTGCCGGCCGCAGCGGGCATTCCCGTCACGCACCGCGGACTCGCGCGCGGGGTTGCGTTTGTGACGGGGCACACGCGCGAGGGCACCGCGCCCGACTGGTCGACGCTGGCCCGCTCGGGTCTGACGATCGTCGTGTACATGGGCATTGCGACGCTCCCGGAGATCGTCGCGGGATTGCGCGCGGGCGGCATGGCAGGCGACACGCCGGCCGCGGCGATCCAGCACGGCACGACTTCTCGGCAACAGGAGGTGATCACGACGCTCGCCGATCTGCCGGCGGCGATCGCGGGAGCGGGACTCGCGAGTCCCGCGATCCTCGTCGTCGGCGAGGTCGTTCGTCTCGCCACGCTGGCGGCCGGGGCGGAGCGCCGACGCGCGGCGGCGTGACCGTCAGCCGAGCGCGATCCGCTCCTCCTCGGTAAGCACCAGGCTCGCCGCGCGCACGTTCTCCTCGAGATGGACGAGCGACGCGGTGCCGGGAATCGGCAGCATCACCGGCGTGCGCGCGAGGAGCCACGCCAGCGCCACCTGCGCGGCGCTCACGCCGCGCCGGGCCGCGACGCGCTTCAGCTTCGCCGAGCGCAGGCTGCGCCCGGCACCGAGCGGGTACCACGGGATGAACGCGATGCCGAGGCGCACGCATTCGGCGAGCACGTCGTCCGAGCTGCGGTCGTCGAAGTTGTACTCGTTCTGCACCGAGACGATCGGCGCGATCTTCCGCGCTGCGGTGAGCTCGGCGACCGAGACGTTCGACAGCCCGATGTGACGGATCTTCCCGCCGCGCTGCATGCGGGCGAGCGCGCCCACCGACTCGGCGAACGGCACGCGCGGGTCGGGCGCGTGCAGCTGATAGAGATCGATCCGCTCGAGCTTGAGCCGCTGCAGGCTGCCGTTGACCGCGTGCCGCAGGTGCTCGGGGTCCGCGTTCGAATCCCACGCGTGCCGGTTCGGCCGCACCAGCCCGCCCTTCGTGCCGATCACGAGTCCCGTCGGGTAGGGATGCAGCGCCTCGGCAATCAGGATCTCGTCGACCTCCGGGCCGTAGCTGTCTGCCGTGTCGATGAAGTTCACGCCCAGCTCGACCGCGCGCCGGATCACCCGATGCGCGGCGGCGCGATCGGCGGGCGGACCCCAGATGTCGCGCCCGCAGACGCGCATCGCGCCGAAAGCGAGGCGATTCACGCGCAGGTCCCCGAGCGCAACCGTTCCCGCCGCGTCCGCGCGCGGTGCTTTGCCGACGTTCGTCATGCCTTATGACACCGCTTTTCGCGCATGAACGCAATCCCGGCGGCGGCGGTAGGATGTGCCGGGGAGGCAAGAACAACAAGTGCAGGTCGAGCTCTCGGGGGTTTGGACGCTTTTCGCCGCGCTCGTGACGATCGAGCTCGGCCGGCGCATGAACCGCGCGCTGCCGTGGGTCGAGCGCGGCAACATCCCGCCTGCCGTCACCGCCGGCCTGCTGATCTCGCTCGTGCTCGCGGGCTTGCGCGCGGGCGGCTGGCTGGACGTGAAGTTCGCCACCGCGCCGCGCGACGCGCTGCTGCTCGTCTTCTTCGCCTCGCTCGGGTTCGGCGCGCACCTCGGCCGGCTCGCGTCGGCCGGCAAGGGGGCGCTGGTGATCTGCCTCGCCATCACGCTCGCCGTCCTCGCGCAAAACCTGGCGGGGATCGCGGTCGCGTCGCTGTTCGGTGCGGCCCCCGCGACGGGGCTCTTCATGGGCAGCATCGCTTACCTCGGCGGCCACGGGACCGCCACCGCCTGGGCAAATGCGCCCGAAGGGCAGGCGATCACCGGTGCGTTCGAGATCGGCATCGGCAGCGCCACCCTCGGACTCGTCCTCGGCGGGCTCGTCGCGGGACCGGTCTCGGTGTGGCTCGCCACGCGCAACGCCGCGGCGGCGCGGCACGCGACGGTGTTCGAGAAAAGCGAGCCCGCCGCAGCCGCGCGCGAACCGGCGTTCTCGTCCGACCGCTGGCTGCCGTGCCTGCTGTGGATCCTCGCGTGTCTCGCCATCGGGCCGGTCTTGCGCGACTGGGCGGCGGGGCTCGGGTTCAAGGCCCCCACGTTCCTCGCCGTGCTGCTGACCGGCGTGCTGATCACCAACGTCGCCGATGCGGCGCGACGCCCGCTCGACACCGAGGTCACCGACCTCGTCGGCACCATCGCGCTGCGCATCTTCCTCGCGATCGCGATGCTCACGCTCGACTGGGCGGAGCTCGCGGCGAAGCTGCCGATGCTGCTCACCGGCGCCGCCGTGCAGGCGACGGTGACCGTGCTGATCGCGGTCCTGGTCGTCTACACGCTGTTCGGGCGCGATCGCGACGCCGCGGCGGCAAGCGGCGGGTTCATCGGCTTCAGCCTCGGTGCGATGCCGGTCGGGCTCGCGGTGATGCGGCGGCTCAACGCGACCTTCGGCGAGACGCCGCGCGCGCTGCTCGCGATCACGCTGGCCGCTTCGCTCTACACCGACACCGCGAACGCGCTCATCCTCGCCGCGTTCTTCCGCTGGTTCGGGGGCTGACGGCGATCCGCGCCGGCAGCCGCGCGCGCAGCCAGTCGACGCAGAGCCGCGTGCGCGCGGGCAGCAGCTTCGCGTGCGGGTACACGACGCTCACCGGTACGGGCGGCGGACACCATTCGGCGAGCAGCAGCTTCAGGCGGCCCGCCGCGACCAGCGGCGCGACCTGATACGAGAGGAACATCCCGACCCCGAGTCCGTCGGCGCACGCCTCGACGAGCGGCTCGGCCTGGTTGCTCGAGAGCGGGCCGGCGACCGGCACGGCGAGTCGCCGGCCGGACTCGATGAACGTCCACTCGTGCGTCGGACCGAGGCCGGCGAAGCGCAGGCACGCGTGGCCGCGCAGCTCGCGCGGAACCTTCGGCGTGCCCGCCCGCGTCAGGTATCCCGGGCTCGCGCAGACGACGCGCTGCACTTCGCCGACCGGTACCGCGACCAGCGCGGAGTCGGCGAGCGCGCCGATGCGCACTCCGAGATCGAGTCCCTCTTCGAGCAGGTTCACCACCCGGTCGATCAACAGCAGGTCGACCGCGACGCCGGCGTGCGCGCGCGCGAACGCCGCGGCGAGCGGAGCGACGTGCATGCGGCCGAACAGGACCGGTGCGGTCACCCGCAGCAACCCGCGCGGTGCGCCGCGACGGTTGCCGGCCGCCGCCTCCGCCTCCTCGACCTCGGCGAGGATGCGCTTGCAGCGCTCGTAGTACTCGCGACCCTCGTCGGTCAGCGCGATGCGGCGCGTGGTTCGATTCAGCAGGCGCACGTCGAGCGAACGCTCGAGGCTCGCCAGCAGCCGCACGACCGAGGGCCCCGACACGTCGAGCGCGTCGGCCGCGGCGGTGAGGCTGCCGCTCTCCACGATCCGCACGAACGTTTCCATCGCCCGCAGCTTGTCCATCCGCGAATATTACTGCTGTCAACGCAGTAATCTAATGCCGAAGAGGCCATTTATTGCGGTCCAGCCCGCATTCATCATGGCGGTCAGCGCGAGGAGCCGCCATGACCTACCGATTCGCCGAGATCGCCTTCACCGACGCCGTGAAGGCCGCGCAGGCCCGCAACGGCTCGCGCGCCCAGTACCAGCGCCTCGAAGAGCGCGCCGGCCCGACCCCCGAGCTGACGGCGCGCGAGGCGGGCTTCATCGCCGCGCGCGACAGTTTCTATCTGGCCACCGTAGGCGAGACGGGATGGCCCTACGTGCAGCATCGCGGCGGGCCGCCGGGGTTCCTGAAGGTGATCGACCCGCGCACGCTCGCGTTCGCCGACTTCGGCGGCAACCGGCAGTTCGTCAGCGTCGGCAACGCGGCGACGAACGACCGTGCGGCCCTCTTTCTGATGGATTACGCGCAACAGACCCGCCTCAAGCTGCTCGGCCGCCTGCGCATGTTCGATCTCGGCGATGCGCCGCCGGAGATCGTGTTCGAAGTCGAGCTGCCGGACTACCCGGCGCGCATCGAGCGCGTGGCGGTGATCGAGGTCGCGGCCTTCGACTGGAACTGCCCGCAGCACATCACGCCGCGCTTCACCGAGGCCGAGGTGCACGCCGCCGCACAGCCGCTCCACGACCGGATCGCCGCACTGGAGGCCGAGCTGGCACGGGTACGCGCCATGGCGGGGTGACGGCTGGCGCCGCGGTCGGGATAGACTCCCGCGCTCCCCCGTCGCCAGGAGCGTGCCGCAATGCCAGGAAAAGCGAAGTTCGTCTTCATCGCCAGCATGGACGTCGACCCGGACAAGGACGCGATCTTCAACGAGGTGTATGACACCGAGCACATTCCGCTGATTCTCAAGGTGCCGGGCGTCGTCTCGGCGCGGCGCTGCCAGACGGTGCCGCTCAACATGATCATCGGCGGCGAGAAGAAGACCATCGTCGCCGAGGGCGAGCCGAAGTACAGCGCGATCTACGAGCTCGAGAGTGCCGAAGTGCTGGTGAGCGAGGGCTGGGCGAAAGCCGTCGATGCCGGCCGCTGGCCGACGCACGTGCGGCCGCATACGCGCAACCGCAGGCACGTCCTCAAGAAGCTCGACGACTGACGGGCGACCCCGTCGGTCCGGTCTCGCGCCGCTCCGGCGCGTGGTGGCGCTTTCCTAGAGGGGGTGCTCTAAGTTCGGTCGGCCGTTCGGCTTAACCGCGCTAATCCACGTGTCGCATTGGCGGCGCGGGCCGGGGCGGCGACGATGCGCGCACCACCACTCGCTGCCGTTCACGGAGGAACCATGAAAGCGAGCTTTCTGATCAGCGCGCCCGCCTATGCGCGCCTCGCACCCGCGGCCTCGGAGCGCGGCTGGAGGAGCGATCCCGACTACGCCCGCCGGACCGTCGACCGCCTGATCCGGAACCCCGGTCCGCGGCACGAGCTCGACGGTCGGCCGCTCGCGGACCTCGCGGCGATGAGCGGCGAGTTCGCGGCCGGCGCGCCCGTCGAGATCGTCCACGCGATCGCGCGGTTTTTCGGCGAATGCCCGCCGCGCGTCGAGGTGGAGGGCGTCGAGTTCGCCGTCGGACCGACGCCGGCCGCGCTGACCCCCGCGCCGCGCTGACGGGCTGCCGCCGTCGCCCCCGCCCGACATTCTCCCGCAACGGGCGAGGTCGACGGCGGCAGGTGAACTCGTTCCTGTGCCCGGCGCGGCCGGCCGGGCGACCATGCCATCGTCATCGCAACAGAGGACCGGCCGCGTGAGACTGCGAAGCCCCAGCGACCTGAGCGCCGCGCGCGTCGTCGTGCAGCCGTACGGCTTCTGGCATCGCCCGTGGGCACGCGCCGCCGCAATGGCCGTCGGACTCATGCTCGGCGTCCTTGCGGCGTCCTGGGTGCTCTCGCCCGACGCGGCGGGGCCCAGCGCCGATAGCGCGGCGTTGAAGGTCGAGCTCGAGACGGCGCGGCGCGAGCTCGACGCCGAGCGCTTGCGCAGCGCTGAGCTCGCGCGCGAACTCGATGCCCTCGGGCGCGAAGCGCGTCGCTTGCGCGAGGAGCTGGCCGCCTCCCAGCAGAAGTCGGCGAAGCGTCGCGAGCGCAGGGCGGGCGCCGAGGAGGAGGCCGCCGCTCGCCCGCCGTCGACGGGCGCCGAAGCGCCGGCGGCGGCGGAGGCGCAAGCGGCCGCGCCGCGCGCCGAGTAGTCCGACGACCGCACCCCCGCCACCGCGCGGCTACTTCAGCGGCTTGAAGCGGATGCGCCTCGGCCGTGCGCCTTCCTCGCCGAGGCGCTTCACCTTGTCGGCCTCGTACTCGTGGTAGTTGCCCGGATAGAACACCCACTGCGACTCGCCCTCGCAGGCGAGGATGTGGGTGGCGATGCGGTCGAGGAACCAGCGGTCGTGGCTGATGACCAGCACGGTGCCGGCGAACTCGAGCAGCGCCTCCTCGAGCGCGCGCAGCGTCTCGATGTCGAGGTCGTTCGACGGTTCGTCGAGGAGCAGGACGTTGCCGCCCGCGATCAGCGTCTTGGCGAGGTGCAGCCGCCCGCGCTCGCCGCCGGAAAGCTGGCCGACGTTCTTCTGCTGGTCGGCGCCCCGGAAGTTGAAGCGGCCGATGTAGGCGCGCGACGGCATCTCGAACTTGCCGACGGTGAGGAGGTCGAGGCCGCCCGACACGTCCTCCCATACCGATTTGTTCGCGGTGAGGTCGTCGCGCGTCTGGTCGACGTAGGCGATCTTCACTGTCGGCCCGACTTCGAGCGTCCCCGCGTCCGGCTTCTCCTTTCCGGTGATCATGCGGAACAGCGTCGACTTGCCGGCGCCGTTCGGGCCGATGATGCCGACGATCGCGCCGGGCGGGATCGAGAGCGAGAGCTTGTCGATCAGCAGCCGGTCGCCGTAGCCCTTCGAGACCTCGTTCAGCTCGATCACCTTGCCGCCCAGGCGCTCGGCGACCGGGATGAAGATCTCCTGCGTCTCGTTCCGCTGCTGGTGCTCGTATGAGGAGAGCTCGTCGAAACGCGCGAGGCGCGCCTTCGATTTCGCCTGGCGGCCCTTGGCGTTCTGGCGCACCCACTCGAGCTCGGCCTTCATCGTCTTGATGCGCGCCGCCTCCTGCTTCGCCTCGGTCTCGAGGCGCTGCTCCTTCTGCTCGAGCCACGAGCTGTAATTGCCCTTCCACGGGATGCCGTAGCCGCGGTCGAGCTCCAGGATCCATTCGGCGGCGTTGTCGAGGAAGTAGCGGTCGTGCGTCACCGCGATCACGGTGCCGGGGAATTTCTGCAGGAACAGCTCGAGCCACTCGACGCTCTCGGCGTCGAGGTGGTTGGTCGGCTCGTCGAGCAGCAGCATGTCGGGCTTCGAGAGCAGCAGCCGGCACAGCGCCACGCGCCGCTTCTCGCCGCCGGAGAGGCGCTCGACCCTTGCGTCCCACGGCGGAAGGCGCAGCGCGTCGGCCGCGATCTCGAGCTGGTGCTCGCTGTCGGCGCCGGCCGAGGCGATCACCGCCTCGAGCTTCGCCTGCTCCTCGGCGAGCGCGTCGAAGTCGGCGTCGGGCTCGGCGTACGCGGCGTACACCGCCTCGAGGCGCTGCTTCGCGGCGAGGATGTCGCCGAGACCCTCCTCGACGCACTCGCGCACGGTCTTCGCCGGGTCGAGCTGCGGCTCCTGGGGCAGGAATCCGACGCGCATGTTCGGCATCGGGATCGCCTCGCCGTCGAAGTTCTTGTCCTCGCCGGCCATGATCTTGAGCAGCGTCGACTTGCCCGAGCCGTTCAGGCCGAGCACGCCGATCTTGGCGCCCGGGAAGAAGCTGAGCGAGATGTCCTTGAGAATCTGGCGCTGGGGCGGCACCGTCTTGCTGACGCGCCGCATGGTGTAAACGTACTGGGCCATCGGGAATGTGCGAAGGAGGAGCGGAGGAACCGCGGAACGGGCGCGATTATCCTCCGATCGGGCGATGTCGGGCGCGGCGTGCCAGGTTGATCTCGCTCAAGCCCCGACACTGCGAACTCCTATAGAAATCCATCGCGGCCCGCAAATCCCCAGGAGGCGTCATGAGTTCCCGGTTTGGCAAGATCCTCGCACTGTCCGCCGCGGCGCTGATCGCGGCCGCATGCACCACCGCGATGGTGTCCTCGGAACACAAGGGCGCCAAGAAGGAGGCGAGCGGTCCGGCGATCCAGCTCGGGCAGGGTCACTTCTCCAAGGACAACAAGGCGTTCCGCTACTGGGACAAGGAGCCGGCGATCCCGGCGGTGTGCGCGAAATGCCACGCGGCGGACGGGCTCGCGACGTTCCTCAAGGACGGCAAGAATCCCGCCTCGCCCCACGTGAAGGGCTACGGCTTCGCCTGCACCAACTGCCACGTCGACACGGTGACCTTCGCGCTGCGCGATGCGCCGAAGGTCACCTTCGCCAGCGGGGCGACGGTCGACACCGGCGATCATGCGAGCAACCTCTGCATGCAGTGCCACCAGGGTCGCGAGTCCACCGCGAGCGTGAACAAGGCGATCGCGGGCATGGATGCCGACGCGCCCAACCCCAAGATCAATTTCGTGCATCTGCACTACAAGCAGGCTGGGGCGACGATCTACGGCACCCAGGCGAAGATCGGCTACGAGTACGCCGGCAAGTCGTACGCGGGACGCTTCGCGCACGCGGCGGGGGCGAACACGTGCACGAGCTGCCACGACGCGCACGGCGGAGAGGTGAAGTGGGAGAACTGCGCCGCCTGCCACAGGAAGCCGGGGCTCAAGACGGAGGCGGATGCCGCGAAGATCCGCATGAGCGCGGGCGACTGGGACGGCAACGGCAGTGTGGACGGCGCGGCGCAGGAGATCGCGAGCCTGCAGAAGCAGCTCTACGCGGCGATCCAGGCCTACTCGCGCACCGTCGGCGGCGTGCAGATCGCGTTCTCGCCGGAGGCGTTTCCCTACTGGTACGCCGATCGCAACGGCAACGGCATGATCGACCCGGACGAGCTGAAGCCCGACAACAAGTACCCGGCCTACACGCCGCGGCTGTTGCAGGCGGTTTACAACTACACGTTCTCGATCCGCGATCCCGGCGCCGCGTACCACAACTCGAAGTACACGGCGCAGTTGCTGCATGACTCGCTCGAGAGCCTCGCGCAGAGCGGCAAGGCCGGCGCGAGTGTCCAGGGGAAGGCGCGGCCGTAGGCGCGGCGGGCGGAGGGGCTCCCCTTCTCGCCGAGGCGGCGTGCCGGCGCAAGTCGGCAGGGTGAACTGCGGCAGCCAAGTCCGGCGCACCGTGTCCCGGATACGATCGGAGTTGCTTTCGCTCGGATACTCATCTATACCTTGACTGCCATGAGCCGGCGTGCCGCCACGGGGCCGGCGAATGGCACTCTCTCGATCCGCGACTAAACAATAAAATTACGAGGCGTTCGTTATGGATACTCGACTCACTCGCTTTCGCTCCGTGCAACCGGCGCCGGCGCCACGCTGATCGACGGCTGCGCCGCCCCGCTGTTCCGCCCGAGCGATGCCGCAGCGCGCTCGCTCAACGATACGGGCTGCTCGCCCGCCAAACGGGCGCGAACGCTGGTGCAGACCTCCTAGGAGACGCCGCCGCTTCGGTGAAGTAGGCGCGTCTGTGCCGGCTGTGGGACGCATCGTGGGCCATGGCTGATCCTGTTTCGCTTGACGCGCACGGCGGCGAGCCGTCAGTTGCCGCCGAAGTCGCGCCCGCGAGCCTGTTCGCCGCCGTCAAGGTGTCGATCGGCAGCGAACTTCCCCGCCACGCCGCTCGGTACCTCGGGGAAGACGAGGCGCGCGTGCTGACCGCGCTGGACCTGCTCGTCCTGGCCACCCTGCGCAGACTCGCGCAGCGGAGCGCTACGACTGACGGCGCAGCGCGTCTGTTCGGGGACCTCGCAAGCAAACGGCTCGACACCGAGCTTTCCGCTGCGCTGGATCGGCTGCTCGTCGACGATCCCGGTGAGCGGGGCGAGCGACCCATCCCCGGCGAGGCGGTCACGGCGCGGCACTTCGGGCGCTCGACGGGTTCGGTCGTGCGCGCGGTGGCTTCCACGACCGGCCTCGGAGTCGAGGCAGTCAGGCGGCTGCTCGTGCTTACGACGCCACATGTCCTCGTCGCGCTGCGGAATTACATGAGAGCCGGCAGCCTGGACGGCAAGTCGCTGCGGCAGCGACTGGCGAACGAGCATCCGACGGTTCGCTGGCGCCTGCTGCGCCGCGAGTTCGCGGCCGGGGGAGTGCGGCAAGACCGCCGGGCCCTCGCGCTCGGCGCGCTCGTCGTCGCGCTCGCAGCCGCCATCGCGCTCGCGTGGCGAAGCGCGGTCGGCCCAACTGGCGCGCTCGAGGGCGCGGAGGGCTCCGCAGCGCTGCGTCACGCCGTGCCCGAGAACGGTGCCCCGCCGCGAGCGTCCCCGAGCGCCGGTGCGAGCGCGCTCGTCGAATTCCTCTCGAGCGACGCGGCGCAGGAGGAGTACGTCTTCGCGCTCGATGGCGTGCAGTTCGAGCCCGCGTCAGCGACGCTGAAATCGACTTCGAATGCGGAACTCAGGGAAGTCGCAGCGGCGCTCGCCGCTTATCCCGAAGCCCGGATCACGCTCGAGGCGCACGCGGAGGGCGACACGAAAGAGGAGCGCGCGCTCGCCGAACAGCGCGCGGTCGCGGTCCGCGCTGCGCTGGCGGTGTTTGGCGTGCCGCTCGCCCGGACGAACCACGCGGGCGTCGGCGATACGGATCGACCCGGTGGCCACCGCGTGGAAGCGCGGGTGACCAGGAGATGAGGAGCGCGTCGAAGCTACGGCAGCTGGATCTTCCCGCCGCCGCGCGGGCCGCCGCCGCCGAGGTCGGGCACGCCGCCCTGAGGGATCACGATCGACGAGGCGGCCTGGCGGCGCAGGTCCTGGAGCTCGCGTACGGTGCGCTCGATCGCCTCCTTGGCGAGGGGCCCGAACTTGACGGCCGCGTCCTCGAGCGAGCTCGCCTCGATCTCGAACACGATCGGCAGTGCGCCGACGGTGCTCATCACCTGAGTCTCTCCGACGTAAGTGATCTCGCGTGCGGGGTCGCGCACGCCGTCGCCCTGCACCGGTGTCATGCGGCGGATCGTGCCGACGCGGCGGTCGGTGAATACTTCCTCGAGATACAGCGCGGCCGGGTCGATGTTCGGCTCGGCAGGATTGGGTCGGGTAGCCATCGCTGGAGTTCCTTGAGTCAGAATGCTCCGTATTGTCTCGCAGTCGGGCGCCGCGCGCCCGCACGCCGAACGGAGCACGCATGGATCGCCGCCGACTGGCCCTCGCCGTCCTGACGCTTGCAGTCATGGGTAGCGCCGCCGCGCAGGCGCCCGATCGGGACGCCCAGCTGATCCGCGCGGCGGAAGCCGGCGATGTGGCGCAGGTCCGTATCCTGATCGCGCAGGGGGCAAGCGTGAAGGCGCGCGACGCGCGGGGTCGCACCGCCCTTCTTGCCGCCACCCAGGGCAACCGGGTCGAGACCGCGCGGCGCCTGATCGAGGCGGGTGCGGACGTGAACGCGCAGGACGACATCCGCGACAGCGCGTTCCTCCTCGCCGGCGCGCGCGGCTATCTCGAGATCCTGCGCATGACGCTGAAGGCGGGCGCGGACCTGAAGAGCACCAATCGCTACGGCGGCACCGCGCTCATTCCGGCGTGCCACTACGGCCACGTCGAAACGGTGCGCGAGCTGCTCGCGACGAAGATCGACGTCGACCACGTCAACAATCTCGGCTGGACCGCGCTGCTGGAGGCGGTGATCCTCGGCGACGGGGGCGCGGCGCACACCGAGATCGTGCGTCTCCTCGTCGCGGCGAAAGCAAACCCGGACATCGCCGATCGGCAGGGCGTCACGCCCCTCCAGCACGCGCAGGGCCGCGGTTACCGCGAGATCGCGGCGCTCCTCCGGAAGGCGGGCGGCCGCTAGGCCTTCCGGCGCTGCTCGTACGCCGCGATCGCGGCGCCGCTCGTCAGGATGATCGCGATTCCAACGAGCGTCACGGCGTCGGGGAACTGCCCGAAGAAGACGTACCCCGAGATCGTCGCCTGGACGATGTGCACGTAGATGAACGGGGCGATGAACGACGCCGGCGCGAGGCGGTAGGCGCGCATCAGGAGCAGATGACTCACCGAGCCGGTGACGCCGAACGAGAGAAACAGGACGGCCTGCCACAGGTCGGGTCCATGCTCCGGCAGGCCGAACGGCAGCAGCGCCGTCGCGCCCACGGTACCGACCAGCGACGAAATGAAGACCGTCGTGGTCGGATGCTCGGTCAGCGCGAGCCGGCGCGACATCAGCTGAAACGCCGCGTTGCAGGCGAGCGTCGCGATCGCGAAGGCGATGCCGATGGTCGCGAGCCCCGATCCCGGCCGGACGATGACCAGCATGCCGGCGAAGCCGGCGAGCGCCGCCGCCCAGCGCGCCCAGCCGACGTGCTCGCCGAGCAGCGGTCCCGCGAGCACCAGGATGAGGAGCGGCGCAACGAAGCTGATCGCGGTCGCCTCGGCCTGCGGCAGGTACTTCAGCGCCGCAAAGAGGAAGATCGCGAAACTGAACACCGTGAACGCGCGCGCGAGCTGCAACCCCGGGCGCCGGGTCCTGAGCAGGGTGCGGTCCCCGATCGCGGCGACGTAGGCCGCCATGAAGAGGAAGTGAAAGAAGTAACGCGCCCAGACGACGCTGAGCACGGGGAAGTCGCGCACCAGGTACTTGCCGGTCGCGTCGACGAGGACGAACAGGAACTGCGCGCCAAGGAAGAGCAGCAACGCCGTGAGGAGCCCACCCTTCCCGGCGCTGCCGTGACGCGCGGACATGACGCGGAGCCTACCAGACCGCCCGCGGCTACAATCCGGCGCGTCCGCACCACTGCACCGATCCAGGGGACACGATGATCCGCGCCGTTCTCGCCGCCGCGCTCGCGCTCTGCGCGAGCCTCCCCGCCGCCGCCCAGGAATGGCCCGCCAGGCCGATCCGCATCGTCGTCCCGTTCTCGCCCGGGGGCGTCGCCGACAACAGCGCGCGCGTGATCACCGACAAGCTCGGTGCGCGCCTCGGCCAGCAGGTGATCGTCGAGAACCGCGCCGGCGCGAGCGGCAACATCGGAGCCGAGGCGGTCGCGAAGAGCGCACCCGACGGTTACACGCTGCTCCTCGGCTTCGACGGCACGATGGTCATCAACCCGCACGTGTTCGCGAAGCTGGGGTTCGACACGCTGCGTGACTTCCAGCCGGTCACCAAGCTCGGCGACGCAACGCTGATCCTCGTCGCGCACCCGTCGTTGCCGGCAAATAGCCTCGCGGAGCTGATCGCCTACTCGAAGGCGCAGTCGGGCGGCGTGGCCTATGGCACCTCCGGCACGGGCGGCACGCCGCACCTCGCCGGCGAGCTGCTCGTCCTGCGCAGCGGCGCCAAGCTCGTGCACGTGCCCTACAAGGGCGGCGGACAGGCGATCGGCGACGTCGTCGGCGGCCAGATCCCGCTCGTGTACACGGCGATCGCCACCGCGCAGCAGTACGTGAAGTCCGGTCGCCTCAAGGCGATCGCCGTATCGAGCGGGAAACGCGCGAGCTCGCTGCCCGAGGTGCCGACCTTCGTCGAGGGTGGCCAGCCGGGATTCGTCGTCGACTCCTGGGTCGGAATCCTCGCGCCGGCGAGAACTCCGCGCCCGATCGTCGACCGGCTGCAGAAAGAGATCGCGGCGGTGCTCGCGGATCCGGAGGTCAGGGCGCGCTACGAGGTGCTCGGCATCGAGCCGGTCGGCAACACGCCGGGCGAGTTCGCGGCGCAGATCAAGGCGGACCTCAGTCGGTGGGAGCAGGTGGTGAAGCAGGCAGGCATCAAGGTGGACTGAAATCATGGCCGAACTGATTGCATTTCCCGCGGGCGGTTACCGCTACATCAAGGGCGTCTTCCAGTATTCGGCCGGCGTCGCCGCCGAGCCCGGCTTCGAGATCGAGCGCGTGCGCTTCCGCCGCCCGCTGCCGCTCGCCGAAGGTTTCCGCGTGGTGGAGGCGCAGGTGCGCGGCATGGGGCGGCCGCTGACCGCGTTCTGCGCGTGCGAGCTGCGCTCGCCGGCGCCGTTCACCGAGGAAGGGTTCACCGCGTTCAACCGCGTCTACGTCGGCACGCTGGAGCGCTGGGGCGTCTACCGCGGCGGACTGAACCCGGTCGCGCGCTCGAACGTCTGCCCCGCGGTCAATCCGCCGTCGGAGCCGAGCCTGCACGCGTTCTCGTACACCGTGCCGGCCGAGGACGACATCGTCGCGAGCTTCGTGGTCGCCGGCAGCGGCGAGGCGCCGGAGGGCATGGGCAACTACCGGGATCACATCATTCGCCGCGGCGACGTCTCCGCTGCGGGCCTGCTCGAGAAGGCGCGCTGGGTGCTCGGGGAGATGGAGCGCCGGATGGGCGCGCTCGGCTTCGCCTGGCGCGACACCACCGCGACGCAGCTCTACACCGTTCACGACGTCCATCCGTTCCTCGCCGACGAAATCGTCCGGCGCGGCGCGGCGGCGGGCGGGCTCACGTGGCACTTCTGCCGGCCGCCGGTGGTCGAGCTGGACTACGAGATGGACGTGCGCGGCGTGGCGCGGGAGCTGGTGCTCTAGTTCGCTTCGACGACACGAGGGGCCAGCACCCCCTCGTAGCTCCCCAATGCCAGGGCCCCAACGTCGTTGGGGCCGTCAGCTCAATGCGCCATCCACCGCGATCACCTGCCCGGAGATGTAGCCCGCGCGGTCGGAGGCGAGGAAGGCGACGAGGTCCGCGACCTCCTGCGGCGTGCCGGCGCGCTGCATCGGCACGAGCGCCTTGATGCGCTCGGGCGGAAACGCCTCCGCGGTGATCTCCGACTCGATGACGCCGGGCGCGATCGCGTTGACGGTCACGCCGCGCGACGCGCACTCGAGCGCGAGCGCGCGCATCGCGCCGATGAGCCCCGCCTTCGCCGCCGCGTAATTGGTCTGGCCACGGTTGCCCTTGAGCGCGGACACCGACGACACGTTCACGATGCGCCCCCAGCGGGTGCGCAGCATCGGCAGCAGCAGCGGCTGCGTCACGTTGAAGAAGCCGTTGAGGGAGACGTCGATGACGGCGCGCCAGTCCTCGCCGTTCATCCCGGCCATGACGCCGTCGCGGACCGTGCCGGCGTTGTTCACCAGCACCTGGATGGCGCCCGCGTCGAGCAGGCGCTCCAGCGCGGTACGCGTCGCGCCAGCATCGGTGACGTCGAACGCCACCGCCTCCGCGGCGCCGCCCGCCGCGACGACCTCTGCCGCGACGCGCTCCGCGTTCTCGGGGCGCGAATGCGCATGCACGATCACGTGCAGGCCGTCCGCGGCGAGCGAGCGCGCGATCGCCGCGCCCAGCGCACCGCTTCCCCCGGTGACCAGCGCCCGCTTCACGACGCGCCCGCACCGATCCCGAGCATGACGGTTGCGCGGCCTTCCGCGAGCGCTCGTCCGCCGGCTTGGACGACGAACGCATAGACCAGCCCGGCGGGGCCAGCCGCGAGCCGCGTCGCCGCGATCTCGAGGTCCTCGACGACGTCGTCGAGCCACTCCGCGTGGAGCCGCACGTCGCGCACCGCGACCAGCCGGCCAGGGGTGGCGCCTGCGCCACCGGCCAGGGCCCCGTGCGCCGCCATCGCCTGGGCCGCGTACTCGATCGCCGCAGCCGCCGGCAGGCGGCCGTCCACTTGCAGCGGATTGGCCGCCGAGCGATGGCTCGCCGCGCGGCACACGACGCGCGCGGCGTCGTGCGCCTCGACCGTGTCGAGCAGGCACATCGCGCCGCGGTGCGGCAGCAGCGCCTGGAGCTCAGCTCGCGCGCGCGGCACGGACGGGCACCTTCACGGCGGAGATGCAGGGGCGGAGAAAGCGGGGATCCAAGGTCGTCGGCGGCGAAACGCGCTGCGAGCCCGAGAATATCGCAACGCGCGTCACCGCGGCTGCGACCACGCGGCGGCGAAGACGAGCGAGAGCGCCGCGCCGAGCGCGACGGTCGTGCCGATCGCCTGCAGGATCGCGGTGGCGGAGCTCGCCAGCGCCCCGAACGCGATCAGCGTCGTGGCGGTGGCGACCAGCACCGCATAGGCGTTGCGCAGGCGCTCGTCGTCGTCGGGCACGAAGCGGCTGAAGAACAGCGAGTAGTTCGTCCCGATGCCGAGGACCAGCAGGAGCGCCACGAGGTGCAGGAGGGAGAGCCGTGTGCCCGCGGCCGCGAGCGTCGCCGCGGTGGTCGCGATCGCCGCCAGCACGGGGAGCATCACGACGATCACG
>CAVQUV010000028.1:0-10413 GCA_963716855.1 uncultured beta proteobacterium | reverse complement strand
TCGGCCCTATCCGGGCTTCAACTTCCTCGTGGACCTGGGCGCCGGCGACGGTCCCGAGGCCGGCTTCAGCGAGGTGGTCTTCCCCGAGTTCGCCCTCGACGTCATCGAGTACCGCAGCGGCAACTCGAAGGAAAACAGCGTCATCAAGCTCACCGGGTTGGAGCGACACGGCAATGTCGTGCTGAAGCGCGGCGTCGCGGGCTCGCTCTATCTCTATCAGTGGTGGAACCAGGCGCGCAACGGCGACCAAAACGCTGCTCGGAACGTGGTCATTCAGCTCCAGAACGAGGACCACAGCGCGGTGGTCCTCGCGTGGAAGTTGCTGCGTGCCCGTCCGGTGAAGCTCTCATACGCGGGCCTGAAGGCGGCCGGCCAGGAGCTCGCGGTGGAGCACCTCGAGCTCGCTTTCGAGCGCATCGAGATGGAGTGAGTGCGAATGAAAACCGAACTTCCGCAACGTGCAGGCGAAGTGAGCGACACGGCGCAACTCTGCCGCGAGATCCGCGCACAACTCGAGGGCCGCGCCGCGGCGTTGAGCGAAGCGGTCCGGAGCTACCCGACGCCGATCGCGCGCTGCGACGAGCAGCTGCCGGCGCTGCTCGAGTCGCGGCGGGAGGTGTTGCGGCTGCTGGAGGAAGCGGACGGGACGCTAGTGGAAGCGTTCGCGGCGGCGGCCGTCCGCTGGGACGACGCCGCTGCGCTATCGCTCGTCGCGCGGGCGCAGCGGGTGCTCCAGGCGGGCTAGACCCCGGACGCCGACCGCCGCACGAGCTCTTCCCAGAGCCCGTCGGTGGACCGGCGGAACACGAGATCGGCGTCGGCGTCGATCACGAACCAGAACCCGCTCTGGACCTCGTGCTCGAGCTCGCCGGGCTGCCAGGCGACCAGCCCGGCGATGTAGCGCGCGCGGTCCGCGTCCTGCTCGATGATGCGGTCGACGATCTCGACGTCCGTCGCGAGGTACATGTCGTCGAGCAGCGCGACCGAGCGCCCGCCCGGGCTGTCGCTGCGGTGAACGACTGCGAAGAGGGTGTTGGTATAGACCGGGCCGCCGAGGAACACCGGGTCGACCACCTTCTGCGATGGCGCGTGGTCGGGAAACAGCTTGCCGAGCGTCACCTGGGTCGGGCGATTGATGATGAAGCCGACGTGCTGCCCGTTCGGGAGCGCGCGCGCGAACAGGATCGTGTGCGCGTAGAACTCACCGAGCTCGGGCTTCGCGACGAGCATCACGGGTTGCGAGAGGTCCGCGGCACGCGCGGTCGCTCCGAGAGCGACCAGCGCGCAGGCGAACACGACAATACAGCTGCGGCGCAGGCGAGCAGTCATGCGACGTCTCCTTCCGACAGGCCAAGCGTTCACCGCCGGCCAGGGACCTGGAAGCGCCGCCTGGCGGGCGCCCATGCCCCTTGCGGTGCAAGAAACGCGCCGCAGGCCGTGCCGGTCCGTCACGCGCGGAAACTAGTTCCTGTTGCCGGCTCCGCGCAGATCCGGTAGCGCGAAATTGCCTGTTTCGCGGTCGGGCGGGTGGGGAAAAGTGCCCGGAAAAGTGCGGCAAACGCCCGGTCGCGGTGCAGTGGGCCACGCTGCCGCACCACCGCATGACAGGTTGTCGATCCTCTACGGTGCCGCGCTGACGCTCGCCCGCAGCGATCCTGCTTCGCCTTGAAGCGTCCGGTGGCCGGACAGGGGCGAGGGTCGCGGCGCAATGGGCCGCGCCCGGATGCGGGTGGGCCGGAGCTGCACTAGACTGCGGGCCTTACAACTTCGCCTAGAGGGCGCCGCGGTTAGAGCGACCCCGGCGCCCCCGTGCAACCCACGCTCCGGCACTCGCGCCTGGCAGAGCACCTCGCCGGGCTGTTCGACGCAGCCGATCCGGCGGTCCTCGCCGAGATCGAGGCGAACGCCGAGTGGATCACGCTCGCCGGTGGCGAGACGCTGTTCCATCGCGGCGATCCGGGCGACGCCGCCTACGTCGTCATCAGCGGGCGGCTGCGCATCCTCGATGGCGCGCGCGCCCTGAACGAGGTCGGCGCGGGCGAGACGCTCGGCGAGATGGCGCTGCTGTCCGGCGAGCCGCGCTCGGCCACCGTCCACGCCGTGCGCGACTCGCTGCTCGCGCGGCTTCCGGCCGACGCCTTTCTCGGTCTCGTCCATCGCCACCCGAGCGTGCTGCGGCGGATCGCGGGGCTCCTGGTCGAGCGCCTGCGCCGCTCCACCCAGTCCCCGACGCGGACCCGCTCCGGCGTGCGCACCGTCGCCATCGCGCCCGTCGACGCCCAGGTGCCGATCGCCGCCTTCGTGCGGCGGCTCGTCGACGCGCTCGCCGTCCACGGCGCGACGCGACACCTCGACGCCCGCGAGGTCGATCGCGAGCTCGGCCGCGAGGGGATCGCCGGCTGCGCCGATAGCGACGCCGCCGCCGTCCGGCTGGTCGAGTGGCTGAACGAGCAGGAACTGCGGCATCGCTTCGTGGTGTACGAGACCGCACCCGGCTCGCGCTGGACCGAGCGCGCCGTGCGCCAGGCCGACCACGTGCTGTTCGTCGCGGAGGCCGGCAACGCCCACGACGCGCTGGAGATCGAGCGCTACCTGGCCGGTCGCGCGCCGGGGTCGCAGGCGCCGCGCGCGAGCATCGTCTTCGTCCGCCCGGTGCGCGCCACGCTGCCGGTGGGCACCGGACTGCTCCTCGACCGGTTCCGGCTCGACGCGCATTACCACGTCGCGATGGACTCGCCCGAGGATTTCGCGCGGCTCGCGCGCTGTCTCGCAGGCGAGGCGATCGGGCTCGTGCTCGGCGGGGGCGGTGCGCGCGGCTTCGCGCACCTGGGCGTGCTGCGCGCGCTCGCCGAAGCCGGCGTGCCGATCGACTGGGTGGGCGGCACCAGCATCGGCGCGATCATCGCCGCGCTCGTCGCGCAGGGCGTTTCCCCGGACGAGGCGCTCGGCCGCTGCCGGGAGCACTTCCAGGCGCTGAAGGATCCGACGCTCCCGCTCGTGTCGCTGCTCGCGGGACGCCGCATACGCGGCCGGCTCGATGACGCCTTCGGCACGCTCGCGATCGAGGACCTCCCGCTGCCGTATCTCTGCATCTCGACCAACCTCTCGCGCGCGGCGCAGGCGGTGCACGAGCGCGGCCCCGTCGCCCCGGCGCTCCGCGCGAGCATCTCGCTGCCGGGCATCCTTCCCCCGATGCGGCTCGGCAACGACCTGCACGTCGACGGCGGTCTCGTGAACAACCTGCCGATCGACGTGATGATCGCCAAGCCGGAGATCGGCGCGGTCATCGCGGTGGACGTCGGGGCCGAGCTGGAAATGGCGGCGCCGGCGGGCTTCGAGCCCGAGGTGTCGGGCTGGCGCGTGCTGTGGGAGCGGTTCGTGCCGCGCCCCGGCGCGGCCCGGCCGCCGACGATCATGAGCGTGCTGACGCGCAGTTCCTTCGTCGCCAGCGTGTACTGGACGCGCGAGCGCCGCACCGCGGAGCAGGCGAGCCTGTACCTGCGCATCCCCGTCGCGGACCTGCGCCTGCTCGCGTTCGAGCGCATCGACGCGATCGCCTCGCGCGGCTACGAGGCGACGCGCGAGGCGATCCGGAACTGGTGGGAGGCGCGGCGATAGTCGCGCGATCCGCGCGACCGCGGCGGCCCCGCGGTGCGGGCGCGCCTCGTCTCCGGAGTCCGGCGCCTACAGGCTCGGCAGATGGATCACGAAGCCCGTGCTCATCATCGCCTGGCTGATCAAGAATCCGCCGAGCCCCCATGCGAGCGTCGACAGTACTATCGACCAGACGACGGTCCGGCGCGGTATGCCCACGATTGCCGGGAAGATCACCGCCGGCACGACGAACAGGAAGAGCAGGCGCGGGATGTCGCCGAGCTGATGGATCGCCATCAGGGCGGCCATGCTTCCCCGGGACCCCGGCCGGGATGACAGTGCGAACACGGCGTCCCCGAGCAAGACGAAGACCGTGCTCACCACCATGCAAGCGCCGATTGCATAGGCGAAGTAGCGCAGCATCAGCCCGAGCGGCAACCGCTTGCCGCTGAAGATCCAGAACAGAGCCGCGAACAGCGCGTACACGCCGAGTCGTGTCACGTCCTCGACGGGCGCATCCAGCCAGGAGATGCCGGTCAGGCGGCTCAGGTCGACGACCGTGAGATCGCGACCGGTGGCCATCGCGTAGTCGTGCGCGAGGTCTTTCAAGTCCCGTCCCGCGAGCTGCAGATAGCGCTCGGGAAAGCCGCCGGCCCGCAGCAGCGCGAGATGCAGCGGCGCGACCAGGGCCGACAGCCCCACCGCCATGCCGAGGTACTCCTTGATCGAGGGCACGCCGACGGCTTTCCCCGCGCGCGATGTGGCGCCGTGCTGCCCGGCGAAGAAAGCCCGCGGCCGCGTCAGGACGCTCACGACGGCTCGCAGGAAGTCCGCGATCTTCCCGAAGGGTTGCGCCAGTTCCGGCTGGTGGGAGAGGGCTTTCATCTGCGGCCCCGATCCTTACCGGACGTTCACGTAGTAGTCGCCCCACGCCGAATACACCTGGGCGTCGTAGCCGCGGCTACGGTAATAGTTGGCAACCTCGTTCGCGCGGCGTGCTGTCGGGAACGGGCCGTGGCGTCCCGACTCGGACCGGGCCCAAAGAAGGGAATCGCGTGCCTCGTGAGCGCCGCTCGATGCGGGAAACGCCGCGAACGCGGCACCGAGCGCGAGCATCGCCATGCTTGAAACCAGGACGTTCCGGACCATTGCCGCATCTCCACTGCATCGTTGCTCCCTTGCATGCAGTGTCCGCATCCCGCGGGAAAGCGTCAATGCGATGAATGTCCTATGCCGAATGGCGGAAGCGGCGATCCCGATGCGTGAGCGCTCGGGCTGGAATGCGAGAAAAATGTCACACGCGCGGCGCGACGCGGAACGCTAGTACGACCTGGGCAGCCCGAGCACGTGCTCGGCGATGTACGAGAGGACGAGGTTGGTGGAGATCGGCGCGATCTGATAGAGGCGCGTCTCGCGGAACTTGCGCTCGACGTCGTACTCCTCCGCGAACGCGTAGCCGCCGTGGGTCTGCATGCACATGTCGGCGGCCTGCCACGACGCCTCGGAGGCGAGCTGCTTCGCCATGTTCGCCTCGGCGCCGCACGGCTTGCCGTGCTCGTACAGCTCGCACGCGCGCTCGACCATGAGCGCCGCCGCGCGGATCGACATGTAGGCGCGCGCAATCGGGAACTGGACGCCCTGGTTTTGCCCGATCTGCCGCCCGAAGACCTTGCGTTCGATCGCGTAGTTCCGCGCCTTCTCTATGAACCAGCGTCCATCGCCCACGCACTCGGCGGCGATGAGGATCCGCTCGGCGTTCATCCCGTCCAGGATGTAGCGGAAGCCTTTGCCTTCCTCGCCGATGAGGTTCGCGGCCGGCACTTCCATGCTGTCGAAGAAGACCTCGGTCGTGGAGTGGTTGATCATCGTCCGGATCGGCTTGATGGTCAGGCCATTCCCGAGCGCTCTGCGCATATCGACAAGGAACACCGACATGCCGTCGGTCTTCTTTTCCACTTCGTCCCGTCGTGCGGTGCGCGCGAGGAGCAGCATCAGGTCGGAGTGCTCGGCGCGCGAGGTCCACACCTTCTGGCCGTTCACGACGTACTTGTCGCCCTGGCGAACGGCGGTGGTGCGGATCGAAGTCGTGTCGGTGCCGGCGGTCGGCTCGGTCACGCCGAACGCCTGCAGGCGCAGCTCGCCGGTGGCGATCTTCGGGAGGTACGCGCCCTTCTGCGCCTCGGTCCCGTGGCGGAGCAGCGTGCCCATGATGTACATCTGCGCGTGAGTCGCGGCGCCGTTCGCGCCGCTCGCCTGGATCTCCTCGAGGATCGTCGCGGCGAAGGAGAGACCGAGGCCGCTCCCTCCGTACTGCTCGGGGATCAGGCACGACAGGTAGCCCGCCTCGGTGAGCGCGCGCACGAACTCGGTCGGGTACTTGCGCTCGCGGTCGAGCGCGCGCCAGTACTCGCCGGGGAAGCCGGCGCACAGCTTCGACACGGCGGAACGGATTTCCTGCAGGTCCTGCTCGCGGGTGCTCATGGGGGAGAGGGAATCGTTCGATGGGAAGGGCAGGCTATGATAGCGCCCTCGCTCAAGTTGATGCCGTCCTGATGCCAAGAGTCCCTGCATCGACCGCGCTCGCGCGCTTCCGGATCATCGATCTCACGCGGGTGCGCGCCGGCCCGACCTGCGTCAAGCAGTTCGCCGACTTCGGCGCCGACGTGATCAAGGTCGAGTCGCCGCCCGGCGTCGACCCGAACGAGGACATGGGCGGCCCGCGCCACGGCCCCGACTTCCAGAACCTGCACCGCAACAAGCGCTCGATCACGCTCAACCTCAAGCAGGCGGAGGGGCGCGCGATCCTGCTCGAGCTCGCGAAGACCGCGGATGTCGTCGTCGAGAACTACCGGCCCGACGTCAAGGTCCGCCTCGGCGTGGACTACGAGTCGCTCCGGGCGGTGAATCCGCGCATCATCCTCGCGAGCATCTCCGGGTTCGGGCAGGACGGCCCGTACCGCGAGCGGCCCGGCTTCGACCAGATCGCGCAGGGCATGAGCGGGCTCATGTCGGTCACCGGCCATCCGGGGCAGGGTCCGATGCGCACCGGCGCGGCGATCGCCGACCTCTCCGCCGGGTACTTCGCGGCGCTCGGGATCATGACGGCCCTGCTCGAGCGCGAGCAGTCCGGCGAAGGCCAGTGGGTCCAGTCGTCGCTGCTGCAGTCGGGGATCGCGCTCATGGACTTCCAGGCGGCACGCTACCTGATGAAAGGCGAAGTCCCGCCGCAGGTCGGCAACGATCACCCGACGAGCATGCCGACCTCGGCCTACAAGACCGCCGACGGCTACATCAACATGGGCGCGTCCGGCGACGGCATGTGGCTGCGGCTCTGCAAGGCGATCGGCCGCACCGACCTCTACGAACGGGCCGAGTTTCGGGGCCAGGCCGACCGGGCGAAGCACCGCGCGGCGCTCAACGCGGCGCTGAACGAGACCTTCGTCGAGCGCACCAGCGCCGCGTGGATCGGGATCCTCAACGAAGCGGGCGTGCCGTGCGGGCCGATCTATGCGGTCGACAAGGTGTTCGACGACCCGCAGGTGCGGCACCTCGAGGCGGCGGCGCCGGTCGATCACCCGACGCTCGGCACGATCCGCCTCGTCAATCAGGCGGTGAAGCTCTCCCGCACGCCGGCCTCGCTCGCGACCGCGACCCCGGAGCGCGGCGAGCACACCGAAGAGGTCCTGCACGAGCTCGGCTACGGTACGGCGGACATCGTGCGGCTGCGCGACGCGCGGGTGATCTAGGGATGCGGCGCGTTTCCCTGGGCATCGCCTGCGCCGCTGGCATCGTCGCGGGCACGGTGTGCGCGCAGTCGGATTTTCCGTCGAAGCCGATCCGGTACGTCGTCCCGCTGCCGCCCGGCGCCGGCGCGGACTTCATCGCGCGCCTGGTCGCGGAGAAGATGGCCGCCGACCTCGGGCGGCCGATCGTGGTCGAGAACCGCGCCGGCGCGTCCGGCTCGATCGGCTCGGAATTCGTCGCGAAGGCGCCGCCGGACGGCTACACGCTGCTGCAGTGCTACGTCGTCACGCACGGCACCAATCCGGCCGTGTCGAAGCTGCCCTACGACGCGGTGCGCGACTTCGCGCCCGTCGGCATGCTCGCCACGACCTCCAACGTGCTCGTCGTCAACGAGAAGGCGGGCGTGAAGTCGCTGCCCCAGCTCGTCGCGGCGCTCCGCGCGAAGCCGCAGAGCCTGAGCTACGCGAGCACTGGCACGGGCTCCGCCACCCACCTCACGATGGAATACCTGGAGCAGCAGGCCGGCATCGACCTCGTTCACGTCCCCTACAAGGGGGCGGGGCCGGCGATGACCGATCTGCTGGGCGGACAGGTCGAGGCCATGTTCCCCAGCCTGATCACCGCGCTGCCGCACATCAAGACCGGGAAGCTGCGCGCCCTGGCGCTCTCCGCCCCGCAGCGCTCGCCGCTGCTGCCGGACGTGCCGACCGTGGCGGAGTCCGGCTACCCGGCGTTCAATGCGGTGCAGTGGTACGGGGTGTGTGCGCCGGCGGGCACGCCGCCGGCAGTGGTGCAACGCCTGAACCGCGCGTTGAATGCCGCGGTCACCCATCCCGAGGTGCGGGCGAAGCTCGCGGAGCAGTCCGCGGAGGTCGCGCCGATGTCGCCGGCGGAATTCGGCGATTACATCCGCGCGGACATCGCGAAGTGGGTCCGGCTCCTGAAAGACACGAACCTCAAGATCGAACAATGAACCTGCCGGGAGAATCGAGTGGCTGAGCTCATCACGCGGCGCGACGGCGCAGTGGGCTGGATCGTGTTTTCGAACCCGGCGCGGTTCAACGCGATGACCTTCGAGATGTGGCGCGCCCTGCCGGAGCGGCTTGCGGCCTTCGACGCCGACCCGGCGGTGCGGCTGGTCGTGCTCGCCGGCGACGGCGACAAGGCGTTCGTGTCGGGCGCCGACATCTCGCAGTTCGAGCAGAACCGCGCGAGCGAGGACGCGCGCGCGGCCTACAACCGGGCGGTGGAAGCGGCCTATCTCGCGCCGATCCTGTGCGCGAAGCCGGTGGTCGCGAAGATTCGCGGCATCTGCATGGGCGGCGGGCTCGGCCTCGCGGCCGCGTGCGACGTGCGCTTCTGCAGCGACGATGCGGTGTTCCGGATGCCCGCGGCGCGCCTCGGGCTCGGCTACAGCTACACCGGCATGCGGCGCTTTGTGCAGACGCTGGGCGCGGCGAACACCGCGGACATCTTCTTCAGCGCGCGCAAGTTCGACGCCCGGGATGCGCTGCAGATGGGCTTCGTGCGGCGCGTCGTGCCCGCGGCCGAGCTCGACGGCGAAGTCGCCGCCTACGCGGCGACGGTCGGCGAGAACGCGCCGCTGTCGCTGATCGCGGCCAAGGCGGCGATCCGCGAGGTGCTCAAAGATCCCGGCGACAAGGATCTCGCTACGCTCCAGCAGAAGATCGACGCCTGCTTTGCGAGTGCCGACTACACGGAGGGGCGCACCGCGTTCATGGAGAAGCGCACGCCCGACTTCAAAGGGCGTTGAACGGCGTCGCGTGCACGACCACCCTCACGGCCGCGCCGTGCGGGGCTTGACGTCGATTGGCGGGCGAGGCCCAGCGCGGGGGAAAGTTCAGTTGGTCTTGCTGCCGGTGCTGTCGCCCGAGGGGATCTCCCGTATGACGAGTTCCCTGTAGATTCCGCCTTCCGCCACGCTCCCTCGCGTCACGCCCTGGCCCTGCATCCGAGCCTGGCAGGCATCGCGCTCCTCGGTCGGCAGGGCGTTGCATCGGATCAGCGCGTTTTGCTGGTACTGCGCCTGGCCGTCATTGAGCCGGCCGCGCCGGGCCTCGTCCAATGCAGCGCCGGCTTCCCTAAGGCAGGTGGCGCGGTCCTGCGGCGACTGGCCGCTCTCGCACGTTGCGCGCTCCTGTAGATATCGCGCTTGAGCGTCGGACGGGCTCGAGCCGTCCGCGGCCAGCACTGCCGATGCGCCCAGGAACGCGCCCACGGCACATAGCGCCAGGCCGCGAAAACCGATTTGCGTTTGTCGTGCGTACATGTCCGTCACTCCTCTTCCATCGCCAAGGTTCTGTGCCGCCCGATCGGCAAGCGGTGCTGCAAGGCCGTCGCCAATCAGCGACGCCGCACTGAACCGAAACTTCGAAAAGATCCCGGTCGTCGCAGGCGACGAATGCGCGTTCGTTTTCTCCGACCGCCGACAGCCGGTAGATCCCGGTGCGGACCAGCGGCACCGCGCACGGCCCGCGAAGGGACCCCCGCGTCGACGCACCTCACCCAAGGCCACGCGATCGGCCTTGTCGTCGGCGGCCGACGCTCACGGTCGCGAGCCCGTCGATCCGTGCCCCAGAGGAAGCCCCGATCCCGCGGAGCGAAGCTTCCTCGGGGGACGTCCTCTACTTCTTGGCGTCAGCCATGCACTTCTCTTTGTCGGCGCCGGTCAGCTTGTCGCACTTCTTGGTGTCGCCCTGCGCATAGGCGGCGGTCAGGAAGCCCGCAAACAAGGTCGCCAGCAGTACCTTGATAAAGCTTTGCATCGCATTGCTCCTTTTCGGTTCTTACAACCCTGCGGTAGAAACTGCTCGGTCGGGGCGCAAGAATTCGAGCCAGCCCCTGACGCTCCCCTCGCGTGGACGAGGGCAGGCCATGGCGTGCAATTGGTGTGCCCGCGCGATCGCGGCGGGCGGTTACGCAACGACCCCCCCGGCTACCCCAGGTTCACCACGGTGCCGGAAAGGTGACTCGCCCGGTCGGAGGCGAGGAACGCGACCGTATCGGCGACCTGCTCGGGCTCGATCACGCGGCCGAAGCTGCCGTCCTTCAGCA
>CAVQUV010000027.1:0-23168 GCA_963716855.1 uncultured beta proteobacterium | reverse complement strand
GCGCCGCTGAACTCTAGCGCTGGGCGGCACGGCAACGTGCGGATCGACCCTAAACAATGAAGCTCTACATCACTCCCGGATCTCCCTACGCGCGCATGGCGCGAATCGTTGTTCTGGAGAAGCGACTGGAGAGCCGAGTGGAAATAGTCGCCGCAAAGACGCGCCTGGCGAACAGTCCGTACTACGGTATCAATCCGTCAGGACGTGTGCCCTATCTCGTTTGCGACGACGGCGTCGGGTTGGAAGAATCCGCTCTGATCTGCGCATACCTCGATCGTCTGGACGGCCATCCGGCGTTCGGTCTGCCCGCCGATGGTCAAACGTGGGAGGCGCGCCGTCTCGAAGCCTTGGCGAGAAGCATGTTGGACGGACTTTCAGTTTGGGGGCGCGAGATACTGCGGCCGAGAACGAGCGTTCGCCGGGAGTGATTCAGCACGAGACAGATCGCGCCAAACGCATGGTGGACGTCTGGGAAGCGGAAATCGGGAGTCCGCTTATGCGTGGCGCACTCAATATGGCCCAGCTCACGCTCGCATGCGGCCTTGGCCTTGAAGCGCGCAATCCCGATTTTCGTTGGCGCCCCCGGCACCCGGAACTATGCAAATGGTTTGACCCAATCGCCACAAGGCCGTCGTTTGCGGCGACCGCGCCGCCGCCTGCGTCAGCGGTGAGTGGTGCGCCGCCAAGCCGTGCGTCGCAGGAGACGCGCAACAAGCGGCGTGCCCCTGGACGCAAACGTTAGGCATCACGGCGAACAGGGTCGTGCCAATCCTTCGCTGTGACGATCGTGTGAAATGACCCCGGCAAGATGGGCCTGATTGCCCTCGCTTGATTGACGCACCCGACCCGGACTAGAGGACCCGAATGAAGACAAGGTCGCTGGCTCGCTGGACATCGTCGCTCGGTGTGGCCGCCCTGTTGATGGCGCGGCGCCGCGTCTGCCGCCGATGTGCACGTCATGATCTCGGCCGGCTTTTACGGGGTCTATTCCGAGCTGGGCCCGGCCTTCGAGCGCGCGAGCGGCCACCGCCTCGTCACGACGCGTGGCCCATCGATGGGTGACTCTCCGGAGGCGATTCCCACCCGCCTCGCGCGCGGCGAGGCCGCGGACGTGGTGATCCTGGACGGAGGAGCCGCCGACGAACTCGGCAGGCGAGGACTGGTGCGCGCCGACAGCAAGGTCGAGCTCGCCCGCTCGCTGATCGGCATGGTGGTGCGCGCCGGCGCCGCAAAGCCGGACATCGGCAGCGTCGAGGCGTTCCGGAGCACGCTGCTGGCGGCCAAGTCGATCGCGTACTCGGACAGCGGCAGCGGCACCTATCTATCGACCACGCTGTTCCCCAAGCTCGGCATCGCCGACCAGGTCGCGGGCAAGAGTCGAAAGGTGCGCGGGCCGCCGTCCGGCGAGCCGGTGGCCGCGGTGGTCGCGCGCGGCGAGGCGGAGATCGGCTTCCAGCAGGTCAGCGAGCTGATCCACGTCCCTGGGATCACCTTCGTCGGCACCATTCCGGCCGAGGTCCAGCCGGTGACTTTCTTCGCGGGCGCGCTCACCAGTACGGTCCAGCAGCCGGAGGCGGCGCAGTGCGCTGATCCGCTTCCTCGTATCGCCCGAGGCGGCGCCCGTGATCTTGAAGGCCGGCCTGACGCCGCTCCCGGGACGATAGCTCGCGCGACTGCGCAATTCGAATGCGTCATTGCCTCAAGAAGACGGCGCCTAACAACGCGCTGAAGTCGGACGCGATTGCCGGCGCCGCTCGTACAAACGGTAAGCCGTCACCAAAAGGCAGGCCGCATGCTTGAACTCAGACCGACCTGTGAGCACTGCAACAAGGCGTTGCCTCCCGACTCCCTTGAAGCGCGCATCTGCACCTACGAGTGCACGTTTTGCGCCACGTGCGTCGACAACATCCTGGAGAACGTCTGCCCGAACTGCGGCGGCGGATTTGTTCCCAGACCCATCAGACCATCGAAAGCCTGGAAAGGCGGCAACTTCCTTGGCAAGGACCCTGCGAGCATCAAGGTCAAGCACCGGCCGGTCGATCCGGCAGTTCATGCTCGGTTCTCGGCCGCAATCAAGACCATCCCGCCTCACGAACGATAGATAGGAGCGCGAAGGTGACAGCGACCCCGTCGTTGGACCGTGCCCGTGCAAGCGCGCCTCGCCCGCTCGCAGGGGCCGGTGAACTCTAGCGTTGGGCGCCAAGCCGTCAACGTGATCTGAAAGAAACCTCAATGGTGCTTAGAGTATGTCTGGCAGGCGCAACCGGTTGGGCGGGTTCCGAGCTTGCACGCGCGATTGCGGGGACTGCGGACCTCGACCTTGTCGCTGCGGTCGCGCGAAAGCATGCCGGCCGGGTCCTGGGCGAAGTGCTGGGAGAGCCGCGCCTTACCGGATCCATTCACGCCTCGGCCGCAGAGGCGCTCGTCCATCCCTGCGACGTCTTCGTCGAATACACCAAACCGGACAGCGCCAAGCCCAACATCCTGACCGCGCTCGGTCGCGGTGCGCACGTCGTGGTGGGAACCTCCGGTCTCACGGAGGGCGATTTCGCAGAGATCGACGTCCACGCGCGCAAGCAGAATCGCGGGGTGCTCGCCTGCGGCAACTTTGCCTTGACGGTCGTGCTGCTCCAGAAGTTTGCCGAGGCCGCCGCCAGGCTCATCCCGCAATGGGAGATCATCGACTATGCGAGCGACGACAAAGTCGACGCACCGAGCGGTACCGCACGCGAGCTGGCGTTTCGTCTGTCGAAAGTGCGCAATCCCGAGCCCACGGTTCCTCTGGCGAGAACGGTCGGCCCCCGAGAAACCCGGGGCGCCACCGTTTCCGGCTCCCAGGTTCATTCCATTCGTCTGCCCGGTTACGTGATCAGCGCCGAGGTCGTCTTCGGGATGCCCGATCAGAAGCTGACGATCCGTCACGATGCGGGGAACAGCGCACGTCCGTACGTGGACGGGGCCCTGCTCGCCATCCGGAAGGTCGCTACGCTGGTTGGCGTCCATCGCGGCCTGGACTCCGTGCTCGATCTCTGAGGCGCCTCGCGTTGCGCGAGCCACGGAACGCAAACGTTAGCTGCTCAGGAAGCCACCTCCATTGGAGCCAGACATGCACGTCCAGGGTAGATGCCATTGCGGACGCATCGCGTACGAGGCGGAAGTCGACCCGCAGGAAGTCTCCGCCTGCCATTGCACCGACTGTCAGATGCTGACCGGCTCCGCTTATCGCGTATCGGTGCGCGCTCCGAGCGCGACCTTCCGCTTGCTCAGCGGCCAGCCTAGGACCTACATTAAAACGGCCGATAGCGGGACCAAGCGCGCGCACTCGTTTTGCGGTGACTGCGGAACCCCAACCTACGCCTGCGCCGTCGAGAATCCTCCGACCTACTCGCTTCGCGTGGGTTGCCTCCAGCAACGCGCGCTTCTTCCCCCGCGCAAGCAGATCTGGTGTCGTTCGGCCGTCCCTTGGTCAGAGGATCTATCCGGTGTTCCAAAGGTCGATCGCCAGTGAATCCATCGCCCAAGCTCAAGCGAAAGCAGCCGGCTCGCACACGACAGCGCTCGCCAACCGCTGCCCTCCGTGGAGAGAACGCAATGCCGATCGAACTGGATCACACCCTTGTTCCGTCGCATCACAAGGTTGCTTCGGCGAAGCTACTGGCCGATCTTCTTGGCGTACCCTGGGCAGAAGCCGGGGTCGGCCCGTTCTCGCCGGTCTACGTCAATGAAGGCCTGACCCTCGACTTCGTCGAGACGGCCGAGCCCTTTCCGGTCTATCACTTCTGCTTCCGCGTCAGTCAGGAGGACTTCGACGCAATCCTCGGGCGCGTCAAGGCAGCCGGCATCAAGTACCGAAGCTCGGTCCGCGGGCCCGTGGACCTGCAGATCAACACCGAGTACGGCGGAAGCATGGTCTACTGGAACGAGCCCGACGGCCACCAGTGGGAGATGCTCACGGTCAGCTATGCGCGCCAGCCAACGTAGGTGTCGGCTGACCCCGCGGTCCGCTCGCGCCGAACCTCATGCCCCACGGAGCCTCCCCCAATGCAGCCCCGGATAACGCTCCTCACGCTCGGCGTCGACGACCTGGAGAAGGCAGTCCGGTTCTACCGTGACGGGCTCGGCCTGAGGACCGAAGGGATTGTGGGCTCGGAGTTCGAGCATGGGGCGGTCGCCTTCTTCGATCTGCAGGCGGATCTGAAGCTCGCGCTTTGGCCGAGAAACAGCATCGCTCGTGATACCGGGATCCCCCTTGGCGGCCGAAGCCCCACCGATTTCACGATCGGGCACAACGTTTCCTCGCAAATCGAAGTCGACGCCGTAATGGACCAAGCCAAGAGGGCGGGTGCAGTCGTCGTAAAGCCAGCGCACGACACCTTTTGGGGTGGTTATGCGGGCTACTTCCAGGACCCCGATGGGCATCTTTGGGAGGTGGCATGGAATCCCCAGTGGGTGATCCCGGAGTGAGGCATGATTTCGTTGACCGCCCGGGCCTGGGCCGTCCGCGCGACCGCTGCAACGTAGGCGATGCCCAGTGCTGCAGCAGGTGCAATACACACGGCGCGCCGCTGAGCTGGATGACCGGCGTCTCACGAACCAAGCCGAGTCGTTGAGCGGAGCCGTGAGTGGGGGTTGTCCCGGTATCGCGGACACGTTAGCGTTCGGGCCTCAAGCGGATGCCGGCGCGGCTATGCGGTGCCTCCCCGCCGGCAACCTTCCTTAGGGTTGATTCCTTTCGAAACTGGACGGCGACACGTGGACCATTCGCAATGAGCTCAAGAGATAGCCAGACGGAAACGGGACTGGTGGCAGCGGTGGGGGCCATTTGTCCGGCCTTCGCGTCATTCCGCCTGACGATGGCCGGACGCTGAGACGCGGGCCATATCGATCCCTGGCGTTGCGGCACTCCTAGGGGCGCTTTCCCAGGCGAGCGAGGCGCAACAAACGCCCGGCGCGGCGACGCTACTTCAGAACGTCCGCATCTTCGACGGTAGAAGCGCCGCGCTTTCGGGGACCTCGAACGTGCTGGTTGTCGGCAACACCATTGCCCGCATCTCCGCGAACCCGATCGACGTCGACAAGGCGGCCGGCATCCGGGTCATTGCGGCGAACGGGCGAGTGCTGATGCCGGGCCTCATCGACGCGCACTGGCATGCGTTCATGGCGTCGACGCCCCAGGCGCTCCTGATGACCGCCAACCCCTCCTACCTCCATCTGCTGGCTGCGCGACAGGCCGAGGCCACGTTGCTGAGGGGTTTCACGACCGTGCGCGACCTGGGCGGTCCCGTGTTCGGGCTCAAGCGCGCCATCGACGAAGGCGTCGTGACCGGCCCGCGCATCTATCCCTCGGGCGCTTTCATCTCGCAAACCTCGGGACACGGGGATTTTCGCTTCCTGTTCGAGGTTCCGCGGACCTTGGGCGGGCCGCTGAGCTATTCCGAGGCGGAGGGAATAGCAGCCATTGCCGACAGCCCCGATGAAGTCCGGCTGCGGACAAGGGAGCAATTGCGGCACGGCGCCAGCCAGATCAAGCTGATGGCGGGCGGGGGCGTTGCCTCGCTCTACAACCCGATCGAATCGACGCAGTTCACCGAGGCGGAGATTCGTGCCGCGGTTGAAGCGGCCGACAATTGGGGCACGTACGTGACCGTACACGCGTACACGCCACGCGCCATCCGGCAGGCGGTCGCCGCCGGCGTCAAGTGCATCGATCACGGGCACTTGATCGACGAGCCCACCGCCCGGCTGCTGGCGGAAAAAGGCATCTGGTGGAGCCTGCAGCCCTTCCTGGACGATGAAGACGCCTCTCCGCTGCCGAACCCGGTATCCCGCAAGAAGGCGCTGGAGGTGTTCGCCGGAACGGATAACGCCTATAAGCTCGCAAAAAAGTACAAGATCAAGACGGCGTTCGGTACGGACGCCCTCTTCGACGCGCGCGTTGCCAGCCGCCAGGGCGCGCAGCTCGCCAAGCTGGTCCGCTGGTACACGCCCGCCGAAGCGCTCAAGATGGCCACCGCGGACAACGGCGAGCTGATGGCCCTCTCCGGGTTCATCAATCCCTATCCCGGCAAGCTCGGTGTCGTGGAAGAGGGCGCGCTCGCGGACCTGCTGCTGGTCGATGGCAATCCGTTGGAAAACATCAAGCTCATCGAAGACCCCGACAGGAACTTTCCGGTGATCATGAAGAATGGCAGGATCTACAAGAATGCCCTGCGCGACTGAGTGCCACGGGAATCCGAGGTCCCCGTGCTGATCACCGGAAGCTGCCACTGCGCGAACATCTCCTTTGCACTTACCTGGGAGCCCGAGCCGTCTGAAATCCCGGCACGCGCCTGCACGTGCTCGTTCTGCGTCAAGCATGGCGGCGTCTGGACGTCCTGCCCGACGGGCTCGCTCGAGGTGACCGTGAAGGACCCGTCGCTCGTCTCCAAGTACGCCTTCGGTACGAAGACGGCCCGATTCCACATCTGCTCCAAGTGCGGCGTCGTGCCGCTGGTCACCAGTCGTATCGACGGCCGCCTGTACGCCGTCGTCAGCGTCAACGCGTTTGAAGGCGTGGAGCCTTCCCTTCTCCGGCGCGCGTCGGCAACCTTCGAGGGAGAGGGCGAAGGAGACCGCCTCGCGCGCCGCAAGCGCAACTGGATTGCCCGTGTCGAGTACGTCCAGCCAGCGGCCTGACCCCCGATCTCGAACGTCAACTGCCCAGAGATGACCGATGAACCTCGACGTAGCGAGTGACCTTCTCTTGTGGTGCGCCGGCATCAACTACGGCGTGCTGCTTTGCTGGTTCCTGGCCTTCGTATTTGCCCACGACTGGATGCTTCGGCTGCATGGTCGGTGGTTTCGCATGCCGGTGGAACGATTCGACGCCATCCACTACGCAGCAATGGCCATTTACAAACTAGGCATCCTTCTCTTCAACCTCGTACCGTACGTGGCGCTGCGGGTCGTTGCCTAGCGGCGCAGCGAACTCAAGAGGCGAGGTCGGCACGTCGAACGCTTCACCGCGCGACACCCACCGTCAACAGGACAAGCAGGAGCCATCGTGAGCAACATCATCGTGTCCGAGTTCGTGACGCTGGACGGCGTCATGGAAGCCCCGGGGGGCGAGCCCGGTCATCCGCACACCGGGTGGGTCCGCGACTTCATGGGCCCCGAGCAGCTTCGCTACAAGCTCGACGAGGTGCTCGAGGCGGAGTCGCTCCTCATCGGGCGGGTGACCTACGAGTCGTTCGCCGCGGCATGGCCGCAGCGGTCGGACCGCAAGCATCGTGACGACCCGGACGTCGCACGGGTCGCCGAGCATCGCAGCGAGATGGAACAATTCGCCGACAAGATGAACGCCATGCCCAAGCACGTCGTGTCCACCACGCTGCGGGAGCCGCAGTGGAACCATTCCCGGGTGATCAAGGGCGACGTCGCCGGGGACGTGGCCCGGCTCAAGACGCAAGCGGGCGGCCCGATTCTGGTCGCCGGCAGCCGGACCCTCGTGCACACCCTCATGGCGCACGATCTCGTCGACGAGTTCCGGATCATGATCTTCCCGGTGGTGCTCGGAAGCGGGCGGCGCCTGTTCCCCGAGACCCCGCACAAGACGGTGCTCCGCCTGGCGGATACCCGGACGTTCGGCTCGGGCGTGGTGGTTCACACTTACCATCGGCTCTCCGCCTAGACGCCGGGACAATCGGGGCATTGCGGTGGAAATGCGAGCAATCTGATGGGAGGACTTGAATGAACACGCGCATTCTCGTCGCCGCGCTGATCGCGATGGTTGTCGCATCGATCGGGACGGCGCAGGGACAGGGATTCCCGTCCAAACCGATCCGGATCGTCGTGCCGTTCCCGCCGGGGGGCGCTGCCGACATCACGAGCCGGGTGCTGTCCGAGCACCTGGCAAAGGGCCTGGGGCAACCCGTGGTCGTGGAGAACCGTCCGGGCGGCAGCACGATCATCGGGTCGGAGATCGTGGCCCGGTCGCCGGCGGACGGCCACACACTACTGGTGGTGTTCCCGAGCTTCATCATCAACCCGGCGCTGCGCAGCCAGATGCCGTTCGACCCGCTGAAGGACTTCAAGGCCGTCGGGCAGACGATGTCGGTGCCCATGGCGATTGCCGTCAATCCCGCCGTTCCCGCCAAGTCGCTGGAGGAGCTGATCGTGCTCGCGCGCGCCAAGCCGGGCGAGCTGTCCTACGGAACGCCCGGCATCGGCACGACCCATCACGTCATGGGGGAGATGCTCAAGCTCACGGCGAAGGTCAACCTCTCGCACACGCCGTTCCAGGGCGCCGCGCCGGGGCTGGTCGCGGTGGCCGGAGGCCACGTCACGATGCTCTACGGCAACGCCACCGAAATCGCGCCCTCCGTCAAGAGCGGAAAGGTCCGCGCGATCGTGGTCACGTCCCCGGAGCGCGCGGACGTGCTGCCCGACGTGCCGACCATGCGGGAGGCCGGCTACCCGGAGCTGGAGGCCACCAACTGGAGCGGCCTGGTCGTCCCGAGCGCGACGCCGCCGGCGACGATCGCCCGCCTGAACGCCGAGCTCGTGCGCGCCCTGCGCAGCGCCGACATCCAGGAAAAGTTCAAGAGCCACGGCATGACGCCCGCACCGAGCTCGCCGGAACAGTTCGGCGCATTCCTGCAGTCCGAATCGGCGCGCTACGCGACGGTCGTGCGCGAGGCGGGGGTGAAGGCGGATTGAACGAGCGGGCGCGCCGATGCGAGTTCGAGGAGGGCTCCATTCCATGAAGACCCGTCGTGCGCCCGCTCGCACATTCGCCGCCTTCGTCGTACCGCTCGCCCTCGCAGTCGTCGCACCGGCGCTCGCGCAGCACGACTATCCGAGCCGGCCGATCCGCCTGATCGCTCAGGCAGCGCCGGGCGGCACGACGGACATCCTGGCGCGCACGTTCGGCGCCCGTCTGACCGAAGCGTTCAAGCAGCAGGTGGTGGTGGACAACCGCGGAGGCGGCGCCGGAGTGATCGCCGGGGAGCTGACCGCGAGCGCGCCCGCCGACGGCTACACGTTGCTGCTCGCCTACCACCAGCACACGGTCACCGCGGCGCTGAGTCCCAAGCTGCCGTACCACCCGGTCGACAGCTTCACGCCGATCACGCAGCTCACCTCGGCCGGCCTGATGCTGGTGGTGACCCCTTCGACGCCGGCCGGCACCCTGGCCGAGTTCGTGAGCTGGACGAAGAACTTCAAGGGCGCGCTCAACTTCGGTTCGGCCGGCATCGGCAGCGGGGGGCATCTCGCGGGCGAGCTCTACAAGCTGATGACCGGCGTGAAAGCGGAGCACATTCCGTACAAGGGCAGCGGTCCGGCGCTCGCGGACCTGATCGCCGGACAGTACCAGTTCAGTTTCTCCGGCCTGCAGGCGGCGCAGCCCCACGTGCGGGCGGGCAAGCTGCGCGGGCTCGCGGTGACGACGCCCAAGCGGCTGGGCGCGCTGCCCGACGTGCCGGCAGTGGCGGAAGCCCTTCCCGGGTTCGCGGTCGTGGGCTGGTACGGCGTGATCGGCCCGGCGATGCTGCCCCAGCCGATCGTCACGCGGCTGCATGACGAGCTCGTCAGGATCCTGAGCCAGCCCGACGTGCACGAGCGCATCGTGGCCGACGGCTCGGAGCCGGTGGGCAGCACGCCCGAGGAGTTCCGTGAATTCATGCTTGCGGACCTCGCCAAATGGGCGAAGGTGGTCAAGGAGAGCGGGGCGAAGCTGAACTGACGGCGGCGTCGAGGGGGGACTGTCCAGTACACCGCTGCTTCATGAGACCAGTCGTCGATCTTCAGCGCCAGGCATTCAAGGAGACTCCAATGCACTCGATCGAGTCCGTTCAGCAGGTCCTCGCGCCGCTGTTCCCGGGCCTCATGGGCGTGCGGATCGTCGAGCTCGCACCCAAGCGCGTGCTCGCCGAGCTCGTCGTACGCCCGGACCTATGCACCACCGGCGGCGTCCTGCATGGCGGAGCTTCCATGGCGTTCGCCGACACGCTCGGCGCCGTCGGCACGGTTCTGAACCTGCCGCCGGGCAAGCGCACGACGACCACGGACTCCAGCACCAAGTTCGTCGGCGCCGCGCGCGTGAACACGACCGTCGTCGGCGAGTGCGTGGCGCTCCACCTTGGGAGAACGACAATGGTCTGGCAGACAATGATCAGATCCGCGGAAGGCAAACTGTGCGCCGTCGTCACGCAGACGCAGCTGGTGCTGGACGCATAACAGGAGGCGGGTCATGACGCGAGCTCAGCTCACGCTGAAGGGCATTCGAGCGCGACCGGTCGTCGTGCCCCTGAAGCGGCCCGTCGTCTCGAAAGTCGGCCTGTTTCGGGAGTGGCCGATGATCCTGATCGACCTCTACACCAATGAGGGCGTGGTGGGTCACAGCTACCTCGAGCCGTATCTCAAGCAGTCGATGCGTTACATCATCGCCGCGATCGAGGACCTCGCGGAGGCTGCGAAAGGCCAACCGGTGGCGCCCTTCGATGCGTATCGCCGCGGAATCGGCTCGCTCCATCTCGTCGGGCGCGAAGGGATCTCGCTGATCGCGGTTTCCGGCCTCGACATGGCGGCATGGGACGCGCTGGCGAAAGCCGCCGACCTGCCGCTCGCCGTGTTCCTCGGCGGCACGATCGGGCCGGTGCCCGCCTACAACAGCAACGGGCTCTGGTTGACGCCGTTGGACACGCTGGCCGCCGAGGCGGCGGCGCTCGTGGCCGAAGGCGGGTTCACCGGGCTGAAACTCCGCCTGGGGCGCGACAAGCTGGCCGACGACCTGGCGGCGATCGCCGCCGTGCGGGAGGCGGCCGGCGCCACGGTGAAGCTCATGTGCGACTTCAACCAGGGCCTGTCGCTGGGCGACGCGCTCGTGCGCTGCCATGCGCTGGACGACCAGGGGCTCTACTGGTTCGAGGAGCCGACCACCTACGACAACATCCCGGGTTACGCGCAGCTCGCGCGCGAGCTGAAGACCCCGGTGCAGCTCGGGGAGAACTTCTACGGGCCGCGCCTCCTCTATCAGGCCGTCCTGGCCGGCGCGGGCGACTACGTCATGCCCGACCTCATGCGCATCGGCGGCGCCACCGGATGGCTGCGCGCGGCCGCGATCGCGGGCGCGGCGGGCATTCCGGTCTCGACGCATCTCTATCCGGAGATCGCCGCGCACCTCATGCGCGTCACCGAGACCGCGCACTGGCTGGAGTGGCAGGACTGGGCGGAACCGGTCCTCGCCGATCCCTTCCCGCTCAAGGACGGCCAGCTCGTCATTCCCGACCGGCCGGGCCAGGGCATTGCGTGGAACGAGAAGGCGGTCGCCAGATTTGCAGCCTAGCCGAGGGTCAATGAAGATCAAGCAGTATCAAGTCGACGCTTTCGCAACCCGCGTGTTCGAAGGCAACCCGGCCGCCGTCTGCCCGCTCGACGGCTGGCTCGACGACAGCGTGCTCCAGGCGATCGCGGAGGAGAACAATCTCTCCGAGACCGCGTTCTTCGTCGCCACGGCAAGGGGGTTTCGCCTGCGCTGGTTCACGCCGGTCGCGGAGGTCGACCTCTGCGGTCACGCGACGCTGGCGGCCGCGCACGTCCTGTTCGAGATCCTCGGCCACCCGGAACGAACGGTGACGTTCGAGACCCGGAGCGGCGACCTGATCGTCGAGCGCGCGGGCGGACGGTTGGCGATGGACTTCCCCGCCATTCCCCCGCAACCCTGCGTTGCACCCGATGCCTTGATCGCGGGGCTGGGCCGGCGTCCGCTGGAGGTCCTCGCGGCCGACGACTACGTCGCGGTGTTCGACAGCGAAGCCGCCGTCCGCAATCTCTCGCCCGACTACGCCCGGCTGCGGGAGCTGGACCGGCGCGGGGTGATCGCGACCGCGCCGGGCGACGCGGTGGATTTCGTCAGCCGCTTCTTCGCCCCCAAGTTCGGGATCCCCGAGGATCCGGTCACGGGCTCCGCGCACTGCGAGCTCGCGCCGTACTGGTCATCGCGACTTGCCAAGACCGCCCTGAGCGCGAGGCAGGTTTCCAAGCGCGGTGGAAACGTTCACTGCGAACTCGTCGGCGGTCGCGTCATTCTGGCCGGCAGCGCGGTGACGTTCATGGAGGCGGAGATCGACGTCGACCCGCTGGTGAAGTAGATCGCGATGAAGCATGCGGGGCGCGTCACTGATGGGACGCCGGCGCTGCGGACCGGATTCCCGGTCAGCCCCCGGTCAGCTTGCGCAGCATCCGGCGGTCGCGCTTGGTGGGACGGCCGCGCAGGCCGAAGCCCGGCGCGGGCTCGAGCTTGCGCGCAGCGGTGATCGCTTCGCGGCGCGCGCGGCTCGCCTCGCCTTCGGCATAGAGCGTGCGCGCCTCGGCGGCGGGGCCGCGCCGCGCGGAGAGCGCGCGCACCTCCACGACCCACTCGAGCTCGCCGCATGCGCACCGTGAGCGCGTCGCCGGGCTTCAGCTCCTTCGCCGGCTTGACGCGCTCGCCGTCCACGCGCACGCGCCCGGCCTCCACCGCCTCCGCGGCGAGGCTGCGCGTCTTGAAGAAGCGCGCGGCCCAGAGCCACTTGTCGATGCGCAGGCGGTCGGTGGAATCGTTCATGGCGGGACTCGCGAAGTCGTACAGTCTATCCGGGTATACTCCCGCGCCATTTCCACAACGAGAACATCGCCATGAAGCGCCTCGCCCTCCTCTGCGCCGCCGTTGCCGTCGCGCTCCCCGCCGCCGCGCAGGACCTCGGCCCCACCCTGACCAAGATCCGCAACGCGAAGGAGATCGTGGTCGGCTACCGGGAGACCACGATGCCGTTCTCGTTCACCGGCGACGACAGGCTGCCCGCCGGCTATTCGATCGACGTCTGCAAGTCGGTGGTCGCGGCGATCCAGGAGCAGCTGAAACTGCCGGCGCTGCCGATCCGCTGGGTCGCGGTGACGGCGGAGAGCCGCTTCCAGGCGGTCGCGCAGAGCCGCGTCGACCTCGAGTGCGGCTCGTCGACCATGACCTTCGCGCGCTTCGCCGAGGTGGACTTCAGCGCGCCGATCTTCATCGAGGGCGGCAGCGTGCTGGTGCGGGCCGATTCGAACCTGAAGCGCATCGCCGACCTCGGCGGCAAGAAGGTCGCGGTCGGCGCGGGCACCACCGCGGAGCAGGCGTTCCGCGCGAAGCTCAAGGCGAGCCTGATCTCGGCCGAGGTCGTCACGGTGAAGAACGCCGAGGAGGCGCTCGAGGCGCTCGACGCGGGCAAGGTGGACGGCTACGCGAACGACCGCATCCTGCTCGTGGGCTCGGTCGTGAGGGGACGCGACGCGAAGAAGTACGCGATCACCGAGGACGACTATTCGTACGAGCCGTACGGCCTCGCGATGCGCCGCAACGACACGTCGTTCCGGGTGGCCGTCAACCGTGCGCTCGCCCGGCTCTACCGCGGCGAGGGGATGGTCGAGATCTACAAGCGCTGGTTCGGCGCGTTCGGTCCGCCCGGAACGCTGCTGCAGGCGATGTACTACCTGAACGCCATTCCCGAGTGAGTTCGCGCCGGCGCGCTCACGCGCGCGCCGGCACCCCCGCCGCCGCCCGACGGCCCACGCCGAGCACCGTCGGGATGGCGAGCACCATGATGACCGCCGCACCGGTGAACACCCACGCCGGGCGCTCGTGGTCGAGAAACCAGCCGAAGACGAGCGGGCCGACGAGCCCGCCGACGTCCAGGCCCGAGTACACGAACCCGTAGACCTTCCCGCGCGCGTGCTCGGGCGCGATCTTGCGCACGATGATGTCGCGCGACGGGCCCATCGCCCCGAAGCCGAACCCGGCGGCGGTCATCACCGCGACGAGCGAGCTCGTCGGCAGCGCGCCGGTGGCGATCACGAACGCGAGCGCCGCCGGGACGATCATCCCCGCGACGGTGACCAGCGTGTGCCGGTCGGTATGCGCCGCGATGAATCCCCCGGCGAGGATGCCGGCCGCGCCGCCGAGCAGGAACCCGGTGAGCCCGGAGGTCGCGACGAGCAGCGGAACGCTGTAGAGCTGCGCGAGCGCGGTCGTCGCGAAGGTCTGGAACCCGACGAGCGTGATCGCGTACAGCGAGAAGAATGCGAAGCACATCATGATCGGCCACGACGTCAGGAGCGCGACGTCGGCGCCGAGGCCGCCGCCGACGCGCGCCGCGGCGTGCGGGCGCACCGTCGTGCCGCCGAGGTCGCGCTGCGTCGCGAGCAACGCGAGCGCCGCGAGGCCGAGCACGCCGGCCGCGATCACCGCCGTGCGCCACCCGTAGGCCTGTGCAATCGGGAACACGAACACCGGCGCGAGGACCCACCCGGCGTTGCCCACGATGCCGTGCACGCCGAACGCGTGGCCGAGGCGCGAAGGCGTCACCTTGGCGTTCAGGAGCGCGAAGTCCGCGGGATGGAAGACGCTGTTGCCGAGCCCGCCGACCGCCGCGGCGACGAACAGCCACGCGAACGACGGTGCGAGGCCCGTGAGGATCGCGCCCGCGGCGACGAACGCCAGGCCGAGGAGCAGCATGACGCGCGCGCCCAGGCGGTCGACGAGGAAGCCGGCGGCGGTCTGCGCGATCCCCGACGCGGTGTAGAACACCGCCATCACCGCGCCGAGCGCGGCGTAGCTCACGCCGAACTCGTCCTTGACCAGCGGGAACAGCGGCGGCAGGACGAGCTGGAAGAAGTGCGAGAGGCCGTGCGCGAGCCCGACCAGCCCGATGATCTTCGCGTCGGCCCTCAGCGAGGGCGCTGCGGCGGTGGACACTCGGGTACGTCCGTCCGGCTAATTCGACTTGGGCGCGTCGATCGCCGCGCGGCAGACCTGGCGAATCAGGTCCGATTCCTTCAGCCCGGGCGCGAAGTACGCTTCCTGCACCACGCGCACCGCGTACTGCTGGTGCTGCATCGGGGCGTTGCGCCACTCCGGGCGGGCGAGCGTCTCGTTGATCGCGACCTGCACCGGGAAGCCGCTGTCGCGCATCCGGATCGCGGTCTGCCGGGCGCCGAAGAGGTCGCCGCACGCCGCTTCGAGCGCCTTGTCTTGCGCCGCGACGGAGAGGGGAAGCAGTGCGTAGAGCGCGAAGAGAAGGAGCGATCGTTTCATGTCGGCGGCCGGATGAAAGGAGGCGCGATTCTACCGCGGCGCGCGGTCAGGAAAGCGCGAGCGCGTCGGCTTTCAGGTCGGTGATGAAACCGTGCGCCGGCGAGTGGGCGAGCAGCAGCTCGACCCGCGCCTCGAGCGCCGCCTGCTGCGGCGTGACGCCGCACGCCCAGAACACCGCGACGAGCCCGTCGGCCACCCGCTCCGCCGGCGGGCCGTAGAGCGGGCGCGCCAGGTCGGCGCCGATCGCCGCCGGGTCGCCGATGTGGATCGGCGCGCCGTGGTTCTGCGGAAAGCGGCTCGACACCTGGGTCGCGACGATCGCCTGCTGCGGCGTGAGCCAGCGCATCGTCACGATCAGGTCGCCGCGGAAGCGCCCGGCCGGAACCGTGGGGAGGGTCGAGCGCACGACCCAGCGGTGCTTGTCGGTCGGCACGCCGGCGCGCTCGAGCGCATCGTCGAACGTGATGCCGGAGCCGATCAGGAACGCAACGAGGTCGGGGCGCCACAGGTCGCGCAGATCCGTGACATCCGGCAGGCGCTCGCCTTTGCGGTACACCGCATAACGCGGCAGGTCGGTGCGCAGGTCGGCGCCGGGCGCGAGGCGCTTCGGCTCGGGGTCGCCGGGGTCGCACACCTCGAGCACCGGGCAGGCCTTGTGGTTGCGCTGGCAGTAGAGCAGGAAGTCGAACGCGTCGGCCTTCGGCACCACCGCGAGGTTGCACTGCACGTAGCCGAGCGCGAGCCCGCGCGTGGTGCCGGTGTGGCGTTTCTCGCGGATCGCGAGGCGGGCGTCCTGGGCGGGCGTCATACGGGGTGGTTCGACGGATGCGCGGTGACCTGCCGGATGCGGGCGCCGGTCGCCTCGTCCCGCAGCCAGCGCGCCTCGGCCGGCCAGGTGCGGCCCTTGCCGCCGCCGGCGGGGTTCACGACGCGGCCCCCAACACGCGCGGCCGGATCAACATCACCCATCCGAGGAGCGCGACGAAACCCGCGCAGCCGGCCCACCACCACGGATGCCCGGTGGGCGCGAAGATGATGGCGAGCGCCACCGCGCAGAAGGCCAGCCGCTCGATCCAGCGCATCGGCGTCGTGAAGTAGCCCTCGAGAAACACGGCCCACGCGAACGTCGCGGCCATCATCGACGCGAATGCGAGCGCGATCCAGCCGAGCGATCCGGTCCAGAGCAGGGCCGGATCGAAGGCGAACGCGAACGGGATGAGGAAGAGCACGAGCGACAGCTTGAACGCGATCCAGCCGGTCTTCATCGCGTCGGCCTTGGCGAGGCCCGCCGCCGCGTAGGACGCCAGCGCGACCGGCGGCGTGATCATCGACAGCACGCAGTAGTACATCACGAAGAAGTGCGCGGCGAGCGGCTCGATGCCGAGCTTCGTGAGCGCCGGCACGAAGAGGATCGCGCCGATGATGTACGCGGCGACCGTCGGCAGGCCCATGCCCATCACGATGCAGCCGAGGATGATCATCACCATCGCGCCGAGCAGCGTCCCGCCGGAGAGCTCGATGAGCTGGGTCGAGAACTTGAGCGCGAGGTTGGACTGGATCGCCACCGCGATGATGATGCCGATCGCGATGATCGGCACCGCGACCTGCGCCGCCTGCCTCGCGATCTCCTCGATCATGTCCACCCAGCCGCGCAGGCCGAGCCGCGACCCGGGGCGCGCGTAGCAGATCGCGAGCGCCGCGAGCGCAGCGACCATCGCGGCCATGACGGCCGAATAGTCGGAGGCGAGGATCGCGATCAGGATGACGGGCGGCAGGAAGAGGTAGCTGCGCGGCGCGATCGGCTTGACGTCGAGCAGGTCCTGCTCCTGGAGGGTCCCGATGCCGCGGTGCTTCGCCTTGAGGTGGACGATCATGTACAGGGCGAAGTAGTACGCGACGGCCGGGATCACGCCCGCCAGCGCGATCCGGCTGTAGGGCACCGCGAGGAGCTCGGCCATCACGAACGCGGCGATGCCCATCACCGGCGGCATGAGCTGACCGCCGGTCGAGGCGGTCGCTTCGTGCGCCGCGGCCTCTTCAGGAGAGTAGCCGGTGCGCTTCATCAGCGGGATGGTGAAGATGCCGGTCGCCACGACGTTCGCCACCGCGCTCCCGCTGATCGTGCCGAACATCGCGCTGGAGACGATTTCCGCCTTGGCCGCGCCGCCGGCGCGCCGCCCGACGAGCCGCAACGCCGCGTCGATGAAGAGCTGCCCGCCGCCGGTCGCCGAGTAGACCACGCCGAACAGGATGAAGTACCAGACGAAGTTGACCGACGTCTCGGTGGTGACGCCGAGGATGCCGTGCGTCGCCATCGTCATGATCTCGATGAAGAGCGGGTAGTCGAAGCCCTGGAACGAGAGCCAGCCCGGGAACCAGCGGCCGAGGAAGCCGTAGGCGATGAAGCCGGCGATGACCCAGAGGAGGCTCCAGCCGACGACGCGACGCACGCACTCGATCACGAGCGCGAGCGCGAGGGTGCCGAAGACGAGGTCGCGCGGCAGCACTTCGTCCACGTTCTCCATGCGCGTGTACAGGCGGTCGAAGTCCGCGAGGTAGTAGATGAGCACCCCGGCGGTGCCCGCGAGCAGCAGCCCGTCGAGCAGGGCGCGCCAGGTGGCGTTCTCCCCGCGGCGCAACGGCCACCACAGGAACACCGTCGCGAGCGCGAGGCAGATGTGCGTCGGCCGCGCGATCTGCAGCGGCACCGGATTCCAGAGCAGGCAGAGCTGGAACGCGAGCCAGGCGAGCGCGACGAGCCAGCGCGGGCTGAAGACGCGCCGCAGGAGCGGCACGTCGGGCGCGGGCGCCGGGGCGGCGGCGACGCCGTCGGTGGGGAGGTTGATGTCGCCGGGGGCGCTCATCGCGTCACGACCGCGGCTACGGCATCCACCCCTTCTCGCGGTAATACTTGACCGCCCCCGGATGCAGCGGGATCCCGACGTTCTCGGGCCGCCACGCGTCCTTCGCGACGAAGCCTTCCATCGACTTGTTGTCGGCGACGATCGCGTCGCGGTTCTCGATCACCGCCTTGGTGATCGCGTAGGCGACGTTGTCGGGCATGTCCTTGTGCACGATGAGGGTCGTGCCGAAGTCCGCGGCCTTGGTGGGCCCGCTCTGGCCCTTGAACGCCTGCGGCATCGGGTGGACTTTCATGCCGTTCTTCCCGAGCACCGCGAGCGACTTCTCCGGCAGATCGACGAAGCGCACCGGCACGGTGAGCGAGACCTCCTGCGTGGCCGGGTGTCCGGGCGAGGCGCTTTCGAAGTACAGGTCGGCGCGACCGTCGCGCATCATCTGCGGAATCTGACCCACGTCGACCTGGATGATCTGCCCGCCCTTCGCCTTGTACTTGTCGAAGTCCAGGCCGACGCCCTCGAACACCATCCGCACCGCCGGCGGCACGGTGCTGCCCGCCGGCTTCATGATCACGCGCGGGGGCTGGTTCGAGGCGAGCGCCTTTTCCAGCGAATCGTTGCCGGTGCGCTTGATGTAGTCCTCGGTCAGCATGGCGACGATCCACACCTCGTTCAGGCCGCCGAGCAGGGCGCGCACGTCCGGGTACTTCTTGCCCTTGTAGACTTCCTGCTCGCCCTGCATCGCCCACACCGAGGTGCAGACGTTGGCGAAGCCGAGGTCGGCCTTCTTGTCGTTCACCAGGATGACGTTCCCGATCCCGCCGCCGCGCGCGACGACGTCCACCTTCGCGCCGGCCGGGAGCGCGGGCTGGATGTGCTTGGTGAAGCTCGCCGCGAAGACGTACCAGATCGAGCCGAGCGGCATCGCCTGGAACTTCAGGTCCTGCGCGTGGACGCCGGTCGCCGCGAGCGCGAGCGCCGCGGCGCCGAGAAGCTTGTGCAGTCTCATGCCTGCCTCCTCCATTTCCGGATCCAGGCGCGGCGCTACGCCGCCGCCTTCGCCAGCATCCCGGCCTTGCGCACCGCGTCCTCGATCCGCTTCGCGACCTCGCCCTCGGGGATGCGCGTCGGCGCGCGGCACAACGCGGATTTCATGCGCCCTGCCGTCACCATCGCGTACTTCATGCGCGCGTGCGCCTCGCCGGTCGGCTCGCCGAAGCCGTAGACGACGTCCTTCAGCGGGTTGATCTCGAACTGGAGCTGCATCGCGCGCTTGAGGTCGCCCGCCTTCACCGCGTTCCAGAGCGCGAGGATCTTTTCGGGGATGAAAGACGCGAAGCCGACCAGCGCGCCGTCCACGCCCTGCACCATCGAGGCGAGGAGGTACTCGTCGTGGCACGTGAGGATCGCCTTCTCGGGCGCCGCCTCGCGGATCGAGCGCACGTCGACCGCGTACTTGTTCATGTCGCGCGTGCCCATCTTGAACACCTTGACCCAGGGAATCCGCGCGAGCTCGGCGAGCAGCTCGTGCGAATACGCCGCGCGCGTCCACGACGGGTAGACGTGCACCACGAGATCGAGCCCGCACGCCTTGCCGATGGTGTTGAAGTGCTCGATCACGTGCTCGGGCTTCATGCCGAAGCGCAGCCACATGTGCGGCGGCATCACCAGCAGGCCGGAGGCGCCCGCCTCCTTCGCCATCGCCGCGTGCTCGGCGGCCTCGTTGAGGCCCTCGACGCAGATCCCCGAGATCACCGGGATGCGCCCCTTCGCCTCGTCGGCGACGATGCGCGTCACCTCCGCCCGCTCTTTGGCCGACAGTGCGAACACCTCGCCGGTGTGGCCGTTGGTGGTGAGCCCGACCAGGCCGTCGAATCCGCACAGCCAGCTCGTGAACCGGCGCAGCTCCGCCTCGTCGATCGACTGGTCCGGCTTGAACGGCACCTGCATCGCCGGGATGATGCCTTTGTAGTCCCATTTCCTGGTCATGCTCGGTCTCCTTCCAACGAAAGTTCGGATTCTGCCCTCAAGCCGCCTGCGGTGCGAGCCCGGGCAAGCCGCACGGCGGTTGACCGCGCCCCGCCCGAACCGAAATACTCGGGGGTGTCCCGCCTGAACCTGTATCGCTGGTGTGCGCGTCCGGTGCTGTTCCGCTTCGACCCGGAGCGCGTCCACCTCGCCACGCTGCGCGCGAGCGGCGCGCTCGGTCGCACGGCGGGCGGGCGCGCGCTGATCCGGGCCATTTACGGCTACGAGCATCCGAGTTTGCGCACGCATATCGGGGGCATCGAATTTCCCAACCCGGTCGGCCTGCCCGCGGGGTTCGACAAGAACGGCATCGCGACCGAGGCGCTCGCCGCGCTCGGGTTCGGTTCGCTCGACGTCGGTTCGGTCTCGGCCCACCCTTCCGCCGGCAACCCCGAGCGGCCGCGACTGTTCCGCATCCCCGCCGACGCGGGCCTGATCGTCTACTACGGGGTCCCGAACGACGGCGCGGTCGCGGTCGCCGCGCGCCTCGCGCGATTGCGCTTGCCCATTCCCCTCGGCATCAGCCTCGTCGAGACCAACTCCGGCACGCCGGGCGGCGTGGACGACGTGATCGCGGAGATGGTGCAGGCGGCGCGGCCGTTCGCGAAGCCCGCCACCTATCTCGCGCTGAACCTCAACTGCCCGAACTCCGCGGGCGGGTTCTCGCACTTCGACGATCCGGCGCACCTGCGCCGGCTGCTCGAGGCGTACCGCGACATCGATGGACTCCCGCCGGTGTTCATCCGCGTCACGCCGCCGCGCGACCCCGCGCTGATCGACGCGGTGCTCGAGGCGATCGACCCCTTCGGTTTCGTGAAGGGGCTCTCGTTCTACGATCCGCAGCGGAACCTTCGGCCGCTCCTCAGGACACCGCAGGCGGAGCTCGACCGGATGCGCGGCAGCGTCTCGGCCCCGATCGCCCGCGACTGGATGAGCGCGACGATCCGCGAGTGGTATCGCCGCATCGACCGCAAGCGCCTCGCGCTCATCGGCGCGGGCGGCATCGTTTCCGCGGAGGACGCCTACCGCACCCTCCGGCTCGGCGCTTCGCTCGTGCAGGTGTACACGGCGCTCGTGTACCACGGGCCGCACCTGGTGCCCGAGATCAAGCGCGGCCTCGTGCGGCTGCTGGAGCGCGACGGTTTCGGGAGCGTGAGCGAAGCCGTCGGCGTCGACAACACCGCCCCGGCATCCCGATAGCAGGTTGCCCGCAGGCGGGCTGCAGCCGATAATGCCGCGCCGCAACGCCCACCTGGATCGAAATGACCGCCTATCCCCGCCTCTTCGAGCCCCTGAAGCTCGGACCGCTCACGCTCGCCAACCGCATCGTGATGGGATCGATGCACACGCGGCTCGAGGCGGCCGATCGCCCCGCCGAGCGGCTCGCGGCGTTCTACGCGGCGCGCGCGCGCGGCGGCGCCTCCATGATCATCACCGGCGGCGTGTCGCCGGACAGCCCGGGCCGCATGGAAGAGGACTCGAGCATCTTCGATTCGGTGGAGCAGGTTCCCTTCCATCGCACGATCGTCGACGCGGTGCACGCCGCCGGCGCGCCGATCTGCCTGCAGATCCTGCATGCCGGCCGCTATGCGAAGTGCAGCGACCTCGTGGGCGCCTCCGACATCTCCTCCCCGATCAACCGGCGCAAGCCCCACGTGCTGACCGACGCGGAGGTCGAGCGCACGATCGATGCGTTCGTCTCCTGCGCGGCGCTGGCGCGGCAGGCGGGCTACGACGGCGTGGAGATCATGGCCTCCGAGGGCTACCTGATCACGCAGTTCACCTGCCCGCGGACCAACAACCGCACCGACCGCTGGGGCGGGTCGCTCGACAACCGCCTGCGCTTGCCCGTCGAGATCGTGCGCCGCACGCGCGCCCGGTTAGGACGCCATTTCCTGATCGTGTTCCGCATCTCGGCGCTCGACCTCGTCGAGCAGGGGCTCTCCGCGGACGAAACCATCGCGCAGGCGCGCGCGGTCGGCGCTGAGGGCGTCGATCTCTTCGACACCGGCATCGGCTGGCACGAGGCCCGCGTACCGACCATCGGGTACATGGTGCCGCGGGCCGGGTTCGCGTTCGCGGTGAAACGCCTGCGCGACGCCGTCGACGTGCCGATCATGGCGACGAACCGGATCAACACGCCGGAGGTCGCGGAGCGGCTGCTCGCGGACGGCGTGGCGGACGCCGTGTCGCTCGCGCGGCCGATGCTCGCCGATGCCGACTTCGCTGCCAAGGCGCGTGCGGGCCGCGGCGACGAGATCAACACCTGCATCGCCTGCAACCAGGCGTGCCTCGACCTCATCTTCAACGAGCAGGCGGCGACCTGTCTCGTGAACCCGCGCGCCTGCCGCGAGCTGGAGCTTCCGACCGGTCCCGCGCCGCGCGCGAAGCGCGTCGCGGTCGTCGGCGCCGGCGCGGCCGGCCTCGCGTGCGCGGTGACCGCCGCGGAACGCGGCCACTCGGTCACGCTGTTCGAATCGGGTCGCGCCATCGGCGGCCAGATGAACCTCGCGGCCGCGATCCCGGGCAAGGAGTTCGCGGAGACGACGCGCTACTTCGCGCGCCGCATCGAGCGCCTCGGGGTGACGCTGAAGCTCGCGGCGCGGCCGTCGGCGGCCGAGCTCGCGTCCGGCGGCTTCGACGAGATCGTCGTCGCGACCGGCGTGACGCCGCGCGTGCCGACGCTCGCGGGCGTCGATCACCCGAAGGCCCTGCGCTACGACGAGGTGCTGAGCGGTGCGAAGGTGCCGGGCCGCCGGGTCGCGATCGTCGGCGCAGGCGGGATCGGCTTCGACACGGCCGTGTTCCTGAGCGCGCCGGGCGGCGACCGCTTTCACGACGCGTGGGGCATCGACCGCAGCGGCGCGACGCCGGGCGGCCTCGCGCCGCCGATCCCGGAAGCCGTGCCGCGCGAGATCTGGCTGCTCCAGCGCAAGACCACGCCGCCCGGGCGGACGCTCGGCGCGACCACCGGCTGGGCGATCCGCGCGGAGATCGCGCGCCGCGGCGTCAAGATCCTCGCCGGCGTCGAGTACCGGCGCATCGACGATCGCGGGCTGCACGTGGTTCACGAGGGCGCTGAGAAAGTGATCGAGGTCGATCACGTGGTGCTCTGCGCCGGCCAGGAGTCGGTCCGCGGCCTGCACGACGAGCTCGCCGGGCGCGGCGTCCGGTCGCACCTGATCGGCGGC
>CAVQUV010000026.1:0-107879 GCA_963716855.1 uncultured beta proteobacterium | reverse complement strand
CGTCCGCGGATTCCGAGAGCACGAGGAAGCCGTGCCCGAAACCGGGCGGGGGCCATGGCGTGCGGGCATTCCGTCTTACCATGGTAAGATGCGCGACGCCTCAACTTACGATTGTCAGGGCCCCATGAGCACAGTCACGGTTTCGGAGAAGGGACAGATCGTCATCCCCGCGGAGCTCCGGCGGCAGCTCGGCATCGGCCCCGGGACGCGCTTGGAGGTGGTCGCCGAGACCGGAGGGTTCCGGGTCATCGTCGATCCGCAACGGAAGGGACGTAGCGCTGCAGATTGCCTCGGTGTAGCCGGCTACTCGGGGCGGCGCGTTCGCACCGAGGAGCTCAGTGGCGCGGAAGCGGCGCGCCGGCTGGCCAAGCGGGGCGCCCTGTGATCGCGCTCGACACCAACGTGCTCGCACGGCTGGTGACGAAAGACGACCCAAAGCAAGCCCGCGCCGCGGCTGAGCTGATCGACGCCGGGGACGTGTGTTTCGTCCCGATCACCGTCGCGCTCGAGCTCGAATGGGTTCTGCGCGGCGTCTACGAGCTGGGACCGGAGCAGATCGCCGAGAGTTTCAACGCGCTGCTCGGCGTCCGAAACCTCCATTTCGAGCGTGAGGCCGCAGTTCTCGAAGCGGTGCGCCTGCTGGCGGACGGGTTTGATTTCGCGGACGCACTCCACCACGCGGGCGCCGGGAGCTGCGACTCGCTGCGGACGTTCGATCGCAAGCTCCTCGCCCGCGCCGCACGCGTAGGCTTGACGCCCCCGGTAGTGCTGGTCGACAGCTAGCCGACTTCGGCGAGAGCACTGCGGAGTGCCGCATCCCAGGCGCGAGCCGTATCCCGCACGGCTGCTCGAGCCGACTGCAGTCGAGCCGCGAATTCGCCGGCCGCCGTGCCGGCGTCGGATAGGCGCTCGTCGGGATGGCCTCGAGCGCCGGCGGTGCGACGCCGAGCCGCGCCATCTCCGGCGAGTCGAAGATCGCCCGCGCGAAGCCGAACCACGACGTCGCCCCGCTCGCGGTCAGGTGATAGAGACCGTCGGCGCCGCGCGCGGCGAGCTCCGGCTGCGCGAGCAACGCCGCCGTCGCCTGCGCGATCTCGCGGCGACCACGTCGGCGCACCGATCTGATCGTCGACGATCCTCAGCTGCCGCCGCTCGCGCGCGAGCCGCAGCATCGTGAGCAGGAAGTTGCTGGCCGCGCGCGCCGTACACCCAGCTCGTGCGCAGCGTCAGGTGCCGGCAGCCGCTGGCGCCGATCGCGCGCTCGCCCTCGAGCTTGGTGCGGCCGTAGACGCTGAGCGGGTTGGTCGGGTCGGTCTCGACGTAAGGCTCGGACTTCGTGCCGTCGAACACGTAGTCCGTCGAGTAGTGCACGAGGATGGCGTCCAGGTGCTGCGCTTCCTCCGCGAGGACTCCCGGCGCGATCGCGTTGATCGCGCGCGCGAGCTCGGGCTCGCTCTCCGCGCGATCGACGGCGGTGTACGCGGCGGCGTTGACGATCGCGTCCGGCGCGATCGCGCGCACGGTCTCGCGCAGGGCGTCGGGTTGCGAGAGGTCGAGGCGGCTCCGGTCGAGGCCGATCACCTCACCGAGCGGCGCGAGCGAGCGGGCGAGCTCCCAACCGACCTGCCCGTTCGTGCCGGTGAGCAGGATCCTCACGGGAAGACTTCGGCGTCGCGGAACCGCGCGCCGGCGGCGTCCCGTCCCGAGAGCGTCGGCGTGCCCGCGAGCGGCCACTCGATCGCCAGGTCCGGATCGTTCCAGGCGATCACGCGCTCGTGCTCGGGCGCGTAGTAGTCGGTGGTCTTGTAGAGGAAGTCGGCCGATTCCGAGAGCACCAGGAAGCCGTGCGCGAAGCCGGGCGGGATCCACAGCATGCCGCTTGTTCTCCGCCGACAGGCGCTCGCCGACCCACCGGCCGAACGTGGGCGAGGCGCGGCGCAGGTCCACCGCGACGTCGAACACCTCGCCGGCGACGACCCGCACCAGCTTGCCCTGCGGCTGGCGGATCTGGTAGTGCAGGCCGCGCAGCACGCCGCGCGGGGACCGGCTGTGGTTGTCCTGCACGAACGCCGCCGGGATGCCCGCCGCTGGCGAAGGCCTGCGCGTTCCAGCTCTCGAGGAAGAAGCCGCGCGCGTCGCCGAACACCTTCGGCTCGATCAGCGAGCACGTCGGGGATCGCGGTCGGAGTGACGATCACGTCGGCGTGCGCTCCTTGAGCACCTGGAGCAGGTACTGGCCGTAGCCGCTCTTCGCGAGCGGCGCGGCGAGGCGCTCGAGGTCCTCGGCCGTGATGAAGCCCATGCGGAAGGCGATCTCCTCGGGGCAGGCGATCTTGAGGCCCTGCCGGCGCTCGATGGTCTCGATGAACTGCGAGGCCTCGAGCAGCGACTCGTGGGTGCCGGTGTCGAGCCAGGCGTAGCCGCGGCCCATGGTCACCACGTTGAGCTCGCCGCGCTCGCAGGTAGCGCGCGGTTGACGTCGGTGATCTCCAGCTCGCCGCGCGCCGAGGGCTTGAGCGTGGCGGCGATGTCGCACCACCTGGTTGTCGTAGAAGTACAGGCCGGTGACGGCGTAGCTGCGACTTGGGCTGCCTGGGCTTCTCCTCGATGCTGAGCGCGCGGCCGTCGGCGTCGAACTCCACCACGCCGTAGCGCTCGGGGTCGGTGACGGGGTAGGCGAAGACGGTCGCGCCGCGCGTGTTCGCGCGTCGCGCCCTGCAGGTCGGTCGACAGGTCGTGGCCGTAGAAGATGTTGTCGCCCAGGACCAGGCAGCGAGGCTGTCGCCGCCGATGAAGTCCGCGGCCGATGATGAAGGCCTGCGCCAGGCCGTCGGGCGAGGGCTGCACCGCGTAGGAGAGGTTCAGGCCCCAGCTGCCGCCCGTCGCCGAGCAGCTGCTCGAAGCGCGGCGTGTCCTGCGGCGTCGAGATGATCAGGATGTCGCGGATGCCCGCCAGCATCAGCGTGCTGAGCGGGTAGTAGATCATCGGCTTGTCGTAGACCGGCAGCAGCTGCTTGGAGACGACCTGCGTCACCGGGTAGAGCCGGGTGCCGGAGCCGCCGGCGAGGATGATGCCTTTCATGCGCTGGTCTTCAGGCGCCTGTGAACGACCAGCGCGCCGTATCCCGAGAGGACCTTGTCGTGCGTCAAGAGCGACATCTGCTCCACCCTGCTTTGTGCGACCAGAAGGCGGTCGAAAGGGTCGCGATGGATAGCCGGCAGCGCCGCGACTGCAACTGCGTGGCGGCTCGTCACCGGGAGCGCGGTGAAGCCGCCGCTCTCGAGCTTCTGTACGAACGCGCCGGGATCGACGTCGATGCGGCCGAGCCCGGCCTTGATCGTGAGCTCCCAGATGCTCGCGGCCGACGCGAACACTTCGTTCGCCGGGTCCGCGATCAGCGCGGCGGCTTCGCGCGAGAGTCGCCGGCCGGCGACCCACCACACGAGGAGGTGCGTATCGACGAGCAGTCTCACCTGGGTTCCGGTTTTCGCTTCTGCTCAACGGTCCCTTCGAAGGCGCCAGGAGCTCGTCGGGCAGCGGCGCATCGAAGTCCTTGCCGATCCGGATCTTTCCCTTGAGCGCGCCCGGGCTTCCGCGGCGACCGCGTCTGTACGTAGGGCACGATGCGCGCGACCGGCTCCCCTGCCTTCGCGAGGATGATCTCCTCGCCTGCGCGCACCCGTTCGACGAGCTTCGAGAGCTGCGTCTTGGCTTCGTGGATGTTGACGGTCTCCATGGCGGGTTCCTGGTGAAGGACTTAGCTAAGTCTAGCTAGATCCGGGCCGGGCCGCAATCGCAGAGGCTATCGACCGCGGTAGTTCGTCTCGATCCACTTGCGGTAGTCGCCCGAGCGCACCGAGGCGACCCACTCCGGGTTCGCCAGGTACCACTCCACCGTCTTCCGCAGCCCCGACTCGAAGCTCTCCGCCGGGCGCCAGCCGAGCTCGCGCTTCGATCTTGCGGGTGTCCATCGCGTAGCGCCAGTCGTGGCCCGGGCGGTCCGTGACGAAGTTGATCAGGCTCGTCGTAGCGGCCGGCGCCGCGCGGGCGCAGCTCGTCGAGGATCGCGCACACCCGCTTCACGACGTCGAGGTTCTTGCGTTCCGCGGCGCCGCCGATGTTGTAGGTCTCGCCCGGTGCGGCCGCGCGCGAGCACCAGGCGGATCGCGCTGCAATGGTCGCCGACGTAGAGCCAGTCGCGCACGTTGGAGCCGTCGCCGTAGACCGGCAGCGGCTTGCCGTCGAGCGCGTTCAGCACCATCAGCGGGATGAGCTTCTCGGGGAACTGGTAGGGCCCGTAGTTGTTCGAGCAGTTGGTGGTGAGGACCGGCAGCCCGTAGGTGTGGTGGTACGCGCGCACCAGGTGATCGGAGCCGGCCTTCGAGGCGGAGTAGGGGCTGTTGGGCGCGTACGGCGTCGTCTCGGTGAAGGCCGGGTCGCTCGGTCCGAGCGAGCCGTAGACCTCGTCGGTCGAGACGTGCAGGAAGCGGAACGCGTCCTTCTCGGCGCTCGCGAGCCCGCTCCAGTGGCGCGCGCACGGCTTCGAGCAGCGTGAACGTCCCGACGACGTTGGTCTGGATGAAGTCGGCCGGCCCGTGGATCGAGCGGTCGACGTGGCTCTCGGCGGCGAAGTGCACGATCGCGCGGGGCCGATGCTGCGGCGAGCAGGCCGTCGACCGCCTCGCGGTCGCCGATGTCTCCCCGGACGAAGGTGTGGCGTCGCGTCGCGCTCGAGCGCCGCGAGGTTGCGCAGGTTCCCCGCGTACGTCAGCTTGTCGAGGCTCACGACGGGCTCGCCGACCTCGCGCATCCAGTCGAGGACGAAGTTGGAGCCGATGAATCCGGCTGCTCCGGTCACCAGGATCATCGTTGTTTCACTCTCTCAGGCCGTGGCTGGGCGGAACGGATTGTCGATACGGACACCTTCCAGGACCTGCATGCTCGGTAGCACTTCGCCGCGCTGTCCCTGCTTCGATAAGATGTCCCGTGCCTTGCTCCGCTTCTCCGGCAACGCTGAGTCGAATAAATAGAGGAGCAGGTGCGTATCGAAGAATGCCGTCATGCGTCGCGCTCGTGAAGTTCGTCTCTCGTCGCGCGCCGTCGGCCACTTGCGACTCGGGATGAGCGCGAGAGGGCGAGGATGTTGCGTGTCGCTTTCCTCCGCGTTGCGACTTCGTCGACATATCGCTCCAGGTAGGACCTCAAGAGCGCGTTGAGCGAGGTTCCTTCCGCTAGGGCCCGGATGCGCGCCTTCTTCAGCACTTGCCCGTCTACAGCAATTGTCAAGTTGGGCATGTCGAGAAATCCCCTAGCCGTGTCACGCGGAATAAGTGTGGCACAGGATCCGTGCTTCAGGCCTTGTCGCGCCGCAGCGCCCGCAGCTTCGCGTATTTGTGGAAGCTGTTCATGCAGCCGATCGAGATGTGGACGAGGCCGGGCACCCCGTCGAGGAAGCCCAGGCGGAAGACGTAGAACTTGAGGAACCGCACCAACGGGCTGAACACGAGGTGCAGCGCACCCGCCCCGCGATCGTCGGCCAGCATCCGCTCGGCCTGCAGCGTCGTGTACCGATTCTGCTTGTCGAGGTAGCGCTCCAGCGACTCCGCCGACTCGTGCATCAGGTCGCCCGCGAGCCGCACCACCGGCGCCGTCGTGAGGACGTGCTCGTGCACCGGGTCGTCGCTCCAGCGCCCGTGCGCACGATGGAAGAGTCGCGTGTTCCAGTCCGGGTAGCCCTCGCCGTGCCGCAGCCAGCGACCCATGAACCGGTTGCAGCGGGCCATCGAGTACACGAAGCCGCGCGGCGCAGCCAGCTCCGCGACGATCGAGCGGCGGAGCGCCTCGCTCACGCGCTCGTCGGCGTCCAGGCAGAACACCCAGTCGTGCGCGGCCTGCGAGACGGCGAACTGCTTCTGGCGGCCGAAACCGAGCCACCGATGCGACACGACGCGAGCGCCCCGGGCCTGCGCGAGCTCGATCGTGCCGTCGGTGCTGCCCGAGTCGACGACCAGGATCTCCTGGGCGAATGCGACGCTCGCGAGGCAGGCTTCGAGCTGGCTCGCGGCGTTGAGAGTGATGACGACTGCCGACAGAGGCGCTGACACCAGGGGGGTTTTCCTTTTAATTCAGCGGGTTTTGCCCCGCATTCTAGCCGTGCCCGGGGGCTGCGCCAGTTGACCCGCTGCCGTGATATGGCCATACTTTCCAGTATGGCCACCGAAACGATCAAGGGCACCTATTCGCTGGACGTGGAAACCGTCCGCGCGCTCGAGCGGCTCGCGCGGCGCTGGAACGTCTCGAAGTCCGAAGCGTTGCGCCGGGTCATCCAGGCGAGCGCCGCCCGCGAGCCGCGCGAGGCGGGGCGGGAGGCGCTGCGCGCACTGGACGATCTGCAGCGCTCGCTCGACCTGACCGCCGGCACTGCGGCGGGCTGGAGTGCCGGCGCGCGCGCGGAGCGGCGCAGTGCGTCGCGCCGGCGCGAGCCGGGCGGCCGGTGATCGTCCTCGACACGAGCTTCCTCATTCGCGCGCTGGCGCCGGGTTCCGCCCAGGACGCCCGCCTGCGCGAGTGGCTGCGCGCCGACGAGGAGCTCGGCATGAGCGCGATCGCGTGGGCGGAGCTGCTGTGCGGCCCGATCGAGCGCGGGCAGGTCGATCTCGCTGCGCGCGTGGTGCCGCGCCGGTTCGCCTTCGGTGAGGAGGATGCCGCGGTCGCCGCACGGCTCTTCAACGACACCGGGCGCCGCCGCGGCTCGCTGACCGACTGCATGATTGCGGCCACTGCGCTGCGCATCGACGCGCCCCTCGCCACGGAAAACCCCGCCGATTTCCGCCGCTTCGAGGCGGCCGGGCTGCGCATCGTCGCGACGTGAAGCGCGCCACCGGGCCGCAGTGCCGATGAAGCGGATCCTCCTGGTCCGCCTCTCCTCGCTCGGCGATGTCCTGCACACGTTTCCCGCCGCGACCGACATCCGGCGGTGCGTTTCCCGACGCGGTGCTCGACTGGGCGGTGGAAGAAGCCTACGTGCCGCTCGTCAGGATGCATCCCGGCGTCACGCGCGCGATTCCCTTCGCGCTGCGGCGCTGGCGGACCCAGTGGTTCCGGCCGCAAGCGTGGCGCGAGCTCGCGGCATTTCGGGCCGCGCTGCGCGAGCACCCGTACGACGCGATCCTCGACACGCAGGGCCTGCTGAAGAGTGCGCTGGTCGCGAAGCTCGCGCGCGGGCCGATCTACGGCTTCGGGCTGGGCACGGTGCGCGAGGGATTCGCCACCCGGTGCTACGACACGACCTACGAGTTCGACCCCGCCGTCCACAAGATCGAGCGCTATCGGGCCGTCGCCGCGCGCGCGCTCGGCTACGTGCGGCAGCCGGGCGTGGACGTACGGGATCGTCGCGCCGCCCGCGCCGGCGTACGCGCCGCGCGAGCCCTACTGCGTGCTGCTCCATTCGACCGCCCGCGCCGCGAAGCTCTGGACCGAGGCGGCGTGGATCGGCGTCGCGCGGGCGCTCGAGTCCCGCGGGGTCGTGTGCGTGCTGCCCTGGGGTGCGGAGGACGAGCGTGCGCGCGCGGACCGGCTCGCTGGCGCCCTGGCGCGTGGCGTCGTCCCGCCCCGCATGTCGATCGAGGAGGCCGCCGGTCTCGTCGGGCACGCCGCGGCGGTGGTCGGCGTCGACACCGGGCTGATGCATCTCGCGGCGGCGCTCGGCGTTCCCGTCGTGGGTGTCTTCTGCGACTCGGAGCCGCTCGACGCGCAGCCGCTCGGCGCGGGGCGCACGGCCTATCGCGGTGGGGTGGGGACGCCGCCGACGGTCGCCGCGGTGCTCGAGGCGTTGCGCGAGGTCGCGCCGGCGCTCGCGTGATGCTCCGCCTCGCCTACACCCTGCTCTGGCATCTCGCGCTGCCGCTGCTGCCGCTGCGCCTCTGGTGGCGCGGCCGCAAGGAGCCGGGGTACCGCGAGGCGATCGGCGAGCGCTTCGGGCGCTACGGCGCGCGTCCCGGCGGACCGGTCATCTGGATCCACGCGGTGTCGCTCGGGGAAACGCGCGCCGCGCAGCCGCTGGTCCGCGCGCTGCGCGAGCGGTACCCGGATCACACGCTGCTCCTCACCCACATGACGGCCACCGGCCGCGAGGCGGCGCGCAGCCTGTATGGCGAGTTCGCACAGCTCGCGTTCCTGCCCTACGACCTGCCGTGGGCGGTGCGGCGGTTCGTCGCGCACTTCCGCCCGCAGCTCGGCGTGATCCTGGAGACGGAGATCTGGCCGAACCTCGTGCGTGCCTGCCGCGAGGCGGGCGTCCCGGTGCTGCTCGCCAACGCGCGCATGTCCGCGAAGTCGGCGCGCGGCTACGCCGCCGTCGGGTCGCTCGCGCGCGCGGCGCTCGACGACCTCGCCGCGATCGGTGCGCAGACGACCGCGGATGCGGAGCGGCTCGGCGCACTGGGCGCCCACGCCGTCGAGGTCACCGGGAACCTCAAGTTCGACGTGACGCCGCCGGCCGAGACGCAGGCGCGCGCGCAGGCGCTGCGGCACCTTGTTCGGCGAGCGCCCGGTGTTGCTCGCCGCGAGCACGCGCGAGGGCGAGGAAGCCCTCCTGCTGGACGCGCTCGCGCGCGACCCTTTGCCTGCCGGCACGCTCACGGTCATCGTTCCGCGTCATCCCCAGCGCTTCGACGAGGTCGCGGCGCTGCTCGCGAGCCGCGGCCGGGCGTTCGTCCGGCGCAGCGACGGCCGCCCGGTGCCCGCCGACTGCGATCTGGTGCTCGGCGACAGCATGGGCGAGATGAGCGCGTACTACGCGGCCTGCGACGTCGCATTCGTCGGCGGGAGCCTGCTTCCCGTACGGCGCGCAGAATCTCATCGAGGCGTGCGCCGAAGGCGCGCCGGTCCTGATCGGCCCCTCGACGTTCAACTTCGCCGAGGCGGCCGCCGAGGCCGTGCGGCTCGGCGCGGCGGTGCAGGTCGCTGACGCCGGTGCGCTGGTACGCGAGACCGCGCGCCTGCTCTCCGACGCGGGCGCGCGAGCGTGGATGGGAGAGGCCGGGGAAGCGTTCTGCGCCGCGCATCGCGGCGCGACGGCGCGGACGATGACGATCGTGGCGCGGCTGATCGCGGGCCGCAAATGACCGCAGTCCCGAGCTGCGCACCAGGAAGGGGCCACTCGCGGGACCTCAAATGTCCGTCAGGGCGTAGCTCGTGCTGCGACCGCTCCCGGGTCCTTTCCTGAGGATTCCGCGCGCCACGAGGTCGAGGATGTCGCGATAGGCCGTATCTTGGGAGCACTTGCCAAGCGCCGCCCACTTTCCAGTCGTGACCCTGCCTTCGAAGCCATCGAGCAGCCGATTGATGATTCTCCTCTGCCGTTCGCTCATGTTCTGGCCCGCGTGTGCCTCCCAGAAACGCGCCTTCCGCAGCGTGGTCTCGAGCATCTTCTGGGCGCTCTCCACCGCTCGGCCGAAGCAGTTCGAGAACCACTCGAGCCACTCGGTGACGTCGAGCGTCGCTTTCTGGGTTCGCTCGAGGACGTCGTAGTAGTCGTCTCGTTCCAGCCGGATCTGCGACGACATGCTGTAGAAGCGCTGTGCGCTCCTTTCCGAGCGGGCCAGCGCCATGTCGGCCACTGCTCTTGCAACCCGTCCGTTGCCATCGGCGAACGGATGGATCGTGACGAACCACAGGTGCGCAAGTCCGGAGACGAGGACAGGATCGGTCGCCGGATCGCGGTTGAACCAGTCGAGGAACGCAGCGACCTCGAGATCCAGCCGATCCGCGGGCGGCGCGACGAAATGGACCTTCTCCCTTGCCACCGGGCCGGATACCACCTGCATGGGCCCTTCGCGGTCGTCGCGCCATGCGCCGACGACGATCCGGCGCATCCCGCTTCGGCCGGTGGGAAAGAGCGCCGCGTGCCAGTCGAACAGCCTTTGCTTGGTCAGCCGCCGATCGAAGTTCTGGGTCGCATCGAGCATCATCTCGACGAGACCCTCTACGTCCCGGTCGGCCGGCACGAGACCCGCTACATCCATGCCGAGCCGCCGGGCGATGGACGACCTGACCTGGCGCGCGTCGAGCCTTTCGCCTTCGATCTCGCTGGTTTTCAGGACATCTTCGGTGAGGGTCGTGAGCGTCGCCTCCGCCCGCAGCTGAAAGCCGAGCGCCTGCATTCGACCGAGCAGCAGCCCCTGCCGATGGCGGGCCAGGGCCAGAGGCTTGGCGACCCGTCCCTCATCCCACGTCAATCTCGGCCATTGGGGTAGAGCCCAGATGTACACGGTAATCTCCGCATTATGTGCGGAGATTATGCCCAGGATTCTCCGCAACGGCAATGCGACTCTCCGCAAGGCGTGCCGAGAGGACTGTCAGCGCTCTGCTTCGTCCCAGCGTTCGACAGCGGAGGGGGTGTGCCTCTTTCAGGCGCGCGAGCGTGGATGGGAGAGGCCGGGGAGGCGTTCTGCGCCGCGCACCGCGGCGCGACGGCGCGGACGATGGCGATCGTGGCGCGGCTGATCGCGGACCGGTGATGCCGGCCCGCCGGCGCCGCCGCTACTCCGCGCCGGGGACTTTCGGGTCGACGAACTTCACCACGCGCGTCGTGCCGTCCGAGGCCGTCGTCTCGGCCTTGCCGGCGGGGGCAACGACTTCCGGAGCCGGTGCGGCCGGCTGAGCCAGGGCGACGGGTTGCAACTCGGCCGTCTCCACTGGGGCGGCGACCGATTTCTCGGCTATTGCCGCGCTCTCGGCCGCAGCCGACTTGGCTTTCGTCGCAGGGCGGCTGGCCGTCTTCTTTGGCGACTCGGTCTTCGTGGCCTTCGTGGTCTTGCGATCGGCGCGCGACTTGTCGGGCGCGGGGGCGTCGGCGTTCGATGCCGCGGCTTTCGACGACGGCGCGTCGACGGCCGGTTGCGGCGCCAGCGAAGTCGTCGGCGCAGCCGCGGCGAACGCGGCCGGCACGGTCGCCGGGGCGGTCGCGGCGAGCGGCGCCATGGTCGCGCTCGACTTCGGCGCCGGCTGATCGACGCCGAGGAGTCGGTTGACCTCTTCGACGTCTTCTTCGCTGAGCGCACCGGCCGCGGCCTTGAGCTTGAGCCCGTTGACGATCGTGTCGTAGCGCGATCGCGCGAGGTCGCGCTTGGTCTGGAACACCTGCTGCTGGGCGTTCAGCACGTCGATGTTGATCCGTACGCCGACCTCGTAGCCGACGCGGTTCGACTGCAGCGCCGTCTCGCTCGAGACCAGGGCCTGCTCCAGGGCCTTCACCTGCGCCAGTCCGTTGGTGACGTTGAGGTAGGCCTGCTGCGCGTTGAACTCCGCCGCGCGGCGGCTCGACTCGAGGTCCTGGCGCGCCTTCTCTTTCAGCGCGACGGCCTCCCGGGTCCTCGACATTACCGACCCGCCGGCGTAGATCGGCAGGTTGAGCTGCAGCCCGATTACGTTCTGGTTGATCTGAGACCGGGTGCCCACGCCGATCGCGAGGCTCTGATTGGTGTTTTCCTGGGCGCTCGCGACGACGTCCAGGGTCGGGTAATGGCCCGCGCGCTGGCGCCCGACCTCGCGGTCGGCGATCTCGAGCACCGCCTCGTTCGCACGCACGGTGAAGTTGTTCGCGCGCGCGCCGCTCGCCCACTCGTCCTGGTTCGCCGGCCGCGGCGTCTGGATCACCAGCTGGGTGCGCAGCGGCGTGAGCGCGTCGGGCGGCTGGGCGGTGATCTGCTGCAGGTTGCGCTGCGCGACGAGAAGCGCGTTTTGGCCGGCGATCTCCTGCGCCACCGCCAGGTCGTAGCGCGCCTGCGCCTCGTTCGTGTCGGTGATGGTCGCGGTGCCGACCTCGAAGTTGCGCTTCGCCTGCGCCAGCTGCTCCTGGATCGCGGCCTTGTTGGCGACGATGAAGTCGATGTTGTCGCGCCCGGCGAGCACGTCGAAGTACGCCTGCGCGACGCGCACGATCAGGTCCTGCGTCGCCTGGCCGAACTGCGCCTCGGCCTGCAGGACCTGGAACTGCGACTGCTGGTACTGCACCAGGTTCTGCCAACGGAACAGCGGCTGGGTCAGGGTGACGGCCCAGCCGTTGGAGTTGAACTGCGACTGGGCGTTGAAGGTCCGGTTCTCGGCGTCGTTCCAGTTCGTGTTGCCGGTGCCGTTGATCACCGGAAGCAGCAGCGCCCGCCCTTGCGGCAGCTTCTCGATGCCGGCCTCGAGCTGCGCGCGGGATGCTGCGAACACGGAGTCGTTCTGCTTCGCGAGCCGGTAGGTCTCGAGAAAGTCGGCGGCGGCCGCGCCTTGCGCGAACGCCGCGGCGACGAACAGTGCAGCCACGCGGATGCGGAAAGGATTCATCGGGGTGATCCCCACTTTTTGGTTAGTAGGTCGCCATCGTCGGGTCGACGGCGCGCGCCCACGCGTCGACGCCGCCGTGGAGGTTGTAGACGCGGGCGAAGCCGCGCTGCTCGAGGTACCGCCCCACCTGGAAGCTGCGGGCGCCGTGATGACAGATCAGCACCGTGTCGGCCTCGGCGTCCAGCTCGCCGAAGCGCGCCGGGATCGCGTTCATCGGCACGTGGACCGACTCAGGGAGGCGGCACACCTCGATCTCCCAGGGCTCCCGGACGTCGACGAGCACCGGTCGCGGGCGCGATGCGTCGTCGAGCCAGGCCTTGAGCTGCTGAGGGGTGATCTGCTCCATGTCGCCTGGGTCGCTGGTCACGGCTCGCGCCCTAGAAGACGAACTTCTCGCGCTGCTCCGCGTTCCTGAGCGGCGCGAGCACCGTCTCGAACAGATCCAGCGCCCGGTACGAACCCTCGCCCACGCAGGTGACCAACCGGGCACTCATCACCGGCAGCTCGCCGACCACGGCGAACAGGCGCCCGCGCGGCTTGAGCTGCGCGAGCAGCGCGTCCGGCAGCACCGGGGTCGACCCGGTCAGCACGATCACGTCGTAGGGGGCGTGCTTCGGCCAGCCGCGCGCCGCGTCGCCGGGCTCCGTCGTCGCGTTGCGCACGCCCGCGCGGCGCAAGTTCGCCTCGCCGAAAGTCTTGAGCGTCGGGTTGATCTCGATGCTATGGACGTGCGCGGCGCGATGCGCGAGCAGCGCGGTCAGGTAGCCGCTCCCGGTGCCGACCTCCAGCACCTTGTCGCTCGGTTTCACCGCGAGTTCCTGGAGCACGCGGGCCTCGACCTTCGGCGCCATCATCTTCTCGCCTTCGCCCGCGTCTTCAAGCAACGGGATCTCGAGGTCGGAGAACGCGATCTCGCGATAGGCCGGCGGAACGAACTCTTCGCGTCGCACCACGTAGAGCAAGTCGAGGACCTCCTGGTCCAAAACGTCCCAGGGTCGGATCTGCTGCTCGACCATGTTGAACCGGGCCTGCTCGATATTCATAAGATTCTGGAGAAACTCCCGCTAAGTAGCGATTTAAGCACGGAAATTAGGGCTCGGCAAAGGGTTGTTGCAGGGATGCGACATAGGTCTCGCTCGGGCGTCGACCGATCGTCCGCCGGGGTCCGAGTCCGGGCGGGATCGTCCCACAACCGGGCGGCTGCCCGTATGAACAGCCTCACGTCCGAGGCACGGCGAGGGGGTGCGCCCCCCTTGATTCGTTACAGGGTGCCTTCGAGGATCGCGCCGGGGGCCCCGGCCGGGGCCGGCGCAGGGAGGGTCCGGACGTGCGGGGCCGGCGCCTTGACCCGGAACCAGGCCGCGTACAGGGCCGGAAGGAAGAGCAGCGTGAGCAGGGTCGCGACCACCAGGCCGCCCATGATCGCGACCGCCATCGGCCCGAAGAAAGCGCTCCGGGTGAGGGGGATCATCGCCAGTACCGCCGCCGCCGCGGTGAGCGTGATCGGCCGGAAGCGGCGCACGGTGGCCTCGACGATCGCCGCCCAGGGCGCGTGTCCGGCGCGGATGTCCTGGTCGATCTGGTCCACCAGGATCACGGCATTGCGCATGATCATCCCGGACAGCGCGATCGTCCCGAGCATGGCGACGAAGCCGAACGGCTGGTTGAAGAGCAGCATGGCCGCCGTCACGCCGATCAGACCGAGCGGCGCGGTCAGCACGACCATCGCGACGCGCGAGAAGCTCTGCAGCTGGAGCATGAGCACGGTCAGCACCACGAGCGCGAGTAGCGGCAGGCCGGCCATGACGGACTTCTGCCCCTTGGCGCTGTCCTCGACCGCGCCGCCGGTCTCGAGGGTGTAGCCGGGCGGCAGGGCCGCGCGGATCGGCGCGAGCAGCGGCACGATCTGCGCCGTGACGGCCGGCCCCTGGATATCGCCGTAGACGTTGGCGCGGACCGTGATCGTCGGCAGGCCGTTGCGGCGCCAGATGACGCCGTCTTCGAACCCGTACGAAATCGTCGCGACTTGCGCCAGCGGCACGGACCGCGTGGCGGCGGCGGACCCCTTCGCGTCCCCCGCGGTCCCGGCGCGCGCCGGGATCGCGAGGTCCGCGACGAGGGAGAGCCGGGCGCGCTCGTCGGCCGCGCCGCGCAGCAGCACTTCGATCTGCTTGTCGCGCTCGCGGTAGTAGGTGACGGTAAGGCCGTTCAGCGACGTGTTGAGGAACGCGGACAGGTCCTGCGACGACAGTCCGAGAAGGCGTGCCTTCTCCTGGTCGATGTCGACCTTGATCACCTTGGACTTCTCTTCCCAGTCGAAATGCACGTTCGAGAGGTGCGGGTTCGCGCGCATCACCTCCGCGACCCGCTCGGCGTGCCGGCGCACGATCGCGGCGTCCTCGCCGGAGACGCGGAACTGCACCGGAAAGCCGACCGGCGGGCCGTTCTCGAGGCGGGTCACGGTGCCGCGCACGCCGTGGAAGCCCGTCTCGAAACGCTGGATGAGGCGGGCGCGCAGCGCCTCGCGCGCCTTCAGGTCCTTCGCCAGGATCACGAACTGGGCGAAGTTCGTGTTGGCGAGCTGCTGGTCGAGGGGCAGGTAGAAGCGCGGGCTGCCCCAGCCCACGTAGCTCACGGTGTTGACGATCCCGTCTTCGCGCTCGAGGGTGTCCTCGAACTGCTTGGCCACGGCCTCCGTTGCGGTAAACGAGGACCCTTCGGCGAGGCGCAGATCGACGAGGAGCTCGGGCCGGCTGGAGGCCGGGAAGAACTGCTGCGGGACGAGCCCGAAGCCGACGACCGCGGCGGCGAAGAGCGATGCCGTCGCCGCGATCACGGCGGCGCGGTGCGCGACGCACCAGTGCACCGTCGACCGGAAGCGCGCATAGAACGGTGTCGCGTAGACCGCGCGCTCGCGGTCGACCTGGGCGCCGGTCGCGTGTCGCGGCGGCGCGCGCTCGAACCGGGCAGCGAGTCGGGGCGCGATCCGGCGGAGCACTCGGGCCAGCCACGATGGTCGCCCGTCCCGCGACGCGAGCTCGGGGAGCAGCCGGTAGCCGAGGTAGGGCACGAACACCACTGCCGCGATCCACGAGACGAGCAGCGCGATGGTCGTCACCTGGAAGATCGAGCGCGTGTACTCGCCCGTCGACGAGGCGGCCGTCGCGATCGGCAGGAAGCCGGCCACGGTCACGAGCGTCCCCGACAGCATCGGCATGGCGGTGCTCGAGTACGCGAAGCTCGCCGAGCGCAGCCGGTCCCAGCCCTGCTCCATCTTCGTCGCCATCATCTCGACCGCGATGATTGCGTCGTCCACCAGCAGCCCGAGCGCGAGGATCAGCGCGCCGAGCGAAATCTTGTGCAGCCCGATGCCGAAGAGCTGCATGAACAGGAAGGTGGCCGCGAGCACGAGCGGAATCGACAGCGCGACGACGACCCCGGTGCGCAGCCCGAGCGACGCGAGGCTCACCGCCAGCACGATGATCACCGCCTCGGTGAGCGAGCGCACGAACTCCCCGACCGAGCGCTGCACCGCGGCAGGCTGGCTGGTGACCTGGCCGAGCTCGAGCCCGACCGGCAGCTCGGTGCGAAGGCGCGCGATCTCGCGGTCGAGGTGGTGGCCGAGCTCGAGGATGTCGCCGCCCTTCGCCATCGACACGCCGATGCCGAGCGCCTCGCGCCCCTGGAACCGCATCTTGGGCTGCGGCGGGTCGGCGTAGCCGCGCGACACCCTCGCGATGTCGCCGAGGCGGAAGAGCCGGCCGTTCGCGCGGATCGTGGTCTCGCGGATCGCCTCGATCGAACCGAAGTCGCCGCTCGGACGCAGGTAGACCTTGTCGGCCACGGTCTCGAAGCTGCCCGCCGGCGCCATCGCGTTCTGCGTCGCGAGCGCGTTCACGATCGTGGACACGTCCACGCCCAGCGTCGCGAGCTTGGCGTTCGAGATCTCGATGAAGACCTTCTCGTCCTGCTCGCCGAACAGCTCGACTTTCGCGACGTCGGGCACGCGCAGCAGCGCCTGGCGGATCCGGTCGGCGTACTTCTTGAGATCGGCGTACGAGAATCCGGCTCCGGTGAGCGCGTAGATGTTTCCGAACGTCTCGCCGAACTCGTCGTTGAAGTAGGGCCCCTGGACGCCGGCGGGCAGGGTGTGGCGCATGTCGCCGACCTTCTTGCGCACCCGGTCCCAGGTCTCCGCGACCGCCGACGTCGGGGTCGAGTCCTTCATCGTGAAGAACACGAGCGATTCGCCCGGCTTCGAGTAGCTGCGGATGATGTCGACGTTCGGCGCCTCCTGGAGCTTCTTCTCGATCCGGTCGGTGATCTGCTCCTCGACCTCGTGCGCCGTGGCGCCCGCCCAGGTGGTGCGAATCACCATGACCTTGAACGTGAACGGCGGGTCCTCCGACTGGCCGAGCTTGGAGTAGGCGAGCACGCCGAAGATCGCGAGCACGATCATCGCGTACAGCACCAGGCTCTGGTGCTCGAGGGCCCACGCGGAAAGGTTGAAGCGCTTCACTGCGGCACCTCTGGCTCTCGGGTCAAGCGCCGCGCTGGAGCGCCGCCTGGAGCCGCTCCTGCGAGCGCGGGCTCGCGGCGGCCTCGCTCTCGACGCGCACCGTCTCGCCAGCGAGCAGCTTGTGCACGCCGGCAGTGACCACGATCTCGCCGGCCTTCAGCCCGGCGGTGATCGTCGCACCGTCCTCGCGGTACGCGGCGACTTTCACCGGGCGGAGATGGACTTGGCTCGTCTGCGGGTCCACGACCCAGACCGCCGGCTCGCCGTCGATCTGCGTCAGCGCGGTCAGGGGAACGCCGATCGTGTCCGGGCCGGTGCGCTGGCCGAGCGCGACATTGGCGGTCATGCCGAGCTTCACGGCGTCGTCGGGCGCGAGGAGGGTGATCTTCACCGCGAAGGTGCGCGTCGCCGCGTCCGCAGTCGGCGCCACTTCGCGGATCCGGCCGGCATACGGCTTCTCCGGCGCCGCCAGCACCGCCACGAGGATTTGCTGCGGGATCTGCCGCGCATCGCGCAGCTCGGCGAGCCGGCTCTCCGGCACGCTGATCACGACCTCTTTCTCCGCGGGCTGCGCGAAGCGCATGACCGCCTGCCCGGCCGCGACCACCTGTCCCGCCTCGACGTTGACCGCCGTGATCACCCCGTCGGCTTCGGCCGCAAGCGCCGTGTACGACGACTGATTGCGAGCGGTGGCGAGCTGCGCGCGCGCCTGCTCGAGCCGTGCTTTGGTGGTGTTGAAGGTCGTCTCGCGCGCGTCGAGCACCGCCTGGCTGACGAACTTCTTCGCGTAGAGATCGCGGTACCGCTCGACCTCCGCCTTGGCCAGCGCGTGATCGGCTTCCGCACCGGCGAGCGCCGAGCGCGCGCCCTCTGCGGCAAGTTGTGCGTCCTGCGGATCGAGGCGCGCGAGCGGCTGCCCCTTCTTCACCGTCGCGCCCACGTCGACGTAGCGCGCGATCACCTTGCCGCCGACGCGGAAGGCGAGATCGTTCTCGTAGCGCGCGCGAATCTCCCCCGAGTAGACGTTCGCGCCGTCGCCTGGTTTCGCGCCGACCACCTGGGCGATCACCGCACGCGGGGCGGGCGGCGGCGCCGCCGGCTTGGAGCAGGCGGCGAGCGCGAGCGCGGCGACGAGGGCGATGGTCAAGCGGGGGGGATGCATGGTGACGCTCCTCAGGTAGCGAACGGCGTCAGCGGCGGCGGGCGGGCTCGGCCGCGCGCATGCCGTTCACGAGCAGATCGAGCGTGTGCTCGAAGTACGCCGGAACGTCGAAGTCCTCCGGGCCGGCGCAGGGCAGAAACGAGTGCTGCAGGATGGAACGCATGATGAGCGGCGCCATCACGGCCCGCACCGTGTAATCGACGTCGACCGGCCGGAACTCGCCGCGCTCGATTCCGCGCTGGACCGCGCGCGCGAAGAGCCGCGAGCCGCGCTGGATCACCTCCGCGTAGTAGAACCGCGCGAGTTCCGGGAAGTTCTGCGCCTCCGAGATCATCAGCTTGGGGATGCCGGAGAGCCGCGTCGACCCGATCGAGTTCCACCAGCCCGCGACCAAGGCTCGCAGGAGATCGGGCGAGGTGCCCTCGTAATGCTCGACCAGGTGCTCGGCTTCCTCGATGGCGCGGACGATGCCCGAGCGGATCACGGCCTTGAACAGCGCTTCCTTGCTGTCGAAGTAGAGGTAGACCGTTCCCTTCGAGACGCCCGCGCGCTGGGCGACGTCTTCGAGTCGCGTGGTCGCGTAGCCGCGCTCCACGAAGAGTTCGAGCGCAGCGTCGAGGATCTCCGCGGGACGGGCCTCCTTGCGACGCCCGAATCGAGGCTCGACCTTCTGAACTTCGGTGGCGTTCATCGTCGTTCTCATGACTGACCGGTCAGTAATGTGCCATCTGACTGACTCGTCAGTCAACTAATTTTTCAGTGCGGCCGGCGAGGCCCATCCCGAAGACGGCTGCAGAGGTGAGCACCCGCTCTCGCGGAAGCCCAGACTGAATCGACCGTTAGGTTTGATTGCGAACGAACGCAGCCGCCGACGCGCCGGCCAGTCTTTCCAGCGTCACCGCCGCGAGCAGGCCGTTGCCGGAGAGGTACCCCCAGACGTGCGCCCCGGACACGCCGCTCGCAGCGCCGCCACCGGCGAAGAGATTCGGTAGCGGCGCACCCTGTGCGTCGAGCACGCGCGCATCCTCGTCCACGACGAGTCCGCCTTGCGTATGGAAGAGCGCGCCGGTCACCTTCACGGCGTAATAGGGCGGCGCGAGCGCCGGCTTGCCTCGGAAGTCGCGACCGAACGGGTCGGTCGACGACCCCGCGGCGTACCGCGCGACTTCGCCGAAAGTTGCGGCGAGCCCGTTGCCGGCCAGACCGCAGACCCGGGAGAGCTCTTCGACCGTCGCGGCCCGGCGGATCGCGCCGAGGGCGTCCGCGCCGCGGTAGTCCTCGAAATCCATCCCGAGGCGGTGGAGCCGCTCGTCGTAGATGTTCCACGCAACGCTTCCCGGCTGCTCGATCACGGGGACGCACTGCTCCGAGTAGCCGAGGTGCTCGTTCGAGAAGCGCCGGCCTGCGGCGTTCACCTGGAACCCGCCTTCCATCATCAGCGCCCAGGTGATCAGGACCCCGTGCGGTGTCGCCACCGAGCCGTGCCCCTGGTACGCGGACATGTCGCGTACCGCGGCGCCGAGCGCGGTCCCCCATGCCACCGCGTCGCCCTGATTCCCGACGTGACCGAAGTAGAGAGCGTCGGCAATCTCGGGGATGTACTGCCTCAGCATTCCGGGGTTGCCGCCGAAACCCGAGCAGGCGAGCACGAGGGCTTCGCAACCGGCTTCCTCGACTGCGCCATCGGGCCGCGAGAACGCCACGCCCCGGACGCGGCGCGCCCGATCGGCGTACACCGTTTTCACGTGCGCGCTGTTGAGGACGTCGACCCCCGCGCTCGCTGCGGCGCGCTGCAATGCGGCCATCAGCGCCGCACCCGTCTTCTCGGGCACCGCATGCATGCGCAGCGCGCTGTGGCCCGGATAGAGGAAACCCTCGACCAGCACGAAGGGCACGCCGTGCGCGTCGGCCAGCCACTCAAGCGTCGGGCCGGAGGCTCGACACACCGCGTCGACAATGCGCGGATCGGCCTCGCCGTGGTTCTTGTGCCGGACGTCATCGGCCATAAGACCGACCGAGTCGACGACGCCTCGCGCCCGCTGCCATCGCGTCGCGCACGCCGGGATGAAGCCCGAGGAGAGAGCCGTCGAGCCCGCCGGCTGCGCATCGCGCTCGAGCACGAGCACTTCCGCGCCGGCATCGTGCGCCGCCAGTGCGGCAACGAGCCCGCATGCGCCCGCACCGACAACGAGCACCGGCGCGTGCACGTCGAACCGCCGCGCCTCGTCGACCACGACCGGCATCCCGCTCCCCTCAGATTCCGACGAGGTGCGGCCAGGCACAGGCTCATCGAAGGAAGCATCACCCGCTCGGCCGGGATGAAAATGCGGGCGCTGTATGAGGGAGTTGATTGAATAGGAAGTCCTCGAGAGTCCTGATCGGGGCGATGTCTTCGCGTAACGATGCGCGAGCGCCTTCGATCCGCGCGCGGATCTGTCGACCGTATTCAACATCCCGAACGAGTCTGGCCGCCGTCGCGACGTATTCTTCCTCCGACTGCGCGACCAATTCCGATAACCCCATCCGCTTCAAGAGCCCGCTTGCGAGCCTTCCCCGCATGAACCGCCCTTCCCGCGTGACAATCGGGAGGCCGCTCCCCACCGCTTGCATCGCGGTGTTGAACCCCGAGAACCCTATCGTGTCGAGATATAGGTCGGCGCGCTTCATGAGGCCATGAAATGCCGCGCGCGGCTGCCGGGGAATGACGACCACGTAGCGCTCGAATACCAGGCCGTCTCGCTCGAACGCTGCTTTCAACCTGCGGTGCAATTTCTCCGACAAATGCGCGGGCTGGTGCATGAAGAAGACGAATTGACACCGTCCGATCCGTCGGGCGATCGCGGGGAAGACCCGGTCGTGCTGGGGCGCGTACTTGTACGGCGTGCCCGGACAAATGAGAATCGGCGACTCTGAGTCGATTCCCAGTCGAGCAAGATCCGGCTCCACTGCCGTCACCGACGATTCCTCGTAACAGCAGCCGGAGCCGGGGAGTGTCACCAATCTCTCGGTGTAGTACTGCTGCGCACCGGGCGGCTCGAAAGCCTCCGCTGACAAGTAGTAGTCAATCGTGGGCAACCCGCTCGTCTCGGGATGCCCCCACGACGCAACCTGGACAGGCGCAAGGCGCGAACTCGCAAGCTTGCCCGACATCCCGTCCATTCCGAGTTCCGGATAGATCAGCACGTCCGGCTGCCGCTCGAGGATGAGGTGCACCCATTCGTGCAGGCGTTTCGGACCCTGCTCGAAATGCGCTGCATGCGACCTCGCAAAAAGAGTCTCCTGGTCCTGCGTTTGGCCGAGGTGGAAGACGTCCACATCGAACCGGCCGCGATCGAGGTGCTGGACCCAGCCCTTGATGAGCGCGGTCCAGACCGAGTGCTCGAAGATGTGCGCCGATACGATCCCGACCCGGAGATGGCTCCGCTTGGGTGGCGGGTCCCGGGGCAGGCGTTGTCGTTCCGACCATCGCCGCATGATTTCCGCGGAGAGTTTTCCGTAGTGGGCAAGGAGGTCGCGGTTGTCCTGCTCCTGGTACGCCAGGTAAAACGGTTGTAGCGCCATGGCGTCGGGGTCGTGGTCGGAATTGGAACCGAACCATTGGCTCAGCTTGGCGAGCTCCGAGGAGAACGCGGCCCGGCAGCGCTCCGGATCGGCTTCCGCTTCGTATACGGCCGGCAACTGCGCCATCGTGAAGACCCAGCGCGCCGCAGCGAAATCCGGTCGCCGCGCGATCGCCCGCGCGAAAGCCTGCAAGGCTTCTTGCTGGCGATCCAGGCGGACCAACGTAGTCCCGAGGTTGTAGTGCCCCTCGGCGAGATCGGGCTTGACGGCCAAAGCACGTTCACACGACGCCAGTGCTTCTTCGGGCCGACGTAGATTTAGCAGGGCGGAGCTGCGATTGATGAGCGCCTCGACATGGTCTGGCTGGATTGCCAGAGCCGCTTCGCACGAAACCAGCGCCTCCTCGAAACGGTTTAAGTCCAGCAGGACATTACCTCGACCCGCGAGCGCATCCGCGCAGCGTGGGTCGAGAGTCAGGACTTTGTCGTAAGAAGACAGCGCTTCATCACCGCGCTCCAGTCTCCGCAAACAAACACCGCGGCTGAGCAGGGCTTCAATGCAGTCGGGGTTGCCCGCCAGGGCCATGCTGCAACTGGCCAGCGCCTCCTCGAGGCGGCCCAGATCCATGAGGGCGGCCGCTCGAGCGACAAGCGCCTCAACATAGCCTGGCTTGATGGCCAAGGCCATTTCAAAGGAGGCGAGCGCCTCCGCCGTCGCTTTCAGCCCGAGCTGGCAATTCCCGAGATTGAGGATTGCGGTCGCGTCCCCCGGACTGGTTGACAGCAGCCCCTTGAACAGAGACTCCGCCTCGGAGAACCGTTGCGATCGCAATAGGACCACCGCGAGATTATTGGTGATGCTCGGGCGCGCCGGCGCCAGTTCCAAGGCCTTCCGGTAGAGCTGCTCCGCCGCAGCGAGTTCCCCCCTCTCTTGGTGGGCTAATGCGGTGAGAAACAGTTCTTTCGCACGGGCAAGGCTATCCATGACCAAGACCTCTCCCGGTTCCCAGAATAATTGGCGGCTCGAGAAGACGACTCCGGTGCGGTTTCACGCCTCGTGCGACCGAGGCCGATCCCGACCCGCAGCATCGGCTCACGCCGCCTGCGTCGGCCGCCGCAGGTACCGACCGCGCGCGGGGCCGAGGACCTTCCCGCCGTCGTAGATCGCCTGGCCGCGCAGGAAGGTGGTCTTAACCCGGCCGGAAAGCTCCATCCCCTCGAACGGGGTGTAGCCCTGCTTCGACTCCGACTCGGCGGCGCGCACGACGAACGACTCCTGCGGATCGACGAGCACCAGATCGGCGTCGTAGCCGGGTGCGATGTCGCCCTTGTTCTTGAGGCCGTAGCGCTGCGCCGGGTTCCAGCACAGCAGTTCGGCCATGTGGTTGTAGGACATGCCGCGCTTCGAGCCTTCGCTCAGCACGCCGGAGAGCAGGTACTCGGTGCCGCCGAAGCCGGATTTCGCCATCCAGATGTTCTTCGGAAACTTCGCGCTGTACTTCTGCTCGGCGTTGCAGCACGCGTGGTCGCTCACGATCCAGTCGACGTCGCGGTCGAGCACCGCCTCCCAGAGCGCCTCGACGTCCGCGCGCGGGCGGATCGGCGGGTTCACCTTGGCGAGCACGCCGCAGTCGCAGTCGACGTCGAGCAGCAGGTGGCCGACGGTGACCTCGCGCCTGAAATTGATGTGCGGGAAGGTGTCCTGCATCATCAGCGCGGCGTCGATCGCCTTCCTGGACGAGAGGTGCAGCAGGTTGATGTTGACGCATTCGGTCTCGTAGGCGAGGTATGCGGCGATCCAGATCGCCAGCCCCTCGGAGTGCGGCGGTCGCGCCGCGCTGTACGCGCGCAGGCCGTCGAGCTTGCCCTCCTTCTCCACGAGCTTCGTGTACGCGTTCAGGATCTCGGCGAGCTCGCAGTGCAGGCTGACGCTGATCTGGTCGGCGTGCTCCGGATGCCTCTCCATCATCCGGCGTGCCGAACGCATGACGAACTCGAAGTGCGCGATGTCGTAGCGCTCGTCGGGCCCGATCATCAGGAACTGGTTCTGGCTGTCCGACTTGCCGTGCAGGCCGTAGCCGCCATAGAACATGAAGATCTTGAACGACGGTACGCCCCAATCGGTCAGGAGCGAATCCATCTCGCCGATGTGCTGCGACTCGATCGGCGCGACGTGGAAGCCGTAATCGACCCAGTAATTTCCCTGCGCGAGCTTGAGCAGCTCGGGCATGAATTCGCGATACGGGCCGCCGCGGTTGAGGTAGTACTGACCCGTTCGGGTATACGTGAGGCTCGAGGTCACGCCGCCCATTGCCGCTGCCTTGCTCTCGCTCACTGCGTCCTCGTCCATCGGCCGGTAGATGCCGACGTGCATGTGCGCGTCCACGAGGCCCGGAAACGCGAGCCGGTTCTTCCCGTCCACGATCTCGTTCGCCTCCGCCGGCCGGATCTCCGGCGCAAGCCGCGCGAACCTGCCGTCCTTGATGCCGATGTCGAGAAGATCCACCGCGCCCCGGTTGGGGCGGACGACACGGACGTTCTTGACGACAAGGTCGAAGGGTTTGTTCATCGGTGTGCTCCGCGGGTCACTGCACTTTCACGTCCGTCGCTCTGACGACCGCCTCCAACTTTCGGGCCTCGGCTTCGACGCGCCGGGTGGACTTCGCGGGGCCCTGACGGAACGGCTCAGCCCGGGAGCCGGGCGGCGAGCGACGGTGTGGCGCGCGAAAGATCGGCCCCGGGCCGGCCGCCGAGCAGCTCGAGCACCCGCCACGCGCCACAGAGGTTGGAGGACAGCAGCGGAATCTCGAAGTCGGCCGACGCCGCCGCGATCGCATCCAGCGTTCGCATCCCGGTGCCGGTGAGCAGCAACGCTCCCGCGCCCTTCGGATCCACGCGCTTGAGCGTCGCCACAACCTCGCGCGTGACCAGATGGTAGGCGCGAAAATCCTCGTCGATCGACAGGAGCTGAGTGATGCGCACGCCGGCGCCCTCGAGATACGCGCGCGCACGTGCCGTCAGCCATGCGGGGTAGGGCGACACTACCGCGATCGCGTCCACCTGGAGGGTCCGCAGGGTGTCGAGGATCGCGAGGCTGGACGTGACGACCGGGGCGCCCGCCTCTTTGGAGAGCTGCTCGCAAAGCGCGCGGTCCCCGGCCTCGCCCAGCGCGTAGGTCGGCGCGGTGACGGCGACGACGAGTGCATCCAGCTTCAGCGACCCGAAGCTTTTCGCCGCGGCGGCGTAGTGGCGGACGTAGGCGTCGATGCGGGCCTGCAAGTCTCCCGGGAGCACGGGGAGGCGCGTCACGTGCATGCTGCACTCGGGCGGCAACAACCGGCGCATCTCCGGCTCGACGGTGGGATTCGCGGGTGGAACGATCACGCCCACGCGCTTCGGCGGGTCGCTCGGCTTCATTTGTGCACTTGCCTCAAGGGGCAGGCTTTCTCGTGGTGATTTCGCCCGTTCGCGGCTGGGGCGGCGGCCAGGCTCGGATTCTCCACCGTCGTGATCACGGATGCTAGAGCCCGGACCCCCGGAAAGGTCGAGTCTTGCACGGGCCCCGCGGGCGCGCCTCAGATTCCTAGGTAGGCCCGCTTCAGCTCCCGGTTCGCCAGCAGCTCGGCCGGCGTCCCGTGGAAGGCGATCGCGCCGTTCTCGAGCACGTAGGCGCGGTGCGCGATCTCGAGCGACTGGCCGACGTTCTGCTCGACCAGCAGGATCGCGAGCCCGTCGGCGTTCAGCCGGTGGATCAGGCCGAACATTTCCTCCACCAGGAGCGGGGCGAGACCGAGCGAGGGCTCGTCGAGGATGAGCAGCCGGGGCTCGGCCATCAGGCCGCGCCCGATTGCCAGCATCTGCTGCTCGCCCCCGGAGAGCGTGCCGGCGCGCTGGGCGGTGCGTTCCTTCAGCCGCGGGAAGACCGTAAAAACCCGCTCGAGATTGCGCACGCGACTGCTGCGCCCCCGGCGATAGCTGCCGAGCTCGAGGTTCTCGAGTACCGAGAGGTTCGGGAACACGCGCCGGCCCTCGGGGACCTGGATCAGCCCGGCGGCGACGATCCCGGTCGGGTGGGCGCGCGTGATGTCGCTTCCGTCGAAGTCGACCCGGCCCGAGAACGCCGGATAGAGCCCGCAGACGGTGTTGTTGAACGTGGACTTGCCGGCGCCGTTCGATCCGAGCACCGCGACGATCTCGCCGCCGCGGATCTCCAGGCTCACGCCGCGGAGCACCTCGACCGATCCATAGCCGCCGCGCAGGTCGCGGACTTCAAGCATGCGCCATGCCCCGCAGTCGCTTCGCGGTGCCCGTGCCGAGGTAGGCTTCGATCACGACCGGGTCGTTGGTCACCTCGGCCGGCGTGCCTTGCGCGATCAGCCGTCCGTTGCTGAGGACGTACACGTCGTCGGCAAGATGCATCACCGCCTGCATCACGTGCTCGATCATCAAAATCGTCACACCGCCGTCCCGGATCGCGCGGATGACCGGGATGACCTCCGTGATTTCCTGCGGGTTGAGGCCCGCCAGGACCTCGTCGAGGAGGAGCAGCTTCGGCCCCGTGGCCAGGGCGCGCGCCAGCTCGAGACGCTTGCGGCCGGCGATGGTGAGGTTCAGCGCGAGCTTCTCGAGCTCCTCGCCCAGGCCGATGCGGCGCGCGATTTCGTCCGCCCGGGCGAGCGCCGCGCGCCGCGAGCGCACCCGGAGGTGCGCGCCGACCGCGACGTTCTCGCGCACGGTCTGCCCGCCGAACGGCTGCACGATCTGAAACGTTCGCGTCATCCCGAGGGCGCAGATCCGGTGCGGCGGGAGGCCGGTGATGTCGCGGCCGTCGAACGCGACGGCGCCGCGGTCGGGCTTGAGGAAGCCGGAGATCAGGTTGAAGCAGGTCGTCTTGCCCGCGCCGTTGGGGCCGATGAGCGCGACGATGCGGCCGGCGCGAACCTGGAGGCCGACCTCCTCGACGGCGCGCAGGCCGCCGAAGCTGATCGAGAGGTCCCGCGCCTCAAGCACGTCTTGCCTCCGTCCGGGCGGCCGGCGCCGCCTTGCGCGCGGCGCGGGACTGAACGGCGCCGATGATCCCGCGCGGCAGGAACATCACCATCAGGATCAGCACGAGGCCATAGACGATGAGGTTGACGCCGGGGGCATCGCCCATCAGGCCGCGGGTGCCTTCGCCCAGCACGTGCAGCACGACGGCGCCGACGACGGGCCCCCACACGGTGCCGATGCCGCCCACGATCGGCGCGAGCAGCGCCTCGACCGAGACGCCCGGCCCGTACGCGATGTGCGGATCGATGTACTGCAGGTACTGCACGTAAAACACGCCCCCCGCCGCCATCAGCGCGCCGGAGATCATGATCGCCGCAAGCTTCACGCGGAATGCGTTCACGCCGAGGGCCGCGGCCGACTCCTCGTTGTCGCGCACCGCCTGGAGCCATGCGCCGTAGCGGGAGTGCTTGAGCCACCAGCTGATCACGAGCGCCGCGACGACCAGAGCGAGGATGAGATACAGGTAGCCGGCTTTGGTCGCGAACTGCAGGTTGGCCGCGGATTCGTCTAGCTTGATCATCAGCCCGACGCCCGCCCCGGTGAACGCGAAGGTGTTGGCGAGGATGCGGAACACCTCGGCGAAGGCGAGCGTCACGAGGGCGAAGTACGAGCCGCGCAATCCGTACCGGAACGAGATCCCGCCGATGAACGCGCCGACCGCCGCGCCGCAGGCCACCGCGACCGCCGCCGCCGCCCACGCGTTCCAGCCGAACTTCACCTGGAGCACGCCCATGGCGTAGGCGCCGGTGCCGAAGAACACCGCGTGCCCGAACGAGAACTGGCCGCCGAATCCGCCCAGGATGTTCCATGCCTGGCCCAGCAGCGCGGCGTACAGCGTCATGATGATCGCGTTGAGCGCATAGCCCGAGCTGACGAAGAACGGCGCAGCGGCCGCTGCCGCCGCGAACGCGAGGATTCCCAGGAGGCCGCGCATCAGGCCTTCGCCCCGAACAGCCCCTGCGGACGGAACAGAAGGACCGCGATGAAGATCAGGAAGATGCCGATCTGCCCGAGGCTTTCGCCGAGCCACAGGCCGCCGACCGACTCGACGACGCCGATGATGAATCCGCCCGCCAGCGCGCCGACGAAGCTGCCCATGCCGCCGAGGACCACGATCGTGAACGCGATCAGCACGAAGCCGTTGCCGACGGTCGGGTTCACGTAGTAGACCGGCAGGAGGAAGCACGCGGCCGCGCCGAGGCACGCAAGCCCGATGCCGAAGCTCATCGCGAACACGTGATCCACGTCGATGCCGACCAGCCGTGCGCCCTGCCGCTCCTTGGCGCACGCGCGGATCGCGCGGCCGAGGTCGGTCCGGAGCATTACCGCGAGCAGCGCCGCCGCCATCGTCAGGGCGCCGGCAAACGCAACGATCTTCGGCAGGGAGATCATCGCGCCCAGGATCGGGATGGTGGTGAACGTGTAGGCGGTGTCGATCGTGCGGGTGTCGGACTTGAAGAGGAAGAGCGCCAGGTTCTCCAGCACGATCGCGAGCCCCAGCGTCACGAGCAGGATGTTCTCGTCCTTGCCGTGGCTCGCGACGCCGATCACCCAGCGCTGCAGGGCGTACCCGAGCGCGAACATCGCCGGGATCATGATCGGCAGCGAGAGATAGGGATCGATTCCGAGCAGCCGGTGCAGGAAGTAGACGCCGTAGAGCGCCGCCATCAACGCCGCGCCGTGCGCGAAGTTGATGATGTGCAGCACGCCGTAGATCAACGTCAGCCCGAGCGAGATCAGCGCGTAGACCGCGCCGGTCGTCAACCCGTTGAGGACCGACGGAAAGAGGATCGAGAACTCGAGCACCGCGCGTGACTCGTGTTCGGTGCGGCGCGCGGGCGCTACCGGCTCACGCCGGCAGCGCGTCCTCGCGACCCACGCTGCGCCGTGCGCGCGTCATGCCTTCCAGGGGAACACCGGCTCCGTCTGCGCGTAGGTGTTGGGCAGCACCACCTTGATGTCGCCCTTGAGCACCTGCAGCATCAGCGGCTTCGCGCCCTGGTTCTGCCCGTTCACGAACTGCGTCGGTCCGTAGGGCATGAAGTGCTTGTCCCAGGTCGAGCTGGCGAGCGCCTCGATGATCGCCTCGCGGCGCGTGGACTTCGCGCGCTCGACGGCGTCCGCGAGCAGGTACACCGACTCGTAGTTCAGGAACACCTCGTAGGTGAAGAACTGGTCCTTCATCGCGTCGACCTTCTTCTTCAGCGCCAGCGCCTGCGCTTGTCCTCGGGTCGAACCAGTGGTTGACGTCGATGATGCCGTTGGCGCGTCCGGCGAATTCCTTCACGAACTTGTAGGACGAGGCCGCGCCGCCGAGCACCGAGTAGATCGCCTTCGGCTGCACGCCCTGCTGCTTCATCGTGCGCACCAGCAAGCGCGTACTCGTTGTAGTAGTTGGCCGGGATGACGATGTCCGGGTTGAGCGCCTTCATCCGCAGCACGATGTTGTTGAAGTCGCGCGTCGGATTGGCGTGCTTGATCACCTCGACCACCTTGTACCCGAGACCGGGCAGCAGCTGCGGCGAGCAGGTTCGCCGTCCCGGTGCCGAACAGCGACTCCTCGTGGATGATCATCACCGTGGTGGCGGGCGAGCGCGCCAGCTTGTTCATGATGTGCAGATCGTTCATGGCGTCGGTCGCGATCACGCGGTAGCCGGGTCCGAAGCGGAAGGTGTTCTTCAGCCCGCGCTCGACGATCTGGTCGGCGACCCCGACGTCGACGACGTGCGGGATGTTGTGCTTGGCGGCCGCCTGGGTCGTGGCGAGGCAGATCGCGCTCGCATAGGCTCCCACGATCGCGCTCGCGCCGGCCTCGTTCAGCTTCTCGACTTCCGCGACCCCCACCTCGGGGCGCGGGGCGTCGGCGTAGGATCGGCTCGATCTTCGCCCCGCCGAGCGCCTTCAGGCCGCCCGCTGCGTTGATCTCGTCGATCGCGAGCTTCGCGCCCAGCCGGGACAGGTTGCCCGAATAGGCGAGCGGGCCGGTCACCGGGTGCAGGACGCCGAGCTTCAGCGGCCCGCCTTGCCCCCGCACGATGGCCGGAAAGCCGAGCGTGCCGCTGGCCGCGGCGACCGAAAGTGCGGCGGTCTGCTGGATGAACTTGCGGCGCTGTTGGCGGACGGGACGGGTCATGCCTGCTTCCTCCTCTGAGTGGGCTCCGTGGCCCGGTTCTGATGGTCGGTGCCAAGTTAACCATGCGCCCGGGCTTCGGTCATCGTGCCGGTGGGCGCCGGGGATCGTAGGTGCCGGAATGTGCACTGTCAATGAAGGGCGTGGCGCGCGCGTTTTCCACATTGCCAGACGCGTTGAAGAGAACAGTGAATCAGAGTAACGTCCGGGGCCTGACATGGGGGTCCTGTCGCGCCGACCGCGCGCGGGTGAGAAAGTCCCTTAGAACCTGATCCGGGTAATTCCGGCGTAGGAAAATGTCGAGCCGAGTCCGCGTCCCCAACGTTCTTGCCATCGCCGGCGTCGACCCTTCGGGCGGCGCGGGCGTGCTCGCCGACCTTAAGGCTCTTTCCGCCCTTGGCGCCTACGGCTGCGGCGCGATCGCGGCCCTCACGGCGCAGAACACGCGCGCCGTCACCGGCATCCACGAAGTGCCGCCCGAGTTCCTGAAGCTGCAGCTCGACACGCTGTTCGACGACGTGCGCATCGATGCGGTGAAGATCGGCATGCTCGCATCGCGCGCGCTGATCGGTGTGGTCGCCGAGGCGCTGCGCCGATACGCGCCGCGCTTCGTCGTTCTCGATCCGGTGATGGTCGCCAAGAGCGGCGACCGGCTCCTGCGCGCGGACGCTGTCGACGCCCTTAGGCGCGATCTCCTGCCCCTCGCGACAGTACTGACGCCGAATCTGCCGGAGGCCGGCGACCTGCTCGGGCGCGCCGTCGCCGACTCGCCAGAGGCGATGCGCGCTGCGGCGCGCGCGCTCTATGCGCTCGGTCCAAAGCACGTGCTCGTCAAGGGTGGGCATGGCTCCGGCGACACGCTTGTCGATGTCTTCTTTGACGGCACGCACGTCGTCGAGCTGCCCGCGCAGCGCATTCGCACCCGCAACACTCACGGCACCGGCTGCACGCTTTCGTCGGCGATTGCCGCGCTCCTGCCGCAGCGCCCGACCGTCGAGGCGGCGGTGCGCGATGCGCGCGCGTACGTGCTCGAGGCGATCCGCCGCGCGGACGATCTCCAGGTCGGCGGCGGCCACGGGCCGCTGCACCATTTCCACCATCTCTGGCCGAGCGCGAACGTGCGCCAAGCCCGTTTCCAGGAGGCAACCGAATGAACGCCCGCCAGAAGTTCCTCGCCACCGCGGCCCGCGTCGATGCCGCGGCGATCCAGCCGCTGCCCAGCTCGCGCAAGATCTACACGGAAGGCTCGCGGCCCGACATCCGCGTGCCGATGCGCGAGATCGCTCAAGGCGATACGCCCGCCTCGTTCGGCGCGGAGAAGAACCCGCCGATCTGCGTCTACGACACATCGGGTCCCTATACCGACCCCGCGGTAACGATCGACGTTCGCACCGGGCTCGCGCCGCTGCGCGCGCGGTGGATCGAGGAGCGCGGCGACACCGAGTTGCTCGACGGCCCGAGCTCGGCGTACGGCCGGGCACGCCTCGCGGATCCGGAGCTCGCGGAGATGCGCTTCGACCTGAAGCGCAGGCCGCGCCGCGCGAAGGCGGGGCGCGCCGTCACGCAGATGCACTACGCGCGCCGTGGCATCGTCACACCCGAGATGGAGTTCATCGCGATCCGCGAGAACCTGCGCCGGCGCGAGTACATCGAATCGTTGCGCGCGAGCGGTCCGACGGGCGCGAAGCTCGCCGAAATCCTCGCGCGGCAGCATCGGGGCGAACCGTTCGGCGCCTCGATCCCCGCGCAGACGACCCCGGAGTTCGTGCGCGAGGAGGTGGCGCGCGGCCGCGCGATCATCCCGGCGAACATCAATCACCCGGAGACCGAGCCGATGGTCATCGGCCGCAACTTCCTGGTGAAGATCAACGCGAACATCGGCAACTCCGCGGTCACGTCCTCGATCGGCGAGGAGGTCGAGAAGATGACCTGGTCGATCCGCTGGGGCGGCGACACCGTCATGGATCTCTCGACCGGCAAGCACATTCACGAGACGCGCGAGTGGATCGTCCGCAACTCGCCGGTCCCGATCGGCACCGTCCCGATCTACCAGGCGCTCGAGAAGGTGGACGGGAAAGCCGAGGACCTGACGTGGGAGATCTTCCGCGACACGCTGATCGAGCAGGCGGAACAGGGTGTCGACTACTTCACCATCCACGCCGGCGTGCGGCTGCCGTTCGTCCCGCTGACCGCGAAGCGCTTGACCGGCATCGTCTCGCGCGGCGGCTCGATCGTCGCCAAGTGGTGCCTCGCGCACCACAAGGAGAGCTTCCTCTACACGCATTTCGAGGACATCTGCGAGATCATGCGCGCCTACGACGTCGCGTTCTCGCTCGGCGACGGCCTGCGCCCCGGCTCGATCTACGACGCGAACGACGAGGCGCAGCTCGCGGAGCTGCGCACGCTCGGCGAGCTCACGAAGATCGCGTGGCGGCACGACTGCCAGGTGATGATCGAGGGGCCCGGACACGTGCCGATGCAGCTCATCAAGGAGAACATGGAGCTCGAGCTCGCCGACTGCCACGAGGCGCCGTTCTACACCCTCGGACCGCTCACCACCGACATCGCGCCCGGCTACGACCACATCACGAGCGCGATCGGCGCGGCGCAGATCGGCTGGTACGGCACGGCGATGCTGTGCTACGTCACGCCCAAGGAGCACCTCGGGCTGCCGAACAAGAAGGACGTGAAGGACGGCATCATCGCCTACAAGATCGCGGCGCATGCCGCCGATCTCGCCAAGGGGCATCCGGGCGCGCAGATCCGCGACAATGCGCTCTCCAAGGCGCGCTTCGAGTTCCGCTGGGCCGACCAGTTCAACCTCGGGCTCGATCCGGACACCGCGAAGGAGTTCCACGACGAGACCCTGCCGCAGGAGGGCGCCAAGCTCGCGCACTTCTGCTCGATGTGCGGACCGCACTTCTGCTCGATGAAGATCACGCAGGACGTTCGCGAGTACGCGGCGCAGCAGGGCGTGTCGGAGGCCGACGCCTTGGCGAAGGGGATGGTGGAGAAGGCGAAGGAGTTCGTGGCACAGGGTGGCGAGATCTACCGGCGGGCGTGACCCGCGCAGCGGGGTCCCGTCAAGGTGTCTTGATCGACCTTATATAGTGGGTGTGCGCCCCGGGCGGGGCGTCCGGACTTTCGATGTAACGGAGGTGGCGAATGGGTATTCTCGAAGATCTCCTGGGCGGCGCGATGGCCGGCCAGGACGGCATGGGCGGCCCGGCGCGACAGGCCCCGGCGCCGGCGGGCGGCGGCATGAGTAGCGTCCTGATGGCGCTGCTGCCGGTGGTGCTCTCGATGCTCGCGAGTCGGGGCGGCGGCGCAGGTCAGGCCGGCCCCGGGGCGGGCGGCGGCGGCCTTGGCGACATCCTGGGCCAGGTACTTGGCGGCGGCGCGCAACGGGGCGGTGGCGGCGGAATGGGCGACATCCTCGGGCAGGTGCTCGGCGGTGGCGCGCAACGGGGCGGCGGCGGGATGGGTGACATCCTCGGGCAGGTCCTCGGCGGTGGCGCGAGCGGCGGAACGGGCGGTGGCATGGGCGGTCTCGGCGGCCTGCTCGAGCAGATGCAGCGCTCGGGCTACGGCGAGCAGGCCCGCTCGTGGGTCGGAACCGGACAGAACATGCCGATCTCGCCCGACGTGCTCGGCCAGATCTTCGGCCAGGGCGGCATCGAGGAGATCGCACGACAGGCCGGCGTGACACCGCAAGAGGCGTCCACCGGACTGTCGGAGCTGCTTCCCGAGGTCGTGGACCGGGTCACGCCGGACGGACAGGTGCCCGACCTCGACCAGCTCGCCCTGAGCGTCGAGAACCTGCGCCGGCGCATGGGCGCTTGATTCCGGACCTCTCGCCGCTCGAGGCGCGCGTTCTCGGCGTCCTCGTCGAGAAGGAGCGCACCGTCCCGGACACGTATCCGCTGTCGCTCAACGCGCTGACGCTCGGGTGCAATCAGAAGAACAACCGTGATCCGCTGATGCAGGCGACCGAGGCCGAGGTCCAGGCCGCGGTCGACGCCCTGCGTCCGCTGTCGCTGGTGATCGAGTCGAGCGGCTCGCGGGTGATGCGCTATGCGCACAACCTGGGACGGGTCCTGCGCGTGCCCGAGCCGGCCGTGGCGCTGCTCGCCGCGCTGATGCTGCGCGGTCCGCAAACGCCCGGCGAGCTCCGCATCGCCACCGAGCGCCTGCATCGCTTCGCCGATCTCGGGGAGGTCGAAGCGGCGCTGCACGAGCTCGCCGAACGCGCCGGAGCCGGCGCGGGACCCCTGGTCGTCCAGCTCGCCCGGGTTCCGGGCGCCCGCGAGCAGCGCTGGGCGCACCTTCTGTCCGGGCGGGTCGAGGTGGAATCGCGACCCCCTCCGGCCGCCACTGCGGCGAAGTCGTCGGTTCCCGACACGGTGGCGGCCGACATCGCGACGCTGAAGGTCGAGGTCGCCCGCCTCGCGGCCGAGACGGCCGAGCTCCGCGCGATCGTCGAGCGCCTCGCGCGCAACCTCGCCGCGCCGCGGTAGCCGGCACCGTTGTTTCGCAGGGCGCTGCAGACGTGCGGCATTCGTCCGCGCGCTTTCACAATTCTTCACAGTCGGTCATCGGGTTGCCACCTAGACTCGTCAACATCGCAAGGGTTGGCGCGTTATCCCGACATAGCCACATGGACCCTTGGACAGCCCCGCGGATGATCGCGATCGACGATAGCCGGCTCCACGAGTGGGCCGAGTTCAACCTGCCGGCCGAGTTCCTCGAGCGGTCGATGGTGCTGTCGCCGCTCGCGCGGCGCGTGCTTGCGGCGCCGCTTGCCCAGGGCGAGCCGCAGGCTGCGGCCGGGGACACCCCCCGCCGCGCCTTCCCCGATCTCGGTGCACTGCTGCTGCCCGGGCTCGGCTTCAACACGCTGCCGAAACCCTGACCTCCGGGCGCCTGCCGCCCGCTACCCGCTCGCCCGCTTCTCCGCGACCAGCCCGGTCGCCGCCAGACACAAGTCCACCGCGTTCAGGCGGCGCCGTACGGCGTGCATTCCGGTCGGCCAAGCTCTGCCGAGCGCACGGAGGCGACACGCTACAATCGCGCCCCTGATGGATCTCGTTCTGCTGCTCAAGGCGCTCGTCCTCGGCGTCGTCGAAGGCCTCACCGAGTTCCTTCCCGTCTCCAGCACCGGGCATCTCATTCTCGCCGGCGACCTGCTCGGGTTCAACGACGAGAAGGGCAAGATCTTCGAGATCGTGATCCAGACCGGCGCGATGCTCGCGGTGGTCTGGGAGTACCGCGCGAAGTTTGCCGCGGTCCTCGCCGGCCTCGCCTCCGAAGCGAGCGCGCGGCGGTTCGTCGCGAACCTGGTCGTCGCGTTCATCCCGGCGGCGATCCTCGGCCTCGCGTTCGGCAAGTACATCAAGGCGGCGCTCTTCAAGCCGGTCCCGGTCGCGATCGCGTTCATCGTCGGTGCGTTCGTGATCCTGTGGGCCGAGCGGCGCGAGCACCGGGTGCGCGTCGCGAGCGTCGACGACATGACCTGGCGCGACGCGCTGAAGGTGGGCTGCGCCCAGTGCTTCGCGCTCATCCCCGGTACCTCGCGGTCGGGCGCGACGATCATCGGCGGGCTTTTGTTCGGCCTGTCGCGGCGCGCGGCGACCGAGTTCTCGTTCTTCCTCGCCGTGCCGACCCTGATCGCGGCCGGCGCGTACGATTTCTACAAGAACCGCGCGCTGTTCGACGTGCACGACCTCGGGATGTTGGGCGTCGGACTGGTAGTGTCGTTCGTGTTCGCGTTCCTGTGCATCCGCTGGCTGCTGCGGTTCATCGCGTCGCACGACTTCACGATCTTCGCCTGGTACCGCATCGTCTTCGGCGTGATCGTCCTGCTCACCGCCTACACCGGGCTCGTCGACTGGACGCAGACGTGAGTACCGCGCGGCTTGTAGTCACGGTGGTCCACAACGTCGCCGCGAGTCGCTTCGAGGCGGTCGTCGAGGGCGGGCTCTGCCGCGCCGACTACCGGCTGGCGGGCGACGTGATGCGGCTCGTGCACACCGAAGTGCCGCGCAAGCTCGACGGGCAGGGATTTGCGGGTCAGGTCGTGCGCGGCGCGCTCGATTATGCGCGTGCGAACGGGCTCAAGGTCGCGCCCGCGTGCTCGTACGTGCGCGCCTACATGCGGCGGCACAAGGAGACTCACGACCTCCTGGCGGAGGGATGCCTGGTCTAGCGTGCGCTCGCGTTAGCAAGAAGCACACGACGTTCCCCGCTCCCACGGCGATAGCCGGTAGGAGCGGGGCTAGGGGAGAGGCCTAATAAGCCGCGACCGCGCCGTCGGAGCGCGGGTCCGAGCCCCCTTCGAAGGTGCCGTCGGGATGGCGGATCGCGCAACCGGCGTGGCCCATCGTCTCGTCGAAGTCCTGAAACACGTCGACTTCGTGTCCCCGTCGGCGCAGCTCCGCGACAACGTCCGGCGCGAAGCGACCCTCGACCTTCAGGGTCTCGGTCGTCTGGCCCCAGGTGCGCCCGAGCAGCCAGCGCGGTGCCGCGATCGCCGCGGCGGGATTCATGCCGTGCACGAGCGTGCGCGTGAACACCGCGCTTTGCGTCTGCGGCTGGCCGTCGCCGCCCATGTTTCCGTACACCATCGTGCGACCGTCTTTGAGCAGCGCCATCGCCGGATTGAGCGTGTGGAACGGCTTGCGGCGCGGCTCGAGCGCGTTGAGCGCGTTCGCGTTCAGGCTGAACGAGCAGCCGCGGTTCTGCCAGCAGACGCCGCTCGACCCGAGAACCACTCCCGAGCCGAACTCGTGATAGACGCTCTGGATAAAGCTCACCGCGCGTCCTTCACCGTCGATTACGCCCATCCAGATCGTATCGGCGGGGCCTTTTCCGGCGCCCCACGGGGCCGCGCGGTCGCGGTCGATTCGCGCGGCGAGCTCGTCGATCGCCTTCGGTGCGAGGAAGCTCGCGGGATCGACTGTCATATATGCCGGGTCGGTGATGTGCCGGTCGCGGATTATGAACGCCCGCTTTACCGCTTCGACGCAGAGGTGAACGTAATCGGCGCCGAGCGGGTCGAGCCGGTCGATGCCGAGCCGGTCGAGCTGGCCGAGGATGAGCAGGCTGACCAGGCCCTGGGTCGGCGGCGGCAGGTTGTAGACGCGCCCGAGCGAATGTTCGAGAACGAGCGGCGCGCGCCAATGGGCGCGGTGCGACTCGAGATCTGCGAGCGCCACGGGTGATCCGGCCGCGGCGAGTTCAGACGCAAATGAGCGCGCAAGATCGCCACGGTAGAAGTCGTCGAACCCGGTGGTCGCGAGCCGCTCGAGCGTCGCGCCCAGTCTGGGCTGTACGAACTGGGCACCGGTCGCCGGCACTTCTCCGCCGGGCAGGAACACATCGGCGAACCCGGGCAGCGATTCGAGCTCCCCGCGCTTCTGCGTCGTGTTGACGTGCTGGCTGCGCGTGACCGGAATCCCCGCCCGCGCGTAGTGGATGGCGTCGGCGAGCAGCCGTGAAAGCGGCAGGCGGCCCCCGATCTCGCGACCGGCTTCGTACGCAAGCGCCCAACCCGAGATCGTCCCGGCGACGGTATTCGCCGCGACCCCTCCGCGGAAGGGGATCGAGCCCGTGATGCCGCGGCTGCGATACCAGTCGATTGACGCCGCCTGCGCGGCCCCGCCGCAGGCGTCGATGCCGCGCACGTCGCGCCCCGGCGCGTGCACCAGCCAGAACGAGTCGCCGCCGATCGAGTTCATGTGCGGGTAGACGACCGCGATGGTCGCCGCTGCGGCGACCATCGCCTCGATCGCGTTGCCGCCCTCGCGCAGCACGGCGAGCGCCGATTGCGACGCGAGCGAATGCGGCGCGACCGCCATGCCGCGCGTGCCTCGGGTTGGGTTCAGCATGCCCTGAGCCGGGTGGGAAAGCGGCGGATTCTAGGGACTCGCGCCCCGTGTGGCGAGCGCCGCCGCATCGTGGCCCGGACGCGTTCGCCCGGCAGGCGCGCAGGTCAGCCCTGCACCCACGGCAGGCCGGCGACCTTCCACCCGCCGACGGTGCCGCGATGTCCGCGCGCGTCCTTGTCGCCCTCGAATCCCTCGAGGATGTTGAAGGCCTGGGCGTACCCGAGCTGTCGGGCGGCCAGCGCGGCGTGGTGCGAGCGCCCGCCGCTTCGGCACAGGAAGAGGACGGGCGCGGCCTTGTCCGGCACGCGCGCGATCAGCTCCTGCTCGAAGGCCGGATTTCGCGCCCCGCCCGGCCAGATGTTCCACTCGATGAAGACCGCATCGGGCGGCCGCCCGACCCATTCGAGTTCGGCCCTTGTGCGCACGTCGACAAGGCGGCCCTGGGAATCATGCTCGAGTATTGCGTGGGCCTCGGCCGGGGTCACTGCACCAGCATAGGGCACGTTCAATTGACGAGCCCGCTCGCGGGCGCGAGCAAGAATGTCGTCGAAGGTAGGCATTGATTGGAGACCGAAGGCGAGGCGCTTTGCTTCGATCAGTCTAGCTATTTGATCTGGGCTGGCCAAGGCGAGTCGTCTGCAGCGACGCGAATTGCACCGAAGTAGTGCACAATAATCTATTGTGCACTATGATGGTGCTATCCAGAATCGCTCGCCATCTTAAACCCCTTGAGGCACAAGGCTCTAGCGCCATTTCGGTGCATGGCACGGATCTCGCAGTAGGGGCTCCGTTTGCCCATTCGGGGATTCGTTCGTTCATTCATTGTCGATAGGAGAAGAAACGATGGCCACGACCGCGGCCGATGTCATGAAGATGCTCAAGGAGAAGGAGGTCAAGTTCGTCGACCTGCGCTTCACGGACACGCGAGGCAAGGAGCAGCACGTCACCGTGCCGATCAAGCACTTCACCTTGGACAAGTTCGAACACGGCCACGCTTTCGACGGCTCGTCGATCGCGGGCTGGAAGGGGATCGAGGCGTCCGACATGCTGCTCATGCCCGACCCGGTTTCGGTGCGCATGGATCCGTTCAGCGACGAGCCGGTGCTCAACATCAGCTGCGACGTGATCGAGCCGTCGGACATGAAGCCATACAACCGCGACCCGCGCTCGATCGCGAAGAAGGCGGAGGCCTACCTCAAGTCCACCGGCCTCGGCGACACCGCGTACTTCGGCCCCGAGCCCGAGTTCTTCATCTTCGATAGCGTCACTTGGAACGTCGACATGGCGGGCTGCTCCGTGAAGATCAAATCGGAGGAGGCGCCTTGGTCGTCCGGCGAGGAGTACGAGGGCGGCAACATGGCGCACCGCGCGCCGGTCAAGGGCGGGTACTTCCCGGTTCCGCCGGTCGATACGCTGCAGGACATCCGCAATGCGATGTGCCTTGCGCTGGAGCAGCAGGGCGTCGAGGTCGAGGTGCACCACCACGAGGTCGCGGCCGCCGGCCAGAATGAGATCGGCACGATGTTCGCGCCGCTGGTGAAGCGCGCGGACTGGATGCAGATCCTCAAGTACACGGTGTGGATGACCGCGGCGTCCTACGGCAAGACGGCGACCTTCATGCCTAAGCCAATCGTGGGTGACAACGGGTCGGGCATGCACGTGCACCAGTCGGTGTGGAAGGAGGGCAAGAACCTGTTCGCCGGGAACGGCTACGCGGGCCTCTCCGACTTCGCGCTGCACTACATCGGGGGCATCATCAAGCACGCCAAGGCGCTGAACGCCATCACCAACCCCGGCACCAACAGCTACAAGCGCCTGGTGCCCGGCTTCGAGGCGCCGATCAACCTCGCGTACTCTGCGCGCAATCGCTCGGCCGCATGCCGCATCCCGTTCGTTTCGAGCGACAAGGCGCGCCGCGTCGAGGTCCGTTTCCCTGACCCGACGACGAACCCGTACCTTGCGTTCGCAGCGATGCTGATGGCCGGCCTGGACGGCGTGCAGAACAAGATCCACCCGGGCGACCCGTTCGACAAGGACCTGTACCACCTGCCTCCCGAGGAGGCGAAGAAGGTTCCGAACGTCTGCTCGTCGCTCGACATGGCGCTCGAGCACTTCGACAAGGACCGCGAGTTCCTGACCCGCGGCGGGGTCTTCTCGAACGACGTGATCGACGCGTACATCGCGCTCAAGATGGACGAGGTCACGCGCTTCCGCATGACCACGCACCCGCTCGAGTTCGACATGTACTACAGCTCTTGATCGGTCGGCCGCCTCACAGGCAGGACGGGGGCGGGCGCCCCCGTCTTTTTTTCCCGTGCTCCCTCCCGTAACCCTGACCCGCTCGCCCCGAATCCGCCTCGGCCGGGGGCGTGACTTATGGCGTGGCGGGCCCGGGAAAGTCATTTGTAATCAGGCAGGTCATGGCCTAGACTTCACCTCCCTCCTCTGCTCGGGTGATCGTCATGAGGACTGCCGCCCTTCTCGCCGCTACCGCCGCGCTCGCGTTCGCGCCGGCCGCCTATGCCCAAGGCACCGTCTGGCGCTGCACCGAGGCGGACGGCCGCGCCCACTACACGAACATCAAGAAGGAAACCGAGGGCAAGACCTGCCAGGTGGTGACCCGCGAGGTCTCGGTCGTGTCAGGCAATCCGCTGGCCGCTGCCCCTGCCGCGACGCGCGCGACGGGGACGCAGGCCGCGATCGCGACGCCGCCCGGCTTCCCGCGGGTGGATCGCGAGACCCAGCGCTCGCGCGACGACAGCCGGCGCAAGATTCTCGAGGAAGAGCTCGCGACCGAGGAGAAGGGGCTCCTCGACGCGAAGACCAAGCTCACCGAGCAGGAGTCGGTGCGCCTTGGGGACGAGAAGAACTACCAGCGCGTCCTCGATCGCCTGAAGCCGTACCAGGACGCGGTCGAGCGGCACGAGCGCAACGTCGCGGCGCTCAAGCGCGAGATGTCGAACACCAAGTAGGTTCGCTCCGCCGCGCCGCCCGGCGCGGCGACCTCTCGCGGGGGCGCCGATGAACGCGCCCGCGTTCGCCGGGCTCGAACTCCTCGCCACGGCGGTCATCCTGCTCGACGCGGACTTGCGCGTCGTCCACGCAAATCCGTCTGCCGAGAACCTGCTCGCCACGAGCAGCCGCGCGCTCGCCGGCCACGTCTTTTGCACGCTGTTCACCGACGCGCAGCCACTCGCCGCCAAGCTGCGCGAGGCCGTCGTGCGGGCGTGGGGGTTCTGGGACCAGGAGCTCACCCTTACGCGGCAGGGTGGCGGGGTGCTCGCGCTCAACTGCCTCGTGACCCCGGTGGACGGTCCGCGCAAGGCACGCCTGGTGGTCGAGCTCCGCGCCATCGACCAGCGCCAACGCATCGAGCGCGAGGAGCGCGAGCTGACTCATGCGTTCGCCAATCGCGAGCTGATCCGCAATCTCGCCCACGAGATCAAGAATCCGCTCGGGGGCCTGCGCGGCTCGGCGCAGCTCCTCGAGCGGGAGCTCGAGCGACCCGAGCTGCGCGAATACACGCAGGTGATCATCAAGGAGGCGGATCGGCTCCAGCTGCTGATGGACCGCCTCCTGACGCCGCACCGGGCGCCCCATGTCGGTCCGGTGAACGTGCACGAGGTGTGCGAGCGGGTGCGCAGCCTGATCCACGCCGAGTTTCCCGAAGGGGTGCGGATCGAGCGCGACTTCGACGCGAGCCTGCCCGACATCCACGCCGACCGCGAGCAGCTCATCCAGGTCGTGCTCAACGTGGTCCGCAACGGTGCGCAGGCCATCGTCGGCGCGCGCAAACGGGGCGACGACCCGCCCGGAACCATCACGCTGAGGACGCGTGTCGCCCGGTTTGTGACGATCGGACGGCGCATGCATCGCCTGGCACTGGAATTGCAAGTGATGGACGACGGGCCGGGCATCCCGCCCGAGCTGCGCGAGCGGGTGTTCTATCCGCTCGTGTCCGGACGGGAGGGCGGCACCGGGCTCGGGCTCACGCTCGCCCAGGCCTACGTGCAGCAGCACGGCGGGTCGATCGAATGTGACAGCGCACCCGGCCGCACCGTGTTCCGGATCTTGTTCCCGCTCGACGCGACGAAGGCAGCCGCATGAAGCCAGTCTGGGTAATCGACGACGACCGCTCCATCCGCTGGGTGTTCGAGAAGGCACTGGCCCGCGAGGGCATTCCGTTCAAGACCTTCGGTGTTGCGCAGGAGGCGCTCGCCGAGCTCGAGCGCGATGCGCCGCAGGTGCTGGTCTCGGACATCCGCATGCCGGGCACCTCGGGGCTGGAGCTGCTGCAGAACATCAAGGAAAAGCACCCGCAGCTTCCGGTCATCATCATGACCGCGTACTCGGACCTCGAGAGCGCGGTCGCGGCGTTCCAGGGCGGCGCGTTCGAGTACCTGCCGAAGCCCTTCGACGTGGATCAGGCGGTCGACCTCATCCGCCGCGCGGTGGGCGAGAGCATGCGCGAAGAGGGCACAGAGGAGGCCGAGTCGGGGTCGCCCGAGATCCTCGGCCAGGCGCCTTCGATGCAGGAAGTGTTCCGCGCGATCGGGCGGCTGTCGAACTCGGGCGCCACGGTGCTCATCACCGGCGAATCGGGCTCCGGCAAGGAGCTGGTCGCGCGTGCCCTCCATCGCCACAGCCCGCGCGCGGCGCAGCCGTTCGTGGCGATCAACACCGCCGCGATGCCCAAGGACCTGCTGGAGAGCGAGCTCTTCGGCCACGAGCGCGGCGCGTTCACCGGCGCGCAGGCGATGCGGCGCGGCCGCTTCGAGCAGGCCGAGGGCGGGACGCTGTTCCTGGACGAGATCGGCGACATGGCGCCCGACCTGCAGACACGCCTGCTGCGTGTCCTCTCCGACGGCCAGTTCTACCGAGTGGGCGGCCACCAGCCGCTCAAGGCGAACGTTCGCGTGATCGCCGCGACTCATCAGGACCTCGAGGCACGCGTGCGCGAAGGGACGTTCCGCGAAGACCTCTACCACCGCCTCAACGTCATCCGTCTCCGGTTGCCCTCTCTGAGTGACCGCCGCGAGGACATTCCGTTGCTCGCGCGCCACTTTCTCGCAAAGAGCGCGCGCGACCTCGGCGTCGAGCCGAAACGGCTCACCGAGAACGCGATGACCTACCTGGCCGCGCAGGACTGGCCGGGCAACGTCCGCCAGCTCGAGAACGTGTGCCACTGGCTGACGGTCATGGCGCCCGCCCAGGCCGTCGACATCGGCGATCTGCCTCCCGAGCTGCGCATGGCCGGGGCGGCCGCCGGCGAAACCCACTGGACGGCCGCGTTGCGAAGCGCGGCTGAGAAGGCGCTCGTCCGCGGCGAGTCGCACATCATGGACGCCCTCACCCGGGAGTTCGAGAAGACGCTGATCGCGAAGGCCCTCGAGTACACCGGCGGCCGGCGCATCGAAGCGGCGACCCTGCTCGGCATCGGCCGCAACACGATCACCCGCAAGATCGCGGAGCTCGGGATCGAGGAGAAGAACGGCCGGGCGGCCGAGTCGACCGTCGACTGAGCGGCCGGACGCCGGCGGCGCCGCGGTCAGTCGTCCGCGTCGCCGCGGGCGACGGTCGGCTGTGGCGAAGGGACCGTCTCGCGCGCCGTGGCGATCACCGCCCCGAGCAGCCCGGCGAGGTGGGGGCAGTCGGCCGCGCGCACGAAGCGCTCCATCGTCTCGGCGGCGAAGAGCGCGTCGATCCGTCGTCCGGATAGGGTCTCGCAGGCGGCCGCAGCACGCGCGCCCGCCGCGGGGCCTGCGGTCCTGACGTCAACCTCGACGCGCGCGTCCCGGATCGTCTGAGTGTGGTCCACCGTCACCGTGATCGCGAGCGCACGGTAGGGCTCGCCGGCCGCGACGTGCATGCCCCCCAGCTGGATGTCGCGGGTTTTCACATCCGCGAGGCGTCCCTCGATGTCCCAGCGACCGTCATCGCGGCGGTAGGCGCGGCACACCACCTGGCGTCCGTGGACGAGCTGGCGCACGGGTCCCTGGGCGGGGCGGATTGCGCCGTCGTCCGCGTGCGGACGGGACCGATGGCTGCGCCGGCGCTTCGCCGAGTCGGTGCTCATCAGCCGGTCCCTACAGGACCTTCAATGGACGAGCACCCACGCCGCGAGTGCGCGCCGCAGGTTCGCCGAGCACGGGGCGGCGGCCGCAAGCGCGGCGAGGCGGGGGGCGACGACTGCCGCCGCGAAGCGGTCGAGCGGCAGCTCGCGCGCGCCGGAAAAATCGTGACCCGACGAGTCGGGCGAAGGTGCAATCCAGCTGCCGTCGAATACGACGTCGCCCTGGATCGCCTGCCGCTGCGCGAGCAGCGCCTCGGCGGCCCGGTCGAACACCCGCTGCGCGGCCGGCAGGTCGGCGATCAGCGCGTCCATCCAATCGAGCCAGAACTCGACGGTCGCGACATGAACGTGTGCGCGTGCGTAACGCCCCATCTCCGCGAGCGCGGTGTCGGCGTCCGGCAACTCGAGCGCGGGCCGCAGCAGCTCGACCTTGCGGTTGACCTCGTCGGCGGCGAGTGCGAGGAGCCCGCCGAGCGCCGCGCCGGCGTTTGCCACCGCGCCGGTGACGACGAGCTCGAGCACGTAGTCGGCCCCGCGCGTCGCCCCTCCGGGCGCCGGCACGCCGATGCGCGCGATGTCGAACGCAGCTTCGGCGACGATCTCGCGGTCGGTTTCGAGGCGCAGAAAATGCACCAGGACGTCGCTGCGCAGGAGCCCGCTGCGCGCGTGTTCGCGAACGCTCTCGAAGAGCTGCCGACGCGCGTCGGTGCCGACGCGCGCCACGAACCCGGGGATAGAAGGACGCGAACTCGCGCTGCAGCCCGACGTGGCCGCGGCCGAGGAGGAACAGCGCGCGCGCCGCGAGCGCTGACATGAGGCCGTCGTCGCAGGGTGCGCCGGCGGCGTGGCTACGGAGCTCGGCGCTCACGCGCTCCGGGTCCCACTCGTTGGTGTCCATCGCGATTGCCTGGCGCACGCGCCCGCTTCGTCCGCAGGATAATCACGAACCTTACCGTCGTCGGCTATCCTCTGCCCCTGTCCGGACACGCCAGACGCTTGACATGGGACGCCAGCAGTTCGATGAACCGCTCTAACTCGCTCGCGCGCGCAACGGCGCTGCTCTCGCCGGGCATCAACGTGGTGCGGGCGCTGGAGGCGCGCGGCATCGACGGCGCAGCGCTGTTGCGCCGGGCGGGCTGCGATCCGGCGCTTTTCCACGTGCCCGAGACGCGGATTCCGAACCGCGTCATCCAGCGCGTGTTCGAGCTCGCGGAGGAGGCGACGGGCGATCCCTGCTTCGGTCTGGACGTCGGGCAGCAGGTCCGGGGCGTCGCGCTGCACGCAGTCGGCTACGCCTGGCTTGCGAGCGCGACGCTCTTCGACGCGATGACCAGGCTGGCGCGCTACACGCGCGTGCTCACCGACTTCTGGCGCGCGGAGATCCGGGAGGAGCCGCGCGGCCTGCGGTTCGTCGTGCATGTACGCGGACCCGCAGGCCATCCGGCCCTGGTCCCGTCAGGACGCGGTCCTGGCCGGGATCCTGCAGCTCTGCCGGATCACGTACGGCGACGCGTTCGCGCCGCTCGAGGCGACCGTCGGGCGCGAGCCGCCGGCGGACACGCAGCGGTTCGAGGACTGGTTCCGGGCGCCGATCGTCTGGGGCGCGCCGCAGCCGAGCCTCCTCTGCCGGCGCGAGGATCTCGCGCGGCCGCTCGCCACGACGAATCCCGGCGTTGCGCTGGCGAGCGAGAACCTCGTCGCCGACTATCTCGCCCGGCTCGATCGCGACGACGTGGTCGCACAGGTCAAGCGCGAGCTGCTCGGCTACTTCCCCGCCGGGACGCCGACCCAGGCGACCGTTGCGCGGGCGGTGGGGCTGAGCGCGCGCACCCTGCATCGGCGGCTCGCGGAGGCGGGGACGTCCTTCGAGAAGCTGCTCGACGAGACGCGGCGCGAGCTCGCGGCGGAGTACGTTCGCCGCACCGACTACTCGGTCGGCGAGGTCGCGTACCTGCTCGGCTTCGCCGAGACCTCGAGCTTCAACCGCGCGTTCCGCCGGTGGACCGGGAAGTCGCCGAGCGAATTCCGTCGTGCCGAACCGACCGGCGCGGCTGCGACATGAGGCGCTGGACAATCAAGCTCGCGTCCGTCGCCGCCGTGCTGATCGGCATGGCGTCGCTCCACGCGCTTGCCCAGCAGCCCCCTTCGAATGCCGGTGCGACGTCGGCGTCGGGTCACGGCAAGGCTGCGGTCGCGAAGGTCGCGCGCATCACGGCCAAGGTCGAGGCGCTCGATCGGACGGCGCGCACGATCACGCTGCGCGGGGCGAAGGGCACCGCGGTCACGTTTTACGCCGGGCCCGAGGTCCGGGGATTCGACCAGGCGCGGGTCGGCGATTTCGTCGTGATGCGGTACCTCGAGGCCGCGCTGATCGAGATCAGGAAGGGCGGATCCGGCGTGCGCGAACGGACGGAAGCCAGCGCGGACGGTGGTGCGCGCAGGGTGACCGTCGCCGCGGACGTCGTCGCGAAGGACGCAGCCAGGCGAACGGTCACGCTGCGGGGCCCGAAGCAGACGGTCGAGCTCAAGGCGCCCAGCGCGGAGCAGTTCAAGCTCGTTCAGGTCGGCGATCGGGTCGAGGCGACCTATACCGAGCTGGCCGCCATCTCCATCGAGCTTGCCGTGTCGCGGCCGGACCACGACAAGAAATAGCCGCGCGCGGCGGCCCCGTGGAAGATGCTAAGCTTCCTTCGCAATCGGCCGATCGCCGCGATGGGAGAGCGTGCCGGGTCCGGAGTCACCGGACGGCACCGCCGAAGGCGCAAACGCCCGTGAACCGCTCAGGCTGAACACCATCGACGGCGGGCCACTCTGGAGAGCGTCCGGCCGCGGTTTCCGCTGAGCGCTGCCGGGCCACCGAAGGGGCACGCGGGGCACGCGCCGTGCGCGTGGAGGATCCCCGTAATCTCTCAGGTACCGAGGACAGAGAGGGCGAAGCGACTCGATCGCTTCGCCCTTTTTCGTTTGCGAACGGGAGACGCGGTGCTCAACCAGACTGCGCTGAATCCACTCCACCGGGCGGCGGGTGCCAAGCTCGTCGAGTTCGGCGGTTGGGAGATGCCGCTCCACTACGGCTCGCAGCTCGAGGAGCATCACGCGGTGCGGCGCTCGGCGGGCATGTTCGACGTCTCGCACATGCGTGTCGTTGAAGTCCTCGGCCCCGGCGCACGTGACTTCCTCCGCTACGTGCTCGCCAACGACGTCGCGAAGCTCGACGCGCCGGGTCGCGCGCTCTACTCGTGCATGCTGAACGAGCAGGGTGGCGTGGTGGACGATCTGATCGCCTACTTCCTCGCCGACGACGCGTTCCGTCTCGTCGTCAACGCCGGCACCGCGGCGAAGGATCTCGAATGGCTCGGCACGCTTGCTGCAAGCGGTGCTCGCGACGTCGAGATCGTGCCGCGACCGGACCTCGCCATGATCGCGGTGCAGGGCCCATATGCGCGCGAGCTCGTGTGGCACGCGTTCCCGGGGCTGCACGCCGCAACCTCCGCGCTGCGCCGTTTTCAGGGCGCGTTCTTCCGCGACGGATTCGTCGCGCGCACCGGGTACACCGGTGAGGACGGTTTCGAGATGATGCTGCCGGCGCCGCTCGCGCCCCGGGCGTGGCGGGCGCTCGCGCACGCGAACGTGAAGCCGTGCGGCCTCGGTGCCCGCGACACGCTGCGCCTCGAGGCGGGCATGAGCCTGTACGGCCAGGACATGGACGACACGACGAGTCCATTCGAGTCCGGCCTTGCCTGGACCGTGGACATGAAGGCAGGACGCGACTTCGTTGGACACGCCGCGCTCGATGCGGGAACGGCCGGGCTCGCACTCCTTGGTGTGGTGCTGCGCGACCAGGGCGTGCTCCGATCGCACCAGCCGGTGCACACGCCTCGGGGCGAGGGCGTCACGACAAGTGGCTCGTTCGCCCCGACGCTGGGGCGCTCGATCGCGCTCGCCCGCGTGCCGGCCGCGGTGAAGCCCGGCGACGCGATCGAGGTCGAGATCCGCGGCAAGCGGCTCCGCGCCGTCGCCGTCCGCCCGCCATTCGTACGCGACGGCAAGAGCCTGATCGAAGAATTCCTCAGCGAGGGAAAGCCATGACCAAGATGCCGTCGGAGCTGAAGTACTCGAAGACCCACGAATGGCTGCGCATGGAGCCGGATGGCACCGCGTCGGTCGGCATCACCGACTTCGCGCAGGAAGCGCTCGGCGACATCGTGTTCGTCGAATTCCCGAAGGTCGGCGCGAAGGTCAAGGCGGGCGAGGCGGTCGGCGTGGTGGAGTCCGTGAAGGCCGCATCCGACGTCTACGCGCCCATCTCGGGCGAAGTCGTCGCCATCAACGACGGGATTCCCGACCATTGGGAGGAGATCAACAAAGACGCGTTCACGGCGTGGCTCTACAGGCTGAAGCCGTCGAACCCGGACGAGCTGAAGGCGCTGCTCGACGCGGCCCGATACGCGGCAACGGCGGAGACGTCGAAGTGACCGCGCGGCCGGCCTTGACCGCGGGCGAGCTGCCCGCCTTCGCCGCGCGACATATCGGCCCGAGCCCGGCCGAGCAGCAGGCGATGCTCGCCGAGCTGGGATTCGCGTCGCTCGACGAACTGGTCGAGCGCCTCGTCCCCGAAACCATCCGCGATCGCGAGCCGCTCGCCTTTCCCGCCGTCGGCGACGAGGCCGAGGTGCTCGTGGAACTGAAGCGGCTCGCAGCGAAGAACAAGGCGCTGCGCTCGTTTATCGGCATGGGCTACCACGGGACGCACACGCCGACCGTCATCCTGCGGAATGTTCTCGAGAACCCGGCCTGGTACACCTCGTACACGCCGTACCAGCCCGAGATCTCGCAGGGACGTCTGGAAGCGCTGCTGAACTTCCAGACGGTGATCACCGACCTCACCGCACTCGATGTCGCGAACGCGTCGCTGCTCGACGAGGGAACCGCGGCGGCCGAGGCGATGGCGCTCTGCCTGCGCAGCGCCGTTTCGTCGAGCCACGCGTTCTTCGTGGCCGCCGACTGCCATCCGCAGACGATCGCGGTCGTGCGCACCCGCACCGGCGCGATCGGCGTCAGCGTCGTGGTGGGTGCGCCCGACGAAGCGCTGGCCGGCGACTACTTCGGCGTGCTGCTTCAGTACCCCGGGACGACCGGCGAGATTGTCGACTACCGCGATCTCATCGCGAAACTGCGCGCGAAGCAGGTGTACGTTGCCGTCGCTGCCGACGTGCTCGCCCTCGCGCTGCTCGTGCCGCCGGGGGAACTCGGGGCCGACATCGCGGTGGGGTCGACCCAGCGTTTCGGCGTGCCGATGAGCTATGGCGGGCCGCACGCCGCGTTCCTCGCCTGCACCGACGTGCTCAAGCGCAGCCTGCCCGGCCGGCTGGTTGGCGCGACCATCGACAGCCATGGCGACTCCGCGTACCGCCTCGCGCTCCAGACGCGCGAGCAGCACATCCGCCGCGAGAAGGCGACGAGCAATATCTGTACCTCGCAGGTCCTGCTCGCCGTGATGGCGGGCATGTACGCGGTCTATCACGGCCCCGAGGGGCTGAAGGCGATCGCACGCCGGGTCCACCGGCACGCGGCCGTCCTCGCGCACGGGCTGGAGAAGCTGGGTTGGCAGGTCCAAACGCGGCATTGCTTCGACACGATCGTGGTGCGCACCGGCGCGGAAACGGCGGCCCTCCATGCGCGTGCGCTCGCGGCCGGGATCAATCTCCGACACGTCGACGCGCAATCGATCGGGATCGCTCTCGACGAACCCACGACCGCCGCCGAAGTCGAGGCGCTCTGGCACGTCTTTGCATTGCGCGGACCCGGCGCCCCTTCGTGGACGGCGGTCGACGCCGATGCGCCCGAGCGTCTGCCCGCGGGACTGAAGCGCACCAGCGCGTTTCTCGCGCATCCGGTCTTCAACCGTTACCGCTCCGAGACGGCGATGCTGCGCTACCTCCGCGCGCTTGCCGACAAGGACCTCGCCCTCGACCGCACGATGATCCCGCTCGGCTCCTGCACGATGAAGCTGAACGCGACCACCGAGATGCTCGCGATCACCTGGCCGGAGTTCGCGAACCTGCATCCGTTCGCGCCCGACGACCAGGCGCAGGGATATCGCGAGCTCGTCGGCGACCTCGAGCGCTGGCTGTGCGCGATCACCGGCTACGATGCCGTATCGCTCCAGCCCAACTCGGGCGCGCAGGGCGAGTTCGCGGGGCTCGTCGCCATCCGCGCCTATCACGCGAGCCGCGGGGAAGGGCATCGTCACGTCGTGCTCGTGCCCGGCTCGGCGCACGGGACGAACCCGGCCTCGGCGCACATGGCGGGCTGCGAGGTCGTGGTGGTGGCGACCGACCCCTCTGGCAACGTCGATCTCGACGATCTCGCCGCGAAGGCGGCGGCGCATGCGCGGGACCTCGCGGCGATCATGGTGACGTACCCGTCGACGCACGGCGTGTTCGAGCCGAACATCCGCGAGGTCTGCGCGATCGTCCACGAGCACGGCGGGCAGGTCTATCTCGACGGTGCGAACCTGAACGCGTTGATGGGCGCCGCTTCGCCCGGGCGCTTCGGCGCCGACGTCTCGCACCTCAACCTGCACAAGACCTTCTGCATTCCCCACGGGGGCGGCGGGCCGGGAGTGGGGCCGGTCGCGGCCAGGGCACACCTCGCGCCGTTCCTGCCCGGGCACCCGCTAAAGCCGGGCTCCGTAGGACCGGTCTCGGCGGCCCCGTACGGCAGCGCCGGCATCCTCCCGATCTCCTGGGCGTTCATCGCGCTGATGGGTGGCCGCGGCCTGACCGAAGCGGCGCGCGTCGCGGTGCTCAACGCGAACTACGTGGCGCGGCGCCTCGCGCCCCATTTCCCGATCCTCTACACGGGCGAAAGCGGCGGCGTCGCGCACGAGTGCATCCTCGACCCGCGGGGGCTGAAGGACGCAAGCGGCGTGACCGCGGAGGACATCGCGAAACGGCTGATCGACTTCGGCATCCATGCGCCGACGATGTCGTTCCCGGTCGCGGGCACGCTAATGTTCGAGCCGACCGAGAGCGAGGGAAAGCCCGAGCTCGACCGGTTCATCGAGGCGATGGTCGCAATCCGCGCCGAGATCCGGGCGATCGAGAGCGCACGCTGGACAAGAGACGACAACCCGCTCAAGCACGCGCCACACACGGCACGCGCGGTCAGCGCGGACGAGTGGAGCCATTCGTACCCGCGTTCGCTCGCGGCGTATCCGGTGCCATCGCTGAAACAGGCGAAGTACTGGTCGCCGGTCGGGCGGGTCGACAACGTCTACGGAGACCGGCACCTGTTTTGCACCTGCCCACCGCTTGAGTTGGGGTAGGCTGGCCACCCTCTGGCAGCCCGTTCCGCTATCCGGAATAGGGGCCAAGATCAAAGATTCCGTGCCGCAGCAAAGGTAGAATCTCGACTCTCCATCTCCTTTGCGCGCGAGTACCCCCATGACCGACAAGTACGCCGGCGGCATCGAAGTCCACGGCCGCGTCACTCCCGAGTACGCGCAGATCCTCACCCCCGAAGCGATGGCGTTCGTCGCCAAGCTGCACCGCGCCTTCGAATCGCGCCGGCAGGAGCTGTTGGCGCGGCGTGCTGCACGGCAAAAGGAGTTCGACGCCGGAAAGCTGCCCGACTTCCTCCCCGAAACGAAATCGATTCGGGAGTCGGAGTGGAAGATCGCAGGCCAGCCGAAGGACATGCTCGACCGCCGCGTCGAGATCACCGGACCGACCGATCGCAAGATGGTGATCAACGCCCTCAATTGCGGCGCGTCGACCTTCATGGCGGACTTCGAGGACGCGAACTGCCCGACGTGGGACAACATGATCGACGGGCAGCTCAACCTGCGCGACGCGGTCCGCCGCACGATCTCCTTCGAGCAGGGCGGCAAGCAGTACCGGCTCAACGACAACACGGCCGTGCTGATCCCGCGCCCGCGCGGTTGGCACCTGAACGAGAAGCACGTCCTGATCGACGGCAAGCAGGTCTCGGGGGGCATCTTCGACTTCGCGCTGCTCTTCTTCCACAACGCGAAGGAGTTGCTCGCGCGCGGGTCGGGCCCTTACTACTACCTGCCGAAGATGGAGAGCCATCTCGAGGCGCGCCTCTGGAACGACATCTTCACGCTGGCGCAGAAGGAGCTCGGCGTGCCGCACGGCTCGGTCCGGGCGACCGCGCTCGTCGAGACGGTGCTCGCGGCGTTCGAGATGGACGAGATCCTGTGGGAGCTGAAGGATCACTCGGCGGGCCTCAACATCGGCCGCTGGGACTACATCTTCTCGTGCATCAAGAAGTTCCGCGTTAACAAGGATTTCTGTCTCGCGGATCGCGCGCAGGTGACGATGACCGCGCCGTTCATGCGCGCCTACGCGCTTTCGCTCGTGAAGACCTGCCATCGTCGCAACGCACCGGCGATGGGGGGCATGGCGGCGCAGATCCCGATCAAGAACGATCCGGTCGCGAACGACGCCGCGCTCGAGAAAGTGCGCGCGGACAAGCTGCGCGAGGTGACCGACGGCTGCGACGGCACCTGGGTCGCGCACCCCGGCCTCGTGCCGATTGCGAAAGCGGTGTTCGACCAGCACATGCCGACGCCGAACCAGTACGGCAAGCAGCGGCCGGACGTGAGCGTCACCGCGAAGGATCTGCTGAACTTCCAGCCGGAGAAGCCGATCTCCGAGGCGGGCCTGCGCGGCAACATCAGCGTCGGCATCCAGTACCTCGGCGCCTGGCTCGCGGGCAACGGCTGCGTGCCGGTATTCAACCTGATGGAGGACGCCGCCACCGCCGAGATCTCGCGCTCGCAGATCTGGCAGTGGATCCGTTCGCCGAAGGGCGTGCTGGAGGACGGCCGCAAGGTGACGGTCGAGCTCTTCCGGCAGCTACTGAAGGAAGAGCTGCCGAAGGTGAAAACCTATCTCGGCGACGAGGCGTGGAAGGCGGGCAAGTACGAAGAGGCGGCGAAACTCTTCGACGAGCTCACTACCGGCGAGTACGTCGAGTTTCTTACGCTGCCGGCGTATCAGAAGATCGACTGATCAGCGCTTCCCTCTAACGAGACGCCCGCCGCGCGCGGGCGTTTTCATTGGTGCGCCGGAGCGGCTACTGGACTTCGATCTGACCCGTCGCGCGGGCCCGGATCAGCGACCAGGACAAGCCGAGGCCGAGGATCACCCCCAGAATGACTAGCGCGAGCCAGGTGAGCACCGACGGGTCGTCGGGATTGACGAGTTTCACGTCGACCAGCACCCACACCAGTGCGGCGAGCAGTGCAGCCCCAAGCGTGACTCCCAGCCAGCCGAGCGCCACGAACGCCGTGCGCAGGCAGATGACCCATCCGATCAGGAGCAACACGCCGAGCAGCGCTTTCACCGCCGTAATGCCGTGCGGGGGTGCCATGAGCCAATGGTAGAAGGAGTACCCGCTGGGGTTGTACGTGAGCAGCACGAGCGCCACTGCGAATGCGAGTCGCAGGAGAATGCCCGACCACGAGATTCCTGACACAGCCATGGGCGCCGATTCTAGCGGGCCCCGGCCGATACGGCCACCCGCTGACCCCGTCGCAACCTCAGCCCGGTGTCGGCAACCAACGTCCGCCCGCCTCGGCGGCGCGACCTTCGTCGTGCAACTTGATCAGGTGCGCGAGCAGCGACCGGCTCGCGACCGGGTGCATGCGCGCCGGCACGTCGTCGTAGACGTGCGGCACGAGGTCGTCGAGCGTCGCGGGCCCGTGTGCGACAAGCTGTGCGAGAACCTTGTTCTCGCGCGCGAGCCGGTGCACCAGCACGCGCTCCACCATCTCGTGCGGTTTGCCCATCAGGAAGCCGTGGCCAGGCGCGATGTACTCGATCTCCTCGGCAAGCAACAGCCGCAGGCTGGAAAGATAGGTCGCCAGGTGGCCGTCGGGCGGGTTGATCACGACCGTCGAGCCCTGCATCAGGTGATCGCCGGTGAAGAGGACGCGCTCGCGTTCCTCCAGGAAGCAGAGCTGGTTCGACGCATGGCCCGGCGTGTGCAGCACGCGCAGCGCGCAGCCGCCGACCTCGAGGCGCTCGCCGTGCACGAGCTCGCGGATCGGTGCGAATGTCGCGTCCTGACGCTCCGGGAACCTGGCGCGCATGCCGAGCACGGGCGCGCCGGTGCGCGCCGCCAATGGTGCCGCGGCAGGTGAGTGATCGACGTGGGTATGCGTGCAGAGGATCCAGCGAATCGGACCCGCGGCGGCATCGACGATGGCCCCGACGTGCGCATCGATCGCGGGACCCGGGTCGATCACCGCGATCCCCGATACCGCGTCGCCGAGCAAATACGTGTTCGTGCCCGGCCCGGTCATCACGCCGGGATTCGGCGCGGTGAGCCGCACGATTCGCGGGGCGATCCGCACCGGCACGCCCGGCAGGATCTCGTAGGCGGCGGTGCCTTTGCCCTCCGGATCGAGCTTGCCGACCTCGGCGTACGCGTAGTCGCCCGGCACGAGGAGCTTCGGGCCGTCGCGCCCGGACGCGAGCCGTGGCGACATCGGCGGCATCGCGCGCGGCGTGTGCGCGTAGTCGAGCGCGTCGGCGACGCGGGCGAATTTCGCGAGCAGCTCGAGCGTCTTCAGCGTCGGGAACATGAGCTGGATGTCACCGCGCGCATGCCGCTCCAGCGCGAGGTGCGGAACGACCCATTCATGCGCCACCGTCTCGCCCGCGTCGTGCATCGGCCGCTGGTGCTCGGGCGCCGCGGCGATGAAGAAGCGCGTGTCGTAGCGGCGCGGCCGGCCGGCCTGGGTGATCCAGTGCGAGAGATAGGCGAGCCGATCGGTCGCCAGCCGCACGCCGAGCGCGGCGATCATCGCGCCGAACGTCGTCTCGCCCGCGTTCAGCGCGCGCCGCAGGCTCGGCGCGTCCTCGCGCGCGACCGGCGAGTCGAAGTGCAGCAGCTCGTCGCCCGCGTAGGCGTACAGGAGCCCTGCCTCCTCGAAGCACTCGCGGATCGCGCAGATCCAGTAGGCAAGACCGCCGGACGCGATCTCGAGGCGCAGGCTGGCTTGCGAGTCGTCGAGCCCGGCGCATGATGCGGCCAGCGCCGCGTCCGCCGCGTCCACCGCACCGCCGGGGAACACGTGAGCGCCGCCGGCAAAGTCCATCGCTTGGGTCCGGTGCATCAGCAGCACTTCCATGCCGCCCGAGCCGTCACGCACGACGACCAGGGTGGCGGCGGGGCGGGGAGTCGGAGGACCGGGTGGCGAAGTCATTGTCGAGGCCAATGACTATAGCGCAGGCGCCTGGCCGACCTGCGCGCGCGACCGATAGCGCGCGAGCCGGTTACCATCTCGTCCTCCGACGTCCAGAACGATCATGCAAACCGACCTTCGACGCGACCTGACGCGCACCGTGCTCGCGGTGCTGTTCATTGGCGGGCTCATCTTTGCTTCGTTCTGGATCCTGCGGCCGTTTCTCGCGGCGATCATCTGGTCGACGATGATCGTCGTCGCGACCTGGCCGGTCATGCTCGTGATCCAACATCGGCTTTGGAACAGGCGCGCGCTCGCCGTGACGGTGATGACGGCCGCGCTGCTCCTGGTTTTCGTCGCCCCCTTCTCGGCCGCGATCGGCACGATCGTTGCGAACGCCGACGAGATCGCGGGCTGGGCGAAGGGACTGTCCGAGCTGAAGCTTCCGCCGCCGCCCGCGATCGTCGAGAAGATTCCCCTGGTTGGGGAAAGGGTCACCGCGTTGTGGCAGCAGTACGCGGCGAGGGGCTTCGAGGATCTTGCCCACATCGTTGCGCCCTATGGCGGTCAGATCACGCGATGGTTCGTCGCAGAGGTGGGCGGGTTCGGATTGGTGAGCATTCAGTTCCTGCTCACCATCGTCATCTCCGCGATCATGTACGCAACCGGCGAGGACGCGGCGCGGTGGGTGCGGCGCTTTGGCCGGCGCCTGGCGGGTGACCGCGGCGATGACGTCGTGCGCCTCGCCGGCCAGGCGATCCGCGGCGTCGCGCTCGGCGTGGTGGTGACTGCACTGGTGCAGTCGCTGCTCGGCGGGATCGGCCTCGCCATCGCGGGCGTTCCCTTCGTGGCGGTGCTCACCGCGGTCATGTTTATGCTCGCGCTGGCCCAGATCGGCGCGGTGCCGGTGCTCGTGTGCGCACTCGCGTGGCTCTGGTGGAATGACGCGACCGCCTGGTTTGTCGCGCTGCTCGTCTGGACGCTGATCGTCGGCAGCCTCGACAACGTCCTGCGTCCGATCCTCATCAAGAAGGGCGCCGACCTGCCGCTGCTCCTGATCTTCGCCGGGGTCATCGGCGGCCTGTTCGCGTTCGGCCTGCTTGGACTGTTCGTGGGGCCGGTCATCCTTGCAGTCGCCTACACCCTGCTCGATTCCTGGGTGACGGAAGCGCCGGAGGAGCAAGACGCGGTAGAACGCGGCTGACCCGAAGGACGCGGGATCAGGGCATCGTCCAGAGGTTGCCGCACTTGCGACAGCGCACCTTGAGCCAGGGCCCTGCGGCCGCCGCCGGCGCGGTGCCGCTCGGCGCCAGCGGCGGGGGGTCGCCCCAGTCGAGCACTTCGAACTTCGCGTACGCATTGCACCGGCCGCACGTCGAATGGTCACCGTATGTCGCGGCGACCGTCATGAGCGCCTTGTAGCGTTGCCACGAGAAGAGACCCACGAAGCCACCCCCCAGCACGAGCGCGAGCATGAGCACCGGTGTCGCGCCCGGCGCGCGGAAGTTGAGCTGCTCCGCGCATGCCGCCACCAGGATCATGCAAAGAAAGCAGGAGACGAGATACAGGTGGCTCTCGATGAGCTGACGCTCGTACCACTTCCTAAAGCCGCGTTTCCGGATGCTCTCGACGAGGTCCATGGGTGGCTCGCAGGGGTGGTACGCCGCGCCAGGCCGATGGTACGCGCGCGCATCACCGGCGGATGCCGCAACTCACTCCGTCGCGATCTCCGCCAGCACCGGGGCGTGATCGGAAGGCCGTTCGAGGCGGCGCGGCTCCACGTCGATCGCGCAGCGCGTGCAGCGGGGCGCGAGCGCGGGCGAGACGAGGATGTGGTCGATCCGCAGCCCCATGTTCCGCTTGAACTGGTTCATGCGGTAGTCCCACCAGGTGAACGACTTCTCCGGCTGCGCGAAGAGACGGAAACTGTCCTTCAGGCCGAGGTCGAGCAGGCGCCGGAACGCGGCGCGCTCCTCCTCGCTGCACAGTACCTGCCCTTCCCACAGCTTCGGGTCGTGCACGTCGCGGTCCTCCGGTGCGACGTTGTAGTCGCCCAGTACGACGAGCCGCGGATGTCGCGCGAGCTCCGAGCGGAGCGAGTCCGCGAATGCGCGCAGCCAGCGCAACTTGTATTCGTACTTCTCGCTGCCGACCGCCTGGCCGTTCGGGACGTATGCGCACACCACGCGCACGCCGTCCGCCGTCGCGGTGACCACGCGCTTCTGTTCGTCCTCGAAGCCGGGGATGCCGACCTGGACGTCCGCGAGCGGGACGCGCGACACGATCGCGACGCCGTTGTAGGTCTTCTGGCCGGAGAAAGCGGTCCGGTAACCCGCCGCCTCGATCGCGGCCACCGGAAAGCTCGGATCCTCGGTCTTGGTCTCCTGGAGGCAGACGACGTCGGGCGCTTGCCGCGCCAGCCAGTCGAGCAGGTGGGGGAGGCGGACTCTGAGGGAGTTGACGTTCCACGTGGCGAGCTTCATCTGAAGTCCGCCACGTGGTAATCGAGGGCGTTCAAGGCGGGCATCGCCCGCCTTGATCGTTCGGTGACAACGTTCCTGGTGGCGAGCTTCATGCGCGCGAGTTTAGCGCCAGCGCCGAAGCGGGCGTGGGCCGGCTCGGCGCAGCGCAGCAGTGTCAACTTTCGTTACAGGCCTGGAGAGAATGCTCGCGCGGCGAGCGACGATGGCAGACTGGCCCCGTCCCGCCCACGCAGGACTTCCTAAGTGAGTTCGCCCGTGTTCAGATTTCGGCGCAATCGGCGGTCGGATCCTGCCCGCGCACGGGCGCGTCGCGAATTCTTGAGTGCCGCGCCTGCGATCGACGCGCTGCTCCCGGACAGTCCCTCGCTGCAGGGCTACATCGTGTGCGAGATCGACGAGAGCCTGACCGCGCCGCTGGTGAAGTGGCTCAGCAAGAAGTCCCACTGAGCGCGAGGCAGCAACTCCGGCGCAACGACGCGGTACTCCGCGTTACTTCGGCGCGTAGGGACCCTGGCTCGCCGCGGCGGGCGCCTTAGGGTCGGTCGCCGCGGCCGGGACCGCGTAACGCCCGGTCGTGCGCGCGGCCTGATCGGCCTGTTCCTTCGCTTCCTTCGCGTCGGGCGCCGACGGCGCATAACGCCCCGTCGGCGCCTGCGCTGCGGTCGTCTCCTGCGGCGTGTCCGCTTTTGCGGCGGCTTGTGCCGCGGGCTTCTGTGCCTTCGCCGGGAGCGGCGCAGCGGTGCGCGGATAGCCGGCGCTGTCGAGCGCCGTATGCCACGCGTCCGCGGAATAGCCCTTCGTGACTTGCTTGCCGACGGTGAGCACCGGGACTTCGTCGCTGCCCGACACTTTCTTCAGCTCGGCGCGGCCCTTCTCGTCGGTGATCGCAACCTCGCGGAACGGCACGCCGCGGCTTGACAGGAGCGCGCGCGCATCCTTGCACATATCGGCGCAATTTTCCGCTGTGTAAATCGTGACCGGGTGATTCTTCACGGCCTGCTGCGTCGCGTACGACTGCGGGCCGCTCTCGACCATGCTGCCGCCAGCCGAGCGCTTCTGCACGTTCGTTGCCTCCGTCGGCGGTGGCGGCGTCTGCGAGTAGTGGACCTTGCCGTCCTTGTCCACCCAGCGATAGGCCTGTGCGGCGACGGTGGCCGCGAAGAGAAGCGCTGCGGTGGCGAACAGGATGCGTGGCATCGAGGTCTCCCGGTCAGGGGCGTTTCATGACGCGGGCATGATAGCACCGGGCTCGGGCGCACCCCGCCGCGTGCCCCGGTCGGGCGCGGCAATAATCCACAGGGTCCCGCGGGGGTCGACGCATCACCGCTTCCGTTCGGGCGCGTAATCTCCCTCGATCGGCGGCCGGCCGCGATTCGCCTTATGCGCATCCCCACGCAAGCGTGGGGCCCCTGCTCAGTGGCTCACGCGGCCATTCCGCTGTGGCGCAGCAGTGCCTCGACGCTCGGCTCGCGCCCGCGGAACGCCTTGAACGACTCGATCGCGGGCCGGCTGCCGCCGACCGCGAGGATCTCGTCGCGGAAGCGCGAGCCGGTCTCCGGATCGAGCACGCCGCGCTCCTCGAACAGGCCGTACGCGTCCGCCGACAGCACCTCGGCCCACTTGTAGCTGTAGTAGCCGGCGCTGTAGCCGCCCGCGAAGATGTGCGAGAAGCCGTGCGGGAAGCGGTTGAAGCGCGGCGGGATCAGCACGGCCGTTTTCGCGCGCACCTCGTCGAGCAGGGCGAGGGGCGTGCGCTCGCCCGCCGGGTCGAAGTCGTCGTGCAGGTGCATGTCGAACAATGCGAACTCGAGTTGCCGCACGGTCTGCATGCCCGACTGGAAATTCTTGGCCGCGACCATCCGGTCGAACAGCGCGCGCGGCAGCGGCGCGCCGGTGTCCACGTGCGCGGTCATGTGCTCGAGCACCTGCCACTCCCAGCAGAAGTTCTCCATGAACTGGCTCGGCAGCTCGACCGCGTCCCACTCCACCCCGCGAATGCCGGACACGCCGCTGTAGTCGACGCGGGTGAGCAGGTGGTGCAACCCGTGTCCGAACTCGTGAAACAGCGTGATCACGTCGTCGTGCGTGAGCAGCGCCGGGTTCCCGCCGACCGGCGCGGGGAAGTTGCACACGAGGTGCGCAACCGGGGCCTGCACCGCATCGTGCACCAGGCGGCGCACGATCGCCTCGTCCATCCACGCGCCGCCGCGCTTGGTTTCGCGCGAGTACGGGTCGAGGTAGAAACGCCCGACGAGACGACCCGCGGCATCGTCGATGCGGAAGAAGCGCACGCCCGGGTCCCAGGTCTCGGCGCGATCGTCCGCGATGCGCAGGCCGTAGATCGATTCCACCAGGCGGAACATGCCGGCGAGCACTTTCGGCTCCTGGAAGTACTGCTTCACCTCCTGGTCCGAGAAGGCGTAGCGCGCGACGCGCAGCTTCTCGGAGGCGTACGCGGCGTCCCAGGCCTCGAGCGTCTCGAGCCCGAGCGTTTGCGCGGCGAACTCGGTGAGCTCCGCCACGTCACGCCGCGCATAGGGCATGGCCTTGGCGGCGAGGTCTTCGAGGAACGCGATCACCTGTCGCGGCGACTCGGCCATCTTCGCCACCAGCGACACTTCGGCGTGCGACGCGTAGCCGAGGAGCTGCGCCGCCTCGCGCCGCAGGCGCAGGATGTGCCCGATAAGCTCGGTGTTGTCCCACTCGGCGAGCGTGCCTGCCACCGGCGGAGCCTCCCCCGGCACGCCGTTCGTCCGTACCTCGAACTCGGCCCTGGCGGCGAATGCGCCGGCGAACTCCTCGGAGGCGCGCGTGGCCCACCCGCGATACATGACCTCCCGCAGGGCGCGGTTGTCGGCGTACTGCATGACCGGGACGTAGCAGGGCGCCTGCAGCACGAGCTTCCATCCGCCCTTGCCGTCTTTCTCCGCCGCCGCGCGCGCGGGTTCGAGCACGTCTTCCGGGATGCCGGCGAGCGCCGCGCGATCGGTTACGTGGACCGCGAATGCGTTGGTCGAGTCGAGCACGTTCTCGGAGAATTGCGTCGACAGCTTCGCGAGTTCCTCCTGGATCGCGGCGAAGCGACGCTTGCATTCCGCGTCGAGCTCGGCGCCGGACAGGCGGAAGTCGCGAATCTCGTTCTCCACCATCTTGCGCTGCGCGGGCGAGAGCGTCGCGAACTCCGGTCCGGCCTGCAACGCCTTGTACTGCGCGAAGAGCGCGAGGTTCTGGCCGAGCTCGGTCCAGTACTGGACGATCTTCGGCTGGTTCGCCTTGTACGCGTCGCGCAGCGCGGGCGAGTCGAGCACGGCGTGCAGGTGCCCCACCACGCCCCACGCCCGACCAAGGCGCTCGTTCGCGTCCTCGAGCGGTCGCACGAAGTCCTCCCAAGTCGCCGGCGTTTCGCCGCGAGTGAGCCGGTCGATCAGCGCGCGGTTCTCGGCGAGCAGCTGGTCGACCGCGGGTGTGATGTGGTCGGTCTGCACCGCGGCGAAGCGCGGCAGTCCGGAGAAGTCAAGCAGGGGGTTCGCTGTGTTTTGCATGGGACCCGGAGAACGTGATGCGGTGCCTTATGCGCGCCGCTCGAGCGCGCGTTCCGCGGCATGGATCGTGTTGGCGAGCAGCATCGTGATCGTCATCGGCCCGACGCCACCCGGCACCGGCGTCAGGCGCGAGGCGACGCCGAGCAGGCCCGCGAAGTCGCAGTCGCCCACGAGCTTGCCGTCGGTCTGCCGGCTGATCCCGACATCGATCACGACTGCGCCCGGTTTGACCATCTCCCGGGTGATCAGTTTCGGCCTGCCGACGGCTGCCACCAGAATGTCCGCACGCACCGTGTGGCTTCCTAGCTCACGCGTCTTGGAGTTGCAGATGGTGACCGTGGAGCCCCTCTGCAAGAGCAGATGCGCAAGCGGCTTGCCGACGATGTTGCTCTGGCCGACCACCACCGCGTGCACGCCCCACGGGTTCACGCCCTCGGCATCCAGTATTTCCATCACGCCGGCTGGCGTGCACGGCACGAGGCCCGCGCCGCCGGTGACGAGCAGGCCGACGTTGAGCGGATGGAAGCCGTCGACGTCCTTGTCGGGCGAGATCGCGCGGAGCACCGCCGCGGTCGAGATGTGCTTCGGCAGAGGCAGCTGGACGAGGATGCCGTGCACGACGGGATCGGCGTTCAAGCCCGCGATGCGCGCGAGCAACTCCGCCTCCGTGGTCGCGTCCGGCAGTTCGAGCTGCACGGAGTGCAGCCCCACCTCTGCACACGCCATGACCTTGTGGCGCACGTAGGCCTTCGAGGCCGGGTTGTCGCCGACGATGATCACCGCCAGCCCGGGCGGGCCGGCCCGCGCGGTCAGCCGCCCGGCCCGCTCGCGAAGCGCGGCGCGGATGCGGCGGGACAGCGCGACGCCATCGATGATGCGGGTGTCCAAGGCAGGGATTTCGCGCGGCGAAAGAGGGGTCGCGATTCTACCGGCACCGCCTCGTTCTCAGGCGCTTGGCGCTCCGGGCGGTGCGTTGTATAGTCCGGAAAGACGTTCCGGATAAAGAAAAATCGCAATTACGCCGAATTGCTTCGTTCTCGACCGCCGATTAAGCTTCGACGGCAAAGAAGAACACCCGCCGAGCCGGCAAGCGCCCACCCCCAGGAGCACCAAAATGGCCGCCGTCCCCGATTTCCGCGCCGCCAACGATCCCGACACCCTCGAGACCGAGGAATGGCTCGACGCGCTCGAAGCGGTGCTTGAGCGGGAAGGACCCGAGCGCGCGCACTACCTGCTGGAGAAGCTGATCGAACAGGCGCGCCGGTCTGGCGCGTACATCCCGTTCAGCCCCAACACGGCGTACATCAATACCATCCCGCCGCAACTCGAGGCGCGCATGCCGGGCGACCCCGCGATCGAGGAGCGCAACCGCTCGTTCATGCGCTGGAACGCGATGGTGATGGTGGCCAAGGCCAACAAGGGCGAAGGCGATCTCGGCGGCCACATCGCGAGCTTCGCCTCGGTGGCGAACATGTTCGGCGTGGGATTCAACCACTTCTGGAACGCCCCGCACGAGGGCCACGGCGGCGACCTCATCTTCTTCCAGGGCCATTCTTCGCCGGGGATCTACGCGCGCGCTTTGCAGGAAGGACGCTTCACCGAGGAGCAGATCCTCAACTTCCGCCGCGAGGTCGACGGCCGCGGGATCTCGTCGTACCCGCACCCGTGGCTGATGCCGGACTTCTGGCAGTTCCCGACCGTGTCGATGGGCCTCGGGCCGATCCAGGCGATCTACCAGGCGCGCTTCCTGAAGTACCTCCACGCGCGCGGGCTCGCCGACACCGCGAACCGCAAGGTGTGGGCGTTCCTCGGCGACGGCGAGATGGACGAGCCGGAATCGCTCGGCGCGCTCGGCATGGCCTCCCGCGAGAAGCTCGACAATCTGATCTTCGTCGTCAACTGCAACCTGCAGCGGCTCGACGGCCCGGTGCGCGGCAACGGCAAGATCATCCAGGAGCTCGAGGGCGACTTCCGCGGCGCGGGCTGGAACGTGATCAAGCTGATCTGGGGCTCGTACTGGGATTCGCTCCTCGCGCGCGACAAGGAAGGGATCCTCCATCGCGTGATGGAAGAGACGGTCGACGGCGAATACCAGAACTACAAGGCGAACGACGGTGCGTTCGTGCGCAAGCATTTTTTCGGCAAGCACCCGAAGCTGCTGGAGATGGTGTCGCGGATGACCGACGAGGACATCTGGCGGCTCAATCGCGGCGGCCACGATCCGTACAAGATCTACGCGGCCTACCACGCGGCAGTGAATCACAAGGACCAGCCCACCGTCATTCTCGCGAAGACCATCAAGGGCTTCGGCCTCGGCCGCCAGGGGCAGGCGCAGAACCCGACCCACCAGCTCAAGAAGCTCGACAAGGAGGCGATCCGCCAGTTCCGCGACCGCTTCAACATCCCGGTGCCGGACGAGCAGCTCGAGGCGCTGCCGTTCTACATTCCGCCGGCCGACTCGCCGGAGATGACGTACCTGCACGAGCGACGCAAGGCGCTGGGCGGCTATCTCCCGCAGCGCCGCCGCAAGGCCGACACGGCCCCGCAGGTGCCGGAGCTTTCCGCCTTCGAGCAGGTGACGGGGCCGACCGCCGAAGGGCGCGAGATCTCCACCACGATGGCGTTCGTGCGGATCCTGACCGCGCTCATCCGCGACAAGAACATCGGCAAGCACATCGTGCCGATCGTCCCCGACGAGGCGCGCACGTTCGGCATGGAGGGCATGTTCCGCCAGCTCGGCATCTACTCGGCGGAAGGCCAGAAGTACACGCCGGTCGACAAGGACCAGGTGATGTACTACCGCGAGGACAAGGCCGGCCAGATCCTCGAGGAAGGGATCAACGAGGCGGGGGCCTTCTCGTCGTGGATCGCCGCGGCGACGAGCTACAGCGTCAACAACGTCGTCATGGTGCCCTTCTACATCTTCTACTCGATGTTCGGGCTGCAGCGCATCGGCGATCTGGCATGGGCCGCCGCCGACCAGCGCGCGCGCGGGTTCGTGCTCGGCGCGACCGCCGGCCGCACGACGTTGAACGGCGAAGGCCTGCAGCACGAGGACGGCCACTCGCACATCCTCTCCTCGGTGATCCCGAACTGCGTGTCCTACGACCCGACTTTCGCCTTCGAAGTCGCAGTGATCATCCAGGACGGCCTGCGCCGCATGGTGTCCAACCAGGAGGACGTGTTCTATTACGTCACCCTGATGAACGAGAACTACGCGCACCCGGGCATCGCGGAGCCCGCCGACAAGAACGTGAAGGACGGCGTCCTCAAGGGCATGTACCTCCTGAAGGACGGCGGCAAGGCCAAGGGCAGTGCGGACAAGCCGCTCAGGGTGCAGCTGATGGGCTCGGGCACGATCCTGCGCGAGGTGATCGCCGCGGCGGAGCTCCTGGAGAAGGACTGGGGCGTCACCGGCGATATCTGGAGCTGCCCGAGCTTCACCGAGCTGCGGCGCGAGGGCCTCGAGGTCGAGCGCTGGAACCTGCTCCACCCGACCGAGAAGGCGCGCAATTCCTACGTCGAGAGTCGCCTCGAGGAGCGCGCAGGCCCGGTGATCGCGTCGACCGACTACATGAAGACCTTCGCCGACCAGATCCGGCCGTTCATGCCGAAGGGGCGCGACTACCGCGTGCTCGGCACCGACGGCTTCGGGCGCTCCGACACGCGCGAGAAGCTGAGGCACTTCTTCGAGGTGAACCGCTACTGGGTGACGATTTCCGCGCTCAAGGCGCTCGCCGACGCCGGCGCGCTCAAGCACTCGCTCGTCGCCGACGCGATCAAGAAATACGGCATCGATCCGGCGAAACCGAATCCGGCGACGGTGTAGGGGGAGTCAATGGGCGCGATGCAGGAAGTGCTGGTTCCGGACATCGGCGACTTCAAGAGCGTCGACGTCATCGAGATCCTGGTCAAGCCGGGTGACACGGTGGCGCCCGAGCAATCGCTGGTCACGCTCGAGAGCGACAAGGCGACGATGGAGATCCCCTCGCCGTCCGCCGGCGTGGTGAAGGAGGTGCGCATCAAGGTCGGCGACAAGGTGTCCGAAGGCACGCCGATTCTCGTGCTCGAGGCGGGCGGGGGGGTACCGAGCGCCGCGGCACCGAAGCAGGCTTCCGCGCCGGCGCCGGCGGCTGCCCCTGCGGCGGCGGCGACCAAGCCCGCATCGGCAGGTGCCGTGCGCCGCGTCGACGTTCCCGACATCGGCGACTTCAAGGACGTCGAAGTCATCGAGATCCTCGTGAAGCCGGGTGACACGGTCGCGGCCGAGCAGTCGCTCGTGTCGCTCGAGTCGGACAAGGCGACGATGGAGGTGCCGTCACCGGCTGCGGGCGTCGTGAAGGAAATCCTGCTGAAAGTCGGCGACAAGGTCTCGCAGGGAGCACCGATCCTCGTGCTCGCCGAGGCGGGGGCTGCCACAACGGCAACCGCAGCAGCGCCGCAAGCACCGCCTCCAGACATGACCCGCACCGTCGAGATGCCGATCCCCGCGCGCACGCCGCCGGTGCCCGCGGAGGTCACCGGCAGCGGCCCGGCGGGCTTCAAGCCGCACGCGAGCCCGTCGGTGCGGAAATTCGCGCGCGAGCTCGGCGTCGATCTCGCGCGGGTCACGGGCACCGGGCCGAAGGGCCGCATCGTGCTCGCCGACGTCCAGGCCTTCGTGAAAGGCGCGCTCGCGCGCGGCGCGGCGGCGCCGGCTGCACCCGCCGTCGGCGGCCTCACCGTGCTGCCCTGGCCGCAGGTCGACTTCGCGAAGTTCGGCCCGATCGAGACGCAGCCGCTGTCGCGCATCAAGAAGATCTCGGGCGCGAACCTGCACCGCAACTGGGTGATGATTCCGCACGTCACGAACAACGACGTGGCCGACATCACCGACCTGGAGGCGCTGCGCGTCCAGCTGAACAAGGAGAACGAGAGCTCGGGTGTAAAGCTGACGATGCTCGCGTTCCTCGTCAAGGCGTGCGTCGCGGCGCTCAAGAAATTCCCCGAGTTCAACAGCTCGCTCGACGGCGACAACCTGGTGCTCAAGCGCTACTACCACATCGGGTTCGCCGCGGACACGCCGAACGGGCTCATGGTGCCGGTCATCAAGGACGCCGACAAGAAAGGCATCATGGAGGTCGCCAAGGAAACGGGCGCGCTTGCAAAGCAGGCGCGCGAGGGCAAGCTCAAGCCCGCGGACATGCAGGGCGGCACGTTCTCCATCTCGAGCCTCGGCGGCATCGGCGGCACGTCGTTCACGCCGATCATCAATGCGCCGGAGGTCGCGATCCTCGGCGTGTCGCGCTCGTCGCAGCAGCCGGTCTGGGACGGGAAGACCTTCGTGCCGCGGCTCGTGCTGCCGCTCTCGCTTTCGTACGACCACCGCGTGATCGACGGCGCGCTGGCCGCGCGGTTCAACGCCTACCTCGCGCAGCTGCTCGCCGATTTCCGGCGGGCGATGCTGTAGAGAGGCGGCGATGCTCGAGGTCAAGGTTCCCGACATCGGCGACTTCAAGGAAGTCGACGTCATCGAGGTGCTGGTCAAGCCCGGCGACCGCGTCGAGAAGGAGCAGTCGCTGATCTCGCTCGAGAGCGATAAGGCGACGATGGAGATCCCGTCGCCGGCGTCCGGCGTGGTGAAGAGCATCGGCGTAAAGGTCGGCGACAAGGTCTCCGAAGGTGCGCCGATCCTGGTGCTGGAGGAGACGGCAGGCGCTCCGGTCGCGGTGGCGCCCAGGCCCGCCGCACCACCCCCTCAGGTCGCGGCGCCCTCCGTTGCTCCAGCGCCCCGGGCGGCGTCGTCCTCCGGCGGAGCCGACTACACCTGCGACATGCTCGTGCTCGGTTCCGGGCCGGGCGGGTATTCGGCGGCATTCCGGTCGGCCGATCTGGGAATGAACACGCTGCTGGTCGAACGCTACCCGACGCTCGGCGGCGTGTGCCTCAACGTCGGCTGCATCCCGTCGAAGGCGCTACTGCACGTCGCAATGGTGATGGACGAGGCGGCGCACTTCGCCGATATCGGCGTGACCTTCGGAAAACCGACGGTGGACCTCGACAAGCTCCGCGCGCACAAGGACAAGGTCGTGGGAAAGCTGGTCGGCGGCGTCGGCAGCATGGCGAAGACGCGCAAGGTCACCGTCGTGCGCGGCTACGGCCACTTCCTCGATGCGCATCATCTCGAGGTCGAGCTGACGACCGGGGACGGGCAGGACAAGACCGGCGACAAGAAGGTCGTGCGCTTCGAGAAGGCGATCATCGCCGCGGGCTCGATGGCGGTGCGGCTGCCGTTCGTTCCCGACGATCCCCGGATCGTCGACTCCACCGGCGCGCTGGCGCTGGCGACCGTGCCCAAGCGCATGCTGGTGATCGGCGGCGGCATCATCGGCCTCGAGATGGCAAGCGTCTACTCCACCCTCGGCGCGCGCATCGAGGTGGTCGAGATGCTCGATGGCCTGATGACGGGCGCCGACCGCGACCTCGTCGCCGTCTGGCAGAAGTTCAACGCGAAGCGCTTCGACAAGATCATGCTCCAGACGAAGACCGTCGCGGTCGAAGCGAAGCCGGACGGCATCCTGGTCAAGTTCGAGGGCGCGCAGGCGCCGGCCGAGCCGCAGCGCTACGATTTGGTATTGGTCAGCGTGGGCCGCAGTCCGAACGGCAAGAAGATCGGCGCGGAGAGCGCGGGGATCGCCGTCAGCGATCGCGGCTTCATTCCCGTCGACGGGCAGATGCGCACGAACGTTCCGCACATTTTCGCGATCGGCGACATCGCCGGCCAGCCGATGCTCGCGCACAAGGCGACGCACGAAGGCCACGTCGCCGCCGAGGCGGCCGCGGGAAAGAAGTCCCACTTCGACGCGCGCGTGATCCCGTCGGTCGCCTACACCGACCCCGAGGTCGCGTGGGTCGGCACGACCGAGGACGAGGCGAAGCAGCAGGGCATCAAGTACGGCGTCGGCAAGTTTCCGTGGACGGCGTCGGGCCGCGCGCTCGCGAACGGCCGCTCGGAGGGCGTCACCAAGCTCATCTTCGACGAGGCGCACCACCGCATCATCGGCGGCGGCATCGTCGGTACCGGCGCGGGCGATCTGATCACCGAGATCGCGCTCGCAATCGAGATGGGCGCCGATGCGGTGGACATCGGCAAGACGATTCATCCGCATCCGACGCTCAGCGAGAGCGTCGGCATGGCGGCGGAGGTCTACGAGGGTGTCTGCACCGACCTGCCGCCGCCGCGCAAGCGGTAGAGCGCAGCGCGGACTGGCGATACGGGCGCTCCTCGTCGGGGCATGCGTCGCAGCGTTCGTTTGCGCCGCCCAAGCCCAGTGCGCCAACCCGATCCTCGAGCCCGAGCAGCCGTGGGGCTTTCAGGGGTACAGCCTGCGGCCACCCGCCGGCGCGGGCTGGTACAGCCTCGCAAAGAGCGCGGTGGCTTCGGGTCAAATCTCTGCAAGACTCCGCTTGGAGCGGAGTCTTGCCTGGGATTGGGGAGTTGCAAGAGGGGCTGTGGCCCCTCCTGCAGAGGCAACTCAATAGAAACGGTACCCGAACACGGTACCGAAGCTCGTCGTGCCGCGATCGGACCCGAAGCCTTCGCCCGGGTCGCCGTACACTCGATCGTAGCCGAGCGTGGTGTTCACGTAGAGGTTTCGGTCGAGCGTGTAGAGCCACGAGACGCGGAAGCCGGCGCCCGGGTCGCCGTACCGCAGCGTCCTGGGGGACAGCACGTCACCGCCGAGTGCGCCGTACGCCGGAGCGGCTGCACCGGACTGCCCGAGCGTCAGGCCGCCGGAGAGCGTGATCGAATGCCGTTCCGCGAAGCTGACGCCGTAGCTCGCGCCGAAATCGATTCGCGTTGCGGCGAGCCGCGGATCATCGAGCGACTGGCGGACCGCCGACGAGAAGGTCCAGTTCGAGTAGCGGTAGCCGAGATAGGCCCCGCCGTCCACAGGTGAGGTGGCGGCGTCGGGCAGCAGGAGGCGAGGTGAAAGTGGCAGCGTGTCCAGGACACCCGGGCTGGCACGCAGGCCGGGATCGAACCCGCCAGTGCGAGCGAGGCTGAACCCTTGGCCGCTGCGTGGACCGACGAACATACCCCCGCGCCACGGGGAAGCGTTCGGCGCCGCCAGGTCGGCCGCAGTCGCGCCCCACCCCTCGGCGCGGCCGGGACCTCGATCGCTTGCCGCAGGGGCGTCAACCCGCTGCGCGGCCGCCGGGGCGGCAACGATGCACAGGCCGAGGACTAGGCTACGCAGGCGCATCGGGGCAAGGCTGCACAGGACGACGTCATTTTACGCCGTTGTGCGCCCGCGGGCTCAAGGGACTAGTCCCCACGGCCGACCCCGCAGGGCGCTCGGCTAGAATCCACGCAGCCGGAGAGCCCCATGACCCAGGACGAGATGAAGCAGGCCGTCGCCCGTGCGGCGGTGCAGTACGTCGTCGATGATGCCGTCATCGGCGTCGGCAGCGGGTCGACCGCCAACTTCTTCATCGACGAGCTGGCCTCATTCCGCGGCCGGATCCGCGGCGCGGTGGCGAGCTCCGAGCGCACCGCGGAGCGGCTGCGCCGGCACGGTATTGCCCTCTTCGACGTGAACGACCTCGAGGATCTGCCGGTGTACATCGACGGGGCGGACGAGGTGACCGAGCGCTTCGCGATGATCAAGGGCGGCGGCGGCGCCCTCACGCGCGAGAAGATCGTCGCGGCCGTGTCGCGCCGGTTCGTCTGCATCGCGGACGCCTCGAAGCTCGTGCCGGTGCTGGGCGGATTTCCGCTGCCGGTCGAGGTGATCCCGATGGCGCGCGCACACGTGGCGCGCGCCATAGCGCAACTCGGCGGCCGCCCGCGGCTGCGCGAGGGATTCGTGACCGACAACGGGAACGTGGTGCTGGACGTCGCCGGGCTCTCGATCACGGACCCGGCCGGCCTCGAGGAGCGTCTGAACAACATCGTGGGCGTCGTGACGAACGGGCTCTTCGCGCGGCGCGGCGCCGACGTCGTCCTGCTGGGGACGCCCGAGGGCGTGCAAACGATGACCCGGGCGGCGGGGCTGTAATATCCCTGTCATCGCCGTCGCGCAGACTGCCCAGTCCCGGAGCGCCCCGATGTCCGAGCACATTTCCAAGCAATTCGACGCCGAGCTGGAGGACGTGCGCACGCGCGTCCTGCAGATGGGCGGGCTGGTCGAGGAGCAGATCCGCCGCGCCGCCGACACGCTCGTCACCGGCGACATGGCCGAGATCGCCGCCGTCCAGGAGAACGACCACCGCGTCAACGCGATGGAGGTGGACCTCGACGAGGCCTGCAGCCACATCATCGCGCGCCGCCAGCCGGCGGCGGGAGACCTGCGACTGCTGATCGCGGTGATCAAGACCATCACCGACCTGGAGCGCATCGGCGACGAGGCGGAGAAGATCGCGCGCATGGCGAAGCTGATCTACGACGCCGAGCGGATGCACATGCCGCGCATCGAGGTCCGGCACGTCGCGGGCCTCGCGCTCGCGATGCTGCGCAAGTCGCTGGATGCGTTCGCGCGCCTGGACGTGAAGGCCGCGCAGGAGGTGGTGCGGCAGGACGACGCGGTGGACAGCGAGTTCCGCTCGATCCTGCGTCAGCTGATCACCTTCATGATGGAAGACCCGCGCACGATCAGCCGCTGCCTCGAGGTGCTGTTCGTCGCCAAGGCGCTGGAGCGCATCGGCGACCACTCCAAGAACATGGCCGAATACGTGGTCTACATGGTCGAGGGCCGCGACGTACGGCACATGCGTTCCGACGCGATCGCGCGGGCGGCGAACGAGTAGCTTAGGAAACCTCCGCCAAACGCCGCTTCAAGCGGCGTTCTGTCTGGGACTGGATCGCTCTCAGGGCTTGGTCGGCACGTAGCCGGTCGCCTCGTCGGCACCGCCGCCGAAAAAGAACTTCTCCGCCTGCTCCAGCAGGTACTTGCGCGCCCGCGCGTCGGCGAGGTTCAGGCGGTTCTCGTTGATGAGCCGCGTCTGCTGCGCCTGCCACATCTGCCAGGCTTCCTTAGACACGTTCTCCCAGATGCGCTTGCCGAGCTCGCCGGGCAGCGGCGGGAAGTCGAGGCCTTCGCCCTCGCGCCCGAGCTTCACGCACTTGACCATTCTCGCCATGGGGCGACTCCCTGTTGCGGTGAGGCGCGGATTCTAGCGCGCGGCTCTACAGGCCCTTGACCAGGACCTTGGAGCGTCGCTGCCAGTTGTAGAGCGAGCGCTTCTCGCGCGGCAGCGCCTCGGCCGCAGCCACCGCGAACCCCCGCTCGGCGAACCACTGCGCGGTGCGCGTGGTGAGGACGAAAAGCTTCTTCATTCCCGCGGCGCGCGCCTGCTCCTGGATAGCGCCCATCAACTTCTCGCCGTGGCCCGCGCCGCGGTACTCGGGACGCACCGCGAGACAGGCGAGCTCGCCCGCGCGCGCGTGGGGGAACGGGTAGAGCGCAGCGCAGCCGAGGATCAGCCGGTCGTGCTCCAGCACCGTGAAGCGTCCGATCTCGCGCTCGAGCAGCTCGCGGCCGCGCCGCACCAGCGTGCCGTCGGCCTCGAGCGGCTCGATCAACTGGAGGATGCCGCCGACGTCCTCGATGCTCGCCGGGCGCATGCGCTCGAGCTTGTCGGCGGTGATCATGCTGCCCGAGCCCTCGTGGGTGAACAGCTCCGTGAGCAGCGCGCCGTCGACGCCGCGAGCGATGACGTGCGCGCGCTCCACGCCCGCGCGCACCGCCTCGACCGCGTGCGCCAGGTACGCGCGCGTATCGCCGGTGAGATGGCTGCCGCGTCCGAGCAGACGCTCCGCCTCGTTCGCGCTCAGCTCCGGCAGCACGCGGCCATCGGCATCGGCGAGGGCGGCGTCGGAGAAGAAGACGAGCTTCGCCGCGCGCAGCGCCGCGGCGGTCGCGACCGCCACATCCTCCATCGCCAGGTTGAACACTTCGCCCGTCGGGGAGAAGCCGATCGGGGAGGTGATCACGATGTTGCCCGCGTCGAGGCAGCCCGCGATCGCCTGGGCGTCCACCTTGCGCACGGTGCCGGTGTGCTGGTAATCGACGCCGTCGACGACGCCCATCGGCCGCGCCGTGATGAAGTTCCCGGACACCGTGTTGATCGCCGCGCCCGCCATCGGCGTGTTCGGCAGGCCGAGCGAGAGCAGCGCATCCATCTCGACGCGGAGCAGGCCGACCGCGGCCTTCACGCACTCCAGCGCGACCGGGTCGGTGACGCGCAGGCCCTTGTGGTAGCGCGAGCGTTGCCGCCGCGCCGCGAGCTGCGCCTCGATCTGCGGGCGCGAGCCGTGCACCAGCACCACGCGGATGCCGGCGCTGTGCAGCAGGTTCAGGTCGTGCGCGAGTGCCACGAAGCGTCCCTCGGCGACCAGCTCGCCGCCGAAGGCGATCACGAACGTGCGCCCTCGGAACGCACGGAAATACGGCGCCACCGACCGGAACCAGGTGACGAAGCTGGCGTCGGGCTTCACTGCCATGGGGCTTGTTCCCAGCATAAACGAGGCGCATTCTAGAGCATCGCTTCCACCGGCCGGGCGGGTGCGCCGTCAACGGGCGCTCCCGCAATCGCGTTATTGCCTGGCCGTGCTCATCCGGAGGTCAACCATGGCCCTGAAACACACCGTCGCCGCGCTCGCCGTTGCTTGCACGGTTGGCGCCGCACAAGCCCAGTCCACGACGATCCAGACCGACTGGGCCACCTTCGGCAAGCTCCTGTCGGTGGTGCACGTGCTGATGCAAGCCTCGGAGCAATCGGGCGGCGATCCCAAGGCGATGCAGAAGGCAATGGACGAGATCCTGAGCGGGCGGAACGCGGACGCGAACGCGCTCGCGCTGGAGATTTTCGGCGAGGTGCCGGCCCAGGAGCGCGAGAAGATGCTCTCCATCGGCCGCTCGATGGCGGCGATGAGCCAGCGGCAGGGGGTCGCGGACGCGCGCACCTCGGGCGACGCGGCGGCACTTCAGGCGCGCAAGGATCTCACCGCGATGGGCATGGTCTATCACGACAAGGCCCAGTTCCTCGACGCCGTGAAGCGCAACGACCTGCTCGCCGCGCAGCTCTTCATCGTCGGTCGCGGCGTCGATCCGAACGCCAGGGACCTGCTCGGTCACTCCGCCCTCGACATCGCGAAGCGCGGCGGCAACGCGGAGATGATCGAGCTGCTCGCGGCGGCGACCCGCAAGTAGCGGCGGGCCGCCCCGCCGCCGGCTCTTCGCTAGCAGTCCCCGTAGATCGCCTGCAGCGCGGCGAGCGCCGCGAGCGGTGCGGTCTCGGTCCGCAGTACGCGCGGGCCGAAGCGCACCCTCACGAATCCCGCGGCGACGGCGATCGCGCGCTCCTCGGGCGCAAGCCCGCCTTCCGGGCCGATGAGCACGGTCACCGGCGCCTGCGGCGCGAGCGACCGGACGGTCGCCTCGCCGTCGGGCGCCAGCAGGACGCGCGTTCCGGCCTCCGCGGGCGCGGCGAAGAACTCCCCGAAGCTCAAGCTCGGCGCGACGCGCGGGACGCGGTTCCGCCCGCACTGCTCGCAGGCCGCGATCGCCACGTTCTGCCAGTGCGCCTCGCGACGCTCCTGGCGCTCGCTCGAGAGCCGGACGACCGAGCGAGCCGTCACGATCGGCTGGATCGCCGCGACGCCGAGCTCGGTTGCCTTCTGAAACACGAGATCCATGCGATCGCCCGCGCACACGCCTTGCGCGAGGCGCACTTCGAGCGGCGACTCCCGATCGACCGCGCGCCGCTCGCGCACCGCCGCGACGACGCCTCGCTTGCCGGTGCCGGTGATCACCGCCGCGGACTCGTGGCCGTCGCCGCCGAAGAGGATCACCGCGTCGCCCATGCGCAGGCGCAGCGCGGCGACGTGGCGCGCCGTACGCTCGGAAAGCTCGACAATCGCGCCGGGCGAGAGCGTCGCCTCGCAATAGAGCCGCGGTGCCGCGGGGAAGGGTTGATTCGCCATGCTACGATTCTAGCGGCGGTTCTCGAAGCGAGGTCTCGCATGGCGGCACAATCCCGGGTCTGCGATTTCGGATGGAAGGCGGTCGACTTCGATCTGCCCGGCGTGGACGAGCGGCGTCACACGCTCGCTTCGGCGCGCGGCCCGAACGGGCTGCTGGTGATGTTCATCTGCAACCACTGTCCGTACGTGAAGGCGATCCGCGCGCGCATCGCCCGCGACTGCCGGGAGCTTGCAGCCCACGGGATCGGCTCGATCGCGATCATGTCCAACGATCCGGCCGAGTATCCGGAGGACTCGTTCGAGAACATGCGGCGCGTCGCGGCGGAGGCCGGTTTCACGTTCCCCTACGTGCTCGATGCCACCCAGGCGGTCGCGAGGGCCTACGACGCGGTGTGCACGCCCGAGTTCTTCGGCTTCAATGCCGGTCTCGAGCTCCAGTACCATGGCCGCCTCGACGCGTCGAAGACTGCCCCGGTCGAAGGCGCGCGGCGCGAGCTGTTCGATGCCATGGTCGGCATCGCCCGGACCGGCAAGGGTCCGGACGAGCAAACCGCCGCCCTCGGCTGTTCGATCAAATGGAAGCACGCATAGCGCTCCCGCTCCGATGATCGGCGCCCTGGTCGCGGCCGTCCACGAGGTCGCGCGGGCCGAGATCCTGCCGCGCGCGCGGCGCGTTCGCGGCGAGCGCAAGCAGGACGGCAGCCTCTTCTCCGAGGCGGACACCGCCGCGCAGGCGGCGCTGATCCCGCGCCTGCGCCAGCTCCGCGATTGCCCGGTGATCGGCGAGGAGATGCCGCGCAGCGAGCAGGTCGCCGCGTGGGGCGAGGGTGCGGGCGCCGCCTGGTGCGTCGACCCGATCGACGGGACGACCAACTTCCTGCAGGGCATTCCTTACTACGCCGTGTCGGTGGCGCTGATCGAGGGCGGGCGCACCGCGCTCGGGGTGGTCCACAATCCGGCGACCGGAGAGACCTTCCACGCCACGGCCGGCGGCGGCGCATACCACGACGGCGAGCGGATCGCGCCGCGCCCGGCGCCGGCGCGGCTCGCCGACGCGATCGCATCACTGGAACTGAAGCGCCTCCCGCGCGATGCGGCCCAGCGTCTTGCCGGTGGCCTGCCCTGGTACTCCTACCGCAACTTCGGCGCGGCCGCGCTCGACTGGTGCTGGCTCGCGCTCGGTCGGTTCGACGTCTATCTGCACGCGAATCACATGCTGTGGGACTACGCCGCGGGGAGCCTGATCCTCGCGGAGTCGGGCGGGACGATGGCCACGTTCGCGCACGACGACTTCCTGGTCGGCCCGCCGTGGACGAAGTCGGTCATCGCGAGCCGCGACGCGCAGCTCTTCCCGGAGTGGCGCGACTACGTGCGCGCGCAGCTCCGCGACGCGCGCGCGTGACGCACGCGATCGAGGTCCGCGATCTCGTCAAGCGCTTCGATGCGGTCGAGGCGGTGCGCGGCATCTCGTTCACCGTCGCGCCCGGCTCGACCTGCGCGCTCCTCGGTGGCAACGGCGCGGGCAAGACCACCACGCTGTCCATGCTGCTGGGCGTGCTGCTGCCTTCCTCCGGGTCCATCCGCGTGCTGGGCGAGGACATCGCGCGGCACCGCTACCGCGTCCTCGGGCGCATGAACTTTACTTCTCCGTACGTCGACCTGCCGAAGAAGCTCACGGTCGAGGAAAACCTGCGGATGTTCGCGCGTCTCTACGGTGTCCGCGACATGAAGCGCCGCATCGCCGCGCTTGCCGCCGAGCTCGACCTGGCGGATATCCTCCGGCGCGCGTACGGTGCGCTCTCCGCGGGCATGCGCACGCGCGTGTCGGTGGCCAAGGCGCTGCTCAACGAGCCCGAGTTGCTGCTCCTCGACGAGCCGACCGCCTCGCTCGACCCCGACGTCGGCGACCGCGTACGCACGCAGCTCATGGACTACCAGAAGCGCACCGGCGCCACGCTGCTGCTCGCTTCGCACAACATGCCCGAGGTCGAGCGCATGTGCGATGCGGTGCTGATGCTGCGCGCCGGCCGGATCGTGGATTCGGGCGCGCCAGCCGAGCTGATCGCGCGCTACGGGCGTTCCACCATGGAGGAGGTGTTCCTGGATGTGGCGCGGCGGCCCGAGCGCACCGTCGAGCGCGGCCCCGACGAGATCCGTCTGGAGCGCGAATGACCTCGCCCGCCGCGCTCTCGCTCCGCCGGATCTACGCGATGGTCCTGCGCCATCTATACCTCTTTCGCAAGTCGTGGGTGCGGGTGATCGAGATGGCCTACTGGCCGACGATGCAGATGGTGCTGTGGGGATTCATCGCGCAGTTCCTGGCCACCAACTCGTCGTGGGTCGCACAAGTGCCGGGACTGCTGGTGTCGGCGCTCCTGCTCTGGGAGGTGCTGTTCCGCGGCCAGCTCGGCGTGGCGCTCTCGTTCTTCGAGGAGCTTTACGCGCGCAACCTCGGGCACCTGTTCGTCAGCCCGCTGCGGCCGCTCGAGCTGGTGGCCTCCATGATCGCCGTGTCGTTCTTCCGCACCACGATCGGCGTCGGTACGGCGATCGTGCTCGCCCTGGTCCTCTACCACTATTCGATCTTCGACCTGGGGGTTCCCCTGGCGACCTTCTTCGCCAACCTGCTGGTGTGCGGCTGGGCGGTGGGTCTGATGGTCGCGGCGCTGGTGATGCGTTACGGGCTCGCGGCGGAGAATTTCGCCTGGGGTGCGATCTTCGTGGCCGCGCCGATCAGCGGCATCTACTACCCGGTGAGCGTGCTCCCCGACTGGCTGCAGGCGGTGGCCTGGTGCCTGCCCACGAGCCACGTGTTCGAAGGAATGCGTGCGGTGCTGCTGGAAAAGACCTTCCTCTGGCGCGAGTTCTGGACAGCGGTTGGGCTGAATGGTCTCTACATGATTGCCGGAATCGCGCTGTTCCTGGGTGCGTTCAACGGCGCGCGCCGGCGCGGAATGCTGCTTCAGATCGGCGAGTAGGCGCGCGCCGCATCCGGAGCGGCACGCACGCGGCATAGGGCGCCCCGGCCCGCGCGAGCGGCGCGGTGCGCCCACCCGGTATTTCCCCGCGTCCCGCCTACGTAGTGTCCCCAAGTAATCGCCGACGACGGCATCCGACCAACGGGGGCCAGCGCATTGCCGGCGTCGAGGGTGCGGTGACGCATTAGCCGCGGCGCTACTTCGCTGAACCGTGCGGTTCGGTGCCGATCAGGGTGCCGCGGTCCCGCGACTGCCGCGCGTAGGTGAACGCCTTCTTCTTGCCCAGGGCGAGCATCAGCGCGTTGGCGAGCCACATCGCGTCCTCGCGGCGCAACGTGATCCCCCCGCCGTGGGACTTCCCGTCGCCTTCGAACGCCGGGTCGTTGACGGTGATGTCCACCGTGCCGAGCTGCGGATCTTTCGAGACGCGGAGCGTTGCGTGCGGCAGCGCGTATCCGCCGTAGACCCGTTCATTCACCTTTGCCCAGACGAACACTAGCCGCTCCCCGTGTGGTTTCAGTTCGCCCGCGATTCTACGCGGCGCGGGCGGCCGGCAGGGACCGGTCGCCCGCGTGGGGAATAGAAAGCGCGACCCCGCGGGTCGGGCGTCCTCGGTTGGCGGCGAAGAGGGCGCCCGCCTTTCGGTGCGGGGTCGCGGAGGAAAGCTGGGCGGTGGACGTCCCGCGCGCTCAGGCCGCGGCGGGGAGGGCGTTGTCGTCCGTCGTCCCGACCATCGCGGTGACGACGCGATCCATCAGCGCTTCGGCACCCTCGACGAGCCGTGCCTTGCCGTCGCGCAGCAGGGCGGCGAGCGCCTTGGGCGCCACCTGGCGCGCGGCCGAGCCGCTCGCGGTGAAGAGCAGGACCGTCTGCTTCGGGCTGACCCACGAGAGCTTCGAGCGCACGGTGGCCGCGCCTTCGACGAACTCGATCATCGCGCCGCGCTCCAGCGCCATTGCGGTGTGGACCCAGTAGTCGTCGTCCATGCCGGAATTCGTGACCGGCCCGGTCGTGGGATCGTCTGCCGGCTCGGGTTCCGCGACCGGCGCGGCCGGCGCCGGCTCGACGCCCGCTGCGTGGGCCTTCGCCTGCGCCTTGGCGGCGTTGATCGTGGTGGTGTGCGCCTGCATGAGCTGGTTGAAGAACGCGTGGCGCGCCTCCGGCGGCATTTCGATCGCGTTCATGCCGCGCAGCAGGCTCTTCATGAGCGTGGGCAGCATCGAGGCGAGCTGCTGGATCTCGTTCGTGCGCAGCGGCGCGACGCTCCAGACCAGCGCATCGACGATGCCGAGGCGGTGGGTCCACGAGTCGTCGCCGTCGCGATTCTTGATGTACGCATCCACCAGCGTTTTCGTCCACCAGTGGTACAGGAATTCGCGGACGAACCCCGGGGTCTTGCGCGTCGCGCGCCGCTTGATCTCGGCGAGCGCGGTGTGGTGCGCGATCTCCGCCTCTTCCTTGCGCACGAGCTCGGCGGTCGTGGGCGCGATTTCCTGCTCGCGGCGCTGCGAGTCCTCCTCGATCAGCTTCTCGAGGGTCTCCTGCGCGACGGTGAAGACGGTCAGGTCGTCGATGAACTCGTGCACCAGGTAGTCGACGACGCCGCGCAGGCCGGTCAGGAACTTGGACTGCTCGTCGGTCGCGACCTCGGGATCGGACGCCGCCTCGGCGACCTGGTCGAGGAACCGGCGCATCGGGTGCGCCCGGCGCGCGAAGAACGTGCGGTCGAGAAGGGCGGCCTTGATCGCGACGATCTGCAGCCGCGCGAGCTCCGATTTCACCGTCTCGGCGATCTCGCGATCGTCGAGGATGTAGTCGAAGACCATCGTGACCAGCTCGATCGTGAGCTGGTCGAGCGGGTGGCTCTGCGTGCGGACCTGCTGGTCGATGGCGCCGAGGAAGTCGAGCGGGTTCGTGCCGATCGCCGGGCCGAAGCCCGCATTCGACTGCAGGCGGCTGAGCGAAGCCATCAGCTCGGGCGTCGCCGGGGTCTCGAGGGCGCCCTCGAACTGGAACTGCGACGGCTCGGCCATCACCCGCGCCATCGCCTGGCGGCCGGACGGCGGGCCGCTCACCACGCCGGCGAGCAGGGTCGACAGGTCGAGCTGCTGGCTCGCGGACAGGGCCGCTGCCGCGGCCGGCACGCCGGCGGCGTGGAACAGCTGGCCGAGCTGCATCAGCTGGCTTGTGCCCATGCCCGCGGCCCCGCCCGGCTGATTGCCCATGAGTTGCGCGAGGTTCATCGCCTGGCTCGCGCCCATCGCGCCGGTGGGGTCGCCCGGGCGCTGCGCCACGCCGACGTCCCGCGCGCGCTTCACGTGGAAGTTGATGCGCGGCAGGATGTGGTGGGCGATCAGGTTCTTGTTCACGTCGGCGTACACGGCGCTCATGCCGGCCGCGACGTGGGGCTGGAAGGCGTTCAGCAGGGAGCGCTTGATCGCGAAATCGCCGGGGATCTTCGCGCACGACAGGCGCAGCGCCTCGAACACCGTCTCGGGCGAGAGCGGGTTGCCGCTGTCCTCGAGGTCCTCGGTGGAGAGCAGGTGGCCGAGCCGGGCGCGGATGCCGAGCAGCTCGTCCTGGTCCATGCGGTTTCGGGTCTTGCGCGCCAGGTCGTTGACGACGAGCTCTTCCTCCATGGCGCTGTCGTCGACCAGCGTCAGCTCCTCGAGCTTGAGCTCCTGGGTCTTCTCCTTGGAGAGCCGGCGCGTGGCGATGCGACGCTCGAAGATCTCGATGAAGTGGCGGTCGAAGGAGCCGGTGATCTCGGTGCGGTGCTTCTTGACCTGCGACATCGTCTCGAACAGGAGCTGCTGCTCGGCGCGCGACGTGCTGGCCTCGGCGGCCGCGAAGAGGTCGTTCTCGACCTTGTCGAGCGCATCGGCGATGATGCGGCTCAGCTTGGAGCGGGCGAGCTCGCGGGTCTGACCGAGCAACGCCTTGCTCTCCGCCCCGGCGACGGGGCGGTTGATTGCGGCCTGAGCGGCAGGCCGTCTGGACGTATCCATGACTCAACCCCTTTGGGTCGCGACGCGTGCAAGGCCGTGCGGCGATGGCGACCTGGCGCACACCGCTAACCCGATGCGCCGGCCTTCACGAGTGCGAGCCAAAAAACCGAGCGTCTTCATCCGGAGGTGCCGGCGGAAGACGCGACCCGCTGGCCCGGTGCTGCCTGTGTTGTTCTTCTTGTGTGCACGACTATGCCAGACGCGTATGCCTACGTCATCGGCACGCCGTGACAAAGGTCACGTGGCCCCGGGGAGGAATGTCACGTCAGGAACGAGATCGCGACGCCGCTGTCGAGAGGGCGACAGGCGGCGCGGACCAGCGGTAGGCGAGGCGCGACGAACGGCACGCGCGGCGCGCGGCGCTACTTCGTGCAGGACCAGGCGATGACTCGGCACTCCGGGGCGGTGCATTGCAGCCGCGCCTTCGTCTCGGCCTCCTGCGCCGTGACGCCCTCGGCAACCACCGGGCCGGTAGGGCCGTCGACCAGCGCGCCGCAGCCGTTCCTGTAGCTCGCGACGACGACGCACTCCGGATGGGCGCACGTTTCGAGCGCGGCGGTGCCCGCTTCACGCTGGCCGGGGAAGTCGAAGCTGTAGCCGAACGCGCCCGTGGCGCGGTGATAGGCGATCGCACCCCAGCTCTCGACCGGGAGCGTGGTGACGGTTCCCGGCACGACGATGATCGGCTGAGCCGGGAGCGGCCGGGGCACCACCACCTGTGCGTGCGCGGTGGCGGTCCCGAGCGCGCAGGTCGCCAGGACCACGCCTGCGCGCCTCACATCGTCGCCCCGAGCATCCAGGGCGCGAACTCGTCCTCGCCGTAGCCCCACTGCTCGCTCTTCGATTTCTCGCCCGAGGCGGTGCGCAGCACGAGCTCGAAGAACCGCGCGCCCGCCGCGGCGATCGATTCCTTGCCGTCGACGACGGTGCCGCAGTTGATGTCCATGTCGTCTTCCTGGCGCGCGAAGAGCGGCGTGTTGGTCGCGAGCTTCAGCGACGGCGATGGCTTGCAGCCGTAGGCCGAGCCGCGGCCGGTGGTGAAGCAGATCAGGTTCGCGCCGCCGGCGACCTGGCCGGTGGCGGAGACCGGGTCGTAGCCCGGCGTGTCCATGTACACGAAGCCCTTTGCGGTCACGGGCATGGCGTACTCGTAGACGTCGACGAGGTTCGTCGTGCCTCCCTTGGCGACCGCGCCGAGGGATTTCTCGAGGATTGTCGTCAGCCCGCCGGCCTTGTTGCCCGGCGACGGGTTGTTGTTCATCTCGTTGCCGTTGCGCGCGGTGTAGTCCTCCCACCACTTGATGCGGTTGATGAGCTTTTCGCCGACCTCGCGCGATACGGCGCGGCGTGTGAGCAGGTGCTCGGCGCCGTAGATCTCGGGGGTCTCGGACAGGATTGCCGTGCCGCCATGGCGCACGAGGAGATCGACCGCCGCACCGAGCGCCGGGTTCGCGCTGATGCCCGAGTAGCCGTCCGAACCGCCGCACTGCAGGCCGAGGACGAGATGGCTCGCCGGCACCGTCTCGCGCGTCGCCTTGTTCGCGTCGGGCAGCAGCTCGCGGATGCGCGCGACGCCCTCTTCGACGGCCTTGCGCGTGCCGCCTTTGTCCTGGATCGTGAAGGCGTGAAGATGGTCGGTGCGCTTCAGCCCCTGCGCAGCGAGGAGGCTGTTGATCTGGTTCGCCTCGCAGCCGAGCCCGACCAGCAGCACCGAGTGGAAGTTCGCGTGGCGGATGTAGCCTGCGGTGGTGCGCCGGAGGATGTCGACCGCCTCGCCCTCGGAGGCCATGCCGCAGCCGGTCTTGTGTGCGAGCGCGACCACGCCGTCCACACCTGGAAAGTCGTCCAGCCGGTTCTCGAACTGCCGCGCAATCATCTTTGCCACCGTGGCCGAGCAGTTCACGCTCGTGATCACGCCGATGTAGTTGCGCGTGGCGACTCGGCCCGCATTGTGCCCATCGCCGCGCACGATGCCCTGGAAGCTCGCCGGCGGGTCGATGTACTGCGTCGGTTTCGCTTCGGCGCCGAACGCGTAGTCCCGCTCGAAGTCCCCCATGGCGATGTTGTGGACGTGCACGTGTTCGCCCGCTTTGATGTCGCGCGTCGCGAACCCGATGATCTGGTCGTAGCGGCGCACGGGCGCGCCGGACTTCACGTCGCGCGTCGCGATCTTGTGGCCCGCGGGCACCTTCGCCGCGACGCGCACATTGCCTTCCTTCACGAGCAGCGTGCCCTCGGGGATGGCGACGCGTGCGATGACCACGTCGTCGGCGGGGTTGAGGCGGATGGTGAGGTCGGCGGCCTGAAGCATGGATCCCCCGCGGGCGCAAATCGTGAGGCGTGAATCGTACCCCCGCTCAGGACGCGCGGGGAGCGAGCGCCGCCGCCTGCCGCAGCGCTTCGAGCATGCTGCGCTCGTCGGCCCGGCCGGTGCCGGCGATGTCGAATGCCGTGCCGTGGTCCACCGAGGTCCGGAGCACCGGCAGCCCGGCGGTGACGTTCACGCCGGTGTCGAACGCGACCGCCTTCACCGGGCCATGGCCCTGGTCGTGATACATCGCGACGATCAAGTCGAAGTCGCCCTTGAGCGCACGGTAGAAAAGCGTATCGGCGGGCAGCGGTCCCTCGATCTTCCAGCCGCGCGCGACGCAGGCGCGGATCGCCGGCTCGATCTTCGTCGCCTCCTCGCCGCGGCCGAACAGCCCGCTCTCGCCCGCGTGCGGGTTGATGCCGCACACGGCGATGCGCGGCTCGGCGACTCCGGCGCGGCGAACGAGTTCGTGGCCGCGCGCGATCGTGCGCTCCACCAGGCCGGCGTCGATCCGCTCGACCGCGTCGACGAGGCCGATGTGCGTGGTCACGTGTATGACGCGCAGCCCGGGCGCCATCAACATGAGCGAGACCTCGGGCGTTCCGGTGAGCTGCGCGAGCATCTCGGTGTGGCCCGGGAAGCGATGGCCGGCGGCGTTGAGCGCCTCCTTGTTCAGCGGCGCGGTGCAAATCGCGTCCACCTTGCCGGCGACCGCGAGCGCGACCGCGCGCTCGACGAAGCGGTATGCGGCCTCGCCGCAGGCGGTGGAGAGCTTGCCGAACGGCGTGTCTTCCGGGACGAGCGCGAGATCGAGGCAGTCGACGACGCCGGGCTCGAAGCCCGCGTCCTCGGGCTCCGCGATCGCGCGCACGGCAAGCCCGGACCGGACGATCTGCCCGGCCCGGCCAAGGCGCTTCGCGTCGCCGACGACGAGCGGGCGGGCGATCGCATAGAGCTCGCGGTGCGCGAGCGCTTTCATGATCACTTCCGGTCCGACGCCGGCGGCATCGCCCATGGTGATCGCGATCCTGGGGCGCGTGGTCATGGCCGGCCGAAGGTAGCAGCGCAGCGCGGTAGCGTCAAAGAGCGCCGAATGTTTGTAAGGCGCCTGATCTAGGGACGCATGACGGGGGGTATCCCCGCATATCGTTCCTTGCTCAAAGAGGGCCGCCGCGCGCGGCGACGAGACGCGCGAGCAGCTCCGCGTCGCCGAACGCCCCCGACTTCGACACGACGCGCACGCCGTCCCAACGGCCGCCCACCAGGCGCGCGGCGGGCAGCCCCGGCGCCGCTTCGCCGTTCACCACGAACGCCTCCGCGCGCAACGCCTCCGCGACGGTCCGCAACGTCTCGCCGCCCGAAACGAGCAGTCCGGCCGGGGCGTCGAGACGGGGGAGCAACCGGCTCAGGATGCCGGCGATGCGCCGCGCCGCCTCGGCCTCGGACACGCCGTCGGGCAGCGCGAACGTCACGAGCGCCGCGCCGGCCTCGTCGAGGCATTCCTGCACTTCGTCTACCCCGGCGCCGGACGAGCCGATCTCGATCCACAGGTCCGGATGCAATTCGCGGCAGCGTTCGAGTTGCGCGCGGGCCACCGCATGGTGCGAACCGACGATCGCGAGCAGGGGCTCCGGCGCCACGGCTTTGCGCGGCGGTGCCGTCCCTGCGAGGGCCGCAGCCAACCCGGCCGATCCGCACCACAGCACCGGCGGTGCGAGCCGCGCGCCCGCGGCCGCGATCGCCGCGAGGTCGGCGTCGGACTCGGCGTCGCAGAGGAACAGCGCCTCGCCCGCGATCGCGTCGGCCTTCGCGACGCGGCGTACCGGCAGCTCGAGCCGCGCGAGCTCGTCGGCGAACGCGGCCGCGACCGGGGCCCAGGCGCCGTCGAGCCCGCGTGCATGCTGCACGGCGCCGCGCGTCGCGCGCCCCTGCGCCGGGAATGCCGGCGCGACGACCGCGCTCCGGAAGCCGCCGTTGCGGAACGACTCCGCGAGCTCGGTCGCCGGATGCCCGCGCAGCAGGCTGTCCACCTTCTTGAACGCGAGCGGCGCGCCGTCGAAGAAGTCCGCGAGTGCCGTCATTGCCGCGCCGGCCTCGTCGGCCGTGAGCCCGCGCGTCGCGCTGTCGTAGGCGAGGCAAGGTTCGCCTGCGTCGGCGTCGCCGGGCAGGAATCGCACCGTTACCGGGCCCACGCTGCCCGTGAACTGGGCGGCGGTGTCGAGCGCGCCGGTGAGGTCGTCGGCGAGCAGGCGCAGGCGCGTCGCGGCTCCGTGCGCGAGGCGCCGACTACTCCCCACGAGCGCGAGCCATCGGGCCTACTCGGTGGCGGCCTGCGGCTCGGCGAGCGAGCGGATCTGGAACTTGCCGTCCTCGCGGAACAGCCACGTCTCGGCGACCTCGACCCGGCTGCTGCGGAGCAGGGCCGCCGGCGGGGCGGGGAAGGGCGCGGCGGCGCGCACGCTCGCGAGCGCGACTTTTTCCTGCGCCGGATGCCGCGAGCGCAGCGTCTTGAGGCCGGTCAGCGTGCCGCTGCGCTCGATCGTGAACTGGAGCACGACGACCGCCTCCAGGATCTCGGGCGGGCGGCCCGCGAAGGTCTGCGCCGCGCTGTTGGAAAGGATGCGCTGCGCGATGTCGCGCTTGTACGCGTCGAGCGGCGTCCTGGGCGGCGGCAGCTTCGGCGCTGCGGCCTGCGGCGCTGCGAGCGCCGGCGGCGCGGGCGCGGGCTCGACCTGCGCGGGCGGCGGCGCGGCGGGTTTCTCCGGCACCGGGGGCGGCGGCGCACCGCACGCGGCGAGCATCAATGCAGCCAGGAGAATGGTGTGCCGCATCAGGACTTTCCGGACTTGGCGGGCAGCGGATGCCCCGGCAGCAGCGTGTAGGGATGAACCCATCCGGGTTGCGATCTGAGGCGCTCGAGCCAGGCGCCGATGTGTGGATAGTCCTGCCACGATACGCCGAACTCGTCGGGCCAGTAGAGATAGCCGCTCATCGAAAGGTCCGCGATCGTCGGGCGATCGCCAATCGCGAACGGCTGCGCGGCGAGGTGCTTGTCGAGGATGCCGAGCGCGCCGGTCGTCCGGCCGCGCAGGAACGCGACCGTACCCGGGTCCGGATCCTTCGCGAACTGCAGAAAATAGCGCAGCGATGCGATGTAGCTCGTGAGCTTGTGGTTGTCCCACAGCAGCCAGCGCAGGATCTCGCGCCGCTCGTCATCATTCGACCAGCCGAACTTCCCGAACCTGCAGGCGAGAGCGTCGAGAATCACGCCCGATTGCGCCAGCCTGCGTCCGCGATGCTCGAGGACCGGGACCTCGCCCATCTCGTTCACCTGCTCGCGGTACTCGGGCGTGCGCGTCTCGCCGTTGAAGTAGTCGACGAAGCGCGGCTGCCAGTCCGCGCCGCACAGGTTCAGCATCAGCGCCGCCTTGAACGCGTTGCCGGACTGCGCGAAGCAGTAGAGGGTGTATTCGGCCACGGGTCAATCCGGGCGATTCGCGGTGCCGACGCGCCCGAGCCCGGGCAGGCGCAGCGCGGGTTCCGCGAAGTCGACGCCGAGCGAGAGCCCGAGCACGTTGAGCTCCAGACCCTCTTCCGGTGCGACGATGATCCCGAGCAGGCCGAAGAGCGATGCCTGGACGCCCGTGCCGCTCGGCGCGCGTCCGATCGCCGCGGAGAGCGGCTGGTAGTCCTTGCCGATCGCGTTCGCCGGCAGGTCGAGCCGCAAGCCCGGGACGCTGCGGCCGATGTGGGCGATGAAGGTGTTGCTGTTCGGGCCGGGCCACGTCCGATACGTGTCGTCGTACGGGTAACTCGCTACAGCGGCCTCGACCTGGTCGATGAGCGCCTCGACGCCCTCGCCGCGCCGGTCGACCAGAACGTCGGGTTGGCTGCTGAACCACAGGGCGTCGGGGCCGGCGAAGTTGCGCCGCACGTGGGGCGGGCCACCCCAGAAGATGACGTCATAGCGGGTGTACGCCTCGGCGCCTTCGCGCTTGTACGAGATCCAGGAGTGGACTCCAAAGGCGCCTCGCCAGCCGAAGGTGCGCGCGGCGTAGACCTGGATCACGGGGTCGCGGAAGCTCGCCGGGTCGGGCGCGAGCCCGGTCGGCGCGCGCGAGGCGGTCTGCCAGGTGGCGGCCGCGGGCGTGTGCGTCGCGACGCTGATCGCGAGCGGGACGACGAACAGGGCGACGACGAGGAGCATGGTGCGCTTGGGCTTCATCGGTTCCGGAACGCGGGCGTGCGCCTATGCCGGGACGATACCGCATTCGCGGGCCCGGGCGCGTCGCGTCGGTGCCGCGGTGCAGCGATGCGTCGAGAATGGTCTTAGACTCGCTGCGCGGGCCTGCTGCGCACGCAGACCTCCGGTAGTCCCGGGATCTCCCATGTTCAGTTACCTCCAATCGCGCATCCGCGGCACCGCCAGCACCGGTCCGGGCGCACCGCCGCCCGGGCTCCTCGCCTTTTACTGGCACTTCGTGCGCCAGACGAAGGGCTGGTACGCGCTGATGTTCGTCACCAGCCTCGCGGTCGCGCTGATCGACACGGTGATCCCGGTGTTCATCGGCAGGCTCGTGTCGCTGATGGAAGCCGTCGACCGCCAGGCGGCGCTCGACCGCGAGTGGCCGCTGCTCGTCGGCATGGTGGGGCTCGTGCTGATCGCACGGCCGCTGGTGATGCTCGCCGACGTCGCGATCCGCCACAACGCGATCATCCCCGGCGCCACCAGCCTCATCCGCTGGCAGAGCCACTGGCACGTGGTGCGCCAGAGCTGGCCGTTCTTCCAGAACGATTTCGCGGGCCGCATCGCGAACCGCGTGATGCAGACCGCCAACGCGCTGCGCGAGAGCGTGATGGCGAGCATCCGGGCCGTCTGGTACATCGCGGTGTACGGCATCGGCGCGCTCGTGCTGATGTCCCTTTCGGACTGGCGCCTCGGGGTCCCGACACTGCTGTGGTTCGCCGGCTATCTCGTCTTCCTTCGCTACTTCGTGCCGCGCATGCGCGATCTCGCCCGGGCGAGCTCGGAGGTGCGCTCGCACGTCATGGCGCGGGTGGTCGACAGCTACACCAACATCCTTACCGTCAAGCTCTTCGCGAAGCTCGCGGACGAGGACGCATACGTGCGCGAAGTGGTCGACGAGCATCAGCGCGCGATCGGTGCGCACATGCGGCTGATCTCGCAGTTCATGTTCGCGCTGGCGGTCATGAACGCGGCGCTGCTCACCGGGACCGCGGTCATCGGCATCTGGCTCTGGGCGCAGGGCGCGGTGAGCGCGGGCGTCGTCGCCACCGCGCTGCCGCTCGCCTGGCAGATCGCCAACGTCGCCGGCTGGGTGAGCTGGGAGGTGACCGGCATCTTCGAGAACATCGGCGTGGTGCAGGAAGGGATGCAGACGATCGCCGTCCCGCACACCGGGAACGACCGCCCCGGCGCTCGCCCGCTCGAGGTTTCGCGCGGCGAGATCCGCTTCGAGGACGTGAGCTTCAGCTACGGCCGCAGCGACGGCAAGCCGGTGCTCGATCGCCTGAGCCTCACGATCCGCCCCGGCGAGCGCGTCGGCCTGGTCGGCCGCTCGGGCGCGGGCAAGTCGACGCTCGTCAACCTGCTGCTGCGGTTCTACGAGCCGGAGCGCGGCACCATTCGTATCGACGGACAGGACATCGCCAACGTCACGCAGGAAAGCGTGCGCGCGGCCATCGGCATGGTGACGCAGGACACCTCGCTCCTGCACCGCTCGATCGCGGCCAACATCCGCTACGGCCGCCCGGGCGCGAGCGGCGCCGAAGTGGAGGCCGCTGCGCGCAAGGCGCAGGCGCACGAATTCATCGCCGGGCTTCAGGACTGGACCGGCCGCACGGGCTACGAGGCCCACGTGGGCGAGCGCGGCGTCAAGCTCTCCGGCGGGCAGCGCCAGCGTGTCGCGATCGCGCGCGTCGTGCTCAAGGACGCGCCGATCCTGGTCCTCGACGAGGCCACCTCCGCGCTCGACAGCGAGGTCGAGCTCGCCATCCAGGAGCAGCTGCTCGGCCTGATGGAAGGCAAGACCGTGATCGCGATCGCGCACCGCCTCTCGACCATTGCGCGCATGGACCGTCTGATCGTGCTCGAGGCCGGGCGCATCGTCGAAGCGGGCACGCACGACGAGCTGCTGCGCCTGCGCGGCCACTACGAGCGGCTCTGGCGGCACCAGTCCGGCGGGTTCCTGCCGCACGACGTTCCCCCGACCGAGACCGCGACCGAGCCGCCCGACGAGCCGCCGGTCGACGAGCTGCGCGCCGACACGAAGCCCGAACCTTCCACCGACGACGCGCCGGTGGTGACCCGGGTCTGACGCTCGTCCGCCCTTGCGTCCCTTGCGTTCGCTCGGGCGCAGAGCGCTTGGACTCGTTCCCGGCTGGGCGCTCGCGTTCATGCTATAAATTCCCGATGCAGTCGGTCTCCGAACGGCTTGCCGCGCACGCCGAGCGTGTGCACGCCGGGTCGGCGGAGGCATTCCGCGAAACCGCCGAAAAGCTGCTCGTCGACGTTGCCGGCCTGTGCGTCGCGGCGCGCAATTCGGACTACGTGCGCGCAGCGCTCGCGGGATGGGAAGCTTCGGGAAAATGCAGCGCCATCGGACATGCGCGCACGCTCGATGCCGCGGGCGCGGCGTTCGTGAACGGCACCGCCGCGCACGGTGAGGATTTCGACGACACCTTCGAGGGCGGGCCGATTCACGCGGGCGCGGTGATCGTGCCCGCGATTCTTGCGGTCACCGAGCGCGAGCGCCTGCCCGGGCGCGACGCGCTCGCCGGAATCGCGGTCGGCGCCGAAGTGATGTGCCGCGCGAGTCTGGTTGCGCCCAAGCGCATCCATCGGGCCGGCTTCCATCCCACGGCCGTGCTGGGCGCGCTGGGCGCGGCCGCCGGGGTCGCCACGGCCCGGCGTGCGCCGCGCGCCGAGTTCGTCAATGCGCTCGGCATCGTCGGCTCGATGGCCTCCGGCGTCATCGAATATCTCGCCGAGGGGGCCTGGACGAAGCGCATGCACCCCGGCTGGGCGGCGCAATCCGGGCTCCGCGCCGCGGACCTCGCGCGCGCCGGATTCGTCGGGCCGCGCACCGTGATCGAAGGCACGCACGGCCTGTATCAGGGGTTTGCGCATACCACCGAAGGCGACTGGGAAAAGCTGCTCGATGGCTTCGGCGTGCGCTGGCTTGCGGCCTCGCTAGCGTTCAAGCCGTATGCCTGCGGCACGATGACGCAGCCCTATGTCGATTGCGCGCGCCGGCTCGCCGCCCGCGTGCGCACGGAGGACATCGCCGAGATCGTTTGCGAGGCGGCCGAAGGCACGGTGCATCGCCTGTGGGAGCCGCTCGCCGCGAAACAGCGCCCGCCGAACGCGTATGCCGCGAAGTTCAGCCAGCCCTACTGCATCGCCGCCGGCTTCATTCTCGGCGATGCCGGGCTCGAGGCCTTCACCGAGGAGCGGGTCCGGGACGAGCGTCTGCGTGCGCTGGCCGCCAAGGTGCGCTACGAGATCGATCCGGACAATCCCTATCCGGATGAGTTCACGGGTCACGTGCGCGTGCGGCTGAAGGACGGCCGCGTGGTGGAGGAGCGCCAGGCGCACCTGCGCGGCGGCGCCCACGAACCGCTCGTGCGCGCCGACCTCGAGGAAAAGTTCAGGCGGAACTGCGCCTATGGCGGCTGGAGCGTCGCCCAGGCGGAACGGTTCCTGGGTTTCGCCCGAAGCGCCTTCGACTCGGAAATCGACTTGTCCCCCTTCCGCGCGTGAGCGAACTTCGAGACCGGGTCGCGCTGGTCACCGGCGCGGGGCGCAACATCGGCCGTGCGATCGCGCTCGCCCTCGCCCATGCCGGCGCCGCGGTCGTGGTGAACGCCCGCCAATCCTTCGATGAGGTCAACGGGGTTGCCGCCGAGATCGCCGGGCTGGGCGGAAGGTCCCTCGCGGTGCTCGGCGACGTCCGCGACGAAGACGCGGTCCGGCGCATGGTCGCCCAGGCCCTGGAGCGCTTCGGGCGGCTCGATATCCTGATCAACAACGCAGCGCTGCGCGCGGTCGAGCCGCTCGAGCGCATCGACGGCGAGCGCTGGCGCGAGATCACCGGCGTGACCCTGGACGGCGCCTGGCTTTGCACGCGCGCCTGCCTCGACCACCTCAAGAAAAGCGATTCGGGCGCGATCGTCAACATCGGCGGCATGTCGGCGCACACCGGCGCCGCCGGACGCCCGCACGTCGTCGCCGCGAAAGCCGGGCTCGCCGGCCTCACGCGCGCGCTCGCGCACGACCTCGCGCCGCACGGGATCACGGTGAACTGCGTGGCGCCCGGACTCATCGCGACCGAGCGCGGCGCTTCGAGCGGCCCGCAGTCGGCGCACGCACACCGCCGCGAGACCGTGCTCGGGCGCCACGGTACGCCCGAGGAAGTGGCGGCGGCGGTGCGTTTTCTTGCCGGGCCGGGCGCGCGCTATATCACCGGCCAGACGTTGCATGTGAACGGCGGCGCCTTTTTCTAGGCGGTTTCACGATACGCGGGGTATCCCCCCTCGTTCTCCCGCTAGTCATCCAGCGAGATCTTGCGCTCGCGGGCCACCGTGCTCCAGCGCACGATCTCGGACTGGATGAATTGGGCGAACTGCTCGGGCGTCATCGGCATCGGGTCGATCGCTTCGCTCGACAGCCGCTGCTGAAACGCCGGCGAAGCGAGCGATTTCCCGATCTCGGCGCTGAGCTTCTTCGTGATCTCCGCGGGCAGCTTCGCCGGGCCCACGATGCCGTACCACTGCACGCCGTCGAAGCCCTTGAATCCCGATTCCTCGAAGGTGGGCACCTCGGGCAGCAGCGGATGGCGGCTGAGGCCGGTCACGGCGATGGGCTTCATTTTCCCGGACTGAATGTGCGGGAGCGCGGCGGCGAGGCCCGGCGTCATGATCTGGGTCTGCCCGGCAAGGAAGTCCTGAATTCCCGGACCGATGCCGCGGTAGTGCACGGTCACGGCGTCGAGGCCGGTGGCGGCCTTGAGCTGCTCCATCACGAGGTGATTGAGCGTGCCGATCCCGCCCGACCCGAAGCTCAGCTTGCCCGCGTTCTTCTTCGAGTAGTCGATGAGGCTCTTCAGATCGGCGACGGGCACCGACGGATGGACCACCAGCACGTTGGGCGTTCCGCCGATCATTGCGATCGCGGTGAAGTCCCTGACCGCGTCGTACGGAACCTTGCGCACGGCGGGATTGGTGCCGTGCGTGGCCACGTAACCCACCATCAGCGTGTAGCCGTCCGGCGCAGCCCGGGCCACCTGCTGCGAGGCGATCGCGCCGCCACCGCCCGACACGTTCTCGACGATGAACGACTGCTGCATCGCGCGGCCGAGCTGCTGCGCGATCGTGCGGCCGATCAGATCCAGCCCGCCGCCCGGCTGGGCGGGAACGACGATCTTTACGGGCTTGACGGGATAGGGCTGCGCTGCGCCGAGGACCGGCAGCAGCGCGAGCGCGGCCAGGAGCGCCGTGGCGAATCGATTCATAAGTCCTCTGCGGAGCTTGTGGGGGTTCGATCCGGCCGCCTGCTCCCGGCCGTCTCAGAGAATCCGCTCGCCGAACTTCTTGACTGCCGCATCCGAAAGGGTGAGCCCCAATCCAGGCTGATCTTTCAGCGTCAATACGCCTGCGGCGATCCTAGGAGGATCCTCGAACAGCTCGGCCTGGAGCGGATCGCGCTCCGGGTCGGTGAACGACTCGACGATGACGCCGGCCGGACTCGCGGCCACGACATGGGCGTGGATGAAGCAGTCGTGGTGCGGCGCGACCTGGACGTGGTTCATTTCGCACAGCGCGGCGAGCTTCCGGCCCTCGGTGAAGCCGCCCATCATGGTGCAGTCGAACTGCAGGATCTGGATCGCCTGCTCTTCGAGCAGCGCGCGGCAGCCGTAGCTGGTCAATTCGCTTTCCCCGGCCGACAGCGGGATCCGCGTCTTCTGGGCGAGCAGCTTCAGCTCCCTGCGATCGTCGGCCCACCGGACGGGCTCTTCCAGCCAGCGCGGCCGCAACGGTTCGAGCAGGCGGGCGCCCTCGATGGCGGTGCGAAGGTCCCAGCCGCGGTTCACGTCGACCATGAGGTCCTTGTCGTTGCCGATGATCTCGCGGACGAGCGCGAGGCGTTCCATGTCCTCGCCGAGCGGCGCGCCGCCGGCCTTGGCCTTGAAGCCGGTGTGCCCCTGCGCCTTCAGCATCTGAATCTCGTCGCGCAGCTCGGACAGGGTCTTCCCGTCGCGGTAGTACGCGCAGGTCACGTAACACGGGACCTCGCTCCGGAAGCCGCCGAACAGGCGATAGAGGGGCAGGCCGGCGACCTTGCCCATGATGTCCCAGGCGGCGATGTCGACGGCGGCGGAGATTCGCACCAGCGCTTCGCGCGACCAGCCTTTCTCGAATGCGAGCCGCTGCCAGGTGAGCGAAAAGAGCTTCTGGTACAGGCGCTCGGGCGCGAGCGGATCGGCGCCGACGATCAGCTCGCCGATGCCGCTGCGGAAGGCGTGGATCGCCGCTTCGATGGGCGTGTAGCTGGTGGCGAGGCCGATTCCCTCGATGCCTTCGTCGGTCTGCAGGCGGACCAGGATCTCGTTGGCTTTGGGGACGATGAAATGGCTGACCCAGTGCGGGCGCCCGGTGTCGGGGGCGCGGAGAACGTAGACCTGGAGTGCGGTGATCTTCATGGGCGCGCCCCTATTCGGCAGTGATCTTCGCCTGCTTCACGACTTTGGCGAACGTTTCGGTCTCCTGCTTGATCTGCGCGGCCATCTGCTCCGGCGTATTGCCGACCGGCTCGGCTCCGACCTCGAGGAGCCGCTTCCGCACATCCGGCATGTTCAGGATCTTCACCATTTCGGCGTTGAGCTTGACGACGATCTCCCGCGGCGTCTTGGCCGGAGCGAGCGCACCGAACCAGGTCGTCACCTCGAAGCCCGGCAGCGCGGCTTCGGCGATGGTGGGAACGTCGGGCAACGCGGACGAGCGCTTCGCGGTCGCTACCGCGAGCGCTCGCAGCTTCCCGGCCTTGATGTGCGGGAGCGCGGAAGCAACCGTGTCGTACATCACCAGGACCTGCCCGCCGACGAGATCGGCGACCGCCGGCGCGCTGCCCTTGTACGGGACGTGCAGGATGTCGACGCCGGCCTGCAGATTGAACTGTTCCCCGATCAGGTGGTGCGCGGTACCCATTCCGGCGGAGCCGTAGGTCAGCTTGCCGGGATTCGCCTTGGCGTAGGCGATCAGCTCCTTGACCGACTTGGCCGGGACCGAAGGATTCACCACCAGGACGTTCGGTACGATCGCCACGACGGTGATCGGCACGAGATCCCGCTGGAAATCGTAGGGGAGCTTCGGATAGACGCTGCTCGCGATCGTGTGGTGGATCGCGCCCATCAGCAGCGTATAGCCGTCCGCCGGGGCGCGCGCGACTTCTGCCGCACCGAGCGTACCGCCCGCCCCGCCCTTGTTCTCGACGATCACTTGCTGTCCCCACGCCTCGGTGAGCTTCTGGCCGACCACCCGCGCCAGGATGTCGGTCGAGCCGCCCGGGGGGAACGGAACAACCCAGCGGATGGGCTTGCTGGGATAGGCCTGCTGCGCATGTGCGCCGCCAGCGACGATGCACAGCGCGGCGGCCGAGAGCGCGAGGCGGGTGAGGTACGACAGGGTCGTCATCCAGGACATCGTTGCGGACCGGCGGATCGCGCGCATCATGCTGCTCCTTTCGACTGGCCGCGCACCGCATCGGCGACGGCGGCACCGATTTCGCTCGTGGACGCCTTGCCGCCCATGTCGGGCGTGCGCGGGCCTTCGCGAACCACGCGTTCGAATGCCCGGATCACGTCGGCGGCGGCCTCCGGATGGCCCAGGTGCTCGAGCATCAGCGCACCCGACCAGATCTGCGCGATCGGGTTGGCGATGCGCTTTCCGGCGATGTCCGGCGCCGAGCCGTGCACCGGCTCGAAGATCGAAGGATGCTCGCGGGTCGGATTGATGTTGCCCGAGGGCGCGATGCCGATCGTGCCGGCCGTGGCGGGACCGAGGTCGGAGAGGATGTCGCCGAAGAGGTTCGAGGCGACGATCACGTCGAAGCGGTCCGGGTTGAGCACCATCTGGATGGTCAGCCCGTCCACGTGGTACTGGTCCGCACGCACGCCGGGGAACTGTTTCTTCATCTCCTCGAAGCGCCGGTCCCAGTACGGCATGGTGATCGTGATGCCGTTCGACTTCGTGCAGGAGGTGACGTGCTTCTTGCGCTTCTGCGCGAGCTCGAACGCGAAGCGCATGATGCGGTCCACGCCCTTGCGGCTGAACACCGACTGCTGCGTCGCCACTTCGCGCTCGGTGCCCTCGTACATGATCCCGCCGATGTTCGAGTACTCGCCCTCGGTGTTCTCGCGCAGGACGTAGTAGTCGATGTCGCCGAGCTTGCGTCCCGCGAGCGGGCAGGGCAGGCCGTCGAACAGGCGCACCGGGCGCAGGTTCACGTAGAGATCGAAGATCCGCCGGAAGTCGATCAGCAGGCCCCAGACCGCGATGTGGTCCGGGACGATCGCCGGATTGCCGACCGCCCCGAAGTACACCGCGTCGCACTGCTGCAGGATCTGCGGCGCGTCCTCGGGGCACATCCGGCCGTGCTGCTTGTACCAGTCGCAACTCCAGGGAAATTCCTGCCACTTGATGCGGATGTCGTGCTTCGACGCGGCGGCTTCGAGCACGCGGACGCCCTCCGGCATCACCTCGCGGCCGATGCCGTCGCCGGGTATCACTGCAATTCGATGTTCGCTCATGGATCGCTCCGATTTGTGGGACTCGCTGCCGCGGCGGCGCCCTCAATCTCAATGATTGTCTTTCGGCACCGCCGCGCCGCTCTTGCCGACCAGGAAGTCGAGATCGGCGCCCTTGTTCGCCTGCATCACGCGGTCGACGTAGAGCTTGTTGTAGCCGCGCGCCAGATGCTGCGGCGGACCCTTCCACTCGGCCTTGCGCTTCGCGAGCTCCGCGTCGGACACCTCGAGGTGGAGCTTCCGGCTCGCGACGTCGAGCTCGATCATGTCGCCGTTGCGCACGAACGCGAGCGGACCGCCCGCCGCGGCCTCCGGCGCGCTGTGCAGCACGACCGTGCCGTACGCGGTACCGCTCATGCGCGCGTCCGAGATGCGCACCATGTCGGTGATCCCTTTGCGCAGCACCTTCGGCGGCAGCGGCATGTTGCCGGCCTCCGCCATCCCCGGATAGCCCTTCGGCCCGCAGTTCTTGAGCACCATGATGCAGGTCTCGTCGATGGCGAGATTCTCGTCGTCGATGCGCTTGTGGAAATCGTCGATGTCCTCGAACACCACGGCGCGGCCGCGATGCTTGAGGAGCGCGGGCGTCGCCGCCGAAGGCTTGATCACCGCACCGTCCGGCGCGAGATTCCCCTTCAGCACCGCGATGCCCGCCGCGGCCTTGAACGGCTTGTCGTACGCGAAGACAACCTCGCGGTTGTAGCAGGGCGCGTCCCGGTTGTTGTCCCAGATCGACTTGCCGTTCACGGTGAGCGCGTTCTTGTTCAGCACACCCGCTTGGCCCAGCTCGCGCAGCACCGCGGGCAGGCCGCCCGCGTAGCAGAGGTCCTCCATGAGGTACTTGCCGGACGGCTGCAAGTTGACGAGACAGGGCAGCCGGCTCCCGATGCGGTCGAAGTCCTCGAGCTCGAGCTTCACGCCGATGCGGCCCGCGATCGCGAGGAGGTGAATCACGGCATTGGTCGAACCGCCGATCGCCGCGAGCGTCATGATCGCGTTCTCGAACGCCTCGCGGGTGAGGATCTTCGACATGCGGAGATCCTCCTTGACCATCTCGACGATGCGCCGCCCCGCCATCCGTGCGATGACGTTCCGCCGCCCGTCCACCGCCGGGAACGCGGCGTTGCCGGGCAACCCCATCCCGAGCGATTCGACCATCGACGCCATGGTCGATGCGGTGCCCATCGTCATGCAGTGGCCGTGCGAGCGGTGCATGCACGACTCGGCCTCGAAGAAGTCCTCCTGCGGCATCTTGCCCGCGCGCACGTCCTCGCTCATCTGCCAGGTGCCGGTGCCCGAGCCGATGTCCTGGCCGCGCCACTTGCCCGACAGCATCGGCCCGCCGGACACGCCGATCGCGGGCACGTCGACGCTCGCCGCGCCCATCAGCAGCGCCGGCGTCGTCTTGTCGCAGCCGAACAGCAGCACCACGCCGTCGATCGGATTGGCGCGGATCGACTCCTCGACGTCCATGCTCGCGAGGTTGCGGAACAGCATCGCCGTCGGCCGCAGCATGGTCTCGCCGAGCGACATCACCGGGAACTCGAGCGGGAAGCCGCCGGCGTCGAGCACGCCCTGCTTCACGTAGTCGGCGATCGTGCGGAAGTGCGAGTTGCACGGCGTGAGCTCGGAGAACGTGTTGCAGATGCCGATCACCGGGCGGCCGTCGAACTGGTCGTGCGGGATGCCGCGGTTCTTGGTCCAGCTCCGGTAGATGAAGCCGTCGCGGCCGGTGCGGCCGAACCACTGGGCGGAGCGGAACTTTGGTTTCTTGTCGTTCGACATGGGGCGACTCCGGCGGCGTTGCGCGTGACGGGCGGGGGAGTATAGAGCCGTGCGCCGCGGAGCGCAGATGGCCGGTCCGCAATCAACCGAGCCCGATTCAGAGGAGCCCGTAGCCGAGCCGGTCGGCGCTGTGCTTCAGTATGTCCAGCAGAACGTCGTCGGCCGGCGCGCGATCCAGGTCGCAGGGCGCTCCGGCAGGCATTCGGAGCGCCCTGCGCAAACCGTGCGGGCGACGGCAGGCTCGTTTCCGTTCATCGCTATTGCGCGGTGACGTTGCCCTTTCGGATCACCTCCGCGTAGCGGTCGATCTCGCGCTTGAGGTGGCTCCCGAGCTCTTCTGGCGTGCTCCCCACGGCGATCAACGCGTCCTGCTCGAACAGCGCGCGCACGACCTTCGATTCCAGCGCCTTCCGGATCGCCGCATTGATCGTCGCGACGATCTCCCTGGGCGTGCCCGCGGGGAAATACAGGCCGAACCAGTTGTCCGCTACGAATCCGGGCAGGATTGCATTCATCGTGGGCAGATCCGGGAAGGACGCGGAGGGTGTCGGAGTCGTCACCGCGAGCGCACGCACCTTCCCCGCCTTGATCTGCGGCATTGCAAGCAGCCCTTCCGCGAACTGGAAGTCGACCTCGCCGCTCAGCACCGAGATCATCGCCGGGCCGCCGCCTTTGTAGGCGACGGTCGTGAAGCTGAGCCCGGCGAGCTGCTTGAACATCTCGGCCGCCAGGTGGCTGGTGCTGCCGGTAACGTTTATGGCCGCGTTGAGTTGCGCGGGCTTCTTCCTGGCCAGCTCAATCAGCTCCTGCGCCGATCGCGCAGGCACGCCGGGATGCACGATCAGCACCAGCGGCGTGGTACTGACCCAGGCGATGGGCGCGAGGTCCTTCACGGGGTCGAATTTCAGCGTGCTGCGGCTGAGCGTCGCGTTGATCGCGAGCGTGGCCGTGGTGAAAAGAAGGGTGTAACCGTCGGGCGGAGCGTTGACGACGACTTCCGCCCCGATCAGCCCGCCCGCGCCGGGACGGTTGTCCACGATGAAGGTTTGCCGGAACTGTTCGGTGAGCTCCTTGAAGAGGATCCGGGCCTGGACGTCGGTGCCTCCGCCAGGCGCAAACGGCACGACCACACGCACCGGTTTGGCAGGATAGCTCTGCGCCGAAAGGGGCCCGGGAAGCGCGAACGCCCCAAGCGCCGCGAGGAGAACAACGCAAAGCGGCAAGCTCCGAGCTCTCATGTGTGCGTCCTCCCGGTGATCAAAGGGCGGTAGCCGGTCGCTGCAGCAGTATCGTTCGGCTGACCGCGCACAATGATCTCGCTTTCTGCTCTGGCCGAGTATCCCCGGGACCGGAGGCGAGCCGATGAGGGGAGCGCCGGTCCGGTCGAGCCGCTCAGGGTAGGCATAGCGTCTCGGCCCGGTGCCCCGTTGCATCCTGCCGGGCGCGCCCGCCAGGATTTGAACCCACGACCCCCTGGTTCGTAGCCAGGCAAGCGCCTGACTCAGTGCGGAGCCGTAGGCAGCGGATGCAGATCGGTGCTCTTGCCTGCCTTCATCACCTGGCCGGGTACGTCGTGACCGACGAGCACGGGCAAGCCGCGAGAGGCCGCGATGAGCTTGTCCAGGTCGACGCCGGTGTCGTGCCCCATCTGGTGCAGCATGTGGACGAGGTCTTCGGTGCAGATGTTGCCGGTCGCGCCCGGGGCGAAGGGGCAACCGCCGAGGCCCCCGAGCGAGGACTCGTAGTGCGTGATCCCGGCCTCGAGGCCGGACAGCACGTTGGCGAGTCCCATGCCGCGCGTGTTGTGCAGATGGAGCGCGAACCCGTAGTTCGGGAAGCGCGCGCGGACGTCGTTGCAGATGTCGAGGATCTGCTTCGGGTTGCCCATGCCGATCGTGTCGGCGAGCGCGATCGAATCGACGCCGAGACCGACCAGGCGGTCGACGAACTTCAGGATGCGATCGAGCGGCTGAAAGCCCTCGAACGGGCAGCCGAACGTCGTCGCCATTCCGCACGCGACCTTGATGTCGGTGCCGTCAACCGCGTGCATGATCTCGGCGAAACCGGCGAATGACTCCTCGGTGGAGCGGCGCACGTTCGAGCGGTTGTGGCTCTCGGAGACCGAGAAGACGAGCACGATCTCGTCCACCTTCGCCGCGAGCGCCCGCTCGGCGCCTTTCGGGTTCGCGACCAGCGCGACGTACTTCACCGCTGGGTTGCGCTGAATGCCCGCCATCACGGCCTCCGCATCGGCGAGCGCCGGCACCGCCTTCGGCGAGACGAACGAGGTGACTTCGATCTTGTGGAGGCCCGAGTCCGAGAGCCGGTCGATCAGCGCGATCTTCTCCGCGGTCGGGATGAAGCGCGGCTCGATCTGGAAGCCGTCACGCGTGACGACCTCGTGGACGTACAGGCGCGTCATCGCGAGCTCAGTACGTCGCGCGACCGCCCGAGATGTCGAACACGCCGCCGGTCGAGAACGCGCAGTCCTCGGAGGCGAGCCAGCACACCAGCGCGGCGATCTCCTCGACCTTGACGAAGCGCCCCATCGGGATCTTGGAGAGCATGTAGTCGATGTGCTGCTGGGTGATCTGGTCGAAGATCGCCGTCTTCGCCGCCGCCGGGGTCACGCAGTTCACCAGCACGCCGGCCTGCGCGAGCTCCTTGCCGAGGCTCTTGGTGAGCGCGATCACCCCCGCCTTCGACGCCGAGTAAGCCGACGCGTTCGGATTGCCTTCCTTGCCGGCGATGGAGGCGATGTTCACGATGCGCCCGTACTTCGCCCTCGCCATGTGCGGGGCGAGCGCCCGGCAGGTGAGGAACGGGCCCGTGAGGTTGACCTTGAGGACCCGCTCCCACTCTTCGACCGGGAGGTCGACGGTAGGAACGGCCATGCCCGCGATGCCCGCGTTGTTCACCAGCACGTCGATCTTGCGCAGATCCTTGAGCGCCTCATCGGTTGCCTTCGTGATCAGCGGCGCCTCGGTGACGTCGACCGCGGCGCCGCTGATCGGTCCGGGCAGCGAACCGACTGTCCTGTCGAGAAGCGCCTTGTCGCGATCCCAGATGCGCACCGTCGCGCCCGAGTCGAGCAGCCGCTTGACGATGGCGAGGCCGATGCCCTGCGCGCCGCCGGTGACGATGGCCGTGCGGCCCTTGAAGTCGAGCTGGTTCATTGCGGTCCCTTGCGAACGACGCCTGCCGAGGCGTCGAAGTATAGAGGACTCAGTGCGCGGCGACCCTCGCCGCAACCACCGCGCCGAACGCCGCGGTGCCGAGCGTGCCACCAAGGTCGGCAGTGCGGGTCGCGGGGTCGGCGAGCGCTGCATCGACCGCCGCGTGGATCGCGCGTCCCGCCCGGCCGCAGGCGTCGACGCCGCGCCGTTCGGCGAGCCAGTCGAGCAGCATCGCCGCGGAGAGGATGAGCGAGGTCGGGTTCGCCTTGTCCTGGCCGGCGATGTCGGGTGCGGAGCCGTGCTGGGCCTGGGCGGCGCACAGCGTGTCGCCCGCGTTGATCGAGCCCGCGAGGCCGAGGCTCCCGGCGAGTTCCGCGGCGAGATCCGACAGGATGTCGGCGTAGAAATTGGTCGCCAGCACCACGTCGAAGTGCCCCGGGTCGCGTACGAACTTCGCCGCACAGGCGTCGACGATGATCTCCTCGAGGCGCACGTCGGCGAACTCCGCCGCGACGCCGCGCGTCGTCTTGAGGAACAGCCCGTCCGTGATGATGAAATTGTTCGCCTTGTGCACGGCGGTCACGAGCCGGCGCCGGCGCCGCGCGAGCTCGAACGCGCGGCGCGCGATCCGCTCGCAGGCGTGCACCGTGATCTTGCGCAGCGACAGCGCCACATCGGGTGTCGGCATGAACTCGCCGGAGCCGGCGAACATGTTGCGGTCCGGGTAAAAGCCCTCGGTGACCTCGCGCACGATCACGAGGTCCATCGGCGCGAGGGTCCGGCCGATTCCCGGCCGCGAACGCGCGGGCCGGATGTTCGCGTAGAGATCGAGCTTCACCCGGAACGCAGCGGAAACGTTTACCCCGCCTTTGTCGCGCGCCGGGTAGTCGAGGTGCGAGATCGGGCCGAGGAGGACCCCGTCCAGGACGCGCGCGCGGTCGAGCACGCCGTCGGGCAGCGTCGTGCCCGTCTTCTCCAGCGCGGCGAAGCCGATGTCCGCGTACTCCAGCTCGACCCCGAGCCCGAACCGGCGATCGGCCGCCTCGAGCACGGCGACCGTCGCCGCGGTGATCTCGGGACCGATGCCGTCTCCCGGGAGGACGAGCAGTTTCATCAGTCGAGGATTCTAGCCGGTCGACGCGCCGCGCCAGAGTCGCTGCGTCGCCATCGCCGCGCCCTCGGCCAGCGCCGCGAGCTTCGCATAAGCGATCGGGGGATGGACCGTGCCGGCGCCGGCGAAGGTGCCGAACCCGCAGTCCGTGCCCGCGATCACGCGGTTGCGGCCGACGATCTCGGCGTAGCGGCAGATGCGCTCGGCCACGAGCCCCGGGTGCTCGATGAAGTTCGAGACGCTGTCGATGACGCCTGGCACGAGGATCCTGTCGTCCGGCACCCGCGCCGCCTGCCACACCGTCCACTCGTGCGCGTGGCGCGGGTTCGCGCCCTCGAACAGGAGCGCCTGCGCGTTCACGGCCAGAACGAGGTCGATGATTCGTTCGAGCGGAATGTCGTGATGGTGCGGGCCCTCGTAGTTGCCCCAGCAGAGGTGCAGGCGGACGCGGTCCGCCGGCACGTTGACGAGCGCAAGATTCAAAGCCTCGACCTGCAGCCGTGCACTCCGCAGGAACTCCGCCTCCGACTTGTCACGGAAGGCGAGGTGCCGGCCCATTGCGAGATCGGGCGCGTCGACCTGCAGGACGAGGCCGGCCCCGACGATCGTCTCGTACTCCGTACGCATCGCCTGCGCGAGCGCTTCGAGGTATTGCTCCTGCGTCGGATAGTGCTCGTTCGGCTGGAACACCGCGATCACGCCGGGCGACGCCGCGTTCATGAAGCCCTCGGTCGCGCCGGCCGCCGCCATTGCGGCTTTCAGATGCGCGATGTCCTTGCGCAGCGGCGCGAGGTCCTTCACCGCGATCGGGCCGCGGCAGATCGGCCGGTGGTACCGCGGCGTGTCGCCGATCTTCGCCAGGCGCGCCTTGAAGCCCGGAAAATCGTCGATGTCGCTCGGGATCTGCCGCGGGGACTCCCCGATCTCGAAGCCGGTGAGCCGATGGCGAATGTAGGTCGCATAGCTGATCTTGCTCGTCTCGCCGTCGCTCACGACGTCGAGGCCCGCCGCGACCTGCTTCCTCACCGCGTCGAACACCGCGGTCCGCATCGTCGCGTCGAACGCTACGGGGTCGACCGTTTCCCCGCGGTCCTGCGCGAACAACGCATCGACGACGTCCTGCGGTCGCGGCAGGCTGCCGACGTGCGTCGTGAGGATGCGGTCGGTGCTGGTGCGCATGCGCCGAGTCTACCGGTACCGCTCCCGCAGCTTGACCTTCCAGAACTTGCCCGTAGAGGTGCGCGGAATCGCCTCGAGAAACTCGAAGTGGTCGGGCAGCTGCCATTTCGCGAACTTTCCGCCGAGGTGGGCGCGCAGCTCGTCGGGCGACGCGGCCTTGCCCGCCTTGAGCACGACGCAGGCGAGCGGCCGCTCGCCCCACTTCGCGTCGGCGATCGCGATCACCGCGGCCTCCTGCACCGCCGGGTGCGCCATCAGCAGGTTCTCCATGTCGACCGAGCTGATCCACTCGCCGCCCGACTTGATCAGGTCTTTCGCGCGGTCGGTGATGCGCACGTAGCCGTGGGGGTCGATCGTCGCCACGTCGCCCGTGCGCAGCCAGCCGTCGGCGGTGAACTTCTCCGGGTCGTGCGGCGCATCGTGGTAGCCGCCGGTGATGAACGGTCCGCGCACCTGGATCTCGCCGACGCTCTTCCCGTCCCAGGGCTGCTCGGCGCCGTCGCCGCCGACGATGCGGATGTCCATGATCGGGACCGGCACGCCCGCCATGCCGAGCCGCGCGAAGCGCTCGTCCTCGCTCGCGTTCAGCAGCTCGGGCTTGATGAACGAGAGCGTGCCGAGCGGGCTCATTTCCGTCATGCCCCAGCCGGGGCTGACCGCCGCGCCGTGGCGCGCGTACGCGCGGACCAGCGACTCCGGCACCGGCGCGCCGCCGACCAGCATGCGCATTCCCGGCGGCAGCTTGTAGCGGTCGGGCTGCGCGTCGAGGAGTTGCAGCATGCCGAGCCAGATCGTCGGCACGCCGAGGGCATACGTCGGCTTCTCCCGCGCCATCAGGTCGAGCAGGTCCTCCGGCGCGAGGTGCGGGCCCGGGAAGACGAGCTTGATGCCCATCATCGCGCAGACGTAGGGCACGCCCCAGCAGTTCGCATGGAACATCGGCGTCGCGGGCATCACCGAGTCGCGTGCCGAGAGACCCCAGTGATCCGGCTGGTTCGCCATGAGCGTGTGGATCACCGTCGAGCGATGCGAGTACACGACGCCCTTCGGCCGCCCCGTCGTCCCGGACGTGTAGCACATGGCGATCGGGTCGTCCTCCTCGTGCGGCGCGTAGTCGAAGCGCGCCGGCGCGCCGTCGAGGAGCGCCTCGTAGTCGACTAACGGAGCAGACACGACCTTGCGGGTCAGCGGGATCACGATCACCTTCTCGAACGGCGCCCGCGCCTTGAACTGCTCGTAGAGCGGCAGCAGGACGTCGTCAACGATCAGGAACCGGTCCTGCGCGTGATTCGCGATCCAGCCGATCTCGTCGGGAGCAAGGCGCAGATTCAGCGTGTGCATCACGCCGCCCGCCGCGGGAATGCCGAAGTAGCACTCGAGGTGGGCGTGGTGATTCCAGCACAGCGTCGCGACGCGGTCGCCCTTCTTGAGCCCGACGGCGATCAGCGCGGACGCGAGCGCGCGGGAGCGGCGGTAGAAGTCGGCGAAACGGTGGCGCGCGAGCGACTTGTCGGGCAGCCGGCTGACGATCTCCGACTCGGGATAGAGCTTGCCCGCGCGCTCGAGGATCTGGTTGATCGACAGCGGCACGCGCTGCATCGTCGAGCGGATCATGGTCGTCCTCCTCCTCGGCCGCTATTTTGCGGGAGCCGCAGCCGATCTGCGACAATCGCGCGCTCCCGCAACCCCCGCACGAGACCGGCATGAGAGTCTTCCAAATCCAGGGCGACTGGGGCATGGACCACCTCCAGCTCGCCACGCGCCCCGAGCCCAAGCCCGGCCCCGGCGAGGTGCTGATGCGCATGAAGGCTGCCGCGCTCAACTATCGCGACCTGCTGGTGCCGAACCGCGGGTACGGTTCGTACACCGGCAATCTGCCGCTGATCCCGTTGTCCGACGGGGTCGGCGAGGTGGTCGAGATCGGGGCGGGCGTCACGCGGGTCCAGGTCGGCGACCGCGCCTGCCCGTGCTTCCAGCAGGGCTGGATCGCAGGCGAGCCCGATCTGGAGCGGATCACGAAGACGATGGGCGGCCCCGTCGACGGCACGATGGCCGACCTCGTGTGCCTGCCGGAGTACGGCGTCGTCAAGGTGCCCGCGTACTTGAGCAACCTCGAGGCGGCAACGCTGCCCTGCGCGGCGGTCACGGCGTGGAGCGCGCTGGTCACCCACGAGACCCTCCGCCCCGGCTCGCGCGTGCTGGTCCAGGGCACCGGCGGCGTCGCGCTGTTCGCGGTGCAGATCGCGAAGCTCTTCGGCGCGCACGTCACGGTCATCTCCTCGAGCGACGAGAAGATCGCGCGGGCGAAGGCGCTCGGCGCCGACGCCGCGATCAACTACCGCACGACGCCAGAATGGGCGAAGGCGTCGCGCGAGATCACCGGCGGCCGCGGCTTCGACCACATCGTCGAGCTCGGCGGCGAGCAGACGCTGCCGCAGTCCCTGCGTTGCATTCGGCCGGGCGGGACGCTGTCGATGATCGGCGTGGTCTCGGGCGGCACGGCGGCGCTGCAGCTCGGGCTGGTCGTGACGCGCCACGTGCGCTTGCAGGGGATCACGGTCGGCCATCGCGACGGCTTCGAGGCGATGCTGCGCGCCTTCGACCAGCACAAGCTGAAGCCGGTGGTGGACCGCGTGTTCGCCTTCGAGGATCTGAAGGAGGGGATGGCCTACCTCAAGAGCGGCGCGCACTTCGGCAAGGTCTGCATCCAGCACTAGCGCGGCATGAGCGGCATCCTCTCCGGCGTCACCGTCGTCGCGCTCGAGCACGTCATCGCGGCGCCGTTCGCGACGCGGCACCTCGCCGATCTCGGCGCGCGGGTCATCAAGATCGAGCGCCCCGGCGGCGGCGATTTCGCGCGCGGCTACGACCAGCGGGTGCGCGGGCTCGCCTCGCACTTCGTCTGGACCAACCGCGGCAAGCAGAGCATCGCGCTCGACCTCAAGGCGGAGGCGGGGCTCGAAGTGCTGGATCGCCTCGTGCGGCGCGCCGACGTGGTGATCCAGAACCTCGCGCCCGGCGCGGCCGCGCGGCTCGGCGCGGACTACGAGGCGCTCGCTGCGAAGAACCCGTCGATCATCCTGTGCGAGATCTCCGGCTACGGCGAGGCCGGGCCGTACTCCGACAAGAAGGCCTACGACCTCCTCGTGCAGTCCGAAGCGGGGCTGCTTTCGGTGACCGGCACTCCGGACGAGGTCGTGAAGGCCGGCATCTCGATCGCGGACATCGCCGCCGGGATGTACGCATACAGCTCGATCCTCGCCGCGCTCTACGACCGCGCGCGCACCGGGCGCGGCCGGCGCATCGAGATCTCGATGCTCGAGGCGCTCGCCGAGTGGATGGGCTTCCCCCTGTACTACACGCACGAGGGCCAGGCGCCGCCGTCGCGCAGCGGCGCGTCGCACGCGACGATCTTTCCGTACGGGCCGTTCAAGTGCGGCGACGGGCGCACGATCATGATGGGACTCCAGAACGAGCCCGAGTGGCGCCGCATTCTGCGACAAGGTGCTGCAGAGGCCGGAGCTGAAGGCCGACCCGCGCTTCCAGAGCCCGGTGCTGCGGGCGACAAACCGCGCGGCGCTCGCGCCGGTGATCGACGAGGTCTTCTCGAAGCGGCCGGCGGCGGCGGTCGTGGCATTGGCTCGACGCCGCCGGCATCGGCAACGCGACGGTGAACGAGATGCGCGACGTCTGGGCGCACCCGCAGCTCGCCGCACGCGACCGCTGGCGCGAAATGGCCTCGCCGGCCGGGACGCTCCCGACGCTGCGCCTGCCCGGTTCGTGGACGGACGAGGAAGCGCCGATCGGCGCAGTGCCCGCGGTCGGCGAGCACACTGACCTCGTGCTCGCGGACCTCGGCTACGCGCGCGAGGAGATCGCGGCACTACGCGGGCGCGGCGTGATTTGACGAGCGCCCAGGCGCGGATCGATCGCCGGAGGTCTCGAGACGTTGCGACTACCTGCGGTGGGCGCCCACTCGCCTTGCCGTGCGCAACGGCGTCCCCGCCGGTGCCCGCACGTGCGGAAACACCTCGCGCATGTAGGCATCCAGCAATTCGCAAAAACCCCTGCCATATCGCGGTAGCGCGCGATGGCTGTTCCACATCACGGTCAGCGGTTCCTCCAATGGCTTGCCCTGGTGCACCACGCGCGCGACGCGCAGCCGGTAGCGATGGATGGGCAGGGTGGACGGCCCGATCGCCACCCCGTGCCCGGCCTCGGCGAGCGCCAGCAGGGTATGGGACAGGCGGCTCTCCATGAAAATCCGCGGCTCGAGTCCCGCGAGGCGGCAGGCGTCATCGAACGTTCGTCGGACCTGGAAGCTTGGAGCGAGAAGCAGGAGCGGGAAACGAGCAAGGTCGGCAACTTCGATGTTGCCCCCCGACGCGTGCGGCAGCGATGCATGGCCGGCGGCGAGAAACTCGATCGACGGCAGCGGAAAGCTCTCGAAATCGTGCTGTTCGGCCGGAAGGGATCGCAGCGAGCCGATACCCAGGTGCAGTTCCCCGCTTTCCAGCCGTGCAAATAGATCGGCGGGACCGACGATCTCGCTCAGTTCGATCTGCACGTTGGGAAACTGCTCGGCATAGCGGTGCAGGAACGTCGCAAGGACCTCATCGAGCATCGTGGATGCCACCTTGAGGACGCCGGCATCGGCGCGGCTCAGCATCCGGGCTCGATCTCCGAGCGCCTCCGTCGCGGCCAGAATGCTGCGGCAGTCGGCGAGCAGGCGCCCGCCTTCGCCGGTCAGCACCAGCCGTCGGCGCACACGATCGAACAACTGGAGTCCGAGCTCGTCCTCGAAATCGCTGATCTGGCGGGACAGCGCGGGCTGCGCGATGCGCAGGCGCAGCGCCGCCTTCGAGACCGTCCCCTCGTCGGCGACGGTGACAAACGTCTTCAAGTGCCGCAGCTTCATCCGGACAGTCTATGCCATTCCGGCATGAACGATCAACGAAACATAGTATTGGCGACGGATGATTCCCGAACCTAAGCTGCACGTGGATGTATGCGATGCCGTTCTGCCCGGGAGACAAGGAGACGATCATGAAACGCATCCGCCTGATGCTCTTGCCAGCCGTCGCCCTGGTGTTCGCCGCCCTGAACGCCGGGGCGGAGACCTGGCCGTCGAAGCCGCTGCGAGTGATCGTGCCCGTCGGTGCCGGCAGCACCACCGACATCATCCCGCGCGCGGTGTTCGAGCACCTCGCGCCGCAGCTCGGCCAGAGCATCATCGTGGAGAATCGTCCCGGCGCAGGCGGGACCATCGGCTCCAACTTCGTCGCCAAGGCGAATCCCGACGGCTATACGATCCTCGCGCACGGGTCCGCGCACACGATCGCGCCGTCGCTCTACTCGAACCTGAGTTACGACCCGGCGCGTGACTTTGCCGCAGTGGTCCCGCTCGGCATTTCGCCGGTTGTCCTGGTCGTCTCGCCCGCGAAGGGCTTCAAGACCGTTGGCGACTTCGTCGCCACGGCCAAGGCGAAGCCCGGCACGTTCAACTTCTCGTCGGTCGGCATCGGGACCGCGACTCACATGAGCGCGGAACGCTTCCGCTTCAGCGCGGGCGTGGATGCCG
>CAVQUV010000025.1:0-106564 GCA_963716855.1 uncultured beta proteobacterium | reverse complement strand
TAGGCGTTGCGCAGGCGCTCGTCGTCGTCGGGCACGAAGCGGCTGAAGAACAGCGAGTAGTTCGTCCCGATGCCGAGGACCAGCAGGAGCGCCACGAGGTGCAGGAGCGAGAGCCGTGTGCCCGCGGCCGCGAGCGTCGCCGCGGTGGTCGCGATCGCCGCCAGCACGGGGAGCATCACGACGATCACGGCGCGCACGCTGCGCAGACCGAGGGCAAGGACGGCGCCGATGACCAGGACGCCGAGGCCGGCGAGCTGGAGCGACTGGTCGCGATAGGCGCTCACCATCGCGTCGGACTCCGCCTTGAGGTCGAGGAGCGACACCTCGGGGTCGCGCAGCGCACCGACGGTCTGCGCGAGCGCGCCTGCGTCGGCGAGACCCGTGAGCGGGGCGAGCCCCGCCCAGCGCCCCTCGAGCTCGACGAGCAGCGCGCGCGCGGCGAGGCCCCACACGGTGCCCTCGAGATCCTTCGCGTCCAGCGGCGGCGCCGTGCGTGCGCGCTCGACCTCCGCGAGAAACGGCGCGAAGAGACCGTCGCGGAACGGCAGACCCTCGGTCGCGGTTGAAAGGTGGCGCACCAGCTCCGGTCCCTCGGGCAGGGCGGCCTGCCGCGCGCGCTGCGCCGCGACGCTGGGCAGGTACCGAGCCGGCGTGTCGAAGCCGCGCACCACCCCGCGCGCGACGAGCTGCGCGAGATCCGGCTCGAGGCGCTCGAGGCGCTGCAGCACCGCCTCGCGCGTTGCGCCGGTGACGACGATCAGATGACGCACGTCCGGCGCGCCGAGGGCGTCGCGCATCTCCTGGTCGCGGCGCTTCTCGGCCTCTGCGATCGGATTCAGGTTGGCGAGATCGTTCTCCCAGAGCCGTGCATGGTTGAAGGTCAGCACGGTTATCGCCGCCAGCAGCGCGACCGGCACCAAGGCGGCGAGCTTGCGCGCGCCGCGAGCGAGCGCTGCCAGCGCGGCCGGCGCCGGCACCGCCGGCGCATCGCGCGTCGCCCATCGTTCGGGGACGACCGCGGGGAGCACGTAGCGGGTCGCCAGGCCCGCGGCCAGCGCGCCGACGAAGGTGAGCAGCCCGAGCTGCGCCAGGCCCGTGAAGCTCGACAGTAGCATCGCGAGCGAGCCGAACACCGTGGTGAGCACCGCGAGCCGCAACGTCGGCCACACCCGCGCCGCGGTCGCGGCGAGCGCCTCGCCGCGCGCGCGCTGCGCGAACAGGTACGTCGAGTAATCGGCCGCCTCGCCGATGAGCGTGGCCCCGAACCCGAGCGTGATGCCGTGCACCGCCCCGAACGCGACGGCGACCGCCGCGATGCCGGCGAGGATGCCGGTCGCAACCGGCAATGCGCCGAACGCCACGAGCGCTGCGCGCCGGTACGCTGCGTAGAGCACGAGCGCAACGCCGACGCTCGCGACGAGCGACAGCCGCCACGCGTCCTGCTCGATCGCGTCGCGCGAGCGCACGGCGAACACGCTGGGGCCGCTCAAGACGAGGCGCACGCCGGGATCGGTGCGCACCGCGGCGAACGCCATCGCGATCTCGGCCTGAATCGCGGCCTGGGCGTCGAGGTCATAGCCCGGCGCGCGGGTCTCGGCCGTCAGCAGCGCGCGCCGCCGCCCGACGTCGAACCAGACGCCCTCGCGCAGGGCGGGCTGCGTGCGCCCGGCGTGCGCGGCGAGGAGCGTCGTGAGCTCGCCGGTCGGGTCGCGCGCGAGCGTTGGGCGCACAAGGGTGCCGGCGGGCGAGGCGAGCAGCTCGAGCGTGCGCTCGAGCGCGGCGCGCAGGCCGGCAGCGGAGAACTGCTCCGCGCTCACCGCGGGGCTGAGGAGGTAGCGATGGTCGAGCAGCGCGTCGCGGTCGCGCTTCGAGAGGCCGCCTGCGCCGTTCGCGACGTAGGCGAAGCGGTCGCTTGCGCGGAGCCGCTCGGTGAGCGCACGGCTCGTCGCCGCGAGCGTCGCCTCGTCGGCGCCCTCGAGCCCGACGAGGACGAGCCGTGCGGCGACGCCGTCGCGCAGCTGCGCGATCAGCAGCGCCTGGTTCGGGGTGACGGACGGCGGGAGGAACGCGGTGAGGTCCGCGGTGTAGGTCGCACGCACGGCGATCCATGCGCACGCCATGACGGCGGCGAGCCAGAGCGCAACGGCCGCGCCGCGCCTCAACGCGCGCCCTCGCCGAAGCGCGTGACGACGCGATCGCCGCCCGTCTCGAGGACCTCCATGCCGGTGAGTCGCCCGCCGACACCGCCGATGCGGATGACGGTCACGAGCTCTGCCATGACCGGATCGGACGGGAGCAGCACGAGCGTCCAACCGGGCGGCGCGCCCTCGAGCTCGACGCGATAGTAGCGCTTGAGCGAAGCGAGATCGCCGCGCAGCGTCGCGCGGATGCTCTCGAGGAATGCGCCGAGCGCCGGCTGGCTCGCGATCGACACGGTCCGGGGCGGCGCGCCCTTGCGCTCGATCGTGACGCGGTCACCGTCCACCAGGTAGCGCTCCTCGACCGGTGTCTGCACGCGGCGCTCGAGCTGCGCGGGGTGCGTGTAACGCAGCTCGCCGCTCGTGACGAGAGGCGTCTTGAGCGCGCTCGAGTGGCGCGTCTCGGTGAACGCGACGGTCGAATCGCCGCCCGCCGCGAGGCTGCGCATCAGGTCCTCCACCGCATACGGCGCTTGCGCGCATGCGGCGCCGGCGCCGAGCAGCGCGACGGCGAATGCGACGCGGATCACGTCCGCGACTCCTGATCGGGCGATGCCCAGACGTCGTAGAAGTTGAACCAGTTGTACGGCGCGCTGCGCGCGTAATGCTCGAGGCGCGTCGCGTACTCGCGGGCGAGCGCGGCCATCGCTTCGGCGCGGCCCGCCCGCGGCACCTCGAGCGGATCGCGAAACACCTCGAAGTGCACGTCGTAGCGGCGCCCCCCGCGGTAGAGCCCGAAGCAGATCACGACCGGGGCGCGGAGCACTGCGGCGATCGCGTACGGGGCCTCGGGGAAGCGCATCATCGCCCCGAGGAACGGGCAAGCCACGGCCTTGCCGCCGGGGCGCAGGCGGTCGCCGAGCACGCCGAGCATTGCGCCCGCGTCGACCCGCTCCTTGGCGCGGATCAGCGAGTCGGGCCTGCCGGCCTCGATGATCAGCATTGCGAGCTCGGGGTTGAGCGCGGCGAACGCGCCGGTGACTTTCTGCGCGTTCGCGTTGTCCATCAGCATCGCGAGCGGCCAGTGCGCGCCGAATATCGCCGCGGCCCGGAGCGCCTCGAAGCTGCCGAGGTGCGAGCCGAGGAGCACGCAACCCTTCCCGCGCTCGACGATCGCCCGCAGCTCGGCCGCGCCGTGCAGCCGGATGTCGAAGTAGTCCCAGCGGCCCGACAGGAAATACACCCGGTCGAGCAGCGTGGCGGCGAAAGTGTAGTAGTGGCGATAGAGGTCGGCGAGCGTCGCCGGCCGCCCGAGCACGCGCTCCAGATAGTCGCGCGAGGCGGCGCGCGCGCGCCCCGAGAAGACGAGGAAGTACACGACGATCGGCGGCAGGAACGCACGGCCGACCGTGCGCCCGAGCTTGCGCGTGACCCAGATCATGAAGGCGAGGAGGCGCGGGCTGCCGCGCTCGCGCACTTCGCGCCACGGGACGTCGGCGCGTGTCGAGCTCATCGGCGTTCGAAGCGCAGCGTCCCGCGGGCGATCACGCGCTCGCCGCTGCGGCACTCGAAGCGCGCCTCGTCGGGGCCGAGCGCTCGGAAACGCGATCGCACAGGGCTCGCCCGGTGCGAGGGGCGCGAGAAACTTCGCTTGCGGGATTGCGGTGATCCGCAGCGGCCCTGCGCGGCGCGCGAGCGCGGCGAGCACGTGGCCGAGGATCAGCACGCCGGGCACGACCGGGTTGCCCGGGAAGTGGCCGGGCAGCGCCGGGTGGTCCGGCGGGATCACGAGGTCCGGATCACTCCCCATCCGGGTGCGGCGTCGCGTCGTCGGGCGCGCGTACCCTCACGGCGTGCTCGGCCTCGAGCGCCCGCAGGGCCTCGAGCGGCAGCTTGCCGGTCGCCGCCCGCGGCAGGCGCTCGACCTTCACGAGCGGCCGCGGGAGGAACGCCGGATCGACCGCACGGCGCAGGGCCGCCAGGATCTCGCGCTTCGTCTGCCGCGGCGCGACGACGAACGCCATCAGGCGCGCCACGCGGCCGTCGGCGCGCTCGGGGGCGTGGAACGCGCCGTCGTCCACGCCCGGGATCGCGGTGAGCGCGCGGTTGAGATCGGCGAGGGAGGCGCGCTTGCCGGCCACGTTGACGATGTCGGTTGCGCGGCCTTCGAGCACGAACTCGGTCTCGCTCAGGCGGTGGATCAGGTCGCTCACCGGCATGCGCCCGTCGATCATCGCGCCTTCGACGGCCCAGCCGTCGCCAGCAGACACCACTCGGATGCCGTTTATCGTGCGCCACACCAGCGAGGCGGTAGTGCGGCGGGTCGCCACCTGCCCCGCCTCGGTGAAGCCGTAGATCTCGTGCACGCGCGTCGCGAAGCGCTGCTCGGCGCGAGCGGCCAGCTCGGGCGCGAGCGGCGCCGCGGCGGAGAGGACGAGCTCGAGCGGCGGGAGCGTCACGTCGGCCTCGACCAGCGCGCGAATGTGGATCGGCGAGGTCACCAGCACGCGCGGCGCCGGCAGCTCGTTGAGCGCGGCTTGCACGTCGCGCGGGAACAGCGGCCGCGCCGGGTGCAACGCGCCGCCGCCCGCGAGCGGCATGAGCACCGTCGACTCGAAGCCGTACATGTGCTGCGGCGGCACCGTGCCGAGCACGCTGAAGCCGCCGGCGGGGAGCTCGAGCGCCGCACGCTCGGCCGTGCCGCCCGCGACGAGCTTGCCCCAGCGCTTCTCGCTCGGCTGCGGCACGCCGGTGCTCCCGGAGGTGAACACGATCGCCGCCAACTGATCCGCCGGAATCGCGGGGACCGGGCCCGACCATTCGCCCGCGCCGAGATCGGACGGGTAGAGGACGAGCGCTCCCGCGCAGCCCGGCACAGCAACCTCGGCGATCGTGCCGGCGTCGGGATGTGCGGCAAGGACGCGCGCGAGCGCGTGCGCGTGGCGGCTCGGCGGGAAAAGGCTCGCCTTGCCCGCCAGGAGCGCAGCGGCAAGCGCGACCGCGAACCGGTAGCGGTCCTCGCACAGGTTGACGAGATGCGGGCCCGCGGGCAGTCGCTCGGCGAGCGCGGCGGCCTCGGCCAGGAAGCGCGCGCAGGTCACCGGCGCGCCGTCGCGCCAGGCGAGCGGGCGCGCGAGCTCGCGATGCCCGATGAGCGGAACGCGGTCGGTGGGCGTCACGTCAGGGTCGGAGCAATTCCGGGGCGCGGCGCACGAGGTTGGCCGCGACCGTGACCGGGTTTTTGTGCGGGAACTGCGGGTAGCGCCACACCCGGTAAGCGTACTCGCCGAAATAGAGGAGCGCCAAGAGCGCGTAGCTTGCGAAGTTGACGAAGAGCGATTGCGCCGCGGCAGTCGCGAAGAGCGCGAGCGCCGCGGCCACTGCCGGGATGCCGGCGAGCAGGATCGCCCACGCCCAGGTCAGCCTGCGCGCGTAGCCGGCGAGGCCTGTCGGAAAATCGCCGTCGCGCTCCAGCCGCGCGATGGTCTCGACCAAGGGCGTGCGGCCGGGCAGGAGCGTGCGCCCGAAGAGCCACGCGCCGGCGAGGAAAGCGAGCGCCGGGCCGGCGAGCGCGAGCTGCGCGATCACGCGGAGGTCGATCCAGGCGGAGGCGATCGCGGCGACCGCCGCGAGGGCGGCCACCCATGCCGGCATGCGGGCCGCCAACGCGCCGACCGCGAGCACGGCGAGGAACGCGACCATCACGGCGCGGTTCTCAGTGACGATGGCGAGGTGCAGCGCGAGGGGGCTCGCGAACGCGAGGATCGCGAGCGCGGCCTTCACTGCCCCGGACCGGCGCGGCGCTGCGGGCCGCCGCGCCTCACTTCTTGCGGTGCTCGGCAACGTGACGTGCGAGCCTGCGCAGGCTAGCGAAGATGTCGCGATTCGCCTCGTCGTCGGCGCGCAGCTCGACCCCGTACTGCTTGCCGATCGCAAGCGCGATCTCGAGCATGTCGATCGAGTCGAGGCCGAGCCCCTCCCCGTAGAGCGGCGCCTCGGGGTCGATCGCCTCGGCGGGCGTCTCGAGGTTCACGGCCTCGACGACCAGGCGCGCGATCTCGGTTTCGAGGGAAGTTTGGACGTTCATTGCGGTGTCATTTGTTTGTGCCCGCAATTCTACGTGACCGAAGGGAATTGTGGCGGTGCGGCAGCACCGTCTCAGGGCGCGGCAGGCCGGATGTTCTCTCGCCGCCGGCGCATCGCCGCAAGCGTGCGGCGCGGCGTCAGCGCGCTGAAGAAGTAGTAAATCAGCTTGAAGACCCGGATGCGGGCGTGCACGCCGTTCGCGCGGTAGATGTCGCCGGCTAGAAACGAGATCAGGCCGTCGACGACCCCGAGCACGTTCCTCGGACCCATCAGCAGGTCGCGCATCACCGGCGTGGTGATGCGGTAGATGAACCAGGAGAACGTGCGGATGCCGCGCCGCACGTGGCGCTCGTAGCGCGCGAGCGCGCGGGCGGCCTGCGCCGGGTCGCGCAGCGCCGCGTCCACGGCCTCGGCGCCCGCAAAGGCGCTGGACATGGCGAGGTAGACCCCCGAGGAGAAGACCGGGTCGACGAAGGCGTAGGCGTCGCCGACCATCAGGTGGTTCGCGCCCGTGCAGCGCGTCGCCTGATAGCTGTAGTTGCCGGTCGCCGTCACCGGCGCGATGCGGCGCGCCCGCGCGAGCCGCTCGGCAATCGCCGGGCAGAGCGCGATCGTCTCGTCGAGGAACTGCTCGAGCGAGCCCTTGCGCCGCTTGAGGTAGTAGGGCCAGCACACCGCGCCCACGCTGGTGATCCCGCGCTGCAGGGGGATGAACCAGAACCAGCCGTGGTCGAACCAGTAAATGCTGATGTTGCCCTCGTCCTCTCCGGGGAACCGCTGCGCGTCCTCGTAGTGGCCGTAGAGGGCCACGCTGGCGTGCTTCGGGTTCGTCTCCTTGATCCGGAACAGGCCCGCGAGGAACGTGTCGCGGCCCGAAGCGTCGACGAGGAACCGCGCGCGCCACTCGTGCGCGCCCGCCGGCCCGGTGGTTTCCGGTCCCGCGGGCCCGCACGCGCACCTCGTCGCGGCCGAAGTCGACCTGCTCGGCGCGCGTCTCCTCGAGCACCTCGACACCCTTGCGCGCCGCGTTGCGCAGCAGGAGGTGATCGAGGTCGGCGCGATGCACCTCGAAGCCGCTCGGCAGGGACTTGTCGAGCGCCTGGCGGAAGTAGAACGTCTCCTCCTTGCCGTGATACATGGAGCTGAACTGCGCGCCGTTCTTCACCAGCGCCGATCTTCCGCACTTCCTCGAGCACGCCGAGCCGCTCGAACAGGGGGTTGTTGTGCGGGAGCAGGGATTCGCCGATGTGGAAGCGCGGGTGGCGGTCCTTCTCGAGCACCACGACCTTCCAGCCGCGCTCCGCGAGCAGCGCCGAGATCGTGGAGCCCGCCGGTCCACCGCCGATCACCACGACGTCGCAGCGGTGATGTGCTTCAGCGCTCATGCTTGGCCGTGACTCCGAATCAGGTAACGAGGGGCGACGAACGACGGACCGATTATAGCCATCGACGGGCCGCGAGCACGGGCAATCGCGCGATGAAGCCGATCATCAGGCGCGCGTGCATCCAGGTGAGGAGCGCGTTGTCGCGGACGTACTTGAAGTGCGACACGCCGCCCTCCTCGGGACGCAGATAACGAACCGGCGCCGGCCGGTTCACCGGTGGCACGCCGGCCCAGGCGAGCTTCACGACCGCCTCGGGATCGAAGTCGAAGCGGCGCATGAAGGGCGTGCGCGCCATCACGCGCGCGAGCGGCGCGATCGGATAGACGCGGAAGCCGAACAGCGAGTCGCCGATCCCGCTCCAGAGGGTCTCGAGGTTCGCCCACCAGTTGGAGATCCTGCGTCCGCGCACGCGCAGCGCGGGCGCGGACGCGTCGAACACGGGCACGCCGAGGATCATCGCCTCGGGCGCGGCGCGCGAGGCGGCCATGAATTCCGGGATGAGGGCGGCCGGATGCTGGCCGTCGGCGTCCATCGTCAGCGCGTGGGTGAAGCCCGCCGCCGCCGCGGCACGGATGCCGTGCAGCACCGCGGCGCCCTTGCCCGAGTTGACGGCGAGCTCGAGCACGCGCAGCCCGGGATCCGCCGCCGCGAGCGGCGCGAGGCGCTCGCGGCTGCCGTCGGTGCTGCCGTCCAGCACGACCCAGACCGGGTTCCAGTGCGCGCGCGCCGCGCGCACCGTCTCCACCAGGATCGGGCCGGTGTCGTAGCTCGGGACGAGGACGAGATGGGTCGTCGAGGCCTGCATCGCCGGCGGGCAGCCCGCGGCGCTCACGCCGCGCGCGGCTTGACTGGCGCGGTACTCCGAGAAGACGCCCAGCTCGACGTGCCGCGAGACCTCGGCGAAGCCCGCGGCGGCGAGCGTGCGCATCACCGCCTCGGGCGGCACGCAAGCCTCGATCGTGTCCCAGTAGTAGCGCATGAGGCGCGGGCTGTCGACAGTGCGGGCGATCACCCGCGCGAGCAGCGGCACGAAACCGCGCATGTAGGCCTTGAGGACCGCGTTGCCGAGCCGGCTCGACGGTCGCGTGATCTCGAGGATGCAGACGACTCCGCCGGGCGCGAGGACGCGGTGGAACTCGCGAAAGGCGACCTCGAGGTCGGAGATGTGCCGCAGCGCGTAGCCCATGCTGAGGAAGTCGGCGCCTCCGTCCGGGAGCGGGATCGATTCCGCCGCGCCCTCCAGCAGGCGCAGGCCTTCCGGGAGGGTCGCGTTGTCCCGCATGCCCGCGCTCGGGTCCACGCCGGTCACCGCGCGCGGGTCGCCCACGATCCGTGCCGCCTCACGTGCGACGAGTCCCGTGCCCGTGCCGACGTCCACCACGCGCATGCCCGGCGCGAGGCCCGCGCGCAGGAGCGCCTGCCGCCGGTACCACGGGCCCGTGCCGAACGCCATCGCGCGCTCGACGCGCTCGTAGTCGGCGGCGGTGCGATCGAAGATGTCGCGCACCCACCCGCTCCGCTCGGCCTCGCTCCGGAAATACGCCTCGAGCGGCGGATGCGGCGCGTGGACCGGCTCGGGCTCGTTCGTCATCGCCATGCGGCCTCCGGAGCGCGCCGGTGCGCGCCGTTACTCGTCATCGCGGGCCGTCCTCGCGAGCTCGGTGCGGAAATAGGCCTCCACGTCTGCGACGAGCGCCCTGGATTCGTCGCGCGGCGCGAACCGGTTGCCGAGCCGCACCCGATAGACGAGGGGGAACTCGGGCATGCGCAGGAGCGGCCAGCCTTTGCGCATGTAACGTGTGTCCGTCTCGATGATGACCGTCTGGATCGGCACCTTGGCGAGCCGCGCGATCGGCGCGAAGCCGGTCTTGAACGCGTTCACCGGCGCCTGCACGGTACGCGTGCCCTCGGGAAAGAAGAGCACGTGCTGCCCGGCGCGGAGCGCTGCGACCGCCTTTCGAATCATGGCCTTGGGCGCGTCGCCCGGGATGTAACCGGCGAGCCTCGCGCCGCCACCGAGAAACGGGTTGTGCAGGACTTCGGATTTCATCACGCACGCCACTCGGGGCAGGCGCGAGACGATCAGCATCGCGTCGAGGTAGGTCGGATGATTCGGCGCGATCACGACCGGCGGCCCGTCCCGCAGGGCGTCCAGCGCGCGCAGGTCGCAGCGCGCGAGGCCGAGGAGGTTGCAGCAGACCGAGGAAGAACCGGAACAGCGCCATTGTGACCCGCTGACCGAGAGCGGCCCCGATGCGGCGCGGCAGAAGGACGTGCAGAAGCGGGCCGACCGCGGTGTAGACCAGCCCGCCGATGCCGAACACGGCGAGCGCGGCACCGAACGCACAGTTCTCGTACAGGCCGCGCAGCAACGGCGCCGCGCGCTTCTGGGAGAACGTGCCCGCCTCGCCCCGCATCAGTCGTCCGATTCGACCATGGTGGCCGACTGGCCGAAGACGTACGCGATGCCGATGCCGGCGAGGAGCGCCGACCGGCTCTTCACGAGCGGACTGGCGTCGTAGACCGCGCCGTGCAGATCGAAGGCGCGCAGGAACCCGCCCACCCAGATCCGGTTGAAGCGCTTGTTCAGGCTGAAGGTGATCTGCGTGCCGCTGTAGCCGCCAGACGCGCTGTAGGCCGGCCGGTCCGGTGTCGCATACTGCGGGTCGACCTGGTAGTAGTACGCGTTGTAGCGGCGATCGGCGAACAACGGCCCGGCCTGCATGCCGAAGCGCCAGCCGCCGCCGGGGCCGGCGTTGCGCATGAAGAAGTCGATCACCGGGTTGAAGACGACGCCGATGTACTCCGGACTTCAGTCCGTCGATCGCGAACGCCGCGCGCACCGGGATCTGCAGCGAGAGCTCGTTGGTCGCGCGCGGCGTTCTCCCAAAGCTTCACCTTGAGCAGTGGTCCGAGCTCCACGGTGGGCTCGAGGTCGGGCATGCCCTGACGCGCGATGTTCTTGTCGCTCGGTGCCGGCTGGCTCGCGTTGGCCGACACGTCGAATTCGAAGCGCTCGCTGTCGAGCAGCAGCAGGGCCGCGAGGCCATGCCGGTCGTCCATCTTCAGGACCTCGCCGCGGTAGCGGACGTACGGGAACGGGTACACGTAGCCGCGCGACTGGTCCGAGCCCCGGTAGTCCGGCAGCCACATGGGGAAGGCGCCGGCGCCGAGCTCCCACAGCGGCCGCTCCTCGGCGCCGGCGCCGGGCGCATGGAGGAGGGCGCAGAGCACAAGAATCGCGAGTACGGATGAATGCATCGTGTCGTGCGGTGCTGCCTGCGCGCGAGACTGCGCGCACCGAGTCTAGCAGCGCCCGGCGACCGCCGCGACCGCGCCGCACGTAAAATGCGCCCGCCGATGTCCTCTCCAATCGCTCTCGCCCCGAGCCTGCGACCCGCGCCGCGACCGTGGCGCCCGGCCCCCGCGGTGCGCGCGTCGGTAGCGCTGCACGCCGCCGGCGCGGTCGGCGCTCGTCGTCGTCCCGTCGGCATGGCCCTGGGTGCTCGGCGGCCTCGTTGCGAATCACGCGGCGCTCGCCGTCGCCGGCCTCCTGCCGCGCAGCCGCGCGATCGGCCCGAACGTCGCGCGGCTGCCGCCGGCCGCGGCGCGGCGCAAGGAGGTCGCGCTCACGTTCGACGACGGGCCCGATCCCGAGGTCACGCCGCGGGTGCTCGACCAGCTCGACGAGGCCGGCATGACGGCGACTTTCTTCCTGATCGGCGAGCGGGCCGCCCGTCATCCCGCACTCGTGCGGGAGATCGTGCGCCGCGGGCACGCGGTGGAGAACCACAGCCATCGCCACTCGACGGCGTTCGCCTTCTACGGCCTCGGCCGCATGCGGCGCGACGTGGAGGCGGCGCAAGCCGCGATCGCGGACGCCGCCGGGGTCGCGCCGGTGTTTTTCCGCGCGCCGTTCGGGATCCGCAGCCCGCTGCTCGACCCGGCGCTCGCGCGCTGCGGCCTGCACTACGTCTCGTGGACGCGTCGCGGCTTCGATACCGTCGCGCGCAAGCCGGAGCGGGTGCTCGAACGGCTCGCCCGCGGGCGCCGCGGCGGGAGACATCTATCTGTTGCACGACGGGATCGCGGCGCGCGCGCGCGCGGGCGAGGCGCACGCGCTCGCGGTGCTGCCCGCGCTCGGCGCACGCCTGGCCGCGCTCGGGCTGAGGTCGGTGACACTGCGGGCCGCGTGCGTGGGCGATGACGGCGCCTGAGCGCGCGGCGCTCGATGCGATCGTCGCGGCGGCGGGCAGCGCCTATGCGCCGGCCGGACGCACGCCGCTGCACTTCGCGCGCGGCAAGCTGCGCCACGATCCGGTCTTCCGCGCGATCGTCGCGCGCGGCCTGATTCCCGACAGCGCGCGCCTCGTCGACCTCGGCTGCGGGCAGGGCGTGCTGCCCGCTTTCCTCTTCGCTGCGCGCGCCTGCTACGAGCACGGCGAGTGGCCGACCGCCTGGCCGCCGCCGCCGCGGCTCGCGTCGGTGCTCGGCGTCGATCTGCGGCGCCGTGCGATCGTCGCCGCGCGCGTCGCGCTCCGCGAGCGAGCGACGGTTCGGGTCGGGAACGTGCGGGACGCGGAGATCCCGCAGTGCGAGGTCATCGCAATCCTCGACGTGCTGCACTACCTGCCGCCCGACGATCAGGCGGGCGTGCTCGCGCGCTGCGCGGCCGCGCTCGCGGCCGGTGGCACGCTGCTGCTGCGGGTCGGCGACGCCGATGCCGGCGTGCGCGCGGCGGTCACGCGCTTTTCCGACCAGGCGATCACCCTGCTCCGCGGCGGATGGCCGCGGCTCTACACGCGCGGGCTCAAGGCGTGGATCGCGGCGGTCGAGCAGGCGAGCTTCCACGTCGAGGCCGCGCCGATGAGCGCGGGCACGCCGTTCGCCAACGTCCTGCTCGTCGCGCGGCGGGCTCGGGGTAGCATCTCGCGCCCGCATTCGTCTCTTCCTCTTCCGGAGCACCCCAATGACAATCAAGCACGTCGGCATCGTCGGCGCCGGCACCATGGGCAACGGCATCGCGCAGGCCTTCGCGGTGGCGGGCCTTCCGGTCACGATGACCGACATCGGCGCGGCCCAGCTCGAGCGCGGCCTCAAGACGGTCGACGGGAGTCTCGAGCGCCTCGTCAAGAAGGACAAGATGAGCGCGGCCGACAAGGCCGCCGCGCTCGCGCGCATCCAGACCTCGACGAGCCTCGACGCTTTGCGCGCCGCCGACCTGGTCATCGAGGCGGCGACCGAGAACCTCGACCTCAAGCTCGAGATCTTCGGGCGCATCGACGCGGTCGCGAAGTCGGACGCGGTCATCGCGACCAACACCTCGTCGATCTCGATCACGCGCCTCGCCGCGGCGACGAAGCGGCCCGACAAGGTGATCGGGATGCACTTCTTCAACCCGGTGCCGGTGATGCAGCTCGTCGAGGTCATCCGCGGCCTGCAGACCTCGGACGGCACCTACGCCGCGGCCGAGGCGGTCGCGAAAAAGATCGGCAAGACGCCCGTGAAGGTGAAGAACTCGCCCGGCTTCGTCGTGAACCGCTTGCTCTGCCCGATGATCAACGAGGCGGTCTTCGCGCTCGGCGAGGGGCTCGCGACCGCGGCCGAGATCGACGAGGCGATGAAGCTCGGGTGCAACCATCCCATCGGTCCGCTCGCGCTCTGCGACCTGATCGGGCTCGACGTGGAGCTCGCGGTGATGCAGGTGCTGTTCGAGGGCTTCAAGGACCCGAAGTACCGTCCCGCGCCGCTGCTCGTCGAGATGGTCGAGGCGGGGTATCTGGGGCGGAAGACCGGGCGGGGGTTCTACCCGTATAGCTGACCGGCCGGCCTCGGGGCGACCGGTTTGCTAAGCGCCCGGTTTGCCGGCAAAATTCGCGTCCCCGCAAGGCCGGCTCGAGCCGGCGACGGCCCGGCACGAGGCCGGCGGACCGCGGCGACGCTGCCGCACTGTTTCCACGCAACCGCAACAAGCCGAGGAGGGGGCCATGGCCGGCGAGCTGGACACGTTTCCGCGCCTGCTCTTGCATCACGCGCAGGTCCGAGGGGACCGGCCGGCGATCCGCGAGAAGGACCTCGGCATCTGGCAGACCTGGACGTGGGGCGAGGTCGCGAACGAGGTTCGCGCGCTCGCCTGCGGGCTCGCCGCGCAAGGGTTCAAGCGCGGGATGTCGCTCGCGATCATCGGCGAGAACCGGCCGCGCCTGTACTGGGCCATTGCCGCCGCCCAGTCCCTCGGCGGCATCCCCGTGCCGATCTACGCGGACGCCGTGGCGCAGGAGATGGTCTACGTCTTCCACAATGCCGACATCGAGTTCGCGCTCGTCGAGGACCAGGAGCAGGTCGACAAGCTCCTCGAGATCATGCCGCAGTGCCCGAAGCTCGCACACATCTACTTCGACGACCCGCGCGGGATGCGCCACTACGCGCAGACCGAGCTGATGAGCTTCGACAACCTGCAGGCGATCGGGCGCGACTTCGACGGGCGCAACCCCGAGTTCTTCGCCGACGAGGTGGCGCAGGGCAAGACCACCGACATCGCGTCGATGTTCCACACCTCGGGCACCACCGGCCACCCGAAGGGCGTCACGCACACGCACCACGCGCTGATCGCCGCCGGTCGCGCCGGAGCGGAGATGGAGGGGCTCGATCCGTCCGACGAGGTGCTCGCCTACCTGCCGATGGCGTGGATCGGACAGAACATCTTCTCCTACACCCAGTCCTATGTCGTCGGCTTCTGCATGTCCTGCCCCGAATCGGCCCAGACGGTGGGCACGGACATGCGCGAGATCGGGCCGACCTACTATTTCGCGCCGCCGCCGGTGCTCGAGGGCCTGCTCACGCAGGTGTCGATCCGCATCGAGGACCTGTGGTGGGGCGGCCGCAAGGCCTACGCGTTCTTCATGGATCTCGCGCGTCGCGTCGGGGGCAGGATCCTCGACGGCCAGCCGGTGCCGCTCAAGGACCGGCTGCTGTACCAGCTCGGGAACGTGGTCGTCTACGGGCCGCTGCGCAACGTGCTCGGCATGAGCCGCGTGAGGGTGGCCTACACCGCGGGCGAGGCGATCGGGCCCGACCTCTTCGTCTTCTATCGGTCGATCGGCGTCAACCTGAAGCAACTGTACGGCTCCACCGAGACCGCGGTCTTCGTCTGCGTGCAGCCGAACGGGCAGGTGAAGTCCGACACCGTCGGCCCGCCCGTGAAAGGCGTCGAGATGAAGGTCATCGATAGCGGCGAGATCCTGATCCGCAGCCCGGGCCTGTTCCGCGAGTACTACAAGAACCCCGAGGCGACCGCCGAGGCGAAGGACCCGGAGGGCTGGTTCCACACCGGCGATGCCGGCTACTTCGACGAGGACCGCCACCTCAAGATCATCGACCGCGCCAAGGACGTCGGGCGCCTCGCCGACGGCACGCTGTTCGCGCCGAAGTACCTCGAGAACAAGCTCAAGTTCTTCCCGTACATCAAGGAGGCCGTGTGCTTCGGCCACCAGCGCGACCGGGTGTGCGCGTTCATCAACATCGACTTCGAGGCGGTCGGCAACTGGGCCGAGCGCCGCAACCTGCCGTACTCCGGCTACACCGATCTCTCCGCGCAGCAGCCGGGTCTACAACCTGATCCGCGAGTGCGTGGAGAAGGTCGAACGGGACCTCGCCGCGGACCCGACGCTCGGCGGGTCGCAGATCCACCGGTTCCTCATCCTGCACAAGGAGCTCGACGCCGACGACGGCGAGATCACGCGCTCGCGCAAGGTCCGCCGGCGATTCATCGCCGAGAAGTACGCGCCGCTCGTGGACGCGCTGTACGGCGGCAGGCACGAGTGCTTCATCGAGACCCAGGTGCGCTTCGAGGACGGACGCACCGGCTCGATCAGCGCGAATCTCCAGATCGCCGACGCGAAGACCTACCCGGTCGAGGCGGCGAAGAAGGCGGCCTGACCGGCCCGGCGGATGCAGCACGCGCGAAGAATCGGCGAGCCGATCCTGACCGTCGAGGGCGTGTCGCTCTCGTTCGGCGGCGTGCACGCGCTGCAGGACGTCTCCTTCGACGTCCGCGAGCACGAGATCCGCGCCATCATCGGCCCGAACGGCGCGGGCAAGAGCTCGATGCTCAACGTGCATCAACGGCGTGTACCACCCGCAGGGCGGCAAGATCACGTTCGCGCGGCGAAACGTTCGCCATCAGGTCGACCCGCACGAGGTCGCGGAGCGGGGCATCGCCCGCACCTTCCAGAGCCTCGCGCTCTTCAAGGGCATGAGCGTGCTCGACAACATCATGACCGGGCGCAACCTGAAGATGCGCGCGAATCTCCTGCTGCAGGCGCTGCGGATCGGGCCGGCGCTGCGCGAGGAGATCGAGCACCGCGCGGCGGTCGAGCGCATCATCGACTTCCTCGAGATCCAGGCCTATCGCAAGACGCCGGTGGGCCGGCTGCCCTACGGCCTGCAGAAGCGCGTCGACCTCGGCCGCGCGCTCGCGATGGAGCCGCAGCGTGCTGCTGCTCGACGAGCCGATGGCCGGCATGAACGTCGAGGAGAAGCAGGACATGTGCCGCTTCATCCTGGACGTGAACGACGAGTTCGGCACCACGATCGTGCTGATCGAGCACGACATGAGCGTGGTGATGGACATCTCCGACCGCGTGGTGGTGCTCGACTACGGCGAGCAAGATCGGCGACGGCACGCCCGACGAGGTGCGGGCCAACCAGGCGGTGATCGACGCCTATCTCGGGGTCAGTCACTGAGAACCGGCATGCTGAAGAGAAACTGGCCCGTCGCCGCCCTGATCGCGCTGCTCGTAGCGGGCCTCGTCGCGCCGCTCGCCACCGGCGCCTCGCCGGTCGGCTTCTTCGTGGAGGTGGTGCTCGGCGGCCTGATGACCGGCATGCTCTACTCGCTGGTGGCGCTCGGCTTCGTGCTGATCTTCAAGGCCTCGGGCGTGTTCAACTTCGCGCAGGGCGCGATGGTGCTGTTCGCCGCGCTGGCGATGGCGCGCATGGCGGAGGGCATGCCGCTGGTGGCTCGCCGCGCTGCCTCGCGGTGGCGATCATGGTCGCGCTTGCCTGGCTGATCGAGCGGCTGGTGCTGCGGCCGCTCGTCAACCAGGAGGCGATCGCGCTGCTGATGGCCACGCTGGGCGTCACCTACTTCCTCGACGGCTTCGGGCAGACGGTGTTCGGCAGCGACATCTACAAGATCGACTCGGCATCGCCGAAGGAGCCGGTGATGGTCCTCGACAAGGTCTTCCAGGGCGGCGATCCTCGTCAACAAGGAAGACCTCGTCGCGGCCGTCGTCGCCGCGGCGCTGGTGGCGGCTGCTGGCGCTGTTCTTCCAGAAGACGCCGACCGGCCGCGCGCTGCGCGCCGTGGCCGACGACCACCAGGCCGCGCAGTCGATCGGCATCCCGCTCAACCGCATCTGGGTCATCGTCTGGTGCGGTGGCCGGCGTCGTCGCGCTGGTCGCCGGCGTGATCTGGGGCGCAAGCTGGGCGTGCAGTTCTCGCTCTCCCAGGTGGCGCTGCAAGGCGCTGCCGGTGGTCATCCTCGGCGGACTCACGTCGGTGCCCGGCGCGATCGTCGGCGGCCTGATCATCGGCGTCGGCGAGAAGCTGTCCGAGGTGTTCCTCGGACCGGTGCTCGTCAAGGCGTTCGACCTCGCCGGCGGCGGCATCGAGATCTGGTTCGCCTACGTGCTCGCGCTGCTGTTCCTGCTCGTGCGGCCGCAAGGGCTGTTCGGCGAGAAACACATCGACCGGGTATGAGACAGACGACTCCCCTCCCGCCCCGACCCTCACCTCCCCGCGAGCGGGGAGGGAGGGCGTAACCGACTGCTCCGGCCAAAGGCGTCCCACGCACCCATGTTCTACCGCGAGAACGGCCAGTTCAAGACGACCTACGCCGCCGACCAGCAGATGCTTCCCGATCCCGCAGGACCAGGTGTTCATGATCGCGCTGCGTGGTGTTCGCCTTCGCGGTCGTGCCGTTCATCGCGAGCGACTACCTGTTCCGCGCGATCCTGATCCCGTTCCTGATCCTCGTCGCTCGCGGCGCTCGGCCTGAACATCCTGGTCGGGCTACTGCGGCCAGATCTCGCTCGGGCATCGGGGCGTTCATGGCGGTGGGCGCCTACGCCGCCTACAACATCGCGATCCGAGTGCCGGGGCTGAGCTTCCTCGTCGTGCTCGTGCTCGCGGGCCTCGCGGCGGCGCTGGTCGGGATGATCTTCGGCATCCCGAGCCTGCGCGATCAAGGGGCTGTACCTCGCCGTGGCCACGCTCGCCGCGCAGTTCTTCTGTCGACTGGGTGTTCGCTGCGCGTGAAGTGGTTCACCAACTACGCCCCGTCGGGCTCGGTTTCCGTCCCCAACATCGATCTGTTCGGCTTCGTGCTCGACACGCCGCAGCGGAAGTACCTGTTCTGTCCTGGCGGTCGTCGCGCTGTTCGCCCTGCTGGCGAAGAACCTCGTGCGCGCCAGCGTCGGCCGCGAGTGGATGGCCATCCGCGACATGGACGTGGCGGCGGAGGTCATCGGCATCCGGCCGATGTACGCCAAGCTCTCCGCGTTCGCCGTCAGCTCCTTCTATCGTCGGCGTGGCGGGCGCGCTGTGGGGCTTCGTCCACCTCGGCTCGTGGGAGCCGGCTGCGTTCAGCATCGACGCTGTCGCTGCAACCTGCTGTTCATGATCATCATCGGCGGGCTGGGCTCGATCATGGGCAGCTTCTTCGGCGCGGCGTTCATCGTCGTGCTGCCGATCGTGCTGAACCAGGCGCCGACCTGGCTCGGCATCCCGATTTCCACCAGCATGATCTCGCACCTCGAGTTCATGATCTTCGGCGCGCTGATCGTCTTCTTCCTGATCGTCGAGCCGCACGGGCTGGCCCGGCTGTGGGCGATCGGCAAGGAAAAGCTGCGCCTGTGGCCGTTCCCGCATTGATTCGGGGCCCGGGAGGCGCGTCCGGAGGGGGCCTTATGGCGTATATTGGGAACTTCCGTACCCGGCAGTTTCCAAAGACAGGCGAGGCAACTTTCGACCCGCCGCGGACCGGGGCGGGCGTTCCAACCTGAGGAGGCGACAATGTTCTTGAAAGCGATGACCGCGGCCGCGGTTGCCCTGAGCGTCAGCTCGGCGGCTTACGCGCAGGCCAAGGAGCAGTTCTTCCCCGTGCTCGTGTACCGGACCGGCGCGTACGCGCCCAACGGCGTGCCGTTCGCCAACGGCTTCGAGGACTACCTGAAGCTCGTCAACGCGCAGGGCGGCATCAACGGCGTCAAGCTGACCTGGGAAGAGTGCGAGACCGGCTACGCGACCGACCGTGGCGTCGAGTGCTACGAGCGCCTGAAGGGCAAGGGCCCGACCGGCGCCACCCTGGTCCACCCGCTGTCGACCGGCATCACCTTCGCGCTGACCGACAAGGTGCCGGCCGACAAGATTCCGCTCATCACCGCGGGCTACGGCCGCGCCGACTCGGCGGACGGCACCGTGTTCAAGTGGAACTTCCCGCTGATCGGCACCTACTGGGTCGGCGGCCGACATCCTGGTGCAGCACGTCGGCAAGAAGGAAGGCGGGCTCGACAAGCTCAAGGGCAAGAAGATCGCGCTCGTCTACCACGACTCGCCCTACGGCAAGGAGCCGATCCCGCTGCTGACCGAGCGCTCCAAGCTGCACGGCTTCGAGCTGCTCCTGCTGCCGGTGACCCACCCGGGCGTCGAGCAGAAGGCGACCTGGCTGCAGATCCGCCAGCAGCGCCCGGACTACGTGTTCCTCTGGGGCTGGGGCGTCATGAACTCGACCGCGATCAAGGAAGCCGTCGCGACCGGCTACCCGCGCGAGAAGATGTACGGCGTGTGGTGGTCGGGTGCCGAGCCCGACGTGCGGCCCGCGGGCGAGGGCGCGAAGGGCTACAACGCGCTCGCATTGCAGCATTCGGCCGGCCGGACGCAGGTGCACGAGCAGATCCTGAAGCTGGTGCACGACAAGGGCCAGGGCACCGGGCCGAAGGACGAGGTCGGCGAGGTGCTCTACAAGCGCGGCCTGATGTCGGCGATGCTCAGCGTCGAGGCGGTGCGCAAGGCGCAGGAGCGTTACGGCAAGAAGTCGCTGACGCGGCGAAGCAGGTGCGCTGGGGCCTCGAGAACCTCTACATCGACGACGCCGCGATCAAGCGCTCGGGTTCGTGGGCATCCTGCAGCCGATGCAGACCACCTGCAAGGACCACGAGGGCGTGCGTCGTGCGCGCATCCAGACCTGGGACGGCACGAAGTGGATCGTCGGGCAACGAGTGGTTCGAGGCCGACGAGACGATCATCAAGCCGCTGGTCAACAGCACCGCCAAGCGCTACGCGGCCGAGAAGAAGATCGAGATCCGCGACTGCGCGAAGGACGCCTGACCTGACGGCGACGCGCCGGCGCGAGCCGGCGCGTGCTCACCGACCGATCGTGCGGGCGCTCCGGCGCCCGCAGCCATTTTGCAGGATTGCGAGGCAATGTCCGCCGTTCCGAAGCCAGCCGCCGCCGAGCAGGCCTACCTCGCCGTGAACAACATCGAGGTCATCTACAACCACGTCATCCTCGTGCTCAAGGGCGTGTCCCTGAAGGTCGAGAAGGGCCGCATCGTCGCCCTCCTCGGCGCCAACGGCGCGGGCAAGACGACCACCCTGAAGGCGATCTCGAACCTGCTGCGCGCCGAGCGCGGCGAAGTCACCAAGGGCTCGATCGAGTTCGACGGCGAGCGCGTCGACGCGCTCACGCCGGCCGAGCTGGTGCGGCGTGGGGTGTGCCAGGTGATGGAGGGCCGGCATTGCTTCCAGCACCTGTCGGTCGAGGAGAACCTCCTCACCGGGGCGTATACGCGCGGCGTCAACCGCGCGAACCTAAAGCGCGACCTCGACCTGGTCTACAGCTACTTCCCGCGCCTGCGCGAGCGGCGCGGCTCGCAGTCCGGCTACACCTCGGGCGGCGAGCAGCAGATGACCGCCATCGGCCGCGCGCTGATGGCGCAGCCGAAGATGATCCTGCTCGACGAGCCGTCGATGGGGCTCGCGCCGCAGCTCGTGGAGGAGATCTTCGAGATCGTGAAGCGCCTGAACCAGAAGGAGGGCGTGTCCTTCCTCCTGGCCGAGCAGAACACCAACATGGCGCTCAAGTTCGCCGACTACGGCTACATCCTGGAGAACGGCCGCGTCGTGATGGACGGCGAGGCGCAGCGGCTGCGCGAGAACGACGACGTGAAGGAGTTCTACCTCGGGGTGTCGACCGGCGGCCGCAAGAACTTCCGCGACACCAAGTTCTACCGACGGCGCAAGCGCTGGCTCTCCTGATGTCGGACCATTACGACGCCCTCGAGACCCGCGACGTCGAGGCGCGCGAGCGCGATCTGCTCGCCCGGCTGCCGCAGCAGGTCGCGCACGCGCGGACGAACGCGCCGGGCTTCGCGCGGATGCTCAAGGACGTCGACCCGCGCGAGATCGTCTCGCGGACCGCGCTCGCCGGGCTCCCGGTCACGCGCAAATCCGACCTGAAGGCGCTGCAGGCCGAGATCCGTCCGCTCGGCGGACTCAACGCGACGCCGGTGGCGAAGCTCGCGAAGATCTTCGTCTCGCCCGGCCCGATCTGCGAGCCCGAGGGGTACGGCAAGGACTGGTGGCGCACCGGCCGCGCGCTGTACGCCGCCGGGTTCCGGCCGGGCGACCTCGTCGCCAACACCTTCGCCTATCACTTCACCCCGGCCGGCTCGATGCTCGAGACCGGCGCGCTCGCCTGCGGATGCGCCGTCGTGCCCACCGGCGTCGGGCAGACCGAGATGCAGGTCGCCGCGATCGCCGACTTGCGGATCAGCGCGTACATCGGGACGCCGTCGTTTCTGAAGCTGATCGTCGACAAGGCCGACGAGCTGAAGGCCGACGTCGCGTGCCTGAGCAAGGCCATGGTGGGGGGCGAGTACGTTCCGCCGACGCTGCGCGCGGCGATGACCGATCGCGGCTTGAGCGTCATGCAGTGCTACGCCACCGCCGATCTCGGGCTCATCGCCTACGAATCGCGCGGACCCGACGGCAAGGTGTGCGACGGCATGACGGTCGACGAGAACATCCTCCTCGAGATCGTCCGGCCGGGAACGGGCGATCCGGTCGCCGACGGCGAGGTCGGGGAGGTGGTCGTCACGACCTTCAACCCCGACTATCCGCTCATCCGGTTCGCCACCGGCGATCTGTCCGCGGTGCTCCCGGGCGCGAGCCCCTGCGGCCGCACGAACGTGCGCATCAAGGGCTGGATGGGGCGCGCCGACCAGACGACCAAGGTGAAAGGCATGTTCGTGCATCCCTCCCAGATCGCGGAGGTGCTGAAGCGCCACGCGGAGGTGAAGCGGGCGCGCCTGATCGTGGACACCGCGGACGGGCAGGACCGCATGACGCTCCACTGCGAGGTCGAGCGCCCGCCCGCCGGCCTGGCCGAGCGGATCGTCGCGACGCTGCGCGACGTGACCAAGCTGCGCGGCGAGGCGGCCCTGCGCTCACCGGGCGAGCTGCCGAACGACGGCAAGGTGATCGAGGACACCCGCAAGTACGAGTAGCGCGGCGCCGAAGACGCGCGGACGGCGACGCCGGTATGCTTCGGGCCGCGGTTTAGGGGAGCCTTTCGATGATCTCGTTGCCGATCGCGCTGCCGTTCGTCGTGCTCGTTCTCGCGGCCCTCGCCGTCGCGCTCGGGCTGCGCAGGACCTCCGTCCTCGTGTGGGTCGCCGCCGCGGCGCTCATGCTCTATGCATTCGCGGGTCACGTGACCGACCCGCTCAAGATCGCGCTGTAGCCGTGGCTGCGCTTGCCCGCGCCCTGAACGCGCTCGCGCTCGCCGGCGTCTGCGGCGCGATGCTCCTCGCCTTCTACTGGCAGATCGCGCGCGGGGAGCTGCCGTGCCCGCTCTGCCTGCTCCAGCGCGCGGCGCTCCTCGCGGCGGGCCTGGGCCTCATGCTGAACGTCCGGTTCGGCGCCTCGGAGTCGCACTACGGCGTGGTGATCGTCAGCGCGCTCGCGGGCGCGGCGTTCGCGGTTCGCCAGATCCTGCTCCACATCGTGCCGGGCACCGGCGCGTACGGCTCCGCGGTGCTCGGGTATCACTTCTACACCTGGGCGCTCGTCGGCTTCGTGGTGCTGATCGCGTTCGCCGGGGTGATGCTCTTCATCGAGGCGCAGTTCGTCGAGGGCGTGCACGATGTCCGGCCGTCGGCCGGCGCGCAGGCGCTCGGCTGGCTGTTCGTCCTCGTCGTCCTCGCCAACGCGGTGTCGACGCTGCTCGAGTGCGGGTTCGGCCCGTGCCCGGACAACCCGACCGGCTACGAGCTGCTCGCGAAGTAGGCGGCGGGGCGACGGCCATGGCTTTTCACGCATTTCTGCGCGCCGGCGAGAAGCGCTACCAGGAGCGCTTCGGCCTCGACTTCGAGGAGTTCGCCGTCGGCCAGCGCTTCCGGCACCGCCCCGGCGTGACCGTGTCGCAGCAGGACAACGCGGACGAGGCGCTCGACACGCTCAACTCGGCGATGCTGCACTACGACGCGCACTACGCGGCGCAGACGGCGTGGAGGCGCCCGCTGATGGTGTCGACGCTCACGATCCAGCGCGTCGTCGGCATGGCCTCGAAGACCTTCGGCCGGAAGAAGGCGATTCTCGGATTCGCCGAGATCGCGCTCACCGGGCCGGTGTTCGGCGGCGACACGCTGTATGCCGAATCCGAGGTGACCGGCGTCCGGCCGGGCGATGCGCCGGACCACGGCGTCGTCGCGGTCGCCACCCGCGGGGTCAATGCCGCGGGCACCGAAATCGGCAGCCTGACCTATGACGTCGCGATCTATCGCCGCGGCGCGCATCCCGACGAGGCCGGCCGCCCGGCGCTGCCGATCGCCGACGAGGAGCGGTTCGCCATGTACGTCGCGCAAGGCGACGGCGCGCTCGTCGAGCGGTACGGCCTCTTCTTCGAGGACGCACGGCCCGGGGAAACGTTCGTCCATTTCCCGCGGCGCGCGTTCTATCGGGACGAGGCGGTCGAGCACGCCTTGCGCGCGCTCGAGGTCAACCCGCAGTTCCACGACTCGACCTGGGTCGACGCCCACGCGGGCGGCCGCTACCGGGTGATGGAGACCTTCGTCGTGGGGGCCGCGACCGCGCTCACGACGCGCACGTTCGGCCGCGTCGTCGCGAACCTCGGCTGGCACGACGTGAAGCTCCCGGTCCCGGTGTTCGCGGGCGACGCGATCGAGGCCGAGTCGACGATCGTCGACAAGCGGGAATCCAAGTCGCGCCCGAACGAGGGCATCCTCACCGTCGACACGCGCGCCTACAACCAGCGGCGCGAGCTGGTGCTCTCGTACCGGCGCAACCTGCTCGTGTACCGCCGCGGCGCCGCGACGCCCTACGGCGCCGCGGGCTACGCTTAGACCACCGTCCCCATGCCCCGAACCGACCTTGCTCACTGCCGCGCGCTTCTCTTCACGCCCGGCAATCGCGCCGAGCGCTTCGCGAAGGCCGCCGCCACCGGCGCCGACGCGCTGATCCTCGACCTCGAGGACGCCGTCGCCGCGCCGGCGAAGGACGAGGCGCGCGCCATCCTGATCGAGCACTTCCGCGGCGACTTTCGCGCCGGCCTCGGACCGCAGCAGCTCAAGGGGCTGCGGGTGAACAACATCCACACCGGCCCCGGCCTGCGGGATCTCGATGCACTCGCCTCTTCGGGTGTCGTGCCCGACTTCGTGATGGTCCCCAAGGTCGAGTCGGCGTTCGAGGTCCGGCTCTATGCGCGCCATCTCGAAGGCGCGCAGGCGGCGATCGGTCTCGTCTGCCTGATCGAGTCGGCGCGCGGGCTCGAGGCGGCGATGGAAATTGCGCAGGCGGACCCGCGGGTGCGCGTCCTCGCGTTCGGCGGCGTCGACCTCGCCGCGGACTTGCGCGCCGAGCTTGCCTGGGAGCCGCTGCTCTACGGCCGCTCGCGCCTCGTCCAGGCGGCCGCGAGTGCCGGGCTGGGGCTCCTCGACGTGCCGCATCTCGCGCTCGACGACGCGGCGGCCCTGCGCACCGATTGCCAGCGGGTCAAGGCGCTCGGCTTCACCGGCAAGCTCGCGATCCACCCGAAGCAGGTCGCGCCGATCGTGGACGCCTTCACACCGACCGCGGCCGAGGTCGATCGCGCGACGCGGATGATCGCCGCGCTGGAACAGGCGGGCGGCAACGCGGTGGAGTTCGAGGGCAAGATGCTGGAGGGGCCGGTCGTGAAGGCGGCGCGGCGCGTGCTCGCCCTGGCACGACGCTGAGGAGCTGCGATGACCTACACGACGCTCAAGTACGACCGGCAAGACCGCATCGCGCGCATCACCCTGAACCGCCCCGAGCGGTTGAACGCGATCAACGCGGCGATGCCGGGCGAGATCCGCCGCGCGGTCGAGCAGGCCAATGCCGACGATGCCGTGCACGTGATCGTGCTCGCGGGCGCGGGGCGCGCGTTCTGCGCCGGTTACGACCTGAAGCAGTACGCGGAAGGCGAGACCCCGCTCATCCAGGACATGCCCTGGGATCCGATGCAGGACTACCGGATCATGAAGGGCTTCACGGACGACTTCTTCTCGATCTGGCGCAGCTACAAGCCGGTGCTCTGCAAGGTGCACGGCTACGCGGTCGCGGGCGGGTCGGACATTGCGCTGTGCGCGGACATCGTGGTCATGGCCGAGGACGCGCGCATCGGCTACATGCCGGCGCGCGTGTGGGGCTGCCCGACCACCGCGATGTGGGTGTACCGCCTCGGCGCCGAGAAGGCGAAGCGCATGCTCCTCACCGGCGACACGATCGACGGCCGGACCGCCAAGGCCTGGGGGCTCGTCTACGAAGCCGTGCCCGAGGACCTGCTCGACGCCGAGGTGAACGCGCTCGCCGAGCGGATGAGCGCGGTGCCCCGGAACCAGCTCATGATGCAGAAGCTGATGATCAACCAGGCCTACGAGAACATGGGGCTCGCCAGCACGCAGATGATCGCGACGCTCTTCGACGGCATCACCCGGCACACCCCCGAGGGGATGTGGTTCAAGCGCCACGCCGAGGCGCACGGCTTCCACGCCGCCGTCGAATGGCGCGACAGCGGCAAGCCGATTCCCGAGGGCCGCGCGGCGGGCGACGCGAAATGAGGGCCGTGGTCGCGCTGGCCGGAATGCTCGTCGCGGCGGCCGCGGTCGCGCAAAGCGACTCGCCGCCGCCCCGGGACGCGCCGTACTTCCCGACGCCGCAGTCGGTGGTCGACCGGATGCTCCAGCTCGCCAAGGTCGGTCCCGAGGATTTCGTGATCGACCTCGGCGCGGGCGACGGGCGCATCGTCATCACCGCTGCGAAGAAATACGGCGCACGGGGGCTGGGCATCGAGATCGAGCCCAGCCTGGTGACGCAGGCGAACTGGTACGCGCGGCGCAACGGCGTGGGCGACCGGGCGAAGTTCGTCGAGCAGGATCTCTTCCAGACCGACCTCCGGCCGGCGACCGTGCTGACGCTGTACCTCTTCCGCGAGCTCAACATCAAGCTCGCACCGCGCATCCTCGAGCAGCTGCGCCCGGGGGCGCGCGTCGTGTCGCACGACTGGGATCTCGGCGACTGGCCGCCGGACCACCAGGAGACCATGCCTGCCCCGGACAAGGCGGTGGGCATCAGCCGCGAGAGCAAGGTGTTCATGTGGGTCGTGCCGGCGCGCGTCCAGGGCCAATGGCGCGTCGAGACCACGCTGCCCGGCGCGCAGACCGCGACGCTCGCACTCCGACAGCGCTACCAGTTCTTCGAGGGGACGCTGGACTCGGCGACCCTGCAGGGCGGGCGCGCGGACGGCACGGGGCTCGCGTTCACCGTCACCGGTGCGACGCCGTTCGCGGGGCGCTACGAGGGGACCGCGGACGGCAACGCGATGTCCGGCCGCGTCGCGCGGGCGGACGGCACCACGGGCACGTGGCGGGCGGTGCGCTAAGCGATGCGCCGGGCCGTTGCCCTCGTTGCCATGGCGCTCGCGATCGCCGTCGCGCACGGGTACACCTACGACGTCGGCTACGATCCCTACGTCCCGACGCCGCACTCGATCGTCGAGCGCATGCTCGCCTTCGCCGAAGTCGGTCCGAACGATCTCGTCGTCGACCTCGGCTCGGGCGACGGGCGCATCGTTATCGCCGCCGCGAAGCAGTTCGGCGCGCGCGGCCTCGGCGTCGAGATCGACCGCACGCTGATCGCCGAGGCGCAGGAGAAGGCCGCGAAAGCCGGGGTCGCCGGGCGGGTGCGGTTCGTCGCGCGCGACCTGTTCGACGCCGACCTGCGCGAGGCGACGGTGCTCACGCTCTACCTCCTCCCCGAGACGAACCGCAAGCTCCTGCCCAAGATCCTCGCCGAGATGCGCCCCGGGTCGCGCGTCGTGGCGCATCGCTTCGCGGTCGGCGACTGGCGCCCGGATGCGCGGATCAACGTCGATGCCTCCGACGACTGGTCCGCGTCGCACTCGGAGCGCTGGCTGTACCTCTGGTACGTGCCGGCGCGCGTCGCCGGCGAGTGGGAGGTCGTGCGCGAGGGCGACGGCACGTCGTTCCGCCTCGCCATCGACCAGGCCTATCAGCAGATCGGCGGCGCGGCCGCCGGCGACGGAGCGCGCGTGGCGCTCGAGCTCGCGGCCCTGCACGGCACCGAGATCCGCTTCATCGTGCCCGGGTCCGCACCGTTCGCGGGCGACTACGCCGGCCGGATCGACGGCGACTCGATGAGCGGCGACCTCAACGGCGGGGCACGATGGCGCGCGGTGCGGCGGAGGGCTCCGTGACCGCCGCGCGGCTGGTGTGCGCGCTGTTGCTGCTCGCGGCGACGGCCGGGCGCGGGGAGGAGGTGCCGTACGTCCAGACGCCGCAGAACGTCGTCGAGGCGATGCTCGAGCTCGCGGGCGTGCGCGGCAACGATTTCCTGATCGACCTCGGGTCGGGCGACGGCCGCATCGTGATCACCGCGGCGAAGCAGTACGGCACGCGCGGCGTCGGCATCGACTACGACAACTACCTCATCAAGGAGAGCACCGACAACGCGGCGAAGGCCGGCGTCGCCGACCGCGCACGCTTCCTGAAAGAGGACATCTTCGAGACCGACCTGAGCGCGGCGACGGTGGTCACGATGTACCTGCTGCCCGAGTTCAACCTCCGGCTGCGGCCGCGGCTCCTCGCCGAGCTGCGCGCCGGTGCGCGCGTGGTGTCGCACGACTGGGACATGGGCGAGTGGGCACCCGACGCGAAGATCGAGGTGGCGGCGCCGGAGAAGAAGATCGGGCTGCGCAAGACGAGCACGCTCTTCCTCTGGATCATCCCGGCGCAGCTCGCCGGAAGATGGGAGACGCGCGTGCCGGTCGGCGACGGGTCGATGGAAATCGAGCTGGAGCTCGAGCAGGCGTTCCAGAACCTCGGGGGCGTCGCGCGCATCGACGGCGCGGCGCGGCCGATCGAGCGCTCGGAGGTGAAGGGGCGCTACGTCGCGTTCCGGATCGACGATCCGGCCGGGGGCGCGATCCGGTTCCAGGGCAACGCCTCTTCGGACCGCATCGTCGGGCAGGTCTCCGCGCCCGACGGCCGCACCTATCCCTGGCGCGCGCTGCGCGTGAAGTAGCCTCCGCGTCACCAGCCGCCGCGCTGCGCCGCCTGCCGGCGCCAGCGGCGCAGCAGCAGCCACCCGCCGAGCATGCCGCCGAGGTGCGCGAAGTGCGCGACGCCCTGCGACGTCCCGGTCACGCCCAGGTACAGCTCGAGCGCGCCGTAGACCGTCACGAACAGCCAGGCCGGCATCGGGATCGGCGGGAAGATCAGCATGATCATGCGGCGCGGGAACAGCATCCCGAACGCGAGCAGCAGCCCGAACACGCCCCCCGACGCCCCGACGGTGGGGTACGGCGTGGCGCTCCCGACCCCCGACACGACGAGCTGCGTGATCGCGGCGACGATCACCGCGACGAAGTAGTACTGGAGATAGCGCCGCGGCCCGAACACGCGCTCGATCTCTCCGCCGAACATGTACAGGGCGAACATGTTGAAGAAGAGGTGCAGGGTGTTGCCGTGCAGGAAGGCGTAGGTGACGAGCTGCCACAGGTTGAAGCCCGCGCCCGATTCGGAGCCGAGCGCCGTCGCGGAGCCGAGCGGCCAGAGCGCGAACGCGGCGACGAACCGGTCGCCGAGCAGGAGCTGTGCGCAGAAGATCGCGACGTTCGCGATGATCAGCACGCGGGTGACGGGCGGGATCGAGCGGAACATGGTGGTCGGAGGTCGGCCGGACTTTACATGAGGGCGGCGGGGCGGAGGTCAATGCCCGAGCTCGGCGGGCGGTGCGGGTGGGCGTGGGGCACCTCGGCGCGGCCACGGGGTGTCAGAAGAGCGATTCGACGGGACGTTGCACTTGCCCCGATCTAGTTGACACCTCGGGCCAATGTCTGGCGAGCCCGCGAGCGACCTATAGAATGCAGTCAGTCTCGATGAGGTGCCGAATCCGTCGCTACTCTTCTACAGCCTCTTAGCCCTTTACCGGAAGCAAGGAATCCCGATCATGGCGCACGCAAAGTTGAAGGGCCAAATCGCTTCTTCAGTGTCCTTGCTTGCATTGCTGTTCGCACCCATCGCGCAGAGCTGCGACCCGCCGTCGACTCTTAGAGAGGCAACCCCTGGAGAGATCCGCTCCTTCTTCAAGGGCAAGAAAATGAAAGTCCTGACCTTCCTGGGCTACTCGGCCGCCGAGTATGAGAACAAGGCGGCGATGCTCGAGCACGCTAACCGAATCCTCGACGTGTATGACCCGAAAGCCACGATCGTGAACATTGGAGCCACTCCCGAGGGCATCGGCGCCGTCTACGCGACCGCAAAGCAAAGGGGATTTCTGACCGCAGGGATCGTCTCGACCCAAGCGAAGGAAAACAACGTCAAGCTGTCCCCCTGCGTCGACGTTGTCTTCTACGTAAGAGATGCGACTTGGGGCGGATTCATCCCGGGCACCGAGCGACTGTCCCCCACCTCGACAGCCATGGTCGAAAGCAGCGATGCGATGATCGCAATCGGCGGCGGGGAGGTGTCGCGAGACGAGCTGACTGCAGCAAGACGATTGGGAAAGAAGGTCCAGTTCATCCCTGCCGACATGGATCACGAGATCGCCCGGGAAAGGGCACGGAAGAGAGGCCAGCCGGCTCCGACCGATTTTCGTGGCGCGGCCGGGGCCGTGTTCTAGGAACACGGGTAACACCCGCCCGTAGATGCCGCCATGGCCGCGCCACTACCTATGCGTATCGGCCTGATCTCCGACACGCACGGCCTCATGCGCCCCGAGGCGCTCGACGCGCTACGCGGCTCGAGCCACATCCTGCACGCGGGCGACATCGGCGCACCCGCGATCCTCGAAGCGCTCCGGGCGATCGCGCCGCTGACGGTCGTGCGCGGCAACAACGACGGCGGCGCGTGGGCGCGCGCGATCCGGGACACCGAGACCGTCGAGCTCGGCGGCGTCGCGATTCACGTGATTCACGAGGTCGCGCTGCTCGCGATCGATCCCGCCGCCGGCGGACTGGGGGTGGTGATCTCCGGCCACTCGCACCGGCCGGCGATCGAGACGCGCGACGGGGTGCTCTACGTCAACCCCGGCAGCGCGGGGCCCCGGCGCTTCACGCTGCCGGTGTCGGTGGGGTTCCTGGAGATCGACGGCGGGACGGCCCGCGCGCGGATCGAGCGGCTGCAGATCTGAGCGATCCTGTCATGCCGGCGCAAGCCGGCATCCAGGAAGCGAGTGGTCGATCGACGTCCAGCTTTCCTGGGCCCCGGCTTTCGCCGGGGCGACGAACCGCTTTTCAGCCGCCGTTCAGCTAGGCCCGTACCCGTTCATGCAACAACCCGCGCCACAAGATAGCCGCTCTCCCGCCCCACCGCACGCGCCCGCTCGAGGTCCTCGACCAGCCACGCGGCCATCGCCTCGGGGGTCATGCCGAGGAACTCGCGGTTGAGATGGCGGAGGATGCCGACGGTCTCGCAGTAGCGCGGCAGCGCGGCGATCGCCATCCGGCCCTTCTGCAGCAGCGCGAACACGATCATGACCTTGGCGGTGTGGCGCGCGAGGCGCGTGAGGTCGCGCTCGAAGCCCTCCAGCCGGCTGTACGCGCGCTCGAGCGCGGGGACGACGCGGTCGAACACCGGACCGTGGCCCGGGATCACGGTGCGCGGGTCGAGCCGCGCAATAGCGTCGAGCGTCGAGCGCGTCTGCACGAGCGCATGCGTGTCGCCGAACAGCGCCGGGAAGATCACGCCAAAGCCGTCCTCCCACAGCGCATCGCCCGCGATCAGCACGCGCTCCGCCGGTGCGTAGAACATGAGCGCGTGCGGATCGTGGCCGGGCGCCGCGAGCGCCTGCCAGTCGAGATCGCCCATGCGGAAGGTCGCCCCCGGCGCGAGCGTGTCGTCGTAACGAAACCGGTCGGCGCGCTGGTCGGCGAAGCCGAGGATCAGCGCCTCCTCGTCCCAGGCGTCGATGAGCGGCGCTTCGCCCACGGGGATGGTCGTGCGGCAGCCGAACTTCTCCTGTACCGCATGATTGCCGCCCATGTGATCGGAGTGGCAGTGCGTGTTGACGAGCCAGGTGAGCGGCCGACCCGCGAGCGCGCGGTCGAGCAGCGCGAGCGTCTGGGGAACGTGATCGCCGTAGCCCGAGTCGACCAGCGTCACCCCGCCGCCGCCGGCGAGCAGGACGTTGTTGCACGACAACCAGCCGCGCTCGAGGACCTGGATCTGGCGTGGGATCATGCTCTCGTCGAGCGCGCCGACTTGGGGGATTGCAAGGGGGCCTCGCCCCCTTGCGTCGTACAGCGCTCCAGCCGCGCTCGAGGACCTGGATCTGCTTGGGAAGCAACGGCGGCTAGCGGGTGGCGTGCTTGCGCGCGTCGAGCTTGGCGCGCACCGCGAGCTTCTCCTCGCGCGTGTAGCCCGACCAGCAGGCGATCTCGTCGAGCGTGCGGTAGCAGCCCTCGCACAGGCGGGTCGATTCGTTCATCCGGCAGACGTTGATGCACGGCGACGGCACGTCGTCGCTCGGCGCTTGCGCGGTGACTGCAGAGACCGGGACGACGTTCTTCACGCGGCCCTCTTGGCGGCGAGTGCCTTGGCGACCTTCGACGTCGGCTCGCGCCCGAGCGCGGCGCAGATGAAGCGGCCGGCCTCGAACACCTGCGCGAGGTCGACGCCGGTCTCGATCCCGAGGCCGTCGAGCATGTACACGACATCCTCTGTCGCGACGTTTCCCGAAGCGCCCTTCGCGTAGGGACAGCCGCCGAGGCCCGCGACGGAGCTGTCGGCCGTGGCAACGCCCATCTCCAGCGCGGCATAGAGATTCGCGAGCGCCTGGCCGTAGGTGTCGTGGAGATGAACCGCGAGCCGGCCGATCGGCACCTCACGCGCCACCGCCTCGATCATCGCGCGCACCTTGCCCGGCGTGCCGACGCCGATCGTGTCGCCGAGCGAGAGCTCGTAGCAGCCCATCGCGTCCAGCGCCTTCGCCACTGCCGCAACGGCGGCGGGCGTGATCGCGCCTTCGTATGGACAGCCCGCGACGCAGGAGATGTAGCCGCGCACCCGCATGCCCTGCGCGCGCGCCGCCGCCGCGACCGGCGCGAAGCGCTCGAGGCTCTCGGCGATCGAGCAGTTGATGTTCTTGCGGCTGAAGGTTTCGGACGCCGCGCCGAAGATCGCGATCTCGTCGACCCCGGCCGCGACCGCGGACTCGAAGCCCTTCATGTTCGGCACGAGCACCGGGTACGACACCCCGGGCTTGCGGCGAATGCCCTTCAGCACGTCCGCGGAGTCCGCCATCTGCGGCACCCACTTCGGCGACACGAACGCGCCCGCCTCGACCGCCGGCAGCCCGGCGTCGGCGAGCCGGTTCACGAGCTCGATCTTCGTCGCGGTCGGGACGGTCTGCGGCTCGTTCTGCAGGCCGTCACGGGGGCCCACTTCGACGATGCGGACTTTCGGCGGGAGGTGCACGAAAGGATTCTAGCCGGCTCGCCGGATCCAGTCGTCAACTGACAAGACACGAGCGTGACTCCCGGGACTACAGCGTCATCGCCGATATTCCCGCACAAACAAGTAGTCAGGCTCACGCTGTGAGCCGGATGCCCCGCCATACTGCTTATTCGAGCAAGCGGGGTAATCCCCTGTAATCCCCTTCGAAAAGGCCCAGGAGCGGCGTGACAAAGACACTGGTACCCGCCGAACGGATCGCCAGCGCGATCCTGATCGTGCGCGGGCATCGAGTGATGCTCGACGCCGGTCTAGCCAGCCTCTACGGCGTCTCGACCAAGGTCCTTCTCCAGGCGGTGAGGCGCAATGCCGATCGATTTCCGGCGGATTTCATGTTCGAGCTCAAGGCTGACGAGTGGGACGTATTGAGGTCACAAATTGTGACCTCAAGCGGAAGCCGCGGCGGGCGGCGCTACGCCCCCTTCGTTTTCACCGAGCAGGGAGTGGCGATGCTCTCCTCGGTCCTCCGGACGCCCCGTGCAATCGCGGTCAACATCGAGATCATGCGTGCCTTCGTGCGACTGCGCGAGGTGCTGGCCGCAAACAGCGAACTCGCGAAGCGGCTAGACCAGCTCGAGGCCCGAATCGATCAACGCCTCGCCCACCAAGACCAGGCGATCGTCGAGATTCTTCAGGCAATCCGCGGGCTCATGAATCCGCCGGCGAGCGTACCGAAGCGGAGGATCGGCTTCGTGTGATCGGGTCGGAGTAACGTTGCGCAAACGGCGCGTCGGCGCAGGTCCAGGCCTGGCGATCCTCCACGGGCTCGGCGCTTTGCGGGGCGCGAGGTGGCGTGGTCAGTATCCACGTCCCGGATCGACGACGCCCGTAATCGCGTTGCCGCGCTCGAGCGTGCGGATCTTGTCGGCGATCTGCGCGACCGAATCCTCGACCAGCGTCAGCGCCGACGCGTGCGGCGTGAGGAAAAGCTTCGGATGCGACCAGAAGCGGTGTGTTGCCGGCAGCGGCTCCGTATGGAAGACATCGAGCGTCGCGCCGGCAAGATGCCCGCTGTCGAGCAGCGCGATGAGGTCGTCGTCGACGACCAAGCCGCCGCGCGCGACGTTCACGAGATACGCGCCCTGCGGAAGCTTGCCGAGCGTGTCGCGGTTCAGCAGGCCGGCGGTGTCGGGCGTGAGCGGGAGCATGCACACGAGCGCGCGCGTCGCGCGCAGGAACGCCTCGAGCTCGCCGCGCCCCGCGAACGTCCGCACGCCCTCGAGCGTCCGGGCGCTCGCGCTCCAGCCCAGCACCGGAAAGCCGAGCGACCGGAGCATCGTCGCGAGCTTCGTGCCGAGCACGCCCAGGCCCATCACGCCGACCGGGAACTCGGCGTGCCGGCGCGGCGCGTGCACTTTCCACTCCGCGCGCACCTGCTGCGCGGCGTAGTCGTCGAGGCGGCGGAAGTAGCGCAGCACCGCCCACGCGACGTATTCCTCCATCTGCCGCCCCATGCCCGCGTCCTCCAGACGCACGAGGGGCACGCCGGCCGGGATCGCGAGCGCCTTCAGGGTCGCGTCCACGCCTGCGCCGAGATTGAATGCGGCCTTGAGCCGCGTCTGGCCGTCGAGGAGGTTGCGCGGGGGATACCAGAAAGCCGCATAGTCGGCCTGCCAGGCGCTGCCGGGCGCCCACATGCGGATCTCGGCCTCCGGCAGTGCGCGGGCGAAGGCGTCGCGCCAGCTGTCGGGGCCCTTCGGGATGTAGAGCAGTACCTTCACCTGTCCTCCCGTCGTTTCGGCGGAAGACGGATCCAGCCCGCTTCGCCTGGACCCCGGCGTACGCCGGGTGACGGACTACGTCGCGTCGAAGCGAATCAGCTCGGCGCCCTCGGCCACCTGGTCGCCGACGCCGTAGAGGATCTCCTTCACCGCGCCGGCCGCGGGCGCCAGGATGGTGTGCTCCATCTTCATCGCCTCCATGATGAGGAGCGGCACGCCGCGCTCGACCTTCGCGCCGGCGTCGACGAGCACCGCGATCACCTTGCCGGGCATCGGCGCGGTCAGGCCGCCGCCGTGCACGTCGGCCGCCACCTCGGCGAGCCACGGATCGTGCAGCTCGAACGTGTGGCGCGCGCCGGCGCAGAACACGTCGATGGTCGCGCCGTTGCGCACCACCGTCGCGGCGATCGACTCGTCGTCGAGCCAGATGCGCACGCCGGTCTCGCCCGCAGTCTCGCAGGCGAGCATCCGCCGGCCGCCCGGCAGCTCGACCTCGAACGTGCCGCCCGGCCGGTAGTGCACCGTCACCGCGTGTTGCCGCTCGCCGGCCTTGAAAACGAAGACGTGGTGGTTGTCCTGGTTGAGGCGCCAGCCGTCGCAGTCGCTCCACGGCGAGAACGGATCGCCGGAGGCCACCGCGTGCGCGTGCGCGTCGCGGCCGTGACGCAGCAGCTCCGCGGAGGTGGCGAGCGCGAGCACCTCGTCGGGCACCGCCGCCGGCGGCGGGAACAGCTCGTCGCGCGAGCGCTCGATGAGGCCGGTGTCGAGGTCCGCGCCGCTGAACGCGGCGCTCGACACGAGCCGCGAGAGGAAACCGACGTTGGTCGTCAGGCCGACGATCTCGAAGGCGCCGAGGGCATCCCTCATGCGGCGCAGCGCCGCCGGCCGGTCGCGGTCCCAGACGATCAGCTTCGCAATCATCGGGTCGTAGTGCGGCGAGATCTCGTCCCCCGCCGCGACCCCGGTGTCGACGCGCACGTGGCGCGATGCGGGCGGCATCGCGAGATGCGTGATCCGGCCGGTCGCGGGCAGGAAGCCCTTTGCCGGGTCCTCCGCGTACACCCGCGCCTCGAGCGCATGGCCGACGAACGCGAGCTCGTATTGCCGCTTCGGCAGCGGCTCGCCCCAGGCGACGCGCAGCTGCCATTCGACCAGGTCCTCGCCGGTGATCATCTCGGTCACGGGGTGCTCGACCTGGAGGCGCGTGTTCATCTCCATGAAGTGGAACGTCCCTGACTGGTCGGCGATGAACTCGACCGTGCCCGCGCCGACGTAGCCGATCGCCTGAGCCGCGGCGACCGCGGCCGCGCCCATCGCGGCGCGGCGCTCCGGGGCCAGGCCCGGCGCCGGGGCCTCCTCGAGCACCTTCTGGTGGCGGCGCTGCACGGAGCAGTCGCGCTCGAAGAGGTATACGGAGTTGGCGTGCTTGTCCGCGAACACCTGGATCTCGATGTGCCGCGGGCGCCGCAGATAGCGCTCGACGAGCACCTTGTCGTCGCCGAACGCGGAGGCCGCCTCGCGCTTGCACGACGCGAGGGCTGCCGCGAACTCCGCGGCGCTTTCGACGATGCGCATGCCCTTCCCGCCGCCGCCGGCCGACGCTTTGATCAGCACCGGGTAGCCGATCCGATCGGCCTGTACCTGAAGGTGTTTCGGGTCCTGGTCGTCCCCGTGATAGCCGGGAACCAGCGGGACGCCGGCCTTCTCCATGATCGCCTTCGCCGCGCTCTTCGAGCCCATCGCGCGAATCGCGGACGCCGGCGGGCCGACGAACACGATGCCGGCTTTCTCGCAGGCCGCGGCGAAATCCTCGTTCTCGGAGAGGAAGCCGTAGCCCGGGTGGATCGCCTGCGCGCCCGACTTGCGTGCGGCTTCCAGGATGCGGTCGCCGCGCAGGTAGCTCTCCTTCGCCGCGGCCGGCCCGACGAGATACGCCTCGTCGGCGGCGCGCACGTGCTGCGCGCCGCGATCGGCCTCGGAGTACACCGCCACCGTCCTGATGCCGAGCCGGCGTGCCGTGCGGATGACCCGGCAGGCGATCTCGCCGCGGTTGGCGATCAGGATCTTGGTGAACATCGGGAAAGACTCAGGTCTTCTTCTTGCCCTTGGCGGACTTCCGCGCCGGCGCCGCTTCGGCCGCCCACGCCGGCTTGCGCTTCTCGAGGAACGACCGGATGCCTTCCTGGCCCTCGTCGGACGCGCGCGCCGTAGCGATGCGGGTCGCGGTGTCGCCGATGAGGTCGTCGTCGATCCGCCGGCCCGCGACGACGCGGATGAGCTCTTTCGTCGACGCCTGCGCCGCGGGGCTGCCCGCGACGAGCTCCCCCAGCATGGCATTGATCGTCGCGTCGAGCTCCTCGTCGATGGTGATCTCCTGGACGAACCCGATGCGGTAGGCCTCGGCCGCGGTGAACCGCTCCGCCGTGAGCATGTAGCGGTACGCCGCGCGCTCGCCCATCGCGGCGATCACGTACGGGCTGATCGTCGCGGGGATGAGGCCGAGCTTCACCTCCGAGAGGCAGAACTCCGCGCGGTGCGCCGCCACCGCGACGTCGCAGGCCGCGACGAGCCCCATCCCGCCTGCGAACGCCGCCCCGTGCACGCGCGCCACGGTGGGCTTCCTCATCGTGTGCAGGGTGTGCAGCATGCGGGCGAGGCCGAGGGCGTCCGCGTGGTTCTGCGCGAACGTGTAGCCCGACATCTTCTTCATCCAGTTCAGGTCGGCGCCGGCGCAGAACGCCGGCCCGTGCGCGGCGAGCACCATCGCGCGCATGCCCGCGTCGCCGTCCACGGCGCGGAACGCGTCGGTCAGCTCGGCGATCATCGTCTCGTTGAACGCGTTGCGGACCTCGGGGCGGTCGAGCCAGACGAGCGCGATGCCGGCGGGAGTCTTGTCGAGCTTGATGGTCGTGTAGGTCATGATCGTTCTTGTGAATTGAACCGCTTCGCCACTTCTTCCAGCATCACCTCGGTCGCGCCGCCGCCGATCGCGAGCACGCGCGCGTCCCGCACCAGCCGCTCGATCGGGCTCTCGCGCATGTAGCCCATGCCGCCGTGGAACTGCTGGCAGGCGTACAGGACCTCGTTCGCCAGCTCGCCGGTCAGCGCCTTGAGCGCCGACACCTCCCGCACGCACTCGCGCCCCTGCGCGACGAGCCAGGCGCAATGATAGAGGAATGCCCGCGCCGCCTGGACCTTTGCGTCGAGCATGGCGAGCCGCTGGCGGATCGTCTGCATGTCGAACAGCGTCGCGCCGAAGGCCTTGCGCCCCATCACCCACTCGAGCGTGAGCTTCAGCGCCGTCTGGCAGTGCCCGATCGCCATCGCGCCGAGCGCGATCCGCTCGGTCTGGAAGTTGCGCATGATCGCGTAGAAGCCCCGGTTCTCCTCCCCGAGCAGGTTGGCGCCGGGGATGCGGCAGTCCTCGAACACGAGCTCGGCCGTGTCCGACGAGAGCCAGCCCTGCTTCTTCAGCGCGCGGCCGACGCGAAAGCCCGGCGTTCCCTTCTCGACGATGAACATCGAGATGCCGCGCGCGCCCTTGCTTTCCGCGTCGGTGCGCGCCGCGACGAAGCAGAGGTTGCCGTGCACGCCGTTGGTGATGAACATCTTCGTGCCGTTCAGCACCCACGCATCGCCGTCGCGCCGCGCGCGGGTGCGGATCGAGGCGACGTCGGAACCGGCGTCGGGCTCGGTCACCGCCACCGCGGTCACCAGCTCGCCTGCGATCACCCGGCGCAGGTACCGGTCGAGCTGCGCCTTCGAGCCGCCGTGCACGAGGTGCGGGCTCGCCATGTCGGTGTGCACCAGCACCGTCACGATGAACCCGCCGAACGTCGAGCGCGACAGCGCCTCCTGGAACACGACGGCGGTGAGCGCGTCGGCGCCGGCACCGCCGTACTCGGGCGGATAGGTGATGCCGAGCAGGCCGAGGTCGCCGAGCTTGCGGATCACCTCGCGCGGGACGCAGCCCTCGTCCTCCCAGCGCTCGCCGTGCGGCTCCACCTCGTCGGCGAGGAAGCGCGCGACCGTCGTACGAAGCTGCTCGTGCTCGGGGCGGTCGTAGATCGTCGTCATCGACCCGACCGCAGCGCGGCCGTCCAGGTGAAGAGCGTCCAGAGGAAGCTCCCGAAATCCTGGATCGAGAAGATGAGCGCGAGCGGGCCGGGCAGGGTCGTCGTTGTCATGGCCGCGCTCCTACATTCGGAAGACACCGAACCTCGTCTCCTCGACCGGCGCGTTGAGGGCGGCCGAGAGCCCCAGTGCCAGGACGCGGCGGGTGTCCTCCGGCGCGATCACGCCGTCGTCCCACAGACGGGCCGAGGCGTAGTACGGGTGGCCCTGGCGGTCGTACTGCTCGAGGATCGGCTGCTTGAACGCCTCCTCCTCCTCCCTCGACCAGCTGCCGCCCTTCGCCTCGATCCCGTCGCGCCGGACCGTCGCCAGCACGCTCGCCGCCTGCTGGCCGCCCATCACGCTCACGCGCGCGTTCGGCCACATCCACAGGAAGCGCGGGCTGTAGGCGCGCCCGCACATGCCGTAGTTGCCGGCGCCGTAGGAGCCGCCGATGATCACGGTGAATTTCGGCACCTTCGCGCACGACACCGCGGTCACCATCTTCGCGCCGTCGCGGGCAATGCCGCTCGCCTCGTACTTCTTGCCGACCATGAAGCCGGTGATGTTCTGCAGGAAGAGCAGCGGGATCCCGCGCTGGCTGCACAGCTCGATGAAGTGCGCGGCCTTGAGCGCCGACTCCGAGAACAGGATGCCGTTGTTCGCCACGATGCCGATCGGGTAGCCCCAGACGTGCGCGAAGCCGGTCACGAGCGTGGTGCCGTAGTTCTGCTTGAACTCGTCGAGCTCCGAACCGTCGACGATGCGCGCGATCACCTCGCGCACGTCGTAGGGCTTGCGGATGTCGGCCGAGATGATTCCGCCGATCTCCCCGGGCGGGTAGAGCGGCTCGCGCGGCGCGGCGACGGTGACGCCGACGCGCTTCGCGCGATTGAAGTTCTTCGCGATGCGCCGCGCGATCGCCAGCGCGTGATGGTCGTTGAGCGCGTAGTGGTCGGCGACGCCGGACTGGCGCGTGTGCACCTCGGCGCCGCCGAGTTCCTCGGGGGTCACGATCTCGCCGGTCGCCGCCTTCACGAGCGGCGGCCCGCCGAGGAAGATCGTGCCCTGGCCCTTCACGATGATCGACTCGTCGGACATCGCCGGGACGTAGGCGCCGCCGGCGGTGCACGACCCCATCACCGCGGCGATCTGCGGAATGCCGGCCGCCGACATGTTGGCCTGGTTGTAGAAGATGCGGCCGAAGTGATCGCGGTCGGGGAACACCTCGTCCCACGTCGGCAGGTTCGCGCCGCCCGAGTCGACGAGGTAGATGCACGGCAGTCGGTTCTGCGCGGCGATCTCCTGCGCTCGGACGTGCTTCTTCACCGTCATCGGGAAGTAGGTGCCGCCTTTCACGGTCGCGTCGTTCACGACGATCAGGCACTCGTGGCCGGAGACGCGCCCGATGCCGGTGATGACCCCGGCCCCCGGCGCCTCGTCGTTGTACATGCCGTACGCGGCGAGCTGCGAGAACTCGAGGAACGGCGAGCCGGGGTCGAGCAGGGCCCGCACGCGCTCGCGCGGCAGGAGCTTGCCGCGGGCGACGTGGCGCGTGCGCGAGCTCTCGTCGCCGCCGAGCGCGACGCGTTCGACCTGCGCGCGCAGATCGGTGACCAGCGCGGCCATCGCCGCGGCGTTCGCGCGGAACTCCTCGGAGCGGGGATTGATGGCGGTGCGCAGCGCGCCCATGGTCGGAGGTGGCGAAACGTGGGAGGCAGGCGATTCTAGCAGCGGCGCCCCGCAGCACGGCGCCCCGTCCCGACCTATACTCCGCGTGCGCCGCGTCCGCATCGCGGCCGTCGATTCCCGGTCTCGTCCCCAATGGAGCAGGTCCAGCAACCCGCCGATCGCGCCTGGAGCGCGCTGCTCGCGGCGTCGCGCGTCGTGCGCAACGGCTTCGATCGCGGCCGGGCCGTGTCGTTCGCGCCCGACGGTTCCGGCGGCTTGCGGGAGGTGCCGTCCACCGCGGCCGATGCGACGCTCGCGTGGCGCCCGGGCTCCGGCTGGGCGGCGGCCAGCGCAGAGGACGACGGCGCGGACGCGAGCTTCGCGCTCTACCTGCCGCTGTGTGCCGCCGGTCCGGGCCGGCCGCTAACGCTCGGACACCTCGGACAGAGCCTCGACGGCTTCGTGGCCACGCGGACCGGCGACTCGCGGTTCGTCACCGGGACGCAGAACATCGTCCACCTCCACCGTCTGCGCGCGCTCTGCGACGCGGTGGTGGTCGGGGCCGGCACGGTCGCGGGCGACGATCCCCGGCTGACGACGCGCCTCGTCTCCGGCCCCAACCCGTTGCGCGTCGTGCTCGATCCGCGGCGGCGGCTGCCCGCGCACCACCAGGTGTTCTCCGACGGCGCGGCCGCCACGCTGCTCGTCTGCGAGTCGGCGCGCGTGCAGCCCGGCGAGCGCTTCGGCCGCGCCGAGGTCGCCGGCGCGCCGAGCCGCGACGGCCGTTTCGACCTTCACGCGGTGCTCGCGCTGCTGCATCGACGCGGCTGTCACGCGGTGTTCGTCGAGGGCGGGGGCGTGACGGTGTCGCGGTTTCTCGAGGCCGGTCTCCTCGATCGGCTCCACGTCGCGATCGCGCCGCTCGTCATCGGGCGCGGGCGGCCGGGTCTGCAGCTCCCGCCGGTCGAGCGGCTCCAGGACGGCCTGCGCCCGGCGCATCGCGTGTTCCGCATGGGCGCGGACGTATTGTTCGATTGCGACCTGCGGGCCGGCGCCCCGACCGTCGACGGTCCGGCCGCGTCGCCGCTGACGCGGATTCACTAACAGCCACCCATTCAGGGGGAAGGGGGACGTGTCCCCCGAATTTAGGCCCCCTACTAAGGCGCTAGCTCGCCCGCCAGATCGACGTGACCGACGCGGAGCCGCGACGCGCCGGTGGCGAGATGCGCATGCCGCCGCCGCCGCCAATCCTCGAAGGCGGCCGCTTCGCGGGGTGCGATCTCGAGCGCGGCGGCGACCCAGCCGTCGACGAGCGCCGCCTGCAGCGCGTGCGACTCGGTCCCGAGCATCCAGTCGCTGCGCGCGCGGCGCATCCGGTAGCCCCGCTCTTCGAAGACGCGCCCGGCTACGGCGGCCGCGGCCGGTCCCAGCGCGGGACCGAAGCCCTTGTCGGTCCCCTGATGCAGGTTCACGAGCTCGCGGATGCGCGCGTCGCCGTCGTCCGCCGGCGACCACTCGATGCGGCCGTCGTAGGTGAGTGCGAAGAGGACGCCTGCCTGTGCCACGACGCACCGCGCCGCGAGCCGTGCCAACCACGGCGCCGCGACGAGGTCGAGCAGCGCCGCCGCCGTCACGAGGGCGTGCTCGCCCAGCGGCAGCGCCTCCAGGTCCCGCGCGAGGTCGAGGCGCAGCGTGCGCACCCGGACGCCCGCGGGCGCGGCGCGCGCCGCGAGCGCACCGAGCAGCGTCGGATCGGAATCGACCGCGAGCCAATCCTGCGGGCCGCCGAGGCGCGGCGCGAGATAGCGCAGGTTGGCGCCGGTGCCCGCGCCGAGGTCGACGACGCGGCGCGTCGCGCCGGTGCCCGGGACGAACGGACCGATCAGCGCCGCGTCGCGCGCGAGGGCGTCCGCGGGTTCGCGCAGCGCGAGCCAGTCAGTCGTGAAGCCGCTCAAGGTTCGCGGGCTCGGTCGTGAGCACGGCGGCGAGACGCGCGCACGCCGCGTCCCAGTCGGGCAGTCGCGTCCGCGCACGGCGGGCGCCGTCGGCGAGGCGCGAGCGCAGCGCGGCATCGTCGAGGACGCGGGCGAGCGCGTCGCGCAGTGCCGCCGGATCGCCGGGCGGAACGAGCAGGCCGGCGTCCGCAGGGACCGTCTCCGGCACGGCGCCGGCGCGCGTGCTCACGATGGGCAGGCCGCGCGCGAGCGCCTCCGCGAGCGCCATGCCGTAACCCTCGTGGAAGGTCGGCAGGACGAACACGTCGGCACGCGCGTAGCACGCGTCGAGGGTCGCGCGATCCACCGCGTCGCAGATCGTGATCCGGTGCGCGAGCCCGAGCGCGGCGATGCGCTTCTGCAGGGCCGCCACGGTCTGCGTGCTCCGCGCAAGGCTGCCGACGCACCTGAGGCGCCAGTCGCGGTTCGCGAGCCCGGACAGGGCATCGACGAGCACCGCGTGCCCCTTGCGCGGCACAACGGCGGCGACGCACAGCAGCGCGACGCCCGGCCCGCCCGAGCCGCCTGCGAGCGGCGTCGGATCGGTGCCCGGCTCGATCACGGCGATGCGCTCCGGCGGCACGCCGTAGCGTGCGAGCCCGCGCGCGGTGGTGCCGCTGGTCGTGACGACGAACCGGACGGCCGCGAGCGCCTGCGCTTCCGAGCGTCGCAGCGCTTCCGCGCGGGCGGGTTCGAGCCCGGTCTCGTCCGCGAGCGGATGATGCACGAGCGCGACGAGACGCAGCCGGCGGGCTTCCGCGGCTGCGACCTCCGGGAGCGCGCCGAGGGCGAGCCCGTCGACGAGAACGGTCGCACCGTCGGGAATGCGCGCGAATGCGGCGCGCGCGGCCGCGTGCGCCGCCGGCGTCGGCACCGGGAAGCTCGCGTCGAGCGCGTGGACCGTCACCGTCCAGCCCAGGGCGCGCAGGCCCGCGACGATGCGACGGTCGTACTCGTATCCGCCGGTGGGCGTCAGCGGGTCGCCGGGCAGGACGAGCGCGAGCGCGGGGCTCGTCACGGAGCGAGATCGGCTTCGTACGCGGCCCATGCCGCGTGCGATTCGTGCAGCGTCACCTTCATGCGGGCGAGGTTGCGCGCGGTGTCGCCCAGGGAACCGGCGCGGATCGCCGCCTGCATCCGGTCGAACACGGCGCGGGCGAGAAACTCGGTCGTCGTGTTCTGGCCCGCGAACTCGGGCACCTCGTCGAGGTTGCGATAGTTGAGCCCGTCGAGCAGCGCGCGCAGCGCCGCCGCGGCCCGGCCGATGTCGACCACGAGGCCGTCGGCGTCGAGCGCCGCGCGCCCGAACTCGACGTCGACGACATAGGTCGCGCCGTGCAGGCGCCGGGCCGGGCCGAACACCTCGCCGCGGAAGCTGTGGGCGACCATGAAGTGGTCGCGGACGCAAACGGTATACATGCGGGTGTCCATGGGTCTCCGCTTAGTCGTAGACGATGCGATGGCAGATCGTGTCGCCGGGGTCGGTCGCGAGCCGCGCCATGGCCCGCGGCAGGTCCTCGAACCGGTCCTCCCCGGTGATGAGGACGTCGAGCGCGGCATCCTCGAGGAGCCGCAGCGCCAGCCCGAGGCGTCGCGCGTGCGTCCAGCGCGCGCGCTGCGCGGCGGCGACGGTGCCGACCTGCGAAGACTTGAGCGTCAGCCGCTGTGCGTGGAAGCGCTCGCCGAGCGGGAGGGCGACCGTGCGCGTGCCGAACCAACTCAACTCGAGCACCGTCGCCTCGAAGCCGGCGAGCTCGAGCGCGAGGCGCGCGCCCTCCGCGGTGCCGCTCGCGTGGATCACGAGGTCGGCCTCGGTGCGTGCGCCCCCGGGAGCGGCGAAGCCGACGCCCAGCGCGCTGGCGATCGTCGCTCGGCGCGGATTCGTGTCGACGAGCTCGACCTCGCAGCCGGGCACGCGCCCGGCGAGCCGGGCGACGAGGCAGCCGAGCGCGCCGGCGCCGACGACGGCGACGCGATCGCCGAGCCGCGGGTCCGCGTCCCAGAGGCCGTTGATCGCGGTTTCCAGGTTGCCCGCGAGGATCGCGCGCGCCGCGGGGACCGCTTCGGGCAACGGGTGCACGGCGGCCGCGGGCACGACATAGCGCGTCTGGTGCGGATGGAGGCAGAAGACGCGGCGCCCGCGCAGCGCCGCGGGGCCTTCCTCGATCTCGCCGACGCTGCTGTAGCCGTACTTGACCGGCGCCGGGAACTCGCCCGCCTGGAACGGGGCGCGCATGCGCGCGTATTCGCCGGGCGGCACCTCGCCGCGGAAGACGAGCGCCTCGGTGCCCCGGCTGAGGCCGCTGTAGAGTGCGCGGACGCGCACTTCGTCGGGACCGCATCGGCCGAGCGGCTCGCTGCGTATCTCACCGTTGCGGGGGCCGGTGATCCAGAAGGCGCGGGCGTCGGCGGCGGACACGGAGCTGGGTGCGGACGGGACGTCGATCGGGGGTTTCCGCCCGACGCCGAGGACAGTCAAGGATACTAGCCAATGCCGACGGACGGCGCAGTCGCGGACCGACGTGGAAGGCTTCTGAGGGGCGCCCTGGCGGGAACCGGGATCACCCTCGCTGCGGTAGGGCTGTGCGCCGTCGCGGTGAGCGAGGGGTTGGCGCTCGGGTCGACTTACGCGTCCAAGGCGGTCGCCGGCTTTGCCGTCGTCGCCGCGGTGATCGTCGCGACGCTGCCCGAGCACCATCCGTTTGCGCGCTTCGGCTGGGCGAACCACGTGACGCTCGCGCGGGCGGCGCTCGTCGCCCTCGCCGCCGCGCTGGTCGGCGAGGGCGATGCGCCGCGGATCATGGCCTTCGCCGCCGCGCTCGGCGGCGCCGCGGTCGCGCTCGATTTCGTCGACGGCCGGCTCGCGCGCGCGACCGGCCTGGCGAGCGCGTTCGGCGCACGGTTCGACATGGAGACGGATGCGGCGCTGGTCATGGTGCTCGCGGCGCTCGCGTGGCAGTCCGGCCGGGTCGGGCCGTGGGTGCTCGCGTCGGGATTGATGCGCTACGCGTTCGTGGCGGCGGGTCGGTGCTGGCCGTGGCTGCGGCGAGCGCTCGCGCCGAGCTTCCGGCGCAAGGCCGCGGCCGCGGTGCAGATGATCGCGCTGGTCGTCGTGCTCGTGCCCGGGGTCCCGCCGCCCGCCGGTAGGCTCGTTGCGGCCGGCGCCCTCGCGTTCCTGTGCTATTCCTTCCTCGTCGACACGCTATGGCTCCACGATCACGCGGAGGATCTCCCATCATGACCCGACCGCTCGCTCGGCTGCTCGCGCTCGGTCTCGCGCTTGCCGCCCACTGCGCGGCGCAGGCCCAGCCCGCCCGCTACGAGATCGACCCCGACCATCTCAGCGTCGGGTTCCTCGTCCAGCACATCGGCTACGCGCGCGTCATCGGTTTGTTCCAGAAGGCGAGCGGCACGTTCACCTTCGACGAGACCACCGCCACGCTCTCGGACGTGCGGCTCGTGGTCGATGCCGCGAGCGTGTTCACCAACCATCGCAGGCGCGACAACCACCTGCGCGGCGCCGACTTCCTCAACGCCGGGGAATTTCCGCAGATCGTCTTCAAGGGCGCCACGGCAAAGCGCACCGGGGACCGCACGTTCGTCGTCGAGGGACAGCTCGAGCTCCTCGGCAAGACCGAGCCGGTCAGCTTCGACGTGACCTGGAACAAGAGCGGGCCGTACGAGCTCCCCGGGGACAAGGCATACGTCATGGGCGCGTCGGCGCGGGGCAGCTTCCGGCGCAGCCGCTTCGGCATGACCTACGGGGTCGCGAACAACTGGGTGGGCGACACCGTGGAGCTCATGGTCGAGTTCGAGGCGCGACGGAAGTAGGCGAGGCCATGCGCGCGACGTGGCGGCAGTGGGCATTGGCGCTCGTCGCGCTGGGGCTCCTCAACTTCGGCCTGACTTTCGACAGTCTCTGGCCGACGCTTTGGATCCGGCCCCGCTCGGACCTGTCGCTCGAGCTCGCCGCGGTCGTGCTCGCGCTGGCGCTCGCGGCGGCGCGGTTCGGTCCGCCGTCGCGCCGCGTGCTCGCCGGACTTGCGATTGCGTTCACGGTGCTCGCGCTGGGACGCTACGCCGAGGTCACCGCCGGCGAGCTCTACGGGCGGCCCATCAACCTCTACTACGACGTGCCGCACGTTCCGCGCGTCGTCGCAATGTTCGCCGAGGCGGCGCCGCTGTGGCTGACGCTGGCGGTGTTCGCGGGCGCCGCCATCGGGCTCGTCGCAATCTATGCGCTCGCGCGCTGGGCCTGGACGCACGTCGGCGCGGTGCTCGCAAGTCCACGATCGCGCGGGGCGATCGCACTCGTTGCGGCCGGTGTGTGCGCCGCGTACCCGTTCGCGAGCGGGGGGTTCTCGGCGCCGGTGAGCGCGAGCTTCGTCCGCCAGGGGGCGCTGCTCGCGCAGGCGCTGAGCGGGAACGGACCGGACCTCGGGGCGAGCCCGGACTTCGCCGGCGGCCTCGGGCGTGTCCAGGGCGCCGACGTATTCGTCGTCTTCATCGAATCGTACGGCGCGGCGGCCTACGATCGGCCCGCGCTCGCCCGGCGCGTGGTCGCGGGCCGCGCAGCGCTCGCCGCCGCGGCCGCGGCGAGCGGGCGCGCAATCGCATCGGCCTTCGTCGAGTCGCCGACCTTCGGCGGCGCGTCGTGGCTCGCGCACGCGAGCCTGCTCGCCGGGGTCGAGGTGCGCGGCGGCGACACCTACAACCTGCTGACCACGCAGCGGCGCGACACGCTCGTGCACGCATTCGCGCGCACCGGGTACCGGACGATCGCGCTGATGCCCGGGCTGCGCCGGGACTGGCGCGAGGGCGTGGCGCTGTACGGCTTCGACGCGGTCTACGACGCAGAGCGGCTCGACTACCGCGGCCCCGCGTTCGGCTGGTGGCGCATCCCCGACCAGTACGCGCTCGGCAAGCTCGATCGCGTGGAGGTCGGCCAATCGATGCGGCAGCCGCTCTTCGTGTTCTTCCCCACGATCACGAGCCACGCGCCATTCCGGCCCATGCCGCCGTATCAGCCCGACTGGGCGCGACTGCTGTCGGACGAGCCGTATGACGCCGCGGTCGCGCAGGCGCTGCAGTCCGAGCGGGCGGAGTGGAAGGACCTCGACCCGGCGTACGCCGACGCGATCGGCTACGCGCTCGCCTCGGTGGCGGGCTACCTGCTCGAGCGGCCCGGCGCCGACCTCGTCCTGATCGTGCTGGGCGATCACCAGCCGCCGGCGGGCGTGGCCGGCGAGCGGCCGACGTGGGACGTCCCGGTCCACGTGATCGCGAGCCGGCGCGCGATCGTCGACGAGCTGGTCGCGTCCGGCTTCACGAACGGCGTCGAGCCGCAGCGGACGCCGATCGGGCGCACGCACGCGCTCGCGCCGCTCCTGCTGCGCGCGTTCGGGTCAGGTGCGCAGCCGGGCGTACACGTCGCCGGACCCGGTGCCGGCGGGGAGCGCCCGCAGCACACTGCGGATCGCATCGGGCTCTAGCCAGGCGTGCGCGGCGAGCCGGTGCCGCTCGCCGGCCGACCAGTTGTAGGCGTAGCTCCCGAGCGTGCCGAGACGATCCACGCAGTCGAGCGCCACGTCGCGCGCCGCCGCCAGGTACTCGAACGAGAGCGCGGCGACCGGCGTGGAGAGGCCGGCGAGCGCCTCGGCTTCGTAGCCTTCCACGTCGAGCTTCACGAAGTCCGGCCGCCCGTGCGCCGCGATCAGCGCATCGAGCGTGGTCACCGGCACGCGCGCGCCCGGCGTCCAGCGCACGCCGCGGAACGACGCGTCGGCGCCGACGCGCGTCGCCCACGCCGGCGAAAGCGTCGTGACGGTCGGTGTCCGCTCGGACGCATGCAGCGTGGCGTCGCCGCTCGCGCGCCCGACCGCAGCCGGCACGATCGTGACGTGTCGATCGTGTCCGTACAGGGTCTCGAGCAGGCGCACGAAGTCGGGCTGCGGCTCCACCGCGACGACCCGGGCGCCGAGTCGGCGGAACGCGCGCACCCGGTTGCCCGCGTGCGCGCCGACGTCGAATGCGAGCCTTCCGGATTCGATGAACGGCGCGTAGAGGCGCGCCAGGCGCCGCGTGCGGAACGGGATGCCGTAGTACAGGGCGAGCGAGCGCGCGACGCCGGTCAGGCGGTCGAGGCGGCTCATTGGTTTGCCTTGGCGCTGCGCGCCAGGGATTCGCCCTTGGGGCGGCCCGGCGGGCTCATTGGCTTACCTTGGCGCTGCGCGCCAAGGATTCGCCCTTGGGGCGGCCCGGCGGGCTCATTGGCTTACCTTGGCGCTGCGCGCCAAGGATTCGCCCTTGGGGCGGCCCGGCGGGCTCATGCGCGACCTGCGTCGGTTCGGACCGGGGGGCATGCGGCGAGTCTAACAATCCCCCTTTCCCGGCCGCGCGGGTAAACGCCTTGGCGCGGCGGCGCGTTACCGAACCCACATGGCCCGATTGATCGTCTTTCTCCTCGCGCTCGCGGGGGCCGGCGCCGCGGCCGCCGCCACTGTCGAAACGCGCGCCTTCACGCTCGCCGACCAGTCGACCGAGGTCGACGTCTACCTGCCCGCCGCCCTGCCGCCGCGCGGGCTTGCCGTCATCGCGCACGGATTCACGCGGTCGCGCGGACGCCACGGCATGCTCGCCGCCCGCTTGGCGGAGGAGGGATTCGCGGTCGCCGTGCCCGACCTGCCGCACTGGGTCCAGCACGACGCGAATGCCGCTGCGATCGTGGCGCTCGTCAAAGCGGTGGAAGCGGAGCACGGGCTCGACGCGCGGCCGGTCGTGCTGATCGGCACCTCCGCCGGCGGTCTGGCAGCGCTGCTGGCGACCGATCGCGTGCCGCGGCTCGCGCTCTGGATCGGCCTCGACCCGGTCGACACGTTCGGAATTTCGGAGGGCGCCGCGCGCAACCTGCAGGCGCCCGCGCTCGTCCTGCGCGCGCCGAGCGGCCCGTGCAATGTCGGCGGCAGCGCGCGGCGGATCGCCGACTGGCTGCCGAAGCGACGCACCGAGCGCATCGACGGCGCATCGCATTGCGACTTCGAGGACACCACGAACTGGCGCTGCGAGTCGGTGTGCGGACCCGCCGATCCCGCGCGGCAGGCGCTCATCGTCGAAGAGGCCGTCAAGGCGGCGCGGGAGGCGGTCCCGCGCTGACGGTGGCGGCGCACGATTCGCCGCCGCTCAGCTCGCCCCCGGCTCCGACAACGGGGCGGTCCACGCGTCGTAGCCGTAGAGCCACGCGGTGTCCGTCTCGCCGCGTTTCATCCACGTGTTGGCGCTCGAGATCGCCTGGATCCGCGAGGTGCGCGGCTTGCGGTGGGCTTCGTAGCGCCTGAACGCGCCCTCGATGTGCGCGCCCTCGACCTCCTCGAGGCAGCGCGCGAGCACGGCCGCGTCCTCGATCGAGGTCGCCGCGCCCTGCGCCATGTAGGGCGTCATCGGATGGCAGGCGTCGCCGAGGAGCGCGACGCGGCCCTCGCTCCAGCGCGGGAGCGGTTGCCGCTCGAGGATCGCCCACTTGTGGCAGTCGGGACAGCCGTCGAGCACGGCGCGCACGTCCGGATGAAAACCCGCGTAGGCCGCACGCAGCTCGCGCACGTCGCCCTTGGCGGACCACGACTCGCGCGTCATCCACGCGGCCTCCTCCGGCACGCTGGTCACGAAGTAGACCTCGTCGCGCGCCGGGGTGGTGTAGTAGACGACGATATGGCGGTCGGTGCCCCACCACTTCGTGCGCGAGCGACCGAGGTCGCGCCCGACGAGGGCCGCGGGGAACACCGCGCGGTAGGCCACGCGGCCTTTCCAGTCGAGCTTCTCCGGCCCGAGCAGGATCTCGCGCACCGCGGAGTGCACGCCGTCGGCGCCGACGACGGCGTCCGCGCGCACGCGCGTGCCGTCTGCGAAAGCGATCTCGACCCCGCCGGCGGCCGGCTCGAGCCCGACGAGCCTCTTGCCGAGATGAACGACCTCCGCCGGCACAGCGGCAGCGAGCGCGTCGTGGAGCGTCGCCCGGTGCATGCAGAGGTACGGCGCGCCGTACAGGCTCTCGGGCATCGGCAGCTCGTTCGTCACTTCGCCCGTGTCCCAGAGGCGGTTCAGGTGCGAGTCGGGCGCGAAGGCCGCGCGGCGCAGGCGTGCCTCCACGCCGATGCCGCGCAGCACCTTCATCGAGTTCGGCATCATCTGAATGCCCGCGCCGACGCGCGCGAACCGGCTCGCCTGCTCGTAGACCTGCACGGCAAAGCCCGCGCGACGCAGCGTGGCCGCCGCCGCGAGGCCGCCCATGCCGGCGCCGATGATCGCGATCGAAAGCGTGGCGCGTCCCACGATCAGTTCGCGGTGAAGCCGCTCGCCTTGACGATCGGCGCCCAGCGCGCCGCCTCGTCGCGGATGAATCGCGTGGCCGATTCGGGGGTCGAGTCGGCGACCATCTCCGCACCTGCCCGCTCGAGGTCCGCGGCGAAGCCGGGGTCCGCCTTCGCCTTCGCAGTGGCCTGGACCAGCGCGTCGAGGACCTGGCGCGGGGTCCCCGCGGGCGCGAACACCGCGTTGAACACGACCACTTTCATGTCCGGGAGCCCCGACTCGATCGCCGTCGGGACGTCGGGCGCCGCCTTGAGGCGCGCCTCGCTGTTGATCGCGAGGATGCGTGCGCGCCCGGCGCGATGGTGCCCGATCACCGTCGAGCTCAGGATCGGCGTCAGCACCGGGATGTGCCCGGCGATGAGGTCCTGCATCGCCGGGCCGCCGCCCTTGTAGGGGATGTGCACCAGGTCGAGGCCGCCCGCGAGCTGCCTGAAGAGCTCGCCCGTCAGGTTGGTGATCGTGCCTTGCCCCGCCGACCCGTAGGAGTACTTGCCGGGATTCGCCCGCGCGAGCGCGATCAGTTCCTGCAGGGTCTTCGCCGGCAAGGCGGGATTGACGATGATCGCCGTCGGCGTGGTGCTGACGATGCCGATCGCCGCGAAGTCCCGGACCGCATCGTAGGGCGGATTCGCCGTCGCGGCCGGGTTGATCACCTGCGTGGTCGTCGTGCCGGCGAGCAGCGTGTAGCCGTCCGGTTTCGCACGTGCGACCTCGGTCGCGCCGACGGCGCCGCCGCCCCCGGGGCGGTTGTCGACGACGATGGCGCTGCCGAGGTGCGGCGCGACCTTCTGCGCCCACAGCCGGCCGATCAGGTCGGTCTCGCCCCCCGGCGCGAACGGCACGACGAGCCGAACCGGCCGGTCGGGATACTTCTCCTGCGCCTGCGCGCCGGGCGCACCGGCGAGCACGACTGCTGCAACCGTCAGCAAGCGGGCGAGAACGAACCGCATCGCGCTAGGCCTCCTGCGGCGCCGCGTCGCGGTACAGCGCCTCGATCACGTCGGCGTACTTCTCCTCGATGTTCTTGCGGCGCAGCTTCAGCGTCGCGGTCATCTCGCCGTCGTCGTGGTCGAGTTCCTTGGCGAGGATGTGGAACTTGCGCACGCCCTGCACGCGCGGCATGCGGGCGTTCGCGTTGTCCACCTCGGCCTGGATGAGCGCGCGCACGCGCGGGTTCTCCGCCAGGTTCCGGTAGTTGGTGTAGGCGATGCCGTGCTCCTCGGCCCACTTGCCGACCGTCTCGTAGTCGATCTGGAGGAGCGCGGTCACGAAGTGCCGCCGCTCGCCGATCACCACCGCCTCGCGGATGAAGGGACTGAACTTGAGCAGGTTCTCCACCTCGGAGGGCGCGATGTTCTTGCCGCCGGAGGTGATCATGATGTCTTTCTTGCGGTCGACGATCCGGATCTCGCGCAGCGGGGAGCCTGCGCCCTTTTCCGGCGCGTCGATGTTCACCCATTCCCCGATATCGCCGGAGTGCAGCCAGCCCTCGGCGTCGACGATCTCCGCCGTTGCCCCCGGGTTGCGGTAGTAGCCCTTGAAGACGGTGCGCCCGCGCATCAGCACCTCGCCGTCGTCCGCGAGCTTCACCTCCACGGTCGGCGTGCCGACGCCGACGGTTCCGGGCGGCGAGTAGCCGGTCTTCTGCCCGAGCGCGAGCCCCGACACCTCGGTCATGCCGTAGATCTCCAGGATCGGCACGCCGAGCACGCGATAGAACGCGAGCAGATCCGGGGACACCGGTGCGGTGCCCGAGAACGCGACCCGGCAGCGGCGCAGTCCGATGAAGTTCGCGAGCGCACGGAAGGCGAGGAGATACCAGAACCCGAACGCGAGCCGGTTCGCAACCGTCCACGTCGCGCGCGGCTGGACCGCGAAGCTCTTTACCGCCGCGAACGCGCGCTCGAACAGGCGCCGTCGGAAGCCGCCCGCTTCGCGCGCCTTGATGTCCATCGACGCGTGCAGCTTCTCCCAGATGCGCGGCACGCCGAGGAAGATCGTCGGCCCGATCTCGCGCAGGTCCGACTGCACCGTGCGCAGGCTCTCGGCGAAGTTCACGGTCGCGCCGACGGCGAGCGGGACGAATACGGTGAAGCTCTGCTCGGCGACGTGGCACAGGGGCAGATAGGAGAGCACCGAGTCCGTCGCGACGAAGCCGTACATCGCGACGCCGCCCTCCGCGGCCGCATTGATGTTGTCGTAGGAGATCATCGCGGCCTTCGGTCGCCCGGTCGATCCCGAGGTGAAGATCATCAGCGCCGTGTCGTCGCCGCGCTGCGCCGCGAGCCGCTCGTCGACGAGCCGTGGCTGCGCGCGCTCGAGTTCCGCGCCGAGTCGCAGCACCGCCTCGAAGTCGTGGAGCGCCGCGCGGTCGTAGCGGCGCAGGCCCTTCGGGTCGATCACGACGATCGCCTCGAGCGCCGGCAGCCGCGCCCGGCACTCGAGCACCTTGTCGACCTGCTCCTGGTCCTCGCACACGACGTAGCGCGCCTCCGAGAGCGCCAGCAGGAACTCGACCTCCTCGGCGGGGCTGGTCGGATAGACGCCCACCGTGACCCCGCCCACCATGCCGAGGCCGAGTTGCGTGATCACCCACTCCTTGCGGTTCTCGCTGACGATCGCGACGTGCCCGCCGGGCGGCAACCCGAGCTGCGTCATGCCGAGCCCGAAGTGCCGCGCGAGCCGGTCGTAGTCGGCCCAGGTGTAGGGCTGCCAGATGCCGAAGTCCTTCTGCCGGAGCGCGACGCGGTCCGGCCACGTCCGCGCCCAGAAGCGCAGCCGCTGCGGCAGCGTGGCGTCGGGCGGCGGGTGCGTACTCATTGGACTACCCTCGCGCGAAGCGCGCTCGGGTGTTCGCCCTTGGAGCGGTTCCGTGGGCTCACGACAGCGGGCTCACGACAGCCAGCGCTTGCGCCGCTTGTAGTGCTTCACGTCGCGGAAGCTCGCCACCTCGGTGGTCTGCTCCCCGTAGCCGAGATAGAAGCGCTGCACGTCCGGGTCGGCGACGAGCCGCTCGGTGGGGCCGTCGATCACGACGCGGCCGTTCTCCATGATGTAGCCGTAAGCGGCGATGCCGAACGCCGCCATCGCGTTCTGCTCGACGAGCAGCATCGCCACGCCGCGCTCGCGATTGATGCGCGCGACGATCCCGAAGATCTCGTCGACCACCATCGGCGCGAGCCCGAGCGAGGGCTCGTCGAGCAGCATCAGCGCGGGCTCGGCGACGAGGGCGCGGCCGATCGCGAGCATCTGCTGCTCGCCGCCGGAAAGGTAGCCCGCGAGCTGCTTGCGGCGCTCCGCGAGCCGGGGGAAATAGCCGTACACCATCTCGAAGTCGGGCTTGGCCGGGCGTCCGATGAGGGCATTGGTCGCGGCGACGAGGTTCTCCTGCACCGTCAGGTCCTCGAACACGCGGCGCCCCTCGCGCACGTGCACGATCCCGCGGCGCGCGAGAAGGTGCGGGGGCGTGTGATCGATCGGCTCGCCCCGGAACCGGATGCCGCCGGCGCCGATCGCGCCGTTCTCCAGCGGCAGCAGCCCGGACACCGCCTTGAGCGTGGTGGTCTTTCCCGCGCCGTTCGCGCCGAGCAGCGCCACGATGCCGCGTTCGGGCACCTCGAGCGAGAGGCCGCGCAGGACCTGGATGGTGTGGTGGTACACCACCTCCAGGTTCTCGACGGAAAGCGCCGCAACGGTGCTCATTGACTTGCGCCGACGGAGGGAAAGGCGCAGCGCCGCACGGACTACGACGCCTGCCCCGTTCTCCCTTCCCGCCTTACCCGATCGTGATCCAGTCCGAAGCCGGCTCGATCGACCGGCCGGTCACCAGGTACGTGCGGCCGATCGGAATGGCGTGCGTCTTCATCGACACCGGCACGCCGAAGATGCCGCCCGTGTCCCACTTGTTGATCGACTCGAGCGCCGCCTTCATGTTCGGACCGGTGAGCTCCTTCTTCGCGTTGAGCGTGCGACCGATGACCTGGTCGAAGATCATGCCGACGAGCCATCCCTGCGTATAGAAGGTCGTCTGCCACGGGTTGCCGGGCTTCCTGGAGCCGACTTCGCGGATCAGCTCCATCGTCGCGGTCTTCTGGCTGTCGAACGAGTAGCGGTAGGGCATCACGCCGAGGAAGCCCGCGCCCACCGCGCCCATCTGGTCGATGGTGGTCTTGTCCATGCTGTAGATCGTGCCCATGCCGCGCGAGGAGAGGCCCGCCTCGCGCATCTGGCGGATGAACTCCGGGATCGGCGCGAGCACGTAGCCGTGGAAGATCACGAAGTCGGGCTTCGCGCGGCGCAGCTTGATCATCTCGGCGGAGACGTCGACCGCGCCCGGCTTCGTGATGATCTCGAGCGCGACGGGGATGCCCAGCTTCGCGGCCTTCGCCTTGCCGGCGGCAATCGGGTCGCGCCCGAACTCGGTGTCGGAATAGACGAACGCGACCGACGGCTTGGTCGCGCCGGCCGCGCTGCGGCTCACGTGCTCCAGCAGGATCTCGATCTGGCCGGAGTAGGTCGGGCCGGGCATGAAGTAATACGGCGCCTTTGCCGGATCGGCGAGATCGGACGAGAAGGACGGTCCGGTCGCGAGCAGCGAGCCGAGCTGGCTCACCTCGGGCGCGATCGCCTTCGCCCAGCCGGTCGAGTCGCCGTAGAACACGGGCGGCTTGTACTGCGCGACGAGCTTCTTGAAGATCGCCACCGACTGATCCACCTTGTAGCTGGAGTCCTCGGCGATGTAGCGCAGCTTGCGTCCCGCGATGCCGCCCTGGGCATTCTTCCACTCGACCCAGTCGCCGAGACCGGCGTGCAGGCCCGCCCCGGCAAACGCGAAGACGCCGGTGATCGGCGGCGCGGCGCCGATGACGATCTCCGCGGATTGCGCAAAGACGCGCAGCGGCGCGCCCAGCGCGGCGGCCGCGGCGGCCGCGACCCCGGAGCCGATGAATCGGCGGCGATCGAAGGTGCTCATGTTCCCTCTCCTCCTCAGGTGGATCGAAAGTCGTGGATGCTACGTCCGGAACGGCCAGAGATGGAAGAACCGGCGCACGCGCCGCCAGATCTCGGCCAGGCCGTGCGGTTCGAAGATCAGGAAGCCGACGATCAGCAGGCCGAATACGACCTGCCGGATCGAGGCGAGAAACACGCTGGCGTCCTGTATGCCCAGGGCCTGGGCCCAGCCGACCATCGCGCGCAGGATTTCCGGGACCATCGTCATGAAGGTCGCGCCCAGGATGGTGCCGAGGATCGAGCCCAGCCCGCCGACGATGATCGCGGCGAGATAGAAGACCGAGAGCGGCAGGCCGAACAGCTCCGGCGTCGCGACGCGGAAGAAGTAGCCCCACAGCCCGCCCGCCACGCCCGCATAGAAGGAACCGATCGCGAACGCGAGCAGCTTGTAGTGGAAGAGGCTGATGCCGAGGACCTCGGCCGAGATGTCGCGATCGCGGATCGCGATGAAGGCGCGGCCGACCCGGGTGCGGAACAGGTTCCGGGCGCCGAGGAGCATCACGACCGCGAGCGGCACGATCAGGAAGTAGATGCGCTGATCGCCGGCCAGCTCGAACCCGAAGAGCGACGCGGCCGGGACGTTCGCGCCGCGCACGCCGCCGGTCACCGATTCCCACTCGCGGAAGACGAAGCCGAGCACGAACTGGGCGGCGAGCGTGGCCACCGCAAAATAGAGGCCCTTGATCCGCAGGCTCGGCACGCCGACCACCAGGCCTACGCCCGCGCTCACGGCACCGGCGAGCGGCAGCGCGAGGTAGAAGGGGATGCCGGCCCTTTCGGCCACCGCAACGGTGTAGCAGCCGACGCCCATGAAGGCGGCGTGCCCGAGCGAGATCAGCCCGGTGTAGCCGGTCATGATGTTGAGGCCTGCCGCGCTGATGAGATGGATCCCCAGCAGGCACGCGAGATAGACGAAGTACGCCCCGCCGACGAACGGGAACGCCAGGAGCGCGACGACCAGCACCGCGAACCACGCGCGCTGCACGCGCGTGTCGAACAGCGCCTCGTCGTGGCGGTAGCTGGCGTGGAAGTCCCCGATGCGCATGCCGGCTCAGAGCCTCTCGATGTCGCGCGTCCCGAACAGCCCGTACGGCCGCACCATCAGGATCACCAGGACCACGAGGTAGGGCACGAGATCCCGCGCCTGGCCGCCTATGAGCGCGACAGTGATGCTCTCGAGCCAGCCGACGATCAGGCCGGCGACGATCGCGCCGGCGATGCTGTCCAGCCCGCCGAGGATGATGACCGCAAGCACGCCCAGGGCGACCGTGCCGAGCGTGGGCGAGAGGCTCGTCATCGACGCCACGATGACGCCGGCCACCGCGCCGGTGACGCCGGCGAAGATCCAGGTGCGGCGCTGCGTCCCGCGCACGTCGATTCCCATCGCGTACGCGGTCACCGGGTCGGACGCCGCGGCCCGCATCGAGACTCCGCCCTTGGAATAGTGGAAATACGCGGTGAAGCCCGCGATGAGCGCGACGGCCAGGGCGAAGCTCCACAGCACCTGGCCCGGCACGAGGATCTCCCCGAGCATGAGGGGCGTGCGCGGAAGGAGCTGCGGCAGCGACAGGTTGGCGCCGCCCCAGACCGCCTCGGCCACGCCGTGCAGCACCGCGCCGAGTCCGATCGTGGCCATCACGATGCTGATGACCGGCTGGCCGGCGAGCGGGCGCAGCACGAAGCGCTCCACGATCGCGCCGAGCAGGGCGATCCCGACGAGCGTTAGCGCGAGCGCCACCCACCACGGCAGCTTCAGGAACACGTGGGTGGTCCAGAACAGGTACGCGCCGACCATCATGAACTCGCCCATCGCGAAGTTGATGACGCGCGTGCCTTTGTAGACGAGCACGAACCCGAGCGCGATCAGCGCCAGCACGCCGCCCGAGAGCAGGCCGACGATGCTGAACTCCGCGAGCAGCTGCCAGTCCATGTCAGTTGTCCACGCTACGAGGGGGCCCAAGGAGGGTTGGGGCCCCTCCGCCCCACCCTGCCGCGTCCCGGCGCCCCCTCGTGCTCCCCGAATTCAGGGAAAGCGCTGCCTGTAGCATCGGTTTCTTCCTACCTACGCGGCCCGCTTCTTCGCCGCCTGCTCGCCGAGATAGGCGGCGATCACGGCGGGATTAGCGCGCACCGCCGCCGGCGTGCCGCTCGCGATCGCCTGGCCGAAGTTGAGCACCACGACGTGGCTCGAGATGTCCATCACCAGGCCCATGTCGTGCTCCACCAGCATCACCGTTATGCCGCGCTCCTCCTGGATGTCGAGGATGAAGCGCGCCATGTCCTCGGTCTCCTCGCGGTTCATTCCGGCGACCGGCTCGTCGAGCATCAGCACCTTCGGCTGCATCGCGAGGGCGCGCGCGAGCTCGACGCGCTTCTGCAGCCCGTAGGCGAGCGCGTCGATCGGGAGGTCGCGGATGTGGTCGATCTCGAGGAAGTCGATCACCTCGCGCTCGATCTCCTCGCGCAGGCGCGATTCCTCCGCCGCCGCGCGGCCGAGGTACCACATCGCGCCGAGCGCGCCGGCCCTGAGGCGGTGATGCCCGCCGAGCTTGATGTTGTCGAGCACCGTCATGCCGCGGAACAGCGCCACGTTCTGGAAGGTCCGCGCCAGCCCGAGCGCGGCGCGCGCATGGCCCGGCACGCGCGAGATGTCCGTGCCGTCGAACCGGATCGTGCCGCGCTCCGGCCGATAGAAGCCGGAGATCGCGTTGAAGAGGCTGGTCTTGCCCGCGCCGTTGGGGCCGATGATCGCGGAGATGCCGCCCTGGGGCACGGCGATCGACACGTCGGCGAGCGCGCGGATGCCGCCGAAGCTGAGGGTGAGTCCCTCGGCCTCCAGGATGTTCAAGGCGCCTCCTCGGAAGGGATCCGCCGCGCGGTCTCGCGCCTCGCTTGCGGGCGCGGCGACTATAGCATGCGCCTACAGCCGGATTCGCCGCGGCGCCGGGCAGGGAATGGCGATCCGGATCGAGAATCTGCGATACTGGCGCGCGTCACACGGAGCGTTCGATGTCGGCACCGACCCCCGCCAAGCCCAGAGGATCCCGCGTCGCCTGTTCGCTGCGCACGAGCGACGGCGCGAACGGCATATTTTCGGTCTACCCGGGCACCGAGTCTAAGACGCTCGCGAGCAAGGACGAGATCAAGTGGGACAAGCCGCCGGCCGGGCCGGTCATCCAGGGCGTCTTCACGATCATCGGCGAGATGGGCATGACCGGGCAGGTGATCCTGCTCGACCAGGCGAAGTGGGAGGCGCTGCAGAAGTCCAAGCTGGTTTCGCACTTCTTCATCGCGCTGCTCTGGGGCGGCACGCCGCTCAAGGTCGTGGACGACGCGCTGGTGATGGTGAAGCGCGGGTGACGCTCGGGGCGAACTACCGCCCTTCAAACAGCTTCCGGGCGATGATCTCTTTCATGATTTCGTTTGCGCCGCCGTATATGCGCTGAACGCGCGCGTCGGCCCAGGCCCGCGCGATCGGGTATTCCCACATGTAGCCGTACCCGCCGTGCAGCTGCAGGCAGGCGTCGATGACGCGGTTCTGCATGTCGCTCAGCCAGTACTTCGCCATCGAGGCGGTCGCCGTATCGAGCTTGCCCTCGAGGTGCAGCGCGATGCAGTGGTCGAGGAATGCGCGGCCGATGGTCACCTCGGTGTGCGCCTCCGTAAGCGCGAAGCGCACGTGCTGTTTTTCGGCGAGCGGTGCGCCGAAAACCTTGCGGTCGCGCACGTAGTCGAGCGTCCACTTGATCGCCGATTCGGCGGCAGCGACCGCACCGATCGCGACCAGCAGCCGTTCCTGCGGGAGCTGGCTCATCAGATAGCCGAACCCCTTGCCTTCCGCGCCGAGGAGGTTCGACGCCGGCACCCGCACCTCGTCGAAGAAGAGCTCCGAGGTGTCCTGCGCATGCATGCCGATCTTCTCGAGATTGCGCCCGCGCGCGAAGCCCGGGCGGTCCGACTCGACCAGGACGAGGCTCACGCCCTTCGCGCCGGCGTCGGGATCGGTCTTCGCCGCCACCAGGAACAGGTCGGCGATCTGGCCGTTCGAGATGAAGATCTTCTGGCCGCTGATCACGAGCTCATTCCCATCGCGTCGCGCGCGGGTGCGGATCGCGGCGACGTCGCTGCCGGCGCCGGGCTCGGTCATGCAGATGCCGGTGATCGTCTCGCCGGACGCCATCCGCGGGAGCCACTGGCGCTTCTGCTCCTCGGTGCCGTAGTGGAGCAGGTAAGGCGCGACGATGTCCGAGTGCAGGTAGAAGAGCGGACCGGTGGCGCCCGCCCAGCACAGCTCCTCGGTGACGATCGTCGAAAGCAGGAAGTCGCCGCCGCCGCCGCCGTACTCCGCCGGACCCGCAGGGCAGAGGAAGCCGAGCTCGCCCGCCTTGCGCCAGAGCTCGCGCGGCACGCGGCCCTGGTTCTCCCATTCCCGGTGGTGGGGCGCGACCTCGCGCTCGACGAACCGCCGGACGGTGTCGCGGAAGGCGTGATGCTCGTCGGTGTAGGGCAGGGCAAAGCTCATCGGGTCAGGGGTGCCTGGCATCGTGGGCCCGCGACGTCACGTAGACGGTGCCCGTGAAGGAGGAAACCGGCGTGCCGTCCGCCCGCGCCACGTCCACACGATACACGCCGAGCCGGCGCGACCGCGTGACCTCGATCGCGTTTGCCGTCAGCACGTCGCCCGCCTGCACCGCCACCTGATAGGTGATGTGCGCATCGATGCCGGCGGCCACCGCGCCGTGCGAGTTGGAGGCGAGCCCGAACGCGGTGTCCGCGAGCGCGAAGATCACGCCGCCGTGACAGGTGCCGTTGAAGTTGAGGTGGTCCCGGCGCACCTTGAGCGTCACCGCCGCGCGGCCGAAGCCGCCGCCGGCGCACTCGATGCCCAGGCTGTGCACGAACGGATCGTGCGCCGCCATGTCGTCGATCCGCTTGCGGGCCTGTTCGTCGCGGTCCACGTCAGTCGAACCCAACGAATCGTGCGATGTCCGCGACCGGCTCCCGCTCGCCGGGGGAGCGGCCCGTCTCCGTGCCGGGCTGGGGATACCCGAGCTTCAGCGCCGCGATGACGATCTCGTTCGAGCCGAGCCCGAGCTCGCGCTCGATCGTGTCGTGATAGCGGGCCACCGAGGTGCGGAAGAACGTCGCGAGGCCGCGTCCGCGCGCGGCGGCGAGCAGCGCCTCGATGTACATGCCGCAGTCGAGCCAGTCGCTCCGGCCCAGCGGACGCGAAGCCGTGAAGATGAGCGCGAGCGGTGCGCCCGAGTCGGGGTCGCCCCAGCCCTCGAGCCGGAGCGCCGCCACCAGCCGCGCAAGCGGCTCGCCGGCGAGCGCGTAGACGCGCCATGCGGGTGCCTCGGCTGCGGCGAGCGCCGGGTGCGCCGCGGCCAGGATCGCCTCCACCGCCTCGCGCTTCACTGGCGTGCTGCGAAAGCGTTGCGGCGTGCGATGAGCGGCGAGCGCGCGATCGACGGTGGCTCGATCGTGCGTCGTGGTCGCGCCGTGCGTGCGCAGGCGCCGTCCGCGGCCGGCGTGCGCCGCGTGCGCCTCGATCGCATCGGCGAGCGCCGCGACGCCCTCGCCCGTCGTCGCCGTCGTGCGCACGACGCGCACCTCCCATTCGCGCCGGCGGCGCAGGCGCAGCATGTCGCGCAGGCTGCGCTCTGCGTCGAGCGCGAGCGGCGAGTCGCCTTTGTTCACCGCCAGGATGTCGGCGATCTCCAGGATGCCCGCCTTGATCGCCTGCACGTCGTCGCCCAGCCCGGGGGCACACACGACCACCTTGGTGTCGGCGAGCCCTGCGATCTCGACCTCGGACTGTCCCGTCCCGACCGTCTCGACGATGATCGTGTCGAACCCCGCGGCGTCGAGGACGTCGATCATCTGGCCGGTCTGGCGCGAGACGCCCCCGAGATGGCCTCGCGCGGCCACCGAGCGGATGAACACGCGGTCGTCGGCGCCGTGCTCGCCCATGCGGACGCGGTCTCCCAGCACCGCGCCGCCGGTCACCGGGCTCGACGGGTCGACCGCAATGACGCCGATCCGCCGGCCGCGGGCGAGCCACTCGCCGAGCAGCGCGTTGATGAGCGTCGACTTGCCCGAGCCCGGCGCACCGGTGATGCCGATCACCTGCGCCCGGCCGATGTGCCGCGCCAGCCCCGCGCGCAGCGCGCCGCTCGCGGGACCCTCGATCTCCATGGTCGTGATCGCCCGCGCGATCGAGCGCCGGTCCCCGGCGAGGACCGGGGCGAGGAGGGGGTGCTCCGCGGGGTTCACCGGCCTAGACCACCGCCTGCACGTGTCCGAATCCGAGCTCCTTGCGCAGCCGCCCGCAGATCTCGCCGTGCGTGCAGCCCGCCTCGGCCGCCTCGACCACCTTGCCGAACACGTTCTCGCGCGGATCGTGTGCGGCCGCGCCGAGCGCGTCGAGTGCCTTGCGGATGGCAGCCTCGGAGCGCGCCGCCTTGAACGCCTTGAACGACTCGATGTGCGAGCGCATGTGCGCCGGATCGGGGCGCTCGAGCGGCCGGCGCGCGCCACGGTCCTCTTCGACCTGGTAGGCGTTCACGCCCACGATCGCCTGCGCGCCCGACTCGACGCTCGCCTGGAAGCGTCGCGCCGACTCGCCGATCATCTTCTGGACCAGGGCGGTCTCGACCGCCTTGTACATGCCGCCCGCGTCCTCGACGAGCTTCATGATCCGCAGGATCTCGGCTTCCATCTGGTCGGTGAGCCGCTCGATGTAGAAGCTCCCGCCGAGCGGGTCGATCACGTCGGTGAGGTGCGCTTCCTCGCGCAGGATGTTCTGCGTCGCCACCGCGATCCGCGCGCCCGCCTCGGTCGGGCAGGACAGGACCTCGTCGTAGCTGTCGGTGTGCAGCGACTGGAGGCCGCCGAAGATGCCGGCCATCGCCTGGACCGCGACGCGCGCAACGTTGTTCAGCGGCTGCTGCCGCGTCAGGTCGACGCCGGAGGTCTGCGCGTGGAACTTGAAGCGCCACGAGCGCGGGTCCCGCGCGCCCCAGCGCTCGCGCGCGACGCGGGCCCAGATGCGCCGGCCGGCACGGAACTTCGCGATCTCCTCGAAGAACGAGATCGAGATGTCGAAGAAGAACGTGAACCGCGGCAGGAACTGGTCCGGATCCATCCCGCGCGCGACGCAGTCGTCGGCGTTCTGGATCGCGGAGGAAAGCGTGAACGCCATCGCCTCGGCGGGGTTCGCGCCGCCCTGCTGCATGTGCTGCCCGACGACCGACATCGGATTCCACTTCGGCACGTAGCGTATGCAGTAGTCGATGTGGTCGGCGAGGATCCGCCGCGCGCCCGGCAGCGCGATGCGGAAGAACATGTGGTTGGCGACGTAGTGCGAGAGGTAGTCGCTCTGGTTCGACGTGCCGCTGATCGTGCGCCAGTCGACGCCGCGCCGCTTCGCCGTCGCGAGCAGGAAGGCGAGCAGCGTGAAGGGACTCGGGTCGTTCATCGCGCAGGAGGTGCGCTCGAGGTCGACGCCCTCGAGCGCGCGGTCCATGTGGTCGGCGGAATTGACGACGGTGCCGCAGGTGCCGAGCAGCTCCTCGTGCACCTCGTCCATGTCGTAGCCGCGGAACACCGAGTTGCAGGGGATGAGCGAGACGGCGGTCGCGCCCTGGTCGAGGATGTCGAGCAGGCGCGCGTTGTAGTCCGCCGGCGTGCCGAGGCCGATCAGCTGCCGCTGCGTCCAGGTGCGGCCGCGATGCATCGTCGGATAGATGCCGCGCGTGTACGGGGGCTGTCCGGGAAAGCCCAGCGCCGCTTCGTACTGGGCAGCGTCGAAGTCGCGCGGCGTGTAAAGCGGCTCGATCGCGATGCCGGAGCGATTGACGACTGGTTTGTCCTCACCGATCTGCTCCGCGTACTCGGCCCGCCAGTGGGCCTCTGGGGTGTCGATCAGCCTGGTCTCGAGCGGCTTGTTCATCTCACTCCTCCGTCACACCGGCGGACGCCGGGGTCCAGTCTGCGGTCGGCGAAAACGCCTGGATCCCGGCGTTCGCCGGGATGACGCCGCTCGCGCGGGCGGTCCCGGTCACGAGGTGACCCGAGACGCACGCACGCGCGGCGCCACTTCACGGATGTACCGGGCGATTTCCTCGAGCCCGGCGCCCGGGTGGAACACGCGCGCGACCCCGCTCGCGAGCAGCGCCTGCTCGTCCTCGTCGGGAACGATGCCGCCGACGATGACGACCACGTCGCCCAGCCCTGCGGTGCGCAGCGCGTCCATGACCTTCGGCACGATCAGGTGGTCGGTGGCGAGCGAGGAGATGCCGATCACGTCGACATCCTCCTCGGTGGCGAGCTTGACCACCGTCGGGATCTCCTGCCACGGCGGCGTGTAGATCACCTCCATCCCGGCGTCGCGCAGATAGGCGGCGACGACGCGGCTGCCGCGATCGTGGCCGTCGAACCCGATCTTGGTGATCAGGACCTTGGGGCGGATGTCCACGTTCACTCCTTGTCGAGTTGCTCGCGAAGCAGGTTCACGAATCGCCGCGCGATCACTTTGGGGCTGTCGCGGCCCGGGTGATACCAGGTCTGCGACCAGTTGAGGGCGCCGAGCAGCATGAGCCGCACGCTGCGCCGGTCGACGCTGCGTGCGAGCGGCAATGCCTGCACGAGGTCCACGAAGAGCCTCTCGTACTCGTCGCGCCGCTTCACCAGCTCGCCGGCGACGGACGGCGCATCCGCGGGCCGCACGCGGATGACGACCTGCGCGTAGTCGCCCGCCCCGAGGAGCGCCTCGAGGTGCGCCACGCACGCCGCCTCGAGCCGCTCCCACGGATCGCGCTTGCCGCCGATCGCGGCCTCGACGGATTCCGAGATCCGCCGCACGCCCTCGGCATACACCGCCGCGAGCAGTGCTTCTTTGGTGGCGAAATGGTAATAGAGCGAGCCCGGAAGCATGTCGATCGTGCGCACGATGTCGCGCACCGACGTGCCGTGGAAGCCCTGTGCGCTGAACAGGCGCGCGGCCTCGTCGAGGATCAGCGGGAGGCGGTTGTCGGCGCGCGGGGCGCGGGCGGAGCGGGCGGACGGCATGGCGATAAAACAAACGAGTGTTTGTTTTTTAGCACAACCCCGGGTCGCGGTCAACTCGCGCGACGTCGCGCCCCCGCCTTCCTACCGGCCGGAATCCTTCGTCAACGTTGCGGCCAATGCACCCTGCGGTGTGCGCAGCTCCAGGCGGTCGCCTTCGAAGCGCGCGGTCGCCACGGTTTCCAGGGCCCTCAGGAACTGCTGCTCCTGCTCCATCACGCGCTCGGGTCTCGCGCACATCATCCGCGTGACGGCCGCCGGCCCGAACGTGAGCTTCTCCCCCTCGGACGCATACGCGGCGGTGTAGCGGTTGCAGCCGGCCGAGCCGCCGACCTTGCCATCGGCGGAGAACGCCATCGTCAGGCCCGTGCCGGCCAGGACGCTCACCACCGCCTGCTTGCCGTTGTTGTACCCGGTCACGCGCCATGACGTTCCGGCGAGGGCGTGTGACTGCGCCGCAAGCGTCGCCAGCACGGCGCCGTCGGCCGTCAGGAGCTGAAGCTGGCCGGCTGCGATCCGATAGGTGCGTGTTCCCGCGAGCGCGCTCATGAATGCTTCGGCCTGCTTCATCACCGCGGGCGGGCAGGCCATTTGCGTCGAGGCCCCTCTGGGACCCACTTGCAACGTCGAACCGGCTGCGGTGTACGGCGAGGTGTAGCGGTTGCAGCCATCCATGCCCTGAACGCGCCCGTCCTCGAAGCGCGCAGTGACGGTGGCATCGGGCAGCAGCGATTGCCCAGGCAGCGACGACAGCACCCAGGCCGTACCGCTCAGCTCGGGCGGATCACCGGCGGGCGACATGGCGGTGCAGGCCGACAGAATGCCGCCACTGGCGAGGAGCGCGGCAAACCATCTGCTGTCGATCACGTGGCCGACCAGTCGAGGTGGAATTCGAGCGGCGGCGGCTGCCACGCGGCCATGTGGTCGAGGAGGCGCTCGGGGTCCGGTTCGGCGACGAGGAGACCCCGGTGCCCCGTCCGGAGCAGGCCGTCCGCCACCGCGCGGTCGAACTGCGCGAGCAGGCCGTCGAAAAAGCCGTCGACGTCGATCAGGCCGCACGGCTTGCGATGGATGCCGAGCTGCGCCCAGGTGATCATCTCGCAGATCTCCTCGAACGTACCGAAGCCGCCGGGCAGCGCGACGAAGCCGTCGGAGAGCTCCGCCATGCGCGCCTTGCGCTCGTGCATCGAGCGCACGACGATCAGCTCGGTGAGATCGACGCCGTCGTAGGCGAGCTCCTTGCGCTGGAGGGCGGAGGGGATGACGCCGATCACCTTGCCGCCCGCGGCCCGCGCGCCCTGCGAGGCGGCGCCCATCAGGCCGACGCGCCCGCCGCCGAAGACGAGGGTGATGCCACGGCGCGCGAGCAGCTCGCCCAGCGCGCGCGCGGACTCGGCATACGCCGGATTGGTCCCGGCGTTCGAGCCGGCGAATACGCAAATCGCTTTCACATTGTGTCCTTAGCCGTAGAGCGAAGCGAAGTCGAAATCGATCGGTGCAGGCATCGTTCGCTCACTCGTTCGCGATGGCGCGACCGATCACCAGGCGCTGGATGTCGCTCGCGGCGCGCTGGAACAAGGGGGCGACGCCCCCTTGTATATCCCCCGATTCAGCGAGCGACATCATTCCGAAGCAATCGCCCTTCCGATGACGAGGCGCTGGATGTCGCTCGCGGCGCGCTGGAACAAGGGGGCGACGCCCCCTTGTATATCCCCCGATTCAGCGAGCGACATCATTCCGAAGCAATCGCCCTTCCAATGACGAGGCGCTGGATGTCGCTCGCGCCTTCATAGATCTGGCACACCCGCACGTCGCGGTAGATCCGCTCGACCGGAAAGTCGCTCACGTAGCCGTAGCCGCCGTGGATCTGGATCGCCGCGGAGCAGACCTCCTCGGCCATCTCGCTCGCGAAGAGCTTGGCCATCGACGCTTCCTTGAGGCAGGGACGCTTGGCGTCGCGCAGCGCGGCGGCGTGCCACACCATCTGGCGCGCGACCTCGATCTTTGTCGCCATGTCGGCGAGACGGAAGCTCACCGCCTGGTGCTCGATGATCGGTTTTCCGAACGTCTCGCGCTCCTTGGCGTACGCAAGCGCGGCCGCGTACGCCGCGCGTGCCATGCCGACCGCCTGGGCGGCGATGCCGATCCGGCCCCCCTCGAGATTGGACAGCGCGATGCGATAACCCTCGCCCTCGCCGCCGAGCAGGCCGTCCGCCGGCACGCGGCAGTTCTCGAACACGATCTGCGCGGTGTCGGAGGCGCGCTGGCCGAGCTTGTGCTCGACGCGCGCCACGACGTAGCCGGGCGTGTCGGCCGGCACGACGAACGCGCTTATGCCGTGTTTGCCCGCACCCTTGTCGCTCACGGCGAAGACGACGGCGTAGTCGGCGTTCTTCCCCGTCGTGATGAACTGCTTCACGCCGTTCAGGACCCAGTGCGCGCCGTCACGCTCGGCGCGGGTGCGGATCGCGGCGGCGTCCGAGCCGACGTGCGGCTCGGTGAGGCAGAAGCACCCGAGCTTCTCGCCGGCGGCGAGCGGCTTCAGCCAGCGCTCCTTCTGCGCGTCGGTGCCGAACGCGTTGATCGGCCCGCACACGACCGAGTTCTGGACGCTCAACATCGTCGAGCACGCGCCGTCGCCCGCGGCGACCTCCTCGAGCACGAGCGCGAGCGAGACGTGGTCGAGCCCGGCGCCGCCCCACCGCTCGGGCACGCACACACCCATCAGGCCCATGCGCCCCATTTCCGCGAGCGCTTCCCTCGGGAAGGTCGCGTTCCGGTCCCACTCGGCGGCGAACGGCGCCAGCCGCTCCCCCGCGAATGCGCGCACCGAGTCGCGGATCATTTCCTGTTCGTGCGTGAGGAGCATCGTCCTACGCCCGTGCGGGCGCGCCGCCCTTCTGCATCATGCGCAGGTGGCCGCCCAGGACCGCCGCGGGAATCACCAGCACGTCGCCGGCGAGCCGTAGCCACAGCGCCGTCGTCTGCGCCGAGAACAGCATCATCGCCTCGCCGAACACGAACGAGGCAAGACCGACCGCGAATGCGGTGGCGTACTCGCCGCGATTCGCGAAGCGCGCGGCTGCATAGCCGCCGAGCACGGTGCAGGCGAGCCCGCCCGCGAGGCTGACGAGCTGGAAGGTCGTGGACTCCGCGAGCGCACGACCGAGGTCGTCGGTGACGACGCCGCTCCGGACGAGGAGGATGCTCGCGACCGTTGCGGCCACGACCGAGAACACCATGGTGCCGCCGATGTCGACGACGAAGCCGAGCAGGATCGCGAGCGGGGTCGAGCGCTGCGGCGCGGCCTGCGGATCGCGCACCGGCGAGCCGGGCGGGCGATAGGGATCGGTCACGCCGGCCTTGAGCTCGGTCGCTTCGGATGCACGATCGGGTGCGCCGCTCTAGGCGAGTTCCAGGGCGATCGCCGTCGCCTCGCCGCCGCCGATGCACAGGCTGGCGACGCCGCGCTTGCCGCCGTACTTCCGCAGCGCGCCGATCAGGGTCACCATGATGCGCGCGCCGGAGGCGCCGATCGGATGGCCGAGCGCGCACGCGCCGCCGTGCACATTCACCTTCTCGTGCGGCAGGCCGTGCTCCTTCATCGCGGCCATCGTGACGACCGCGAACGCCTCGTTGATCTCGTAGAGGTCGACGTCCTTCGCACTCCAGCCGGTGCTCGCGTAGAGCTTGCGGATCGCGCCGACCGGCGCGGTGGTGAAGAGCGCCGGCTCCTGCGCGTGGGTCGAATGCCCGACGATGACCGCGAGCGGCTTCAGCCCGAGCTTCTCGGCGGTCGAGCGCCGCATCAGGACCATCGCCGCCGCGCCGTCGGAAATCGAAGACGAGTTCGCCGCGGTCACCGTGCCGTCCTTGCGGAAGGCCGGCTTGAGCGTCGGGATCTTCTCGAAGTTCGCCTTGAACGGCTGCTCGTCGTTCTCGATGAACTTCTCGTCCTTGCCGGCCTTGATCGCGAGCGGCGTGGTCTCCCACGCGAACCAGCCTTCCTTGTTCGCTTTCTGCGCGCGCTCGAGCGACGCGATCGCGAACCGGTCCTGTTCCTCGCGAGTGAACTGATACTTACCCGCGCATTCCTCGGCGAACGTGCCCATCAGGCGGCCCTTGTCGTACGCGTCCTCGAGGCCGTCGAAGAACATGTGGTCGAGCACCTGCTGGTGGCCCATGCGGTAGCCGGCGCGCGCTTTTGGCATCAGGTACGGCGCGTTGGTCATCGACTCCATGCCGCCGGCGACCATGACGTCGTTCGTGCCCGCGGCGAGGAGATCGTGCGCGAACATCGCCGCCTTCATTCCCGACCCGCACATCTTGTTGACCGTCGTGCAGCCGGCCGCGAGCGGGAGCCCCGCGCCGAGCGACGCCTGCCGCGCGGGCGCCTGTCCCTGGCCGGCGGGGAGCACGCAGCCCATCACGACCTCCTGGACCTGCTCGGGCTTGATCTGCGCGCGCTCGACGGCGGCGCGGATCGCGGCCGCACCGAGCTCGGGCGCGGTGAAGGTTCTCAGGTCTCCCTGGAATGCGCCCATGGGCGTACGGGCAGCGGACAGGATGACGATCGGGTCATTCAGCATGGGTGCACCTCTCAACGGGAATCTATACGGGTTTGCGGTCGAGTACGAGCCAGGCGGCGAGCACGCCGAATACCCCGCCTAGCGCGATGCGCTGCGCCTTCATCCAGCCGGGATGCGCCGCGATCCGCAGCGCGAGCGCGCCCGCGACCAGGACGACGCCGACGTCCACCGCCGCGGTGACGGCGATGTTGACGAGCCCCAGGACGACGCTCTGCGTGAGGACCGGGCCTGCGGGATCGATGAACTGCGGGAATAGCGCGAGATAGAAAAGCGCCACCTTCGGGTTCAGGACGCTCGCGGTCACGCCCTGACGGAACAACGCGCGGTCCGGCACCGCGGGCAGCGCCGCGGGGGCGAAGCCATTGCTCCCCGCGCCGCGAATTGTCGTCCAGGCGAGCCACAACAGGTATGCCGCGCCGGCGAGCCGGATCGCATCGTAGGCGACCGGCACCGCCAGCAGCACTGCGGACAGCCCGAGCGCGGCGGCGAGCATGTGGAACGACAGGCCGACCGAGGTGCCGCTCCAGGAAACGAGCCCCGCGCGGCGACCCTGGAACAGCGTCCGCGAGAGGAGGTAGAGCATGTTCGGCCCCGGCGTTAGCGCGAGCACGATCGAGGCCAGCACCACCATCGCGAGCGTCTGCGGTTCGATCATTGGGGGTGTCGGCCGCTCACGCCGCGCTCGCATGGCGCGACAGGTTCGCCAGCGCATTCCGATACCGGGGCCCCACTTCGCTCGACGCCGCGACCGTCGGGCCGATGTCGCGCAGCAGGCCGTCGTGCAGCCCGTAGACCCAGCCGTGGATCGACAGCGTCTGGCCGCGCGCCCACGCGTCCTGCACGACCGTGGTCCGCGCCACGTTCACCACCTGCTCGAGGACGTTCAGCTCGCACAGGCGGTCGAGCCGGTCGGCCCCCGTGCCCGCCGTGCCGATGACGGCCTGGTGCTTGGAGTACACGGCTTCGACCTGGCGCAGCCAGTTGTCCGCGATCCCGACCCGCTCGCCCGCCATCGTCGCGCGCACGCCGCTGCAGCCGTAGTGCCCGCAGACGATCACGTGCTCGACGCGCAGCAGGTCGATCGCGAACTGCAGCACCGAGAGCAGGTTGAGGTCGGTCTGCACCACCACGTTGGCGATGTTGCGGTGAACGAACACCTCGCCCGGCGCGAGTCCGGTGATCTCGTTGGCGGGCACGCGCGAGTCCGAGCAACCGATCCAGAGATAGTGCGGCGTCTGCTGCTGCGCGAGCCTGGCGAAGAAGCCGGGGTCCGCGGCGCGCACGCGCGCGGCCCATTGCCGGTTGTTCGCGAGCAGCTGCGCCGGGTCGCTCATCTCAGACGGTTTCCGCGAACAGCTCCCGGCCGATGAGCCAGCGACGGATCTCGGACGTGCCGGCCCCGATCTCGTACAGCTTGGCGTCGCGCCACAGCCGCCCGGTCGCGTACTCGTTGATGTAGCCGTTGCCGCCGAGCGCCTGGATCGCTTCGCCCGCCATCCACGTCGCCTTCTCGGCCGAGTAGAGGATCGCGCCTGCGGCGTCCTTGCGCAGTGCGCGCATGTCATCGGGCGTCTTCGCGCGGTCGCAAGCCTGGCCCACGGCGTACACGTATGCGCGGCACGCCATCATCGTCGAGTACATGTCGGCGAGCTTGCCCTGCATCAACTGGAACTCGCCGATCGACTGGCCGAACTGCTTGCGGTCGTGCACGTACGGAATTACCACGTCCATGCACGCGGCCATGACCCCGAGCGGTCCGCCGCAGAGCACCGCGCGCTCGAAATCGAGCCCGCTCATGAGGACGTTCACGCCCCGCCCGAATTCGCCGAGGATCTGCGACTCGGGCACCTCGCAGTCCTGGAACACGAGCTCGCAGGTGTTGGAGCCGCGCATGCCGAGCTTGTCGAGCTTCTGCGCGGTGCCGAAGCCCTTCATGCCCTTCTCGATGAGGAAGGCGGTGATGCCGCGCGGGCCGGCGTTGGCGTCGGTCTTCGCGTAGACGACCAGCGTGTCGGCGTCCGGGCCGTTGGTGATCCACATCTTGGTGCCGTTCAGGACGAACTTGCCGTTCGAGTAGTCGGCGCGCAGCCGCATGCTGACCACGTCGGAGCCGGCGCCCGGCTCGCTCATCGCGAGCGCGCCGACGTGCTCGCCGGAGACGAGCTTTGGCAGGTACTTCTTTTTCTGCGCCGCCGACCCGTTGCGGCGGATCTGGTTCACGCACAGGTTCGAGTGCGCGCCGTACGAGAGCCCGACGGCGGCGGAGGCACGGCTGATTTCCTCGATCGCGACGATGTGCGCGACGTACCCGAGGGCGGCGCCGCCGTACTCCTCCTCGACGGTGATGCCGAGCAGCCCGAGGTCGCCGAGCTTCTTCCACAGGTCGAGCGGAAACTCGTTCGAGCGGTCGATCTCGGCCGCGCGCGGCGCGATCTCTTCGGCGGCGAACTCCCGCACGGTGCGCCGGAGCATGTCGACCGTATCACCGAGGTCGAACGCGAGCTGCGGGAAATCGATCATCGGGACGGCGGAGCCGAGGTGCGAGGGGCGATCCATCGGGATTCTCCAGGGACGCTCGCCCGGGCGGCCGAAATGGCGTCCGGATCGGTTATCTGCGAAAATGCCGCGCCGCCGCATTCTACTCCCGCGTCCGGCCCGCTCCCAATCGACCAGCGTGAACCGCGCCGAACTGCTCCTCGAGTACCCCTTCGCCGCACCCCCGCCGCCGGGTGAGGTCCGCGAAGTGGCGCCGGGCGTGCACTGGCTGCGGATGCCGCTGCCCTTCGCGCTCGATCACATCAACCTCTGGGCGCTCGAGGACGACGCCGGCTTGGCGCTCGTCGACACCGGGGTCGGTAACGACGCGACCCGCGCCCTGTGGCAGCAAGTGTTCGACGGCTTCGTGATGGGTCGCCCGGTCACGCGCGTCATCGCGACCCACCTTCATCCGGATCACGCCGGCAACGCCGGCTGGCTCACCACGCGCTTCGGCGTGCCGCTCTACATGTCGCAGTCCGACTATCTGATGGCGCACGCGTGGAGCGAGAACACGGCCGGCTTCTCGATCGAGTCGCTGATGGCGCACCTGCGGCGCCACGGCCTCGCCGGCGAGATGTTCGACGGGCAGGCGAGCCGCGGCAACGCGTACCGGCGCAGCGTGCCCGACTTCCCGCGCACCTACCGGCGCATCATCGAGGGCGACGAGCTCGCGATCGGCGCGCAGAAGTGGCGCGTGATCATGGGCTACGGCCACGCTCCGGAGCACGCGTCCCTCTACTGCCGCGAGCTCGGCGTGCTGATCTCCGGCGACATGCTGCTGCCGCGGATCTCCACCAACATCAGCGTCAGCCAGGTGGACCCGGACGCGAATCCGCTGGCGCTTTTTCTCGCGAGTCTGCACCGATACACACAGGAGATCGGCGGTGACCCGCTGGTGCTTCCTTCGCACGGGCTGCCCTTCCGCGGCATGCGCGAGCGCGTCGGCCAGCTCGAAGCGCACCACGCCGCGCGCCTCGCGGAGCTCGAGGACGCCTGCGCGGAGCCGAAGTCGCCGGCGGACGTGATCGGCACGCTCTTCCGGCGAAAGCTCGACGTGCACCAGACATTTTTCGCGATGGGCGAGTCGCTCGCCCATCTCAACTACCTCATGCACGCCGGGCGCTTCGTCCGGCGGGAAGGGGCCGACGGCGTGGTGCGCTTCGTGCGCGCCGGGAGCGCCTGATGCCGGGCCGCTCGACGCGCGCCGGTCCGCGGTCCACGGGCAAGGCGTCGCCGCGGAGCCCGCGTAGCCGCGCGGCGAAGCGCGCGACCGAAGACGCGGCAGCGATGCCCGCGAACGAGACAGGACGGGGAGGGGAAACGATGAACAAGCCCGAGCAGCAGGATTCGGCGCCGCATCCGGCGGAGGTGGCGAAGGTGTTCGGCGAGGTCGCGGAGCGCTCGTCCAACGTGCTCGGAGACTTCCTCAAGCGCCACGCGGGCGGCAAGGGCGTGTCGTTCAGCGACGAGCTCGGCATCGCCAAGGCCTTCATGGACATGTGGGCGAAGCTCGCCGCGAACCCGATGGCGCTCGCCCAGGCGCAGATGAACATGTACCTCGACTATCTGCGGCTCTGGCAGTCGTCGTGGCTCAAGCTGCTCGGCCAGCAGTCCGAGCCCATCGCCGCGCCCGCGAAAGGCGACGCACGCTTCAAGGACGACGAGTGGCAGTCGAACTTCGTGTTCGACTACGTGAAGCAGAGCTACCTCATCGCCGCGCGCCACATCCACGGCGTGGTGTCGAACGTCGAGGGCATCCCCGACGAGTCGAAGAAGAAGGTCGACTTCTTCACCCGCCAGTACATCGACGCGCTCAGCCCGTCCAACTTCGCGTTCACCAACCCGCAGGTGCTGCGCGAGACGATGAAGACCGGCGGGCACAACCTGGTGAAGGGGCTGAACAACCTGCTCGAGGACCTCGACGAGGGCGACGGACAGCTGCGCATCAAGATGACCGACATGAAAGCCTTCAAGGTCGGCGTCAACGTCGCCACCTCGAAGGGCAAGGTCATCTACCAGAACGAGCTGATGCAGCTCATCCAGTACGACCCGCTGACCGCGGAGCAGTATCGCCGGCCGCTGCTCATCATCCCGCCGTGGATCAACAAGTTCTACATCCTCGACCTGCGCGAGAAGAACTCGTTCATCCGCTGGGCGACCCAGCAGGGCCACACGGTGTTCGTCGTGTCGTGGGTGAACCCCGACGCGCGCCTCGCGCACAAGAAGTTCGACGACTACATGTTCGAGGGCACGCTCGCCGCGCTCGATGCGGTGGAGGCGGCCACCGGCGAGCGCGAGATCAACACGATCGGCTACTGCCTCGGCGGGACGCTGCTCGGCGCGACGCTCGGCTACATGGCCGCGAAGGGCGACGACCGGGTGAAGAGCGCGACCTTCTTCGTGGCGCTGCTCGACTTCTCGGTCCCCGGCGAGCTGGGGGTGTTCATCGACGAGAAGCAGATCGAGAGCCTCGAGAAGAAGATGAACGAGCGCGGCTTCCTCGAAGGCTCGGAGATGGCCACCACCTTCAACATGCTGCGCTCGAACGACCTGATCTGGTCGTTCGTCATCAACAACTACCTGATGGGCAAGGAGCCGTTCCCGTTCGACCTGCTGTACTGGAACTCCGATTCCACGCGCATGCCGGCGGCGATGCACAGCTTCTACCTGCGCAACATGTACCTCCACAACAAGCTGCGCGAACCCGGCGGCATCACCCTCGGCGGCGTGCCGATCGACGTGACCAAGGTGAAGGTGCCCGCGTACTTCATCTCCACCGTCGAAGACCACATCGCGCCGTGGAGGTCGACCTACCTCGGCGCGCGCGTTCTCGGCGGACCGGTGCGCTTCGTGCTCGGCGGCTCCGGCCACATCGCCGGCATCGTCAACCCGCCGGCGGCGAACAAGTACGGCTTCTGGACCAACGACGCGTTGCCCGCCACCCCCGAGGCGTTCCAGCAGACCGCGAAGCAGAACGAGGGCTCGTGGTGGACCGACTGGCAGGCGTGGATCGACGCGCTCAACCAGCGGCGAGAAAGTCCCCGCGCGTACACCGGGTGACGGCAAGCTCAAGGTCATCGAGGACGCACCCGGGTCCTATGTCGCGCTGCGTCTCGGCGACGACGGGCAAGCGAGCAGCGCGAAGACGTGACGCGGCGCGACGCTTCCCTGCGCGCCCAGGAGGGGTGGCCGCGTCAGCGGCCGGGGTGGTCGTGAAGGCGCCCCCCGGCGCCACGCCCGGGCTCTACCTCAAGCTCGTCCTGATGGCCGCCTGCTGGGGCGGCCAGTTCGTCGCCGGGCGCATCGTCGCGCCGCTCCTCCCGCCGTTCACGGCCGGCGCGGTCCGCATCGCCGTTGCCATCGGGATCCTGCTCCTGCTCGTGCGCGTGCTCGAGGGCGGCCTGCCGCGACTGGACGCCCGCGGCCTCGCGGCGATGGCGGCACTCGGCTTCACCGGCGTGTTCGTGTGGAACGCCTGCTTCTTCCCCGCGCTCGAGCGCGTCCCAGCGGGTCGCGGCGCGCTCATCATGGCACTCAACCCGATCGGCACCGCGCTCGGCATGTGGCTGATCTTTCACGAGCGGCTCACGCGGGGGCGCTGGGTCGGGATCGCGCTCGCGCTGGCGGGCGCGGCAGTCGTGATCTCGCGCGGCGACCTGCCGTCGCTATTCACCGGCGCGCTCGGGTCGGGCGAGCTGCTGCTGTTCGGCACGGTGCTCGGCTGGGTGAGCTACACCCTGATCGGCCGCGGCGTCCTCGGACGCGTCTCGCCGCTCGCGACGACCACCTGGGCCGCGTTGTTCGGCGGCACGATGCTCGCCGTCGCCGCGGTGCTCGAGCAGCCCTGGGCGGCGATCACGGCGTTGCCGATACAGGGTTGGCTGTCGATCAGCTACATCGGGATCTTCGGGACCGTCGTCGCATTCGTCTTCTTCTCCGAGGGCGTGCGGCGCATCGGCCCGTCGCGCACCGCGATCTTCATCAACTTCGTCCCGGTGTTCGGCGTGACCTTCGCCGCGCTCTTCCTCGGGGAGCCGATCCTCGCCAGCATGGTCGTCGGGGGGATCATGGTGATCGGCGGCGTATTGCTGACGAGCCGGCCCGCGCGCCGGTAGCGGGCTGCGTGGACGCCGCCCAGGGTCTTGCGGCGGTGCTAGAGTTCACGGACGCGGACGGTCGGCGGCGGCCGAGCGGACGCCCCGGAAGGACTCCGATGAAGTTCCTGTGGCCTGAGGCACTCTGGCTGTTGCTCGCGGCGCCCGCGCTCGTCGGCGTCTATGTGTTCCTGTTGCGTCGCAAGAAGAAGGACGCCATCCGGTACGCCAGCCTGAGCCTCGTCAAGGCCGCCATCGGACCGGGACAGCGACTCCGGCGCCATCTCCCGCCGCTGCTTCTCCTGGTCGCACTGATCGCGTCGATCGTCGCGATCGCGCGGCCGAGCGCCGTGATCACGCTGCCCTCGGAGCAGCGGACCATCATCCTCGCCATCGACGTCTCGCTGAGCATGCGCGCGACCGACGTCGAGCCCAATCGGCTCGCGGCGGCACAGGAAGCGGCGAAGGCCTTCATCCAGGAGCAGCCCGCGGACGTGCGCATCGGCATCGTGTCGTTCGCCGGCACCGCGTCGGTCGTGCAGGCGCCCACGCGCAATCGCGACGACCTCGTCGCTGCCATCGACCGGCTGCAGCTGCAACGCCACACGGCGATCGGCAGCGGGATCATCGTCGCCCTTGCCGCGCTTTTCCCGGATGCCGGCATCGACCTCGAGTCGCTGCTGTTCGGCGGGCGTCCGTCGCGCGACGGCGGACGCGCCGCGCCGGTGGACAAGGCGGGCAAGGCGGAGACGAAGCCGTTCACGCCGGTGCCGCCCGGGTCTTACGCCTCCGGTGCGATCATCCTGCTCACCGACGGCCGCCGGACGATGGGCCCCGACCCCGTCGATGCGGCGCGCATGGCCGCGGAGCGCGGCGTCCGCGTCTACACGGTCGGATTCGGCACCGCCGGGGGCGGAATGGCCGACGTCGGCGGCTGGTCGATCTACATGCGCTTCGACGAGGAGACGCTGAAGGCCGTCGCGGACCTCACCCGCGCGGAATACTTCTACGCCGGCAGCGCGGCGGACCTCAAGAAGGTCTACGAGCAACTGAACACGCAGTTCGTGCTCGAAAGGAAGGAGACCGAGATCAGCGCGCTCGCGATCGCCGTGGCCGCCGTGCTGGCGCTCGCCGCGGCGGCGCTCTCGGTGCTGTGGTTCAACCGGAGCGTTTGACCGCCGGGGTCACCGTGATCGCGGGCGGGCTGCTCAGCGTCTGGAACACCACGCAGTAACGTTCGGTCAGCCGCAGCAGGTTCGCGATCTGCTCCTCGGACGCGTCGGTGTCGAGTTCGAGGCGCAACCGGACGGCGCGGAATCCCACCGGCGCGTCCTTCGCGACCCCGAGCGTGCCCCGGAAGTCCAGATCGCCCTCCGCGCGGACCATCGCATCGCGCAGCTCGATGCCGAGCGCGGTGGCGACCGCGCGCAGGGTGACACCCGCGCACGCAACGAGCGCTTCGAGCAGCATGTCGCCCGAGCACGCGGAGAGCCCGTCACCGCCGGTGGCCGGGTGCAGTCCGGCGGTGACGAGCGCCCGGCCGGTCTCGACCTTGCACGCGATGCCTTCGCCGATACGGCCTTCCGCGCGCAACGTCACGAGCGCGGCGGCCGGTTCGTCGCGATAGCGCGCCTTCAGAGGCGCCTGCAGCGCACGGAGCTTCTCGGCGTTCATTCGATCCTCCTCTATCAGGGAAGCTCTGATTTATTCGAAGAATGAAGCAGAGCTTCCTCTGACATAGGGGGTCAAAGGGGGAGGGATCCCCCCTTTGTACAGACATTCCCTAGGCGGGTGCCTGCTTCTGCCCGCTCACCGCGAGACAGATCGCACCGAACAACGCATAACCGAGCGCCACCATCGGGGACATGGCCCATCCGAGCTGTGCGCCATGGATGAAGCCGAAGAAGGCCAGCACCGCACCGGCGAATGCGTACATGGCCGCCATCTTGAACTGCCGGTCGATGATGAACGCCGCCATCGCCCCGAGGACCAGGCCGGCGAGCACCGCGCCGCCTCCGAGCAGCTCCATGCCGTGGTAGACGACACCGGTCCCGCCCAGCGCGGCGGCACCGACCTTGCCGGCCGAGGTGCCGGCCGCGGCGAGGGCGCTGTCCACCTGCAGCTGCCCCCATGCGGCGACGTTCGGGATGATCGCCAGCACCACCGCCGGCGCATGCGCCTTCGGCGAGGCCTGGAACGCCTGCGCGCCGATCACCAGGCCGATGTAGAGCAGGATCGGCAGGATCGCGACAAGCGGCACGACCGCAAGCAGCAGGGCGGTGAGCCCGAAGAAGCACACGAGCCCGATCACGACGCCGGTCGCGAGCGAGTAGCCGATGCGCCCGCCGACCGATTTCCAGCCGGGATGGCCGATGTACACCGCCGGCGGGAACGGGCTGCCGAGCATCGACCCCACGACCGCACCGACGCCGTCGGCGAGCAGGACCTTGCGCAGGTTGTAGTTGTCGCCGGCGGCGGCCGCGCTCTCGACGTTGTTCATCGCTTCGGTGAAGTTGTAGATGCCGAGCGGGATGGCGGTGACGAGTAGCGGCGCGACGTCCCTCAGGCCGGCCCAGACATCGCCGGAGAACCATGGCAGGTGCAGACCGAATTGCGCGAACGACTTCGTCACTTCGGCCGGCTTCATGTAGTCGCTCCAGCCGACCGCGGTGGCGAGCCAGCCGAGGACGATGCCCACGAGCACGGCGGCGAGGCCGCCGGGGATGCCGCCGGGCAGGCGCACGTTCGCGGTCCAGGCGATGAGCACGATCGCGAACGACACGAACGCGATCCACGGCAGCTCCCACATCTGGAACGCCGGGCGCATGGAGATGAAGGCGATCGAGATCCCCGCCAGCGTCCCGAGCATCGCCGCGCGCGGCGTGTGCGCGCGGATCCACGGTCCGACGAACGCGCCGAGCAGCACGATGACGCCGATGATGAAGCACCACGCGAGCCCCGCTTGCCATGCGAGCCTCGCGTCATTCGTCTTGAGGTACACCGGCAGCATGACCACGAAGACGACGATGAACATGTGCGGGACGCTCGGGCCGTAGGGCATCGCGGTCACGTCGGTGCGGCCCTCCTTCTGCGCGAGCTGCCGGGCGAGCCAAGCGTAGTACAGGTTGCCGAGCGGAAGCGCGATGCCGAGCGCCGGGAGAATGCGTCCGAAGACGAGATCCTCGGGCAGCTTGACGACGTAGAGGCACAGCCCGGTCAGCACGATCACGTTGAGGACGACGTTCGTGAAGAGACCGAAGAAGCCGTTCCAGTCCCCGGGCACCCACCACCGCACTGCCGTTCCGTTCGACATGGTTTTCCCCCTTGGTGATGCGCCCGCCTGGTTTCGGGCGCGATACGAACCGCTCTAACTGCGCGCGAGCGCCTCGAGGAAGCGCTGCGAGTCGCTCACCCAGCCGAAGATCCCGCCCTGCGCCTTGATCATCTTCAGCGCGGCGACCTGGAACTCCGGGAAGTACGAGCCCACGCAATCCTCGAGCACGAGGCAGTCGTAGCCGCGGTCGTTCGCCTCGCGCACGCTGGTGTTCACGCAGACTTCGGTCGTGACGCCGCAGACCACGAGCTGCCCGATGCCGCGGTTGTGCAGCAGCGCATCGAGATCGGTGGCGTAGAACGCGCCCTTGCCGGGCTTGTCGATGACCGGCTCGCCGGGAGCGGGCTTGAGCTCGTCGATGATGTCGTGGCCGTACTCGCCGCGCACCAGGATGCGGCCCATCGGGCCGGCGTCGCCGATGCCCGACTTCAGCTTGCCGCGCCGCTTCTTGCTGAGCGGGAGGTCGGTGAGGTCCGGGCGGTGGCCTTCGCGCGTGTGCACCACGAGCATGCCCCGGCCGCGCACCGCGTCCAGCACGCGCTGCGTCGGTGCGATCGCCTTGCGCAGGAGGGAGACGTCGTTGCCGAGCGCTTCGCCGAAGCCGCCCGGATCGACGAAGTCGCGCTGCATGTCGATGATGACGAGCGCGCAGCTACGCGGGTCGAACTCGAACTCGTAGGGTTCCGCCTTGACCGTCGCCATCGCCTGCTCCCTCCGACTGTCGCGTCGCACGAGACTCGAGGCGGACGTCCGGAGCGGACGTGGGCCTCCTGGCAGGGGCATCGCGTCGCGTTCTCCCGCGGCATGCGGGGACGACGTCAGGACCAGAAGATACTCCGATCGCGCGTCCGCGGCGAGCGACGCTAAAGAGGGAGCTTGCGCGGCTTGCGCGGGGCGCGTCTCAGCACGCGGTCATAGAGCCAGTTCGGCATGCGTCGCATCAGCCAGCCGACGATCGCCATCTGCCACGGTACGACGGCCCAGGAGCAACGCGCATCGATCGCGCGCGCCATGCGCCGGGCCCCTTCGTCGACCGAAAGGATGAACGGCATCGGGTACCGGTTCACGCGCGTCATGGGCGTGTCGATGTGCCCGGGACAGAGGGTGACGACGGCGACGCCGCTCCCGGTCAATTCGACGCGCAGGCTCTCCAGCCACGCGATCGCGGCGGCCTTGGATGCCGAGTAGGCTCCCGCGCCCGGCAATCCGCGGAAGCCCGCGACGCTCGCGATGCCCGCGAGAATGCCGGCGCGGCGCGCACGCATCGGCGCAACGAACGGCTGGAGCGATGCGGCAAGCCCCACGACGTTGGTGCGCAGGATGCGCTCGAGCACCGCGAGATCCTCGGCCTCGCCACCGGAAGTGCCCGCAGAGACGCCCGCGTTCGCGATGACGACGTCGGGAACGCCGTGGCGGGCCATGAAGTCCACCGCGGCCGCACGCATCGCCGCCACGTCGCCGACGTCCGCGGCGTATGTTGCGCACGTGACGCCCAGCGTACGCGCAAGGTCGTCGAGAGCGTCGCACCGCCGCGCCAGGAGGCCGAGCACCGCCCCTTCGCGCGCGTAGTGTCGTGCAAGCGCAGCGCCGATCCCGCTCGATGCGCCTGTGATGAAGATCGTGCGGGGGATCGGGGCTTACTTCTTCGCCGACGCCGCGGCCATGTCCTTGCGCGACTGCTCGATCAGGGCGTTCGCGGTGTCGAGCATCCGCTGCGAGTTCCCGCCCGCGGTCACCAGGTAGCGGCCATTGACCATCAGCGCCGGCACCCCGTCGATCTTGGCGTCGCGCACCAGCTGGTCGGCGCGCTTGAGCCGGCTCTCGACCGCGAAGGACTTGAGCGCCGCCTGGAACTTGGCCACGTCGACCTTCTGCTTCTCGAGCCATTCGGCGAGCTGCCGGTCGTCGGTGATCCGCAGGCGGTCCTTGTGGATCGCGTCCATCAACGGCTTGTGCAGCTTGTCCTCGACCCCCATCGACTCGAGCGCGTAGAAGACGCGCGCGCTGATTCTCCAGCGGTCGTTGAACGTGGCCGGGACGCGCCTGAACTGCACGTCCTTCGCGAGCTTGGGCACCCATGCCTCGAGCAGCGGCTCGAGCTCGAAGCAATGCGGGCATTCGTACCAGAAGAACTCCACCACCTCGATCTTTCCGGCCGCGTCGGTCGCGATCGGCGGATTGATGTGCAGGAACGGCGCCTGTTGCTGGGCGAGTGCGGCGGGCGCCAGCGTCGCGGCCGCGAGGAGCGCGGCGAGTGTGCGGAAGAGACGTGCGGTCATTGAGGCTCCGTTCAGTTCTTGATCTTGACGAGCGAGGCGTCGATGCTGTTCTGCGCCAGCGTCTGGCGCACCCGGTTGATCTCGTCGAGCTGGGTATACGGCCCCAGACGGACGCGGTACCAGGTGCCTTTGTCGGGCAGATTGGCGGGCTCGACGCTTGCCTGCAGACCCATTAACGCGAGACGGGCCTTCAGGTTGTCAGCGTCGGCCGGATTCTGGAACGCACCGGCCTGGACGAAGTACTGGTCGCGCGGCGCACCGGGCTTCTCGGCCTGCTTGGCCGCCGCGCTCTTCAGGTCGCGGTCGGTGACGGGCTCTTCCTGGCCGGGCAGGATCTTGTAGAAGTCGAACTTCGGCTTCTCGGCGGCGCCGGCCTTTGCCGCGTCGGCGAGCTTTTGGTCCGCCTGCGGCGTCGTGGTGCGCTGCTGCTGCGTCTTGTTGACGAACGGCACAGGCGAGTTGGTCACGTAGATGGCCGCGGCAGTGGCGATCGCGAGCCCGAGCACCAGACCGATGAAGATGCCGAGCAGGGTGCCGCCGACTGGCTTCCTCTTCTTCTCGCGCGGGCGGGGCTTGTAGTCTCTCACTCTGCGGCGCTACATCCGGTCGGGGGCGCTCACGCCCAGGACGGCGAGGCCATTGGCGAGCACCTGCCGCACGGCCGCCGAGAGCGCAAGTCGCGCGAGCCGCGTGCCGCTCTCGGGGACGAGAACGCGCACCGCATTATAGTAACTGTGGAACTCGCCGGCCAACTCGCGCAGGTAGAAGGCGATGAGGTGAGGTGCGAGCTCGTCCGCCGCGGCGTCCAGGACGTCCGGGAAGTCGGCGAGTCGCGCCAGCAGTTCGAGCTCGCGCGGGTCGGCAAGCGGATCCAGTGCGACCCCGGTGTGCGCCGCGGGGTCGTCGGGAAAGCGCGCACGCGCCTCCTCGAGCATGCGGCAGACCCGTGCATGGGCGTATTGCACGTAGTAGACCGGGTTCTCCTCGGACTGCGACTTCGCCAGATCGATGTCGAAGGTGAACTCGGTGTCGGCCTTGCGCGACACGAGGAAGAAGCGCACCGCGTCGCGTCCGACCTCGTCGATGAGATCGCGCACCGTGACGTAGCTTCCGGCGCGCTTCGAGATCTTCACCTCCTCGCCGCCCTTCATCACGGTGACGAGCTTGTGCAGCACGTAGTCGGGGTAGCCGGGGGGAATGCCGATCCCGAGCGCCTGCAGCCCGGCGCGCACCCGCACGACCGTGCTGTGATGATCCATGCCCTGCACGTTGATCACTTTGGCGAAGCCACGCTCCCACTTCGTGACGTGATAGGCGACATCGGGCACGAAGTACGTGTACCCGCCGTCGGATTTGCGCATCACGCGGTCCTTGTCGTCGCCGTAGTCGGTGGTGCGCAGCCACAGCGCCCCGTCCTTCTCGTAGGTCTTGCCCGAGGCGGTGAGCTTCGCCACCGTGGCGTCCACTCGGCCGTCGGTATAGAGCGAGCTCTCCAGGAAGTAGTTGTCGAACTTCACCCCGAATGCCTGCAGGTCGGCGTCCTGCTCGCGGCGTAGCGCGGCCACTGCGAACCGGCGGATCGACTCGATGTCGCCGAGATCGTGGCCGACCTCGTCCAGGTAGCCCTGGGCGATCTCGCGGATGTACTCGCCGTGGTAGCCGTCCTCGGGGAAATGCGCATGCTCGCCGAGCAGCGCCTGCGCGCGCGCGCGCACCGAGACGGCGAGGTTCTGGATCTGCTGGCCGGCGTCGTTGTAGTAGAACTCGCGCGTCACGCGCCAGCCCTGCCGCTCGAGCAAGCCCGCGATCGCGTCGCCGAGCGCCGCCTGGCGGCCATGACCGACGTGCAGCGGGCCGGTCGGATTGGCGGAGACGAACTCCACCATCACGCTGCGGTCTTGGCCACGCTCGGCACCACCGAACCCGGAGCCGCGCTCGAGTATCGTGCGTGCGGCGCGCTGCTTGGCAGCCGGCTTGAGGCGGAAGTTGATGAAGCCCGGGCCGGCGATCTCGGGCGGCTCGATCCACTCCGAAGCGGGCAGCGCCGCGACCAGCTGCTCGGCGACCTTGCGCGGCGGTGTCTTGAGGGTCTTCGCGAGTTGCAGCGCCACGGTCGTCGCGTAGTCACCATGCGCGGGATCGCGCGGCCGCTCGAACGTGATCGCGGCCGCCGGCGCATCGGGCGCGACGCCGGCAAGGGCGCGGGTGACGAGGTCGGTGAGGTGGGCGCGGGTCTCGGCAGACATTGGCGTGGTGCGTGTTGCGCCGCGGAAAGGCGGCGGATTATACCGGACCCCCCTGGCCGGACCCCCTCCTGGCGGGTATTTCGCCCCGCATCCGCGCTTCCGGAGGCGCGCCCGCATGATCCGGATCAAACCTCACTGCTGATCGTGCGATCAATATCGGGCTATCCCGAGGATCGGGAAGGAGACGGCCATGATGGAAACGGTTGCCGGAGTGCTGATCGGTGCCGCGCTGATTGCGCTGGTCGCGGTCGCGGCGCGGGCGCTGTGGGTGATGTGGCGCGGCGCCATGATCGAAGAGCGCCCGTTGCTGATGCACCGCATGCTCCAGCGGCAGGGCGTAACGATAGCCGGGGTGGAGGATTACGCGACGCTGGAACAGGCGTGCCACGCCGCCCGCCGCTGCGTCGCCTGCCGCGACGCCGAAGCGTGCAAGGCCTGGCTCGACAGCGGTCAGACCAAGCGCTACGCGGTGTTCTGCCCGAACTTCGAGTTCATCGAGCAACTGAAGCAGAAGCAGGCGGCGTAGCCTGCTGCCGGGCCGACTCTCCTCACGACCCGCGGGCAGGGCGGTCGCGCGACGGGATGCGTGCCATCCACACCGCGAGGAGCACTCCGAACACGGCGAGCGCCGCCTGCAGCCGGAGATCCTCGACGGCGAACACGATCGAGGCGGTCAGGGTGACCGCCATCAGTCCGATCGCCAGCCACTTCGTCCGGTACGGGAGCGCCCGGTAGCGGCGCCATTCGCGGATCGCCGGTCCGAAGGTCCGGTTGTTGAGCAACCTGTTGTAGAACCGCGTCGACGCGCGTGCGTAGCACGCCGCTGCGAGGAGCATAAACGGCGTGGTCGGCAGGACGGGCAGGAACGCGCCGAGGATCCCGAGCCCCACGAACCCGGTGCCCGCCACAACGAGCGCCACGCGCACCGCGCGCGACGGGTGCACGTCGATTTCGTGGCTGTAGTCCTGGGGCTGCATCGGGCGCGCTCGGCGAACGCGCCCGACTGTAATGCGCGGCCCCGCCGGCGGCAACCCGGCCGGCCAGGGGGTCGTCGCTCAGCGCGCCGTGGCCTCGACGGATTTCGTCGCGGTGGCGAGAATCGCCGGCTTCTGCGCTCCAAGCGCGGCGACATCGCCCGCGACCTCGCCGCCCTCCTCGATCACGATGCGCCCGTAGCGGATCTTTCCAGCGACCTTGCCGGTGGGGTGGATCACGAGCTGCTTGCGGCAGGTCAGTTCGCCGTCGAACCGGCCGCGAATCTCGGCGATGTCCACGCCGACGGTGCCGTGAAACGACCCGTTCTCGGCGATCTGCATCACGCGGCTGTCCATCGACGCCTCGACCCGGCCCTCGACGACGAGAGTGTCGCAGTCGGTGATCTCGGCCCCCTTCAGCTTGATGTCCGGGCCGACGATGAGGCGGCTGCCTTTCGACTCCTCCGCCCGTGGTCGCGGCGCTTCGGGCTCGGGCTTGGGCGGTTCGACCCGCGCCGGCTCGACGACGGGCGTGGCCGGCTGGTTGGCTGCGGGCGCGTCGAAGCTGCGTTGGTCGCGCCGCTGCCGGTCGGCGGGGTTGAACAGCCCTTGTCTATTAAGCATGTCTCCTCCTTGGGTTGCACATCGGTAAGGAAACACGCGTACTGCAAGGTCCGTGCCTCATGCGTGTTCCCAGTGCCCGGGACGCGCGATACCGCCGCATGTGTCGCCGCTGCACGACGACCTGCATGCCGCGTTTGCCAACCCGCTGTTTCGGAGGCAGACTCGATGTCGCCCCGGCACGACAGCCATTGCCGCACGGGGGCATGCAATTCGCGACCGGAAGTGGCGCCCACGAACCTCACCGTACGTCTTGCGACGCTAGACGATGCCGCCGAGATCGCGGCGATGTCGCGCGACCTGATCGAGTCCGGGCTCGGTTGGACCTGGACCGCCGCACGCGTCGCCCGCAACATTCGCAATCCCAGCACGCTCACTGTCGTTGCGTGCACGCCGGAGCGAATCGCGGGGTTCGCAATCATGTATTGCAGCGACGAGCACGCGCACCTGAGCCTGCTCGCGGTCCGGCCCGAGTGGCAGCGCGCGGGCCTGGGACGGCACCTCGTTTCCTGGCTCGAGGAGTCGGCGCTCGCGGCAGGCATCGGCACCATTCGCCTGGAGCTGCGCGAGAGCAACCGTGCTGCGAGCCGCTTCTACGCGCGGCTTGGCTTCGCGGAGGTCGCGCGCGTGCCTGCGTACTACGCCGGCGTCGAGGCGGCGGTGCGCATGTCGCGCGACATCCGCCGCGGGCCGACCGGCCCGCTTCCGGACATCGGCGGGCTGCTGAACGGGTGACGGAGGCGACGATGCGGGTCGGTGTGCGTTCCGAATCACCACCGCAGTCGTTCGACGCGCGCGCGACCGGCGATGCCGTCGGCTGCCTCACCGCGGTTCTCGGGCTGCTCTACGACGGCGCGATCGTCGTCGACGGCGAACAGCGCATCGTCTTCAGCAACGCGGCCGCGGAGCGCCTGTTCGGCTATGCCCCCTCCGAGCTGCTGGGCATGCCGCTCGAGCTGCTCGTGCCGCCGCGGTCCCGGCCGCGGCACACGAGCGCGTGCCGCGAGTTCATGCGCGCGGGCGGGCCGATGATGATGGGGGCACGGCCGCTCCTGCACGGTTTGCGCAAGGGCGGGGAGGAAATCCCCGTGTCGATCTCGCTCTGCACCGTCGACGCCGGCGGCGGACGCTATGCGATCGCAATTGTGCGCGACGCGGCGGCGATCAGTTGGTCGCTCGGCGAGGCCACCATGCGGGCGGAGACCGACGCGCTGACCGGGCTCGGGAACCGCCTCGCGCTGTCCCACCGTCTCCGCGAGGAACTGGAGGACCCGCGCCATGGATTCGCGCTGCTCTACCTCGACCTCTGCCGGTTCAAGCCGTTCAACGACAAGTACGGCCACGCGGTCGGGGACCGCGTCCTGCAGATCGTCGCCGAGCGGATCCGGATGGCGATCCGGCGCAAGGACCTCGCGACGCGCATCGGCGGCGACGAGTTCGTCGTGGTCCTGCCCGGCGTCTCGCATCCGGGGCTCCTCGAAGCCCGCGCCGGCGTGATCGCGGAGCACGTCTGCCGGCCGTTCAGCGCCGACGGCGTTACCGGGGAAGTGGGGCTCAGCATCGGCGGCGTCATCGCGCCGCCGGAGGGCGCGAAGGAGGCCCAACTGATCGACCTCGCCGACAAGGCGATGTACGAGTCGAAGCGGCGCGGGATCCGGTACTGGATGCACTCCGGAACTTGATGGCGCCGACCGCCGCTTCACTGCCGCCCATCCGAGCGTTTACACTTCGCCCTGCGTTTAACACTTCTTCCTATTGGACCATGGGCAAAGGCGACCGGCGCACACGCCGCGGCAAGCTCTTCAACGGCTCGCACGGCAAGACGCGCTCGCGGCACACCAACCGGGCGGCACGGCGGAAGAAGAGGTCCCGCTAGGGCCGTCGTTCATGGGCGTCGAGGAGAGGCTTCGCGCCCTCGGCCTGGCGCTGCCCGGGCCGACCCGGGCGCCGCCCGGGGCGCACCTTCCGTTCGTCTGGGTGCGCGTCATCGGGGAGCGTGGTCTCCTCTCCGGCCACGGCCCGACGAACCCCGGCGGCACCCTCGCGGCGCCGCTCGGGAAGGTCGGCGCGGAGGTGACGCTCGAGCAGGGCTACGCGGCGGCGCGGCTCACCGCCCTCGCGATGCTGACGAGCCTGAAGCACGCGCTCGGCGACCTCGAGCGCGTCGAGCGCTGGGTGCGCGCGTTCGGGATGGTGAATTCCGCGCCCGGCTTTCACCGCCAGCCGGCGGTGATCAACGGCTTCTCCGACCTGATCCTCGAGCTCTGGGGCCTCGACCGCGGCCAGCATGCGCGTAGCGCCGTCGGCATGGCCGAGCTGCCGTTCGGCCTTCCGGTCGAGATCGAAGCGGAGGTGCTATTGCGGCCTTGAATACGGTGCGCTCAGCGCGGCGGGACGGTCCAAAGATGGATCACGTGCCGTTCTCCGTCGACGACCATCGTCTCGGTGTGGTCCGGCGGCCAGTCGCCGATGCCGTATTCGTGCGAAACGACGCGCGTGCCCGGCTTCAGCTCGCGCGCGAACTTCGGCTGGAGCTTGCGGTTCACGGTCGGAAAGAGATAGAACGCAACCACCGTCGCATCGCCCAGGTCGCTCAGGAACAGATCCTCGATCCGGAAGCTGACGCGGTCGGCGACGCCGAGCCGCTCCGCGATGGCGCGCGCGTCGCGCACCCAGACGGGATTGATCTCGATGCCGACCCCGCGTGCGCCGTAGCGCTGGGCAGCCGTGATGACGATGCGGCCGTCGCCCGAGCCGAGGTCGTACACGACGTCGTCCTTGCCGACCCGCGCCAGCTCGAGCATCCGCTCGACCACCGGCAGCGGCGTTGGGACGTAGTTGATGTCCGGCGCGCGGTTCTGCCCCGCGGCCGCGCTCGCGAACAGCGCGAGCACGAAGGCGACGACACGTCGCTTAGAACTCGAGCGGGTCGACATCGAGGTGCCAGCGGACGGCGCCCGCCTTGAGTGCGTAGAGCGTCTCGGCCCAGGCGCGCAGATACGCTTGCAGCGCCGGCCGTGCCGGAGACTGCAGCAACACATGCGCGCGTGCCTTGCCGGCGAGCTTTGCGAGGGTCATGGGCACCGGATCGTACACGGTCACCTCTTCGCGCTCGGCGGGCGCCTGCGCGCGCGCGCGGGCGAGGAAGCCGATCGCGTCGCGCATTTCCTCGCTCTCGGCGCGCAGCACCGCCTCGTGAACCGCGGGCGGGAAGCCTGCGGCGCGCCGTTCATCGAGCTGCGTCGCGGCGAAGCCCGCGAAGTCGTGGCGCATCAGCGCCTGGTAGAGCGGGTGCTGGGGGTAGCGCGTCTGCAGGAGCACCTCGCCCGGCAGGTCGGCGCGCCCGGCCCGGCCGGCCACCTGGTAGAGCTGCGCGAACAGGCGCTCGGGCGCGCGGTAGTCCGCGGCCACGAGCGAGGCGTCCGCGCCGAGCACGCCGACGAGCGTGACGCGCGGGAAGTCGTGCCCTTTGGCGAGGATCTGCGTCCCGAGAAGAATGTCGGCCTCGCCCGATTCGATCGCGCGGCGCATGGACTCCCAGCGGCCCTTCGCGCGCGTCGAGTCGCTGTCGATGCGCAGCAGCCGCGCGCGCGGGAAACGCGCCTCGATCGCCTCCGCGAGGCGCTGCGTGCCGCGGCCGAAGGGCACGAGGTCGACGTTGCCGCAGCTCGGGCAGTGACGCGGGATCGGCTGGACGTCGCCGCAATGGTGGCAGCGCAGCCGGCGGTCCGCAGTGTGCAGCACGAGGTGCGCCGCGCAGCGAGTGCAGCCCCCGGTCCAGCCGCACGCGTTGCAGACGAGCACCGGCGCGTAGCCACGCCGGTTGAGAAACAGGAGCGCCTGCTCGCCCCGGTCGAGCCGAGCCTCGATGGCCGCGGCGAGAGCGGACGACACGCCATCGATCGGTGCATCGATGCGGGTGTCGACGAGCCGCACGTCGGGCAACCGGCTGCCCGCGCGCGCCCGCTCCGGCAGCGCGAGCGGGCGGTAGCGCCCGGTCTGCGCGTGCGCGTAGCTCTCGAGCGACGGTGTGGCCGACCCGAGGACGATCGGCGCACCCGCGGCGTGCGCGCGGTAGACCGCGAGATCACGCGCCGAGTAGCGCACGCCCTCCTGCTGCTTGAACGAAGCGTCGTGCTCCTCGTCGACGACGACCAGGCCGAGCCGCGTGAAGGGCGCGAACACCGCGAGACGCGTGCCGAGGACGATGCGCGCCGCGCCCGATTGCGCGGCGAGCCAGCCTGCGGCGCGCTCGTTCTCCGCCGCGGCGCTGGTGAGCGTCACCACCCGCGTGCCGGGGAAGCGGCGCGCGAACTGCGCGGCAAGCTGCGGCGTCAGGTTGATCTCCGGGACGAGCACGAGCGCCTGCGTCCCGCGCGCAAGCGCAGCGGCGATGCAGTGCAGGTAGACCTCGGTCTTGCCGCTCCCCGTGATGCCGAGGAGGAGGAACGCCTCGTAGCGGCCCAGCGCGCCGACGACCGCAGCGACGGCGCTTTCCTGCGCGGCGGTCAGCGGATCCTCCAGGACGAGCGCCGGCGGCGCATCGGGCGGAGCGCACGGCACGGCCAGCCCGTCCTCGACGAGCCCGCGCAGCGTGGCGCCCGGCCCGATCGCGGCGGCGCACAGCGGCGCGGCCGCGAGGCGCTCGAGGAGCGTGCGCCGAGCGCGGCTGCGCGCCGGAATCGTGCCAAGTGCCGCGCGCCCTGCGTCGGTGATCGCGAAGGCCTCTGGCGGCAGGACGAGCGGGCGGGTGCGCCGCAGTCGCGGCGGCAGCGCGGCGTGGATCACTTCGCCGAGCGGGCGGTGGTAGTAGTCGGCGGTGAACCGCGCGAGCGCCAGCCAGTCGGGCGGCAACGGTGGCAGGTCGCGGACGACGGCGGCCGCTTCGCGCAGCTTGCCCGCCGGAACGTCCGTCGCATCACGCACCTCCACGATCACGCCCACGACGGCGCGCGTGCCGAACGGGACGACGACGCGGCGGCCGATATCGGCGCTCGCTGCGTCCGCGCAGGCGTAGTCGAAGAGCCGCGGCAGCGGAACGTCGAGGGCGACGCGCAGGATGGTCATCGCGCCATCGCCGAAGAGGAGGGCGTCACGGCCGATTCGACGCTAAAGAGAAATCGAGAAAACCGGCGGTAAATGGCCGTACCAAAAGCCCGATTGACGTTTTTTCACAGTTTCTGTGGATAAGGCTGTGAATAACCCTGCCACCGGGCCGTAACGTGCCAGACACAAAGGGAAAATTCCCGACGCTCAAATTCGCGTCTCGCGAAAATCCTGTTGTGGATCAACGCGGTGCGAGTGGTCCCCGCAGGGAGCCGCCCGGAGAGGCAGTATCCATGCGGCGGACACGGGAGTGTGCATAAGTCAAGGCCCGCATGCGATCCCGCGGCGCCTGCGCATTTTTCATGCTCCCGTGCTCCGGGGTGCTTCGTGGTAGCGCGGACTGGTCGCGCGAACCGCCTCGACCAGTGCCGCGACGTTCTCGGGCGGCGTCTGGGGCACGATGCCGTGGCCGAGGTTGAACACGTGACCCGAGCCCGGCCCGAAGTCCGCGAGGACGCGCCCGGCCTCGCGCCGGACGGCCTCGGGCGAGGTGAGCAGCACGAGCGGATCGAGGTTTCCCTGCAGCGCCACGCGGTCGCCGACCCGGCGGCGCGCCGCAGCGAGACTCGCGGTCCAATCGAGCCCGACCGCATCGCAGCCGCTCGCCGCGATCGCCTCGAGCCACGGGCCGCCGCCCTTGGTGAACACGATGCTCGGCACTCGCACGCCGTCGCGGCTGCGCGTCAGCGACTCCAGCACGCGGCGCATGTACGCGAGCGAGAACTCGAAGTACGCGTCGTGCGCCAGCGTGCCGCCCCAGGTGTCGAAGATCATTACCGCCTGCGCGCCCGCCTCGATCTGCGCATTCAGGTAATCGGCCACCGCCCGCGCATTGACCGCCAGCAGCCGATGCGCGAGGTCGGGGCGCGCATAGATCAGTCGTTTGACGGTTCGGAAGTCCTCGCTGCCGCCGCCCTCGATCATGTAGCAGGCGAGCGTGAACGGGCTGCCCGAGAAGCCGATCAGCGGCACCCGCCCGGCGAGCGCGCGCCGGATCTCGCGCACCGCATCCATCACGTAGGCGAGCTCGACGTTCGGATCGGGCGGCGCGAGCCGCGCGATCGACGCCTCGTCGGCCGCGGTGCGCTCGAATCGCGGCCCCTCGCCCTCGGCGAAGTACAGCCCGAGCCCCATCGCGTCGGGCACGGTCAGGATGTCGGAGAACAGGATCGCGGCGTCGAGCGGAAAGCGCTCGAGCGGCTGCAACGTGACCTCGGTCGCCGCCGCCGGACTCTTGCAGAGCGCGAGAAAGCTCCCCGCACGCGCGCGGGTCGCGTTGTACTCGGGGAGATACCGTCCGGCCTGGCGCATCAGCCAGATCGGCGTGTACGGCGTCGGCTCGCGCAGCAACGCACGCAGGAAGATGTCGTTCTGCAATCGGGCCACCGGCCTAAAGCCTTTCCTGCATGAGCTTGGAGGTGATGAAGCGCCATTCGACGGGCGTGACCGGCGTGATCGACAGCCGGTTCCCGCGCTGGAGCACGCGCATGCCCGCGATCTCGGGGTGCGCCCGCAGCTCGGCGAGCGGCACGAAGCGGGTCTTCCTCACCAGCCGGACGTCGACGTTCAGCCAGCGCGGCGCGGCGCGCGTCGCCTGCGCGTCGTAGTACGCGCTCTTGCGGTCGAACTGCGAGGCGTCGGGGTAGGCGGGAGTCGAGACATCCACGACGCCTGCGATGCCCGGCTCCGGGCAGCTCGAATGGAAGAAGAACGCGCGATCGCCGACGCGCATCTCGTCGCGCATGAAGTTGCGCGCCTGGTAGCTGCGCACCCCGAACCAGGGCGTGGTCTGGTTCGGCGCCGCGACGAGGTCATCGATGGAGAACTCGTCGGGCTCGGATTTCATCAGCCAGTAGCGCATCAGGCCTGGGCGCGAAAATGAAGACGCGGGCCGCAGCCCGCGTCTTCGCTGAGTGGCGCCCCCCACAAGTGACGTTGGGCCGCTCGACTTGAACCGTTACGGTTCAAGGTGGTCGCGTTCCGGTCACCTTCAGGTACGTCCGACTGAGGGACGCGCACACAGGCGACACATGGGTCCGCGTCCGGGGGTATGCATTGGTTCAAGCGATCGCTTGGCTTTCACGCACACCGCAGGGGACATTGACCTGCGCGGGCCGCACTCGCTCGGGCCTGCCCGCGTGCCAGGAAGAAAGCGCTCTAGAGCAACTTCTCCTGGGGCGCGAGCGCCTGATCGAGCGCTACCCGCATCGAGGCCATTCTACGCTTGGCCTCGGTCATGTCAAAACCATCGGGGCCGATCTGCGGCGCATTGCCGCGCGCGCGTGCTTCGAGCAGTTCGTGCGCGATATTGAGCGCGGCCATCACCGCGATCCGCTCGGCGTTGCCGACGCGGCCGCTCGACTTGATCTCGCCCATCTTCTGGTCGAGATAGGCGACCGCCTCGAGCAGCGATTCGCGCTCCTCCTCCTGGCAGCTCACCTTGTACGTGCGGCCCATGATCGCGATGTCGAGGGCTTTCGCCGTGGTCGCACTCATTCGGGTATCTGCCTGAGAAGGCCTTCGAGACGATCTTTCGCGCCGTTGATTTTTTCGGCGAGCCGCTTGTTGTCGCTCTCGAGCTTGGCGAGCCGCTGTCGCAGGTCGGTGTTCTCCCCGCGCAGCCGCTGGCACAATTCGACCGCCTGCCGAATGCGGTCCTCGAGCGCCGATAGTTCTGCGTCCATCGATGCACTATAGTTGTAAAAATCTAGCCCGGTCAAGGAGTAAGGCGCCGTTCTAAATGTGTTTTCGTGATGCCCGACACACCCCGCCTGCCTGACCCGGCGGCCGCGACGATAACCGATTTCGACGCGGCGAACCCCTTACGCCCCGGCGCCACCCGCCTGCGCGGCACGACGAGTCGAGGCAAGGCCTGCGAGCTGATCGACAATTCGGGCGATCGGCTGCCGCTGCCGGAGCTCCAGGCGATCCTCGATGCGCTCGTCCGGGAGGCGCGGTTCGGGTTCGCCGCGGCGAGCGAGGCGGGCGGCGCGACGCTCGATCTGGCGCGCCGCGAGGGCGCCCACATCCAGGTCGGCGGACAGCTTTATCGTCTCATCGTCTACCGCTACCAGGCCCGCATCGAGCCGTTCTAGCAGACGAATTTCAGCATCCCGCTGACGCTCGCGATCCAGGTCTAAACGCCGCCCCGGCGGCGTGCAGTAGAATCTCCGCGCTCGTTCGTGGTGCCCGTCTGCGCGTTCCGCGCCGACGGGTGAAACGGGAAACAGGTGCGGCTCCCCGCTGTCTGACAGACGGTGCGCCAATGCCTGTGCTGCCCCCGCAACGGTAAGCAAGCAGCCTCACGTCACCCCGCCACTGTGGCGCCATGGGTTGAAAACCCGGCCATGGGAAGGCGACGTGAGCGGCGCGATTCTCGAGCGCCGGCTTGCAAGCCCGGAGACCGGCCGCGAGCGATCGGTCCGGAACGCCGCGGGTGTCGGTGATCGCATCGCCGACCCACTCCGCGTCGCCCGGTTCGCCAACGTGAGGCCGGCCTGCGGGGACGCGCGCCGGCGGGGGATCGCACCATGCCTGCAAGTCTTGCGCGCGCCTGCGCGGCGCTATGCATTTCCATTTTCGTGCTACCGGCGTACGCCGCCGACGATCCGGCGGACGAAGTCGTCGTGACCGCAACGCGCGACGCGCAGCGCCTGGGCAGCACCATCCAGCACACGTCGGTCATCACCGAGCGCGACATCCGCACCTCCCAGGCGGTCGACCTGCCGACGCTGCTCCGGCGCGAGGCGGGCCTCGAGTTCACGCAGAACGGCGGGATCGGCCGCGTCGGCGGGCTGTTCATCCGCGGTGCGAACCCGAACCAGGCGCTCATCCTGGTCGACGGGGTCCGCATCAACGCGGCCACCACCGGCGGCACGCAGATCGACCAGCTGCTGCTCGACGAGATCGAGCGCATCGAGATCGTCCGCGGCCCCGGCTCGGCGCTGTACGGCTCGGACGCGATCGGCGGCGTGGTGCAGATCTTCACCAAGCGCGGGCGCGGCGCACCGGCGCCGAACGCCACCATCGGCTTCGGCAACGAGGGCACGCAGCGCTACGCGCTCGGATACGGCGGCAACGCCGGCCCGTGGCAGTTCAGCATCAACGGGTCGTACTTCCGCACCGACGGCTTCTCCTCGCTCGTCACGAACGCCTCGCCGACGGTCAATCCCGACAACGACGGGTACAAGAATCTCTCGGGCTCGGCGATGGCGACCTACCATTTCAACGAGCGCAACCGCGCCGGCTTCAGCGTGTACACGTCGCAAGGCAGCTCGCAGTTCGACAACGCGTTCGCCGCCTCGCGCAACGATCGCGACACGGGTAAGAGCGCAGTGAGTTCGGCCTCCGTTTTCACGCAGAACCAGTTCACCGACGTCTGGACGAGCCGGCTGTCCCTGTCGCAAGGCGTCGATCTCTTCCGCAACGAGCTCAACGGGCAGCAGACGGGTTTCTTCAAGACGCAGAACCAGATGCTGACGTGGCAGAACGGCCTGGCCGTCGCCGCCGGACAGAATGTCACGCTCGGCGCCGAGACGCTCGAGCAGAAGGTCAACAGCACGGTCGCGTACACGCGCGACACCCGCACGGTCAACTCGGCGTTCGGCGGCTACACCGGGACGTTCGGCCGGAACACGCTGCAGGGAAACGTCCGCTACGATCACTACTCCGATTTCGGGGGCAAGGCGAGCTACCTCGCCGGCTACGGCTACCAGCTCCTCGACAGCCTGCGCGCGACCGCCTCTTACTCGCGCGGCTTCCGGGCGCCGAGCTTCAACGAGCTGTTCTTCCCGAACTTCGGCAACCCGAACCTGGCGCCCGAGGAGGCAAAAGCGATCGAGGGCGGGCTGCAGTACGCGGCCGGCGCGCAGCTCGTCCGGCTCGCCGTGTACCGCACCGCGTACGACAACCTGATCGGCGGCTTTCCGCTCCAGAACGTGAACAACGCGCTCGTGAAAGGGCTCGAGGTCTCCTATACCGGCAACCTGGCCGGCACCGACCTGAAGGCGAGCGTGACGTTCCAGGACCCGGAGAACGAGGACACCGGCCAGCAGCTCGTCCGGCGCGCGAAGCAGTTCGGTGCGTTCGGTGCGAATCGCGCGTTCGGCCCGTTCTCCATCGGCGCCGAGGTGCTCGCTTCGGGCCCCCGCTACGACACCGACGTCTTCACCTTCCAGCGCGTAAAGGTGGCGGGCTATGCCGTGGTGAACCTGTTCGCCCGCTACAACATCACGCCCGACCTGTCCGTCGGCGCTGCGCGTGGACAACCTGTTCGACACCGACTACACGCTCGCCTCGGGGTACAACGTGCAGGGGCTGCTCGCGCTCCTCAGCCTCAACTACGTGCCGGTGCGATAGCGGGCGCGGTTCTGCTATCGTCCGCCGCATGGTTCCGGATGCGGTGGACCTCGGCGCGGTGCGCCGCGCGCTCGTCGTGAAGCTGCGCCATCACGGCGACGTGCTGCTCGCGTCGCCGGTCTTCTCGGTGCTGCGGGCGCACTCGCCGCGCCTCGAGATCGACGCGCTCGTGTACGACGACACGCGCGAGATGCTCACGCTCCATCCGGCGATCGCGACGGTGCATACGGTCGGGCGCGCCTGGCGAGCGGCGTCGGCCCCGGCGCGGCTCTTGCACGAAGCGCGGTTGCTGCGCGCGCTGCGCGCGCGGCGCTACGACCTCCTCGTCAACCTCACCGAGCACCCGCGTGGCGCATGGCTCGCGCGCCTGCTCGGGCCGCGCTGGTCGGTCGCGCCGGAGCAGGTGCACCGCGGCCGACTGTGGCGCGGGAGCTTCACGCACCTGTATCGCCTGCCGCGCGGGGGACGCCGGCACGCGGTCGAACTGAACCTCGACGCGCTGCGCCGCATCGGGATCTATCCCGCCGAGGACGGACGCGCGCTCGTGCTCGTGCCGGGCGACGAGGCCGAGGCCGAGATCCGCAACCGCATCGCCGCGCTCGGCCTCGCCGAGCGCGGCTTCGTGCATCTTCACCCGGCCTCGCGCTGGCGCTTCAAGTGCTGGCCCGCCGATCGCACCGCCGCGCTCATCGACCGGCTCGCCGCAGTGGGCGAGCGGGTGGTGCTCACCGCAGCCCCGAGCGAGCCGGAGCTCGAGCTGGTGCGCGCGATCCGCGCCGCAGCCCGCGCGGACACCGTCGACCTGTCGGGGCAGCTCACGCTGAAGCAGCTCGCGGCGCTCAGCGGGCACGCGAAGCTCTTCGTCGGCGTGGACTCGGCACCGATGCACATCGCGGCCGCGATGGGCACGCCGGTCGTGGCGCTGTTCGGCCCGAGCGGCGAGCTCGAATGGGGACCGTGGCGCGTCGCGAGCCGGGTGATCGTCTCCGACGCGCACCCGTGCCGGCCGTGCGGCAACGATGGCTGCGGCGGCGGCAAGGTGAGCGAATGTCTCACCACGCTTCCGGTCGACCGGGTCTTCGACGCGGCCCGCGAGCTGCTCGCCGCGCCGCGCGGATGACGCGCGCCGTCGCCGCGGCTTGCCTCGCGCTCGCCGCGCACGGCGCGGCCGCGCAGATCGCGTTGCGCGACGATCGCGGCGTCGAGGTCGCGCTCGCCGCACCCGCCACGCGGATCGTCGCGCTCGCGCCGCACCTCGTGGAGATCGCGTTCGCGGCGGGCGCCGGCGCGAAGCTCGTAGGCGTCTCGGCGTACAGCGACTTTCCCGCCGCGGCCGCGCAGCTGCCGGTGGTCTCCGATGCGACCCATGTGGACTTCGAAGCGCTCGCGCAATTGAAGCCCGACCTCGTCCTGGCGTGGCGCTCCGGCACGCGCGCGCGCGATGTCGCCCAGCTCGAGGCGCGCGGCTTCCGCGTCTACTCGACGGATGCGGGCGCGCTCGAGGACGTTCCGCGTGTCGTGCGCGCGGTGGGGCGGCTCGCGGGCAGCGCGCCGGTCGCCGACCGCGCGGCAGGCGACCTCGAGGCGCGGCTGGAGGGACTTCGCCGCCGCCACGCGGGTCGCCCGGACGTGCGCGTGTTCTACGAGATCTGGCACGAGCCGCTGATGACGGTGAACGGGCGGCACCTCGTCTCCGCGATGCTCGCGCTTTGCGGCGGCCGCAACGTGTTCGCCGACGCGCGGCCGCTCACGCCGGTCGTCTCGCGCGAGCAGGTACTCGTGGCGGACCCCGACGCGATTCTCGTGAGCGCGCCGCCCGAGCAGGCGAAGGAGACCGCGGCGTCGTGGCGCCAGTTCAAGACGCTGCGCGCCGTGCAGCGCGCCCAGATCCATCCGATGGATCCGGGCCTGGTCAACCGGATGGGCCCGCGCGTGGTCGAAGGCGCGGAGGCGATCTGCGGCGCGCTGGACCGCGTGCGCCAGAGCGGCGCGAAGTGATCGCCGGAGCATGAGGATCGCCATCGTCCGCCAGCGCTACAACCCCTACGGTGGGGCGGAACGGTTCGTCGCCCGCGCGCTCGCCGCCCTGGAGAAGCAGGGCGCGGAAATGACCGTGGTCGCACGCGAATGGAAAGAGGGCGCCGACCACCGCATGCTCAAGGTCGATCCCTTTTTTGTTGGGCGCCTGTGGCGCGACCGGAGTTTCGCGCGCGCGGCGTGCGCGCGGCTTGCGACGGAGCGGTTCGACCTCGTGCAGTCGCACGAACGGTTGCCCTGCTGCGACGTCTACCGCGCCGGCGATGGCGTCCACCGGCAGTGGCTCGAGAACCGCGCGCGCGCCGCCGGTGCGCTGGCGCGCCTCGCCGACCGCCTGAGCCCATATCACCGCTACGTACTCGACGCGGAGGCGCGGCTCTTCGCCAGCCCGCGCCTCAAGGCGGTCATCTGCAACTCGCGCATGGTGCGCGAGGAGATCCGCACGTGGTTCGGCGTGCCGGAGGAGAAGCTGCACGTCGTGTACAACGGCGTGGACCTCGACGCATTCGTGCCGGAGCTGCGCGAAGCGCATCGCGCACGCCTGCGCGCGGCGCTCGGCGTACCCGAGGCGGCGAAGGTGTTCGTGCACGTCGGCTCGGGCTTCGCGCGCAAGGGCGTCGGAACGGTCATCGCGGCGCTGGGGAGGCTCGCCGACCGCAGTGCCCGGCTGTTCGTCGTCGGGGCGGACCGCGCGACAGCCGCAATGCGCGCGGCCGCTGCGCGTGCCGGCGTCGCCGACCGCGTGCACCTGGCCGGCGGCCAGGACGACGTCAAGCCGTGGTACGGCGCGGCCGACTGCTTCGTGCTCGCGACGCTGTACGACCCGTTTCCGAACGCGGCGCTGGAGGCGCTGGCGAGCGGGCTGCCGGCGATCGTGAGCCGGCAATGCGGCGCCGCCGAGCTCATCAAGGAAGGCGTCACCGGGCGAGTCGTCGACCCGCTCGACGTCGACGCCCTCGCGCGCGCGATGGACGACGTGGCGAGGCCGTACCACGGACGACATGCGCGAGGACGCGCGCGCCTCGGTGACCCACCTCGGGCTCGACGCCATGGGCGAGCGTCTGGTGGCGCTCTACCGCACCCTCCTCGAAGGGAAGGCGTGACCCGGGCGGTATAATCGCGCGCCCCGCCATGAGCGCCTCCCCGCTTTCCAGCACGCAGCTTTACCTGCGGCTTCTCGGCTACGTGAAGCCCTACTGGCGCGTGTACGCCGCGTCCATCATGGCGATGATCGCTTTCTCCGCCACCGAGCCGGCGATGCCCGCGCTGGTGAAGCCGCTCATCGACGGCACGTTCGTCGACAAGGACATGTCGGTGCTGCGCTGGGCGCCGATCGCCATCATCGGCCTGTTCCTGATCCGCGGCGTCGCCTCGTTCGTCGCCGACTACTGCTCGAACTGGGTCGCGCAGAAGGTGGTCGTGGACCTGCGCAAGCACATGTTCGCGACGCTCGTGCGCTTGCCGACCGCGTTCTACGACGCCAACACGACCGGCAACCTGATCTCGAAGTTCACCTACAACGTGCAGCAGGTCACCGGCGCGGCCACGAGCGCGATGACGGTCCTCGTCAAGGACTCCCTCGCGGTCCTCGGCCTGCTCGGATTCATGTTCTACCTCAACTGGCAGCTCACGTCGGCGTCGCTGATCGTGGGGCCGCTGATCGTGCTGATCATCCGCAGTTTCTCGAAGCGCCTGCGCGCGATGAGCCGCGCCGAGCAGGCCGCGATGGGCGACCTCAACCACGTGCTCGAGGAGTCGATCGGCTGCCACCGCGTGGTGAAGGTCTTCGGCGGCCAGGAGTACGAGGCCGGGCGGCTCGAGCGCGCCGTGAACAAGGTGCGCAAGTTCAACATGAAGATGTCCGTGGCCGCGTCCGCGAACGTGCCGCTGACCCAGATCGTGGGCTCGTTCGCGGTCGCCGGCATCATCTACTTCATCACCCTGCAGGCGACGCGCGACCAGACCACCATCGGCGGATTCATCGCCTTCCTGGGCGCGCTGCTCATGCTGCTCGCGCCGCTGAAGCGGCTCACGGGCGTGAGCGCGACGCTGCAGCGCGGGCTCGCCGCCGCCGAGACGGTGTTCGAGATGATCGACGAGCGGGCCGAGGCGGACGCGGGCGCCGCCGAGATCGGGCGCGCGCGCGGGGAGATCGAGTTCCGCAACGTGACCTTCACCTACGCCGGCGGCGGGCGGCCGGCGCTCGACAACGTGAGCCTCCGGATCGCGGCCGGCGAGACCGTCGCGCTCGTCGGGTCCTCCGGCAGCGGCAAGACGACGCTCGCGAACCTGCTGCCGCGCTTCTACGTTCCCACCTCGGGCAAGATCCTGCTCGACGGTGCCGACACGGCGGACCTCCAGCTCGCGAGCCTGCGCGCGAACATCGCGCTGGTGAGCCAGGACGTGACGCTCTTCAACGACACGGTCGCGGCGAACATCGGCTACGGCCGGCTCGGCACCGCGTCGGACGCCGACGTCGTCGCCGCGGCGGAGGCCGCGCATGCGATGGGGTTCATCCGCGAGATGCCGGAGGGCCTGAAGACGATCATCGGCGAGGACGGCGTGCGGCTCTCGGGCGGGCAGCGCCAGCGGCTCGCGATCGCGCGCGCGTTCCTCAAGAACGCGCCGATCCTCATCCTGGACGAGGCGACGAGCGCGCTCGACAGCGAGTCGGAGCGCCACGTGCAGGAGGCGCTCGAGAACCTGATGGTCGGCCGCACCACGCTCGTGATCGCGCACCGCCTGTCGACCGTCGAGCGCGCCGACCGCATCGTCGTGCTCGACCAGGGGCGCATCGCCGAGGTCGGGCGGCACGACGAGCTGCTGGCGCGCAACGGGATCTACGCGAAGCTGTATCGGATCCAGTACACCCGCGAAGAGGCCGCTGTCGCGGCGTGACGCGGCCGCGATGCCAGAATGCCGAAAAAGGGGGATCGGGTTGGGAAAGGAAGGGTCCCAACCCTTCCTTAGCCCCCTTTGACCCCCTAAGTCAGTGGCCGTTGAGAATCACTTCTCAACAGCACTATGCACATTGTCCACACCGAATCGTCGCAGGGCTGGGGCGGGCAGGAGATCCGCATCCTCAGCGAATCCGAGGGCATGCGTGCGCGCGGCCATCGCGTCACCGTGATCGCCCCGGCGTCGGCCCGCGTGCATCAGGAAGCGCAGCGGCGCGGGATCGAAACGGCCGACCTGCCGCTGGCGCGCAAGAGCCTGCGCGGCGTGGTCGCGCTGCGGCGCTGGCTGGCGGCGCATCCCGTCGATGTGATCAACACCCACAGCTCGACCGACTCGTGGATCGTCGCCGTCGCCTGCAGCACGCTAGGCGCGCCGCCGGCAATCGTGCGCACGCGCCACGTCTCGGTGCCGATCGCGAAGAATGCAGCGACACGCTGGCTCTATACCGGTGCGACCCGCCACATCGTCACGACCGGCGAGACGCTGCGCCGCCAGCTCATCGACGAGAACCGCTTCCCGCCCGAACGGCTGACTTCCGTTCCGACCGGGATCGACGCGCGCCGCTTCGCGCCCGGGGACCGCGCCGCGGCGCGCATTGCGGCCGGGCTCCCTGCCGACCGGACGCTCATCGGCATCGTCGCGACCCTGCGGAGCTGGAAGGGGCACCGGTTCCTCATCGAGGCGTTCGCGCGGCTCGAGGGCGAGCGGCTCGGGCTCGTGATCGTGGGCGGCGGGCCGCAGCGCGAAGCGATCGAAGCGCAGGTCCGCAGCCTCGGGCTCGGCGACCGCATCGTCCTCGCGGGCGATCAGGCCGACGTCCTGCCGTGGCTGCAGTCGCTGGACGTGTTCGCGCTGCCGTCCTACGCGAACGAGGGCGTGCCGCAGGCGCTGGTGCAGGCGATGCTGTGCGGCCTCGCCTGCGTCACGACCGGCATCGGCGCGATTCCGGAGGCCGCGCGCGACGGCGAGACGGCGGTGGTCGTGCCGGCCCAGGACGTCGACGCGCTCGCGGGCGCGCTCGCACGCCTGGTCGCCGACCCCGCGCTGCGGCAGCGGCTCGGGCAGTCTGCGCGTGAGCACTGCATGCGGCAGTTCGGCTACGAGGCGATGCTCGATCGCATGGAGGCGGTGTTCCGCGATGCTGCGGCCGCGCACTCGACTTAGCGCCCGCCTCGCGGTCGTGCCGCGCGCGGCGGCGCGGCTCGTGGCGACTGCGGGACGGCGCCGCCGGCCGGCGCAGCCGCGCTCGATCCTCGTCGCGCACGACCTGCTGCTCGGCGACACGCTGATGCTCGCCGCACTGCTCGCGTCGCTGCGCGAGCGCTACCCGGCCGCGGCGATCACGATGACCGTCGCGCCGGAGCTCTTGCCGCTCTTCTCGACCCGGCCCTACGGCGTGCGCGCAGTGGCCTACGACCCTCGGGATGCGAACGCGCATCGCGCGCTGGCGTCGGCCGACGGTTACGACCTCGCCATCGTGCCGGGCGACAACCGCCACGCCCTGCTCGCGCTCGCCGCCGGTGCGCGCTGGACGATCGCGGCCGCCGCCGACCGGCCGCAGTGGAAGAACGCGATCGTCGACGAGCGGGTGCCGATGCCGACGCGGCCGACCGCGCTCGCGGACATCTTCGCGTCGCTCGCCGGAGGGCCGCCGACGCGCGCCTATGCGCGCGGCGATTGGCCCGCGCCGCCGTGTACGCCTTTCGATGTACCGCAGGCGCCGTACGCCGTAATGCACGTGGGCGCGGGCTCGCCACTCCGCCTGTGGGAGCCTGAGAAGTGGCGCGCGCTTGCCGCTTGGCTCGCCGGCCGCGGGCTGCAGCCGGTCTGGAGCGCCGGGCCGCGCGAGCTGGATCTGGTGCGCGCGATCGATCCGGAGGGGCGCCACGCCTCCTATGCCGGTCGCCTCGACCTCGCGCAGCTGTGGCGGCTGCTCGAGGGCGCGCGGCTGCTGGTCGCGCTCGACACCGGCGTCATGCATCTCGCCAAGCTCACGGTCACGCCGACCGTCGCGCTGTTCGGCCCCGGCTCGCAGGTCCTGTTCGGCCCCGGCGAGTACTGGCGCGCGAATCCGTTTCGTGCAGTCACGATCGACCCGTTCCCGTGCCGCGATCAGCGCACGGTGTTCAAGCGCGAGCTCGACTGGGTACGCCGCTGCCAGCGCATCGACCGACGAGTGCGCCGCGCCGCGCTGCATGCACGCGATCGAGGCGGCGATGGTCGAGCGCGCCGCGGCCGAGCTGCTATCCTGAACCGGTCATGACGGCACTGCCCGATCCCGCCGAAATCGTCCGCTTCCAAGACGAGCGCGTCGCCGACCGCGACTGGGCGAAGTCCGGCGCCGCCCGCCACGCCGACGGGGCGTGGCAGTGGATCGAGGCGAACCACCGCTGCAACAACCTGCTGTGGGACGAGGAGGACCTCGCGCGCCGCAAGGACGTGCCCGACGGCGCGATCGCCGCGAACAAGCGCGCGATCGACGGCTACAACCAGAAGCGCAACGACGCGATCGAGCGCATCGACGAGCAGCTCTTGATCGCGCTCGCCGCGGTGAAGCAGGCGCCGGACGCGCGGCTCAATTCGGAGACGGCCGGCAGCATGATCGACCGGCTGTCCATCCTCGCGCTCAAGATCTTCCATATGCGCTTGCAGACCGAGCGCACCGACGCGACGCCCGAGCACGTCGAGACGTGCCGGCAGAAGCTCGAGCGGCTCGTCGAGCAGCGCGGCGACCTGCAGGGCTGCCTGGGCGCGCTGTTCGCCGACTGCGTCGCGGGGCGCGCGACCTTCAAGGTCTACCGGCAGTTCAAGATGTACAACGATCCGACCTTGAATCCGTACCTGTACGGATTCAAAGGAGAAGGGCGAAGGGAGAAGGGAGAAGGGTGATGTCGCCGCGCGACGCTCTCATTCGAACCGATATCCGGCCTCGCGCTGGTGCCGCAGGGCGAGAATCAGCACCACGCCGTCCGGAAGGACGTGCCGGTAGAGCGCGACGTAGCCGGTCCGGCCGTGCGAGATGACGAGCTCACGCAAGCCGTGCTCCACGGGGCGACCGATGAGCGGATGGCGCTCGAGGATGCCGATGGCCTCCCGAATGGCCTGGGCGGCGGCGCCGGCGGCACCGGGGTCCTTCTCGGCAAGAAACTCGAACAGCCGCTCGAGGTCCGCGAGCGCCCGCGGGGCGTAGATCAGCGCCGCCACCGCTTCGCCCTGGGGCGCGTCACCTTGCGGCCCTTGGCGAGACCTTCGATGTAGGCGTGCACGTCCGCCGCGGAGAACCCCATGCCGGAGTTCAGCGCTTCGGCTTCCGCTGTCAGGGCGTCCCCGACGAACTGTCTCCGCATCTCAGCCAGCCGCGTCTGCTGCTCGATCGCATCGACCATGAAAGCGTGCGCCGACTTGCCGCTGTCTCTCACCACATCGGCGATGCGTTCCTTCAGATCGTCCGGAAGCTTGATCGTCGTAACGGCCATGGGTCACGTTCCTGTGCGTCGGTAGTACGATGGTATGTACTGCCGGGAGGGCGCGTCAATCCGGCAGGCGGGTCGCACGCCAATCCCTCGATCGTGCGGACCAGCCGCTGGCGCAATCTCTTCGGCTCCACCGCGTCCAGCTCCTTCGCGGCGCTCGGCTTGATGACGAGCCTATAGCCGGCCACGCCGTTTCAGGGCCTTCACGACGACGGCGAAGTCGACGTCCGGTTCCCTCGCCCGATCTTCGGCCGCTGCCAGGTCGATCGCATCCTCCGCAAGGCCCCGGCGCACGGCCTCGGTGACGATCTCGGAGATCGAGCGGTCGCTCGCCGCGGCCTTGAGCTTGCAGCGCCCGATGCAGCGAGGACTCCAGGTAAACAGTGGTGCGCTTTTGCGTTTCCATGTGCCCAGTGTTGCGCGGAAACGTCGAACGTCAAAACGTCATGACGTCGCAAGGCCTACGTACGACGCTCGAACACTTCGTCGTCGCTCAACTCGGCGACGCTCTTCTGCGCTTCCAGGTAGGTCGCGCGCGGACCGCGCGGCGCCCAGTTCGTCGGCGACGGTGAAACGTCGGTCTCGGCGAAGAATCCGAGCACGCCACCCGGGCTCGCGGCGGCGAAGTGCATCAGCCCCGAATCCGGGAAGAGCGACGTCCGCGCGTTCCAGATCAGGCCGAGCGCCGGGAGGATCGGCCCGCGAAAGGGATGGATCCACGGCGCGCGCGCGTCGAGCACCGGCTGCGCCACGTCGTCGTCGCCGGGATAGAGCGGGCTGTCGCCCTTGCCCGGCGTCCACATGAACACCGTATCGAGGGCGAGGTCGTCCTTGATGCGGCGCGTCCAGGCGAGGATCTGGTCGCGCGTCGGCTGCTTCTTCGCGCGGCGTGCGCCGAGCCCGAGGACGACGTAGCGCCGCGGCGCGAGGCCGCGCTCCGCGAGCCACGTTTCCGCGAACGCCTGCTCCCCCGCGGGCAGGTTGAACATCGGCCAGATCGTCTCGTACGGCCTCGGGATCCCGAGCGGCGCGAGCATCGCCAGGAGCGCATCGCACTCGTGCAGGCTGCGATCGACGCGCAGGGGATCGCTGACGCGCGGCCAGCGGCGCCGGGTCGTCGACGTAGGCGATCACGCGCTTCGCGCCGACCGCGAGCGCGCGCTTGATCGCGCGGTGCGACTCCGCGCCGTTCGCGACGATCGCGACGTCGTAGTGCTGCCGCCGGAGCTGCAGGAGCTGCCAGGCCGACTGCACCGCGGCCGACACGCTCACCTTCCGCCCGATGCGCACGCGCGGATACACCCACAGCCGGTCGAGGTGCGGGCTGTCGCGCACCACCCAGGCGTTGTAGTCGTTCGCGAGCAGATGAATCTCGTCGCGCGGCCGCGTGCGCCGCAGGTGCGCGAGCATCGGCGTCGTCAGCAGCAGATCGCCGATCTTGTCACGCTTGATGACGAGGATTCTCATGCACGTTGTCGGCGACGAGCGTCGCTGCGGGGGCGGCGCGAAGCGGACAGGCGGCAGGCGTGTCGTCCAGCTGCGGCGCGACGCCTACGCCGCGCCAGACCGCCACGCACTGGTGCAGGCAGACCGGCCGCACGCACGCCTTCTCGTCGCAGTGGGCGTCGCCGAGCGCGGCGAGGCGCACCGCGGTGACGCCGGGCTGGTCCGGCATCACGATGAGCCGCGGCTGCGTCGGACCGAAGAAGACGGTCGCGGGAATCCCGAGCGCGACGGCGAGGTGATAGAGGCCGGTGTCGGTTCCGAACCAGGCGCCGAGCGCCAGAAAGAGCGGCACGAGGTCGGCGAGGTTGCGGAACGTCTTCACCTCGGCGCCTGCGGGGAGCGGTGCGCGCAGCACGGCATCCGCGCCGCGATCCGACGGGTTCAGCAGGATCCAGACCGGCCGTCCCGGATGAAGGACGCGCACGCGCTCGACGAGCGCCGCGAGCGTCGCGGCATCCATGTTCTTGCGCAGCTCGTTTGCCAGCGGCACGACGCCGACCGGTCCCTGGTCCGCGGCGCGCGGCGAGCGGCGCGCCGCGAGCGCCGGCAACGCGAGCCGCAGCGGCTTGGGCAGGTCGGGATCGAGCAGGCGTGCGGTTTGCCAGGACCGATCCACCAGATTCGTCTCCGCGTAGGGGGGAGGGGACTCGGGGTATGCATCGGGGAAGCGCGCGTCGAAGAACAGCCGGCGCCGCGCGCGCACGAGCTTTGCGATCTGCAGCATGGCCGGGCCGTAGCCGGTCAGCACCGCGAGCGCGTCGAACGGCTTCGCGGCAACGCGCAGCCACAGGAGCCTTGCGATCATCTCCACGCGATTGCCGAAGAA
>CAVQUV010000024.1:0-37296 GCA_963716855.1 uncultured beta proteobacterium | reverse complement strand
GCCGAGCCCGTGCTGCGCGCCGAACATCTCGCCGAGGAGCGTGCCGATCAGCGCGAGCGAGAACCCGACGCGCAGCCCGGTGACGATCTCCGGCAGCGCCGCCGGGACGAGGATCGTCCGCGCCGTCGCGAGCGGCGAGAGCCGGACGCGATTGACACTCTCCCCTCGGGGAGTATATACGCCGCAAGTGCGGGGTCGCGGCTCGAGCGAAAGGGGAGTGGGATGAACGAGGCGGGCAAGGTCGAGGTCCTGCTCGACGGACTGAAGTTTCCCGAGGCGCCGCGGTGGCGCGACGGCAAGCTCTGGTTCTCCGACTTCTACGCCCATCGCGTCGCGACCGTCGATCTCGCCGGGCACGCCGAGACCGTCGTCGAGGTCCCGCAGCGCCCCTCCGGCCTCGGCTGGACCCTGAAGGGGGAGCTGCTCGTCGTCTCGATGCTGGACCGGCGCGTGCTGCGGTTCGACGGCAAGGCGCTGCATCTCCATGCCGATCTCTCGGGACTCGCGACCGGCCTGTGCAATGACATGGTGGTGGACGCCGCGGGCTGGGCCTACGTCGGCAATTTCGGCTACGACCGGCACAACAACGCGCCGCCGCGGGACACGCGCATCATCCGCGTCGACCCCGACGGCCGCGCGGCGAGCGTCGGCGACGAGCTCGTCTTCCCGAACGGCATGGTGATCACCCCCGACGGCCGCTCGCTGATCGTCGCCGAGACCTTCGCCCACCGGCTCACCGCGTTCGACATTGCCGCCGGCCGCGCGCTCGGCAACCGCCGCCTCTTCGCCGCGCTCGACGTCGTCTTTCCCGACGGCATCTGCCTCGACGCCGAAGGCGCGGTTTGGGTCAGCGACGCGCGCGGGCAGCGCGTGATCCGCGTGCTGCCGGGCGGACGGATCGCGCAAGCCGTCGACACCGGCGAGCGCAACTCCTACGCCTGCATGCTCGGCGGGCCGGACCGGCGCACCCTGTTCATCCTGACCAACACCGGCAGCGGGCCGGCGATGGCCGCGAAGTCGGACGGGCGGATCGAGATCGTCCGGGTCGACGTGCCCGGCGCCGGCTTGCCGTGAAGCGAACGCGACGAAAGGGGAGCGATGGCGCGCGTACCGTACCTCGATCAGTCCGACCTGCCGGCCGAGCACCAGGATCTGCTGGCGCGGAACATCAACCTCTTCCGGGCGATGGTGCACAGCCCGAACGGCGCCCGCGCGTTCCACGGGCTCGGCGAGTTCATCCGCCACAAGAGCCGGCTCGATCCGCGGCTGCGCGAGCTGGCGATCCTGCAGGTCGGCTATCTGACGGAATCGGTCTACGAGTACACGCATCACATCAAAATCGGCCGCGATTTCGGCGTGTCGGGCGACGACATCCGCGCGATCGCGGCGGAGACCGCCGGCCGCCCGACGGCACTTGAGCCGCTCGCGAAGACGGTGCTCCGCGCGGCGCGCGAGATGACGCAGGGTCTCGCGATCACGGACGGGACGTTTGCGGCGCTCGAGCAGTCGCTCGACTACGAGCGCCTCACCGACCTCGTCCTCACCATCGCGTTCTACAACGGCGTCGTGCGCTTTCTCGGGACCATGCAGATCGACAACGAGCCCGAGTACCAGCGGTTCCTCGCCGAGTTTCCCTTCGCGCAGGATTGACCGGCGTGGCGGGCGCGACCCGGCGCGAGCTTTCGCTCGCCCACCTGACCGTCCTCGACGCGACGCCGCCCGAGCTGGTCACGGTGGCGGCGACCGCCGGCTTCCAACAGGTCGGCATCCGGCTGACGGCCACGCCGAGCGTCGGCGTCCCGCCGTACGACATGCTGGGCGACACCCCGGTGCTGCGGGAGACGCTGCGCCGGCTCGCGGACACCGGCCTATCCGTGCTCGACGTCGAGTTCCTGCGGTTCGAGCCCGAGTCGCCGGTGGGCATCCCGGAAGGCTTCCTCGAAGTCGGCGCGCGGCTCGGCGCGCGGTACGTGCTGGTGATGAGCGCCGAGCCGGACGAAGCGCGGACGCTCGAACGGTTCTGCGAGCTCTGCGACCGTGCCGCGCAGTACGGCCTGCACGTCTGCCTCGAGTTCGCGATCTACACCGGGGTGAAGACCCTCGCGCGCGCCGCCCGCATGGTGCAGCAGTCGGGCCGGTCCAACGCATCCGTCCTGGTGGACGCGCTGCACTTCAGCCGTTCGGGCGGCCAGCCCGGCGACCTCGCGGCCGTGGATCCGTCCCTCTTCCGCTACGCGCAGATCTGCGACGCCGCGGCGGAGATGCCCGTCGATGCGAGCGGACTCATCCGCGAGGCGCGCACGGGCCGGCTGCTTCCGGGCGAGGGCGCGCTTCCGCTGGCGGCGCTCGTGGCGGCGTTTCCGGATACCGTAGCGCTGAGCGTGGAAGCGCCGTGTCGCGCGACGGCCGGTCTTCCCGCGCTCGAGCGCGCGCAGCGTGCGCATCGGGCGATGCGTGCGCTGCTCGACCCGGCATAGAGGAGAGGCCCATGGCAGGACGCGTCGAAGGCAAAGTGGCAGTCGTCATGGGTGGGGGCCAGACCCCCGGACAGACCGTGGGCAACGGCCGGGCCGCGGCGATCGTGCTCGGGCGCGAGGGCGCGCGCGTGGTCGTCGTCGACCGGGATCTCGCTTCGGCCGAGGAGACCGTTCGCCTCATCCGCGAGCAGAACGGCGACGCGATCGCCTTCCAGGCCGATGCGACGCAGGAGGAGGACGTCCGCCGCGTCGTCGATGCGGCAGTCGAGCGCTACGGGACGCTGCATCTCCTGCACAACAACGTGGGCGCGAGCATCGCCTTGGGCGATGCACCCGCCGACACGCTGACCGAAGAGGCGTTCGACCGGAGCTTTGCCGTCAACCTGAAGAGCGCGTGGCTCGCCATCAAGCACGCGCTCCCCGTCCTCCGCAATCGCGGTGGCGGCTCGATCGTGAACATCTCGTCGCTCGCCGCCGCCCAGGCGTATCCGCTGCTCGGCTACAAGACGATGAAGGCGGCGATGGTCGCGATGACGGAGAACGTCGCCGCGGCGAACGCTCAATACGGCGTGCGCGTCAACGCCATCCTGCCCGGGCTGATGAACACGCCGATGGCGATCGAGGCGCGGGTGGCGCAGGGCCGGCCTCGCGCAGAGGTGATCGCGGCGCGCGACAGCCGCATCCCGCTGGGGCGAAAGATGGGCACGGGGTGGGACGTCGCCCACGCGGCGCTCTTCCTCCACTCGGACGAGGCCGCGTTCATCACCGGCTCGGTCCTCGTGGTCGACGGCGGCGAGCTGGTGGCCCACGGGCTGTGAGCCGCATCCGTCGCCAAACCCCTCTCCGCTTGCGCTAGGATGGCCGGCCTGCGCGCGTCGACGCTGCGCTCGTAGAGCGAAGAAAACGAAAATGGGAGGAGGGCGGTGGAAGCGCTGAACGGGTACCTCGTCGACTTCCTCCAGGCGCTCGCCGCGGGACTCCTGGTCGGCGGCACCTATGGCCTGATGTGCGTGGGCCTGGGCATCATCTTCGGCGTGATGCGGGTCGTGAACTTCGCCCACGGCGATTTCATGATGCTCGGCATGTACGTCGCGTTCTACCTCGTCACCGGCTTCGGGGTACTCGCCTTCATGGGCCCGTACGCGGCGCCGATCGTCGGCGCGATCCTCGCCGGGCCGATCGTCTTCGTGTTCGGCTGGCTCCTGCACCGTTACCTGATCGCGCGCGTCACCGGCGCGCGCGTGGTGACCGCCGAAGCGGAAGGCCACTACGCCCAGATCATCCTGACGCTCGGCGTGTCGCTGATCCTGCAGAACGGCGGGCTGATCGTGTTCGGCTCGGTGCCGATCTCGATCCAGACCCCGCTGTCGCGCGAATCCTGGGAGATCGGCCCGATCCTCCTCAACCAGGGGCGCACCGTGAGCTTCGTGCTCGCCGCCGCGTTCGCGCTCGCGCTGTATTTCTTCCTCAGCCGCGCGCGCCTCGGCAAGGCGCTGCGCGCGGCCGCCGACAACCCGATCGCCGCCGCGTACATGGGCGTCGACGTCGACCGCTCGCACCGCCTCGCGTTCGGGCTCGGGGTCGGCATTACCGCCGTCGCCGGCGGGCTGATCGCGAGCTCGCAGTCGTTCCAGCCCTACATCGGCTTCGACTTCGTCGTCGTGATGTTCGCCGGCGTGATCCTCGGCGGGCTCGGCAGCATCCTCGGCGCGTTCTGGGGCGGGCTCACGATCGGCCTGGTGCAGCAGATGTCGACGCTCGTCCTGCCCTACCAGCTGCAGAACACCGCGATCTTCGTCGTCTTCCTGCTGATCATCTTCTTCTGGCCGCGCGGCATGTTCGGACGCACCTGGGAACGGGCGTGACGCGCGCGTTGCACGGCGGCGTGTGGAAGCAGTACGTCGCGATCGGCGTGTTCGCGGCGGCCTACCTCGCGTTCGGGCTCGTCGTCCGCAACTCCTATTATCAGCTGATCATGACGCTCGTCCTGATCTGGGCGACGATGGGAATCAGCTGGAACGTGCTGAGCGGCTACAGCGGCATGATCTCGTTCGGCCAGGCCGCGTTCTTCGGGCTCGGCGGCTACACGATGACGCTCGCGTTCGTGAAGTTCGGCATCACGCCGTGGCTCGGCATCCCGCTCGGCATCGTCGTCGGCGTGCTGGCCGGGATCGTCATCGGCATCCCGACGTTCCGTCTCCGCGGGCACTACTTCGCGCTGTCGATGCTCGCCTACCCGCTCGCCATGCTCTACGTCTTCGAGTGGATGGGCTACCAGGAAGTGTCGCTGCCGATGAAGCGCGAGTCGCCGGCGGCCTACGCCCAGTTCAGCGATCCGCGCACGTACATCGCGCTGGCGATGGGCCTCCTGATCATCGCCATGATCGTGTCGCTCCACGTCGAGCGCTCGCGCTTCGGCCGGTCGCTGCTCGCGATCAAGCAGAACGAGGGCGCGGCGGAGGCGGCCGGCATCGACGCGCTGCGGCACAAGATGTACGCGATCATGCTGAGCGGCGGGATCGCCGCCGCGGCCGGCGGGCTCTACGCGAACGTGCTCCTGGTGGTGACGCCGCAAACCATGTTCGGGATGCTGGTCTCGGCGCAGGCGCTCATCGTCTCGCTCTTCGGCGGCGTCGGCATCTTCTGGGGCCCGGTCATCGGCGCGTCGGTGCTGGTGCCGCTCGCCGAGATCCTGCACGGCGAGCTCGGCCACATCGTTCCGGGCATCCAGGGCGTCGTCTACGGGCTGGCGATCATCGTCATCATCCTGCTCGCGCCCGAGGGCATCTACTGGCGGATCCGCGACCAGCTCGTGGCGCGGCGGCCGCAGCCGGCGCCGCCGCTCGCCGCGGCGCCTCGTCGCACCGGATCCGAGCGGCCGCGGGCGGCCGCGGCGGACGCCGGGCGCCGGCACTCGCGCTGGAGGGCGTGTCGCTCGCATTCGGCGGGCTCAGGGCGGTCGACGCCGTGAGCCTCGTCGTCAAGCCGGGCGCGATCCACGGGATCATCGGCCCGAACGGCGCCGGCAAGACGACGCTGTTCAACGTCATCAACGGCTTTCTCCCGCCCGCCGCGGGCGCCATGCGGTTCGAAGGGCAGGACCTCGTCGGCCTGAAGCCGCACCAGGTGTGCCGGCTGGGGATCGGCCGCACGTTCCAGGTCGTGCGGGCGTTCCCGCGGATGACGGTGCTCGAGAACGTGATCACCGGCGCCTACGTCGGCGCGGCGACCGACGCGGAAGCGGAAGCGCTAGCGTTCGAGTCGCTCGAGCGCGTCGGGCTCGCGGACCAACAGGCGTACGCGATCGCCGCCGGGCTGACCACCAAGCAGCTGCGCCTGATGGAGCTCGCGCGCGCGCTCGCGCCGCGGCCGCGGCTCCTGCTCCTCGACGAGACCCTGGCGGGGCTCGGGCACGACGCGCTCGAGGACGTGCTCGCCATCATCCGGCAGGTGAACCGCGAGGGCGTGACGATCGTGATCATCGAGCATACGATGCACGCGATGGTGAAGCTCGCACACGAGTTCAGCGTGCTCGATCACGGCCGGCTGATCGCGACGGGGACCCCGGCGGAGGTGGTGCGGGACCGCGCGGTGATCGAGGCCTATCTCGGCAAGAAGTGGCTGGACCGTGTTGCAGATCCGGTCGCTTAGCGTCGCATACGGCGGCCTGCAAGCGCTGAGCGAGGTGTCGCTCGACGTCGGCCAAGGCGAGTTCGTCGCCGTGGTCGGCCCGAACGGCGCCGGCAAGTCGACGCTCTTCAAGGCCATCTCGGGCATCGTCGCGCCGGTCGCCGGCGGGATCCTCTACAAGGGCAAGGATCTGCGCGGCGTGCCGCCGGGCGAGCGCGCCCAGAACGGCATCGCCCACGTTCCCGAGGGCCGGCAGGTGTTCGCCTCCATGAGCGTCATGGAGAACCTGGAGATGGGCGCCTACACGCGCAACGGGCGCGCGCGCTGGCGGGAGCTCCTGCCGATGATCCTCGCGCTCTTCCCGGTGCTCCGGGAACGCCGCGAGCAGCTCGCCGGCACGCTGTCCGGCGGCGAGCAGCAGATGCTCGCGATCGGGCGCGGGCTCGCGTCCGCGCCGGACCTGCTGATGCTGGACGAGCCGTCGATGGGGCTCGCGCCGACGGTGGTCGACGCGATCTTCGAGCGCATCCACCAGATCCATCGCGAGCACGGCATCACGATCCTGCTCGTCGAGCAGCGCGTCGTCGAGGCGCTGGAGTCCTGCGACCGGGGCTACGTGCTGGAGACCGGGCGCGTGATCATGCAGGGCACGCACCAGGAGCTGATGGCAGACGCGCGCGTGAAGCGCGCCTATCTCGGGATGTAACCAAAGGAGGAAGTCATGGGGCCGAAGGAGCAGGTTTCTAGCGTAAGGCGTTGGGGCGTACTTGCCGCAGGGGTCGTGGCGACGACCGTGGCGGCGGCATTTTCCACGGCGGTGTGGGCGCAGCAGAAGGAGGTCAAGGTGGCCCTGATCGCCCCGATCTCCGGGCCGTGGGCGCGGCAGGGCCAGCTCATCCAGATGGGCGCCGAGATGGCGGTCGACGAGATCAACCAGAAAGGCGGCATCAAGTCGCTCGGCGGCGCGAAGCTCAAGCTCATCGTCGCCGACGCCGGCGACTCGGCGGAGAAGGCGAAGAACGCCGCGCAGCGGCTCATCGCGCAGGAGCCGGACCTCGTCGGCGGCACCGGCGCGTGGCTGAGCACGTTCACGCTCGCGGTGACCGAGGTGACCGAGCGCGCACAGATCCCGTGGCTCACGCTCTCGTACGCCGACAACATCACGGACCGCGGATTCAAGTACGTCTTCCAAACCTCGCCGATCGCGAGCGTGCAGTCGATCAGCGCGATACCCGCGATCGTCGAGCTCGCCAAGACCGCCACCGGCAAGGCGCCGGCGACGGCGGGGATCATCGGCGACAACACCGCCTCGCCCGTGTTCTTCCTGAAGCCGCTGCGCGAAGGGGGCCTCGCGAAGGCGGGCATGAAGGTGGTGATGGACGAGACCTACACCCCGCCGCTGTCGGATGCGACGCTGCTCATCCAGAAGGTCCGCTCGACGCGCCCCGAGATCCTGTTCTTCGTCTCGACGACGATCTCCGACCTCAAGCTCGGGCTGGAGAAGATGAACGAGTTCCGGCTCGGCAAGGGCGTGGTGCCGGTGATCGCGAACGGCGCACACATGGGTGCGCCCGAGGTGCTCAAGAACGTGCCGCCGGAGCTGCTCGAAGGCCTGATGTTCGTCGTCGCCGACTGGAACATGAAGGGCCACGAGTCGATCAACGAGACGTTCAAGAAGCGCACCGGCGAGCCGTGGATCACCCAGGACGCCATCACCGGCTACGGCGACATGTGGATCCTCAAGGAAGGACTCGAGGGCGCCAAGTCGGCGGACAAGATCAAGGTGGCCGAGGAGATCCGCAAGCTGAAGCTGACGACCGGCCCCGCCGCCGATGCGTTCCCCGGCGGGGTGCAGTTCGACGAGAAGGGCCGGCGGATGAACGCGCCGCTCGTCATCGTGCAGTGGCAGAAGGGCGTGCCGGTCACCGTCTCGCCGGTCGATCGCGCGCTCGCGAAGCCGTATTGGGCGAAGCAGTAGGCGCGTCGGAATCGGGGCCCGCATGCGCGCGGCGCGCGCATGCGGGCCGGTCTTTTCGTAGCATCGGCGGGTGGAGTCGAACATGAGCGGCCGGATCGGTTTCATCGGGGTCGGGCAGATGGGTGCGCCGATGGTCGAGCGCCTGGTCGCGTCCGGCCGCGAGGTCGCGGTGTTCGACGTGAATGCCGCGGCGATGCAGCCGCTCGTCGCGTGCGGCGCGATCGCGGCGGGCTCGGCGCGCGCGGCGGCCGACCGGCGCCGAAATCGTCTTCGCCTGCCTGCCTTCGCCGGAGATCTCGAAGAGCGTCGCGCTCGGGCCCGACGGCATCGCCGCGGTCGAGGGACTCCGCACCTACGTCGAGACGTCCACCATCGGCACCGCCGCCGTCAAGGCGATCGCCTCCGGACTCGGCGCGCGTGGCGTCACCGTGCTCGACGCCCCGGTCAGCGGCGGGCCGCGCGGTGCGCGCGCGGGCACGCTCGCCACCATGGTGGCGGGCGACCGCGCGGCGTTCGACCGCGTACGGCCGCTCTTCGACGCCATCGCCGGCAAGGTGTTCTATGTCGGCGCGGAGCCGGGACTCGCGCAGATCACGAAGCTCGCGAACAACATGATGTCGGCGGCGGGCATGGCGGTCGCCATGGAGGCCGCGGTGATGGCAGTCAAGGCGGGCGTCGACGCGCACACCTTGATCGACGTAGTGAACGCGAGCACCGGTCGCAACAGCGCGACCGAGGACAAGTTTCCGCAGTCGATCCTGCCGCGGACGTTCGACTACGGCGGCAAGGTGGCCACCATGTACAAGGACGTCGAGCTCTGCTTCGCGGAGGCGCGGGCGCTCGGCGTGCCGATGTGGGTGGGCGCCGCCGTCGTGCAGCTCTGGTTCCAGGCGATGACCGAGGGCCGCGGGCAGGACGACTACACGACCCTGATCAAGGTGATCGAGGGCTGGACCGGCGTCACCGTCGGCGGCGGGAGCGCCGGATGACGAGCGTCAATGCCGTCCGCGTCCACAAGAACGGCGGGCCCGAGGAGCTCCGCTACGAAGCGGTCGAGGTCGGCGCGCCGGGTCCCGGCGAGGCGCGCGTCCGGCACACCGCGATCGGCCTCAACTTCACCGACATCCATCACCGCACCGGGCGCTATCCGCTCCCGCAGCTGCCGCACGTGATCGGCATGGAGGCCGCCGGCGTGGTCGACGCGGTCGGCGACGGGGTCGTCGAGGTGAAGGCGGGCGACCGCGTCGCCTATGCCGCGGAGAAGCCGCGGGCCTATGCGCAAGCCACGATCATGCCGGCGTGGCGTTTGGTGAAGCTGCCGGACTTCATCGACGACGAGACGGCGGCGGCGCTGATCCTGAAGGGTCTGACGGCGCAGTACCTCATTCGCGGCGCGTATCCGATCCGCGCCGGCGAGACGATCCTGATCCATGCGGCGGCCGGCGGCGTCGGGCTGATCCTGTGCCAGTGGGCGCGCCATCTCGGCGTGCGGGTCATCGGCACGGTGAGCACGGCGGAAAAGGCCGAGCTCGCGCGGCAGAACGGCTGCGACCATCCGATCCTCTATACGCAGGAGGACGTGGTCGCGCGGGTGCGCGAGCTGACCGGAGGCGCCGGCCTGCCGGTGGTCTACGACGGCGTGGGCGCGAGCACGTTCGAGAGCTCGCTCAAGTGCCTGCGCCGCCGCGGCCTCGCGGTCTCGTATGGCTCCGCTTCCGGCGTCATCCCGCCGTTCGACCTGTTCCGGCTCAACCGGATGGGCTCGCTCTACGTCACGAGCGCCGGTCTCGCGGACTACACCCGCGATCGCGACGAGCTGCTCGAGCGGGCCGGCGATCTGTTCGCCGTCGTCCGGAGCGGCGCGGTCCGCGTCGAGGTGCACCAGCGCTATCCGCTCGCCGATGCGGCGCGCGCGCACCGCGATCTCGAGGCGCGGCGCACGCTCGGCAGCTCGATCCTGCTGCCTTGACCGCGCTGTCCGGGGGAGCGCCGATGTCCACCGCCGTTCTGCACCACACGCTCGACGGCGCCGGACCGCATGTCGTCCTGCTGCATCCGGTGGGGCTCGATCTCACGTTCCTGCAGCCCGTCGCGGCGGAATTGAGCCGGCGCTACACGGTCCTGCGCGTCGACTCGCGCGGCCATGGCCGATCGCCGGCCATGCCGCCGGCGACGCGGCTCGAGGACTACGCCGACGACGTGCACGCCCTGCTCGCGCAGCGGGACTTCGCGCCGTGCGCGGTGGTGGGGTTCTCGTTCGGGGGCATGGTCGCGCAGACCCTGGCGATGCGCCACCCGCAGGATGTCAGCGCGCTCGTTCCCTGCGCCTGTCCGAGCGCGCTCCCCGAGCCGAGTCGTGGGATCTTCGCCGAGCGGGCCGCGACGGCCGAGCGCGGCGGCATGGCGGCCGTCCTGGATGCGACCCTCGCGCGGTGGTTCACGGCGGCCTTCCGCGCCGGCGGGGGCGCGGACGCCGCGCGCACCCGGCTCCTGTCGGACGACGTGCAAGGCTGGGCGCAGGCGTGGCGCGCCATGGCCGGGATCGATACCGCGCCGTTTCTCGGGTCGATCCGCGTGCCGACGCTCTGCATTGCCGGCGAGGTCGACCTCTCTTCGCCGCCGCCGATCGTCGCGGCGATCGCGGACGCCATCCCGGGCGCGCGGTTCAAGGTGATCGCCGGCGCGCCGCACATGCTGTTCATCGAACAGCCGCAAGCGGTGGCGAGCGAGATCCTCGCGTTTCTCGACGACGTGTGCGACGCCGGCTGACTCGCGCCGGTGCGCCTGCGCGGGGCTTGAATCGGGAGGCGGCCCGGGCATCGGGTGCGCTTCGGGTGGTATTCTTTTTTTCCCCAGCGAGGAGCGCGACATGGCCGAACCCCAGATGGTCGATCCCCACGACGTCGTGATGACCGGCGAGAACTCGTTCATCCGCCTCTCCAACGACGGCGGCAAGACCATCGTGGACCGCGTCAGCCACTGGCGCGTGCTGTGGTCGCCCGCCGGGCAGGGCCACGCCCTCTTCATCGAGAGCTCGCTGACCGGGAAAGGGCCGCTCATCTTCGCGGACAACGTCGGCGTGGCGCGCTTCCTGCAGCGCACGATCGAGGTCCTGCTCTACAAGGAGTTTGCCGACGAGTCGCTGCCCGTCCTCGACGCCGAGTTCCAGCGCACCGGCAACTCGCTCAGCACCGTCGAGGAGCGGATCGTGTCCGAGGACGGCGAGATCATCATGAGCTTCTGGGACCTGATGGCCCCATTCGTTCTCACGATGCCGCCGGGCGCGATGAACCGCCCGCTCGGCGTCTACAGCACGTTCCTCCCGGCGCGCGGTGCGCAGCTCGCGGTGAACGGCGAGGCCGCCACCGCAAAGGTGTTCCTGCAGGACCGCTTCGGCAAACCGGCGTCGAGCTGCTGCCTGGCGTGGTCGGAGAGCTGGACCCGGCCGAAAGGCTGAGCCGGCGGCTCCGCAAGCGCCACGAAATTCACGCGTCGGCGCAATCTCGTCGCCGCCCGGGGCACGCCGGTTGCACAATCCGGGCAGGCGGCGAGAGGATCGACAGCGGACGCGAGCATGCCCATGAGGCCCGACGAGACCGAACAGGAGGTCGAGCAGCTCCTCGCGCCCGCCGCCAGGGCGCGGCTGCCGCTCTGGCGCCAGCTCATCCTGTACCTCAACCCGTTCGCGCTGTTCAAGGACGCGGCGCGCGGCCCGGAGGGGATGCGCGAGCACGCGCTCTCGTACAACCGCGCCATGCGCTGGATGCTCCTGCCCTACGTCCGGCGCTGGGTCATGATCGCCGCCATCTCGTTCGCGGGGACGGCGCCGGCGGAAGCCCTCGCCGCGGAGTCGTCGCTCTTCGTCATTCCGGCGGCGGCCTCGGCGGTGAGCGCGTGCATCGCCGTCACCGTGGTCGTGTGCACGCTTACCGCTTATCTGCTCCTCGGCGCGCACGGCCGCCGCGGCGAGTAGACGCGCAAGGCGATTCCCCGCTCGGCGCGCGACGCGAGTGTCCTGCGTCGGTGCGCGTGCTTCTGCTCCGGCCTTGGAGTCGCGCGGCGCGCGCAGGTTCCGCGATTCTCTGAATACGACAGATGCGCGAAACATGCCCGCAACATCCCGACACGAATCGATGACCTTCGGCACTGCCGCGCGGGCGGCAGCGCGGTTAACGTGACGGCGCTCCGTGTGGAGTCATTCTCTGGATAGGAGAGCGATCATGAAAACTGCCAAGCTCATCTGCGTCCTCGCGCTCGCGGCGGGCACGACGGCTGCATTCGCGGTCCCGGCCGCTGCGGCCGAGCCCTCAGGCCCGACGTCGGCCTCGATGTATTCGGGCGCAAGCATCGTGATGCAGAACGAGGCGGAGAAGCACCGGCTCGAGTCGCAGGGATTCCCGCAGTACACCGACTGAGCAGTGCGTGCGGGAGCCGCCGCCAGGCGGTTTCCGCACGCGCCTTCAAAGCGCTCCGGGCGGCCGTCCGGGCGCACAAGTGTTCGGAGGGACCATCGATGAACGCGGTGGATCTGGTTCAGCTCAATCTCTTCCTCGCCGAGCTCTCGCAGGTGCGCGACATCGAGAAGGATCGCCGCGTCGACGCGGCGATCCGGAGCATGCTCGAGCGCCAGCCGGACGCGGCGTACCTGCTCGTGCAGCGCGTGATGCAGCTCGAGAACGCGCTGTGCGCCGCGCGGGCGGGCGGAACGGCGGCCGTGCAGGTGCCGCGTGCGGCGAGCGCGGGAGGGCAGTCAGCGGAGCGGGCCGCGCCCCGTCAAACCCAGGCGCCCTGGTGGCTGCAGCCGGCGGCGACGTTCGCCGGCACGGCGTTCCTGCTGCGCAGCGCCGAATATCTTCTCGGCCCCTGGTATTGACGCGGCATCCGGCGCCACGGCGCGAGCCCGTGGCGCCCGGACGTCACGCGCGCTCGGCGCGCTTGGATTCGGCGTGCTTGGGCTCGGCGTGTTTCCCGTGCTTGGCTTTCTTGCTGCTGCGCAAGGTCATGAACACATAGACGGCGATCGCGCCAAAGAACAGGATCGCAAAGATCCAGATCGCGACCGGGCCGGCGGTCTCGATCGGCTGTTCCGCGCCGCCCGATTGGGCGTATGCGGCGAGGGACGGGAAGAGGGCAAGCGCAAGCAGCGGGCGGATCATGGGTCGGGCTCCTGTAGGGGAGCATTCCGCGCTCCCTCGACTACCGAGACTAGGTCCCGACCCGCCGGCGGGGGAGTGCCGATCGTCACTTTCGTGCCCCGGCCGGGGTGCCGGGCGGGGAGGGGGCGAGCGCTACTTCACCCGGAGCGCCTTGACCGCGAGCTCCGTGCGCGTGCGGGCGTGGAGCTTCTCCATGATCCGGCTGACGTAGTTCTTCACCGTGCCCTCGGCGAGGAAGACGGTCCGGGCGATCTCCTTGTTGCTCTTGCCCTCGGCGATCAGGGCCAGGATGCGCTCTTCGCGCCCCGTCAGGGCGTCCAGGCTCGCCGGTTCGTCGTCCTTCGCCGGCGGGGCGTCGGCCGGCACGGCGTCGCCGCCGCGGGCCGGCAGCAGGCGGAACTGCTCCATGACCTTCCGCGCGATGTTCGGGGACAGGCGCGACTCCCCGCGATGCACCGCGCGGATCGTGTCGAGAATCTCCGCTTCGGGGGCGTCCTTCAGCAGGTAGGCCTGGGCGCCGGCGCGGATCGCGTCGAACACCAGCTCGTCGGTGTCGAAGGTCGTGAGCACGACCACCTGCGTGCCGGGCAACTCGCCTGAGATCGTCCGCGTGGCCGCGACGCCGCCGACGCGCGGCATCTGCAGGTCCATCAGGACCACGTCGGGACGATCGCGGCGCGCCGCCTGGATGGCCTCCTCCCCGTCGGCGGCCTGGCCGACCACGTCGATGTCCGGCTCGGTCGCGAGCATCACCGCCAGGCCGCGCCGGATCAGCGGCTGGTCGTCGACCACGAGGAGCCGGATGCGGCGCGGGGGCGCTATCGAGAGGGTCATCGTCGGGCGAGTGTAGGCGAACGCGGGCTTCATGATAGAAAGAGAAGGCATGCCGCGGCGAGAGCCGCGCGTCACGTCCGTCGCATGACCCTGGTCACGCCGCGCGAGGGCCCGATCGTGAACCGCCTGCTCGAACGCCTCAGCCCGCGTCGCTCCCTCGCGGCCGCGATCGGCTGGACCCTCGCGGTGCTGTTCTTCGCGGGCGCCTATCTCGCCAGCCTGTGGGTCGGCAACCTCGCGCGCAAGCGGCTCGAGGATCAGACCGGCGCGCTCTACCAGCAGTACGCGCTCCAGGTTTCCAACGCGCTCGACAGCAGCCTGTACGACCGGCTGCAGTGGCTGCGCGCGATGGGCGACGTGTTCGCCACGCGCGTCGCGGAGGAAGGCCCGGCGCGACAGCGCGCGCTGCTCGAACGCTGGCAGGCTTCGCTGCCCGAGCTGGACTGGGTGGCGTACGCAAATGCCGGCGGCAAGGTCATCGCGGCCACCGGCGGTCGCGCCGAGGGCACGCAGGTCGAGCGGCGCCGCTTCTTCACCGAAGGCGCGAAGGAGGCGTGGATCGGCGACATGCGCGCCGCCGAGCCCGCGGAGGAGGCCCTCCCGCCCGCCGCGAACGGCGACGCCGACGGCTTCATCGAGCTCACTGCGCCGGTGCGCGACGGCGCCAACCGCCTGATCGGCGTCATCGGCGCCCACCTGTCGTGGCGCTGGGTCACCGCGCTCGAGGAGAGCCTGACCGAAGGGCTGAAGTCGGGCCGTGCGGTCGAGTCGCTCGTGGTCGATCGCGAGGGGCGCGTCGTCATCGGCCCGCGCCCGCTCGCCGGGAAGCTCATCGACCTGCCCGGCGACCGGGCACCGGGTGCGGTCGGCCGCCTCGTCCACCGCTGGGCGGACGGCGCGGAGTACGTGTCGGGCTATGCCGTGAGCGACGGCGCCGGCACGTTTCCCGGGCTCGGCTGGACCGTGTGGGTGCGCGAGCCGACCGCGACGGCGTTTGCCGCGGCCCGGGCGCTCGAGCACCAGATCTTCGCCGGACTGCTGCTGCTCGGGCTGATCGGCGCCGCCATCGGGATCGCGTCCACCGCCCGTCGCATGCGCGGGCTCGCCGCCATCGCCCGCTCCGCGGACGAGATCCGGCTCGGCCAGGCCACGGCCCTCGTCGTGCCGCCGGGCGCCGACGAGGCGGCGCGGATCGGCGACTCGCTGCGCATGCTGGTCGACGGGCTGCAGCGCGAGCGCGCGTCCCTGCGGGCCCTGAACGCGGAGCTGGACGCGCGCGTCGCCGCCCGGACGCGCGAGGTCGAGCGGATGAGCGAGGAGAACAAGTACGCGGCCGTCGTGCGCGAGCGGCTGCGGATGGCGCGCGACCTGCACGACACGCTCGCCCATTCGCTGATGGCGCTGCTCACCGAGATCCGGGTGCTGCGCAAGCTCGACGTCACGAACCCGGCGGCGCTGCGGCAGGAGCTCGCGGACGCCGAGAGGGCCGCCCAGGACGGTTTGCGCGAGGCGCGCGCGGCGATTGCCGCCCTCCGGTACAACGCGGTCCGCGACATCGGGCTCGGCGCCTCCCTCGCGCAGCTGCTCAAGCGGTTCGAGGAGCGCAAGGGCATCGCCGTCGTGCTCGACCGCGATGCCGGCGCCGATGCGCTGGCCGACTCGCGCGCCGAGACGCTTTACCGCATCGTCGAGGAAGCGCTGCACAACGTCGATCGTCACGCCGGCGCGTCCCGCGTCGAGGCCGCGGCGCGCGTCGAGCGGCGGGAGGTGGCGGGCGGCAGCGACGACCGACGTACTCGTCGTCGCGATCGGGGACGACGGCAGGGGATTCGACGTCAATGCGCTGCAGCCGGGCCACTACGGGCTGCGCGGCATGCGCGAGCAGGCCGAGCTGATCGGCGCACGGCTCGACGTGACGAGCGGCCTCGGGCAGGGGACGCGCGTGACGATCGAGATGCCCGTCTAGATCCGGCGCCCGCAACCCGGCGGAGGAACCCGCGGCGCGCTAGAGTGGCGCGGTTAGCGTCGTCGCACGATGGGCCGCACCTCGCGATCGCGTTCACCTGCCACCCGCAGCGGTCTCCGCAGGGCGGGCCACGCGCTCGCCGCCGCGCCGCTGGCGGTCCACGTCGTCCTCGGTGCGTTCGTCGCGCTGGCGCTCTGGGCGGCGGCCAACTGGGTCTACCAGGTCGTGCGCAAGCCGACGGAGCTGTTCTTTCCGGTGAGCGGCGCGCTCTTCAAGACGCCGGCCGAGACGTGGCGGGAATACGCGCCGCTCTTCCGCGCGCACTCGACCGCGGTCGTCACGCCCGACTTCCTGGCCGCGCTCGCGCAGCTCGAGGCCACGGGCAACCCGCTCGCCCGCACCTATTGGCGCTGGCAGCTCGTGTCGAATCCCTTGGCGATCTACCGCCCGGCGTCGAGCGCGGCCGGCATGTACCAGCTCACCGATGCGACCTTCGCCGAGGCGAAGCGCTACTGCATCCGCGATCACGTCGTGATCGAGGAGGGGCCCTGGCACGACCCGGAATCGTGCTGGTTCAACAGCCTCTACACGCGGGTCGTGCCGAGCCACGCGATCGAGCTGACCTCGGCCTACCTCGATCGCCGGGTCGCCGCGACGCTGGCGCGCAATCGCATCGCCACCGCCACGCTCCAGCAGAAGCAGGATCTGGCCGCCGTGATCCACCTGTGCGGCGCAGGAGCGGGTGACGCCTACGCCCGGCGCGGCTTGCGGCTCACCGCCGGCCAGATGTGCGGCGATCACGACGTCCGCGAGTACCTCGCGCGACTCAACGCGATGAAGCGCGTATTCGCCCGGCTGGCGCGCGCTGCCTGAACGAACGCCTTCCGGAAGGCACGCCCCTTGCGTCTCTATTGGCTCGGGGTCGGGGAGAAACCCCCCCACCCGGAAAGGAGATTCGCATGGCCATGAAAGCATTGCTGCAAGGAGACGCCGGCAACTACCGGATTCGCGGCGCGATCTGGGAGCTGGGCGCCCAGTCCTATCGCGCTTACGTGCACCTCGTACCCGCGCGGCCGCGGGGCAACGCGCCCCGCGCGGTCGTCTCGGCAGACGGCATGACGTTGCAAGAAGTACTTGGCGCAACGAAGGCGCGCGTAAGTCTTACCGTTGGCACGCCCGTAAAACACCTCGATGTCCTCCCCGGTACGACGCCGTCGCCGGGGCCCGACGACGAGCCTGCCCTCACGCCACAGGACGAACGCGCGGGGCGCCGCTTCCCTTCTCCGACGGACTAGCCACGCCGCCACGTGTCGCAGCGGCGCGACGCGTGGACCTCATTGGAGCCGATCCCATGAACCCACTCTTCCGAAGCGTCGTCTGCGCGGCTGCCGCGCTGTTCGTTCCGGTCGCGGCCGCGCAGGACCTTGCGCCCGAAGCCCTCGTCAAATCGGTCACCGAGCAAGTGATCGCCGTCGTCAAGCAGGACCCGGACATCCAGGCGGGCAACAAGCGGAAAACGATCGCGCTCGTCGAGCAGAAGGTGTTGCCGCACTTCGACTTCACGCGCATGACCGCGCTCGCGACGGGCGTCCACTGGCGCAAGGCGACGCCAGAGCAGCAGCAGGTCCTCGTCGAGCAATTCCGGACGCTGCTCGTGCGCACCTACTCGACGGCGCTGTCGACGTATCGCAACCAGGTCATCGACGTCAAGCCGCTCCGCGGGCGCGCGGGCGACCCCGAGGTCGTCGTGCGCTCGGAGGTGAGGCAATCGGGGGCCGAGCCGGTGACCATCGACTACAGCATGGAGAAGACGCCCGCCGGCTGGAAGGTCTACGACGTCGCGGTCGCCGGGGTCAGCCTCGTGACGACCTATCGGGAGACCTTTGCGCAAGCGGTTCAGAGCGGCGGCATCGAAGGCCTGATCAAGACGCTCTCCGACAAGAATCAACAGCTCGCGGCGAAGGGCGGCTGATCGCGGCCGGCCGCCCGGCCGCCGCACCGCGCGGCGATTCCTCGCCGGTCCCGGCGCGCGCTACAGTACCGGTCAGACGCTGCGTGTGAGCGGGGGTGCGTTCACGACCCGGGCGCTCGACGCAGCGCGATCCGGAGGAGGGCGAGCCATGCCGAAGATCGTCAAGCAGAGCGTCACCCTGCGAGCGCCCGCGCGCAAGCTCTACGACATGTACTTGAGTCCCGCCGGACATCGGCGCATCACCGGGATGAAGGCGACGGTCGGAAAGCGGCCCGGCGCGCCGTTCCGCGCATTCGACGGCATGCTGGCCGGGACGATCCTCCACACCGTGCCGGGACGTATGATCGTGCAGTCGTGGCGGTCGGCCGGCTGGAAGAAGCGCGACATCGACTCCACGCTCGTCCTCACGTTCACGCCGCGCGGCCGCGCGGCGACGCGCATCGACCTCGTGCACGTGAACGTGGCCGACCAGGACTTCAAGGGCGTGAGCCGGGGCTGGCCGAACTACTACTGGAAGCCCTGGCGCAGGGCGCTGCGCCGGCGCTGAAGTCCGGTCGCGGCCGGCGCGCCGACGCGCGCGATCCCTCCGGTTTCTGGTACAACGCCGGGGCATGAACCCGACACGCTTCTCGGCAGTGGTCCTCGCGGCAGGGACTTCGACGCGCATGGGTGCGGTGCACAAACTGCTGCTGCCACTGGGGAACGAGCCCGTGATTCGGCGCACCGTGCGGGCCGTGCTCGGCGCGCGCCCGGCGGAAGTCGTGGTGGTGACCGGCTGCAACGAGCCCGCGGTGGCGAGCGCGCTGGTCGGGCTGGAGGCGAGGTTGCAGTTCAACCCGCGCTACGAGGAAGGCCAGATGACTTCGGTCGCGGCGGGCGTTGCGGCGCTCGTGGCGCCGTGCGATGCGGTCATGATCTGTCTCGGAGACATGGCGCTCCTGGAATCGGCCGACTACGCGGCACTCGTCGATGCCTACGCGAGGCGCCCGTGGGGCTCGATCCTCGTGCCGCGACAGGGCGAGGCGCGCGGCAACCCGGTGGTGTTCGCCCGGAGCCTCGCCGGCGAAGCGATCGCGGGCAATCGCAACTTCGGCTGCCGCAAGCTGATCGCCGACCACCCGGCGGAGGTCTATCCGCATGACCCGGGGCACGACCGCTGCTTCGTCGATCTCGACACCCCCGCCGACTACGCGCGGGTGCTGCAGCGTCTTGGACTTGCGGCCGCGGACGCGGCGCTCGCGAGCTGAGGCATGACCGCGCTCGCCACGGGACTCGTCGGCTCGGTACGCCGGCACACCATGGCCGCGTGCGCGATCGTGGTGCTCGGCGCCGCCTGGTGGTGGCAGCTTGCTGCGCTGCAGGAGACGCGGGAGCTCGTGTGGCTCGCGGTGACCGCGTTCTCGGTCCTCACGGGCTTCGTCGCGCTCGGCTGGCTGCGCCCGGCACGGGTCGGGATCACCGCGCCGCAGGCGATGATGCTGCTCGGCACCCTCGGCATGCTCGGCGGGCTCGCGCTCGACGTCCAGCGGGCCGGCCTCGCGGCGATCGCGTCCATGTGCTTCACGCACGCACCGGATTTCCTCGCGGTGGCGCGGCTGCACCTCGAGTGGCTCCCGGCCATGCACATCGGCATGGTCGCCGGAGGGCTGGGCGCGCTCGTCTGGCTGCGCCGGGTGCGCCCCGGGTGCCGGCGGCAGTTCTGCGCGCGCTTCATGCAGAACATCGCCTGTTCGGGCTGGATGATCGTCGGCATGGTCGCGGGCGTGGTGCTGTATTACCAGCTCGCGGCGTGGCTCGGATCCGCGGGCGTGCCCGCGATGCTCGGCGGCATGATCGGCGGCATGGTCTGGGGCATGGTGGTCAGCGTCTCGATCTACCGCGTCTACATCGGCCTGCGCGGCAGCGGCGCCGGTCCGCGGCGATGAACGAGGAGATTCGCGCGCTGCAGGCGCGGATGGAGCGCGACGGCTACGTCGCCGAGCCGGCCATCGCGACCGCCGTGCATCTCGCGACGTCGATGCAGAAGCCGCTCCTCGTCGAAGGCGAGGCCGGCGTCGGCAAGACCGAGCTCGCCAAGGTCATGGCGCGCGCGTTCGGCACGGAGCTCATCCGGCTGCAGTGCTACGAGGGGCTGGACGCCAACACCGCGCTCTACGAGTGGAACTACCAGCGCCAGCTCCTGCGCCTGCGGATCGCCGAGCGCGAAGCGCACGACCCGGCGGCGCTGGAGGACCTCATCTTCGCGCGCGAGTACCTGCTCGAGCGCCCGCTGCTCCGCGCGATCACCCGGCGCGAGGGGCCGCCGGTGCTGCTGATCGACGAGATCGACCGCGCCGACGACGGCTTCGAGGCGTTCCTGCTCGAAGTGCTGTCGGACTTTCAGGTCACGGTGCCCGAGCTCGGGACGATCAAGGCGACGCACGTGCCGCACGTCCTGCTCACCTCGAACCGCACGCGCGAGATCGGCGATGCGCTCCGGCGTCGCTGCCTGTACCTCTACGTCGAGCACCCGACCTTCGAGAAAGAGCTCCGCATCCTGCACACCAAGGTGCCCGGCCTGGACGAGCACCTGGCGCGCGCGGTGACGCGCTTCGTGCAGGCCCTGCGCAAGCGCGACCTGCGCAAGGTTCCCGGCGTCGCGGAGTCGATCGACTGGGCGCAGGCGCTCATGCGGCTGCGCCGGGACCGCCTCGACCCGGAACTGGTGCGCCTCACGCTGGGCTGCCTGCTCAAGGACGATCACGACATCCGGCAGACGGACGCGGCCGTGATCCTCGAGCTCGTGGCCGGCGCATCGGTCCGCGACTGAGGGCGCGCATGCCCGCGGCGCCCGGCGTCGTCGCGCATCACCAGCACGTCATCCCGGCGCACGCCGGGGTGACGATTACACGAGCATGAGCACGGCGCCCGGCGTCGTAGCGCACCTCGCGAAGTTCGCGCGTGCGATGCGCGAGCGCGGCATCCGCGTGGGGCTCGGCGACGAGATCGACGCCGCAACCGCGTTGAAGCTCGTCGACCTGCTCGACCGCGCCGAAGTGAAGCGCGGATTGCGCATCGCGCTCAAGGTGCCGCGCGACGCGTGGGCGACGTTCGACCGGCTGTTCGACGAGCATTGGGGCGGCGCGACGGCCCCGGACGTGCCGGTCGCGCCCCCGACGTACCCGCGCGAGCCGCGCCGTGCGCCGCAGTGGCGCTGGGACGGCGAGCGGGTGCGCCTGGTCGCGCCGGAGGCGGAGCGGCCCACGGGCGACGAACCGGGCTACAGCCCGGAGTCGCTGCTGCGCCGCAAGGCGTTCGACCGGATTTCGGCGAGCGAGGTCGCGGCGATGGAACGCCTGCTGGCGCGCCTCGCGCTCCGGCTCGCGGCGCGCCGCAGCCGGCGCCGGGTGCCCACCTGCGGGCGCGGCGTGGTGGATCTGCGCCGGAGCTTCCGCCGCGCCCTCGGGACCGAAGGCGAGCTCCTCGCCCTGGCGCGCCGCGCCCGCGCGCTCGAGGTGCCGCGGATCGTGCTGCTGTACGACACCAGCGGGTCCATGGACCCGTACACCCGGTTCCATCTCGCCTTCGCGTTCGCGCTGCGCCGCGTCATCAAGCGGGTCGAGATCTTCACGTTCAACACCGGGCTGACCCGGGTGACGCAGGCGGTGGCCCCGGCGAGCATCCCGCAGTCGCTCGAGCGGCTGGCGGCCGACGTGCCGGAGTGGTCGGGCGGAACGCGCATCGGCGCCTGTCTCGCCGAGTTCGTGGCCACTCACCGCGACGCGATGGTCGGCCGCGACACGACGGTCGTGATCGTGAGCGACGGCCTGGACCTCGGCGACCCGGCGCTCCTGGCCGACGCGATGCAGGCGCTGCGCGCCCGCGCGCGGACGATCGTCTGGCTCAACCCGCTCGCCGGCGACGCGCGTTACGCGCCGACCCAGTCCGGCATGCGTGCTGCGCTGCCGTACGTGGATCACTTCGGCCCGGCGCACGACCTCGAGTCGCTCGAGCGGATGCTGCGATTTCTGAACTGAGAAGGTCTAATATGGCGCTCCCCGGGGAGGGGAACGTCTTTCAGTCTGGCGGAATCGGCGTGCAAAGGGAGGGACCGATGATTCCTGCGGCATTCGACTATCACCGGCCGGGTTCGCTCGACGAGGCCGTCGCGCTGCTCCAGCGTCACGGCGATCAGGCCAAGGTGCTCTCGGGCGGCATGAGCCTGCTGCCGACGCTCAAGCTGCGCCTCGGCGCGTTCGAGCACCTGGTCGACATCGGGCGCATTCCCGGGCTCGACTACATCAAGGAGGACGGCGGGTTCCTGCGCATCGGGGCGATGACGCGCCAGGCGACGCTGGAGCGCTCCGATCTCATCCGGTCGAAGTATCCGATCATCGCCGACGCAGTGCCCCTGATCGCCGACCCGCTGGTGCGCAACCGCGGCACGATCGGCGGCAACGTGGCCAACGGCGACCCGGCCAACGACGAGCCGGCGATCATGCTCGCGCTCGGCGCCACGCTGGTCGCGCGCGGGCCGAAGGGCGAGCGCACGATCGCGGCGAACAAGTTCTACACCGACATCTACACCACCGCGCTGGCGCGCGACGAGATCCTCACCGAGATCCGCATCCCGGTCCCGGCGGCACGGAGCGGCGGGGCGTACTTCAAGCTCAAGCGCAAGACCGGCGATTTCGCGGCCGCGGCCGCGGCGGTGCAGCTGACCCTGGACGCGAAGGGCGCCGTCGCGCGCGCCGGCATCGCGCTCACCAATGCGGGTCCGACCCCGCTCGAGGCGGTCGACGCGGCGCAGTACCTGACCGGCAAGACGCCCGACGAGAAGACGGTCGCCGAAGCGGCGCGCCTCGCCGCGGCGAAGGCGAGCCCGAGCGGCGACCATCGCGGATCGGCCGAGTACAAGCGCGAGATGGCGCGCGTCATGACCGGACGGGCCGTGCACAGGGCGGTCGAGCGCGCGGGAGGGAAATAGCCATGGCCAAGCACAACATCAGCGTCACGGTGAACGGCACCGCCCGCACGGCGGAGGTCGAGTCCCGGCTTCTGCTCGTCCACTTCATCCGCGAGGTGCTGCGGCTGACCGGCACGCACGTCGGCTGCGACACGTCGCACTGCGGCGCCTGCACGGTGATGCTGGACGGCAACCCGGTGAAGTCGTGCACGGTGCTCGCGGTGCAGGCCGACGGCAGCACGATCCGGACCGTCGAGGGGCTGGAGCAGGCGGGCAAGCTCCATCCGGTGCAGGAAGGGTTCACCGAGAAGCACGGCCTGCAGTGCGGCTTCTGCACGCCCGGCATGATGATCTCCAGCGTCGCGCTGCTCGAGCGGAACAAGAACCCGAGCGAGCAGGAGATCCGCGAGGCGATCGCCGGGAACCTGTGCCGCTGCACCGGCTACGTGAACATCGTCAAGGCCGTGCAGTACGCGGCCGAGAAAATGCGCTAGCGCTGTCATTCCGGCGCAAGCCGGAATCCAGGAACGGCTCTGGACCCCGGCTTGCGCCGGGGCGACGAACCCAGGAGGAAAGGCAATGGCTACTCCAAGGACCGACGCCAGGATCAGCGGCATGGGCCACTCCATGAAGCGCAAGGAGGACCCGCGCTTCATCCGCGGCCAGGGCCGCTACGTCGACGACATCGTGCTGCCCGGGATGCTCTACATGGACATCGTGCGCAGCCCCCACGCGCACGCGAAGATCAAGAAGATCAACACCGAGGCGGCGCTCAAGATCCCGGGCGTGCTCGCGGTGATCGACGGCCCGACGCTCGCCAAGTACAACCTGCACTGGATGCCGACCATCTCGTCGGACACGCAGATGGTGCTGCCGATCGACGAGGTGATGTACCAGGCGCAGGAGGTCTGCGCGGTGATCGCCACCGAGCGCTACATCGCCGCCGACGGCGCCGACGCGGTCGAGGTCGAGTACGAGGCGCTGCCGCCGATGATGGATCCGTTCAAGGCGATGGCCTCGGGTGCGCCGGTGCTGCGCAAGGACAAGAAGGACCAGAAGGACAACATCGCGTTCCACTGGGAGGCGGGCGACCGCGCCGACTGCGACCGCGCGCTCGCGGGCGCGGAGGTCGTGGTCAGCGAGAACGTGTACCTGCCGCGCATCCACGTCGCCTCGATGGAGACCTGCGGCTGCATCGCGGACTTCGACTCCGCGCAGGGCAAGCTCACCGTCTACATGACCACGCAGGCGCCGCACGCGATCCGCACCGTGTTCGCGCTCGTCGCCGGGCACGTGGGGCTCTCGGAGGAGCGGATCCGCATCATCTCGCCCGACATCGGCGGCGGCTTCGGCGGCAAGGTCCCGGTGTACCCGGGCTACGTCATCGCGGTGGCGGCGTCGGTGGTCATCGGCAAGCCGGTGAAGTGGATCGAGGACCGCATGGAGAACCTGCAGGCGGACTCCTTCGCGCGCGACTACCACATGAAAGTGGAGCTCGGCGCGAAGAAGGACGGCACGATGACGGCGCTCCGCATCAAGACCGTGGCCGACCACGGCTACGCGAACGCGTCGGCCAACCCGTCGAAGTATCCCGCCGGGCCTGTTCTCGATCTGCACCGGCTCCTACGACCTCAAGCACGCGTTCTGCGAGGTCGACGCGGTGTACACCAACAAGCCGCCCGGCGGCGTGGCCTACCGCTGCTCGTTCCGCGTCACCGAGGCGGTGCACGCGATCGAGCGCATCACCGACGCGCTGGCGCAGAAGCTCGACATGGACCCGGCCGCGCTGCGCATGAAGAACTTCATCAAGCCGGAGGCCTTCCCGTACAAGTCGGTGCTCGGCTGGGAGTACGACAGCGGCAACTATCCCGCCGCGCTCAAGAAGGCGATGGACATCATCGGCTACGACGCCCTGCGAAAGGAGCAGGTGGAGAAGCGCAAGAAAGGCGAGCTGATGGGCATCGGCATCTCGAGCTTCACCGAGATCGTGGGCGCCGGCCCGTCGAAGGACTTCGACATCCTCGGCATCAAGATGTTCGACTCGGCCGAGATCCGCGTGCATCCGACCGGCAAGGCGATCGCGCGCTTCGGCACCAAGAGCCAGGGGCAGGGTCACGAGACGACCTACGCCCAGATCGTCGCCGAGGAGCTCGGCATCCCGGCCTCCGACATCCAGGTCGAGGAGGGCGACACCGACACGGCGCCCTACGGCCTCGGCACCTACGCGAGCCGCTCGACGCCGACGGCCGGCGCGGCGGGCGCGATGGCCTCGCGCAAGATCCGCGACAAGGCGCGCAAGATCGCCGCGCACCTGCTCGAGGTGAGCGAGAGCGACCTCGACTGGGAGCCCGGCAAGTTCTTCGTGAAGGGCGCGCCGCAGAAATCGAAGACCATCCAGGAGTGCGCCTTCGCGGCGTACACCAACCACCCGCAGGGCATGGAGGCGGGGCTGGAGGCGACGCACTACTACGATCCGCCCAACCTGACCTTCCCGTTCGGGAGCTACATCTGCGTCGTCGACATCGATGCGGGGACGGGCGTGGTCAAGGTGCGCCGCTTCGTCGCGGTGGACGACTGCGGCAACATCATCAACCCGATGATCGTCGACGGCCAGATCCACGGCGGCCTGAACCAGGGCCTCGCGCCGGCGCTGTACGAGGAGATCACCTACGACGACGAAGGCAGCATCACCGGCGGCAGCTTCATCGACTATTACGTTCCCACCTCGCTCGAGTCGCCGAGCTGGGAGACCGACAAGACCATCACGCCCTCGCCGCATCATCCGCTCGGCGCGAAGGGCGTCGGCGAGTCGGCCACCGTCGGCGCGCCGCCGGCGATCGCGAACGCGGTCGTGGACGCCCTGCGCCACCTCGGCGTGACGCACATCGACATCCCGATCACGCCCGAGAAGGTGTGGCGGGTGCTGAAGGCGAAGGGGGCGGCGTTGTAGCGCGCCGTTCAGCGAATGAGAAAAGCCCGCGCGAGCGGGCTTTTCGTTGGAGGCGGCGAGTTCCTATCCCGTCAGGATCGGCCGCAACGCCTCCCCTTCCTCGGCGATGAAGTCGAAGAACGCCGACACGCGCGGCGTGCGCCGCAGATCGGGATGCGTGAGCAGGCGCCAGATGCGTGCGAGCTCGGGAATCGGGCCGAGCACGCGCACGAGATCCTCCTCCGCATCGCCCAGCGCCGTCGGCAGCGGCGCGATGCCGACACCCGACTTCACCGCGTAGAGCAGCCCGAGAACGCTGTTGTTGCGGGCGACGATCTTGCCGTTCGGCGCCACCTGGCGCAGCCACTTCGCCGCGCGATGGTTGGCCATCGTCTCGTCGAATCCGACCAGGGAATGGCGTTCGAGGTCCTCGACCCGATCCGGCTTGCCGTGGCGCTCGATGTACGTCCGGCTGGCATAGACGGCCCAGAGCGAGTCCGCGATCTTGCGCCCCACGAGCTCGTTGTCGTCCGTGTCGCCCGAGCGCAGCGCGACGTCCGCGTCGCCCTTCGCGAGATCGAGGTACTTGTCGCTCATCACGAACTCGACGCGAAGCCCCGGATACCGGGCATGGAACCGGTCGAGCAGCGCGGACTGCGTGATCCGGTAGACGAGGGGCTCGGGGCACGTCACGCGGAGGACCCCGACCGCATCGCGTCTAATCGCTTCGAGGTGCTGCTCGAACGCCAGCACCGCCTCCTGGATGCGCTCGGCGTAGGGAAGCATCTCCTCGCCCAGCTCCGTCAGCCGGTAGCCGGTCGGGTGGCGCCGCACGAGCGCGCGTCCGATCCGTCGCTCGAGTTCGGCCAGCCGGCGCTGCACCGTGGACTGGCTCAGCTTGAGAGCGCGGCCCGCCGCGAGCGTGCTGTGATTCCGGGCCACTGCAAGGAAGTAGCGGAGATCGTTCCAGTCGAACATGGGAGTTATGCGGTTCTGCGGTCGCGTTTTGCAATTCTGCGGCTTACGCCGGGGCGCGTCCCGCGCCTAGACTCGGCGCAGGTGAATCAACGGGAGAGCACGCATCATGACGATAGCATCCGCACTTGACCCGCGAGCCCTGAAGGTTGCCACGCGCAATCAGTGGGAGCAGGCCGCCGCGGGCTGGAACGATCATACGCCCGCGATCCGGGCGTGGCTCCGCGTCGCCACCCAGGCCATGCTCGATATGGCGGGAATCGCGCCCGGCTCCCGGGTGCTGGACGTCGCCGCGGGCGCCGGCGACCAGACGCTCGACATCGCGGAACGGGTGGGTTCGCGCGGCTTCGTGCTCGCGACCGACCTGTCGCCGGCGATCTTGGAGCTCGCGAAGGGCAACGCGCTGCGCGCGGGCTACGGCAACGTCGCAACGCGGGTGGCGGACGGTGAAAGCCTCGAGACCGATGAGGCGAGCTTCGACGCGGCGGTGTGCCGGCTGGGGCTGATGCTCTTCCCCGATCCGCTCAAGGGACTGAAGGAAATGCATCGGGCGCTGAAGCCTGGCGGCGGCGTGTGCACGATGGTGTTCTCGCGGCCCGAGGCGAACCCGTGCATCACGATCTTGATGTCGACCGCGCTCAAACACACGGGCCTTCCCCCGCGCGATCCGTACCAGCCCGGCGGCCTGCTCAGCCTGGGCAAGCCCGGCCTGATCGACGACCTGTTCAGGAGCGCGGGGTTCAAGGACGTCGCGACCACCAAGATGGATGCCCCGTTCAAGCTCCCTTCCGCGCAGCACTACCTGACGTTCATCCGGACGGCGGCGAGTCCCATCCAGCAGATCCTCGGCAAGCTCGACGCCGCGGCGGCGCAAGCAGCCTGGGCCGAGATGGAGCAGCGCCTGAAGGTCTTCGAGACCGCCCAAGGGTGGGAGGGCCCCAACGAGCTTCTGCTGACGGCAGGAAGGCGATGAGCGTTAGGCACGACGGGTTCACGGCCGGGCCCTGCATTCCCGCGCGAGCGCGGCACGCCATCCTCGCCGGAGCTTCGCGAGCAGCCGCTCGCGATCCCCGAGCACCTCCTGGTTGGTGAGGCGCAGCAGCGTCATGCCCGCCGCCTCCAGCTCGGCAGCCTTGAACAGATCCCAGCCGAGCTGGAACGTCGACCGGTGATAGCCGCCGTCGACCTCGATCGCCAGGCGCACCTCGGGAAAGTAGAAGTCCACGATCCACCTTCCGCCGCAGACCCACTCGCGGCGAAAGCGCCCCTCGAGCGTGCCCTCGTTCACCTCGTTGAGGATCGCCGCCAGCGCGCGCTCGGCGCGGGTCGGGTGCTCGCGGCGTTCCGCCGCGATGAGTTGCAGCGCCTCCGCGTCCGGCAGCGTGTGCCGGCGGCGGAGCCTTCCGAGCGTCGCGAGCATGGTTGCGGGTCGGGAGAAGGTGTTCGGGGCGCTCGGCGCATCACAACAGGGGCGAGTCTGCGCGGCGCCGTGGCTCATGCCATGAGCCACCCGCTCTCCCACACTTCTCGCGATCAGTCGACATGGGAGCTCGACGCAGTGACGCGCCCGGCGTATGAAATCACCGCGCACGGCAAGGTCGCCATAGAAGCGCGAGGCATCCGCCAGGAATGGCTCGAGCGCGTCCTCTTCACACCGGAGCGCCGCGAGTCCGATCGGGCCGATCCCATTCTTCAGCACGCGATCGGCCGCATCGCCGAGAACGGTGACCGGTATTTGCGCGTGATCTACAATGGTTCGATCACGCCTTGGCGTATCGTGACGGCGTACTTCGACCGGGGACTGAGGAGCGAGCAATGAGGCTGCACTACGACGAGAAGGCCGACGCGCTCTACCTGCGCCTCGACGATTCGAAAATCGAGGAATCGCAAGAGGTCCAGCCTGGCATCGTGCTGGACTTCAACGCACAGAATCAGGTTGTGGCAATCGAGGTGCTCCGCCTCAAGGAGCGCTTTCCGTCCGCCAACGTCAAGCAGCTCCAGTTCGACGTGGCCTGAGCTTTTGCGCCGACTGGCCCGAACCAGGTGGTCGCAAACTGCGACCACCTCGCTTGTTTCGGTCCTCCGCCGCTATGCCGCCCGCCGCTCCCTGCGTACGAGCTGCGCCGCTTCGAGAAAAGCCCGTGGCTTCCGATCTGCGATGAGCAGCAGTGCGCGAGCGGGACCCTGCGGCTCGCGGCGGCCCTGCTCCCAGTTGCGCAGCGTCCCGACGCTCACGCCCATGCGGGTGGCGAAAGCCTCTTGCGACGGGCCGAGCCGTGCCCGCATCGCCCGGACATCGGGTGTCCTCGGCAACTCGACCCTGGTGGTCTTCAGCTTGATCTCGCCGCGCTTCCAGGCCGCGATCTCGCCCAGCCCAGCCAGGATTTCCTTCCCGATGTCGCGCTTGCTCATTTCCGCACCTCCAGCCGATTGGCGGCGCGGCGCCGACTGTGCACGGCCCTGACCTCCATCCGCAGATGCGCCTCCTTCTGGAGGTAACTGAGGACTGCGAACAGGTTTTGCGCCTGAGGGTTGCCATTCGGCCCGAACATTCTCATCAGGCTTTTCGCGGACATGCCGGTCGCGGCGGCGAGGGACTCGAAGCCCACGGTCGCGTTGATGTAATCGCGCAGGATCGCCTTGCCCGTCTCGATGTCTCCGGCGAGCAGTGTCTCGATGCCTTCGCGTAGGAGTGCCTCGCGAAAAGCCGGATCGCGACCGACACGCGCCGCGACCGTCTCCTTGAATTGTCGAGTCAGGGCCAAGGCGTCCCGCGTCTTTCGGCAGGCCGGATCGAGTGTTATACCGTCCTCGCGCCGGTGCGTTCCGGCTTTCGTACCGACTTCCTGATTCGTCGCGGGGCGGATCCAGGCGTCCGACGCGCCCGCCGCTCGTGGACCTCGACAGCCAGCCGAAGTCCAAGGCTCGCCAACAGAGCGCCCAGGCTACGCAGTTCCGGATTGCCGCGGGCGGAAAGCATCCTGTACAGACTCACGCGATTCAGTCCCGCGCGTCCGGACAGTTTTCCCATTCCGCCGTGCGCCTCCGCCACGCGACGGAGCGCGAGCAGGAAGACGTCCTTGTCGCCGTCTGCCAGGGCAGCCGTCAGATACTCCGCCGCCTCGGTCGGGTCACGAAGCGCTGCGACCAGACGGGCCTCGTAGCTCCTGCTCTTGATCATCACCGGCTCCTGTAGTCCTTCCAGTATTCCTGCGCCCGGCGGATGTCTCGCTGTTGCGCGCTCTTGTCGCCGCCGCACAGCAACACAATGACGACCTCGCCATCAATGCCGAAGTAGACACGATAGCCGGGGCCGAAATCGATCCGGAACTCGTGTACGCCCTCTCCGACCGGGCGACAGTCGCCGAAGTTTCCGAAACTGACCCGATCGATGCGCACACGGACCAGCGCGCGCGCTTTTGCGTCGCGCAAGCATCGCAGCCACGCCGTGAACGGCTCCTTGCCGTCGCGCGTGACGTAAACCTCGATCCGGCGAGCGCTCGCCTTCACCTGGAGCGAGTGTAGCTTAAAAGAAACATAGCGGCCAGTGGCGTCCGCCGCACCCGGAATTCGAGGTCGCAATTTGCGACCTCGAGGTGTCGGCATCGTCGGCGGAGTGGCGAAATCCGTACATGGCTCCGGCGAGTCTGCGCGCCGCCGTGGCTCACGCGGTGAGCCCGCTCTGCGCTGAGCGCCCGTTGTCGACCAGACTTGGGCGTTGGTGAACGAACACCAAAGCGATGGTCAACTAAGGCGCATAGCCCCGCGCCTCGCGGATCACGACGACCCGCTCGAGGCGCGTTCGCCGGTCAGTGCGCTCGCGATGCGGGAGGAGAACGGTCGGTCGGCAAGAGCTGCAAGACCGGCACGCCGAAATCGATGACGAGGTCCAGGCTGGCGAGGACGTGCTGGCCGGCCGGCTCCACGCCGTGCCGCACGCGCCACATGGTCCGGTAGGCGCGGGCGAGCACGTGCGCCTCCAGCGTTTCGACAGCCGCGTTGCCCGAGAGACTGAGCACCTGGAACAGCACTGGCTGAATACCTTCGTTCGCTGATGTTGTCGTTGTGGGTGATGGATTGCGCGACGTGCCCGCACCGCAGCGGCACTATCGCCGCGCGTGCGCCGCGCCGCTTGACCGGCTGCGCCAGGCGCTCGCCCCGCCGCGCCAGATCGCGCCGGGTCGATCAGGACGACGCAGCGGCGGCCTTCGCCCGGTACTCGGTGGGCGCGACGCCCGTCCAGCGCTTGAAGGCGCGCGTGAACGCGCTGTGCTGGGAGAACCCCAGCGTGAACGTGATGTCGGTGATCGACCGCCGCGGGTCTTCGATGTAGCGCAGCGCGAGGTCGCGGCGCGTGTCGTCCACGAGCTTCAGGTACGTCGTCTCGGCATCGGCCAGCTTGCGCTGCAGCGTGCGCCGGCTCATGTGCAGCCCCTTCGCCATCTCTTCCTCCGTCATCTCGCCGGAGGGGAGATGCTCGAGCACCGTCGCGCGGCAGCGCGCGACGACGTCGCCCTTGTCGAGCCGGCCGAGCTCCTCGGTCAGCAGCCGGTCGAACATCGCCGCGAGCTGCCGGTTGGAGGAGGGCAGCGGGCGATCCACGTCCCGCGTCGCGAGGAGGAGCGCATCGTCCTCCGCGCCGAACCGGACCGGACAGCCGTAGAAACTCTTGTAGGCATCGGCGTGCTGCGGCTCCCGGCGCCGCAGGGTCACTGCCATCGGACGCAGCGCTGCGCCGGCGTTCATCCGGCACATGTCGAGCATGATCGCCATCGCGATGTCCGTCACCACGGCCGTCACGACCGGATCGCCGGGCTTGCGTCGATAGGCCACCTTCACGCCCTGCTTCGTGTCCTCGACCCGCGTCGTCGCGCGCTCGCCGACGATGCGCCAGTAGCGCTCCAGCCGGCGCAGGCCCGTCCGCAGCGTCGAGCTCGACAGCCAGGCATGCCCCAGGACCCCGAGGTTCGCCGGATGCCAGCAGCGCGCCGCGTTGAGTCCGAACGCGGGATTGGGAATCAGGTCCGCGGCCCGGCGCAGCATCGCGTCGGCCCGGTCGAGCTCGACGCGCTCCGTGGGTCCCGGGATCCGGGTCAGATCGACGCCTGCTTCGCGGGCGATCGCACCGGTGTCGATGCCATGCATCTCGAGCAGGCGCCAGAACACCTGACCGAGGGAGGCGAGCCCGGTGTCCCCGTCGGGTCTCGTGGTCCTGTGCCGTCCGCGTGAACCCGCCACCTTCTACGCTCCCCCCGGCGGCAATTGGCGCGCACGGTCAACTGGTTGTCACCGCCGGATTAGTGGGTGCCGGCGCGGCCAAGGATACTGCACCCGTCATAAGCGGAGCAGCGGCGGGCGCGCAGCGCACCCGGGTCCTCGATCCGATCTCGCGCGCGCTCCCCGGCATCGAATGATCATGACGGTTAGGCGACGATGAATACAACTATGGACGATGCGCTCAAAGCACCGGGGTGCGATGCCGGCGCGGCGGGAGCGCCGAGCGTGGCGCAGGGCCGAACGGAATCCACGCGCCTCTTCACGCACAAGGTGGCGGACGACGACGGCTCGGCGCCGAACCCCTATTGCGGCGTGTGCACCCTGGCGCTCTCCGTGCCCCGGATCCGGCAGGAAGCGGAGCCGGGCGACCTGGTCGCGGGGTTCGGATGCCGCTCGTCGGCCGATCCCGACGAGGAGTTCCGCGTCGTCTACGTGATGCAGGTCGATGAAGTGCTGACCTGGCCGCATTACATCGCGCGCTGCCGGCGCGATCTGCCCGGCAAGATCCCGGCGACGTCCTCCCCCGAGAGGCGTGCGGGCGACTGCATCTATCCGCTCGACGGCGGGCGCATCGGTCGCATACCGCTTGCGTCCGGTTCGGGGCACGACGCATCGTCGTACGGAAAAGACGTCGAAGCCGGCGTGAACGTGCTGATGGCGCGCTGCTACTGGTACTTCGGCGCCGGCGACCAGCACCGCCTGGTGGTGCCCGCCGCGCTGCGCGACCTCTCGCCTTCCGGTCAAGGCCACCAGTCGCGGAAGAACACGTTCCTGATCCCGGGCTTCATCGGCTGGTTCAACACAGCGGTCGCGCTCCTCGCCCTGGCGCCCGGCGTCCACGGCACCCCGAAAGTCGCGCGCCCCCTTCCGGGCGCGACGTGCCCCATCCCGGCGCAAGGAGAGGCGCGTGGCAGCTGCTGAGCGCCGGACCGGCGTGCTGGTGCGGGTCGGCGCCGACACCACGTGCGGGGGCGCGAACTCGCCGATCCGGACCGCCACCGGCGAATACGTCTACGTCCCGATTCCCGAGCGGCCGGAGCAGGTCCGGAACGGCTACGGACGGGAGTTCGCCGAAGTGGCGCACCAGGTCCGCGCGTTCGTCGGCAGCGACGACGTCGACCGTTGGCTGCCCCGCGACCGGTACATGAACCTCGACCCGGATTTCGACGCGCTGACCTACGGCGACTCCGTCAGCTGGCGCGGAGAGCGGGTCGCGGCGCTCGTTCCCGGGGACTTCATCGCCTTCTACGCGTCGTTCCGGCCCGTCGACTGCGCCGGCTGGCTGGTCTACGCCCTGATCGGGCTCCTGACGGTCGAGCGCATCGTGCGCGCCGCGGACATCCGCGTGACCGACCTGCATCTCAACGCCCGCACGCGACGCGCGGCGATCTCGCCGCAGGACGTCGTCGTCTTCGGCACGCCGGGGGCGTCCGGACGGTTCGAGCGCGCGATTCCGATCGGCGAGTACCGCGGCTGCGCCTATCGGGTGCGCCGGGACCTGCTCGAAGCGTGGGGCGGAATGAGCGTCGCCGACGGCTACCTCCAGCGCAGCGCGATGCCGCCGCTCTTTCGGGAGCCGCAGCGGTTCCTCGGCTGGTTGCGGGATCAGGATCCGCGGCTGGTCAGAGCGAACTGGGCCGAAGTCGCCCCTCGGAACCCGGCGCGCGAATCGCGGGTCCACGCACCGACTGAGCGATCGCCGGACGAGCCGGCGATGCGCCGGTACGATGCCACGTAGCCCCGCGCCCGGAGTCCGTTCCGTGACCAACAAGAAAAAGACCTTCCCCGCCAGCACCGCCGCGAAGATCGACCGCATCACGTCCGACATGCTCCAGCAGCTCGACCTTCAGACGCGAGCTGCTTCGACGCTGCTCAAGCACGCGCCGGAGGAGGAGCTCGACGAGATCCTTGCCCGGATCGCCGACGTGCGTGGGCGCCTCGTCAAGCTCCGGGCGAACATCCTGGGGCCGGGCACACCCCAGCTGGTCGCAAATGCCCGGCGCGATTCGCGCGGGAAGCGGTGAGCGACTCGTCCGGGCTCGAATTCTTCGACCGCGTTTGCGCCTGAGGGCAGCCCGCCGGGCGAAGGGTCCGTTCAGTTGCGCTTCGACGGAACGTCCGGTGTCACGAGCTCGCGGTAGATTCCGCCTCGCCTCCACGCTGCCGGTCGTGGAGCCCTCGCCACTCATCCGGCGCACGCAATTCTGGCGATCTTCCGCCGGCTGCCCGTCGCAGCGGAGCAGTTGATTCTGGTCGAGCCGGGCCTGGCCGGTGTCGAGGCCGCCCTGTTTGCTCGCCTGGAGCGCAGCGCCGGCTTCCTTCAGGCAGGTGGCTTGGTCCTGGTTCGTCGCGCCGTTGAGGCACGCAGCCCGTTCCTTCTGGTAGGCCGATTGAGCGTTCGAGAGGCTGCCGCTATCCGCGGCGACCGCCAGCGGTTGCGCCCAGCAAGGCGACGCCCGCGACCAGCGCCAGGCCGCATGAACGGGATCCGATGAAAGCTTGAATGGATTGCACGGTGTTCTCCTATGAAAGCGAGTCCAGCCTACCGTGCGGGCATCAATGCGGTCTGTGCGGTAACCGACCTAGTGTGCGGATGCCCAAGCGATGGTTGACTTACGCGCGCGAGTGCGGGCGACCTACGCCCCGCGCCCTCACAGCTCGAGCAGGCGCCACCTGCCCCGCCAGCGAATCTCCATCCTCGCCCTCTCGCGATAGACTCCCCGCCCCATGTCCAGCGACGCGCTCGCCGCCTACGTCACTCTCACCGAGGGCCTCGCCCGCGCGGTCCGCGTCGACGAGCTGTGCCGTCTCGCTGGTGAGCGCTTTCCGGGGCTCGTCCCCAGCGCGGCCGCCCTCGCGGCGGAAGCGCCCCTGCCCCAGCGCGACAAGAAAGGACTGGAGAAGGCGCAAGGCCGCTTCCTCGGCGACGTGCTGGCCGACCCGCGCTGCGGGACGCACCTCGTGCGCTCGAAGCTGCTGTCGCGCGCCGACTCCGATCGCAACCTCGCCGAGTTCGAGAAGAAAGAGGTGCTCGAGCTCGCCGGCGCGTGCCTGCACCGCCATGGCAAGGCGGTCGTGCTCACCATGCGCAACCCGCGCTACCTCAACGCCGAGGACGAATCGACCCTCGACGGCATGGAGATCGCGGTGGACGTGGCGCTGCTCGACAAAGAGAGCGAGGTCTGCGTGCTGCGCGGCGACACGGTCACGCACCCCAAGCACGCCGGCAAGCGAGTCTTCGGCGCGGGCATCAACCTGACGCACCTCTACCAGGGAAAGGTCCTGTACCTGTGGTACCTGATCCGGGATCTCGGCTTCGTCAACAAGCTCTACCGCGGGCTCGCGCTTCCCGGCGTGCACCCGGAGACGACTGCATCGAGAAGCCCTGGGTGGCGGCAGTGGAGCGCTTCGCAATCGGCGGACACTGCCAGATCCTGCTCACCATGGACTACGTTCTCGCGGCCGAGGACGCGTACATGACGCTCCCCGCGCGGAAGGAAGGCATCATCCCGGGCGCCGCGAACCTGCGGCTGCCGCGCTTCGTCGGCCCGCGCGCCGCGCGCCAGGCGATCTTCGTCGGGCGGCGCTTGGACTGCGCCTCGCCCGAGGGCGCCTGGTCTGCGACGAGATCGCGCCGGCCGGAGCGATGGACGATGCCATCGAGCGCCTCGTCAGCCTGTTCACTGGCTCGGAGTGGTTAGCGCGGCGGGCAATCGGCGCGCGCTTCGCTCGGGCGAAGGAAGCGGTGGACGAGTTCCGGCGCTACATGGCGGTGTACGCGCGCGAGCAGCCGTGTGCACTTCAGTCCGGCGCTGCCTGCGCGGTGCGCATCCAGAGCTCGAGAAACGGTTTGATGAAGATTGCGACGCCGAGGTCGCGCCGGACCGGGGGCGCTCGGTGCCCACGACTAGGTCTCGGCGCTCATGCAACCAGAGTCATCCCGCCCGAATCAACACGCTTCATCATCGCGACATGACGCGTTCGAGGCGCCGGCGCTCCTGGAACGCGGCCGGTGAGTCGGTCGATTCCGATCTACAGCCGCGGCATGCCCGCCGGAAGCGCGCCAGTCGGTGCGGTGTCGAGAAGCGCTTGCTCAAACCGGCGTCCGCCGTCGATGCGATGCTCGGACGGTCCGTTGCCCTGCCGGTGCGTCGCGACGCCGTCGAACGCGAACCACACGTATCCCGAGCTGCAGCGTAGCGCGCAGCCGCGATAGCCGAGCGGCGGTGCCTGCCTGGGTCCGGATGCGCTGGGAGCGAGAGCATTCCACATACGCTCCAGCGCCTTTACGCGCGCGTCGTGGACCGGCCACTCCGGGTCGGGGCGCCCCGAGTAGAGCGACGCCGACGCGGTGCACGCCGAGTCGCTCATTTGATCTTGATGTGTCCGTGCATCACGACCATGAAGGTGCAGAACTGGGTGTAGACGCCGCGGTCGGCGGTACGCGGATCGCCGATCAGCGCGTTGCTGTTGTCCACGTTGGTCGCCGGGGTCTGGCCCGGCTTGTGGGTCCAGTACCCGTTGCGGCCCTTGCGATACCAGTGGAAGTCGTAGCCCGGCGCGATCACCAGCGCGACCAGATGACCCTCGGCGGGGCAGCGGTTGTTCGCGGTCGGACGCGCGATCACGCCGTCGGCCTGCGCGGCCGGCCGCACCGATGCGCACGTGAGCTGCGTGTACATCGCACCGCTCGCGGCGCCCGGCTGCCCGCCGCCCGAGATCAGGCGGAATGTGTCGGTGCGATAGTTCGACGCGTAGTTGTAGCAGTTGTTGTGCAGCTGCCGCTGCGCGCCGTCGTTCCACCACGCCGGCTCGTACAGCGGGGCGCACGTGCAGCGCGGCCGCAGCGGCCACCGCAGCTTGCGGTCCCACGGCCAGCGCACGCGCAGATGGCGGAAGCGCTCGATCTCGCGGCGGATCAGCCCCGGAACCTCCCGGCCGAGCCCGAGCCCACGGATCGGGCCCGTGCTGCCGCAGATGAAGTCCTCGAGAGCCTCCTCCGCGACGCGCAGCGGCGTGCGCGGACCGAACACCGTGCCGTGCGCGTAGCGGAAGGTGCGCGGCAGGCCGGTGACCGGCTTGCCGAGCTGCTCGACGATGAGGCCGCGATAGCCGAGCGTCGGCTCGGGCGGCAGGCCAGGCGCGCCCTTCTCGAGC